>NZ_JBHZRX010000002.1:225224-440958 GCF_043641945.1 Yoonia maritima | reverse complement strand
GGCAGTCCCTAGGGGAATCGAACCCCTCTTTCCAGGTTGAAAACCTGGCGTCCTAACCGATAGACGAAGGGACCGCATCTGATATGTCTCACTAATCTAGTGATTTACACCATGGCAGTCCCTAGGGGAATCGAACCCCTCTTTCCAGGTTGAAAACCTGGCGTCCTAACCGATAGACGAAGGGACCGCACTTGGTGTGTCGCGCTTTTAAGAAAACCCGTGGGGGGGCGCAAGAGGTTTTTTGAATTAATTTCACATTTACCGGGGAAAGATTTCAGTGCGCTGGCGCGGCGTCTTCAAGGCGCAGTTGGACCGACTGCCGCCCCCGCCATGTGTTCACTTCGAGGCGACCTGCCAGATGAAAACGGGCCCCATTGTGGCCCATCAGCATCGGCCCGAGCGGTCCATCCATACCACCAAAGCAAATGGAATCGATCCGCGCGCCTAGGCCGTCGCCAAAAGTGACCTTTAGGTGGTTAGCACCAACTTGTTTTGCAAAGAGAATCTGAACATCAGGGAATGCAAAACGTGGAGCAGGGGCACCTGCGCCAAAGGGGCCTGCCTTTTCGATTTGTTCGACAAGCTCCACGGTCGCTGCACCTGGCATAAGGATCCCATCAAGGCGCAAATCGGCAGGGCCAATATCGGCGGCACCTTGTTTGGCCAATAGCGCGCTAAGCCGTTCCATAGCCGGTTCGAGCTGGTCGCGCGCCACGGTAAGACCTGCGGCCATCTTGTGCCCGCCGCCCTTAATCAGCAGCCCTTCAGCGGCGGTGCGTTGAATGGCGGCCCCAAGATCAATTCCCGAAACAGACCGACCAGAGCCTTTGCCTTCGTCCCCATCTAACCCGATGACGATCGCGGGGCGGTTCGTTGCTTCCTTAAGGCGTGACGCGACAATGCCGACGACGCCGGGGTGCCAACCTTCGCCAGCGGCCCATACCAGCGGGCCATCCAACCCGCGCTCGGTTGCTTGTTCGATGGCTAGATCACGGACCTGCGTTTCGACTTCGCGGCGTTCGGTATTAAGCTGATCTAGTTTGCTCGCCATGGCGTCGGCTTCGTGACGGTCATTGCTCGCCAATAGACGTGCACCAAGGTCAGCCTGACCGATACGACCGCCAGCGTTTACACGCGGTCCAAGGAGGAAGCCCAGATGATAACTGGTGGGCGCCTGATCTAGCCCGGCCACATCCGCAAGTGCGGTTAGCCCGATACGCTGGCGACGCCCCATAACGGTCAGCCCTTGGCGCACAAAGGCGCGGTTCACGCCGATTAATGGCGCGACGTCTGCCACAGTCGCAAGCGCAACAAGGTCAAGCATCGACATGAGGTCGGGGCCTTTTGTGCCTGCCTCACGCAACTGTCTGTTCGCTTCGACAAGCATCAAGAACACGACAGCAGCAGCGCAAAGGTGACCCAGATCGCCGCTTTCATCCTGACGGTTCGGATTCACAATCGCGACCGCGTCCGGCAGCGTTTCGCCGCCAAGGTGGTGATCAAGAACAACCACATCCGCCCCGACAGCCGCTGCAATGGGTCCGTGTGACAGTGTCCCGCAATCGACGCAGACGATCAGGCTATGATCCGCAGCAAGCGACGCCATTGCCTCGTCATTTGGCCCATAGCCTTCGTCGATCCGATCTGGGACATATAGTGTAGCCTCTTGGCCCATATCACGCAGCCAATTGATCAGTAGCGCGGCAGAGGTGCCGCCATCGACATCATAATCGGCAAAGATCGCGATGCGTTCGCGCGCGCTCACGGCCTTTAGAAACCGCGCCGCTGCCTTTTCCATATCGCGCATATCATGAGGATCAGGAAGCAAGTCGCGCAGCGTTGGCGAAAGGAACGCTTCGGTCCCATCTTCTGGCACACCGCGCCGAACAAGTGTTCGGCAAAGCGGCGCGGGCAACCCGGTGGTTTGCGCCATCGCTTCGGACAGGCGGTCTTCTTCGATGCTAGGTCCGACCCAGCGTCTGCCTGTCGCAGATTCGGCTACATCAAGAAACGCTTTATGTTGTGTCTGTGTCATAGTTCGGCACAATATAGAAAGGGCGCAGCTGGTGCCACGCCCTATTCCTTAGTTTGTATCAAATACTCCTGCCGGAGGCGCAATTAGGAGGTCGGGTTGCGGTAAATCATGCGACGTACCGACCCTGTTTTAGAGCGCATCATAATCGTTTCGGCAGTGACATAGCCGACTTCACGTTTAATACCGCTCACAAGCGATCCATCAGTGACCCCGGTTGCCGAAAAAATAACGTCGCCGGTGACAAGATCATCACGTGTGTAAACCCGGTCAAAGTCGGTGATTCCCGCTTTGGTCGCGCGGCCGCGTTCATCATCATTCCGGAATAAAAGACGGCCCAAGATTTGTCCGCCCATGCATTTCAACGCAGCGGCAGCCAAAACGCCTTCGGGCGCGCCACCCGCACCCATGTACATGTCGATGCCTGTTACGTCAGGTTCGGCGCAATGCATTACACCCGCAACGTCGCCATCTGTAATCAGGCGGATGGCAGCACCAGTGCCGCGCAGTTCGGCGATCATATCCTCGTGGCGCGGGCGTTCCAAAACGCAGACGGTGATGTCGCGTGTGCTGCATCCTTTGGCGACGGCCAAAGCTGCAACGCGTTCGCTTGGCGACATGTCTAGCGTGACAACACCTTCAGGGTAGCCCGGGCCAATCGCCAGTTTGTCCATATAGACGTCAGGCGCGTGAAGCATTGAACCGCGCGGCCCCATCGCAATGACGGCAAGCGCGTTTGGCATATCTTTTGCGGTCAGCGTGGTGCCCTCAAGCGGGTCGAGCGCAATATCCACGCCCGGACCGTCGCCCGATCCCACCTCTTCACCGATGTAAAGCATCGGTGCTTCGTCGCGTTCACCTTCGCCGATTACGACGACGCCAGCGATGTCTAGCTTGTTGAGCTGCGTGCGCATTGCATCAACAGCGGCTTGGTCGGCGGCTTTCTCGTCGCCGCGCCCGATGAGCGGGGTACAAGCGATGGCCGCAGCTTCAGAAACACGGGCAAGTCCCAGTGAAAGTGAGCGGTCGTTAAAGTCGGCAGCTTTGGTCACGGTAGGGGATCCTTTCATGTGTGGTCCCCCTAAACCTTGTCCGTCCTCTTGCTGCAATACTGTTTGCGCTAACCCACGGTCATCAGGATTTGCGATCAATCCCAACGCTGAATTTTTGGCAAATTATCGCGTAGTATCAGACTTCTTCGATACGAATTGCAACTGGCGTGCCCGTGACAACGCCGGTCTTGTCAAAGTCAGCAAGCGCCTCTTCCAATGCAGTACGTGTCGTCTTGTGCGTCACGATGAGCACAGGCGCAGCGGTATCAAGATGCCCGTACTGGCGCATCCGATCAATCGAAATGCCTGCCTCGCCCAAGGCATGAGCAACCTTTGCCAAGGCACCCGGTTTATCCAAAAGCTGAAGGCGCAGGTAATAAGGTGCAGGTACAGCGGCGCGAGCAGCGCGCGCTTGGCGCAAAGTGTTAGCAGGCTGGCCAAATGTCGAAATTCGGATGCCACGCGCAATATCCATGACGTCGCCCATGACCGCGCTTGCAGTTGGCCCTTCGCCAGCCCCGGGTCCACGAAGGACGATTTGGCTGACGGCGTCACCTTCAAGGACAACCATATTGGTGCCGCCTTCAAGTTGACCCAGTGGGGACGTATCGGGGACTAGGCAAGGCGACATGCGCTGTTCAAGCCCGCGACCGGTCATCTGTGCAACGCCCAGAAGCTTGATCTTATAACCCATGTCGGCGGCTTGATGGATGTCGTCGATGGTGATCGCGCCAATGCCTTCTAGCTCAACTGCGTCAAAATCAACTTTGGTACCAAAAGCGATTGAGGCAAGCAGCGCCAGCTTGTGACCTGCATCAATACCACCCACATCGAGCTCTGGGTCAGCCTCAAGATAGCCAAGGTTATTGGCTTCTTCGAATACCGCCTCATAGCTTAGCCCTGCGTCTTCCATCCGGGTTAGGATATAGTTGCAGCTGCCGTTCATAACGCCCATGACGCGCGAAATTTCGTTGCCGGCCAAGCCTTCGGTCAGGGACTTCACTACGGGAATGCCACCGGCGACGGCCGCTTCAAAGCGGATGACGCGACCTGCGGCCTCGGCAGATTCGGCCAATGCTTGGCCGTGGATCGCCAACAATGCTTTGTTTGCTGTCACGATGTCCTTGCCTGCAATAATCGCGGCAGCGGTTGCGTCTTTGGCCGGGCCTTCGTGTCCGCCCATGACTTCGACGAATACGTCGACATCATCACGTTTCGCGAGTTCAACTGGATCGTCTTCCCAAGCGTAGTTTGACAGATCAACACCACGGTCTTTGTATTTAGCGCGCGCCGAGACAGCGCTGATAACGATGGGGCGTCCCGCGCGTTTTTCAAGAAGTTCGGCGTGCTGTTGAATGATCTTCACGATGCCAACACCCACGGTGCCAAGACCCGCGATTCCAAGGCGTAGTGGTGTCGTCATATCGGGGTCCATCCGTGGTTCGTTTTCTCAACGCCGTACTAGCGAATAGGGCGGGCTACTGCAACGCAGCGATATCGATCAGTCTTAGGCGCGCGGCACGGGCCTGCAGGGCGGCAACTCTTGCGGCCATCTGCGTATCAGTTGATGTCGAATGCGGTGCAAAGTCGGGCAACTGTGACAACGTAGGGTAGGGGGCATCGCGTGCGGCATCGCTGATGGTGCCATCAAGTGCGGGAAACTCCGCACAGGCCGCGAGGGCGAATATGAGAATTGGGATCAGTCGCATTGGCGGCACTTTACGCAGCCCACAATGAAAAGCGCAAGTCAGCCAATGCCTATGCAATTACCCGAAGCTAGGGTAGGTCGGTGACAACTAATATGAGGTCCAACATGTTCCAATCCGATGAAGCCGGTGTTTACGCCGTAGTTCAGGCGTCTGCGTTACGCCGCGTCTTTGCATTTGGTGTGCTGTTCGCACTTGGTGCGTTGGTGATTTACACGGCGTTGGTTCAGCCACCTGCCGCGATTTGGATGGTCTTTATGATCGGTTTCGGGACAGGGGCCCTTTGGCTAGCAGAAAAAATGCGACGCGCAACGCTGAGCGTGATTGAGCTAACAGACACAGAAATCCGTGATTCAAATGGCAACGTCCTTGCGCGTATGGATGAAATCCTTGCGGTAGATCGCGGCGCCTTCGCCTTCAAACCATCGAACGGTTTCACGCTTAAACTAAAAACCAAAAAGCCCCGGGCTTGGGCACCGGGGCTTTGGTGGCGCTTTGGGCGCCGGGTTGGTGTCGGAGGCGTGACCTCAGCAGGTCAGGCCAAATTCATGGCAGAACAAATCGCCCTGCGTATCGCTGCTAGCTAGGATTCCGGTTTACATGTCTCATTGCCACCACCGTTATCAAAGCAGACCTCGCCTTCAAATCGTGCGCGAATTGGCGTGAAATTTTCGAACTCTATTCCTTCAAGGTCTGTTGGAACAAATGGACCGATACCGATTGTAAAGGGGGCTGTATACGGAACGTGGGTTTCGACCAAAATAGAAGTATCACCATGCGCCATTATCGGAAGCTTATGTGAAACATTGTCCAGCGAAGGCTGAGTGTGAGGAACGTAGTCGTCACCTCTCTCTTTTGACCAAATAAGCACATATTGGTCATCAGTTTCTACATCAGGATCCCCTTGATCAAAATAATAACTGGTTACACGAAGGCTAGGCTCTTCATTCTTTGGGATTAAACGCTCAAAAAGCTTAAACGTTCCGTTGAAGTATGCGTCATCTACAACGCCTTCGCGACTAAACATATCTGCGATAGTCAGATTTGCGCGGGTGCTTAGAGATTCATGCTTAAACGCGTCAAAGTAGACGTATGTTGACAATAAAGCCCATACTAACAACGGAATAGCGAGGATCAACTCAACAGAGGCAACCCCAGTTTCATCGTTTCGAAAGTTACTTAGGAATTCTTTAATCGTCATCGCGAGGCTCTACAACATATGATGAAGTTGCTACCAGTGCGTAAGAACCAGCTGACCGCGCATCACCATTGTCAATGATTGCTTGTCCAATGCTGGGCACTCGGGTTCTGCCAATTCGGCTCGTTGGCAGAATTGGGTCAATACGCGCGCAGGCAATAATAACAACGAGTTCATTGCCCTTGCCGTGTGTAAAGTTGAAGTTGTTTCTAGCTTCCACACTGCGGTCCCGACAATTTACTTGTGCAGGCAGCGGGACCCAAGCACGAGGGTCCCTGACGTACATTTCGACCTGAAGCTGATTCCCACAATCAGGTATGATACCAGCATATTTGCATATATCATTCCGCAGCTCAGACGCATCGGGGTCAATTTTCGTGCCAATGCGCACATCACGAATTGCGATGTCTACTCCGCGCTCCAGCATAACGTTTCGGATCGAAATGATACCATTCTCGACGGTCATCAAGAAGAAAGCGAACATGATTGGAAAGATCAAGACGAATTCAAGGGTTACAACACCGCTCTCGTCTTGCCTAAAACGCTGGATCCAAAATTTTGTTCTTTGCTCCATCATAGGTTCAATCGCAGGTCTGTGATTTGGTCAGCAATCTGGTCAAAGATCTCCTGAATCGCATCACCTTCGGTTTCATGATAGTAGCGCGACTTGGGTTCTGACGCACAGTCCCTCATTTCATCTTCACCATGATCAGTGGCACCCATAGCAATGGAATAAACGACGATTTTGCTATCCTTGGCTGCGCCGCAAATGTCCTGAAGCCAGTTGTCTGCATCACTAGCTGAGTATCGCTGTTCGATGAAGTTATTATAATTTCTAGAATTGTCGATTTTGTCGATCCAGTACTGCAATCCGTACTGTTGGAACTGAACATGCTCTTCATATTCATCATATTCGCTAGGTCTCAAACGGTTTGTCGCAACGTTTTCACCATCCGTCATCAATACCACATACTTGAGCGTTTTGATGCCGCTTTCGTCCGGATAGGCAAGTGGCCGCGTGCCCTGAAAGTCGTCATGAATGCTATTCACGTTGTTCAACACATTACGCATTGACGGATCGAGCAGGGATACGCCCCATTTCATGCCTAAATGGATCGACGTTGTTTGCGTCGGTTGTAGCTGTGCGATTGCATCTGTCACCGTTTTCGCTTCGTCGGCAAGCGGAATGATGGCTTCATAGCTGCGCCAAGGGCAGGTCGTGTTTACCGGGGACTCTGTATTATCGCCTGAACGTACGTCTGCATACTCCACCTGATCGTATGATCTAGCGCTGTTGAATTCGGTCGTTGCGAACTCAGTGGAAACGAACTCAACGCACCGTGTGGGGTTAGTGAATGCCGGCCCCTCATCATCAGGGTCTGTGCTTGCAACTACATTTACATTCAGCGCGTCAAAGAGCTCATCACCAATATTTACTTCAGCCGAGTAATTGACCAAGGAAATTGATACAATTGGCCGGTATGGTGTAGTTGCATCGTCCGGGTCGCCGTTGGCTTCTAAAATTTTGTTAACGAAGTTCGTTGCCGCGGTACGCAGCAGCTCAATTTTTCTTTCACCATAAACAGTTTTCCAGCAACCTTTGCCGTAGCCACTATACCATTGTCCGCGCCGGCAGCCACTTTCGCCCTCGCGTACGAATTCATAACCCTTCACAACTCGGTTGTTCATCGAGCCAGAGATGTCAAGAACGAGCGAAACTTCGATTTCGCCTACACCTTCAATCGCACGAGACGCCGCAGGTGCGTTAAGTTCATCGATTCCGGCCAAGCGAAGAAAGAAAGTATTTACGTCAACTTCGGCGTTTACTTGGACAGATTTCGATGTGCCAGTATTGTTAATGATTGGCTGGCCAACCATTGCGTCAGCATAACCCGCCTTTTCAAAGAAGTCGACGACAACCGCCTCTGAATCCAAGTCTTGGCGCAGGCTGGCTGCCGCAAGTACGGCGCGGTCTGATACGCCCTGAATTTCGGCTCTTCTAGATTCGAAGCGCATGAAGTCGACAGCCATGCCACCCACGATGAGCATCGTAATCAGCAACAAAATGGTCATGACCAGCACTGATCCGTCTTCGTCTTGCGCAAAGCGCTTTAGAAAGCTCGTCGGTGAAAATCGTGTGTTGGACGCGCGCGTCTTCGGTTTGTTCATCATTGGCATGGTCTATCCTCGTGGCAAAGCACCAAGTCATTTATACGTCATATGGATTGGCGTTCATAACCCCTAATGCCTTGTGCCTTGGTTACGTGGCGAAATTAGGGCGGGTGTTTTCTGAGCTGTCAGAATGCCGCGGAATCGCGTAATCAAAACGCCAGTTTTTGTGTGACTGTTTCTCTTTTGGAAATGTATGGGGCGTGAAATCTAGGCAAAAAGTCGCCATGCTGGCGCTTCGACGTCCGAGATTTTGATCGAAAGGTCAATCGGATCATGGGATTGTGATTCGTTGTTTGCTTGAAGATTCGTGCTTTTTACGCTGTCTGGATGGTGAACTATGCGAAGAACGGATTGGCCTTTGTGCCGAACTGGGCGATAAAGCGATTATGAGTCTGCCGCCCGGTTTCCTTGATGAATTGCGTACACGACTGTCTTTGGGGCAGGTCGTTGGCCGTAAGGTTATGTGGGACACCCGCAAGTCCAATCAGGGCAAGGGTGATCTATGGGCGCCGTGTCCGTTTCACCAAGAAAAATCCGCGAGCTTTCACGTCGATGATCGCAAGGGCTTTTACTATTGTTTTGGCTGTCACGCGAAGGGTGACGCGATTTCTTTTGTGCGCGAGACTGAGAATGTCGATTTCATGGAGGCAGTACGTATTCTTGCCGGTGAGGCCGGGATGCCGATGCCCGAACGCGATCCGCAAGCGCAGCAAAAGGCCGATCATCGTACCGTTTTAGCAGATGTGATGGAGCAGGCGGTTCAGTATCACCGACTACAACTACAAACGGGTGCCGCCGCTGAGGCGCGCGACTACCTTGAGCGCAGAGGGCTGAGCGTAGAGGCGCAAGCGCGGTGGAATATCGGATTTGCGCCTAGCAATGGCGGGGTGCTGGCGCATCTTAAGGGAAAAGGTGTCGATCAGAAGTTGGTGATTGATGCCGGGCTAGCGGCCGAGAGTGATCGTGGTGGCGCGCCCTATGATCGGTTCCGCGGGCGTATCATCTTTCCAATTCGGGATGCGCGTGGTCGTGCCATTGGTCTTGGCGGACGGGCGATGGACCCGAATGCGCGCGCGAAGTATTTAAATTCGCCCGAGACGCCTTTGTTCGACAAGGGCCGTAGCCTTTATAATCACGGACCTGCGCGTGAGGCGGCAGGAAAAGGCAAGCCGCTGATTGTCGCTGAAGGCTACATGGATGTTATCGCTCTGTCCGAGGCTGGGTTTGAGGCGACTGTTGCGCCGCTCGGCACGGCGATTACAGAAAGCCAACTGCAGATGCTGTGGCGCATTGCACCAGAGCCGATCATTGCGCTGGATGGTGATACGGCAGGGATACGTGCCGCGATGCGGGTGATCGATATCGCGCTACCGCTGCTGGAAGCCGGTCAATCACTGCGCTTTGCGTTAATGCCCGATGGGATGGATCCCGATGACTTGATCAAGTCCCAAGGGGCAGGGGCGATGCAAAAACTGCTCGATCAGGCGATACCTATGGTTCAACTGTTGTGGCAGCGCGAAACCGAAGGCAAAGTCTACGACAGCCCTGAACGTAAGGCTGCGTTGGATAAGGCGCTTCGTGAAAAGATTAAACTGATTGCTGATCCCTCGATCCGCGAACACTACGGTGAGGCGATTAAGGAAATGCGCTGGGAGCTGTTCAGCAAGCGCAAGCCTGCCCGTGGTGGTACGAAGGCGCCACAGCGCAAATGGGCACCGGGCAATCAGGCCGCTTGGAAGCGCGACATCAGTCCCGTTGCAACAAGCAAAAATTCTGCACTTGGAACGGGTGCCGCGAAAGAGGAATACCTGCGCGAGGCTGTTATCCTTGCGACGCTGATCGCAAATCCAGCCGTGGCGATGGAATTCGAAGGGGCGTTAGAGCAGCTGCACTGCCGTGATCATACACACGATGATGTGCATGCCTGCCTGCTGCGGAACTTGGGCGCGGATGATTTGCGTAGCGTCATTGTTGATGCATTAGGGCCGGTGGTACTTGAAAATCTGATGACCCACAGCCATGTCGCTATTAGCCCAGCCATTCGGCGCGCCGGGGATAATGAAATCGCGCGAATGTGTTTGGCAGAGGAGTTTGCAAAGCTAAATGCACGGTTGGGTCATGCGCGCGAGATCGAAGATGCGGTTGAGGACCTGTCGGGTGTTGCGGATGAAGGGCTGACTTGGCGGTTGGCACAAGCGTCAGCGGCGCTGGAACGTGCAGGGCGGGGGGACAATGATGATAAGGCAGAATACGCTGTTCACAAGAACGGTGCCCGGCTGAAAAAAGAGGAACTAAGCGCCTTGGATCAGCTGCTTGAACAGATCGGTTATGCCAAAGGGCAAGACACGTCAGATTCATGATTGGCAACATACTTTGAAAACAAGGCGCGACCTGCTTGCGAATCATCGCGATGCAGGGTTGATTCGACGCTAACCGAATCGGCCGAATCACTTCGGCTCGGAAACGATGACTTTGAAAGGGCCCCTTGATGGCTGCGAAAGACAACGACGATCGTAAGAACGCCGACCAAGACGGTGATATCAGCCTTGATATGAGCCAAGCCGCGGTCAAGAAAATGATCGCTGATGCGCGCGAACGGGGCTACATCACTTACGATCAGTTGAACGCGGTCCTGCCACCAGAGCAGGTATCGTCGGACCAGATCGAAGATGTGATGTCGATGCTGTCGGAAATGGGCATCCAAGTCACCGAAGAAGAAGAATCCGAAGAGACCGAAGAAAACCAAGGTAGCACCGAAGTTGCGACCGTTGCTGGTTCGCGTGACGTTGTTATTGGTGGTGCCGAAGCTGAAAAGCTGGATCGTACCGATGACCCGGTTCGCATGTACCTGCGCGAGATGGGCAGTGTCGAACTGCTAAGCCGTGAAGGCGAGATCGCCATCGCAAAGCGGATCGAAGCTGGCCGCAACACGATGATCCTCGGGCTTTGCGAAAGCCCGCTGACTTTCCAAGCGATCACGATCTGGCGCGACGAACTTTTGTCTGAAGACATTTTGCTACGCGATGTCATCGACCTTGAGACCACATTTGGCAACCAAATGGGCGATGAGGAAGAAACCGTTGTTGCGGCCCCTGTCGCTGACACAGGTGAAAAGGCTGAAAAAGCGCAAGAGCTTGATGCCGATGGCAACCCGATCGCCAAAGACGATGACGACGATGAAGACGATCAGGCAAACATGTCGCTTGCTGCGATGGAGGCTGCGCTAAAACCTCGCGTTCTGGAAACGCTGGAAGTCATCGCGCATGACTTTGCAGAGCTTTCAGACATGCAAGACGCACGTATGTCAGCGACCCTGAATGAAGATTCATCATTCACTGAGAAACAAGAAAAGAAATATCAAAAGCTACGGTCTGAAATCGTGCTCATGGTGAACTCGCTTCACCTGCACAACAACCGTATCGAAGCGCTGATTGACCAATTGTACGGCATCAACCGCCGTATCATGTCGATCGATAGCGCTATGGTAAAGCTGGCTGACCAAGCGCGGATTAACCGCCGCGAATTCATTGACGCCTACCGTGGTCGTGAACTTGATCCGAACTGGCTCGAAGAGATGAGCGAAAAGGCGGGCCGCGGCTGGCAGATGATGATCGAGAAATCGACAGACAAGATCGAAGAACTGCGCGGCGATATGGCCCAAGTCGGTCAGTATGTCGGTGTCGATATCACCGAATTCCGCCGCATCGTACAGCAAGTTCAAAAGGGTGAAAAAGAGGCGCGTCAGGCCAAGAAAGAAATGGTCGAAGCCAACCTGCGCCTCGTTATTTCCATCGCTAAGAAATACACAAACCGTGGCCTGCAGTTCCTTGATTTGATCCAAGAAGGTAACATCGGCCTGATGAAGGCGGTCGATAAATTCGAATACCGCCGTGGTTATAAATTCTCGACCTACGCCACATGGTGGATCCGTCAGGCGATCACGCGTTCTATCGCGGATCAGGCGCGTACCATCCGTATTCCAGTGCATATGATCGAAACGATCAACAAGCTGGTTCGGACTGGTCGTCAGATGCTGCACGAAATTGGCCGCGAACCAACACCAGAGGAATTGGCAGAAAAGCTGCAGATGCCTTTGGAAAAAGTCCGCAAGGTCATGAAGATCGCGAAAGAGCCGATCTCACTCGAAACGCCAATCGGCGACGAGGAAGATTCACAGCTTGGCGATTTCATCGAAGACAAGAACGCGATCCTGCCGCTGGATTCCGCCATTCAGGAAAACCTGAAGGAAACCACGACACGGGTGCTGGCGTCACTCACACCACGCGAAGAACGCGTCCTGCGCATGCGCTTTGGTATCGGTATGAACACCGACCACACGCTCGAAGAAGTCGGCCAACAGTTCAGCGTGACACGCGAACGTATCCGTCAGATCGAAGCGAAAGCGCTGCGGAAACTGAAGCACCCAAGCCGGAGCCGGAAGCTGCGGAGCTTCTTGGATCAGTGATTGGAGTGATCTCGTAAGGTGGTCAAGGCGCTTGGCGTATTCGGGCTGAGTCTATGTGCGTGCTTGCTGCTCGCCTTAGTGGTTTCTAGCGGGCTGATAAAGTTTGTTGTTGCGCCAACTTGGCTAGCTGAAAATGAGCAGATCATAGTTGCTACAAGTTGTGTTTTTGGATTGTTTTTCGCATTGATCATGTGGGTTCTGTCCAGGCAAGTTAACTATAAAGGTGCAAGATTTGGCTACTGGATGGCAGCCGGCTACGTCCTATTTGGAACGATGGCGGTTTATTCGGGCGTTGCTGTCGTTTACCCAATGGGTCACGCCCTTCTAGGGGGGACCCAAGGGCGGGTTTTGAACTTGGTGGTGCGAGATCCTTGGCCGAGTACAAAAGGATGCCAGCGAGGTGTGGAAATTGTTGGTGGTGCTTTGATCGCAGGCCGCGTCTGTGGCATACCCGATGAATTGCGACCGTTCATACATGCCGGTAGCGGAATCTCTATTGTTGGCTACGGGACTGAATTAGGTGTTTTTCATGACGATGTGCTTATTGAGCAAGACGGGTTAGATTTCGGTTTGCCCGCTGATTGATATTTTCACCAAATCTCTTTGGGAACTCTAGAAGACGACCTTCTTGAATGGAGCGAGAGCGGATTAAAAGCGACATTTCGACTGCCATCAATTGAGCAAAATCAAATCATCCAGACCATGCTTCACATAGCGTGAGCTTAGCGGATCATCGCGTGTGATCCGATAAGCAAACGAAAGTGAGGACAGTATGAAGATTGTAACTTGGACTGTGGGTATCATCGCGATGTTTGGTTTAGCAGCTTGTGCGGAACCCGGTCATTATCCGGTTTCTGACGAAGAATGCGGCCCCAATGATCCTGTGCTGACACTTGATGCAAGTGATTGTGCGCCACTGCCTACTGGGCTGTGATGCTTTCACTTCGTGCCTGATAGGGGGGCGGCTGCTTGGGGTCAGTAAAACCGTGCGATTTTTTCGAGCGGCTTTTTATACTTCGCTACCTCCGGCACCGTCGCTGTTTCGGCGGCGTGGCCCACGGTGAGGATCATCACCGGCTTTTCTGAATCTGGTCGATTTAATGCCGCGTTCAGGAATTTCATCGGGTTTGGTGTATGCGTCAGGCACGACAGTCCCGCGTTATGCAGCGCGGCGATCAGGAAACCTGTCGCGATGCCGACACTTTCAGGCACGTAGTAGTTTTTGTATCGTGTGCCATCGTCGAACTCTCCCCATCGCTGGGCAAATATCACGATGTGCCAAGGTGCGGTGGTCAGGTGGGGTTTGTCCGGGTTCGTGCCAATAGGCTCTAACGCCTTGATCCATTCGTCGCTGCCGCCACCGTCATAGAATTTACGTTCTTCTTCCTCTGCCTCGGCCCTGATGCGCGCCTTAAGCGCGGGGTCAGATACGGCCGCAAAGAACCACGGCTGATGGTTTGCACCAGAAGGGGCGCTGCCGGCCGTCATGATACAGTTTTCGATGATGTCGCGGGGTACTGGGCGGTCCGAAAAGTCGCGGATCGAGTGGCGCTTGGCCATAAACTCGCGAAATTCAGCAGCTTTTCTCTGCGCTTCGTCGTCCGTTAACGTCAATCTGTCGGGAACCGGAACCGCGTTATAGGACATCTTTTCTTTTGCAAACATAACGGGCTCCTTAGCTGTAGTCACAAAGCTAACCAGCAATTGCTCTGAGGGCCAAGCTGAAAAAGGTGAGCTGGGTCAATGGGTTTGCTGAAGGGGGCGTTACCTTGTCATCACAGACCATCTATTTATCAGCTGCCCCGGACAAGTATTCCCAAAAAAGTGATGTGCGTCATCGCGCATGCCAAAGGCAGCTGACGCAGATTGAATGGCGGCTTCGCAAGACTACCTGTGGATTACGAAAGGGGATATTTCGATGCCACACTTAACGGTCGTGCCCTTCATCTTTTCAATCGCTTTTGGTTCTGCGCTGTACGGATATGCGGTTGAACCAGCACCGGACATGCTTGCACAGATTAGTCCTTCGATACTCAGCGAAATCCCGCTAGATATCCCAGCAGATGTTTGCTCTGTTCCTATCGTGCCATATGTCGACAGCAAAGATGATGCAGCTGACGCACTACAAGAATGTGATGTTGGCTTTTCGCGTGAACCTGGGTTCTAGAAACCGTCTGGATAGAAATGGGCGAGCTCGGCCTTCAACGGATCAAGGTGTTTTTCATATCGCGCCCAGCGTTTGACCGAGGATTTGTAAATAGGCTGCCTGACTTGCCATGTTGAGATAGTGCGCGCACGGTTTTCGTTCTCTTGGAAAGACAGGCATGCTGGATCCCAGTCTAACCCAAGAAAATCAATGATTTCGCGCGCCTTGCCTTCGGTGTCAGCTACGACATCCTCGTAGTGGACTTGCATGATAGGGTTCGGCAGTACTTTCTCCCAATGTCCCATCAAGCTGCGGAATTCGGAGTAGTATTGCCCTAAAGAAGTCAGATCCTGTGTGTAGCTATGAAATTTACCGAGTGGCGCTAGATAGCATGAGACGCAATTGTCCATGGGATCGCGCAAGGCGCTAATGATACGTGCTCTCGGAAATAGTTTTGCGTAAAAGCCGAGCAATTCAAAGTTATGTAGGCTTTTGTCTACTATGCGTTGCATTCCAGGTTGCGTCTTGGTGGACCTACTAAGGTATTGTTCTGCATAGTCAATTGCTTGGGATGGCGTCATGTCGTGAATGACTTTCGACAGTGAAGCGCCGTCATTCATTTTCATGCCTGCATTGACCGCAATCTCTCGCAGGGTGCTACTCTCCCCGATTCCGCCGATTTGTGGATGGTTCGAGAGAATTTGCTCAAGTAAAGTGCTGCCCGTGCGCGGCATGCCCACAACGAGAACTGGGCTTTCACTGTCGTGGCCCGTGCTCCCAAAATAGTTGGCACGCGAAACGTTTGAAACGATTTCATTCACGAATAGCTTGTTCACGGTTCGGTCGTGGGACATACCTGCAAGCTTTTTTGCATCCGAATAGTGCTGAAAGGATAACTCAAAATTACCAATGTCGTTTTCAGCTTTGCCAAGCATCCTCAATATACTGACACGATTAGGTAGCTGTTTGGCTACAAGTTTAGGGTATACTGTGTCCCGGATATGGATATAGATTTGATCGTGGGCTGTGATTTTACAAGTTTGATACCAAATTGAGTAATTCGCTATACTATCAGGATACTCCGTGAAAATGCTTCGGCAGATCGCTTCGGCTTTCTTTATATCACCTGCACCACGCAAAGATTTTGCGTACAATAGTCGGGATGGCAAATGCTCCGGACGAATTGTCAGGCACTTTTCCATGCATTCGGTCGCCTTACCGTAGTGTTCTGTTTCAAAATAAACTGTTGCGGCAACGTACAGGCCATCTGGCGATTTTGGGCCATATTTGACAGCACTATCGGCATGCCTAATAGCACTTTCAAACATACGTTTCTTACAGAAGCATTCGGCGGCTAATTCATGAGCCAAGGCCAAGCGCGGAGCAAGCTTTAGCAGTATTGGCAAAAGCGCAATTGCCATATCAGTGTTGCTGAGTTTGCGTGTGTAAAGGCGTGCAAGCTGCGCGTATCCGGTCGGGTCCTTTGGAGAATTGGTGATAGCCTTGTGTAAAACCTGTTCAGCCAATTTCAGTTGTCCTGCAGTTTCCGCTGCGGCAGCCTTCTTTAGAAGTAGCGATTTTGAAGATTTTGCCATTTCGGATCCCACCACATTGTTATCGTCGCATCAAAAATCACGTTTTAGTGGTGCCGACAAGCCAAATGCCCTAGTGTCGACACCTTGCACCAGTGTTCCCAACAGCGCAGTGTTGCCGGATGCAAAAGACGTTTCAAGTATCGACGCAGGGACCGGGCCTGTATGAATTCACCGACAAAGTGAGCAGTTGGGTGGAAGGCACTGGCTTGCTTACGCTTTTTGTTCAGCACACTTCGGCCAGTTTGCTGATCCAAGAGAACGCCGATCCCGAAGTCCGGGTTGATATGCAGAATTTCTTTCACCGTCTGGTTCCGCCAACCACCGATCCTTCGATGGCCTATTTGACCCATACCTACGAAGGCCCTGACGATATGCCTGCCCATATCAAGGCGGCTCTGCTTCCTGTTCAGCTTAGTATTCCTGTCAGCAACGGGCGGCTTGCCTTGGGAACGTGGCAGGGGATCTATCTTTTCGAACACCGTGATCGCCCGCACGAACGGCGCGTCGTTGCGCATCTTTCAAGCTAGATAACTCGCGAAGTGAGTCTGAACGGTCACGGTTTCTTCCTCTATCTAGCGTGTGAAATTGCCCTCTACCCAAAACCTGCTTAGGTTCCTATAGTGCCTGTGGATAACTTGGGGTCATGACCCCAGCAGTAGCTGACAAGGACCGGACATGCGTTGCCCTTTTTGCGGAAATGTTGACACTCAAGTAAAAGATTCACGGCCTGCCGAAGATCATTCGGCTATTCGACGTCGCCGACTTTGCCCCGCATGTGGTGGGCGCTTTACGACCTACGAACGCGTGCAGTTGCGCGATTTGGTGGTGATCAAAACCAACGGTCGCCGCGAAGACTTTGATCGGCCAAAGCTGGAACGCTCAATCCGTATCGCGCTACAAAAACGGCCGGTTGAACCAGATCGCATTGATCAGATGATTAGTGGAATAGTGCGCCGGCTTGAAAGCTTGGGCGAAACGGACATTCCATCGGGCACAATTGGTGAAATCGTGATGGAAAGTCTCGCACGGATTGATACCGTCGCTTATGTGCGTTTTGCGAGTGTTTACAAAAACTTCCAAGCCGCTGATGACTTCGATAAATTCGTTAGCGAACTGCGTCCTGACGCCCTTCCGGAAGAGTGACGGTTTCATCTGACGCCCGTTTTATGGCGCTTGCCCTGACTTTGGGGCGGCGCGGAATGGGGCGCGTTTGGCCAAACCCTTCGGTTGGCTGTGTAATCGTAAAAGATGGTGTGATCATCGGCCGTGGGCGCACCGCTGACGGTGGTCGTCCCCATGCCGAGACAGTTGCTCTGGCGCAGGCAGGGGCGGCAGCGCGTGGTGCGACAGCATATGTCACGCTGGAGCCTTGCTCTCATGATGGTAAAACGCCGCCCTGCGCGAATGCGCTGATTGCCGCGGGCATTGCGCGGGTGGTGATTGCATTGGGTGATCCTGATCCGCGTGTTTCTGGTCGCGGTATTGCAATGCTACGTGATGCAGGGATTTCGGTGACGACCGATGTGCTTGCCGATCAAGCCCGTGAAGACCACGCTGGATTTCTTTTGCGTGTGACTAAGAACCGGCCATTCGTGACGCTAAAGCTTGCTGGCACTCTTGATGGGCGCATTGCGACTGCTACCGGCGAAAGTCAGTGGATCACTGGGCCAGAGGCACGCCGTGCGGTTCACATGATGCGCGCGCGCCATGATGCCGTCATGGTGGGGGCGGGAACTGTAAGGGCGGATGATCCGACTTTGACGGTGCGTGGGCTTGGTATTACCCGGCAGCCTGTTCGGGTGATTGTGTCACGAGGGATGAAGATTGCAGCAGACTGCGGATTAGCACGCAGCGCCCATGATATTCCTGTTTGGCTTTGCCATGGTAAGAATAGCGACCCAAAATCCTGGGTGGATCAGGGCGCGGTTAGCTTGCCGTGCGATGTGTCTGCAGGGCAGGTTGAACCACACTCTGCTATGACTGCCTTGTCAGAACGTGGGATCACGCGCGTCTTTTGTGAAGGTGGTGGGATGCTTGCTGCGTCATTATTGTCGGCTGGCTTGGTTGATCGGCTTGTTGTTTTCACTGCAGGCATGGCGATTGGGGCCGAGGGTACACCATCGCTTGCTGCTATGGGGGTGGATCGTTTGGCGCATGCGCCGCGCTTTGCGCTGGATGCTGTTCAGCCCTTAGGTGATGATATTATGCATAGCTGGCGCCGCACTTAACGGCGCCACAAGAACGCGTAGCTCGCGAAAAATCCCTGCAGCTTGGCAAGGCTTCGGTTCATGCGCCCGGGCGCGGGGATGTCGTTGTTTTCTAACCGATCAACGATCACTTCAACGGGGCAAGGAAGGCCAGTCACCGGATCAAAATAGCGCGGATATGCGATCAGTGTCGCATGTGCCAGGGCGGTGACGTCGACGCGCGCTGTCCGCCGCGCAATAGGCAATGAGCGATCATCCGTAAGGCCCCATCCCGCATAAAACGGCATGCCAAGGCAGGTCACTTTTTTGCCGCGCAGTAGCGCCTCGAACCCAATCAGGGAGGTCATGGTCCAAACCTCGTCGACATGATCAAGCGCGGCGATAGGATCAGAATCCGCCAAAACGACATCTGCCCATTTCATCGCATCAGGGAGCGCACCGGGACGCAGGCCAGTTTCGACGTCGGGATGCGGTTTGTACGCGATAATTGCTGCTGGGTTGGCCGCGCGCGCCGCTTGCAAAAGCGCGGCATTGCTTGCGACATCAGTGCACCCTTTTTGGATTGATGCATCATCTTCGACTTGGCCGGGAACCAGAATGCGACGCCCTTTGGGAAGGTCAATCGGGGCAGGACGGGTTAGATTATATTTGGAAAGATGCGCTTCAATGATCCGCTGGATCAATGCTGACGCGCGGTTTCTTTCCATGTCACTAAGGTTGGTAGAAGCGTTTATAAGAGCCTCGAGCCGGCTTGGGCGCGTTGCGTCGTAATAAATGCCAATATCATCAAGCACGAGGCTAAGCGGAGCGACCAAATCCGCCCCCAGGCCACGTGATCGTAAGAACCCATCTTCGACAAGCGTGGCATCTGTTGCACCAGTATTCGCCCATCGCAAGAGAGGGCGGCCCGTCGCGGTGGCCTTAGCCGCAGCGTTTTCTCCTCGCGCAAAGATGACCCGCTTTTGACTGCCAAAGAATTTTTGTAAGGGGGCCCTTTTCCAAAGGCGCATATTGGCAGCGACCCAGCCTTGGCCATCATCGCGCCATGCTCTTGTTGCTGCGGCAAGTGTCACCGTAGCCTCTTCAAAGCTGCACAGGCGATCGTGGAACGGATCATACCACGTCGGGTAAAGAAGCATTGCCCCAGCAAAGAGCTGCGCTCGCGTCAGATTGCGCTGCCTGCGTTGAAGCGGCTTGCGATCATCACTAAGCCCCCAACCCATATAAAACGGCTGCCCAAAAACCACCGGGCGGTGCCCGGCCAGAATGGCCTCGAACCCAAGTTGTGAGGTCACCGTGTAGACGGCGATTGCACCCTCAAACAGCGCCCAAGGCGATAGCGGGGCGTCACACAGGCTAATCCGATCAGTGACGTCCTTTTCATTAAAGTACCCTTCGCGGTGTCCCGCCGTCGTTTCTGGGTGCGTTTTAATTATGATCTGTGCACCGGGATGTTCCGTTTGGGCATAGAACAACATTTCGCGGAACGTATTACTGTCTGCGCCGCTTGCCTTGATCGACGCATCTTTGCGCGTTTGGTCGATGACAAGGACATAGCCGGGATCGGGGACGGGCCGTTTCGGATCAAAGCTGTTGTACTTTGAAAGATGCTCTGACTTTATCGTCTCGATGCCAGCGCGTGCCCGATCTAGTAGCGCGGTATTATCAAGCGGATCTTCGGCCAATATCATCTCTAGGTCAGATGGCGTGCTTGGGTCGAAATGCACGCCGCGACGATCAATGTTTAGACCGATTGGATCGTCGCCATCGCGGCCTAGGCCGACGGAGCGAAGGAAGGAATCTTCGATCCGGACCACAGGTGCGTCTTTGCGTTCGGCGACAGCTTCGCCGCGTGGGGAAGTGGGGCTTTGCCCCCATACACCAACAAGGTCGCCTTCGCTTGGAACACCAATGCGGATATGGAACCCGGCTAATTCGACGATGCGGCGCACACGGCCTTTGGTCAGCAAGCCACCATTGTAGACGTACAAGTTTTCGCGCTTTTTCGACGTCATTTCGGAATGCATCTGTTTACTTGACGGCATGTAGTGGGGTCGCAAGCGATCTATTACGGACAGAGTAAGGCCCATCGGGTGCCAGCATCATATCCACAAGTTGCCGCATAAGCTGTCTGCGCCCTTTCTTGGAATAGAAACCGCCCGGTACTTGGCTCGTTTGCAACAGGAATTGACGATAGTCGCGATAGGCCTGCGCATCTGGCCGGGTTGGGTTGGCAAAGAAGGCGGGCAGGGGCTGATCGGATACAAATTCAGGTTTGCTGTAAACGGCTGTCCCGAAAATCTTAAGCGGAATGCCGCGCCATAGCGCCTGTTGCCCGGAGGTAGAATTAACGGTCACAGCGCTGCGTGCCTGATCCAGTAGCACCGCGAGTTTTCCTCCGCGGACATAGTGTACACGGTCGCGAATGCCCTTACTTTGCGATAGCTCTCGGATCATACGCCGCAAGGGTGATTGTCCGCTTTCCAATGGATGTGCCTTAAATACGAGATGATGATGTGCAGGCGCTCCGGCAGCAAAGCCATCAATGACGACCTTTAGAAATGCGTGTGTATCTTCAAACGACGAATGCGCCTGAAAACTGGCGTCATGTTCAAGCTGAAGCAAGGCAATGTGATAGGGGTATCCACCTGCCTTAATCCGTTGTGTGGCATAGGCGCGATGTGCAGCCAAAAATGGCATTAGCAATAGTCGCTTTGAATACAAAATTGCTTCGCGGCGGATTGGCAGTGCACGGTGCGGGCGGAACTGTGGGTAACCGCTGTTTCTGAACATCACAAACCAATGGTACAGGGCGCCGTAGAAAATATGTTGGCGCATGTCGCCCCAGTGGGATGGGGGTGTTGGTATGTCAGTGGCACCTTGGGCAAGCCGCGTTCGCATCTGATCCACGGTGATATTCATGAGCTCAGAATGCCCATTGCTACCGCTACGTTCATAAGTCACCCAGTAGGGGCGCAGATAGCCTTCTTCGAACACATGTACCTTTAGACCAGCCGTTTTGGCCTGCTTTACCGCCTCTGCATGAATTGGGCGGGTGTCGCCGTAAATTACGATGTCGGTGATCTGGCGCGTGGTGATAATCTGCGCCAGTGTTTCTGGCCACATATCTTGGTCGCCACGATATGGGATATAGTTCGGCGCGTGGCCCCAAAAGGCGCGGTCGCCTGCATTGAAACCAACCCGATGCACACCGGCACCCGCAGCACGAAGCATGCGCCCAAGCTGCCGAAAGAACGGCCCGTGTGGCCCTTGTAGAAACAAAAAGTTGCGCTGCGTGTTCATTGTGAACACTTATAGCCATTCGTGCGGCCAGAGGTAAGCGGCTAGCCGTAAAGAAATGCACGTGTTGCGCTGCTTGCCTGCGGTTCAATCACGGGCTAGGTCTCTGGGGGAACATTGGAAGGAACTGCGCATGTTTACGGGGATTGTCACAGATATTGGTGAAATCATCAGACTGGAGCAACGCGGTGATCTGCGCGCGCGGATTGGAACCAGCTACGATGTGGACGGGATCGACATCGGAGCATCAATTGCATGCAATGGCGTTTGCCTAACAGTGATCGCGTTAGGCACTGCGCCGCGCAACTGGTTCGATGTGGAAATCTCGGCTGAAACTGTAAGCGCGACAAACGTCGGTGAGTGGCAGGTTGGTAAACGGCTGAACCTTGAACGTGCGCTAAAGGTCGGAGATGAGCTGGGCGGGCATATCGTGTCTGGCCACGTCGACGGCGTTGCGCAAATCATCAAAATTCGCAACGAAGGTGATAGCACCCGCGTAACGTTCCGTGCGCCTGCTAAACTGGCAAAATTTATTGCGCCTAAAGGGTCCGTTGCATTGAACGGGACATCGCTGACCGTCAACGAAGTCGAAGGCGGTGACTTTGGTATCAACTTCATTCCGCACACCAAGACCGCAACAACGTGGGGTGACATCGAAGAGGGCGACCTGATCAACATCGAGATCGACACAATGGCGCGTTACGTGGCGCGGCTGCAGGAGTTCGCGTAATGGCTGGTATCGGCCATAATTCAGGTCGCGTGGATGAGCCGGGCCATAGCTGGCGCAAGCACGTCTGGACGAAGGCCCGCAAGAAACTGATGCCGACCCTGCCGATCGAGGTTGTTCGCTTGCGTGTCCGACGTGCGGAGCAATTGGGGCTGCCGTATAAGACCTATGCTGGTATTCGGGCGAGTACCGGACATGATTTGATCGGCTTTTTGTTTTCGAGCAATGCGTTGCATGTGCTGCGTGACGGGCAGGCGATGCCTGCCGCGCAAGTGGCAAAGTTAGATAGTTTGATTTCGACACATCGGGTTGGTTTGGCACATACCCCAGTCACACCAACACACCTTAGTTCGTTAGCTCAGATCGACCGAGCCCATAGTGCGCCGCGCTTTGCGGGAAGCTGGGCGGATATGCGTGATCACATGAAGGCGGTCATACAGTCCGAGCAAGTACCGGCGGATCGTTTTGTTTTGATCGGCGATACAGGGTTTGAACGGGAATGGAGCGAGGCCGCGCAGCTTGCCGGTTATTTGCCCGCAGATATCTATTTTGAAGGGCAGGTGGGTTAAAACCCACCCTACGTCGTAGCTTCTGTCGCGATGGCGTCTGCGCTAGTCGCCGTGCGCCGAGCCTCGCATGCGTGCAAGGTGGTCGTCCCAACCTTTGTCGAGCGCGAGAATAAGTCCAAAAGCTTCTGCCCCTTGTGGTAGGCCTTCGTGGCGTAAGGACAGGTTCGTGCCGCCCGGAACCTCGGTTAAAGCCCACTTCACAGTACTGACCTGATCGCCCATGGGATTGATGGTAAATGTATACTCAAGACGAGAATATGGTTCTGCGACCAGGACCGTACCCCACATAAGCTTTTCACCGCTGTCTGTCCCGAACATTTCATAGCTGCCCTCGACCAATGGCGCATCGGGTTTGTGGAACCAAATCGCTAACTTTGCTGGGTCAGTCAAATAGGCCCAAACCTGAGCTGGGGACGCTTTGAGGTAAATCGATTTTTGCAGTATTGTGTCGGTCATTGCATGTCCTTTTCAATATCTGATTTGAGTGCGTCGAGCCGGCTATCCCAGAATTCATCAAAGTACCCAAACCAGTCGAACACCTGCTTTAGTCCGGTGGTGTTCAACGTGTTCAGCCGCGATCTGCCGTCGACTTGGACAGAGATGAGATTGCCTTCATTTAATATCGTTAAATGTTTTTTTACTGCCGCTCTGGTCATCTGAAAGTTTTCCGCGACTTCCGCGATCGTCATGTCGTTTGTTGCCAACAACTGTAGAATTTTGCGTCGGGTTGGGTCCGCGAGCGCACGAAACCCCATTTGTTCGGCATCCGTCATTGTTGCACCTCAACGGATTCAAATGAAACGCCGTCGGGGGGAGTCTTCCATACCAAATCGCGAGAATCCGACAGTGTAAACTTGTCGGCACTTGCTGGCAGTGACGCACTAAATGCGTCGACCATCGAGGAGATGAAAAGCTGTCTCATCGCGATTCCTTTATGATACCGTTTGGTACTTCTTTATATGAAACCTAAAGGTATCATGTCAAGCGCGGTGTTTCTGCCCAAAGATTGCCGTCAGCCTGCAAGTTTCGTTGTGCGTCACTGCGAACCGATAGCTGTAAAAGGCGTTTCCTATATTTGGTCGTGACGTCGTAGGGTGGATCTTGATCCACCACCCTTTCCAAATTGGCACTGCTGGGCTATCTGCGAAGCAACATACATTCGGGGATCCGCATGAGCCAGAAATTCGAAACACCCGGTCCAGTCGAACGCGATTGGTCTGACGCGATTAGCAAGATCGAAGACATCATCGAAGACGCCCGCAATGGCCGCATGTTCGTGCTTGTCGATCACGAAGATCGCGAAAACGAAGGTGATCTTGTGATCCCGGCCCAGATGGCCACACCGGATGCAATTAACTTTATGGCGACGCATGGTCGTGGCCTCATTTGCCTCACTTTGCCCGGTTCGCGCATTGATGCGCTGGGCTTGCCGCTTATGGCGTCTCACAACTCTTCGCGTCACGAAACTGCGTTTACTGTCAGCATTGAAGCTCGCGAAGGTGTTAGTACTGGTATTTCGGCCCATGACCGCGCACGCACCGTCGCGACGGCGATTGATGCATCAAAGGGTGCTGCAGACATCGCGACGCCTGGTCATGTGTTTCCACTTCGCGCCCGCGAGGGCGGTGTTTTGGTTCGTGCAGGTCACACCGAAGCCGCCGTTGATATTTCGCGCCTTGCCGGTTTGAACCCATCGGGTGTGATCTGTGAGATCATGAAAGAAGACGGCGAAATGGCGCGTCTGCCTGATCTGGTCGCCTTTGCACAATTGCACGGGCTTAAGATCGGTACGATTAGCGATCTGATTGCTTACCGCCGTCGTCACGACAATCTGGTGCGTGTGCGCGAAGTAAACCAAATTCACTCTGAATTTGGCGGAAACTGGGAGATGCGGATTTATACAGATGAAACCCAAGGTGCGGAACATATCGCGCTAGTGAAGGGTGACATCACAACGGAAGAACCTGTTCTGGTGCGCATGCATGCTCTCGACCCGATGCTTGATGTCGTGGGTGCAGGGCCAGCTGGGCGCCGGAATGAATTTGGCGATGCGATGAATGTCATAGCGGCAGAAGGCCGCGGTGCTTTGGTTCTTTTGCGTGATCTGCATATGCAGATTGATCTGGACGAAGAAACATCACCGCAAACGCTGCGCCAATATGGTCTGGGTGCCCAAATCCTTAGCTCGCTTGGCTTGCATAAGATTGAGCTCCTGACCAATTCGCCAATGCCAAAAGTTGTGGGCCTTGATGCCTACGGTTTAGAAATCACAGGCACACGCAAAATTTCGGAGATCGGATAATGGCTGGACCATCGCATTACATCATGCCGCTGCCAGAATTTGAGAAACCAGTGAAAATCCTGATTGTGGCCTCGCCATACTACAAGGATATCTCTGACAACCAGATCGCGGGTGCCAAGGCAGAGATCGAAAAGGCTGGCGCGACATGGGAAATTGTTGAGGTTCCCGGCGCGTTGGAAATTCCGACTGCGATCGGCATCGCTGAGCGGCTAAGCAACTTTGGCGGCTATGTTGCACTGGGCTGTGTGATCCGGGGCGAGACAACCCACTATGATACTGTTTGTAATGACAGTTCCCGCGCGATCCAGCTTTTGGGACTTCAGGGTGTTTGTATCGGCAATGGCATCCTGACTGTCGAAAACCGTGATCAGGCCGTTGTGCGCGCCGACCCCGCGCAGATGAATAAAGGTGGCGGAGCCGCCGCTGCGGCCTTGCACCTTATCGCGCTCGCCCGTAAATGGGGCAAATCCGATAAACCGGTGGGCTTTACACAGGAAATTCTGCTGGCTGGTAACACAGGTGGCAAAACAACAGCATGACCATTTCGAACAACCAACTGCGTAAAATGAAATCTGCTGCACGCTTTTATGCTGTGCAAGCGTTGTTCCAGATGGAAGCCTCTGGGCAGACCGTGGATCAAGTGATCCGCGAATTTGAGGATCACCGTTTTGGCGCGACCTATGACGATGCCGAAATGATTGAAGGTGATCTGAAAACGTTCCGTGGTTTGATGGAAACCGCTGTGAACGAGCAGGCCGCGATCGACCAGATGACGGACCGTGCGCTTGTCGCGAAATGGCCAATCGCGCGGATCGACCCAACATGGCGGGCATTGTTCCGCGCTGCAGGTGGTGAGCTGAAGACAGGGCAGACCCCACCAAAGGTCGTGATCAGTGAATTCGTCGCAGTTTCAGAGGCATTTTCGCACGATGGCAAAGAGCCAAAGTTCGTGAATGCGGTTCTGGATCACATGGCGCGCGAAGCACAGCCTGAAAAGTTCTAAGGCTCGCTTTCGGCGAGGCAGAACCCATTTAATAGCGGTTATCTGGTTGGGGTGATCCCCAACTTGGGCGGCTTTAAGGACGGCGGTTCTTGTAGATCTCGTAAACCGTGCATGCGGTGTTGTAGTGGGTTTGAATGCCTACATAGGTCATCCCCAAGCGTTCCATCACCCTCTGCGATGCGGTGTTGGCTTGTTCAGCGACAGCGCAAATGTAATCGGTGCAAATTCGGTCAAAACCGAAATCCATTGCGGCTTTCCCTGCCTCCGTCGCGTACCCGTTGCCATGATACTGTGTCTTCAAGCGCCAGCCGACCTCCAGCGGTGCGTTTTCTTGATGATCAAGAAATTGCAGGCATGCCGCACCTACAACGGTTTCGGTGCCTTTAAGAAACACAGTCCACCATCCATGCCCATATGCAGACCATCGCCGCTGAACGCGCGCGATCCCTTCTTCGGTTTCTTCTCGTGTCTGTGTTCCGCCTAAGTAGCGCATAACATCAGGGTCGGAGTTCATCTCGAAAAGGGCATCCGTATGCGCTGGCGCAAATGGAGTGAGAAAGAGTCTATCCGTGGAGATCGTTCGGTCGTCGGACATAATACTGTCTTTCAATCTGAATGGTCGCAAAAAATGGTCATGCCATTTACGTAAATTGTAGGTGTCGGGGCGCGCAATACGTCACGCTAAATCAAAGCCAGCCAAGGCCGGTATTGAAGTTTTGGCAATGGGACCACAGTTTAGTCAGATAAAGGAGTGACCCAATGTCTGATACAAATCAACAACCTCCCGAAGTTCTTGAGGCCGTGCGCAAGTTTCGTGGTCAATTCCGTACAACGGGAATCGTACTTATCGTGCTGGGGCTGCTGGCCGTAATATTCCCGCTATTCTTCTCGATTGCGGCAAAAGTACTGCTTGGGTGGGTCTTCCTGCTGACAGGGGCTGCGCTGCTGTATCACGCATTTCAAGCGAAACGCTGGGAGTCGGCGGTTTGGAGTGGGTTAATTGCCGTGCTCCATTTGGCGCTTGGTGTTTATCTCGCGCTCTTTGCACTGAACGGGCTGATTGGTTTGACGTTCGTGCTCGGCGTTGTGTTTTTGGTGCAGGGGGCAGTTGAAGGTGTCATCGCGTTGCAGCATCGCCAAAAAGCAGGGTGGGGCTGGCTGGCTATGAACGGGGCCGTTACGCTTTTGCTTGGGTTCTTGTTGATCGCGGGCTTGCCGGGCACTGCGCTTTGGGCGATTGGCCTATTGCTCGGGATTAACTTTTTGACGACAGGAATCGCGTTCGTTGCGCTGGCGAGCAGCGTTTCCGAAAAGTAACCAAAGAAGATTGAGTAAGAAAAGGTGGCGGGAACCGCGGCATCCGTAAGGGTAGCTAATCCTGAGGACCTGTATGTACAGGTGGGTGCCAGGTAAACTAACCAGGGTTAGAACAGAGCCAGCCCCCAAGGATTTGCTTAAGGCCGCTGGATTTGTACCCGGGATAACGAGAAGCGCAGAAGCCCGCCGAGGCAACAGGTAGGACTGAATGCGGGGCAGGGCAAGTGGTCAGCGACAGTTTATTCTTCAACGTCGCCTTTGATGAGCCAACCGTTGGGGCCGACCATTTCAATCGGAGCGTAAGCAAGCAAAAGGCGTTCCGCGAAACCAACCAGGATAAGAGCCATCGATACCTCGTAAACGGTAATTCCTTGGAAAATAGACATGCTTGGTTCCTTCTAAAGTCCCTCTCTTTATGGCGGCTAAAACGGACGAAATAGTGACGGTTGGGTGGTGATTTGGCCTGTGATGTCGGGTCATTTGCCTCAATTGGGACATAAAGCTGGTTTGGGCCTTGTCGAAAATTCTGGCAGATTTTCGCTTAGTGGTTGGCATTTAAGGGAAAAAAGCGATTTGTTGCCGATCGGGTTTTAATGTCTTTGTTTTGTTGGTCATTGTTGCCGCTGCCCATTTCGTTTGCTGTCTGCTCGCGCTGATTTGAAAATACGCAATTGAGTTTTGTTCACTTATTGTTCACATTCGGCCCATGTCCGAAGAATATGCACAGATCGAATTAATGCCCGGCCAGCTTCTGGCGCGCGGGGTGTGCCGCCATTTGCGGAGCCATGACTTTGTTAGTGTAGAAGAACTTGTCCCGACATCAGGGCTGCGCGTCGATGTCATGGGGTTGGGCCCGAAAGGCGAGATTTGGATAATCGAATGTAAGTCGAGTCGCGCTGACTATTTGTCCGACAAGAAGTGGGAGGGTTATCTCGAATGGTGTGATCGGTTCTTTTGGGCGGTCGATACCGACTTTCCGACAGAGTTACTGCCCGATGATACCGGACTGATCCTCGCTGACGGATATGGCGCAGAGATCGTAAAGATGAGCCCGGAAGCAAAGCTTGCGCCGGCCCGTCGAAAGGTGATGGTACAAAAATTCGCGAGACATGCAGCAATGCGTGCGCATGCTGCACGTGACCCGCGATTTGTTAACGTTTTTTGACTGCGCGGGCTGCGATTGCTGCGGCACGGATTTCTTCGGCGATTTCGTCAGCTTCTTCCGGTTCAAAATCCATTGGAATTTCGACACCACCAGCTTCGATAAAGATTCGGACCATGCCGAGATCGGTCGGACCGATTTGCATGTTGGCTTCGATGTCGCGTTCGCTGTTAATTCCCATGTCATATCCCCTAGACTGCCTAGGTGTCCTAGCGTGTGAATGCCTTGATTGGCAAGTGTTTGGCGGGCAAACTACGCTGATGACTTATTCTATACGCCCCTTTTTAAAAGATGACGCTGATTGGCTGATCCGGCAGCATGCCGATCATTATGCTAAGGCCGAAGGGTTTGATGACACCTTTGGCCCGCTTGTCGCGAGCATTATTCAGGATTTCTTGGACGGCCACGATCCGAAGTCCGAGTCGGGCTGGGTTGCCCACGACGGTGATATGAGGCTTGGCAGCATTTTCTGCGTCCGCAATGGTGATCAAACGGCCAAGCTACGATTGTTTTATCTTGTCCCAGAAGCGCGCGGCACTGGCGCGGCGCAAGCCCTTTTGGATCGTTGCCTTACGTTTGCGCGCACTGCAGGCTATCGCGATATGACGCTTTGGACGCACGAGAGCCACGTCGCCGCTGGCAAAATTTACGCGCGCAACGGCTTTGCGAGGGTAAGCGCGAAACCTGTCCATTCGTTTGGCGTCGATCTTGTTGAAGAGACTTGGCAGATTTCCTTCTGAGGGTATTGCATTCACGAACTGGGGCCGCTAAATCACCCGCAATGCCGCCTTAGCTCAGTTGGTTAGAGCACTGGTTTGTGGAACCAGGGGTCCCCCGTTCAAGCCGGGGAGGCGGTACCATTCCCCAATTGGCAGATTTTGACAGCTGATAGCGCAGTCTTGCTATTTCCTAATTAATCCCGCAAACCCCACAAAACTTGATCCGTTGGAGCCTCCGACGGGAGTATTTTACCCAAAGCGAGGGCGAATATAGCCATGGCAGACGTGATTTCATTTGTGATTCAGGCAACGCCTCCTGCTCGTTTGGATAAGGCGCTAGGGCGTGATGTTCCGCAAGATGCGTCGCTGAGTCGTTCACGGTTGGCAAAGCTTATTGCTGATGGTGCTGTGCAGGTTGACGGTGCTGTTGTGACCGACCCGCGGTTTCGTGTCGCCGAAGGCGCGCAGATCGACGTCGCGGTTGAGATTGCCGAAGAAAGCCATATTGTCGGTGAAGACATCTCATTAGAAGTCGTCTTTGAAGATGACGATCTGATCGTGGTGAACAAGCCAGCCGGCATGGTCGTCCATCCTGCGCCTGGCACACCCAGCGGAACACTTGTGAACGCATTGATCTATCATTGCGGCGACAGCCTGTCCGGTGTGGGGGGGATGAAACGGCCCGGTGTTGTGCATCGCATTGATAAAGAGACGACCGGGTTGTTGGTGGCTGCAAAGTCTGACCGTGCGCATCACCATCTGGCTGCACAATTTGCAGCGCATACTGTTGAACGGCGCTATTTGGCGGTGTGTTATGGTGTGCCTGACGCCAACGATCCGCGCTTGCGCGGGATCAAGGGGACTTCGTTTGAGCCGGGTAATATCCTAAAGGTGCAGACATTTTTGGGTCGCCATAAAACTGATAGGCAACGGCAGGCGGTTTCTTTCACGACTGGCCGCCATGCAGTTACGCGATCGCGTATCGTAGAACCCTTGGGATCACCGCCTTGTGCTGCGCTGATCGAATGCTGGCTGGAAACAGGGCGTACCCATCAGATCCGTGTGCATCTGGCGCATTGTGGTCATTCGCTTATCGGTGATCCTGTCTATGGTGGGCGGCGCAAACTGTCACCAAAGGCGGTGGGCGAGGCGGGTGTCGCCGCCGTTTCGGCATTTGGCCGTCAGGCGTTGCATGCCGCGACGCTTGGGTTTGAGCATCCGGTTTCTGGTGAATTCATGCAGTTTGAGGCCGAGTTGCCAGAAGATATGTCCGCTTTGATCGCTGCACTTGGATATAAGGGCTGAAATATTCGGTCCCATGTGCGTGAGCGCACGAAAAACGGTCTCGCATTACTAAACTGACCGGTTCATATTGGATTTACGAAAATTCAATACTTGGACTTGAAACGTCACGTTAGCGTCACCATATCCATGTTAAGCCTTTAAACATTAGTAGGAGGGCAGAGACAGTGAGCAACTATAAAAATTTACCAGCACCAACCCCAGAGGGTGGGCTGAACCGTTATATGCAAGAAATCCGCAAGTTCCCAATGTTGGAGCCTGAGGAAGAATATATGCTGGCCAAGCGCTGGGTCGATCACGAAGACACGGAAGCCGCGCACAAGATGGTCACGTCGCACCTGCGTTTAGCGGCCAAGATTGCCATGGGTTACCGTGGTTACGGGCTGCCCCAAGCAGAGGTGATTTCCGAAGCTAACGTTGGTCTTATGCAGGCTGTGAAGCGTTTCGACCCGGAAAAGGGTTTCCGCTTGGCGACCTATGCCATGTGGTGGATTCGTGCGTCGATTCAGGAATACATTCTGCGGTCATGGTCATTGGTCAAACTTGGCACAACGTCTGCACAGAAAAAGCTGTTCTTTAACCTGCGCAAAGCGAAGTCTCGGATTGGCGCGTTGGAAGACGGTGATCTGCGTCCTGAAAACGTGAAACGGATCGCGACAGACCTTGGTGTGACCGAGGACGAAGTGATTTCGATGAACCGCCGTATGTCTGGTGGTGATGCGTCGTTGAACGCGCAGGTCGGCTCTGATGGTGAAGGCACCATGCAGTGGCAGGATTGGCTGGAAGACGAAAGCGCTAATACTGCTGCAGATTACGAGGCGCATGACGAGCTTGATGTGCGTCGTGAACTGTTGGCCGAAGCGATGGAAGTGCTGAACGATCGCGAAAAGGATATCTTGGTGCAGCGTCGCCTATCTGATGAAACGATCACTCTGGAAGACCTAAGCGGTCAGTATGACGTCAGCCGCGAACGTATTCGCCAAATCGAAGTGCGCGCCTTTGAAAAGCTGCAAGCAAAGATGCAGGAGCTCGCGAAAGAAAAAGGTATGCTGGAGTCAGCATAACTTCTAACGCGAAGCGGTTTTAATCTATCCCCGTCAGAGTATCTTTGGCGGGGATATTTTTATGGAAACTAGAAAACCGGTGCTTTCCCTTTGGTCAGGCTTAGCGCTAACATCGCGCTGAATAGGAGAGTTCTATGACACCGATCCGTTGGGGCGTTTTGGGCGCAGCTAATTTTGCATTAAATCACATGGCGCCGGCTATCCATGCCGCCAAGGGTGCCCAGTTTGCGGCGCTTGCGACGTCGAGCCCAGAAAAGGCAGAGCCGTTTAAGGCATTTGCCCCCGATTTACGGGTTCACGATAGCTATGACGCGCTGTTAGCCGATCCCGATATTGATGCTGTCTATGTGCCTTTGCCGAACCATTTACATGTCGAATGGACGATCAAAGCCCTGAAAGCAGGCAAGCACGTTCTATGCGAAAAGCCGATTGCGCTGTCTGACTCTGATTTTGACGCGCTGATCGCTGCACGTGACGAATCCGGGATGCTTGCCGCAGAGGCGTTTATGATTGTGCACCACCCGCAGTTTCAGCGCGCACAGGAATTGGTGCAAAGCGGTGCGATTGGCGCGTTGAAACATGTGGAGGCGACGTTCACATATTTTAACGATGATACTGGCAATATTCGCAATCAGGCCAAAGCTGGTGGGGGAGGTTTGCGCGATATTGGCGTTTATACCTTTGGTTCGGCGCGGTTTGTGACTGGGGAAGAACCCACTCAGATACCCTATGCGAATCTGCGGCTTGAAAATGACGTTGATGTATTTGCGCAGGTTGCGGCAGATTTCCCTGAATTCACGTATTCGGCCATCGTGTCTATGCGATTGTTCAACCGCCAGCAGGTCACGTTCCACGGTGAAGCCGGGGTGCTACAATTGACCTGCCCGTTCAACGCCAATGTCTTTGATCAAGCCGAACTGACACTGGCGGTCGCGGGGACGACTGTTACGACTGAACGCTGGCCGGGCGTAAATCACTATGTCCTGCAGGTTGAAAATTTCTGTAATTCTGTGCGCACTGGCGCTGATTATCCATGCCCCCTTGAATTTTCGCGGGGAACGCAAAAGATGATGGATATGGTTTTCGCCGCAGGCGCAAAATAGGAGAGGGGCATGCCCGAAGAAGAAAACAGCGAAGTGGCTTCGGATTTCGAAAGCATCTGGCTGCGCTTGGTGCATATGGTGATCATCGCCGTTTTGATGAGCATGGCGAGCTCGCTTTTGGGGCTGCTAACCATCGCCCAATTCCTGATAATGCTATTTAAAAAGCGCGAACCGAACGAACAGCTTGCTGAAATCGGTACCACGATGGGCGTTTGGATGGCCAAAGCGGCCCGGTATCAGGTTGCAGCAAGTGAGGTCAAACCGTGGCCTTGGACAGAACTCGACTAAGCTAGTGACTCGTTTACTGCTTGCTGTCTCGTGTTTGGGGATGATGTCATGCACGCGGCCCTATGACATTACCGTGGCGCCGGGCGTGCGTGGGGCTGTGACGGAAACTGTATATGTTACCACACAGCAAACACCTGCGGTGACTGGTGCGTTAGTTTACAATGATCGTGTGACGCAGCCACAGTTTGCGCGTGTCGACGTAGCTGTGCCACCCCATCACGCTCCCGGGCGCGTTGAAACGCCACGGGATCCGCTGGGTGGGTTCACGATGGCCAGCTATCAACCTCAAAATCGGGCTGAATATATCGCTGCGTTAAACGCAGCACCCGGAGAAGAGATCCTGCTTTTCGTACATGGCTATAACACGACCACGACAGAGGCTGTGTTTCGATTTGCCCAGATGGGGCATGACTTTGGGCTGACAGACGTTAAGGCGGTTTTTTCGTGGGCCTCTGCCGCGTCACCGGGGGCATATGTCTATGATCGTGACAGCGTCCTGTTTGCCCGAGACGATTTGACCGCTTTACTGAAAGATATTTCACACAATTCAACAAAAACGGTGACGTTGGTCGCGCACTCGATGGGGGCGCAATTAATCATGGAGGCGATGCGGCAGCTCGCCATTGCAGGTGAAGATCATGCGCTGAATGACATCGGCACCGTGATTCTGTTATCGCCTGATATCGACCCGGACATTTTTCGACGGCAGGTTGATACGATCGGCGACCGCAACGCGCCATATGTCATTTTGACCAGTGGCACGGATCGGGCGCTTCGCCTTTCTTCATATTTGATCGGCGGTCGTTCAAAAGTTGGCCAATTGGACGCGGCTGATGATGTTGCTGGGTTGAACGTCGTGATTGTTGATCTGACAGACCTAAGTGATGGTGGCCATGGCGATCATATGGTTGCGGCCACATCGGCAAGTGCGATCAGCATGTTGCGGCAAATCGATGACACGCGAATGCTCGCGCAAAGTGGATTGTTATTAGAGTAGGAAACGGCTGCACTCGCATGGGATGTTCGTAAAGGCTTGTGCTTGGGAGGTTGTTCTTTAGGTGCGTGGCTCACCGGTGTATTACCGGGAGTTCACGCATCTAAGATACTGATATATCAGTAAATGGTGGGCGACCCTGGAATCGAACCAGGCGTGAGTCGCCTCGAGGGAGTTACAGTCCCCTGCCACACCTTGCGGCCTGTCGCCCACTGGGGGGCTGATTACCTGTGGCCCCATGCCCCGTCAACCGCAAAAGTGTCGGTTTTTGCGACAAGTCTTCACAGAGTTCATTTTGTCGGGTATCGCCCCTTTGAAACAGTGTCAGGAACGGAAAAACAAAATGAAAAAGCCAAAGTGGGTCATTGCGAAAGAGCAGGGTAAGCGCGCTGCCGCAAACGAAACCGTTTGGCTATTTGGCCTGCATGCGGTTCGGGATGCCCTAGAGAATCCTAATCGCGTCAAACTTCGCCTTGTTGTTACGCGTAACGCGCTTGAACGTTTGGGCGAAGCCGTAGGGAAGGGGGGCATTGAGCCCGAAATTTCCGATCCACGTAAATTTGCAGCGCCGCTTGATCCACAATCTGTGCACCAAGGGGCTGCGCTTGAGGTGAAACCACTGGATTGGGGATCGCTTGAGGATGTCGCGTTGGGGGATGGTCCGCAGCCGCCACGCATCGTTTTGCTGGATCGCGTGACAGATCCGCATAACGTCGGTGCGATTCTACGTTCTGCCGAAGTCTTTGGTGCACGTGCCGTTGTCGCCATGCAGCGTCACGCGGCCCCTGAAACAGGTGCGCTGGCGAAAACGGCGAGCGGTGCGCTTGAGCGCCAGCCTTATTTGCGCGTACGCAATCTGGCAGATGCGATCATCGCATTGCAGGGGATGGGTTATCTTGTGCTGGGGCTAGACGGCGAAGCGGACGACACCATCGAGACTGCGGTTGAGGGGAAGCGCGACCGCGCGGTGGCGCTGGTCATGGGGGCCGAAGGGCCGGGCTTGCGCCAGAAGACCCGCGAAACCTGTGATCAGCTGGTCAAGATCGATGCGGCGGCTGAATTTGGGTCGCTGAACGTTTCTAATGCTGCCGCTGTAGCACTTTATGCGGCCAAAGCCTAAGTAACACTTATGCCCGCGAATAAGATTGCGACCTGTTGTTATTGTGGAACCCGCGCAGCATTGCGTCTGCGCGGCAAGCAGCGGCATGAGCTGAGCTGTTCAAACTGTGGGGCGCCATTGCGCGCACTTAAGAACATGCCAGTTGCGGCGGTCCAGTCGACCGCGCCTGCGGCGACGCCCGCCCGCCCCACCAAGCGCGCCATTGCGCCTAAACGCAAAGACAAGCGCGGGCCTGCATCGTTTGTTCGAAAGATGATTGCAGAGCTGTGGGATGAGATCGAAGACGTATTCGACGATTTATTCGACTAATCGCGATGTGATCACATTATGCGGAGCACCCCTTTTAGGAGGAAGAATCGGACATATGTTGATATGCGAAGGCGCGTTCTTGGAACCGACGTGCCTCTTATCACTGTCCCTCGTTCCAAACTTTGCGCCCGGATTATTCCGGGTGCTTTTTTTCTGGCAAATGGCTGGGTAGGGTGGCTTTATGGAATATTCTGATGAACATCTGCGCGCGGTTCTGACGCGCACCAAGACAATTGCTTTGGTCGGAGCCTCGGCCAATCCTGCACGCCCTAGTCGCCGCGTTGGTGAGTATCTGGCAGCCGAGGGTTATCGCGTGATTGGTGTAAACCCAGGGCTGGCTGGACAGATGCTATTTGGTGAGATGGTCTATGCCGATCTGACCTCTATCCCCTTCGACGTGGATATGGTGGATATTTTCCGCGCGAGCGATGCTGTACCGGGTATTGTCGATGCAGCGCTTGCACGATGGCCAACGCTACAGACGATATGGATGCAATTGGGTGTTCACAGTCCAGATGCTGCGGCAAAGGCAGAAGCACGCGGCGTTGATGTCATTCAGGATCGCTGTCCAAAGATTGAAATACCGCGCCTGGGACTTTGAAATCGAAGTGAATTAGTCGCGGTTTGCTTTTTCGGTGATGCCCGACATGCCTTGGCGACGCGCAAGCTCTGCTAGCACGTCGTTCAGGCTTACGTCACGCGCAGCAAGCATGACGAGCAGGTGATAGATCACGTCTGCGGCCTCTGACGTTAGTTTTTCTTTGTCGCCTTTGACGGCCTCAATAATGGCTTCAATCGCCTCTTCACCGAATTTTTCGGCGCATTTTTCGGGACCTTTGGCGAACAGCTTTGCTGTCCAGCTGGTTTCAGGGTCGGCCCCTTTGCGCGAGGCGATCAGTGTAGCGAGATCATCAAGTGTCATAGTCGTACCGGGATGCCTGCAGCGGCCATGTGTGCTTTGGCTTCGCCAATGGTGTAGGTGCCAAAGTGAAAGATAGAGGCGGCAAGAACAGCGGATGCACCGCCTTCGGTGACACCTTCGACGAGGTGATCCAAGGTTCCGACACCGCCAGAGGCGATCACGGGTACATCAACCGCGTCTGAAATCGCGCGTGTCAGTGGGATGTTGAAGCCCGATTTGGTGCCGTCGCGATCCATTGATGTGAGCAGGATTTCTCCGGCCCCTTTCTCAACGACTGTCCGTGCGAATTCTACGGCGTCAATGCCGGTAGATTTTCGTCCGCCGTGTGTGAAGATTTCCCATTTGCCGGGTGCAACTGTTTTGGCGTCAATTGCCACGACAATGCACTGGCTGCCAAAACGCATCGCTGCTTCGGCGACGACATTGGGATCAGCGACAGCGGCAGAGTTAAAGCTGACCTTGTCGGCGCCAGCAAGCAGCAGGTCACGCACATCGTGGTGCGTACGTACACCGCCGCCGATCGTCAGCGGCATAAAGCACTGTTCAGCCGTCCGCGTAGCGAGGTCAAACATTGTACCACGGTTTTCGTGGGTTGCTTTGATATCAAGAAACACCAGCTCGTCTGCGCCGGCGGCGTTATAAGCTATGGCCTGTTCAACGGGGTCGCCCGCGTCAATCAGATCGACAAAGTTCACGCCTTTCACTGTGCGCCCTTCGGCGACATCGAGGCAGGGGATGATCCGTGTTTTCAACATGCTGTGATCTCTAGGAGGATTTAGGCGAAATTGGAAGAGGGAGGTGATAGCAATACGCAAGCCGTGCCCGTGAAGACGGTGATCCTGAAACAGGAGAATTTCATGAAGACATTTATCGCCGCCGCCCTGATCGGGCTTTCGACAACAGCAATGGCCGAAGACATGATGAAAACGTCACCACTTTCTGTCACCGAAACAATTGACGCACTGGAGGCTGCCGTAACCGGGGCCGGGGCGACAGTATTTGCACGTGTTGATCATGCTGCCGGGGCGCAAAGCGTTGGAACGTCGCTGCCGGATGCGCAGCTTCTTATATTCGGGAATCCTGCCTTGGGTTCACTGGCAATGGAGGAAGACATTCGGGCGGGGCTGGTGCTGCCCTTGCGTGTGCTTGCCTATGCTGACGCTAACGGAACAACTCAGCTGACGTGGACGCCAGCTGAGGATTTGTTTGCAGGGCTTGATATCAGCGCTGACGCCGAAGTTATCGCCAAGATGAATGGTGCCTTGGCGGCACTGACTGCTAAGGCTGTTGGCGCAGAGTGACCTATGCCTTGAGGTGCTTGAGCGCCGCAGCAAGATCAATTGCACCATCATAAAGTGCACGTCCTGAGATCGCGCCCGAGATGACACCAGTGTCCATGAGCGCGGTCAGGTCAGCCATCGAAGATACGCCGCCGGAGGCAATGACCGGAATATCGACGGCACGCGCCAGCGCTGCAGTCGCGTCGATATTTGGCCCCTTCATCGCGCCATCGCGCAGGATGTCGGTGTAGATGATTGCTGCGATCCCGGCATCTTCAAACGATTTGGCAAGGTCGGTCACCATCACGTCAGTTTCTTCGGCCCAGCCGCGTGTTGCGACGCGGCCATTGCGGGCATCTAGCCCGACGGCGACTTTGCCGGGGAATGCTTTGGCCGCTTCGCGTACCAAATCGGGGTTTTCGACAGCGACAGTTCCAAGAATCACGCGGGCAAGCCCTTTGTCCAGCCAGCGTTCAATCGTGGCCATGTCACGGATGCCGCCACCCAGTTGGGCAGGGACCGGGCAGGCCTTGAGGATTGCCTCAACCGGGGCGGCGTTCACTGGTTCGCCAGCGAATGCGCCGTTCAGGTCAACAAGGTGCAGCCATTCGCAGCCAGCCTCGACAAAGGCGCGGGCTTGGGCCGCAGGATCGTCGTTGAAAACCGTCGTTTGATCCATGTCCCCATGCACCAATCGCACAGCATTACCGTCTTTGAGGTCGATAGCAGGGTAGAGGATCATCGGGCGGCCTTTCATAACTGTTGGCGCGTTTATGCACGGCGCTTGCGGAAATGCAACGCGTGGCGCAACCTTACGTCATGCTTGATCGGAATCATGGATCGCAGGCATGCTCACTGCAGATCTAGGGAGGAATAGATATGAAAACTCGGATTATCGCGATTGCGGCTGCTTTGGCATTCGGTGGCGCGGCCCAAGCCCAAGATGCGGCTGTTGGCGTTTGGCAGACAGAAGTCGACGACGGCGCATACGCGCATGTGACTGTTGCACCATGTGGTGCGGCTGTTTGCGGCACGATTAGCCGCACCTTCAATGGCAGCGGTGAATACCAGTCACCCAACCTTGGCCGTCAGATCGTGATCGATATGGTGCCACAGGGTGGTGGTGCTTATGAGGGCCAAGTTTGGCGTCCGTCGAACAACAAGATGTACATCGGCAAGATGGACGTTTCCGGTAATGCACTGCGTCTCCGTGGTTGCGTCGCAGGTGGCCTGATTTGCGCAAGCCAAAACTGGACACGCGTGAACTAAAGCGCGCAACAAGCTAATGAATAAGGCCCTCGCATTTGCGGGGGCCTTTTGTGTTCAGCCTTGGCGCAATCCTGTTTCGACCAACATACCGCGCTTTTTGGCTTCGTAATAATATCCGCGGGCGTACCAGCCTACTGCGGTTTCTTCGTCGCCGTAGGACAATAGCCAAGCCCCGCGCAGGTATTTGCCCGCATATCTGAGGTTTGTTTCCGCATCCAATAATTCGGTCGCCGGGCCTTTGTGGCCCATCGTACGTGCGGTCTGTGGCAGGATTTGCATTAACCCGTAGTAGGGGCCATTTCGTGCGGCCGGGTTATGGGTGCTTTCACGGACGATAACCCGGTGCAATAGGGTGACTGGAATGTCGTGAACATCAGCGTATTTGTTGATCAACCGCCGCAGTTCAGGCGTTTCATTCGGGTAAAGCGGAATGGATCGCGATGACGATTCATCCCTGCGATTGCGGCGACCGCAGCCAGCAAAGCTGCTTGCTGCGGCGATTATCATCGTACGACGTGTGATCATGAGGGGATCCCGTTTGTTACGGGGCCCACGTTAGGAAATTGCCGATCATACGCAAGCCCGCGTCTTGGCTTTTTTCGGGGTGGAACTGCATTCCGATGATCGTGTCGCGCCCGATAATCGCGGTGACATCGCCGCCGTAATCGACGTGGGCCAATCGTTCGTTCGGGTTTGCAACGTCCATTGCGTAGGAGTGTACGAAATACGCGTGGTCGCCCGTTTTGATCCCATCCAACACGGGGTGTGGGTGGTCGATCACAAGATCATTCCAGCCCATATGCGGCACCTTAAGTGCAGGGTCCGCAGGTTTGATTTTGCGGATGTCGCCTGCAATCCAGCCGAAGCCGGGTGTTTCTTCGTATTCGTGGCCAGTCGTTGCCAGCATTTGCATGCCGACGCAGATACCCAAGAATGGGCGCGCGTTGACTGTAACCGCCTCAACAATCGCCTCAGCAAGACCCGTGCGCGCGAAAAGCTCTGCACGGCAATGTGGGAACGCGCCATCGCCGGGCAGAACAATACGATCAGCTTGGGCCACGACGTCAGGGTCAGCGGTCACGATAATCTCGCCGCCGTCGACCTCTTTTGCCATGCGTTCGAACGCCTTTTGCGCCGAGTGCAGGTTGCCGCTGTCGTAATCAATAAGGGCAGTGATCATAGGCTGCCCTTGGTTGACGGGATTGCGTCAGTCTTGCGTGGGTCGGTTTCAACCGCTTCACGAAGTGCACGTGCGACTGCTTTGAACGCCGCTTCTGCAATGTGGTGCGCGTTAAAGCCGTGTAGCTTATCAATGTGCAGCGTGATGCCGCCATGTGTGCTAAGTGCCTGAAAGAACTCGCGTACCAGTTCAGTGTCGAATGTGCCGATTTTGCCGAACGGCAGATCAAGGTTGCAGATCAGATAAGGACGCGCGGACAGGTCAAGCGCACAGCGCACCTGCGCGTCGTCCATCGCAAGGTGGCAACTGCCATAGCGGCGGATACCGCGTTTGTCGCCCAAAGCCTCGGTTAGTGCCTGACCCAAAGCAATGCCCACATCTTCGACAGTATGGTGATCATCAATGTGCAGATCGCCGGTTGCCCGAACGGTCATATCAATCAACGCGTGACGCGAAAGCTGGTCCAGCATGTGGTCAAAAAAACCAACACCGGTCTGATTATCATAAACCCCTGAACCATCAAGGTTCACGGTAACCGAGATGTCAGTCTCGGCGGTTTTGCGTGTGATCGTTGCTGTCCGCATAATGCGCGTCCTTCGTTGTTTGTGTGTTTCTATAGGCGGAACAGGGGCAGGGGCCAAGCCTGCGCAAGAAATGTCGCGGGTTTTCAGCAATATTTAAGGGTTAGATTCGTAGGTTAGTGGAAATTGCTCATCTGTCAGGAGAACCCGATGAAAGCTTTGATCATGCGTAGCGACCCCGCTGCGGCTGCTGCAACCGCCCGTGTATTCGTTGAAAAAGGCTTCCAGATCCTTTGTGTGGACCGGCACGACGTTGCTTGCGCATTGGTAAAGATGGACCTGATTGATTTGCTGGTAATGGATGAGGCGATCGAGGGCCGGTTGACCCATTCCTTGGCGCTTTCTGGGGAAAGGCATAACCCTTTCCTGAGTACGATCCTATTGACCGACCGGATCGGCCCGGACGCTGATGAACTATACGATCTGATCCCATGCCTGCATGCTTTGGTCGGCCAGCGTACCTCTGCGCCGTTGTTGGGGCAGCTTGCGGTAGCTTCGGTCAGCAACAAGGACGCAGTTTCTGCTCGTGTGGCGCGGAATGTGCGGGCGGACGCGGAAGATGAAGAAGAGTATGATTTCAGTTGGGCAGAGGGCGATCTAGGCGAGCAGCCTGATGGGGAGGTTGGTGAATTCGATGACATCCCGGCCTATGCCGATGTTGCGGCGGCTACCCCGGCATTGGCCGATCACCCAGCCATGCGCGATGACCGGGTTTTCCACGCGGATATTCGGGTTCCTGTGTTCGAAACATTTGCAAGCCGTTCGGTTGCATCTGCAAATATTGCACAGGTCAGCATTATCGGGGAAGGGCGCCCAACTGGCAGCCTTGCTCTTCAATAGCCGCGAAAAATTCTAACGTTGTTAAGAGGCTGTATAACGACGAAAGGCCACCCGGAGGGTGACCTTTTCGTAGGTTTCTAACTGGAGCGGGCGAAGAGATTCGAACTCTCGACCCTAACCTTGGCAAGGTTATGCTCTACCCCTGAGCTACGCCCGCATCCGTTAGTGAGCCGTGATTTACAAAGAGTCGGCGCAGGGTGCAATAGCCGATTTCAGAAAAATTACACTGATTTGTAATTGTTGTGGGTCAGAAAACAAACAAGGCCCCTCGTCGCCGAGAGGCCTTGTTTTGTTGGAGCGGGCGAAGAGATTCGAACTCTCGACCCTAACCTTGGCAAGGTTATGCTCTACCCCTGAGCTACGCCCGCACTCCGTTAGTGGGCGTGATCTATAAAGCAATCGATCAGGGCGCAAGCGAAAAAGACATGCGCCGACGCATTTTTACAATTTTGCTAGAAAGCAAAGGGTTTAGTCAAATGGTAGCTCGAAAGACGCTTTGATGCGGTCCATCACCACGGTTGTCTTAAACCCTTTGATATCTTGGTTGTTGTAAAAGAAATCGCGGGTGAATGCCTCGTAGTCGCTCATGTCTTTGGCGGTGACCGTAAGAACAAAGTCGGTTTCGCCGGTTACGTAATAGGCGCTTTGAACTTTGGGGCAATCACGAACGGATTTCTTGAACCGATCAATAATATCCGAACGCTCGCGTTCGAGTTCGACACAAACTAACATCGTAAGCGGGCGTCCCACGGCGGCGGTCGAAACGACGGAAATGTCCTGTTCGATGATCTTTTGGTCACGTAGCCGATGAAGGCGACGTTGGACCGATGTGGGCGAAAGCCCTACGCGTTCAGATAGTTCGGCACTCGTAAGCTGATTATTGCGCTGCACTTGCTGCAGTATTTTCTTATCAATTTCGTCAATCATAGGCTATTTCGTTAGCAGTTGAAAAATGTCGCGGAAATTATGCGAATAATTCAAATCTTTGCAGATAACGGTCCTAAGATAAAGCTAATATCACAAAGTCGTATTTGGAGATCTAGATGCCCGATTTGCCTTTTGGTGTTGATGAATATGCCGCCCGCCTAACCAAGACGCGCAAAGAGATGGCAGCGCGCGGGTTTGATGCGATTTTTGTAACTGATCCATCCAATATGGCGTGGCTTACGGGCTATGACGGCTGGTCGTTTTATGTTCATCAGGGCGTATTGCTGACCCAAGAGGGAGAGCCGGTCTGGTGGGGCCGCGCGATGGATGCGGTAGGTGCGCAGCGCACCACATATCTGAACCATGATAACATCGTAGGGTATGAAGACACATTTGTTCAGAACCCGGCAAAGCATCCAATGACAACACTGGTAGAGCTGATCACCGAGCGCGGCCTAGCAGGCGGTCGAATCGGCTTCGAGATGGATAACTACTACTTCACCGCTTCGGCGTTCATGGCGTTGCAGTCGGGTTTGGGGCAAGCAACGTTAGTGGACGCTACAGGGTTGGTGAATTGGCAGCGGGCGGTAAAGTCCGAAACTGAGGTCGGCTACATGCGCGGGGCGGCAGGCATTGTTGAAAAAATGCATGAAGTCATTCGCGAAAAAGCTGAGCCGGGAATGCGCAAGAACGATCTGATTGCCGATATCTACCACGCCTCTGTCGCTGGCGTTGATGGCTATTGGGGCGACTATCCTGCGATTGTGCCGATGGCCCCGTCAGGTATCGACGCAACCGCGCCACATCTCACATGGGATGATACACTACTTAAAACTGGTGAAAGCACGTTCTTTGAAATTGCGGGGGCTTATCGTCGGTATCAGTGCCCGCAGTCGCGCACTTTATTCTTGGGTAAGGTCCCACAGAAATACTTGGACGCCGAAAAAGCAGTGTTAGAGGCGATTGATGCCGGACTAGAGCAGGCCCGCCCCGGCAACCTATGCGAAGATATCGCAAGCGCCTTTAACGGTACATTGAACAAGCTCGGTTTTGAAAAGGACAGTCGGTGCGGCTATGCCATTGGCCTATCTTATCCGCCAGATTGGGGCGAACGCACGATGTCGTTCCGCGCGGGTGATCAAACTGTGCTGGAAACAGGTATGACCTTTCATTTCATGCCTGCGCTTTGGCTGGACGACGGTGGGCTCGAGATTACGGAACCGATTCTTATTACTGAAACAGGTGCGGAGTGTTTCTGCTCCACGCCGCGTGAACTTGTCGTCAAGGGTTAATCTATGCGCGACAATCCAATTAGCCCCACGATCAGCTTTGGTCAGGACGGTGTGCAGCACGGGTTCCTGCGCCTTCCATATAGCCGTAACGAAAGCGCATGGGGGTCTATTCAGATTCCAATTACCATGATTAAAAATGGTGAAGGCCCGTGTGCGCTGCTGACTGGTGCCAATCACGGCGACGAATACGAGGGTCCGCTTGCGCTCGTCGGTCTTGCGCAGACTTTGCGGGCCGAGGATATCACCGGCACCATCATAATCGTCCCTTTCATGAACCACCCCGCATTCTTGGCAGGTACACGCGTATCTCCAATTGATGATGTAAACCTAAACCGCGCCTTTCCCGGCGCGCCTGACGGTACGCCAACTGCTAAAATTGCGGATTATTTCCAGCGTACTTTGCTGCCAATGGCCGATATCGTTCTTGATTTTCATTCGGGTGGCAAGACATTGGATTTCTTACCGTTCGCGGCTTCACATGTTTTGGATGACGCGGAACAAATGGCCCGTTGTCGCGCTGCGCGTGATGCGTTCAACGCACCTTTCAGCGTGGAAATGCGAGAGATCGACGCGCTGGGCATGTACGATGATGCGGCTGAGTCCCTAGGGAAAACCTTTGTCACGACCGAATTGGGCGGCGGAGGTACCGCTTGCCCTGAAACCGTGGGCGTTGCCCGCAAGGGTATACATAATCTGCTGATCCATGCAGGCATATTGCAAGGCGAGCTTGATCTTTCTCCAAGCCGCGTTCTGAGCCAGCCCGACGACAATTGTTTTCACTTTGCGGATACTGGCGGCCTGATCGAGTTTTCAATCCCACTAGGCGAAAACGTTCGCAAGAACGATGACATCGCGCATATCTGGCCGGTCCACTACACGGGGCGCCCGCCACGTACAATCAAGGCGCAGATGGACGGCATCCTGACAGCGCGCCACCACCCCGGCCTTGTTTTGCCCGGCGACTGCGTCGCTGTGCTGGCCATAGAGATTACTGAATAAACCAAAGGACGCGATATGCTAAAGAACGATCCGCTTGACCAATGGGACCGCGAGAATTTCTTTCACCCTTCAACCCATCTGGCGATGCATGCGCGGGGTGAAACGCCGACGCGCGTGATTACAGGTGCAAAGGGTGTGCATATCAAAGATCGTGAAGGCAATGATCTGCTGGACGCTTTTGCGGGTCTTTACTGTGTGAACGTCGGTTATGGTCATTCCAAGATCGCAGATGCCATCGCAGCCCAAGCTCACGAATTAGCCTATTATCATTCCTATGTGGGCCATGGGACCGAGGCATCGATCACTTTGTCTAAGATGATTATGGATCGTGCACCTGATCATATGTCCAAAGTTTATTTCGGGCTGTCGGGGTCTGACGCGAATGAGACCAACATCAAGCTGATTTGGTATTACAACAATATCCTCGGCCGGCCCGAGAAGAAAAAGATTATCTCGCGATGGCGGGGATATCACGGGTCGGGTTTGATGACCGGGTCGTTAACGGGGCTAGAGCTGTTCCATAAGAAGTTCGATTTGCCACTGACACAGGTCATCCATACCGAGGCGCCGTATTATTACCGCCGTTCAGATCAAAGTATGTCCGAAGAACAGTTCTCGGCCCATTGCGCGGCAGAACTAGAGGCGCTGATCGAACGTGAAGGGGCGGATACGATTGCCGCGTTCATTGGTGAACCAGTATTGGGAACTGGCGGCATTGTTCCACCGCCCGCAGGTTATTGGGCGGCCATTCAAGAGGTTCTTGATAAACATGACATTCTGCTCGTCGCGGATGAGGTCGTAACTGGCTTTGGGCGATTGGGAACGATGTTTGGGTCAGAACATTATGGGCTGAAGCCCGATTTGATCACGATCGCCAAGGGCCTGACATCGGCCTACGCGCCGCTGTCGGGCTCAATTGTATCTGACAAAATGTGGAAAGTGCTTGAACAAGGTACAGATGAAAATGGTCCCATTGGCCACGGCTGGACTTATTCCGCACACCCAATTTGCGCGGCGGCAGGCGTCGCGAACCTAAAGTTATTGGATGATCTGGATTTGGTCGCGAATGCCGGGCGGATGGGGGCATATCTGAATGGCGCGATGCAGGATGCGCTGGGCGGTCACGTCAATTTGGGTGAAGTACGTGGCGAGGGCCTGTTGTGCGCCGTGGAACTGGTCAAGGATCAAAACACCAAGCAAGGCTTTGATGTTGCTAATAAAATCTGTCCGCAGATCGCGGCTGCTATGCTAGAACAAGGCGTGATCGCACGTGCTATGCCACAGGGTGATATCATCGGGTTTGCGCCACCGTTCTGCATCACCGAGGCTGAAATCGACAAAGTGGTTGATGCCACTAAAAAGGCGATTACGCAGATTTTGGGTTAAACTGAACGAGGTCCCATCGGTTGCCGAAGGGATCGTTAAATACTGCCACGCGGCCATATGGTTCGTCGCGTGGCTGTTCTTCGAAATGCACGCCTTTGGCCAGCATGTCGGCATGGTCACGATCAAAGTCGTCAGTCTGCAAAAACAGCCAAACACGCCCGCCGCCTTGATTGCCTATGGCCGCGACCTGTTTGTCGCCGACTGCGCGGGCCAAAAGAAACGCAGTCTCCGCACCCTTCGGGGCAACCCGCACCCAGCGCTTGCCGCCGCCTAGATCGGTGTCTTCTAGTAGCTCAAATCCCATGACATCGACGAAAAATGCAATTCCCGCGTCGTAGTCGGGGACCACCAACGATAGCAGGGCCAGGCGCTGCAATTAGAATAACGCGCTGATAAGGATTACAAGTGAAGCGAGCGCAAGTTGCACCATAGTAAGCAACATGCCCAGCTGGCGCAGTGGAAAGCTCATCGGGTGTTTCCAGAATGCGGCTGCGTGTGCAACGCGGCCCAAGATAACCATCAATCCCAACAGATGGACAAGCCAAGTTGCGGCGCCGTTCAGTTCGACAAGGCCAAGAAGGATAATCCCCATCGGCGCATATTCCGCGCAGTTTGCGTGGGCACGAATGTGCTGGCGCATGGCGGGGTTATCTTTGTCACCCAGTGAAATTTTCAATGCCCGTCGTTGACCGATCACGCGGATGGTCAAGGTTAGGTAAACCAGTGCAGTCAAAGCACCGTAGATCGCCGTAATGGGTAACATGGTGTCTCCAAAATTACTGTTCTGGTTTATCCTTTGGGCGACGCTTGCCGCCCAAAGGTGAGTGACTTATTCCAGCTCGATCAACAGATCCTTGGCGTCGATCTGGCTGCCAGCGTGCACATGCACTGCCTTAACCACGGCATCGCGTTCTGCGTGGATGCCGGTTTCCATTTTCATGGCTTCAATCGTCAAAAGTAGATCGCCTTCTTTGACTTCCTTCCCGGGGACAGCAGCAACTGTTGCCACGACGCCGGGCATTGGCGCGCCAATGTGGTCAGGGTTACCAGCTTCGGCTTTGGGGCGTGAAACCTTTTCGGCAGCTGCCAGTCGGTTCATCACACGAATTGCACGCGGCTGACCGTTGAGTTCAAAGAACACTTTGACCTCACCGTCTTCGTTCATCTCAGACACGGCTTGGAGGCGAATTTCCAGCGTTTTGCCGGGGTCGATTTCGGCTGAAATTTCTTCACCCGGTTCCATGCCATAAAAGAACGTCCGCGTGGGCAGGGTACGCACAGGGCCATAGGTTTTGTGACGGCCCATGTAATCAAGGAACACCTTAGGGTACATCAGGTAACCGTTCAGGTCTTCATCATCGACGGTGGCACCATCAAGTTGCTTTGACAGGTCCGCACGGGTCGCTTCCAGATCAACAGGCGGTAGGGATTTACCCGGGCGCTCTGTGATTGGTTTTTCACCTTTCAGGATCTTCTTTTGAATGCCTTCGGGCCATCCGCCCGGAGGCTGGCCAAGGCTACCGCGCATCATGTCCACAACGCTGTCAGGAAAGACGACGTCAACCTTTGGATCTTCGACTTGGGCGCGTGTCAGGTTTTGTGAAACCATCATCAGGGCCATGTCGCCGACGACTTTGGATGAAGGCGTCACTTTGACGATATCACCGAACATCTGGTTCACATCTGCATAGGTCTGCGCGACCTCGTGCCAACGCTCTTCTAGGCCAAGGCTGCGTGCTTGGGCCTTGAGGTTGGTGAATTGCCCGCCGGGCATTTCGTGCAGATATACTTCGGATGCAGGGGCCTGAAGACCGGACTCAAAGGCGGTATAGTGTTCGCGGACCTGTTCAAAGTAGTTGCTGATTTCGCGGATTGCCTTGATATCAAGTCCAGTATCGCGCGCATCACCGCGCAGTGCCTCGACAATGGAACCCAGCGTAGGCTGTGATGTGTTCCCCGAGAAAGAATCCATCGCCGCATCCACACAGTCCACCCCAGCAGCAGATGCCGCAAGGACAGTCGCGATGGACGCGCCAGATGTGTCGTGCGTGTGGAAGTGGATCGGTAGACCGATTTCTTCTTTTAGGGCCGTGACAAGCGTTTTTGCGGCGGCTGGTTTCATAAGGCCGGCCATATCTTTCAGGCCAAGCACATGTGCGCCAGCTGCCTCTAGCTCGCGGGCCATCCCGACGTAATATTTTAGGTCATACTTTGACCGGTTCGGATCACGCAGGTCGCCAGTATAGCAAATCGTGCCTTCGATGACTTTGCCTGCTTTACCAACCGCATCCATCGCGACACGCATGTTTTCGACCCAGTTTAGGCTGTCGAATACGCGGAACACGTCGACGCCTGATTTTGCGGCCTGCGCCACAAAGCTTTGTACGACGTTGTCGGGGTAGTTGGTGTAGCCCACACCGTTAGAGGCGCGTAGCAGCATCTGTGTCATGATGTTTGGCATCGCCGCACGAATGTCACGCAGACGCTGCCATGGGCATTCTTGCAAGAAGCGATAGGCCACATCGAATGTCGCGCCGCCCCAGCATTCAACGCTGAACAATTGGTTCATCTTCGCCGCGTAGGCAGGCGCTGCATTGATCATGTCAATCGACCGCATCCGCGTTGCCAGCAAAGACTGGTGACCGTCACGCATTGTGGTGTCGGTGATCAGCAGTTGCTTTTGATCGCGCATCCAGTCGGCCACTGCCTCTGGTCCGAAATCTTCAAGGATATTGCGTGTGCCGGGGGTTACATCTGTGGTTGGTTTCACCGGTGGTTTCGGTGGCTTCACATCCGCTGCAGGACGCGCACGACCAGCTGTTTCGGGGTGACCGTTCACAGTGATGTCCGCGATATACGTTAGGATCTTGGTTGCACGATCCCGACGCTTAGAAAAGTTAAACAGATCAGGTGTCTGGTCGATGAACTTTGTGTGGTATTCGTTGTTCAGGAACGTCGGGTGCTTAAGCAGGTTTTCCACAAACGCAATGTTGGTGGATACGCCGCGAATACGGAATTCGCGCAGGGCGCGGTCCATACGTGCGATTGCCATTTCTGGCGTAGGTGCGCGTGCAGTAACTTTCGTCAGCAAGCTATCGTAATAGCGTGTGATGACTGCGCCGGAATAGGCGGTGCCGCCATCCAAACGAATGCCTGGGCCAGTCGCTGAACGGTACATCTGAATGCGACCGTAATCGGGGATAAAGTTGTTTTGCGGGTCTTCTGTGGTGACACGGCACTGTAGTGCGTGACCATCCAGTTTGACGTCGTATTGGGATGCGCAGCCTGTAGCTTCTACCAGTGATTTACCTTCGGCGATCAGGATTTGTGCACGTACGATGTCGATACCTGTGACCTCTTCGGTGACAGTATGTTCGACCTGAACGCGGGGGTTAACTTCGATGAAATAGAATTCGCCGCTGTCCATATCCATCAGGAATTCGACAGTACCGGCACACTCATAATTCACATGCTGGCAGATTTTCTTGCCCAAATTACACAGTTGTTCACGCTGGGTGCCTGACAAATATGGGGCAGGGGCGCGTTCAACGACCTTTTGGTTGCGGCGCTGCACAGAACAATCGCGTTCCCATAGGTGGTACATTTGACCATGTGTATCGCCCAAAATTTGCACTTCGACGTGGCGGGCTTTGATGATCATCTTTTCCAGATAACCTTCGCCGTTACCAAAAGCAGCTTCGGCCTCCCGACGACCCTCTAGCACCTTTTCCTCAAGTTCGTCTTCGGACATGATCGGGCGCATACCGCGACCACCACCACCCCATGACGCCTTGAGCATCAGAGGATAGCCGACTTCGGCTGCTTGTTTCTTGATCTTGGCCATATCATCGCCAAGAACTTCGGTTGCTGGGATGACGGGCACGCCTGCTTCGATCGCAACCCGACGGGCGCTGGCCTTGTCGCCCAGCTGGCGCATGGTTGCGGCCTTGGGGCCGATGAACGTGATACCGTTTGCTTCGCAAGCATCTACAAATTCGGGGTTTTCGGACAGAAGCCCGTAACCAGGGTGGATCGCGTCAGCGCCAGACATTTTGGCGACGCGAATGATTTCTTCGATAGAAAGGTAAGCAGCAACAGGCCCCATGCCTTCACCGATGCGGTAGGCTTCGTCCGCTTTGAAGCGGTGCAGGCCAAGCTTGTCTTCTTCGGCATAGACCGCGACGGTCTTTTTGCCCATCTCGTTTGCTGCCCGCATGATCCGGATGGCGATTTCACCACGGTTTGCGATCAAAATCTTGTTAAACTCAGCCATTGCTCTCCCCTTCGCAGTTGCAGCATTGTCGGGTGCGGATCAGGAATTGTCCAGCCCTAATGTTAGCGCTAACGTGTTGTATTAAAGTCTTGCCCGGTGAATTTCCGCAAGGTTACGCGCACCGATCTGTCCCATGTTGCTGATAATATCCTGACGCAAAATGTCCAAAACATGCGCAGCGCCAGGTTCACCCAGTGCGGCTAATCCATAATGGAACGCGCGTCCCAGCATCACGAAGTCAGCGCCAAGTGCGAGGGCGCGCAATACATCAAGACCGCCCTCGATGCCGCTGTCAAAGATAAGCGGCAAGGTGGTTGCAGCGCGGATGCCGGGAAGGACATCAATCGTTGCAGGTGCGCCGTCAAATTGCCGCCCGGCGTGATTGCTGACCCAGATTGCATCGACGCCCTCATCCGCCAGCCGTGCTGCATCATCGGGGTTTCCGACACCTTTTACGATCAGCGGTCCATCCCAATGATCGCGCAGCCATTTTAGATAGTCCCAGTCGGGCGAGGTCCGCAGCAAATACCCGATATGCTGGGTCGACGGCAGGGCGGTTTTGATGTTGGAATAGCTTTCCATCAGGCGCAAACGCGGCATCCCTGTTTTGCGAATGCCGTTCAGCCATGCAGGGCATTGTGCTGCTTGCATCGCCAAACGCGGTGTTAGCTTAGGTGGGTTTGTCATGCCGCCGCGCGTTTGGCGTTCGCGCCGTGATGCGACGGGCACGTCAACGGTTAGAACCAGCGTGTGGAAGCCGGAGTTTTTGGCGCGGTTCAAGATGTCTTTGCGGATTTCTGGATCGCGGGGCGGATATAGCTGAAACCATCCCTGATCGCCCGCATGTGGGCCAACGTCTTCTGGCAGTTGGCTGGCGACCGTGGATAGAGTGTAGGGAATGCCTTCTTTTGCTGCGGTGCGGGCGAGCATTTGTTCTGCGCCGGGCCAAACCAAGCCAGACATTCCCACCGGCGCGATCCCGATTGGCAGTGAGTATTCTCTGCCAAGAAACGTAGTGCGAAGGTCGGGATCAAACTCGCCGTGTAGGATCGAGGGTTTGAGTAGGACTTGATCAAGCGAGGAACGATTGCGCTTTTGCGTCGCTTCAGTTCCCGTCGCGCTATCCAGATATTCCCATACAAAATGCGGGATACGTTTTCTTGCCCGCGCTTTTAGATCGCCAATGGCTGGGTATTTCGTATGCAGTGACAATTAGCTATCCAATCAACAGGTGGCCGGTCAGGCCCAGTAGAAAACCCGCAACAGCCCCAAGCGCGGGACCGTGCCGGTTTGCCAGTTTTGCTTGCGGCGCGATGTCCTGAAAAATCAGGTACAAAATAGCGCCAGCCGCAGTCAGCATAATTGTCCCTGTGACTTGGGGGAAATCAGCAAGAAGCAGAAAGCCAGCAAGCGCAGCGATTGGGCCTATCAGTGAGAGGCCGACAAAATTACGCAATATTCGCCCCGTTTTTGCACCTGAATCACGCTGTTCACGAAACGCGTTAAAGCCTTCGGGCAGGTTTTGCAGGGCGATCATCATGGCGAGCAGTAGGCCCGAACTCTCGCCGCTTGCGATTACGGCCCCGAGAGCCACGGCTTCGGGGATAAAATCGGACAGCATCGCAACAAGCTGTGCACGGTGCGATCCACGGCGCGAAAGGCGCGCGTCAACAGCGGCCATCGATATCGCTCCGACTGCAATCCAGCCAATGACAGCGAATGTGCTAAGCGCCTTTTCACCATCTGGGATCAGTACAAAGGTCACGGCACTCAGCAGCGCACCGCCGCCAAAGGCAACAACGCTGTGCCGAAATTCGTTGCGCAGCCAGTAACGCTGAATGTTTTCATTGGCGGCGATCAGGCCCCCAAGGGGGATCATCGCGCCTGCAAGGCTTCCGAGAAGAATGACCTGAAACATATGCAATGCGTAGCCGAACAATTTCGGCAAGGGAAGCTGGGAACATTATGTGAACAAGGCTTTTCCTGCCTGCGGTTTGCGGGTATCGTGTCCAGCATGAATGATTTTTCCGAAGAAGACGCCTTTGAGGCTGCTGCCGTCCCGCTTAGCCAACGTGCAATGTCTGCGCGTCCGATGCCATATTTGGACAGCTTGAACCCAGCACAGCGCGAAGCGGTCGAGACGTTGAACGGTCCTGTCTTGATGTTGGCGGGTGCTGGCACGGGGAAGACAAAGGCGCTGACGACACGGATTGCGCATCTTTTGGCGACCGGAACGGCGCGGCCGCATGAAATCCTCGCGGTGACATTCACCAATAAGGCGGCCCGCGAAATGAAGTCGCGGATTGGGTCATTGATGGGCGAGGCTGTTGAGGGCATGCCTTGGCTTGGCACGTTCCACTCTGTCTGTGCAAAATTGCTGCGCCGTCATGCGGAATTAGTTGGGTTAAAGTCGAACTTTACCATTCTGGATACAGACGATCAGGTTCGCCTGATGAAGCAGTTGATTGACGCCGCTGGCATTGACGCAAAGCGTTGGCCGCCGCGCATGCTGTCGGGCATTATCGACAATTGGAAAAACAAAGCATGGACGCCTGATAAGGTGCCATTCGCAGATAGCGCTGCTTTTGATCATCAGGGTATCGCGCTTTACACGGCCTATCAGATGCGCTTGCGCGACCTGAATGCTGTCGATTTTGGTGACATTCTTTTGCACATGGTCACCATTTTTCAAAAACACGAAGACGTGCTGGACCAATATCAACGCTGGTTCCGCTATATACTGGTGGACGAGTATCAGGATACGAACGTTGCTCAATACCTGTGGCTGCGCCTACTGGCGAGCAAGCACAAAAACGTCTGCTGCGTCGGTGATGATGACCAGTCGATTTATGGCTGGCGCGGTGCAGAGGTTGGCAACATCCTACGGTTTGAAACTGACTTTCCCGGTGCGCATGTTGTCCGTCTCGAAGAAAACTATCGGTCCACGCCACATATTCTGGCTGCTGCCTCTGGTGTGATTGCAGCGAACAAGGGCCGTCTGGGTAAGACGCTGTTTACCTCAGTTGTGGATGGCGAGAAGGTTAAACTGATGGGCTGTTGGGACGGTGAAGAAGAGGCCCGCAGCATAGGCGAGGAAATCGAAGCGCTTCACGGTGGCATTGCTGCTGCCGCGAAGCGCCGACACAATGTAAGATCATCAACCGCTACCCAAGAAGCAGACCGTATTGCCAAAGGTGGGATAGTTTCGAAGAACTCGGCAGGTGACATCCACGAAGTAAACTTGATGCGAGCAGAGAGTTTGAGCCCGCAAGGTGTTAGCAACCTACCGATTCCCCAGTCATTTAGTCTCGATGAAATTGCAATCCTTGTCCGTGCTTCGCACCAGATGCGCGCGTTCGAGGACCGTTTTCTAAGCATCGGTTTGCCGTACCGCGTCATCGGTGGCCCGCGGTTTTATGAACGTATGGAGATCCGCGATGCGATGGCCTATTTCCGGCTCGCGGTCAGTCAAGATGATGATCTCGCGTTCGAGCGGATCGTAAATACCCCAAAACGTGGATTGGGCGACAAGGCTGTTCAGACCATACAACGCACAGCACGCGACAATGGCGTGTCTTTGGTCGAAGGTGCACGGCTGGTTTGCCAAGGCAAATTACTGGGCGGCAAGGGCCTGAAAGAATTGACGATTTTGGTCGATGGGCTTGACCGTTGGCGTGCCGTCACGCGTGGCCCTTCGATGCCAGTGATAGATGACGATGCGGTTCTGGATGACGGTCTGGTTGATGCAGGGTTTGGCACGGAAGCTGCCGATTATAATCACGTTGAACTGGCCGAGATGATTTTGGACGAATCTGGCTACACCGGGTTTTGGCAAAACGATAAAACGCCAGAGGCACCGGGGCGGCTCGAAAACCTAAAAGAACTGGTTAAAGCACTTGAGAATTTTGAGAACCTGCAAGGGTTCCTCGAACATGTCAGCCTGATCATGGACAATGAAACAGAAGAGCAGGGCGAGAAGGTCAGCATCATGACGCTTCACGCGGCCAAAGGTCTTGAATTCCCAGCTGTGTTTTTACCCGGTTGGGAGGATGGATTGTTCCCGTCCCAGCGGTCCATGGATGAAAGCGGGCTGAAGGGGTTAGAGGAAGAACGGCGGCTGGCCTATGTCGGCATCACGCGGGCCGAGGAATTATGCACGATTTCGTTTGCCGCAAACCGGCGGGTTTACGGGCAGTGGCAATCGCAACTGCCGTCGCGTTTCATCGACGAATTGCCTGAGCAACACGTAGAAGTGCTGACGCCTCCCGGATTGTATGGTGGGAATTATGGTGCGGCGGGCATGTCTGCCAGCGCGTCCCCCGCAATTGCTGGCGCGGCCAAATCGACGCTGCACGAGAAAGCCCATTCCGCCGATGTCTATGATTCGCCCGGGTGGAAGCGCCTTCAAAGCCGTAGCCAACAGCGCGGAACGTCCGCGACTCCGCGGGCGCAGAGCGTTACCATTGATCTAGAGGCTGTCAGTGCCTTTACCGTCGGTGATCGCGTGTTCCATCAGAAATTCGGCTACGGCGAATTGATGGGGATCGAGGGCGACAAGCTCGTGATCGAATTCGATAAGGCCGGGTCAAAGCACGTCGTCGCACGCTTTATTGTGGCGGCTGATCAGGCGGATGACATTCCGTTTTAATGGGTCAGAATCGGATAGAGCGACGCGACCAGTAAAAGCGCCATTGTGACGTTAAAGATACGGAGCCTGTTTGAAGTGCCGAGCCAGCGTCTGACTTGAACGCCCATCCATGCCCAGACCGAAACTGAGGGTAGGTTGGTCGCCGCAAAAACGCAGGCCACAATGAGCGAGCCAAAGAAAATGCCGCGATCTTGTGGTGCGTAGCCGCTGATTGCGGTGATCGCCATCGACCAAGCCTTTGGGTTTACCCATTGAAATGCTGCGGCTTGCAGGAAGGTAAAGGGCTTGCCAGTAGGGGCTTTGTCGCTTGGCGGTGCCGCGTTCGCGATTTTCCATGCCAGCCAAAGCATATAGCCCACGCTCAGCACCTTTAGAATCGTATTGAGCACAGGAAATTGTTCAAAAAGCTGCAAAAGAACCAGTCCAACGACCACGACCATAAACGCATGGCCTAGCGAAATGCCGAACATATGCGGCAGGGTACGCCGCAATCCATAATTTGCGCCTGACGCCATCAGCATCAGGTTGTTTGGACCAGGGGTGATTGACGTTGCAAAGGCAAAGCCAATGAGGGCTGTTAAGATTTCGTAATTCATCGCACAATAATGCACGAAGAATCGCGCAATGAGATTTTTTATTGTGTGGCGTTTGTGAAAATGTAGCAATGAATGGCGGCTATGGATCCAATTAACGACAAGATATTGCGCGTATTGGCGTGTGATGGTCGCATTAGCAATTTGCAGCTTGCCGATCAGGTCGGGCTGTCGCCTTCTGCTTGCTTGCGGCGTGTACAAGAATTGGAACGAACCGGCGTGATTCAGGGATATCGCGCCAGATTCGATCGGGCCCAAACCGGGCGGGCCTATGTGGTTTATGTCGCTGTGGGATTGGCAGAGCATACGAAGGCCGCGCAAGAGGGGTTTGAACGTGCGATGGAAAACGCAGATCAGGTGGTCGAATGCCACAATGTCGCTGGTGCGTTTGAATATATGCTGCGTGTCGAGGTCGCCGATCTGCCTGCCTATAAGGCGTTTCACACCGAAATCTTGGGAACGGTGCCGCATGTGCGTTCGATCACGAGCTATATGGTGATGGGGTCCCCAAAGGATACGCGCGCCTAGGTCAGGGTGGGTGGTCCTTCAGTTGGCTCAACGCCGTAACGCAACCCGCGGCCGATACGATGGGCAAGTGCGGACCATGATGCGGCTGTGTCGGTGGGCAGGTTTTTTACTAGAATCGTATCGAACAGCCCTAACCAAATATCAAAATGTTCAGGGCGTACATTTCCTGTACGCATATGTGCCTGCATCGGATTGCCGTCATAGCTCCGTTCAAACAGAATCGCATTGCGCCAAAAGCCCGCGATTTTTGATTCGTGGCTGGGCCAATCGGTGACGTGTTTCGCAAAGATTGGGCCAATCTCTGGGTTCGCGCGGACGGCAGCATAGAACTGATTCACGACCAGCGTGATTTGATCTGCAGTGATTGGAAATCTTGGCGGCATGCTCATGCTGCATGTCTAGCGGGCAAAACCGCTGCGCTGCAATTGAGGAATACCGTTTGCGCATAAAAAAACGGTCATGCCCGGGAGGAGGTGGGCATGACCGTCTCTATGTTCAGCGCCTGCCTGCTCTGGGAGGAGAAGAGCGAGGCGCTTCCTCGCAGGCGTTGCTCGGGAGGAGGTGAGCGCGGCCTGCGGTATGATCGGTTCCGCCGGGAGGAGGTGGCGGTTCCGAAACTGGTGTAAAGTGGCGACATCCGGGAGGAGGTGAATGTCGCCACCTTATGTGTGACCCAAGCTCAGGGAGGAGGAGGAGCGTTGGGTCGTTTCAGAACTGTCTTTTCAGGGAGGAAGCGACAGTTCCGATCTCGTTATTAGTTGCCGTATGCAGCTTCTAGAGCGATACGTTTGATTTCTGAACGACCCAGGCCAAGATCAGCCAGTTCGCGGTTGCTAAGAGCCTGCAGCTCGTTAACTGTTGTTGTGTACACTTTGCGGTTTGCCAGTTTCTGAGCGATCTCAGCGCGGAAAGCGGAGAAGCGTGCTGCAAAAGAAGCGCCAGCGAATTGTGTTTGTGTTTGGTATGTCATGTTACTTACTCGTCTATCTCATTACGTCGTTGCGACCCGTGTCGCTTTGGTTGTCCTCCTTATGAAGGATTATGCTGCAGCTGCACAACGGACGATTGGTCATTGCTGCTATGCAGAAAATGCATAAGCATCGCTGACCTAACGTCATCAATCTGTAGTATTCTTGTGCAGATCAGCCCTAGGGCTTGTGGTTTGCATAAAACGTGCCAGATGTTGGTCACGAAATAGACGCTTTATAAACAAGGGGCCTGCTATGGCGATTACGCGTGATGAAATTCTAAGCGAACTTGCGCGGCTGACGTTGCCGGGCGGTGAGAATCTGGTCTCGCGCGATATGATCCGGGCGTTGACCATCGAATCTGGTGCCGTCCGTTTTGTTATTGAGGCCGCAGATCCGGCAGAGGCCGCCAAGATGGACGCAATCCGTGTCGCAGCTGAAGAACTTGTGCGGGGTATGGATGGTGTCGATTCCGTGTCTGTCGTTCTGACAGCGCATGGCCCGGCACCCAAGGCGCCAGAAGCCCCTTCCTTGAAGGTAGGTCGTCACCCGACACCGCAGGCCGGTCCGGCGCCTGTCGCTGGTGTAGACCGCATTTTGGCGATCGGGTCCGGTAAGGGTGGTGTTGGTAAGTCGACAGTATCTTCTAACCTTGCTGTGGCGTTGGCACGCGAGGGGCGTCGTGTGGGTTTGTTGGACGCTGATATATATGGTCCCAGTCAGCCGCGTATGATGGGGGTTAGTAAGCGCCCGGCTAGTCCAGATGGTAAAACCATTATTCCACTGCAGGCGCATGGCGTCACCATGATGTCGATTGGTTTAATGGTGGACCCGGACAAGGCCGTAGTATGGCGTGGCCCTATGTTGATGGGTGCACTTCAGCAAATGTTGGGGCAGGTTGAGTGGGGTGAACTAGACGTTCTTATCGTCGATCTGCCGCCCGGTACGGGTGATGTGCAGCTCACATTATGTCAAAAGACTAATCTGACTGGCGCGGTCGTGGTGAGCACACCGCAAGATGTGGCGCTCATTGATGCGCGAAAGGCGATTGATATGTTTAACACGCTAAAGACGCCTGTCCTTGGCCTGATCGAAAACATGTCGACGTTCCACTGCCCGAATTGCGGTCATGAGTCCCATATCTTTGGTCACGGCGGTGTCGCGGCCGAGGCAGACAAGATGGGTGTGCCTTTGCTTGGGGCTTTGCCGATTGATCTTGATACGCGACTGGCAGGTGACGCTGGTACGCCAATCGCAGCGGGTGATGGTCCAATGGCCGACGCATACCGCCAGCTTGCCCGGCGGTTCATTGACGGTGGGATGGCTTAGCGCCAACAGAAAGACACTATATCTGTCATTTTGGGCGGCGAGCATTTGCTTTGCCGTCCTTTTTTGATGGCGGGGTGGCCCTGTGGCCGGAATGCCACGGCCGTTGCGGCGTTCTGGTGGGTAAGGTTGGGAAACTATGGAACCTCAATGTGATTCGACGCTAGGGGCGCATCTGAGCGGCTCGAAATGAATTATCTATCCAAATATTCATTTTGAGAACCTGCTCTGGCGTCGATTATCGCCAGTAATGTGGAAATTTCTGGAACTTTTTTCGGGTGAGTAGATAGCACAACATGTTGTGCCTTGTTTTGTCTTGTTCGCTACAATTTCTGTAAAAATTGCGTGATTCGCCGCCCGGTGCAATCCTGTGTCGGTGGAATTCCCCATCAGGTTCCATGAATTCCCAGAAAACTGTTGATCGCATCGCGTTCTGCTGTCAAAACAGTTGCACGGTAACGGCGGACACGACTTCAAACGGGGCGCAAAAGAACCCCAACCGGCAAAAGCAGGTTTCATACAGGCTTCGTCTTTACTCAAAACAGATCCGGCGCGTGAGCGAGCAGACATCCCCCCAGGTGGCACGCGCAGTCGGACTTTTCCCCCAACGTGGGGCAAGGCGGCGGATTGTGCAGTGGCAGCAGCGCAATTCGCCGTTTCTACATTCAGGGCCGCATTTCGCGGCGTAAGTACAAGGTAAAGGGCCGAGGGACAGTGGTTCTAAGTTTCACAGGCGAACACACCCAAAAGGTGGACAGCAAGGGGCGCATGTCGATCCCGGCTGATTTTCGTCGTGTGCTTGAAGCTGGTGACCCCGAATGGACGACAGGTCTGTTCCCGCGTATGTACCTTTTGTACGGTGACCACCTGAAAAACGAACTTCACGGTTATACTGTTAACGAATTCACCGCTTTGGTCGATCAGATCAATGCGATGCCGCGGGGTTCCGCGAACAAGAAGAAACTGTCGCGTTTGATTATCGGTCAGTCCATCAAATTGGACGTCGATAAGGATGGTCGCACGGTTATGCCGATCAAGCAGCGGCAAAAGCTTGGCTTGACTGATGGTGAACTGAAGTTCAGTGGCCTCGGCGATCACTTTGAAATTTGGAAAGCCGAAACATACGCCGAAGAGATCGTGGATGATTTGACTGGCTGGCTTGATGAGCAGGGCGAGGATTTTGATCCGCTAAGCCTTTTGGACGATTAGGGGATTACGATGTCAGCTGCCTCCGACGATAAACCTCATATTCCTGTTCTGATTAGACCGCTGATTGCAGCGGTCTCTCCTGTTTCTGGCGTCTGGCTTGATGGGACCTTTGGTGCTGGCGGCTATACCCGTGAATTGTTGGCGGCTGGCGCTGATCAAGTCATCGGAGTGGACCGTGATCCGCTTGCGTTTGAAATGGCCGCAGAGTGGGCCGATGCCTATGGTGACCGGATCAAAATGCAGCTTGGCACGTTCTCAAAGCTAGATGAATATGCATCCGACTTGGATGGTGTGGTGCTGGATCTTGGCGTCAGCTCTATGCAGCTTGACCTAGCAGAACGCGGGTTTTCGTTCATGCGTGACGGGCCGTTAGATATGCGGATGTCGCAGGACGGGCCTTCTGCGGCTGATCTGGTGAACACTGCTGATGAATCTGAACTTGCTGACATTATCTTTCTGTATGGTGAAGAACGTGCGTCGCGGCGTATTGCGCGTGCGATTGTTGCTGCGCGTCCGCTAACCACGACTTTGCAATTGGCGAAGGTTGTCGAAAGCTGTTTGCCGCGCGCAAAGCCAAATCAGTCACACCCGGCGACGCGCACCTTTCAGGCGCTTCGCATTGCGGTGAACAATGAATATGGCGAACTGGCCGAAGGGTTGATGGCCGCTGAACGCGCGCTGAAGCCCGGTGGTCAGTTGGCTGTCGTGACATTCCATTCCGTCGAAGATCGGATGGTTAAACGTTTCTTGCAGGCGCGTTCGGGTAACACCGCAAACGCCAACCGCTATGCGCCCGAGGTCGAACAAATCACCCCGGCGTTCCGTATCGAAAAGCGCAAAGCAATCGGTCCAGACGCCGAAGAATTGGCGGAAAACCCGCGTTCGCGTTCGGCCAAATTGCGTGTTGCGATCCGTACTGATGCCCCGGCGCAGGATATTGATCCCGCTGACCTTGGCATGCCAATGAAAAAGAAAAAGGGGGGCAGGTAAGTGCGTGGTATTTTATTTGTTGTCGCCGCTCTTGCAGTGATGGGGTTGGCCTTTTGGGCCTATCAGGAAAACTACAAAACGCAGGCGACTATCCGCGAAGTCCGTGAACTGCACGCGCAAATCGGCGCGTCGCATGAGCGGCTAAGCATGTTGCGGGCAGAGTGGGCCTATTTGAATCGCCCGGATCGTCTGGCGGATTTGGCTGAACTGAATTTTGACCGCTTGGGTCTATTGCCAATCATGCCTGATGCGTTTGGTCGTGTTGATCAGATTATCTATCCTCTGCCGCCGATCCTGCCGATTACGAACCCAATTGAGCTATCCAGCGATGCCTTTCAAAGCGTGGAGAACCCGCTATGACCCGCACGCCGCTCAGACCGCTGGCTCGGATTTTGAAAGCGCGGGAAACCGGCGAAAACCCTGATGTGATCGAGGCCGAAATTCGCGCCAAGCGTCACGAGGAAATGCACGACAAGTCCCGCCAGCGCGCCGAGGGGCGGCTGTTGGTGTTGGGGCTTGCTTTCTTTTGCGCGTTTACAACCATCGGCGCACGCATGGGCACGCTTGCTTCGTCAGTGCCGGAAGAGCCGCGCGCGACGACAGTCGGTAACCCGATTATCGGGCAACGTTCTGATATTGTTGATAGAAATGGACGCATCCTAGCGACTAACCTTGCGACCCATTCGCTATACGCGCACCCACGCGACATGGTTGATCCAGCGAATGCCGCCAAAGGCCTTGCCGCAATTTTTCCTGAACTGGACGAAGCTGAACTGCTAGCCGATTTCACTGGCGAGCGGAAATTCCTATGGATTCGCCGCCAGATCAGCCCAGAGCAGATGCAAGCGGTACACGATATTGGTAGCCCGGGCCTGCTGTTTGGTCCGCGTGAAATGCGCCTATATCCAAACGGTTCAGTTGCCGCGCATATCTTAGGTGGTGCCAGCTATGGTCGCGAAGGCGTAGCGAGCGCCGAAGTGATTGGTGTCGCGGGTGTTGAACGTCAATTCGATGGTTTCTTGCGTGATCCCGCGAACGAGGGCGCACCGCTCGAACTATCCTTGGATTTGACCGTGCAGGCGGCATCTGAACAGGTGCTTGCTGGCGGTATGTCTATCATGTCGGCCAAAGGTGCTGCGTCCGTCTTGATGGATGTGCACACTGGAGAGATCATCTCGATGGTGTCGCTGCCAGACTTTGATCCCAATAACCGGCCACGCGTGCTGACTACTGGTGATCAGTCTGACAGCCCGTTGTTTAACCGTGCGGTGCAGGGTGTTTATGAGCTTGGTTCGACCTTCAAGATTTTCGCGGTCGCGCAAGCGATGGAGTTGGGCCTGATCAACGCCAACACAATGATCGATACCCAAGGCCCGCTGACATGGGGTCGATTCCGTATTCGCGATTTCCACGACTATGGTCCCGAGCTTACGTCAACTGATGTGATCGTCGAATCGTCAAACGTTGGAACGGCCCGTATCGCGATGCAAATCGGTGCAGATCGTCAGCGTGATTTCTTGGGCTCACTCGGGTTTCTTGAGGCCACGTCGGTTGAAATGGGCGAAGCAGCGTCTGGTAAACCGTTGCTGCCCGCCAATTGGTCCGAGATTTCGGCCATGACTATTTCATATGGTCACGGGCTGTCATCATCCCCTGTGCACCTTGCAACGGCCTATGCGTCAATCGCGAACGGCGGTCATCGGGTCGAACCAACATTGCTGCGAGTCCAGACACCAGAAGTGGGACCGCGCATCTTAAGTGACGCTGTGAGCCAAAGCGCGATTCACATGCTGCGTCAGGTAGTTGTGCGCGGTACTGCGTCACTGGGCGAGGTTACCGGATACGAGGTCGCCGGCAAAACCGGGACCGCCGATAAGCCGCGTGAAAACGGTGGCGGCTATTATGATGATAAGGTCATCGCGACATTTGCGTCCGTCTTTCCCGCAAGCGATCCAAAGTATGTTTTGATCGTGACGCTGGACGAACCTTCGGTTTACACACTTGGTGAAACACGCCGTACCGCAGGCTGGACAGCGGTGCCTGTTGCCGCGGAAATGATACGCCGCGTCGCACCGCTTTTGGGGCTGCGACCACACGTGGACACGCCCCAATCCATCGGTGTAACACTCACCTCAAACTGATCGGGGTAGACGATGAAAACACTGGCTGAACTGGGGCTGACGGCGGCAAACGGACGCGAGGTCCAGATCACGGGGCTGACTGTAGATAGTCGTAACGTGAAATCTGGAAACCTGTTTGCGGCTTTGCCGGGCGCCACGGTCCACGGCGGTAATTTTATTGCAAAAGCGATCGAGCTGGGCGCAAGCGCCGTGTTGACGGATGCCGCTGGCGCACAGATTGCCGCTGATGTTCTGTCCGCGTCAAATGTTGCAACAATCGTCGCCCAAGACCCACGCCAAGCGCTAGCGCAAACTGCATCGCTTTGGTTCGGGGCCCATCCCGGTACGGTCGTCGCCGTGACAGGTACCAATGGTAAAACCTCGGTTTCGACTTTTTGTCGCCAAATCTGGGAGGAACTGGGCCTGTTTGGTGTGAACCTAGGCACGACAGGCGTTGAAGGCGCTTGGGCCCATCCGCTCAAACACACGACACCAGAACCGATTACACTGCATCGCGTAATGGCTGAGGCCGTTCAACATGGCGTCACCCATGTCGCGATGGAGGCCTCATCGCATGGCTTAGACCAACGCCGGTTGGATGGCGTGGTTCTTGCAGCTGCAGGTTTCACCAACTTTACCCAAGACCATTTAGATTATCATAAATCCTTCGAGGCCTATTTCGAAGCGAAGATGGGGTTATTTACGCGCGTTTTGTCTGAGGACGGTGTTGCGGTCGTAAACCTTGATGACCCGAAAGGCCCGGAGGTCGCTGAAATCTGCACAGAGCGCGGCCAAGAGGTGATTGGCGTTGGGCGGCATCCGTCGGCGCGCCTGCGTCTGACTGGACAACGGTTCGATGCAACCGGACAAGATTTGTTGTTTGAGTGGCAAGGCAAGGCGCAGCAAGTGCGGCTTGGTCTGATTGGCGGATTTCAGGCGGACAACGTGTTACTTGCTGCTGGATTGGTTATCGCTGCTGGTGCTGAACCTGCGGACGTTTTTGATACCTTGCCGCATCTTGGTACGGTCCATGGCCGGATGGAGCTTGCTGCGACACGCGAAAACGGCGCAGCGGTGTTTGTTGATTATGCACATACGCCTGATGCGGTGAAAACTGCGCTGACGGCGATGCGCCCGCATGTCATGGGCCGCATTATTGCGATTGTTGGCGCTGGCGGGGACCGCGATACAACTAAGCGTCCCTTGATGGGGGCCGCGGCTGCGCAAAACGCAGATATTGTAATCGTCACTGACGACAACCCGCGCTCAGAAGACCCAGCGAAAATTCGTGCTGCGGTCATGGCTGGTGCGCTAGACGCAGGCGGCGCGGACCACGTGACCGAGATCGGTGATCGTGCCGAGGCGATCCTGCGCGCTGTTGATATGCTGCGTCCCGGTGATGCGCTTTTGGTTGCAGGCAAGGGCCACGAGACAGGACAGACCGTCGGCGATTCTGTTTTACCCTTTGATGACGTCGAACAAGCAAGCATGGCTGTCGCGGCGCTCGAAGGCAAAATATGACTACGCTTTGGACCGGTGAAGATGTTGTAGCTGCCACAGGCGGCCATGGCCCTGACGATTGGTCCGCCACAGGTGTTTCTGTTGATACGCGCACGTTGCGCAAGGGCGATCTATTCGTTGCATTGAAGCATATCGCAGATGGGCACGACTACGTCGCCGAGGCGTTTGAAAAGGGCGCAGCCGCCGCAATTGTATGCGAATCCCCAACTGGCGTGTCCGCCGATATGCCGCTTGTCACTGTGCCCGATACGCTCCGGGCGCTTCGTGATCTGGCGCGTGCAGCGCGGTTCCGTGCTAAAGCACAGATTGTTGCGGTTACGGGGTCGGTTGGTAAAGCGTCTACCATTGGAATGTTGCGCGTTATGCTTTCGGGGCAGGGTAAATGCCACGCACCCCAAGCTTCCTATATAAACCAATGGGATGTACCACTTTGTCTTGCGACGCTACCGCCAGACGCCGATTTTGCCGTGATTAAAATTGGCGCACGCCGACCCGGCGACATTGGCCCGCTTTCGCAACTTGTTCAGCCACATGTGGCCATCGTGACGCGGGTTGCCCCTGAACACCTAGAGGCATTCGGAAGCATCACCGCAATCGCGCATGAAAAGGCATCGATCTTTGATGGGCTAGGCAAAGACGGCGTCGCAATCTTTCACGGTTATGACGAGACTGCCGTGCATTTGCGTGTAGGCACGGGCAAAGGCCAGCCCACCAGTTTTGGCAAGGCAGGCAATGATTGGGCGCTACGAAATGTGCGGCTTAGCCGGGACGTGACCGTCATTTTGGCGAACGGGCAGGGGCAGGACTATTTGTTCAAGCTTTCGGTGCCGGGGCGGCACTTCGCGGTAAACGCGCTTGGTGCGCTCGCGGCTGTGACGGCGATGGGCGTTGATACCGTTACGGCTACACTTGATCTTGCGCATTGGGCCCCATCGACCGGACGCGGTACGCGTGAACGGATTGTACTCGACCCCGCAAATGATGGGGAAACGATTGAACTGTTGGATGATGCGTTCAACGCTAACCCGACATCTGTCGATACCTCGCTAGAAGTCATTGCAGCCTCTGAACCCCATGACAACGTAGGTCGGATCATCAAAGGACGGCGCGTCGTGATCCTTGGGGATATGGGCGGTTTGGGAGTAGGTGCCGCACAATTGCATGGTGCCTTGGCGCAAAACTGTCATTTGCAGAAAATGGATCAAGTCCATTGTGCCGGTCCGTTGATGTATCATCTGTGGCGTGCCTTGCCGCAGCACCAGCGCGGGCTGTGGGCCGAAAGCCCCGCCGACCTTGTTCCCCAAGTTTCACGCATGTTGGACGCAGGCGATGTTGTGCTGGTTAAAGGGTCGGCTGGCAGTAAAATTAGTCTGGTCGTTGACGCCATCCGTAAACTGGGGCATCGCCGCCCCCAAGAAGAATAGGATTCCCTCATGCTTTATTGGCTTACGTCACTTTCCGATGGCGGCGATTTTTTCAACTTGTTCCGCTATATCACCTTCCGCGCGGGCGGGGCGTTCATGACGTCACTGCTGTTCGGTTTCATCTTTGGGCCGCCCCTAATCAACGTTCTGCGTCGCAAGCAGGGCAAAGGTCAGCCAATTCGCGACGATGGCCCCGAGGGACATTTTGCAAAGGCAGGCACCCCTACAATGGGTGGGCTGCTGATCGTTGGCGCGCTGACAACATCGACACTGCTTTGGGCGCGGCTTGATAACCCATTCGTATGGATGGTTCTGTTCGTGACGCTGTCATTTGCGGCGATCGGTTTCGCTGATGACTACGCGAAAGTATCAAAACAGAATACCGCAGGTGTATCCGGTAAGGTGCGTATTTTGCTGGGTATTTTGATTGCGGGCGTTGCCGGATATTGGGCCGCCGCTTACCACCCAGATGACCTAAGCAACCAGCTTGCCATGCCCGTGTTCAAAGATACGCTGATCAACCTGGGCATTCTGTTTGTACCGTTTTCGGTTGTTGTGATCGTCGGCGCTGCGAATGCTGTGAACCTGACTGATGGGCTTGATGGATTGGCAATTATGCCTGTGATGATCGCCGCCGCGACCTTTGGGATCATCGCCTATGCGGTTGGCCGGACCGACTTTACAGAATATCTGGATGTCCACTATGTGCCGCGTACGGGTGAAATTCTGATTTTCTGTGCCGGGCTTATTGGCGGTGGGCTTGGTTTCTTGTGGTATAACGCGCCACCTGCGGCGGTCTTTATGGGCGACACTGGGTCGCTTGCATTGGGCGGTGCATTGGGTGCCATTGCCGTTGCAACCAAGCACGAGATCGTCCTAGCCGTGGTTGGCGGCCTGTTCGTCGTCGAAGCCTTAAGCGTGATTATCCAAGTGCTGTACTTTAAACGTACCGGCAAACGCGTGTTCTTGATGGCGCCGATCCACCACCACTACGAGAAAAAGGGTTGGGCCGAACCGCAGATCGTCATCCGCTTCTGGATCATCTCATTGATCCTCGCGATGATCGGTCTAGCGACGCTGAAAGTCCGGTAAAGACAACAAAATGATGCAAATAGGGGCCAGCGCGGCCCCTATTTTTTTAGCTGAAACTTCAGGATATTTTGTGGCCCTGCACCGCCGTGCATGTATTGGGCGCCAGTATCGATAAACCCACCGCTTACATAGGCGCGATATGCGCCGGGATTACGTAAGTTGACCGTGAGCATGATCGCCTCGGCCTTTGGGTATGCAGCAGACAGATAGGAATGGAGCTGCTGACAACATGCCTTTGCTATGCCACGGCCTTGCTTGTGCTGATCAATCAGAAACGTTCGTAGCCCAAAGATACTGCGCGCGGCAAACTGGTGGTGGTTGTGAAACCCGCGATCAATGCGAAACATGCCCACGGCTGCGCCGTCAGACAAAATCACATGCACATCAATTACGGGATCGTTCAGGTCGATGACTTCAGTAGGTTGCCCCGAAAACACGACCTGATCAGGTGCCACCGTAACCTGCCGTAGCTTGTCAGCTAGGGCAGGTGTGAGCGGCGTCAGCGTGACGGATGTCACTCTTCCATTGCCTCAAGTTCGTCGATGAAACCTTCGATCATGGACAGGCCTTTGTCCCAGAATTTTGGGTCAGACGCATCAAGGCCAAACGGTGCAAGAAGGTCTTTGTGGTGTTTGGATCCGCCCGCGCGCAGCATTTCGAAATACTTGGTTTGGAAATCAGCATCGCCTTCTGCGTAGACGGCGTACAATGCGTTCACTAGCCCGTCGCCAAACGCATAGGCGTAGACGTAGAAGGGCGAATGCACAAAGTGCGGGATGTAGGCCCAGAAGGTTTCATAACCGGGTGCAAAGTCAAAGACTTCACCCAATGATTCCGCCTGCACTGACATCCAAAGCGCGTTGATGTCGTCCGGTGTCAGCTCGCCTTCGGCGCGGGCTGCGTGCAGTTTGCATTCGAAATCGTAGAACGCGATCTGACGCACGACCGTATTGATCATGTCTTCGACTTTGCCTGCTAGCAGGACTTTGCGTTCTTCTTTGGTTTTTGCCCCGTCCAGAAGTTTCTGGAATGTTAGCATCTCACCAAACACTGATGCCGTTTCCGCCAGTGTCAGCGGGGTGGACGAGAGCAGTTCGCCTTGTTCTGCTGCCAGAACTTGGTGCACGCCATGCCCCAGTTCATGGGCTAGTGTCATGACATCGCGGGGTTTGCCCAGATAGTTCAACATGACATAGGGGTGCACTGGTGTGACCGTAGGGTGGGCGAATGCACCGGGGGCCTTGCCGGGCTTAACGGCGGCGTCGATCCAGCCTTTGTCAAAGAACGGCTGTGCGATTTCTGCCATCTTTGGATCAAAGCTCGCGTAGGCATCCAACACGGTTTTTGTCGCCTCGTCCCAATCAACGGTACGGGTCGTTTCCATCGGGAGGGGCGCGTTGCGGTCCCATGTCTGCATCCGCTCAAGTCCCAGCCATTTGGCTTTCAGCGCGTAGTAACGATGCGACAGGCGCGGGTAGGCGGCGACCACGGCGTTGCGCAGCGCTTCGACGACTTCGGGTTCGACGTGGTTAGACAGGTGCCGGCCTGTTTGCGGGGTCGGCATCTTGCGCCAGCGGTCTTCGATCTCTTTTTCTTTGGCAAGCGTGTTGTGCACGCGAGAAAAGATTTTGATGTTGTCTTGAAAAACCTTCGCCAAAGCATGTGTCGCGGCTTCGCGTTTGCTGCGGTCTTGTTCGGTGAGCAGGTTTAGCGTCGCTTCAAGGTTCAAGGTCTCGCCATCGACGTCGAATTCAAGCCCGGCCATTGTTTCGTCAAACAGGCGATTCCATGCGGCAGACCCAACAGTGGATTGGTCGTGCAGGAATTTCTCTAGCTCATCGGATAGCTGATGCGGTTTCATCGCACGCATTCGGTCGAACACAGGTTTGTAACAGGCAAGGTCGTCGTTTGCAGCCAATAGCCCGGCAAGATGGTCATCATCCAACCGGTTAAATTCAAGGCCGTAGAACACCAACGGGGTGGTGAAATTTGTAATCTTGTCTTGGCAGTCCGCCATGAATTTTGCGCGGTCACTATCTGTTGTGATTTGATAATAACGCAGCCCAGCAAAAGACATGATGCGCCCAGCGATCACGTCGATCTGTTCGTACCGCTGAACGGCTACCAGAAGCCCTGCAGCGTCTAGGGTGTCCAGTTTACCTTCATAATCACTCGCAAATGCGGCGCATTCGGTTTCGAGCCAGCCCATATCGCGCGTCAGTTCGGGTGCGTCTTCGCTTGTGTAAAGATCGCTCAAATCCCACTCAGGCAGATTGCCCAAGTCTTTTCCGCCAATGGCGTTTGCGTCGAATACGGGCTGTGGGAACTTCATATCATACCTCTGAACGGTTGTTTGCGCACAACATAGGTATGTGCCGGGGCAGTTGAAAGCCCCCAACATGTTCAAAGGTTTGATCGTTAGGCGATGACTTTGGCGTTCGATGTCGCTTCAAAGTGGGACGCTGTCGCATCAAAGATGCTTGCCTGAATAGCAGGGCTGTCCATCATCATCTCGTGTTGGCCGCCGGAAATGACGCGCAATTGGCCGTTCGGCCAATTTGCCATGCGGTCGCGGATGCGCACTGGGTCAACGATAGCTTCGTTACTTCCAAGAAAGGTGAGGCATGGGATGTTCGTAGGCGACGGAAGCGCGCTAAGGCGGTGCATCTCACGCAAGGATGTATTTAGCCAACGCAATGACGGACCACCAAGCGCTAGGTCAGGATGACAGCGCAGCTGTTGTCCCAGTGTTTCGTACATGTCGCGGTCATTCGTTAGCGTATTGCCCTCGAACGAGGCGCGCAAAACGTAAGGTTTTTCAAATTGTCCGGGTGCAAGAGTTTCATCAAACCCAAGATGCCTACTTACTGTCGAAAGCCCCCATGCAATAGGGCGCAGGGCAACAGACATCTGAATGCCCCACATCGGCGCTGAGAACATCGCAGCTTTGATATCAAGTCCATTGATCAAAGAGCGGAGGCCAATGCAGCCACCCATTGAATGGGCAATCATATAATAGGGTTTTGGCAGGTTTTGGGCCTTTGCATAGGCCACAAGTGCCGCAACATCATGCTGAAAGTCAGGGAAACGAGCGACGTGGCCAATTGCCCGGTTCGCCGTCATGCGATCAGAAATGCCCTGACCACGCCAATCGACGACAACGCTAGCAAAGCCGCGTTCGTGCAATGCCTTTGCCGCGCGTCCGTATTTTTCGATAAATTCGGTGCGACCAGGAAAGATCAGTACGGTGCCTTTGGCATCCTTTTTCTTCCAATGGCCCGCGCGAATGCGCAGCCCATCAGTTGTTCGTAGCCAATGGGCAGCACCCCCCGCAGGACCATTTGCAATGTCGTCAAAAAGAGGTGCTGATTCCATCGTTAACCCAGTACGCTAGAAAGCTTCATCGCCTGACCCATGTCGCCATCGACAGTCAGTTTTCCGGTCATGAATGCCGTTGTTGGGTTCAGTTCGCCGTCAAGAATCGCTTTGAATGTTTCGGTGTCAGCGGTCAAAGAAACGTCTGCGTCGTCGTCGCTTGCGCGCGCGCCGTCTGCATCGATGATGATTGAACCTTCACCTTCGATTACAAATTTGGCAGAGCCGTCAAAGCCTGCGCCGTCCATCTTTGCGTTCAGGGCAGCTACGGCCTCGGTCACAACATCGCTCATGTTTTTTCGTCCTTCTTCGTTGATGTGGCGGCCGACCTCTGGTGTTGGCCGCGTTCTGCGTTACATTAGTTGTTATGGTTACGCTGACACATCGCATCAAACGTATCGTTACGGCACTTTATTTGGCAGTGGGGATTTCCTTACCTGCTGGTGCGCAGGAAACGACGCTGAATAACTTATATCAAGAGCTGCTCGAGGCAGATGAGGGTTCTTACGCGCGTATTGAGCAGCAAATTGTCGCACAGTGGGAAAAAAGCGGGTCACCTGCGATGGATTTGCTATTGCGCCGTGGTCAGGACGCGTTGCGCGATGGTCAAACAGATGCTGCTGTTGAACATTTTTCGGCACTCGTCGATCACGCTCCGCATTTTGCGGGTGGGTACTTTGGGCGCGCGACGTCGTACTATTTGCTTGGTATGACAGGCCCTGCCTTAGAGGACGTGCGCCACGTGCTGGATATTGAGCCGCGCCATTTTCAAGCGATCGACGGTTTGGCCGTGATCATGGAAGAGTTGAACCGCCCCGAAGATGCGCTGGAACTGTACAAAATGATTCTTGAAATCAACCCGCAGTCCGTCGCGACAAAAGACGCCGTTGCGCGTTTGCAGTTGCAACTAGAGGGGCAAGCGCTTTAAGGCGCGGGCAAGTCCTGAGGAAAACCATGACCACCGCGCGGATTACGGCCGTTCTTGGCCCGACGAACACTGGCAAAACCCATTATGCCATTCAACGCATGCTGTCTTATCGGACAGGTGTGATCGGCCTGCCATTGCGGCTGCTTGCCCGCGAGGTCTATGATCGTATCGTCGCAGAACGGGGTCCCGGCGTTGTCGCGCTGATCACGGGCGAGGAACGTATTGTGCCGCCGCGTGCGGCCTATTGGGTCTGCACCGTCGAGGCTATGCCCGAGGGAATGGGCTGCGACTTCCTTGCCATTGATGAAATCCAGCTTTGTGCCGATCCCGAACGTGGTCACGTCTTTACAGACCGCTTGTTGAATGCGCGTGGCCTGCATGAAACCCTGTTTATGGGTGCTGATACGATGCGCGGTGCAATCGCTGCCATGGTTCCCGAAGCGCAATTTATGTACCGCGAACGCATGTCGCAGTTAACCTATACAGGTTCGAAAAAGCTAAGCCGAATGCCTGCGCGGTCTGCGATCGTCGGGTTTTCAGTCGAAAATGTGTATGCAATCGCTGAACTCTTGCGCCGCACGAAAGGTGGCGCCGCCGTTGTCATGGGCGCGTTGTCACCGCGCACGCGCAACGCGCAGGTGGAAATGTACCAAAACGGCGATGTCGACTATCTGGTGGCAACAGATGCCATTGGGATGGGGCTGAACCTTGATATCAGCCACGTCGCGTTTTCATCGTTGATTAAATTTGACGGCCACCGCATGCGCCATTTGCAGCCGCAGGAGCTGGCGCAGATCGCAGGGCGGGCAGGCCGCCATATGGAAAACGGTACTTTTGGCGTAACAGGCGAGGCACCTCCGCTGGACGATGCGGTTGTCGAAGCGATAACAGAACACAAGTTCAGCCCAGTAACGAAACTGCAGTGGCGCAACAGCCGTTTGCAGTTCGGGTCCGTAAAACGGCTGATATCCACCTTAGAAGAACGCACGAATGATCGCTGGCTTACCCGCGTTCGCGAAAGCGATGACCTTAAGGCGTTAAAGACACTGGGTGGTGATCCAGAGGTCGCCGCACGTGCGACCGATGGTCCCTCAGTCAAACTGCTATGGGACGTCTGCCGCGTGCCGGACTTTCGTGGGATTTCTTCGGGTGAACATGCCAGCCTTTTGACGCATATTTATAACGACTTGCATCAGCTTGGGCATGTGTCCGCCAACTGGTTCGGTCTACAGGTCAGACGCATTGACCGCACGGACGGGGACATTGATATCCTATCAAAACGGCTGGCCTACATCCGCACGTGGACGTATGTTGCACAGCGCAACGGTTGGTTGCGTGACGAAAACCATTGGCGCGAGGAGACGCGCGCTGTAGAAGACCGACTATCAGACGCGCTTCACGGCGCGCTAACGCAAAGATTTGTGGACCGGCGGACAAGCATTTTGCTTCGGCGGCTCAAACAGAAGGAGAGCCTTTTGGCTGACGTAAACGACAAAGGTGAAGTAACCGTAGAGGGCGAATTCGTCGGACGGTTGGAAGGATTCCGCTTTCGGATGGATAAGGCTGGTAGCCCAGATGAGGCCAAGACATTGCGTCAGGCGTCAGTACAGGCGCTGGTTCCACAGTTCCACCTGCTTGCCGACCGGTTCTATAACGCACCAGACCCCGAGATTGATTTTACCGAACAGGGTGGCCTTATGTGGGGCGACCATGCGGTAGGTAAACTCGTTGCCGGATCTGATCCGTTCAAACCGGGTGTCACTGCTTTTGTTGATGACGAGGCCGGCGAAGACGTTGCTGCAAAGGTGCAGCGCCGTCTACAGCATTTCATTGATCGTAAAATCGCAGCGGGCTTTGAGGGTCTGCTTGCGTTGAAAAACGATGAAACGCTGACAGGTACGGCAAAAGGCTTTGCCTACCGGATGGCCGAAGGTTTTGGCATCATCCCACGTGGTGAAGTTGCCGATGAAGTCAAAGCGCTTGATCAAGATGCACGCGGTTCGCTGCGCAAGCATGGCGTTCGCTTTGGTCAGTTCACGATCTTCCAGCCGCTTTTGCTAAAGCCTGCGCCGACACGTCTGCGTTTGGTTCTTTGGTCGCTGGCCAAAGGTCTGCAAGAATTTCCAGAAAGCCCACCACCGGGTCTGGTGACTGTACCTGCCGCCAAAGATGCGGTGCCGGGTTACTATGCGATGTCAGGCTACCGTGCTGCCGGCGAGCGTGCGATTCGTATCGATATGCTGGAACGTCTGGCCGATATGCTGCGTGACAAAGACAGCCGTGGCGGGTTTGAAGCAAATCCTGACATGTTGTCGATCACAGGTATGACGCTTGAACAGTTCGCTGATCTGATGAGCGGACTTGGCTACAAAGCCGAAAAAGCTGAGCGTGAAAAAGTGAAAGCAGCACCTGCCGCTGATTCTGCTGACGCAGAGGCCGCGCCAGCTGCTACTGCAGAAGCAGAACCTGCCGCACCTGCCGAAGAAACCGGCCCAGAGATGGAAGTGTTTTACACCTTCACGTGGGGTGGCCGTGCTGCACGCCCTGCGCGTCCGCAAAACGACCGCCCACGCGGTAAAGGCAAGCCCAAGGGTAAGGGCAAAGGTAAGCAGCAGGGTGGTAACAAACCACAAACCTTCGCTGCCAAGCCAAAGCGCGAAAAAGCGATTGATCCTGACAACCCGTTTGCAGCCGCACTGGCAGGGTTCAAAAAGGATTGACCGACCAACCCCGGCAAACGATCCGGCTAGACAAATGGCTGTGGCATGCGCGGTTTTTCAAATCGCGCAGCCTTGCTGCCGGGGTGGTTACTTCTGGAAAGGTACGTGTTGACGGAACACCCGTCAGCAAACCAGCCCGCGCTGTTGGGCCCGGTGACGTTTTGACGTTCACGCAGGCCGACGCAACAAAGGTCGTGCGAATCCTTGGTTGTGGTGAGCGACGCGGCCCTGCGCCCGAAGCGCAAACACTCTATGAAGATATGTCACCTGTCGTAGAACGTCGTCCCTATAATCCGGGCGGTGATAGGAAAGGGCGTCCAACAAAGAAGGATCGCCGGGATATGATGACGCATCGCAGCATAGACGGTTCAATTGACCTTGAATGATCGGGCGCACTGTCCTAGCTAGGCCTTTGATACAAAGTGGAACGTGCCTATGACCTATGTTGTCACCGAAAATTGCATCGCGTGTAAGTACACAGATTGCGTTGAAGTATGCCCCGTAGATTGCTTCTACGAGGGTGAGAATACATTGGTCATCCATCCTGATGAATGCATCGACTGTGGTGTGTGTGAACCTGAATGCCCCGCAGATGCGATCCGTCCGGACACAGAGCCGGACATGGAAAAATGGGTTGAGTTCAACCGCAAGTATTCCGAGATGTGGCCGGTGATCGTGACCAAAAAAGATCCATTGCCCACAGCCGAGGAAATGGATGGCAAAGAAGGCAAGCTAGAGCTGCTTTCTGAAGCGCCCGGCGAAGGCGGCTGATTCGGCGCAATACGGCTGCCAAATTGCCTGATTTCATTGACGTTTTTATCGCTGCAATGCGGCGCTTTTAGATGTGGCGTTTTTATGATATGATAACGCTAATGCTGCGAACAAATTGATCCTATGACACAGACGATATCGCCGACGGTGACGTAAAGTCTCCGCCGGATTTTTTGTCGTCATTGTCGCCGTTGGATCATTAAGAAAGGACGACCATGAGTAAGAAGAAAAGTGAATTCAGCCCTGAGCAATTTGTTGTCTACCCTGCACATGGGGTTGGCAAAATTGTATCGGTTGAGACCCAAGAGGTAGCCGGGTTTGAGCTCGAGCTGTTTGTCATTTCGTTCGAAAAGGACAAGATGACACTACGCGTACCTACGCACAAAGCAACCGAAGTTGGTATGCGCGCGTTGGCGACCCCAGATGTGGTGTCACACGCGATGAAAACGTTAAGAGGTAAGGCCAAAGTCAAAAAGGCTATGTGGTCACGCCGTGCACAAGAATACGAACAGAAGATCAACTCGGGTGATTTGATTGCGATTGCAGAGGTCGTGCGCGACTTGCACCGTCAAGACGACCAGCGCGAGCAAAGCTATTCTGAGCGTCAGCTTTATGAAGCAGCGCTTGAGCGCCTGACACGTGAATTTGCTGCCGTTGCAGGTAGCGAGGAATCTGTTGCCGGCGAAGAGATCACATCGGTATTGGTTGGTCGCGCCGCGTAAGCGTCAAGTAAATCTAACAAAAAAGCCGCGCTCTAGTGAGTGCGGCTTTTGTGATTAATTTAAGTGAAAGCGAAGGCCCGCGGTGATCAGTAGATCAAAGCTGTCTTCGACACCGGGCAGCACTTGTACGAAGGTGTTTTTGTAATTCAGCTGCATCCCCATGAGTGGAACGACGTTCCCAGAATACCCTAAGTCCAAACCTTCAACGTCAGGGAAATAGCTCGCTCCGGCAAAGGCGGCTAAGCTACCATCGTTTGTTTCGATAATGGGGTAGGACACAAGAGCCGACGGAGAGGCATCCCCAAAGCTGTTTGTATACACGCCAGCAGTAAGAATAATGCTTTCGCAGTCCCATGACAAAAATACACCGGGGTTGAACTCGGTGTAATCAGTCGTGGCGTTCACATGCTCTGATCCAAGCAGAATCGAAATTCGATCCGGGCGTTCGAAACAATCAGCCCCCGCAGTTGTAGAAATTAGTGCAGCAACCAGCGCACAACTCATAATCCGACAAGACATTCTAACCTCACGACAGTGATAATATATGCAACTGTAGCTTGTATATCTATTAATATCGCTATCTACGATTGCAGGCAATAGATACCTGAACCATTGCTGTAAATAGCAATATCGATGAAATTTGCATTTCACTATCGGAATGTTAAATAATTCTCAGGCCTTTCGGAGGCCGTCTGATACGAAAGGGGTAAGCGTATTAACCCCTTCGTATCTACCGTCGGCGCAGCCGTATCTAAAGTGCGCGCCAACCGATGTCGGACCGGTAGAATCCTTGATCCCAATCCACATTCTGCGCCATCGCATAGGCTTGCTCGTGCGCCTCAGCCAAGGTGGCACCACGTGCTGTAATGTTTAGGACACGACCACCAGTAGCTGTGATCTGGCCATCTTTTTCGGTCGTCCCAGCGTGAAATACCATGTGGGAACTGTCTTCGGGTTGGGTTTCAAGTCCCTTGATCACAGTGCCTTTTTCGTATGCGCCTGGATATCCCTTTGCAGCCATGACAACGGTAAGCGCGTGATCGTCTGCCCAGTTTGCCTGAACCTGATCAAGGCGTTCTTCGGCGCAGGCCTGCAGCAGGTCAAGAATCTGGCCACCCAATCGCATCATCAGACACTGGCACTCTGGATCACCAAAGCGCACGTTGTATTCGACCAGACGTGGCTGCCCGTCTTTGATCATCAGCCCCACAAATAGAACACCTTGGAATGGTGTGCCGCGCTTTGCCATCTCATCCATGGTTGGTTGAATGATTTCATCTAGCGCCTTTTGGGTGACCGTGTCCGTCATGACCGGGGCAGGGGAATAGGCGCCCATGCCGCCAGTGTTTGGCCCGGTGTCGCCGTCGTAGGCACGTTTGTGGTCTTGGGCAGTGCCCACAGGCAGAATCGTTTTTCCGTCACATAGGACAAAGAATGATGCTTCCTCGCCTTCCATGAATTCTTCGATCACGACCTCGGCACCGGCATCGCCAAAGCTACCGTCGAACATGTCGTCAATCGCAGCGAGGGCTTCATCTTCTGTCATGGCGACAATCACGCCCTTACCAGCAGCAAGTCCGTCCGCCTTGACGACAATAGGGGCACCTTGGGCGCGGATATAGTCGCGTGCGGCATCGCCGTCTGTGAAATGCGCATAAGCAGCAGTTGGCGCGTTGGCCGCATCACAGATAGCTTTGGTGAATGATTTCGATGCCTCAAGCTGCGCGGCTTCTTGGCTGGGACCGAATACCAGCAGTCCAGCCGAGCGCAGCCGGTCAGCGACACCAGCGGCAAGCGGGGCCTCTGGTCCGACGATGACAAAGCTAATCGCGTTTTCTTCGGCGAAGGTGGCAACCGCGTCGCCATCAAGGATATTGATATCCGCACATTCCGCGATTGCAGCGATACCGGCGTTCCCCGGCGCAACGATCAAGCGATCACATTTGGGGTTTTGTTTGACGGCCCAAGCCAAGCTATGTTCACGTCCGCCGCTGCCCAAAATCAAAATGTTCATCACTGCCCCATATGCGTTGGTGTCTTTGCGCGGTTCTACGGTTGGACGGGTCTGATCACAAGTGTACAGAATCCGCTTATCCGCGCGTTTTCTGATTTCTGCTTGGCCTTTTGTTGCCTAACGCGCTAATTTTACACCCAAAGTGCTGAAAGGGCCGCAGATGAACTACGAAAAGCGGGATCGCAGGCTTTGGCATCGTCTTGAAGGCTATAGCTTTCACGAACGCCCATTGTCGCGTTCGCTGGTTGACCAACTTGAGGACGCGACAGGTCATTCGGTCGATGTTTGCTACACGATGGTCGAGGAATACCGTCGCTTCATGTACCTGATCGGTAGTACGGGCGAAGATCTGACTCCCTCGCCGATTGTGGACCAAGTATGGCGTTTGCATATCGCAGATCACCGCGCCTATTTCGAAGACTTCTGTCCAAGGGTCATCGGTCGCACGATTCACCGCGCCGACGATTTGCCGCCACTAGAAGATGACCCAGCATATGGGCTGACTTTGGACTACTACGCGCAAGAATTTGGTCGCCCACAGGTGCAGTACTGGCCCGATCCGGATGACGGCCTTGTGCGCCTATCGCAGTTTTTGATGTGGGCTGTTGGCTTTGCCGCCTTTGCGTTGTCGATGATATTTTCGTCGTTTCTGTTTGCATTTTTCGGCGCGATGGTCATCACAGGCAGCGCATTCTTGCAGTGGAAATACTCATCCTTGCCGCTGCAAAACTCGACACCAAAGGAAAGCTGATGGACCTGTTTGATGATGGACCGGCGGATAACACGCCGGAGTTTTCAGTTGGAGAACTGTCTGGGGCAGTAAAAAAGGCGATCGAAGGCGGCTTTTCGCACGTTCGCGTGCGTGGCGAAGTTGGGCGCGTTTCGCGTCCCGGATCAGGACACTTATATCTTGATCTAAAAGATGATCGCGCTGTTCTGTCTGCCGTCATTTGGAAGGGCCGTGCACAAGCGCTCGCGCATCGCCCCGAAGAAGGCATGGAAGTCGTTGCAACCGGCAAGCTGACAACATTTCCGGGGCAGTCTAAATATCAGATGATCATCGAAGATATCGCACCTGCGGGTGCTGGTGCTTTGATGGCAATGCTGGAAAAGCGAAAGGCGGCCTTGGCTGCCGAAGGGTTGTTTGCGCCAGAACGCAAACAACCGCTTCCTTATTTGCCCGAAATCATCGGGGTGGTGACCTCGCCGTCGGGCGCAGTTATTCGTGATATTTTGCACCGATTGCGTGATCGTTTCCCGCGCAAGGTGTTGGTTTGGCCGGTGGCTGTCCAAGGGCGGCGTTGTGCGCCTGACGTTGCTGCAGCTATCGAAGGGTTCAACCGGTTAACACCGGGTGGTGCTTTGCCCCGGCCAGATTTGTTGATAGTTGCCCGCGGCGGTGGATCACTAGAGGATCTGTGGGGCTTTAACGAGGAAATCGTTGCTCGCGCGGCCGCCGCTTCGCAAATTCCTCTGATATCGGCAGTAGGGCATGAAACCGATACGACACTGATCGACTTTGTGTCCGATCATCGTGCACCAACCCCGACAGCGGCGGCCGAGTTGGCAGTGCCGGTTCGGATGGAATTGCTTGCTTGGGTCGATCAGCAGGGCGCGCGTCTTGGCCGTGCTTTGTCGACTGGCGTTCAGCAGCGACAGCAGCGAGTGCGTGATTTGGGGCGTGCGCTACCAAGTTCGGAAAGCCTGCTGAATGTTCCGGCACAGCGTTTGGACCATCTTGGCGAACGGCTTCCTGTTGCATTGAAAACGGCGGCCGCGAAAAAGCGGCTGCAATTGTCAGAGGCGTCACTTCGCCCGGCGATCCTAAGCCGCCGTATTGCCGAAGATCGGCGCCGTTTAACTGCGCTTTCTGATCGTTTGGCACCAACCTTGTTGGCTGCGCGGGTCACGCGGCAATCTGAACGCCTAGGAACGGTATTGTCGCGCTTATCTGATCGTGCGTCGCGTCAACAGGCCGAACGTGTTGCGCGGCTGGCTGCATTAGAACGACTGCGCGAAACCTTGGGCTATAAAGCGACGCTCGAGCGGGGGTACGCGGTGGTGCGCGGTGAGGCAGGTGTTGTCACGCGCCAAGCCCAAGCCGTGGGTGGACTTGAAATTGAATTCGCTGATGGTCGTGTAAGAGTTAACGCGGACTGACTTCGCGCGCCGCCATCATTGTCGTAAGCAGGGTGACATCGGGCACAGGCGCGTTTTTCCAAGCTATGGTTAGGGCGCAGTGGACTGCGGCCCAATCCAATAAACGCTTCGCAGAAATTCCCGTGGTATTGGCCAAGATCGCGGCCATCCTGATCATGCGCGCGTGGCAGCCAACCCTTGCTGGCGCGTCCATCGGATTTAGAAATGCACTCGCCAAATCATAGGCTGGATCGCCAATCAGCCCTTTGGCGTCATAGGCGACGTAACCTCGGGTACCTTGGCGAATGTTATCGTGGTGAAGGTCGCCGTGTAGTAGTCTGATATTGCGTTGGTTTTTGATCATTGAGTGCGCGAGGCTTTGTGCCGCGCGGATCACTTCAGTGGTGTGCTGGGGCCAGCCGGATTGGGCCCTAAACTGCAGTAGCGCGTTGACCCGGTCCGTTAATAACGGCAGGTCGCAGTCTGCATTGACGGCATGCAGCGCCGCTGCTGTCGTTCCTAAAATCGCGCTGGCCTCGTCATCATTGCCTGTGCGGGACATATCACCCAAAGACGGACCATCCAGCCATTCCATAACGGCCATTCCATCGTGGGTATCAAAAATCTCAACTGCGCCATTGCCTTTGCGGCTTGCTAGAAGTGCAAAGCCGGGCCATTCGTCCTTGCTGTCGCCATCGTGATATATCTTTAGCGCTGCAGGGCGGCCTTTGCGTTCGACCTTCCAGATTGTCGCGATCTTGCTTTGATCCGTAAGGACCGGGTTTGCTAAGCCAAAACGGGCAAGCGCGGTGGCGTTAGGTGTCATGAAGACAGATCGTTGCAGATCAACGGGTCGTCGCGGTCGGGCAGTTCGCGGATGACTGTGAACGGTGGTCGGGTCGTATAGACGCCGCGTATGCCTCCGGGTTCATCATAGACGGTCCAGCATTTGGGTTCTGGATCATCGTCGTAGCGAAAGCATATGTCGCCTTTGCTTTCGAACCAGACGCCATATTGGCAGATGCCTGCTTTGGATGACCACATCACACGCCGTCCGGGCAAATAGCGTTCGATACCAATGTTGCCGTTGGCGATGTATTCATAGATCACCGTGCGGCCTTCGACATGTGCCTCAAAGGTGCTTGCGTCCATGCGGTCTTGGGCATTGGCTGCGCCAGTCAGCATCAGCAGGATAAACAGCGATTTAAGCATCGGACATCCTATCGACGAGCGGGTCCATCATGCGGCGCCAAACTGGGGGCACCAAAGCAATTGCCCCCATCACTGGCAGAGGCTTTGGCAGCATCGGCGCCTGATCTGGAATCGTGAGGGCAGGGTAATGACGTGATGGATGCGCGTGGTGATCTGAATGCCGGGTCGCGTTCAGCATCATTGCAGAGGTGAACCAATGCGGGCTGTTCCAGCTGTGCTCTGGCCCGATGGGGGTGGGTTTTCCGTTTTCACCCATTGCGCGCATTAGCCCATAATGCTGCACATAGTCAGACATAAGCAGCTGCATCTGCGCGTGGCCCGCCAGCAAGACATAGGCGATCAGCGCCTTCGGGCTGATCATCAGCGCAAGCAGCATAAATCCAGCGGCCCCACCCACATAAACGACATAAGGGTTGCGCCACTTTGGACGGTTAACCTTAGCGAGTCGTGTGGCCTCTGCAGCATACCCTTGACGAAACGATCCAATCCATGCGCGAAATGCAAAGCGGTAAAAGCTTTCTCCGCGTCGCGATGTGTTTGGGTCTGATGGTGTGGCGACATAACGGTGATGCACCAGAACATGTGCCGAAGTGTGATGCCCAAATAGCAATGAAATATAAACCCACATACCCAACCGGTGCAGGGCGCGGCTACCACGGTGGATCAGCTCATGTGCATTCGCATTGCTGACCTGACCAAAGAACATCCCGGCAGCGATGAAAAGACCCAGTTTTTCCATCAAGGCGTGGTCATTGCCAGCAAGGGCAAACACGGTAAGTGCAAGCAGCACAAAATGCACCAGCGCCAGCGCCACAGACAGCGTCGTACCCGCCGAAAATTCGGATGCAGGTCTGTCAGTTTTAACTGCATTATCAACAAGTCGCGCAAAACCTGTCAGGTAGATCAACGCGGCAAGGACCCAAAGCCCACCTTGAACTGCAGCCATGCCAAGCAAGGCAACCGGGACTAAGGTAATTATAGCAAATTGGCGCATTTGTGGGGTCATATGGCATCGGTACCATGGTGATTTGGTTGCGTCACTTCAAATGTGGCGTGAGGCGCTAACTGGCGCGTTACGTCGCTTTCTTGTGGTCGCCCATGGGGCGTGACGATATGTTTTTGCCAACGACGAAGGGGAATGAAATGGCAGCAGACGGACAAAGCGGTGTCTGGAAATCCGGCAAGGGCAAAGGGCGTCACACCCCAAAAGGTCGCCAGTTGGACGATGCTGCTTGGGCAGAGGTCAAAGCGATTTTGGGTGATCGTCCCCGTCGACGGGATTTGCTGATTGAATTTTTGCATCTCATTCAAGACGCTTATGGGTATCTGTCAGCGGCTCACATGTATGCATTGGCCGAAGAAATGCGATTGTCACAGGCCGAAGTCTATGAAGTCGCGAGCTTTTACGCACATTTCGACATTGTCAAAGAAGACGACACGCCACCGCCTGCATTGACGATCCGGGTCTGCGATAGCCTATCGTGCGAGCTTGCAGGGGCGCAGCAATTGAAAGCAGCACTAGAGGATGGGTTGAACCCTGCCCAAGTCCGCGTGTTGCGTGCGCCATGTATGGGGCGTTGCGATACCGCGCCGATGTTAGAGATCGGTCACAACCATATTGATCACGCAACTGTCGATAAGGTGCAGGCCGCGATTGCTGCCAATGATACTCACGCCCATGTCCCAGAATATCAAACCTACGCTGCTTACATTGCCGACGGTGGTTATCGTGTCTTGAGCGAATTACGCGACGGTGGAGATTGGGAGGCCGTCCAAGACAAACTACTATCATCTGGCCTGCGCGGTTTAGGCGGCGCGGGTTTCCCGTCAGGCAAGAAGTGGGGCTTTGTACGTGCAAACCCTGGACCACGCTATTTGGCGGTAAACGGTGACGAAGGCGAGCCGGGTACTTTTAAAGACCGGTTCTACCTCGAACGCACCCCGCATCTGATGCTTGAGGGTATGTTGATCGCTGCGTGGGCGGTCGAGGCCGATACGTGTTTTATCTACATGCGCGACGAATATCCGGCGGTGCTTGAAATTTTGCGCCGTGAGATTGCCGCCTTAGAGGACGCGGGTATTGTCGCGCCGGGTTACATTGATCTGCGTCGCGGGGCCGGCGCCTATATCTGTGGCGAAGAAAGCGCGATGATCGAAAGCATCGAAGGTAAACGCGGCATTCCACGTCACCGTCCACCGTTTGTGGCGCAAGTCGGCATCTTTGACAGGCCAACGTTAGTGCACAATGTCGAAACGCTACTTTGGGTGGCGCGTGTCTGTCGCGAAGGGCCAGAGGTGCTGCACCGCAATGAATTGAACGGACGCAAGGGCCTGCGTTCTTATTCGGTTTCTGGGCGTGTCGCCAACCCGGGTGTTTATCTGTTGGAAGCAGGATCGACCATTACTGACGTTATTGGTGCCGCCGGCGGAATGGCCGACGGCCATATGTTCAAAGCCTATCAACCGGGCGGCCCATCCTCGGGGTTGTTGCCTGCATCGATGAACGACATTCCGCTAGATTTCGATACATTGCAGCCGCACGGCACATTCATCGGATCCGCAGCCGTTGTCGTGTTGTCCGACCAAGACAGCGCACGCAGTGCTGCGCTGAATATGCTGCGCTTCTTTGAGGACGAAAGCTGTGGCCAGTGTACACCTTGTCGGGTTGGCTGTGAAAAGGCGGTTAAACTGATGCAGGCCGATCACTGGGATCAACCGCTTTTGACCGAACTTTGCGCAGCGATGGCAGATGCATCGATTTGCGGGCTGGGGCAGGCGGCGCCGAACCCGATTAAACTGGTCATGCAGCATTTCAGCGACGAAATCTGACCGGGTCTTTTCAATCACTGCCCAAGGGATTAGGTCATAAGACGTAATTTACCAAAGGCGCTGGCGCATGTCGTTTTTCAAAAAGCTCAAAGATCGGCTAACGGGATCATCTTCCAAAATTGACGAAGGTCTGGACGCGATCGTTAGCGATGGCGGAGTGGAAGAACCGCCCGTCGTTGAGGCGCCCAAGGTCGAAGTACCCGAACCGACGCCGGTACCGGAACCTGAAGTGGCTGTTGATGAACCTGAGCAGGTCAAGGACGCACCAGAAGCCCCTAAAAAATCTGGCATTTTAGGACGCATGTTCGGTGCTGAACAGGCAACCGTTGTGCGCCGCACGCTTGACGATGAGATGCTAGAGCAGCTTGAAGAATTGCTGATTACGGCTGACATGGGTGTGGATACCGCGCTGCGCGTCACGGCGAACATGGCCGAAGGGCGCTTGGGCAAGAAACTGTCGGTGGCTGAAATCAAACAGCTCATGGCGGATGAGATCACGCGGATCATGGAACCTGTCGCGCGGCCCATGCCGCTTTATGCGAAGAAACCCCAGGTGGTTCTGGTCGTTGGCGTGAATGGCGCAGGTAAGACAACGACAATCGGTAAACTAGCCAGCCAGTTTCAGGCGGCGGGCAAAAAGGTTGTCATCGCTGCGGGTGATACCTTCCGCGCGGCTGCCGTTGAGCAATTGCAGGTATGGGGTGATCGCGCCGGAGTACCTGTGCTGACCGCCCCCGAAGGCTCCGACCCAGCTAGCCTTGCATTCGACGCCATGACGCAGGCCGAGGCCGATGGCGCCGATCTTTTGATGATCGACACCGCCGGGCGATTGCAGAACCGGTCTGACCTGATGGAAGAACTGGCAAAAATCGTGCGGGTGATCCGCAAGAAAGACCCCGATGCACCGCACAACACGCTGTTGGTGCTTGATGCAACGACAGGGCAGAACGCGGTCCAACAGGTTAAGGTGTTCCAAGAACTTGCCGATGTGTCTGGATTGGTGATGACCAAGCTGGATGGCACGGCAAAGGGCGGTGTGCTGGTCGCACTGGCCGACCAATTCGGCCTGCCTATCCACGCGATTGGCGTTGGCGAGCAGATCGATGACCTTGCGCCATTCGATCCTGAAGAATTTGCAGCAGCGCTGGTTGGGGTCGACGCATGAGAACGCTGATCTTTGCGGCATGCATGGCCGCATCGCCAGCAGTTGCTTATGACACTATGACCGCGGACCAATGCCAACATAGCTGGGAAGCATTTGAAGCAGCAGTGATTCCATATGCAAATATGGATAAGTCCCCGAAGAAGGTAACCGTGACACTGGCCGATGATGGCTGGTGCGAGATCAATAGCAAGCAGCTGCCAGAATGGGCTGAAGCGGGGTTTTCGACACTCGGATTTCAGTTCGAAGACGTCGATCCTTTGCTCGCCGGTGAGGGCCTGCCAGAAGCGATGGCGCTACGCTTTGATGATCTTGCGCTGGGCGCGCGGGAATATGATGCATCACTTCGGTTGCGTCGATTGGCTGACGTAGGGGAGCTGATCGTCGAAAATGTCACTTTGCGTCACACAGACGGGAGCGGGGTCTCGGCAAGCGTATTGATGCAGGGGGCGTATTTTAGTTCCGTAGCGAATATGCAGTCCAGCCTACTAGGTATGCGGATGGCCAACCTGCGGGGGCAAGTCGCGGTGAACCAATCCTTGTTGGATGATCTTGATATCGATCTGTCCGCGGTCAATCGCGTTAGCGTCGGCAATGCGCTACGCGATGTGCCACGTTTGCAAGTTAGCACTGACACCCGCCAAGCGTTCCTGAGCATGGTGGCTGAACGGCAGGGCACGCTGGATGTCTCTATCTCTTCTGAGCGAGGGTTAGGTGCGATGCAGGTGGGGATACCGTCTGCAACATTAAGAAACGCGGAAAGCGACGATGACATCGCGACAGCCATGGGGGTGTTGCTTTCAGGTCTGACAATTGATCTGTCTTGGAAATCAGGTGATTTTTGAATAATTTAGCAGACTGGCTGGTCTCAATCGCGGGCACTCCCGAGGGCGCGCGGCTGGCTACGATTCTAGCTTTGGTGTCGGCAGTTGCACATGCGGTATTTGGCGCATTGCAAAAGGGGCGGTACGACCCGTGGTTGTCACGCGGCGCGATTGATATTTGGCTCGCCATCATTTCGGCTCCAGTCGCGCTGTTTTTGGTTCCATGGCCCAACGCGACAACCGCGATCATTCTTGTGGGGGCGGTTGTCGTTCACTTTGCATACAAGGTCACAATGGCGCTTGCGTATGAAAAGGCCGCATACACAGTGGTTTATCCGGTGGTGCGGGGCACTGGGCCACTTGTCACCGTTATTGCGGCATCGCTGTTTTTTGGCGAGCATTTCAGCGCGGTTCAGTGGGTCGGCGTTGCCTGCCTTTCTGGTGGTATCCTGTTGCTGGCATTGCGGAATCTGTCAGAAGAAATGATCGACATTGCCGCGCTTAAAACTGGGCTATTGTGGGCATTGGTTTGCGGGATGCTTGTTGCGGTTTACACGACATATGACGCCTACGGTATTCGACAGTCACCTGATCCGTTTACGTTTTTGGCGTGGTTCTTTTTCGTGACCGCGCTCGACATGCCCATCTTGGCTGTATTGCGGTATCGGCGTATGGCCGCGCCGCCTGTTCTGCGACCACTGATGTGGCGTGGGTTGGCTGGTGCGTTGATCGCATGGGTCAGTTTCGGCGGCGTGATGATGGCGACCCGCCTCGACAAAGTAGGCGAGGCGGCCGTGCTACGCGAGACATCCACCGTATTTGCCGCCTTAATCGGTTGGTTCATTTTAGGTGAAAAGGTCGGGCCTCGCCGCCTGTTCTTGATGGCGCTGGTTGCACTAGGCGCTGTGATCGTAGAAATGGGAGGCTAAGGGAGACATCCATGGCTGAAAAACAGATCAATCCAGTATTGAAACAGGTTCTTGAATTGGGGCCAACGCTGGCATTCTTCTTGATCTATGTGAAGATCAAAGACGAAACCTATCTGTTTGGCGGAACGGAATATTCCGGCTTTATTGTCGCCGCGCTTGTGTTCATTCCGATCCTGCTCATCTCGATGGCTATTCTTTGGAAACTAACCGGAAAACTTAGCCGGATGCAGGTGTTCACTGCCTTTATGGTCATCTTTTTTGGTGGGCTCACGGCCTATTTCAACGATGAGCGGTTCTTTAAAATGAAGACGACCATCGTTTACGGTTTCATGGCGGGTATTCTGGGTGTCGGCCTACTTCGCGGTCAAAGCTATCTGCAGTATGTGATGGAAGAATTCCTGCCTATGGAACGGGAAGGTTGGATGATTTTCACCAAACGCGTGACTGGGATGTTTGTTGTGCTGGCAGTCGCAAACGAAGTCATCTGGCGCACGCAAACGACCGATCTATGGGTCAAGCTTGAAACCTTTGCTTTTCCGGCTGCGCTGTTCGTATTCCTTTGGGTGCAGATCGTTGGGTTGCAAAAGTATTTGATTGAAGAACCAGAGAATACGCAAGACTAACGCATTTCCGTAAAGCCAAATCCAACAGCCCCGCGATGTGATCCCGCACGCGCGTCGCGGCGGTAACGTAATGTATCTAACACATCATCGTTGATATGCGGGCGAAAGGTGATCCCGATCTGATCACTAGTCGACCAAACCACAACAGCATTCACCGGGCGCCCCAAGACATTGAACGATACTTTGCTACCCCGATGCATCGGGCGCACGCGTTCGATGCGGGCACCGTGATTGTTCACGTCAGCGATTTTCCCCATCACTACCCCGACAGGCGTGCGCATTTCGATGGGGTATTGCGTACGGTATCTGTGGGAGCGATGTTGCATGATTATCACCTGATAAGGACCCTATCAGTGCTATCAGCGCAGGTTTAAGAAATGGTTTCGCTTGGCAAGGTTGTTTAATCGGTGTCTGCGCTTCCTTCGTTCAGCAGTACCTTAAAATAGGGGAGTGGCGTGTTTTGCGTTTGATGCAATTGGGCGTGGTAGGCCGCTCAAACCCACGTTCCGGTTGGGCAGTCTTGGCAGCTTTGCTGACTGATCTGTGATGGGTTGATTAAGGCTGTGTAACAACACGCACATCTTGACGTATTTACGCATGGGGCCTATGCAAACAACGTGGCGATTTGTTACCGGATTGCGGGCCACGTTAAATAATCTGCTAAAGAGGGTTGCGGTTTTTACGGCCTCGATACCCTTTTCCCGGTGTCGGGGTTTTTTAATGCGCGATTGCGCGGGGATATGACGATGAAAAACTGGAGCAAGCGGACAACAGCGGTGCACGCAGGAACACGGCGCAGTCATTACGGCGAAGTGAGCGAAGCGATTTTTATGACGCAGGGCTTTGTCTATGAGACTGCCGAAGACGCCGAGGCGCGTTTTGTTGCTTTGGGTGATGATGAATTCATCTATGCGCGTTACGGGAACCCCACCGTCGCGATGTTCGAAGAACGCATTGCAGCGCTCGAAGGGGCCGAGGATGCCTTTGCGACTGCTTCTGGTATGGCGGCTGTCAACGGCGCGCTATCTTCGCTTTTGCGTGCGGGCGACCACGTGGTTTCGGCCAAGGCGCTGTTTGGGTCTTGTCTGTATATTCTTGAAGAAATCCTGACCCGCTACGGTGTCGAAGTAACCTTTGTAGACGGCACTGATATGTCCGCTTGGGAAGCAGCAATTCGGCCAAACACCAAAGCGGTCTTCTTTGAGAGCGTATCAAACCCCACGCTGGAAGTCGTCGACATCAAAGCGGTTGCGAAGCTGGCCCAGGCTGTTGGCGCAAAGGTTATCATTGATAACGTCTTTGCCACGCCTGTGTTCTCTGACGCTATTGCCCAAGGTGCCGACGCGGTCATCTATTCCGCGACCAAGCATATTGACGGGCAGGGGCGCGCATTGGGCGGTGTCATCCTTGGGACCAAAGAATTCATCCGCGGTACAGTTGAACCCTACATGAAACACACTGGCGGTTCGATGTCGCCGTTTACAGCTTGGCTGATGCTCAAGGGGCTTGAGACAATTGAACTGCGTGTTCATGCCCAAGCCGATGCGGCGCTGAAAATTGCGACTGGGCTAGAGGCGGACGGGAAACTTGAAAACGTAATCTACCCGGGCCTTTCCAGCCATGCGCAAAACGCATTGGCGCAGGCGCAGATGGGGTCGGGCAGTACGGTGCTGTCGATTGATGCAGGCTCCAAGGAGGCGGCTTTTGCTCTGCTCAACAAGCTCGAGATTTTTACAATTTCGAACAACCTTGGTGACGCAAAATCGATCGCTACTCATCCCTACACCACGACGCACCAGCGCCTTGAAGAAGAAACCAAGGCCGACCTTGGGATCACCCCGGGCCTTATCCGCCTAAGTGTTGGTCTTGAAGATGCCGACGATCTTTTGGCTGATCTGCGCGCAGCGATTGGTTAACGGTTAGCGCGCGGTGGCTACGTCGCGCGTGACAACTCCGCTAACATCAACGTGTCACCCATTGTTTGCTGTGCTAAGGTCGCTCAAGTTCGGCGATGGAAAGTGGAGACCGAGAATGACTGATCTGAAGTCGGATGTTTTGCGTATCTATAAGGATATGGTTGAGAATGCCGACGGTGACACCCATCTAAAAGAGGGTAAACCTGTGGCAGAAGGGGCGAAAGTGAACATTCATACGTCTGACTTGAACGATAAGCCAAGCCGTCAAGAGGCTGAAGATGCGCTTGCTGTGTTGCGCCGTTGGGCGGGCGATGTGACGGCAGAAGAGGTCGCCACGCTTGATCCGCTTGTGTCGCGCTTGATCCCTGGCCAAGAGGTATCGAACTATCCTGCACTAGCCCGCGCCTATCCGGACGCGTTTGAGGTCGATGACGCCTACAAGGCATCAATGCCTGACCTGCAAAACGGCCCGTCGAGCCTGATCAAAGGGGCCAAGCAGCAAATCCAGCACGTCGGAATTTCCAACTTCCGGCTGCCCATCCGTTTTCATACCCGCGATGGCGGCGATCTGACGCTTGAGACTTCGGTAACCGGCACTGTGTCGCTGGACGCCGAAAAGAAGGGCATTAACATGTCCCGGATCATGCGGACGTTTTATAAACATGCTGAAGAAACATTCAGCTTTGACGTGATCGAACGCGCGCTTGATGCGTATAAGACCGACCTCGAAAGCTTTGATGCGCGTATTCAGATGCGGTTTTCCTTTCCAATGAAGGTCGAAAGCCTGCGGTCTGGCCTGTCAGGCTATCAATACTACGACATTGCGCTGGAACTGGTCGAAAGCGCCGGCGTGCGCAAAAAGATCATGCATTTGGACTATGTATATTCATCGACTTGCCCATGTTCGCTGGAGTTATCAGAGCACGCGCGCCAGTTCCGTGGCCAACTTGCCACGCCACATTCCCAGCGATCTGTCGCGCGTATTTCGGTCCTGCTTGAGCCGCACAGCGAATGCCTGTGGTTTGAAGACCTGATCGACCGTGCCCGCGCAGCGGTGCCCACTGAAACCCAAGTCATGGTCAAACGCGAAGATGAACAGGCCTTTGCCGAACTCAACGCCGCCAACCCGATCTTTGTCGAAGACGCCGTTCGGTTGTTCACCGAACAACTACAACAGGACAGCCGTGTCTCAGATTTCCGAGTTATTGCGAGCCACCAAGAAAGCCTGCACAGCCACGACGCGGTGTCTGTGCTGACCGAAGGCGATACGTTCGCAAGCGAGAGCCTTGATCCGAAACTGTTTGGGACGTTGTTTCATGTGGGGTAGCTGTTCCGTACTGTGGTCTCTCAGCGACGAGATGGCGGACTGAATGAACAAGAAGAACGCAGGAGCAGAAATTCCGGTCGAACTTCAAGATTTTAGTGATGACATCAACCGCTTGGCTCATGACACCCAAAACGGTTATTCTTTTGCAAAGGTTTCGTTTATCTATCAAAGGTTAAGGGAACTTGGTCCGTTTGACCCTGAAACCATTTCTATGGATGCTATCTTCGCGCTCGATATGATGCAGTCTGCCTTTGTCGTCGAATACGCGCGCATTTTTGTTGGCGGGACGCGAAAGGTTAGCAAGAGTAAGGTTCCTGCACACCTTCAGAAAATTCACGAAACGATTATGGATCTAAGGAACAAGCGGTATGCACATGAAGACGGCCACGAGTCAGTAGAAAACTTCTTGGAACTGCAAATTTTAGACGACCAGATAGTCGTCGATACGAAGGCGAATATTGGAATTGCACTTGGTGCACCACCTGAATGGGACGCGCTTATTACGTGGTTGGGAGAGTACCTATTTGAGCAACGAAAGAAGCAATTGCAGCGTCTAGCCGATGTGACAGGGTACAAGTGGAATTCGCGTTCGGAAGAGAATTCCAGCTAGCGCAAATTCACGAGATATTGTCAGTTGTGGTGTGCCCCTACGCTTTCACCGGAGCTTTCAAGGCGCCACAAAAGCACCCCAAAACCATATCCCATCCGGTCATATAGCTGGTGCTGACCGCATCGGCCAACGGACCTAGGATATCAAATCCGCCGTGCGTCAGGGCACATTGGGTACCGTCTTTGAATTCTTTAAAACTCACAGCGACGACAGTGGCCTCTGTTTCAGATTTGCCGGGGTGCCATGTGAACGATACGAATGCGCCGGGATCATAAGCGATGATTTCGCCCCAGATGCATTCATTGCCGTCTCGTGTGGTCTCAATAATCTTGCCACCCTTGTGCGGTTCAATCCGGATGTTTTGCGGGGTGTCGCCGTCACTGGCCGAAACAGAATGTGTCGCGCCGGGCCACCAGCTGTCGATGCCGTCTGTGAATAGGGCAAAGGCCTCTTCCGGTGTTAGCGGCACATCGATGATTTTGTGGATCGGGTCATTCATTTCTGTGGTCCTCTTGCTTTGTCATGGGCGGCGCGGGCAAAGGCGGTCAGGGCATCATCCCACAGGCTATCCAGATATTTGCGCAATTCATCGACGCCATCAGGCGCGATGGCATAGAGCCGCCGGTTTCCGGATGGCGTGACGGTCAAAAGTCCGGCATCGGATAGTACGCGTAGGTGTTGGCTGACCGCTGGTCGACTGATTTTCATGCCTTCTGCGATGGCCCCAACGGCCAGCGGTCCACCGCGTAGGCGGTCAATAATGACACGGCGGGTTGGGTCAGCGAGGGCGGTGATTGCATCTTGGTAATCCATGACTTACCGTAAGTCATTACTTACGATTCGTCAAACGTTCCCTGCAACCCTTGAAGCCCCTGACGCCTGTCACTAAGACTCTGTCAGGACTTTTGAATTAGGACGACACCGTCCAACAGTGAGGCAATACATATGCAAGATCCCGTCGAGACCTACATGAACCTTGTCCCAATGGTCGTTGAACAGACCGCTCGGGGTGAACGCGCCTATGACATTTTTTCGCGCCTTTTGAAGGAGCGGATCATTTTTGTGAACGGCCCGGTGCATGACGGCATGAGCCAACTGATCGTGGCGCAGCTTCTGCACCTCGAATCGGAAAACCCTAAAAAAGAAATCAGCATGTATATCAACAGCCCAGGTGGCGTTGTGACATCTGGTTTGTCGATCTACGACACGATGCAATACATCAAGCCAAAGGTCAGCACGCTGGTTATTGGTCAGGCCGCTTCTATGGGGTCGCTTTTGTTGACCGCTGGCCATGCCGGCATGCGTTTCTCGTTGCCGAACAGCCGCGTCATGGTTCACCAGCCATCTGGTGGGTATCAGGGGCAGGCGACGGACATCATGATCCACGCTGCCGAAACCCAGAAGCTCAAGACACGCTTGAATGAAATTTACGTTAAGCACACTGGCAACACGCTGAAAAAAGTTGAAGCAGGCCTTGAGCGCGACAACTTTATGTCTCCGGAAGAGGCGAAAGATTGGGGTTTGATCGACGAAATCGTTGAGAACCGCGAAAAAGCTGAAGATTGAGGGTTTCGTTAACGTGACCCATCTTGGGTCATTTTGACGTTGTGGACCTTGCCGGGCTGCCCTAAAGTTGCGATAGGGGCAGCCCGAATTATGTTTGACGGGCCTATAGGCCAAGGGGTTTGAGATGGCGACTACGACCGGAAACGACAGCAAAAACACGCTTTACTGTAGCTTCTGTGGCAAAAGCCAACACGAGGTGCGTAAGCTGATTGCCGGGCCAACAGTGTTTATCTGCGATGAATGCGTTGAACTGTGCATGGATATCATCCGTGAGGAAACCAAAACCGCTGGCCTTAAATCCGGCGATGGTGTGCCGACCCCGACCGAAATTTGTAAGGTGCTTGATGATTATGTGATCGGCCAAATGCATGCAAAGCGTGTTTTGTCGGTCGCTGTGCATAACCACTATAAGCGCCTTAACCACGCCGATAAATCTGATATCGAGCTGGCGAAATCCAACATTATGCTGATCGGCCCAACCGGTTGCGGTAAGACGCTTTTGGCGCAGACGCTCGCGCGTATTCTGGACGTACCGTTCACAATGGCTGATGCGACGACACTGACCGAGGCTGGTTATGTCGGTGAAGATGTTGAAAACATCATTCTAAAATTGCTTCAGGCTTCTGAATACAATGTTGAACGCGCACAACGCGGTATCGTTTACATTGATGAGGTCGATAAGATTACTCGCAAGTCTGACAACCCTTCTATCACCCGTGACGTATCGGGCGAGGGTGTGCAGCAGGCATTGCTGAAAATCATGGAAGGTACGGTTGCATCTGTGCCGCCGCAGGGTGGCCGTAAGCACCCGCAGCAAGAATTCCTTCAGGTCGACACGACGAACATCCTGTTCATCTGTGGCGGTGCGTTTGCTGGTCTGGATAAGATCATCGCGCAGCGCGGCAAAGGTACAAGCATGGGCTTTGGTGCCGACGTGCAGGAAGTTGACGAACGTGGCGTTGGCGAAGTGTTCCAAGACCTGGAGCCCGAAGATCTGCTGAAATTCGGGCTGATCCCAGAGTTTGTTGGTCGTCTACCAGTGATTGCGACACTGACAGATCTGGATGCTGACGCACTGATCACGATCCTGACAAAGCCAAAGAACGCGCTGGTTAAGCAGTACCAACGCCTTTTTGAACTAGAAGACACCAAGCTAACCTTCACCGAAGATGCGCTGTCTGCGATTGCCGCACGAGCGATTGAACGCAAAACTGGTGCGCGTGGTCTGCGTTCCATCATGGAAGACATCTTGCTCGACACGATGTTTGACCTGCCGGGCATGGACACCGTGACCGAGGTTGTCGTGAACGAAGAGGCTGTGACATCTGATGTGGCACCTCTGATGATCCACGACGATGGTAAACAAGCCAAAGAAACTGCTTCAGCTAGCTAAATCATGAAACGCATCAAATCGGGCGGCATTTTCGAGGATAAAATCGGGTATTGCCGCGCGGTTGTTGCAGATGGTTGGGTTCACGTTTCAGGGACCGTCGCACCGGGGGAAAGCATTTCAACCGATGTAGCGGAACAATGTGCCGCGGCGTTGGCTGTCATTGAAAAGGCGCTAACCGAAGCAGGAGCGAGCTTTGCTGATGCTGTTAGGGTGACCTACGTCGTTCCTAACCCGTCAGATTTTGAGGCATGCTGGCCGATCCTGTCGCAGACATTTGGTGACAATCCACCTGCTGCGATGATGATTTCTTGCCCGCTGATCGACCCAAAGTACAAAATTGAAATTGAGCTTACCGCGTATCGCGCAGGGCTTTAACCGGACTAGACCTTTCTGCCTATTTCAGGCATGGAGAGGCAACGCAAACGGAGACGCGACATGGGCCTAGGTCATAATATCAAACGCATCTTTACATGGTGGGATGGTCAATCTTTTGGCACCCAACTTTGGACAAGCCGTAACGGCACTAAAGTCGGCGAAGATGCCGAAGGCAACGTGTTCTATCGCAATGCTGACGATAGCCGTCGCTGGGTGATTTATAACGGCGAAAACGAAGCGTCGCGCGTGAGCCCCGACTGGCACGGCTGGCTGCACCACACATGGGACGAGGCCCCATCAGAGGTCGCGTTAACGCATAAACCATGGGAAAAGCCACACCAGGAAAACCTGACAGGCACTACGGGGGCTTATGCGCCGGCCGGTTCTATCCGTAAAGCGGCACCTGCTGAACGTTCCGACTATGAGGCATGGACCCCCGAGTAAGGGTGCGTTGATCATGCTTAAATCACTGATCTTTTCGACGACGATTGCGGCTTTGCTGCCATTGGCCGCTACTGCCCAACAAGAGGTTGCTGTTTCAGCAACAAGCGGCGTTGTGCGCGTGTTGGATAAGCTGACAGGCGATCATACAGACTTGACCTTGCAGACCGGTGAAACTGGTCGGCTGGGTTATTTGCACGTCACATTGAACGATTGCCGCTACCCCGAATCAAATCCTTCGGGTGACGCGTATATTGAGCTGGTCGTTAAGTATCGCGATCAAGAAGAACCTGTTTTTGCTGGATGGATGATCGCCTCTTCTCCGGCTCTGAACGCCATGGATCATCCGCGTTATGATGTCTGGGCGTTGCGCTGTAGTACGTCCTGAGCCGACGGAACGCTTCCCGGTACGTCAAATGATGCGGGTTGTCTGATCGCTGCGGCAAGATACTCATGATAATCTGAACGGGTGACTTCGACCGCGCCAAGACTGGCAAGGTGGTCAGTGATAAACTGCGTGTCGCAAAGTAAAAAACCACCCAAGCGTAGCCGATCTACCAAATAGGCGAGGGCGACCTTTGATGCGTCTGTGACGCGGCTGAACATGCTTTCACCAAAGAATGCCGCGCCAACAGTGACGCCATAAGCACCGCCAACCAATTCGCCATCTTGCCAGACCTCAACCGAATGGGCGTCGCCGCGTTCATGTAGTGTGCAGTAAAGATCAAAGATTGTATCGTTTATCCACGTCTCGTCCCGGTCAGCGCATCCCCGTACGACCTCTGGGAATGCCGTATCAAAGCTCACCTCAAAATGACCACGCTTTAGTGTCTTGGCTAAGCTTCGCGAAATTCGGAAGCCATGGAGGGGTAGAACACCGCGCATGGCTGGATCGACCCAGAATATTTCCGGGTCGTCGCGGCTTTCTGACATGGGGAACACGCCTTGTGCATAGGCCGACAACAAAAGTTCAGGAGTAAGATCTTGCATCTTTGATCGTCGTGTATGCCGCCTAAAAGAAACGCGGCCCGAATGATCGGACCGCGTGATTTCGATTTAACCGTTTAGGTTTTCTTCTAACCAGTGCTCGAGCCAGTGAATGTTGTAGTCACCGGTCTGCACGGCTTCTTCTGCAAGAAGCGCATGAAACAGCGGCACCGTGGTATCGACGCCATCGACGATCAGTTCACCAAGGGCACGTGCCAAACGCGCAAGCGCCTCTGGGCGGTCACGACCGTGGACGATGAGCTTGCCGATCAAGCTGTCGTAGTAGGGAGGGATACGGTACCCGTCGTAAAGCGCGCTATCCATGCGAACACCAAGGCCACCGGGCGCGTGATACTGCGTGATCGTGCCGGGACAAGGCGAGAAATTTGGAAGTTTCTCAGCGTTGATCCGGACCTCGATCGAATGGCCGTTGATTTGCAGATCGTCCTGCGTAAAGGACATAGGCAGTCCAGAAGCCACGCGTAGCTGTTCGCGCACCAGATCGACGCCGAAGATGGCCTCTGTCACTGGGTGTTCAACCTGCAAACGCGTGTTCATTTCGATGAAGTAGAACTCGTCGTTTTCGAACAGGAATTCGATGGTACCCGCGCCAATGTAGTTGATTTTCGCAACCGCATCCGCACAGACCTTACCGATCTTCGCACGGAGCTCAGGTGTGATGCAGGGGCCGGGCGCCTCTTCAAACACTTTCTGGTGGCGGCGCTGAAGCGAACAATCGCGTTCACCAAGGTGTACCGCGTTACCTTTGCCGTCACCGAAAACTTGAATTTCGATGTGGCGCGGTGTGGTCAGATATTTTTCGATGTAGACTTCGTCGTTACCGAAGGCGGCTTTGCCTTCGGCACGGGCCGAATGAAACGCCTTTTCCATGTCAGCGGCTGTTTTCGCCACTTTCATGCCGCGTCCACCGCCGCCGGCTGTTGCCTTGATGATGACGGGGTAACCGATTTCTTCACCGATGCGTTGCGCGTCTTCTAGCGTAGGAACTCCGCCGTCAGATCCGGGGACACATGGAACGCCAAGCGCCTTCATCGTGTCTTTGGCGGTGATTTTGTCACCCATCGTACGGATATGTTCCGCTGTGGGGCCGATGAAGGTTAGGTCGTGATCTTCAACTGCCTGCACGAATGCAGCGTTTTCAGACAAGAAACCATAGCCGGGGTGAATCGCCTGTGCGCCAGTGATTTCACAGGCCGAGATGATCGCCGGAAACGATAGATAGCTTTGCGTTGATGAAGGTGGGCCGATGCAGACGGCTTCGTCAGCCATGCGGACGTGCATTGCATCTGCGTCAGCAGTCGAATGTACCGCAACGGATTTGACACCCATTTCGCGGCAAGCGCGCACAACGCGCAGCGCAATTTCGCCCCGGTTTGCAATAAGGATTTTATCGAACATGGGCCCGCCCTTATTCGATGATCACAAGAGGGGCGCCAAATTCGACGGCGCCGCCGTCTTCGACCAGGATGCGTTTGATGGTACCAGCCCGCGGAGCAGGAATGTGGTTCATCGTTTTCATCGCTTCGATGATAAGCAGTGTGTCGCCTTCATTCACGGTCGCGCCAACAGATGCGAATGGCGCGGCACCCGGTTCAGGGGCCATATAAACGGTACCAACCATTGGTGATGTGACTGCGCCCGGGTGGCTTGCTGGATCAGCAGATTCGGTTGCCGGTGCCGCTGCTGCAGGCGCTGCGGCGGCTACTGGGGCAGGGGCCACAGCAGGAACGCTAGCTTGCACAACCGTCTGTGTTTGGCGGCTAACGCGGACGTTAAGGCTATCATTTTCAGCATAGTCACGCTTGACTTGAAGCTCTGTCAGATCGTTTTCGCGCAAAAGCTCTGCCAGAGCCTGAATAAAGCTGACATCGCTGTCGTGAGAGGTTTTGTTGCTCATATTGTCCTCGGCCGTTTGCCTTTAATTCGCTCGCATTGCGACGTTACGTCACAAAGCATTGGGCTACTTATAGGGCAAGCCTGCCGGGGGGGGAAGCGGGCGCGCATCAAAATGCAGCGCTTTGGCAATTTGTTGTGTTGCCACTTGGATATAGCCGGGCGTTGACGAAAGAAACGCCCGGCTTTTTCGTGTTAGATTGCGAGATATTGCGCGCGCAACGCATCGTTTTCGAGCACTTCAGCAGCAGAGCCGTCAAAGACCACAGTTCCGGTATCAAGGATAACCGCACGGTCGGCCAGTTTCAGCGCAGCAACCGCGTTTTGTTCAACGATCACCGTTGTGATGCCTTGGTCGCGGATGATCCCAAGCGTCTTGGCGATCTCTTGAACGATAACCGGTGCCAGACCTTCGTAAGGTTCATCAAGCAGCAACACTTTGATGTCGCGAGCAAGTGCGCGTGCGATGGCCAGCATCTGCTGTTCACCACCAGAAAGTGTCACGCCTTCTTGCTTGCGGCGTTCACCTAGGCGAGGAAATAGATCGTAGATGCGGTCCAGCGACCAGCCTTTTGGTGGTGCGATTTGTGCAAGCTGCAGGTTTTCTTCCACTGTTAGGCCCGGAATAATCCGACGGTCTTCGGGAACCAATGCGATGCCTTCGGCAGCTGCTTGGTGGCTTTTCATTTCGTGTAGCGGCTTATGGTCTAGCCAGATTTCACCGTGCTTCAGCTCTGGGTCGTCAAGACGTGCGATCGTGCGCAGTGTTGATGTTTTACCAGCACCGTTTCGGCCAAGAAGCGCGAGGATTTCGCCTTCGTGGATGTTGAAGCTCACGTTTTGGACGATATAGCTTTCGCCGTAGTAGGCTTCGATTTCCCAAACGCTAAGAAAGGCGGGGTGGGTGGCCGCGTTATTTGCGTGTTTGTTGAATGGTTCGTTCATGTTTGTCTCCGGGGTGCCAAACTCTGTGTCAGAGTTTGTGGCCAATTCCTGATACAAGAATTGGCCGCTGGATGAAGGTTAGACCTGTGCTTCGCCAAGGTAGGCTTCGCGCACTTTTGGGTGGCCTTTGATGTTTTCCGGGATGTCTTCGACAAGGGGTGTACCCTGTGCCAACACGGTGATCCGTTCCGCCAATGAGAACACAACGTTCATGTCGTGCTCAATAATGGCCATCGTGATGCCGCGTTTGGTCCGGATCTCTTTGAGCAGGTTGATCGTGTTTTCCGTATCAGCCCGCGCCATGCCTGCTGTTGGCTCATCGAGCAACAGCAGTTTTGGATCCTGCACCAGACACATCGCCATTTCCAAACGACGTTTGTCACCACGTGAAAGGCTGGATGTCAGCATGTCACGCTTTTCAAGCATGTTCACGTCGGCGAGCATTTCTTCGGCCTGTGCCCGAATACCTTTTTCGGACACGATGCTTTCGATCGCGTGCATACGGAATGCACCGTCACGTTTGGCAAAGCAGGGGATCATCACGTTTTCGAACACTGTCAGATCGGTGAAGATTTCGGGTGTTTGGAACACCCGGCTAATCCCCATCTGATTGATCTCATGCGGCTTGCGCCCCAGTACTGACTGCCCGTCAAACATGACCGAACCGCTATCAGGGATCAGTTTGCCAACCAGAACGTTCAGTAGTGTGGATTTACCCGCACCGTTCGGCCCGATGATCGCGTGGACGGTGTTTTCTTCGACGCTTAGGTTCACATCACCTAGCGCTTGCAGGCCACCGAACCGTTTGTTGATGCCTTTTACTTCAAGGATTCCCATATCCGTTTCTCCTTATTCGGCCGGTTTAGTGGCGCCGGGATTGGCGTCATCGGTTTTTTTGCGGCGCAAGGCAGCGAGGATTTTCTGACCACCTTGAACTAGGCCACCTGGCAGGAAGATCACGACAAGCATGAACACAATACCCAGTGTCAGGTGCCAACCCTTACCCACGAATGGGTAGATCAGCGTGACAACAAAGTCTTCGAGCCCATCTGGCAGGAAGCCAAACCATTCGTGCAGAACTTGGCTGTTGATCTTGGAGAAGATGTTTTCAAAGTACTTGATCATACCTGCACCCAAAACTGGGCCAATCAGCGTACCTGCACCACCAAGGATGGTCATCAGAACAACCTCACCTGAAGCCGTCCACTGCATTCGCTCAGCACCAGCCAGCGGATCCATTGAAGCCATCAGACCACCAGCAAGACCCGCGTACATGCCAGAGATGACAAATGCGGCCAGTGTGTAAGGACGTGCGTTCAGACCTGTGTAGCTCATGCGCGTTTGGTTGGATTTAATCGCACGAAGCATCATGCCAAATGGGGACCGGAAGATCCGGATCGCCAGATAAAAGGCAAGCACAAGGATGATCGCAGCGAGGTAGTAACCTGCGTTAAAGGTGAACGACCATGCGCCGACTGCCATTTCGTAAGATGCACGCATCTCAAGTCCGAACAGGGATGGCACAGGGATGTTGCCGCTTGCTGTCTGTGACGCACCCAAGATACGTGGATCATCAAGTGCAAGTTGCAGGCCAGTTTCACCACCGGTGATAGGTGTCAGTACCGAATAGGCCAGCGCGAATGACATTTGCGCAAAGGCAAGTGTCAGGATCGAGAAGTAGATCCCCGAACGGCGCAGCGAGATGAACCCGATCAGCAGCGAGAACAGGCCCGCGATGATGACGCTAAGGATGATTGCTGGCAGCACGTTCATGCTAAGCAGCTTGAACATCCAGACGGCAGAGTATGAACCCACACCCAAGAACGCAGCGTGTCCGAATGACAGGTACCCAGTGAGGCCGAACAGGATGTTAAACCCAATGGCAAAGATACCAAAGATCACAAAGCGTTGCATTAGATCAGGATAGCCTGCGTTGAACTGGGCCATCTCTGACCCCGCAGGAAACGGGTTCAGGATAATTGGTGCGAATAGTGTCAGGCCAATGACAACAAGAAGCAGCCGGAAGTCTTTCTTTTCGAGACCGAGCATTGGCTTATTCCTCCATCACGCCTTTGCGACCCATCAGGCCACGCGGACGTGTTAATAGAATGATAATTGCGACCAGGTAGATGATGACCTGGTTGATTCCTGGCAGGTTGCTGACCGCCCAAGAGGTTGAGGCAAAGCTTTCGAGGATACCCAAGAGGAAGCCTGCAGCGACAGCGCCCGGTAGGGACCCCATGCCGCCCACGACCACAACCACAAAGCTCAGCACCAGAAAGTCCATGCCCATGTGATAGTTTGGTGGATTGATTGGAACGTACATCACCCCAGCAAGACCCGCGACTGCGGCCGCAATGCCGAACATGATGGTGAACCGTTTGTCGATGTCGATGCCCAGCAGGCCCACTGTTTCACGGTCTGCCATGCCTGCACGAACAACCATCCCGAAGGTAGTGAACTGCAAGAAAGCAAAGACAGCGCCAATAACAACAAGCGAGAAGAAGAAATACACCAGACGCCAGTACGGATAGATGATCGCGTTCGGATCAAAGCCAATCAGCACACCAAAGTCGAAGCTTCCTTTAAAGGCGCTTGGGGCAGGGGTGGGGATTGGGTTCGCGCCGTAGTAATACTTGATGATCTCTTGGATAACGATGGCGAGGCCAAAGGTCACAAGGATTTGGTCAGCGTGCGGGCGCTTGTAAAAGTGCTTGATCAAACCGCGCTCCATGATGAAGCCGATTGCGATCATCACAGGAATAGCGAAAAGGATTGAAAGCGGAACTGCCCAGTCGATCATTTTATCGCCAAGCGTGGCGCCAAATATATCGTGAATATAAGGAACTTCGACTTGCATTGGGTTACCCAAAAAGTCGGTCCGTGTTTCATCCACTACTTTGTGGCTGAGCGTAAGAAGTTTGCTGACGGTGACGGCGCAGAACGCGCCCAGCATGAAGAGCGCCCCGTGGGCGAAGTTGACAACGCCAAGCGTTCCAAAGATAAGTGTAAGCCCGAGCGCAATAAGCGCATAAGCCGAACCCTTATCAAGTCCGTTAAGGATTTGCAGAATGAACTGGTCCATGAGGTGACCTCTGATCGGTTTAAGTGTTGGCGGAGTACCAAAAGACATACCGCTGCCCCGCAGGGCGCAGTTTACTGTCGACGTGACAGGCCACCACGTGATGTGGTGACCTGAATTGTTGGTAGATTATGCGCCTGGGTTACAGGTACCCAAAGCACCACCAGCGAACTGTGGGTGATCTGGTGCGTAAGTAACCTGCTCAGCAGGTGTAACTTCAACGATTTCAACGAGGTCGAATTCGTTTTCTGGGTTCTCTTTACCACGCACAACCACAACGTCTTTAAAGCACTGGTGGTCGTCTGCACGGTACAGTGTTGGGCCGTTGCCCAGACCGTCAAACTCAAAGCCTTCAAGAGCTTCAACAACAGCACATGGGTTGAACGAGCCAGCGCGTGTAACAGCATCAGCGTACAGAAGTGTTTGTACGTATGTTGTGTGTGCAGCTTGGCTTGGTGGGAAGCCGTATTTCTCACCGAAGGACTTAACGAAAGCGTTGGTACCGCTGTAACGCGCGCCCAGTTCGTTTTCGAGTTTCCAGTCCCAGTTCTGTGAACCAAGAATACCGGCGATGTTTTCGCCCGCACCGCGAGCCATCAGCTCTGAGTACAGAGGAACAACGATTTCGAACTGCTTGCCATTGGCTTGTGCTTGACGCAGGCCGAACTGGACGGCGTTTGTCAAAGAGTTCACCATGTTCCCGCCGTAGTGGTTCAGAACCAGAACGTCGGCACCAGAGTTCAGAACTGGAGCGATGTAAGATGAGAAGTCAGTCTGTGTCAGCGGTGTTTTCACAGCGTTCACAGTTTCCCAACCCATTGCTTCGGTTGAAGAACGTACAGCTTCTTCGGTTGTGTAACCCCAGTTGTAGTCTGCAGTCAGGTGGTAAGCCTTACGGTCTGTACCGTATTGTGCAGCCAGAACAGGAGCGAGCGCCGCGCCGGACATGTAAGAGTTAAAGAAGTGGCGGAAACCGTTGGCCCGCTTATCTTTGCCTGTTGTGTCGTTCGAGTGGGTCAGACCCGCCATGAAGATCACGCCAGCCTCTTGGCAAAGCGCTTGCACAGCCACAGCCACACCAGACGATGAACCGCCTGTGATCATGATTGCGCCATCTTTTTCGATCATCGAACGCGCAGATGCACGTGCCGCGTCAGACTTTGTCTGCGTGTCACCAGTTACGTATTTAACTTGGCGGCCCAGGATGCCTGTACCGTCTAGCACTTTTGAAGAGAAGGTGTTCAGCATACCGCCGTCACCACCACCGTTCAGGTGCTCAACAGCTAGTTCATATGCACGCAGTTCGTCTGCGCCCTCGTCCGCATATGGGCCTGTCTGTGGAACGTTGAAGCCAAGTGTGACCTCACTGTCGCCTGGAGCGTTGGTGAAACCAGTATGGGCATCCGCACGTAGATATGTCGGAAGCGCAAGGCCGGCACCGGCAATTGCGCCGGTCTTCAACACGCCGCGACGTGAGAAATTCGATTTTGACATTATTTTCCTCCCTAAAGGTTTGTGCCGCTTGATCCCGGGGGATTTCACAGCTTGTACGTGTACGTACCTGTCTATTGTTGAGTGTGAGGAGGCGTTTCAGCAACAACCCATTGGGACAGCTTGCTTAATTTGTAAAAAACTGTACAAACTTAATGCTGGGACTGTAAACCACTTTTCCCGCAAGCGCAGAAAGCGCTTGAAAGCATTAAGGTAATTCTGAATGCCCGTTCGAAGACTGACAGGTTCGCGGATCCGCGAAAAACGATTAGATCAAGGTTTGCGGCAAGCCGCAGTGGCAGAGGCTGTTGGTATCTCTCCTTCCTATCTAAACTTGATCGAACACAATCGTCGCAGAATCGGCGGTAAATTGTTGACTGATCTCGCGCGTGTTCTTGATGTTGATCCAACAATGCTGACAGAGGGCGCGGATAGCGATCTTCTTGATAAAATGCGCAGTGCAGCTGCCGCTTTGAACACCGAGGCTGAAATCGCACGGGCAGAGGAATTCGCCGCCCGCTACCCCGGTTGGAGCGCTTTGATCGTCGCGCAGGCGCGGCGTATTGCCGCCCTGAACGAACATGTCTCAGCGCTGACCGACCGCATCGCACATGATCCACAGCTTGCTAATTCTCTGCATGAGGTGATTTCTGCGGTGACATCTATTCGATCGTCCGCGTCTATCTTGGTCACCCAAGAACAGCTGGACGCCGATTGGCAGCGTCGTTTTCACCAAAACATTCACAAGGACAGCTTACGCCTAGCGGACAGTAGCGAAGCCCTGATTGCCTATCTTGAAGCGCCTGAAACCAAGGTTGAAGTGGCGCAATCCCCGTTTGAGCAGTTCGAAAATGCACTTGCGCAAAGTGACTATCATCTTGCTTCGCTAGAGGCGGGGCAGGCAGATCCAGCTGCTTTGGCAGAGGAACTTGGGCTTTCTGGACCGGCAGTTCAGCTATTTGTCAATTACGCACAGCAGTACCAAAAAGACGTAGCCGTTCTTCCGCTAAAGGAGTTTACCGAAGCATGTGCTGCGGTGGATTACGATCCTTCGCAATTGGCGCGTCAATTCAATGCAGATTTCCCAACAGTCTTGCGCCGCCTTGCCAGTTTGCCAGCAAACGCAGGTCATCCGCGTATGGGGCTAGCGACGTGTGACGTATCAGGGGCGCTAACATTTCTAAAACCTGTTCCGGGGTTCACCTATTCGCGCACAAACGGGGCATGTCCACTTTGGCCAATATTTAGTGCGCTAAGTAGGCCGACCCAACCAATCCGCGCCGAGGTGGCGCTGCCAGACGCGACGCATACACGGTTTTTGTGTTACGCGATGGCGATGCCCGTCGGGGCACATCAGTTTGACGTTGTGCCAGTGCTGCAAAGTACAATGTTAGTGGTTGCCGATCCGCCAGAAGGGGCGGGGGCTGCTATCCCTGTGGGGGGCTCATGCCGCATTTGCCCACGTTCTGATTGTACAAGCCGCCGCGAGCCTGCAATTATCGGTTTAGCAGCCGCATCGGGTCTTTGACTTCGGACCCAATTGCCACGATAGTCCGCGCCAGGGAGGCTGCCCTTGCGGGGGCAGTAAGACAATTGGGGAGGCGATGAGATGGGCAAACGTGTCCTTCTGATCGAAGATGAGCCGAACATTCTTGAGGCGATCAGTTTTATTTTGTCCCGCGATGGCTGGACAGTTCACACCCATGAAGATGGGGAAACAGCAATGCAAAAGGTGGTTGGGTTCCCACCAGATATGATCATTTTGGATGTCATGCTTCCGGGACGAAGCGGTTTTGATATCCTGCGTGATCTGCGTGGAACCGACACGACCAAAGACATACCTGTGATGATGCTAACCGCGCGTGGCCAAGAGAAAGACCGCGAACTGGCGCTGCGCCTTGGGGCGAATCATTTCATGACAAAACCGTTCTCGAACGCGGAAGTGCGCGACCACGTGCGTACCCTGATGGAGGCATGAGTCTCGGCCCGAAGTCCAAGATTTTTCTTGAACAGGCGGGCTATCGTCAGCGCCGATTGCGTGATGCCGTCAGGTTGCTGCCAGTTCTTGGGATAGTTTTACTTTCGATACCGCTACTATGGCCGGACGAAGATCCCGAGATGACTTATAGTTCGGGCGCGCTGGTCTATATCTTTGCGGTGTGGGTGCTGCTAATTTTGCTTTCGGCATTCATGTCGCGGATGATGCGGGCCGACAGTGATGAACCGGGTGCCGGTGGTCCGCCGTCCTGATGCTTAGCTTTAACCTCGTCATTACAATTTCGCTTTGCTACGTCGCCTTCCTTTTCATGGTCGCCTTCATGGCAGAGCGTCGCGCGACGATGGGGAATGCGACATGGCTGTATTCGCCGGTTATCTATACGCTGTCACTTAGTATCTATTGTACCGCTTGGACGTTTTACGGTGCCGTCGGCTATGCCGCGCGGTCGGGGCTGGAGTTCGCGACAATCTATCTTGGGCCGACATTGGTGATGATCGGCTGGTGGTGGATTTTGCGAAAACTGGTCCGCATTGGTCGGGCGCAGCGTATTACGTCTATCGCCGATCTTGTTTCGTCGCGGTTCGGTAAATCAACTGCATTGGGTATGATCGTCACACTGATTTCTGTTGTTGCCGCAACTCCTTACATTGCGTTGCAGTTGCAGTCCGTGACCTTATCATTTGCGGTGTTTGCGCAAAGTAATGGCCAGGTCTGGCATCGTGCAGACCTGAACGCGACGGCGATGTGGGTGGCGATGGGGCTGGTGGTCTTTACCGTACTTTTTGGCACCCGGAACCTAGATGCGAACGAACGTCACCATGGCATCGTAATGGCGATTGCAGTCGAAGCTGTCGTGAAACTTGTCGCGCTTTTGGCGGTTGGGGTCTTTGTTGTTTGGGGGATCGCAGGCGGCCCAACTGAAATGCTGACCCGGATTGATGAATCGCCGATCACGCTTTGGGATCACAACGGTGGCCGATGGATTAGTCTGTTATTCTTGTCAGCCGCCGCATTCATTTGTCTGCCGCGCATGTTTCAGGTGCTGGTCGTCGAAAATGCGGACGAACGTCACCTCGCCATCGCGAGCTGGGCGTTCCCCGCGTATCTCTTGCTCATGAGCCTGTTTGTGGTGCCGATCGCAGTGATCGGGCTTGATTTGCTGCCGACGGGCAGCAACCCCGATTTGTTCGTGCTGACCGTACCGCTGCATCAGGGTAGGGATGGCCTAGCGATGCTTTCATTCCTTGGCGGGTTTTCTTCTGCGACTTCAATGGTGATGGTCGCGACGATTGCTCTGGCCACAATGGTATCCAACCACATTGTCGTGCCAATCTGGCTTTCTTTGCGGCCAAATCAGCAGGCCGTCATGTCTGGCGATATTCGTCATGTCATCCTTTTGGCGCGCCGGCTTTCCATAGCAGGCGTGCTATTCCTAGGCTTTATCTATTATCGCTTGTCTGGCGGGGGGACTGCGCTGGCGGCGATTGGCCTTGTGTCTTTCTCTGGCGCTGTACAGATCCTGCCAGCGATGCTGGGCGGGATATTTTGGCGCGGATCAACACGGATCGGTGCAGCGGCTGGTCTGACTGTCGGCTTGATAGTCTGGCTTTGGACGCTGTTCTTTCCAAGCTTCGGAACTGATGCGCTGATTGGTCAGTCGGTTTTGGATAACGGGCCATTTGGGCTTGCGTGGCTGCGACCGCAGGCCCTGTTCGGGATCACAGGCTTGGATCCTTTGGTGCACGGTATTTTGTGGTCGATGCTGCTGAACACAGCGACATTTCTTGTTGGGTCGCTCGTCAGCTTTCCGACCCCACTTGAACGGTTGCAAGGTGCCCAGTTTGTTAATGTATTCGAACATTCGGCAGCAGCCCCAGCTTGGACAAATGCAGCTGCAGGCGCCGAAGACCTATTGATTATGGCGCAGCGCATCATGGGGAGCACCGATGCGCAGGCTATTTTTGAACGCGAAGCGACGCGGCAGGGCAAGAAAGGCTATCTGCCCGAAGTGACCCCGGCGTTCTTAGAGCTGCTAGAGCGAGAATTGGCAGGGTCTGTGGGGGCTGCGACGGCCCACGCCATGGTCGGCCAGCTGATTGGTGGTAGCGGCGTGTCGGTCGAAGACCTGATCGCGGTGGCTGATGAAGCGGCGCAAATCTTGGAATACTCCAACCGACTAGAAGCAAAATCGGCAGAGCAAGAACAAACCGCCCGTGCTTTGCGCGAGGCAAACGCGAAGCTAACGGCGCTTTCGATCCAGAAAGACGCGTTTCTTAGCCAAATCAGCCACGAATTGCGTACGCCAATGACGTCGATCCGGTCGTTTTCTGACATTCTGCGCGATGGCGAAATGACGGATGATGACCAAAAACGCTATTCAGGCATTATCCATGACGAGGCTATTCGCCTGACCCGCCTGCTAGATGACCTTTTGGATTTGTCAGTTCTTGAGAACGGTCAAGTCATGCTGAATGAACAAAGTGGCAGTCTATCCGCGCTATTGGATCGCGCGATTGGGGCCGCGGGGCTGCTAAACAGTGAGTTGAAAATTGTGCGTACGCCCGAAGTTTCCCAAGTGACGATCACTACCGATTTGGATCGTCTGGTGCAGGTTTTCATCAACCTGATAGCGAATGCACGCAAGTATTGCGACGCACGCCATCCACGTTTGAAAATCTCGGTGCATGACCGGGGTTCTCACTACTACATCGATTTTGTGGACAATGGCAGCGGGATTGCTGCAGACAATCAGCAGCTAATCTTTGAGAAATTCTCACGAGTTGCCGATGGTTCCAAAGCGGGAGGGGCAGGGCTTGGGCTTGCTATTTGTCGTGAAATCATGCGCCGCCTTGGGGGCGATATCACCTATCTGCCGGGGCAATATGGCACAGCGTTTCGTTTGCGGTTGCCTAAGAAGAAACTGCCGTCCGCGTTAGGACAACCGTAACCAATCTGCGATTAACTATGCGTCGGACTACCTGTGGCGGGCGCATGACGAACAGCAAACATTCATCGATTCTGCGTCGCAAGGCGGGACAAAATGATCAGACAGCGGCGGATAGCCCGCTGACTTCGTCACGCGCGGTGCGTTTGGTGCTTGCTAAATCTGCCAGTGATTCAGTGGGGTTAAGCCTGACTGTTAACAGCGTCATCGAAGACATCGTTTCGATTGATGATTTGCTGGATCAGCTGGACGAGGGGCTGATGCTGGTTGGATTAAAGCGTGCGGGCAAGGTGGTTGGGCTAGTCGCGCTTGATATTCAAATGCGTTCTGCAGTTGTTGAAATCCAAACCATGGGGCGGCTGGTCGCGCGGCAGGCGGCAGACCGACCGCCAACAGCCACCGACAAAGCGATGTGCGAACCAGTTCTTTCTGCATTGTTGGGCGCGCTGCCTGCGGCGGTTACCGGTACTGACTTTGACGGATGGGTTGATGGCCTTTCGCTTGGTGGCATGATCGAAAGCACGCGGGCGGCAGGACTTACCTTGGATGACTGCAGTTATCGCACACTTCGCATGACAGTCGATTTGGGCGTTGCTGATCGTGAGGCATATTTGGTGATGGCTCTGCCTGTCGTAACCGCCGAAGAAGATGTGTTACCCGAGCCGAAGCAACCAGTTGATTGGGCTACGGCATTACACGGCACCGTTAGCGCCGCGCCTGCGACGCTCGATGCGGTCTTGCATCGCTTTAAGATATCAATCGGGCGGGCGCAGTCGCTTAAGGTCGGGCAGCTCATTCCGCTTCCGGGATGTACGGTTAACTCTGTACGCTTAACCGCGCCCGGTGGTCGTGCTGTGGCCAGTGCAAAGTTGGGGCAGGCGGGCGGGATGCGTGCGCTTCGGATTGAAGATGATGCCGCGCCACAGCTGTCGGACCTCGGCGGCAAGGCAAATGCGACTACTGTCGCGCTTGGAGTGCGCGTAGATCAGGACGCCCTGAATACAAAAGCAGCGGGCAATTTGCCCGCTGCTGAAAATGATCTTCAGCCAGCCGAATTAACGACCGAATGCCCGTCAATATAGAACTGTGCTCAGTTGCCTGCCAGCGCGTCTAGTTGCCCGCGCATTCCGGCCAGATCATAACCTGCCGCGGCTGTTGCTGCGATGATCTCGTCTGTAGGCAAATCGCCGGCTTGTCCCAAAGACCAAACGATGGATGATCTGGTTCCAGAGGCACAGTAAGCTAGTGTAGGGCCCGCAGACGCATCGATAGCGTCATTCTGCACCTTAACCATTTCCATGTTTAAACCCTGATGTGTCACCGGGTTAAGAATGAACTCAATGCCTGCCGCCGTGGCTGCCGCTTCGATTGCGGCAGCGCTATGGCTGGGTGGCACTTCGGCATCGGGACGGTTGCAGATGATGGTCTTGAACCCGGCCGCAGCAATGGCCGGGATATCTTCGACATCGATTTGAGGCGTGACCGAGTAGGTCGGGCTGATTTGTCTAATATCCATGGTGGCCCTTTTAGCTGGAGCTAGCCATTTGGTCTAGACGTGTCCGCACCCAAGGTGCGCCCAGCATCCCGGCAAACATAGCGAGCACAAAGACGATGCCGCCACTGCCACCAAAGCTAAGCGAAGCAATCGCTGGACCCGGGCACAAACCTGCCAAGCCCCAACCCATGCCAAACAGTGTTGAGCCGATCACGAGGTTCCGGCCAATCTGTGGCGCAGGGGGTGTTGGAAAGCTATCTGCAAACACAGGCTTGCGCACTTTGGTCAGTTGCCAAGCGATGGCCATCGGAATGATCGCCCCGCCCATAACGAAGGCAAGTGTCGGATCCCAAGCCCCGAAGATATCCAACCAGCCTTGTACCTTGTTGGTGTTCGTCATACCGGAGATTAGCAGGCCGATCCCAAAAAGAGACCCGACAACGAATGATACTACATTGCGCATTAGATTACCCCCAATACGTGCTTAAAGATGACGACAGTCAGACCGCCAGCAACAATGTAAAAACCGGTTGCAACGATGCCGCGTAATGACAGTCGTGAAATACCGCAGACGCCGTGCCCAGATGTACACCCGTTTGCTAGCCGCGTGCCGACACCAACCAATAGACCCGCAGCGATGATAACGGCGTAGTTACCTGTTAGGTTCGTTTCTGAACCGCCCATAACCAAAGCGCCAATCGCAGGGGCCAAGAATAGGCCAGCGATCAATAATGCGCGCTCTGCCCAATCGCTGCGGCCGCTGCCATCAATTAATCCGCCGATGATTCCAGACGCACCCATGATCCGCGCGTTGAATAAAAGGAATATGGCTGCTGCCAATCCGATAATTCCGCCTCCGATAAGGCCGTAAATCCAGTCTGTTTGCATGGTCTTCCTGCACTTTCTAAAGCTGTGTGAACCAGCCCCATGATATTGTTTCTTAGTTCCGTACGGGTGACGCCGATCAAAAAACACTATAAAAGTGCGATCGCGAAAAAAGGCCTTTACATCGGGCACCAATACGATTCTTTTCCGCCGCTCAAGATAGAGGCTAATAAAAACATTTCAATATTGGAATGTATAAAAGTTGATGATAGAGTTTTTGGTATGACTGAGACTGTGAAAATTATGACCGAAACTGTTGAAACATTGGCTGACCCAATGGATGCCGCTGCTGCAGATGCTGCGGAGTTGCTGAAGGCGCTGTCAAACCCAGGTCGACTGCGCATTCTATGTGCGCTGGTCCCAGGAGAGGTGACCGTCGGAGAACTAGAGACGATGTTGGGCGCAAGCCAGTCTTATGTGTCTGGTCAATTGCTTCGTTTGCGTAACGAAGGGCTGGTTGCGTGTGAACGTGACGGGCGCAGCATGCGCTATCGTCTTTCAGACCCGCGCGTGCGCCCAATCCTTGAGCGCATCTACGAGATTTTCTGCCCAGAGCAGTAAGTGTTTGGCTTAGCCCAGCATTACGCCAACAACGACGGCCATCAATCCAATCATTGAAACAAGCAGCGCGCCCAAATTGATTGGTAGCACTTTAGCCAAACGTGCGCGCATTTCTTCGTCGGGCAGGTTGGCGCGTTTCGCTTTGGTCACTGTGACAATGCTATATGCAATGCCTGCCAGCCCGATCACTGAAAGTACTGCACCGATCCAAACGACGATATCCATAGCGGGTCTCCTAAAGTTGTGACCGCCTAACCCGACGATGCGTTCCATGCAAGGGTTGCAGCGATCCGGGTCTAAGGCTAGGGAAAGATAAGCCTGTCAGGAGAGCATTTATGAACGATTCAGTCACAGACACAGTGTCCAATGTTGCCGGCGAAGAGCTGCGCCAATTTATCGAGCGTTATGAGCGTCTTGAGGCCGAAAAGAAAGATATCGCTGAAGGTCAGAAAGAAGTGATGGCCGAAGCTAAGGGGCGTGGGTACGACACTAAGGTTCTGCGGAAAATAGTGGCTATCCGTAAGCGTGACGCAAATGACCTGGCCGAAGAAGAGGCCGTGATGGACATGTATATGTCCGCAATGGGCATGTAAGCCTTACGAGAACGGCAAAATTAATGTGACGCCCTCCATCGCCGCTATCTCGGCGATGTCGGCGTCATAATCTTCGGTCATATGGGCGACGCTTTCTTCGTCGGTTTCAAAAAGACTGATTTCTTCTTCATCAGCACCTTCTATCGCGTGCTCCGCCCAAAAATCGGCGATAATCGTTTGGCGGGCAATCGTGTCGCGTGTCGGATCGCGATCAAGCTCTTTGCGTAGCTGTTCAATCCCACCCTGATCCATCAAGCCAGTCAGCGGTGCAAGTTCGTCCGCAATCGGTGTGTTCTCAGGTAGTCCCATGAAATGCCGGATTAGCTGCGGCCAAATCAGTGGCGCGTCTTCAGTACACCAGATGACCAGCTCAGAATCAGGGGCGCCGGCATGGATGCGCCGGACAGCATCAGCCCAGTTGATATCCTCTGGCTGCGATATCCCGAGGAATTCTCCGATTGGTTTGGATTTAGGTCTGCTGAGGGCATCCTGTAGAAAGGTGGCGGGATGGCTAATGCTGAAGTACAGGCTTAGCTCATCGTCGGGGAACAACCTTCTGAGCGCACGTGTTTTTGATTCTGCCTGCGGGTAAAACACACCATGTTCAAAAATCCGATTGGCTACACTGATAAAGTTGCCATTCGCCAACAAAAGGCGCTGCACATCGTCGTCGTCTATAATGCTGTCCAATAGAATGTCGCGTGTGCCGGCGGCGGGCGGCGCGCCGTCCAGCCCCTGAATCGTAGTACGAATCAAGGAACGGTAGTTTCCCGGGCCCGGTGCGGCGATCCGGTTCTGGACCAGCAAATCTGCATTTCTTAGCGTCGATTTCAGCAACCGGTCTTCGTCGTTGCCATGTGCGCCAATATGATAGGCAATTTGCATAGGGTGAACCCTTTCGTCCAAGTCATTGCATCATAGTTGGATTTCTGGACAGTTAAACTGCTTTCCGGTACTCGAATTTTATGTCCCAGTATTCAGATCCGATAACAATCAATCCCGCCACGCGGTCACGCATTTCTCCTTGGTCGGTGGGCGCAATCTTGATCGCGACGATGGTGCTTGTGCCGATCGTTGCTGTTATTTGGTTTGCCCTGACGCCCACAGAAAACATCTGGCCGCATATGTTGCGGACGACGCTTCCCCGGTATTTGGCGAATACTGCCGTGCTGATGTTCAGTGTTGGTGCGTTAACCGCAATGATCGGAACAGGGGCGGCGTGGTTGGTCGTCATGTATCAGTTTCCGGGGCGGAGAATACTGCAGTGGGCTCTTTTGATGCCCCTAGCTGTACCAGCCTATGTCGGGGCCTACGCACTTGTGGATTTTCTGGAATATGCGGGGCCAGTGCAGACTGCATTGCGTGAAACCATGGGCTGGGCAAATGCGCGCGACTATTGGTTCCCAGATATCAGAACCAGAGGCGCCGCAATCCTTGTGCTAAGTGCGGCACTTTACCCTTACGTTTACCTATTAGCCCGTGCCGCATTTCGTGAGCAATCGGGCGCCGCCTATGAGGTCGCCCAAGCATTAGGGGCAGGGGCGTTTGGCCGTTTCTGGCGCGTGGGGCTACCGCTCGCGCGCCCGGCAATCGCAGCTGGCGTGGCCGTCGTTATGATGGAGACTGTCAACGATTTCGGGACAGTTGATTACTTTGCGGTGCAAACGCTAACGACCGGCATCTTTTCTGTCTGGTTGCAGGCAGGAAACCTCGGCGGGGCAGCGCAACTCGCGACCTGTGTACTCGGCCTTGTGATCATATTGGTCGCTTTGGAAAAGATTAGCCGCCGCAAAAGCAAATTTTTCGGATCGGCACGCGGACAACGCCCCGTTTCGCCGACGCAACTGACAGGCTGGACTGCGGCCGCTGCAACAACGCTTTGCCTGTTGCCCGTCATCGGTGGGTTCCTGTTACCAGTTGCCGTTCTGCTGACACATGCCTTTGATGCGAGCCAGTGGGTTGCACCGGGTTTGCGCAAGGCAATCGTTCATACAATTACCGTTGGGGGTATCGCGGCTGTTCTGACAGTCCTTGGCGGTGTGTTCATGGTCTACGGAGTGCGCCTCACGCGGAAACGGCTCCCAGCCTTGCTTATGCCAGTGACAGCCATTGGCTACGCTGCGCCGGGCGCCGTGCTGGGTCTTGGTATCTTGGTGCCATTGGCGAAGTTCGACAACGTGCTGGCAGATACCGTTGTCGGATTCGGCTTTAGTGATCCGGGCCTGATTTTCACGGGCAGCGCCGCCGCACTTACACTGGCATATGTGGTGCGATTCTTTGCAATCGGGCAGGGGACTGCGGACGCGGCACTTGGGCGTGTATCTCCGAGCTTGCCAATGGCTGCGCGTTCTCTAGGGCGCACCGCGGGCGGCACGCTGCGTGCGGTGCACCTCCCGCTTGTCAAAGCGTCCATTGGGTCAGCGCTCTTGCTGGTCTTCGTCGATTGCGTGAAGGAACTGCCCGCAACCCTTCTTTTGCGGCCATTTAACTATGATACGCTTGCAACAAGGGTCCATGCCAAAGCATCGCTCGAGAACATCGCAGAGGCCGCTCCAGCGGCGTTAATGATAACCGTTGTAGGGCTCGCAGCCGTTGCTTTCTTGGCCCGCGCGAACCGCTAAATGGGCTTATGAAATTTTTTCTGCATTTCATGCAAAAAGCCCATTGCATTGCCAAGTTTTCCCCTGCTATACGCCGCTCAGTCGATAAGACAACGCAGGAAACTGCACACCAGTGCCCCTATAGCTCAGCTGGTAGAGCAACTGATTTGTAATCAGTAGGTCCGCGGTTCGAGTCCGTGTGGGGGCACCATTTAAATCAATGACTTAGATAAAATTTTCAGAATGTCTCTATGTTGCTTGTAGACATATAGTAGACACTTGACCTTGGTTGGTGCCGCGGGTCGTTGGTTGCAATTCGTCCTGATGGTTGGTGCGCATTAAAGACAAGAGAAATGTAGTTGTCTTATGCTCAACGGGTTCTTTGCGGTGATTAGTAAGCCGCGTTCAAGTAACTCATGATTACTTTGCTGGAACTTTTGATGCTGATCATCGTTGGGGGAGTGCAGGTGCAATGAATGTTGAGGGATGTCATTACCTCACGTCAACTGTCGTGTCCGTGGGTAAGTCGGATAAAGAGGTTTAATTTAGGTTAATTGTTTTAATTCAGTAGCTTAGTGTGATTTGGTTGGTGTTGGGTGCATCAGGACTAATCAGGCGGCTCCATAAAAGTTATGTTTTAGGTCAAGGCATTACGCCACTGTTGTGGGTTGCTGTTGATAGTTGGGCTTGACAAATCAGATTTTCTTGGTACCCTAAAGACATAATGTTATACATTAGGAGACTTTAGTACTTCTTATCTTCTCTTAGAGAAGTAAGAAATCTAAGTGTACATTATGTGTCGAGAGCTTCCATCAAAGTTGAATTACAATTGATGTCCTCTGATCGTTTGATTTGTCCTAGTCATGGCGTAGCCATCCATCCCCCAGTTCCGCTCACCCCCTTCCTTCCGTTTTCTTTTGTGGTTGAGAGGCTCTGTAGTGCGGCCTAGGGGTCCAGCTTAACCAATAGGTAGTCCTTTAGCGCCATTTGGTGGGTGGTGCTGTGGGTGGCTCTTATTTCGGCTCGCGTCTTCAGGCTGTTTGTGTAAATGGTTGGAACTTGGTATCTCAAACATTTGCCACGAGAGGTTGCTCAGCCGCATGAGACAATAGAAATTAATTGAAGTCTCATCTTTCCACCCCGGGGCAGGGGGATCAGGGGGTGCCTCTGTTCTAGAGAATTACACCCCGAGAATTTCTAACCAAAATTTACATAATTTCAGACCTTGGTAATTAGCTATTAATGGGACAAATTACGGGGTTTGCTGCCTAGGGTACCTGAACGGGCTAATCTGTCCCATTAACTTTCAGATTAAGTATTTAAAAACATAGACTTAAGGAATCTACATTTTGGCTTGCTCGGTAATTATTCTGTCCATCAGACTAATCACTCCAAATTAGTCGTCTCTGAGAACATAATAAGCATGTGGTCACGCCATTGTTGTGCTGACGACAAATCACTGAAGCTCTTTCTGAACGTGTTACCCTCGAAGACTAGTTTCACCCGGTAGGATGGACTGCGGTGTTCGATGTTCTTTAGGTCGGATGCTTTGGATTGGTGAAAATCGTCGTCTAGCTTCAGCGTGTCCAAAATTCTCTGATGCTCGGGCGATACGTTAGTCACACCAGCTTTTGTCATGTGGTATTGCAGTGACCTGTATCCGCCTCTTGTGCCAGTATCGGCTTTGCTAATGGCCCGTTTAATATCGGGGTCGCCTTGAAGTAGTTCATTTACGAGAAGTTCCAGATCGCCGAACAGTGGCGCTGTATCTGTTTCATATGTGGCTTGTTTTTTTTGTTGATCCTTTGCCGTTGGAATTTGTTTTGTCTTGAGCAAGTCTTGAATCCTTTCTGGTATTGGTTCTTTCAAAATTAGAGGACACACGCAGCTAGTGTGTTAACGCGAAGCCAAGAGGTCTGGTCTTTGCTAATGTTTAGGCAAGCTTTTTACGGCGCATCTGTTCAGTAATGATCTCAACAATATCGGTTGCTTTCACGTACTGCCCTGACAGCTCAAAGGCGTTAGAAGTGGCAGTAAAAAAATGATCTTGCTTACCTTTCCTTGCCTCAACTGTTGTGCCTTCTGGCCAGTCATCACACGAGTATACAAATCTAATGCCGAATCGGTCATAGTATTCAGTCCATTCAATTCCAGATTTCTTGTCTAGGCAGTCGTTGACCACCTCATAGGACGGAGGTCTGGAGGCTATCGTGCTCTTATCTCGCTGTATGGGGGCTGGCGCTGGCATATTTGTATCCCATGCCTTCCAGCTTGCCTCAGATAAATGATCCTTAATCTTATCAACCGTCTGGGCTTTCGTCGTCCATCGTGCGTCTTGGAGTTGTGACGGCAGAAGGAAATCTGCTACGATGTGATAACAGTTAGAGGTTGAGTCTTTTAGAATTTCAACTGAGTTCGGTAGCCATGATGCTGTTAGTGTTGTTGAGCCATCAGGCTTGGTCGTGAGGTACATGCCACTGGCAATCTGGGTTGTGCTTTTGAGGCGCTGTAGCTGGTTGAAGGTTTCCTCAGCTTTTAAGAAGTCATTAGGCTGCATCCAAATTGTCTCGCTCTTGGTAATATGTTGAAATTATTTGTTTTAGTTCCAACTCAAGTTGTTGTGTCGGATAAATCTGTTTGTCTTGAATGAGGAGGTATCCAGCTTTTTCTGCTGCATCTATGTAGCGAAGGTTTGATCCCAGAAGTTTACGATCACGGATCAGTCTTGCTCCTTCGTCTGGCAAGGCAATTAAGAACCGGACAAAAGATTTGTGTAGGACTTCGTTTTCAGCCTGACGTTTGTTACCTTTCAAGATGCCGTCTGTGTAGAGAGACAGCAGCAAGCCTTCGACAAGCCAATTGTGATAGCTAGGGGTTTTGCATTTCTCTAATAGATCGTGGGCGTTGATCATTATTCATCCTCCGATTTGCGAATATAGAAAGCGTCTTTCCCCAGCGCTGTTGCGTCTTGGAGGATTTGGTTCTGAGTGTCGGATCGATAGTAGAGGCGTGGGTTGCTCTTACGAAGTTGCTGCCACTCCGCGAATGTCTTTGGTTTTTTGTCAATCATAGTGACGGAATCCTTTCGTACCCCTGAGTGGGGGATGCTGATTGATTGATCTGAATGGGATGCGAGAGAGCCTAGGTCCCGCCGAAAAAGACTGTAGAGGCGGACACGGAAAACCGTTCCATCTCAACTTTAGTATAGCGCATATATGAACGAATTGCAACTATAAGTTGGTACCTGACAGTTTCAATTTGGTAATTTCAAGTGTGTCACAGGTGGAATCTATATCCATTGCTTGTGCTGCTAAGGGTGCTTGCTCAAATAAAACTAAAGTAGCCTTTCGGCGGAGGTGGCCAAGAGGGAGTTTCTCTATTCTTGTTGGAAGATTTGACCTAAGCAATGCACTTCTGTTGACCGTTCATCAACGCGACTTGTTCCGGCTAGCCAATTGGCATCCGTTTGAATGGCGCTCGTGGAGATTTGCGTGCATTCGAGAGTGAATGTGCCATCAGCGCCTGTGTCACTCTTAGTTAGAGTGCAGGTCCGACCAGAGTAATTGAGCGTTTCATAGTATCCGCTATTGCTAAGATTTCCTACCTCTAGTTTCCCTGCGGTCACTTCATTTAAGGTGCAGGTTAGGGTCGTGCGTTGCCACTTGCTGCATTCCATAGAGATAGCCTCGTTGGATGCAGTGAAGCCCTGTAAGCGTATCTCAGAATCCGATCTGTTCTCTGCTAATATGCTGAAGTTTGTGAGTATAATTGCTTTGTCGTTTAGTGGAAAATAGGTGCTGTCATTCCAGTGTGGATGGTTGGGGGGTAATGAGCATGTATTTGCATTTGCGTGTAGCGGCGCTAGGCAGAAGAGGTAGCGTGTGACCGCCTTTGTGAATGACATTGTGTTGTCCTGCAAAGCTGAATGGAGCCTGCGTTGAAAGCTAGGCGTCTGACCGATCCGGATCAAAGTAGTTATGGTAACCGTCTGCTACAGCATCAAAGACAGGACGGAGCGTGTCAACCTGCGTGACGATGTATGTCGCTGTCACTGTGCTGGCCTTGTGGTTCAGTGCCTTCCTTATCAATTCGTAGCTAGAGCCATTGATTTCTGCGTGGGTTGCAAAGGTTCGGCGCAAGTCATGAAGTCTGAATTTGACCCCGGTGTAAGCACATATTTTTTGTAGCTGAGACTTTGGCTCTGTCATATGTCCTTCCCCTCTTCTGGCTGGAAAGACCCACGGGCTATCGGCTCTATTTTTGGTTGCTAGATATGCCTTCTGTCTGGTCAGGATTTGAGTGATCACCTTCGACAGGGGGACGTAGTGATTGGTTCCATTCTTGGTTTCATAAATTGCCATATGCTTTGCGTGGTCGTCGATGTTTTCCCACCTCAACTTGAGGGCTTCACTTTTACGTAAGCCGGAACACATTAGCAGCATGACGTAATTTATCCCTTGATCGGTTACGCCGTGGTACGGTGTCTCGGGCCAATGAAGTTCCGTATGCCAATAGTGTACAAGCTTCGCTATTTCATCTTGGGAAAGGAATTCTTGTCGGGGCTTTATGCTCCTGTCGTATTTCTTCTGACTGATTACATCCATAGGATTTTCAGTGATCAGTCGTTCGCCCCCGATGTCATCGGCCTTAGCAAAGGTGAAGACAGCAGAAACAATTCTGAACGCCTTTACTGCCGTTGCCCTGCCTCGATTGTCTGCTGTTTCAATGTAACGTGACTCGCATTCTTTACGGGAGATCGATCTAATTGGCCTAGAAGACCAGTCATTGAATATGAGGTGGAATGTGTTCTCATAATCCTTTTGTGTTTTGGGTTTAAGGTCGCGTGCCTTGAGGTAGTCTTCAAACATATCACCCAAGGTTTTGCCCAGCATTTCAGATCTGATCTTGGCGGCGTCCTTAGCGGCTTTCGGGTCTTCGCCTCTTTGCATTGTGGCGATATGTTCTCTTGCTAAGCCCTGCGCCATTGAAACGGAAAGGGCGGGGTGTTGACCTAAGGTCATGCGTTTTGTTTTTCCGCCTCTAATTCTGCCTTCTGCAATGAAGGAAATCCGCCCAGAAGGGGAAACTCTAACCCCAAAGCCTTTGAGTGTGCTGTCCCTGTGGAACTGCTCCTTGTCGGCGGCTTTGAGGCTGCGAATAAAACGTTCATTAATGCGTGTCATGCTCTACTTGTAGACAATTTGTAGACAATGTAAAGTAGACGTATAGTAGACATTATGCCCAGTTTTGCGTACTAGTTACTAAAATATGTAGGAAATTTTTCCTTATTGTCGTTAGAGCAACTGATTTGTAATCAGTAGGTCCGCGGTTCGAGTCCGTGTGGGGGCACCATTTTATCACACATAATGCACTGATGTTTAAGGGCTTATGCTCTTGTTGCATTCTCTCCAATTACACGTTTGGCTACACAGAGTGGGCCAAGCGGATGCGGAATGTGACAGTGAAATACCTTAGGCAGAACGAAAGAACTGGTAGCTTCGAATATCGCCGAAGGGTCCCAAAGGTGCTTGAGGACATGGTTGATGTGCGCGAATTCCTAGAGGTTCTCGGTAAGACGCAGAGTGAAGCGATCCTCCACTATGGCCGTGAGCATGAACGTATTGAGTATCTCGTTAGCCTCGCAAAGAATGGAGCCAGTGGTCTCTCTGATTGTGGGCGGTCGAAGCGCTTAATCAAGAAGTATATTGCGTCCAAAACTGGCAAATAGGTGACAATCAGTTTGATGGTGTTTGCAGGGCCGGGTTGCTTCACGGCGCTAGTTCACAGTGTAAAATCGATGTGGGGATGTAGAGGACGGATTCGGATGGCTAGATCGTGCTATGTGTAAACCACAGGTAATCTGCATTCACGCAATGCGCGCGCGGTTAGCAAACGTCAAAACGTACTGAACCTAGCTTGTACTGCGACGCAAAATTGCGCCGCAGTAAACTGTTTTGGCTTAGATAGAGAGCGTTTGCTCAACTTTCTTAACCTGAACGCGTGCCATACCAAGGTTGGCAGCTTTTTTGTCCAGAGCAACGTACAAGAAGACCGTTGGAGTCTTTTCAAGTGGGCGGATCAGGTGGAACTGCTTGCCCAATGTGATCAGGATATCATCGATCGCATCGTCAAGGCCCAGCATTTCGATTGCAGAGAGCTTTGCTTTAACAACTTCAGTGTTCGCAGCGCCAGCAGCTTCTAGGTCAAGCTTGCCGCCACCTTCAGAAGCCATCATCAGGCCTGTTTCACTATCAACAAGACATGCGCCAATGAAGCCACCGATGGATGAAAGACCTGAGATATCTGTAGACATATTTTTTTCCTTACTAGTTACAGTTTGTGGGGGGATATTCCCGCCTGTTTTGGGAGGTTCCGAGCTCTCCTCGGCTCCCAATTCGTTGTCTGAAACAGGTGTTGTTTCAGCTTTGTTTGACCCCGTCCAACCGGCACCAAGGTCCTTCAGAAAAGTCTTTAATTTCATTTCGGACCTGTTCGATTACCGCGGAGATATTTGTGTCGTTTGAAGCGCGTACTGACAGCAGTTTTTCTATAACGCCAGCGTGCGAGTCGGATGCCTGTGGATCGCCCCCAAAGGTGGTTTTTAGATGGTCGAATAAGGCAAAAAGTTGGTCATTTGACGTTACATTTTTAGCATCGGAGAGGGCCTCTTGCAGCAAAGTAATCTGAGGCGCGCTATCGACACTATTCTGTTCATCTTCAAACACTTCTGGGTCGTCGATGAACATATTCTCGTGTGCTTCATCACCTTCACGAGCCGCGCGTTCGGCGCGATGTTCGCGTGCGGCGTCAATACGATCAGATATCGCGCTAAGCAGTGTTTGTGCGCCGCTGTTTTCCCAGCTGCCTTCTTCACCACTACGAGCCATTTTTGCTGAAATTGGCAGTACGGAATGGAATGATTTGCGGGCTTCACGTTCGCATCGTGCAATGACCCGCTGGACATCTTTTGGGTTGGCAATTTGATCCACACGCGTAACGACCAGCAGGCTCTGATCCTGCAGTTCGTAAGACACGCTTTTCCAAGCAGCCTTTTCAGTTTGGCGCCATGCCTGATTGGCCGCAGAACACCAGATTACAAAATCAACGTGTCCACTGATCAAGCCAACAATATCGATTGCTAGATTGGGATCAGAAATGCCGGGCGTATCGATGATATCAGCATCGCGCAAAATTTCAGCAGGAAGCGTGAAGCGCAGTGCCAAATGGGAATGCAATGTCGCAAAGTCGAGCCCATCTTCGGAAACTTCGGTAAGTGTTCCGTCGTCATCCAAGACTTCGAGCTTTCGCGTGTCGCCATGTGTGATCCACACTGTCGGCAGATGGGTGGCCGTCACCTTAGTTGGCAACAACGGCTGGCCCAATAGCATATTCAGAAGCGAAGATTTGCCCGCGCTATATTCGCCCATCAATGCAAAGCCCGGCTTATTCGCCGACCATTGTGACAGTACCGCGGTTGCTTTTTTTGACACGGAATTATTCATAGTTAGCTAGCACTTACTGCAACTGGTCCATCGGTCTGATCATGCCGGACTATTTCGTGAAGAGCGTCACGGATCTGATCGAGGGCAGCAATACGGTGGTTCACTTCGTTTTCCAAGCCGAATGACTGACGCATTTGCGTTACTTCTGGTGCATCAACTGGTAGTGCCAGATTGCGCAATGTTTTGATGTGCTCGTTCACAAAGCCCTGAAGCTGAATGCGCGTTTGTGTAGCGAATTCTTGGATATAGTCTTGTTGCAGATCATTGATCGTGCTCGACATTTCTTCGGTCGCAAGCGTTTCAAAATTCGCGATGCAGGTCGCCTTTTTCCGTTGCTTGGAAAGTAGTCGGCTAAGCCAGCCAGCACTTACATCAATCGTCATGGTTTTCATCAGGAAGACCGGTGTCTTTGGGCGACCAATCGTCGGCCCGACAACAGGGAACAGGCTTGCTTCGCTATCAAGGACGTCAGCGTAAAGTGCAGCGATATTGTCCGCCGCCTCTTGCATGATTTCGCTCAAACGGACTGTGCATTTGTTCGAGAAATCATTGTAAGCGCTGATGAGTTCGCGGCGCAGTGTTTCTGTGTCTGGCGACCACTGCTTAAGCCCCTTACCTTTATCGATCGTCTTTTCTAGGTCGCGCTTGCCGTTCAAAATGAACGAACGATAGACGTCAGACATCGCGTAGGTCGTCATCTTGAGTGAGCTTTGGTTTAGTGAATCAAAGTCATCGTTCAGTGTGCTAACGATTTCCGCAATCCGCGCGGAAACTTCAGAGGCCGACATTGAAGATTGAGCAGCCGAGTGGCCGCTCACTGCATCGCGCAACAGGACCGTCGATTGGTTTACCAGATCTAGGCAATCGTCGCGCAGGCTTTCGAGGAATGGCCAGCTCACATCGTTCGCGACTTTGTCGTCGATCACCTTGAGCAGCTGAGAAATACCAGACAGGTCACTATCGACGATGCCAATTTCACCATTAAGCGGGGTCACGTTGCTTTCGTCTGCGCGCGCCTGCTGCAAACCTTCATACGCGACGCGGCTTCTGGCAGATAGTACGCTTAGATCACCCGCGATCGCGGCTTCGCCCCACTGTGCGCTGCCGAAAACAATTGGGATATCTTGTGGCAAGTTCTGCGCCTTAAGCGTCTGACGAATATAGCCTTCGATTTCGCCGACCTGACGATGTGGATCTTCAAGTTCATCAATGCGGTTCACAAACAGAACGATCTGTTCGTGCTGTAGGCCCATGATGATGTTGATCAGGCCGATATCAACCGTGCTAAGCGCCTGATGTGCGCTAAGGACGATGACGCAAATGTCTGAATCCGCGAGGTTATTGAGTGTAACAGCTTCGCGCACAAGGAAGGGGTCGTTCACGCCGGGGGTGTCGCGCACGACGAGCGGCAGCGGAAAAGTCGGATTGTCAAAGTATAGATCTGCGGACTTTGTCAAATCGGCAAAACGCCCGCCAGAACCAGCACCTGTTTCTTCTTCATCGCCCAGACAAACGTAGCGCTTAACCAGCGCGTCGTCGAATTCACCAAAGCTGTGTGTATTACCCAAAAGTAGTTTAAAGTTCACGCCTAGCCGTTGTTTGGCGCGGGCTTGCAGTTCGCGAACCTGCTCGCGCATTTCTTCAGCTTCATCTTCAAAGTTGGCACGATCAGCCATTTCACCAAGACGACCACCCATTGTGGTCATGTCGGTCCATTCGTCTTTGTCGAAGAATTTGAAGACGGCAGCTTTACCAGCAGGGTGAACAGCGTTCACGTGCAACGAAGTGATCACCGACGTCCATGGGTTCACATCCGATGGCAGCAGGCCGGGACGACCAATGACCGCATTGGCAAGTGCAGTCTTGCCAGCTTTCACCTGACCTACCAGTGAAATCCGTGTCTTAAACTTGGATAACCGCTTTTGCATTTCAAGCGTACGATCCAGCGCACCCGGAACGACCAATTTTTCCATTTGGTTAGCAACCGAGGTCAGTTGATCGATTGCTAGCTTTGCGTCTTTTGACTTGGAAAACAGGTAATCATTGGAAGCTTGGCGGTGCGAAGGCACCATTGAGGATGAAGACATTTGGGTATCCAGCACAGATAGGTAATCATAAACATACAGAAGGTCGCTTGACCTAAGCGTCAATAAGCCATCGGAATGCGACCGTTTTATGGCTTAACGCAGGTTTCTATAGGGGGAAAAACAAAGAGATACTCTCCATTAAACGATATTGACGTGACCCGCATCATCGACACGCAGTTTTGCAACGATGGCGTTGTCTTTTGCACGCACCTCAAGTGATGTATTTGGCTCCCCATTGCCAAGCTTCAGGGCGGCGTTCCGCAGATTTAGCATTCCAGCGATCACATCGATCGAGCCTTCTTGTGGGCAAGCAGCGATTTTTCCATCTGGGGCGATGTTCCATTCACTTGGTTCATCGATATCGTTTACAACAAGAAGGTTACTAATTGCGTAATCGCCACGTGGTTCGTCTTCATCAGACTCGCCAATGGAATAGGCAATTTCATTGCCCGCTGCGACGGCATCCCGGATCATCTGCCCGATTTCGGTGGCCGTTTCAGCACCATTCAACACGTCAAACCAGCCGCGTTTAGCCAGTATGCTGACTTCGTTATTGCCTATACGCAGCACGAAAACACGTGGAACCTCGCAACGTGCGATGCGCGCACAAATATGCCAAATGGCTTGTTCTGCCACATCATCAAAGGCCGGATGTTCAATATCCGTTGGCGCAGTCACGATCTCAAGATCACGCACTTTTGGCAAGAATAGACCGACGTTCAAAGATTGGTTGCCTTCACACACAAGGCCGCCTTTCAGCGTCGCAACCGATGTCCGGCTGTCAGTGCGTGCAATAATGGTTGAAGCACCAGGCAAAAATGAAGCCGCCCGCAAGAGGTCAATGCTTTGCTCTGCACGCTGACCAAGTAACGCAACATCCGCAGAGCCTGACACGTTCACAGGGAACACGCCGTTTTCCTCAAAGCTGTACAAAGCCAAGAAGCCTCGGCTGTTCAAAATTGGCCAGTCTTCGATCTTCATTACCGTAGTCACCTTTTTACACGACTCAGCACATACGCAACTATTCGCGGTATATAAAGTCATTCAGGGCAAATTGCTGATATGCGGTGTGATTTTCTGCTAACATAACATGAGCGAAAAACTTGTGAATCTGCATTTGAAAGCTGGCGAATAGGGAAGGTGATTTTGGCCGGCTGGGATTGGCGTAATGCTCATCATCACAGCACATTGTGAGTAACAGAACTGAAGTGCCGTCTATCTGCAGCGACTCAGAGGTTGCGGTGGACCTGTCGCTTTGTCACAAGAATGCAATTCGACCGTATTCACCTGACGCTAGAGGAACCGAGAATGAAATTTGCCGCAGTATCGTGTATGCGTAATGAGGCGCTTTTTGTTCTTGAGTGGGTGGCGCACAAGTTTTCCTGTGGTTTCGATACTGTGGCGGTGGTCACAAACGACTGCACAGATGGAACTGACCTCATTCTTGACGCGCTAGTGGCTTCAGATGATCGTGTTATTCACATTCGCAATGACATCCAACCGGGCGAAGCCCCTCAGGTTGCCGGTATGAGGATGGCATTTGCGAACCAACGTTTGATGGCTTCAGATTATCTGTTGCATTGTGATGCAGACGAGTTCTTGCAGATAGATGTCGGGGAAGGGCTGGTCATTGATCTCATTGGTGTTACCGGCCGTGCAGACTGTATCGCTCTGGCATGGCGTCCATTTGGGGATTCCGGAATCAAGGAATGGCAAGGTGGCTCTGTGGTCGCGCAATTTACGCGATCCGTGCCACGTCTTAGATATGGCGCGACAATGCATAAGTGCATGTTTCGACCCAGTATGTTTGGTGCGGCGACGGACCATATGCCAAAAGAACCAATTTCTGATGAGATTACGGTCGTCAATTCGCGCGGCGATGAAATGCCAAATGTGTCGCTGTTTGAGACGGCGCAAGCACGCTTTCGCCCACTGACCGACGACCATATGACGTGGGATAATGCATGTATCCACCATTATGCGACGCGTTCACAGGATCTATTTCTAATGAAGAATTTACGCGGTGACGGCATGGGGCGTCAGCAAGGGCGATACTTTTTGAATTCGAACTTTTGGAAGCGAAATAACAAGAACCGCGTCGAAGTACCAAATGCACGCCGGCATCTGGCGAAGACCCTATCTCAAATTGATCGATTTCGAGAAATCGACTGTGTGGCTGAATTGGAGCAAACCGCATTCGCAAATTTCTGTGAAGCACGTGAACGCATTCTGACGCCAGCGCAGATCAAGGCTTGGACAGCCTAAGACCCTTCTTGCCACACTCCACTATCTAGCCCATCCAACGACCAACTTCCGACGCGCCATCGCACGAGGCGTAGTGTGGGGAAGCCGATGTGGGCTGTCATCCGTCGGACTTGCCGATTGCGGCCTTCGCTGATCGTGATCTCAAGCCATGTGTCCGGCACCGATTTTCGGAAACGTACGGGTGGATCGCGTTCCCACAGGGTGGGGGGATCTATGAGGCGCACTTTCGCAGGGCGTGTTGGCCCGTCTTTGAGCGTTACCCCATCGCGCAGCGCTTGCAGGTCTTTGTCTGTCGGTGCGCCTTCGACTTGGACCAGATAGGTTTTAGTCAGCTTATGCTTGGGATCCGCAATCTTGGCCTGCAGTTTTCCGTCGTCCGTTAGCACCAACAGCCCTTCACTATCGCGATCTAAGCGCCCCGCCGGATAAACGCCCGGGACGTCGATATAGGCCGACAACGTTGGTCGGGGTGAGGGACTGCGCACGTCTGTGAACTGCGACAGGACGCCAAAGGGTTTGTTGAATAGGATAACTTTTGCCATGCGCCTGCCTAGCCTGAGTTATGCCTTGGCGTCCATGCTGTTATGAAAAAATGCATCGTGTGCATTTTCCTACTTGCAACGAATCCCAACTTGCCGCAAATGGCGATTTATAGACGCCAACGCACGCGCCTCTGGCCGGTGATAGTCAACGCACACGTGTTTACGTAGCGACGGTAACGTCTCCCTTGGAACTGAGCGGTCTTAGGCGGAATAACCGTCATGGCCGGGTCTTTTGGAGATGACCCATGACTGTACACTTCGCTGACGCTGCGGCGTCATTCCCTGTTGTTGCACCTTCACGGTTGGATAGCTTTGTCGCTGCGCATAGCTTTGACAAGCCAACACTGGTGATGGACCTTGATTTGGTGTCACGCCAATACCGTGCATTGAAAGCTGGTTTGGGCCGGGCTGACATTCACTATGCTGTCAAAGCAAACCCAGCGCCGCAAATCATTGCGCGTCTGGTTGATCTGGGTTCGCATTTCGATGCTGCGTCACGTGCTGAGATCGCGCTTTGCCTTGAGCAGGGTGCAGAGCCACGTGACGTGTCGTTTGGCAACACAATCAAACGCGCATCTGACATCGCATGGGCATTTAACCAAGGCATTCGTCTATTTGCTGCCGATTCAGAAGAAGAGTTGGAAAAGATCGCTGCGCACGCACCGGGCGTGTCCGTCTACATCCGTCTTATTGTTGAGGTTTCCCAAGCGGACTGGCCGCTGTCGCGCAAGTTCGGCTGCGACCGCGATATGGCGCTGCAATTGCTGGATGCTGCAAAGACATTGGGCCTGAACCCAGTCGGTTTCTCGTTCCACGTCGGGTCACAAACCCGTCGCGCGGAAATGTGGGCACCAAACTTGGACGTTATGGGTGGCATTTGGCAAGCAGCCAAAGATGCGGGTCACGATCTATCGTTGATCAACATCGGTGGTGGTTTCCCTGCGTTCTATGGCGAAGAGATTGACGCGCCAAAGGCATATGCAGCAAAAGTCATCGACATGGTCGAAGCACGTTTTCCAGGCGTTGCTAAAATCATGGCAGAGCCGGGCCGCGGTATGGTCGCAGAAGCTGGCGTGATCGTTGCTGAAATCATGTTGGTCAGCCGTAAGTCTGAGCGTGATATGCATCGTTGGGTCTATCTGGATATCGGTCGTTTCTCGGGTTTGGCGGAAACTGAAGGCGAGGCAATTCGCTATCAGTTTGAAACTGCGCGCGATGGCGACGTGATGGGGCCATGTATTGTTGCTGGGCCAAGCTGTGACAGCGCTGACGTGCTATATGAGAAGCGTCCGATGCAACTGCCTATGACATTGCGTGCTGGTGATCGCGTCCTGATCCGCAACACAGGCGCCTATACATCGACTTATTCGTCGGTTTGTTTCAACGGCTTCCCTCCACTGGCGGTGGTTGTGATCTAAACGATTGGCGGCGCACGGTATACCATCGTGTGCCGCTAAGCTTTTGTAAGATAACAGAATTTCTTTACAGGTCATAAAAATGCGCTAACCTGCGGTGATGAGTTTACCGTAAAGGCATTGCATGACACCTATTACAGACCATCCGTTGCGATTTGCATTGGCCAATGAATTGCATGCGCGTCCTTTTCCGTCGATGCGCGCGCCGGGGCGGGCTGCGTTCCTTGCCTTAAAGCCCAGCAAAAATGCAGCAGGCCGTGATCGAGCTGCGGATATGGCGCATCTTACTGATTTGCTTGATCGTTTTGCAGCACCACATCCGGAACCTGATGCAACCCATTACTTTGGCCAGATTGGGAAACATCAGCTTAAGTGGGAAAGCCACACCGAGTTCGTGACCTATACGATCTTGGGCGAGGGCGTCGCGGAGCGCCCCTTTGACGCGGCGACTTTTAGCGTGTTTCCCAATGACTGGCTGTCCTCAGCCCCCGGAACTCGGATTACATCGGCATTGATCCGTGTTGAAGTGGGTGATGATGACGACACCATCGCGAGCAAGGTGCAAGAATGGTTTGTCCCTGAAAGCCTTGCCATTAGTCGCGTCCTAGATGACGAACTGGTCATTGCAGGTGATTTTCGGATCGATCCGGCTGGTCACATGCGTTTTGCGGTTTTCGCACGTCCTCAGGTTGGGATGCGACGGATTGGTCGTGTGGTGCAGCGCCTGTGCGAGATCGAAACTTACAAGGCGATGTCGATGCTGGGGCTGACGCGTGCAAGGGGACTTGGTCCGCAAATGGGCATGATTGATACGACACTGTCAAAACTGATCGATGACATGCGCGGTCCAATGCCTGATCCGGCAGCACAGCTGCATTCACTGTTAGAGGTCTCCGCCGAATTAGAAAGTATTGCAGCGCAATCGTCTTTCCGCTTTGGTGCCACAGGCGCATATGAAACGATTGTGAACCAGCGGATCACTGTCTTGCGCGAAGAGCGATTTGGCGGGCGTCAGACATTCGGTGAATTCATGATGCGGCGGTATGATCCGGCGATGCGCACGGTGAAATCTACGCAAGAAAGGCTGCATGCGATGTCCGATCGGGCGCTACGAGCGGGTGATCTGCTGCGCACGCGCGTTGATGTTGAACGCTCCGCCCAGAACCAAGCCTTGCTGACAAGCATGGATAAGCGTGCTGATCTTCAACTGCGATTGCAGCACACTGTCGAAGGGCTGTCGATTGTCGCGATCAGCTATTACGCTCTGAACCTTGCTCTCTATGTTTTGGGGCCGCTGCAGTATAGTTTGGGCATCAGTAAAACCATTATGGCTGCCATCGCGACCCCGGTTGTCGTGCTGTGTGTTTGGGCGCTGTTGCGGCGTATTCGTAAACATATGGACTGACACCCTCTTGCGCGGGCTTGGCGACGTGATAACCATGCGATCCTTGGGAGGGGATCGAATGAACTATGCAGTAATGATTGCAGTCATGTTGTGCGGGCAGGTGGCAGTAGCCCAAGAATTGCCACGCCCAATTACCGATGCTGATTTCGCCCCCATAAACATGGACGAGGCCCGGCTTGGGCAGCTTTTGTTTTACGATCCAATTCTATCAGGCAACCAAGAGGTCGCCTGCGCGACCTGTCACCATCCTGCATTCGGAACGAGTGATGGGCTCTCACTGGGTATTGGGGATGGCGGAATTGGGCTAGGGACCCAGCGCGTCGCAGACCCAGAAAATATGCCCGAACAACGCATTCCACGGAATGCGCCTGCGCTGTTTAATCTTGGTGCCAACGAATTCACGCGCCTGTTCCATGATGGTCGGATCGAAGTCGACTTGGATCGCCCGGGTGGAATCCGGACCCCGCTAGATGCTGATATGGCCGCAGGGTTTGCATCGCTTCTATCCGCACAAACTATGTTTCCCGTGCTTAGCGGCGATGAGATGGCTGGGCACTATAGTGAAAACGAAGTGGCCAAGGCCGTGCGGCGAGGTGTTCTGACGGGGCCAGGTGGTGCTTGGGATATCATATCGCGTCGCGTCGCGGGTTTCCCGGAATATGCCGATGCTTTCGTTGCGACCTATGATCATATCGATACGCCGGATCAGATTGGTTTCACCGACATTTCAAATGCTGTCGCTGCGTTCATGGAGTTCGAATGGCGATCTGACACTTCTCCCTTTGATGCGGTCTTGCGGGGGGGCGGCACTTTGCCGGAACCCGCCGCGACAGGTATGGCCCTATTTTATGGTGAAGCAGGCTGTGCCAGCTGTCACGCAGGGCCATTCCTGACCGACCACGGGTTCCATCCGATGGGCAGCCCACAAATCGGCCCTGGAAAAGCGGCGCGTTTCGAAAGCCACGCGCGCGATGAAGGGCGGTTCAGGGTGACTGGCGATCCTACCGATCTGTATGCGTTCCGCACACCCAGCCTGCGCAACGTGGCGCTGACAGGTCCATACGGGCATGCAGGCGCATACGCAGATTTGCGTGCCTTTGTTATCGCGCATTTAGATCCGGTTGCGGCGCTGAACAACTATGACCTGACCTTGGCGCGTTTGCCCGAACTTCCTGTTGACGATCTACGTGAAAGCCCCGATGCAATTGCCGCTGTCGCGCAGTCCGCAGGCCCCAAGATGTCAGAAGATCAGGTCACAGCATTGCTTGCATTCTTGGACAGTCTGACGGACCCTGCAGCACAGGCCGGTCGCTTGGGTGTGCCCGAAGCCGTGCCAAGCGGGCTAAGCATACCGAACCCACGTTAAGAAATCGCCGCAACCGCCTGATCTGTTACCGCAGAAAGCGCGAGGGCTGTTGCGCCACGCGCCCAGACTAAATCGCCCCAAGCATGGGTTTCAACGGCACAGGCGGATCGGCCATCGTTCAGCGTAAGGCGATGCATTTCAGCAAGGACTTCGTCGGCATAAAGATAGTCATACTGCATGCGTTCGCCTGAAATGATGATTAGCGCCGGGTCAAACAGCTGCACAACATTTGCTAGGCCTACCGATAGATATCTTCCCGCACGACGAAAGATGGTCTGCGCCGCCTCGTTCCCGGCCTTGGCTTGGCTGAACAATGCGTCCAGCAACGCGTTCGGGCTTTGGCGTTCGCTTGGCTGGTGGTGCAGGGCGGTCGCGGCTTCGCGGGCGAGCGCATAGTCAGCAAGATATGCTTCTAGGCAACCACGTTGCCCGCAACGGCATAGCGCGCCGTCTAATTGCACTTTGGTATGACCTAGCTCTAGCCCCATCCCACGCGCGCCCCGGTAAAGCCGGTTGTCGATCACCAATCCCATACCGACACCATGTTCGATTGTAACAACGGCAAAGTCAGACTTGGCACGGCCTGCGCCGAACCACAGCTCCGCAAGGGTTAGCATGTTGGCATCATTGTCTAAATGAAGCGGGATCGCAAAGCGGGTTTCAAAGTGAGAGGCGAAATCACTGTTGCGGGTGGCTAGCAGGGGTGACCACGGCACCGTTCCTGCCTGATGGTCGACAATGCCCGACATGCCAATCCCAACGGCGGCGATGTCCTGTTGGGTTTTGTTCGCCGCGGACAAGACGTCCTGCATAAGAATGCCGACTTCGGTTAGTATTTCATCCAAAGATTTCGGGTGTGGCGGCGTTTTTAGCGACGCCGTCGCAAGCGTGTTACCCGCGAAATCGGTAAGTACAGCGGAATGAAATTCATCCGACAGTTTGATACCGATGGCAAAATGTGTATCTGGAATGACTTCAAGGGCGACGGCAGGGCGCCCACGTCCGGTTTCGCGTGGGATGCTTTCGACCTCGCGCAAAAGGCCCGCGTTAATCAAATCGGCGGTTAGGGCGGTGGCTGACCCTGCGCTAATACCAAGGGCACGGATCACATCGGTTCGGGTTGCACGGCCGGCGGCACGGACATGTTCAAATATCTGCTGGCGCATTGATTTAGCGTTCGCGGCTCCCGAAGGTAAAAGCGGGCCACAACCGACCGGAGCGCCCGAGTCGTCACTTGCTGTGAGTTCATTTAACATAGTTCGATGCCTGAATTATATTTTGGGCAGTTAGACCTCGTTTTCGATATTTTATCAAGTGCGTTCGCGTTTTTCCATGCTTTTAGCCTAAATTTGAGGTTTGGAATGCGTTTTTTAATTCGAACGATGAATTTAATTTGACAACTCGCAATCCGATGGTCAGAACATGCCACGAGGGAAATCAAACGGAGGGGGTAGCCGTATGTATATTGGGTTAGATCTTGGGACTTCTGGTCTTAAGGCAGTGTTGATTGATGACACCCAGACAATTCTGGCCGAGGCAACTGCGCCGCTAGAGGCCGTTCGCCCAGAGCCCGGTTGGTCAGAGCAGGCTCCTGCAACTTGGCTTGATGCCGCAGATGCCGCGATGCGAGCGTTGAAAAATCAGACTTCATTGGATGCGGTGCATGGGATTGGCCTGTCGGGTCAGATGCATGGCGCAACATTGCTTGATGCAAACGATGAAGTCCTACGCCCCTGCATTCTATGGAATGACACCCGTTCAGCGGTCGAGGCCGCCGAATTGGATGCGGACCCAAAGTTTCGCGCACTTACTGGAAATATCGTGTTTCCAGGATTTACCGCACCAAAGCTGGTTTGGGTTGCACGTCATGAGCCCGAGATTTTCGCCAAAGTAAAACGTGTTCTTCTGCCTAAAGATTACCTACGGCTTTGGCTAACGGGCGAGGCCGTGGCCGAAATGTCAGATGCTGCGGGCACCAGCTGGCTGGACGTGGCTAAGCGTGATTGGTCTGATGAATTGCTCGCCGCGACGGGTCTAAGTCGCGAAAACATGCCGCGTTTGGTTGAAGGGTCCGAAGTGTCGGGGGTTTTGCGTGGCGAACTTGCTAGCCGCTGGGGGCTACCGAGTGGCGTCGTCGTGGCCGGCGGCGGTGGTGACAATGCTGCCAGCGCTGTTGGTGTCGGTGTGGTTAAAGCAGGCGATGCCTTTGTTTCGCTTGGTACATCCGGCGTTCTTTTTGCGGCCTCTGATGCATATCAGCCCGATGCGGCTACGGCTGTGCACACGTTCTGTCACGCGCTGCCGGGAACGTGGCACCAGATGGGGGTCATTTTGGCCGCTGCTGATGCGCTGAATTGGTATGCGAAATCTGTTGGCCAACCTGCGGCAAAGCTGACCGAAGGTTTAGGTGCGCTTCAGGCACCAAGCCAAACATTATTCCTGCCGTATCTGGGCGGAGAACGTACACCGCATAATGACGCAAACATCCGCGGCGCGTTCCTGCATTTGGATCATGCGACAGATCAGGCGGCCATGACGCGGGCGGTTTTGGAAGGCGTGACCTTTGCGCTGCGCGACAACTATGACGCACTGACATCGACTGGAACCCAGATCAACCGGCTGATCGCCGTCGGCGGCGGATCAAAGTCTGACTACTGGGTACAGGCTATTGCGACCTCATTGGGGATCCCAGTTGAGCTACCCGTTGCTGGTGACTTTGGCGGTGCGTTCGGCGCCGCACGTCTTGGCCTGATGGCCGCGACAGGGGCAGGCGTCGAAGTCGCCACGATCCCGCAGATCGCCCGCACAATTGAACCTGACCTCGCGCTGACCGACAGCTTTGCCGAGGCCCACACAAGATATCGCGCTAGTTATGACGCATTGAAAGGACTGAAATGACCGACTTCTTTAAAAACATCCCCGCCATCAAGTACGAAGGTCCAAACACGGACAACGATTATGCTTTCCGTCACTACAACCCCGATGAGGTTGTAATGGGCAAACCAATGAAGGATCACCTGCGGTTTGCGGCGGCCTATTGGCATTCATTTGCTTGGCCGGGTGGTGACCCGTTCGGTGGCGAAACATTTGAGCGCCCGTGGTTTGGCGACACAATGGAAGCGGCAAAGCTAAAAGCTGACGTCGCATTTGAGATGTTCCAAATCTTGAACGTTCCATACTTTTGTTTCCACGACGCGGACGTTCGTCCCGAAGGAAACAGCTTTGCTGAGAACACGAAGAACCTCGAAGAAATCGTTGATTACTTTGCGGAAAAAATGGACGACACTGGCGTTAAGTTGCTTTGGGGTACTGCGAACCTGTTCTCGCACCGTCGCTTTATGTCAGGCGCTGCAACAAACCCTGATCCCGATGTATTCGCGTTCTCTGCTGCAACAATCAAAACCTGCATGGATGCGACCATGAAACTGGGTGGAGAAAATTATGTGCTGTGGGGCGGTCGTGAAGGCTATGAAACACTGCTGAACACAGACATGGGCCGTGAACGCCAGCAGGCTGGGCGCATGTTGCAGATGGTCGTCGATTACAAACACAAGATGGGCTTTAAGGGCGCGATCTTAATCGAACCTAAGCCGCAAGAGCCGACCAAGCACCAGTACGACTATGATGTCGCTACGGTCTATGGTTTCCTCAAGGAATTCGGCCTTGAAGGTGAAGTGAAGATGAACATCGAGCAAGGTCACGCGATCTTGGCTGGGCATTCGTTTGAGCACGAATTGGCTGTTGCACGCGAGCTGGGCATCTTTGGTTCCATCGATATGAACCGCAACGATTACCAGTCTGGTTGGGATACTGACCAATTCCCGAATAACGTCCCTGAAATGGCGCTCGCTTATTACGAGGTTCTGCGTGCTGGTGGCTTCACAACTGGCGGTACAAACTTTGATGCAAAGCTGCGTCGTCAGTCTTTGGATGCCGAGGATCTGATCCTTGCGCACGTTGGCGGTATGGATGCCTGTGCTGCCGGCCTAAAAGCCGCCGCTGCGATGCTTGAAGATGGTAAACTAGAGGCTGCACGCAATGAGCGTTACGCTGGATGGGATACTGACGCGGGCAAAGGCCTGTTGAATAGCGATCTTGATAGCATCACTGCCAAGGTTCTGGCGGATAACACGAACCCAGAACCACGTTCAGGCCGTCAGGAACGCCTGGAAAATCTGGTAAACCGTTACCTGTAAGCCATCTTAAAAACTGGCGCTTGCCCCTTTGGGGCAGGCTGCCTAACCTGCGTGAAATAACGACAGGTTTCTTTTCTTGATCAGCGCCTTATTTAAAACGCTTGGACGCAAATATTTGGACGTGACCATGCGGTCCGGTCCTGACCTTAACGTCCGAATTATTGAACGTCCCGGCGTCTGGATGGATGACGCGCAGCTAGAACATCTATCGGCGGATTTGCGGGCCGTTGCGTCGCGTACGCTTGATGCGGGCAGTCTGACCTATGGTGTCTTTGCAGGTGACGCCAAGCGGATGAAACAGGTCATCATTACGCTTGTCAGTCGTACTGACGGCACGCCAATTGCGTTTAACGCGCTTGCGATCATGGAACTTGATACAAAACCCAACACGACAGAAGTGTTGCACCTTGGGCTTGTTATGGTCGATCCGGATGAGCGGTCAAAGAACCTGTCGTGGGTTTTATATGGGCTGACCTGCTTCCTCATCTTCTTTCGCCGTCAGTTTCGACCGGTTTGGATTTCAAATGTCACCCAAGTACCAGCCGTCGTTGGTATGGTGTCACAGATGTTTTCCGGTGTCTGGCCGCGCCCTGATGGTGGGCGGCGGACGTTAAACCATCTGCTTTTAGGGCGGCAAATCATGGCGCGGCATCGTGATGTGTTCGGCGTTGGACCAGAGGCCGGATTTGACGAAGACCGATTCGTGATCACCGACGCCTACACTGGTGGATCAGACGACCTGAAAAAGACGTGGGAGAACGCGCCAAAGCATCGTGATGTGCGATACAATGACTTTTGCGCAGAGCAATTAGACTATGACCGTGGCGATGACGTGATCCAGTTAGGTCAAATGGATTTGGCTGCGATGCGTAGCTATCTGCGGCGCGAAGTGCCGAGATCAGCGGTTCTTGGTCTATTGCTAACGGGTGGGTTGGTCGCTTTGCGTCGGGTTATTCTGCCGGCGGTATACTGGGCGGACAGCAGACAGCATTGGGAAACACTACGTCCCTATGATGAGGCGAAGAAATGAACAGTGCTTCTGCCGAATTGACACAGCTTTGCATGTCGTTGGCCGCACTTTTGGGGCTGCTGACACTGCAAATGGTGCTTCAGCGCAGAGACGGGCGTGACCCGATCAATCGGCGTTTCTTGTTTTGCGTCCGCATCACCATGTTGCTTTTCTTAGGGCGCGTGCTGGTGACACTCACTGGCTTGCAGATATTTCGGATACTGGTGCTGCTGGGGGCTGCTCTTATTCCGCTTGCGGCGCTGTTGCTGACCGAAGGGTTGCTGCGCAGGCATGCTCCACCCATTGCAAAGCAAATTATTGGGTGGGGGACCGCCGTTTTCGTCCTAAGCGCGTTTTGGTATCTGGGAAGTATTGATCCTTTTCGGCTTTTTGCTCTGCTGGCGTTCCAGTTGTTTGGATTCTTTATCGGCGGCTGGTTGATCCTAAGCAGAGACCGCACTTCGTTATCTGCAAGTGAAAACACCACTGTTACTCGGATCGGCCTGTCGCTTTGGTTGTTCATCCCACTGGCGCTGGGTGATTTTTTGATGGCGGTTCTGGATCTTCCAATCCAATTTTCTGCGCTTGGCGTGCTGATCCTATGCTGGCTGGCGATCGGGCTGGGGCGCGCGCAGATAGGGCACCGCGTTGTGATCGTGAATTTCGCGGTGATGGTGTTTGCCGCCGTATTGGTTGGGTTGCTGGTAGGCACAATCGCAGACCTTAATCGGGATGGCGTACTGCTAAGCACAGCGGCGGTGATGACCGCATTGTTCCTTGTGTCCATCTTGAACGACGCACGGGGGTTAAGATCCGAAGAACAAAGCCTTGGTCTGCTTCAATACTTGGCCGAAACGAACACCGACGATCCGGTCGTATTCTTGCGAGATCTACGCGGGCATCCACTTGTTGAAGGGGCTGCAATGATCAGCCGTGCGAGCTTGGCCGAGCTGCAGGAGCCGACGCTTAAGCAGATATTTGACGCCAGCCCCGTTTTGCGCCGATCTGATCCGCCGCAACTGGGGGCATTGGCAGATGACCATATCGCACATCTGTTCGACAGCTATAGCGCGACCCATGTGATCCTTGCATCCAGCACACCACGAGTTTTGATCGCGCTGTCGATGCCGTCGCTAAGCGCGTCGCCGATGGCTGAACTGGAACTAAAAGTCGTGCAGCGTATGGCCGCGCTCATGGCCCAACGCCGCGCAGATAAGGAATAAGACATTGAATAAATTACGCCAACAGGCCGTTGATATCTTTATGGCAGGCGTAAAAGCTGCCGATCCGTTTGCCGCGGTTCAAAATGCATTGGCCGAGGTGACAGAACCCGCGCAAATCATTGCAGTTGGCAAAGCCGCACGATTAATGGCTAAGGCTGCTTTGTGTCGTTTCAAAGATGTCCCGTGCATCGTTGTGACGAACTATGAAAACGCAAAGCCGCTCGATGGGGCGCAGGTCTATGCGGCTGGTCATCCTGTGCCAGACCAAAACGGTGCTGACGCTGCACAGGTCGTGATCAAGGCATTGAATGCGGCCAAGGGGCCGGTGCTTGCACTTATTTCCGGGGGCGGTTCGGCATTATTGCCTGCGCCAGCAGGGGGAATAACCCTTACGGACAAGGCGCGGGTCAATGAGCTGTTGCTTGGTGCTGGGTTAGAGATCACCGCGATGAACCTGATCCGTCAGCAATTGTCAGACCTAAAGGGTGGTGGTTTCTTGCGTCATGCCAGCCCGCATTCAGTGACCGCGTTGATCCTATCCGACGTAATTGGTGACGATCTGGCAGCTATTGCAAGCGGCCCAACGGTCGGCCCCATCGGCATGGCATCAGAGGCAATCGAATTGTTAAAAGGTGCTGGTATTTGGGACGATGTGCCTGCGACAGTGCGTCACCACTTGGAAAACAAGGGAAGTGCTGAACCGTTACCCAAGGCACGCAATATATTGGTCGGGTCAAACACGCAAAGTGTGGCAGCAATGGCCAAAGCAGCAACAGACGTACATGTGATCGAAACCGCTGTCGAAGGCGATGTAGCAGACGCCGCCGCCTTTATATGCGACAATGTAGCGATGGGTGTGACCGTATGGGGCGGCGAAACAACCGTCGTGCTAAAAGGGAACGGTCACGGTGGGCGTAACCAAGAATTGGCACTGCGGATCGCCCAAGAGGCTGAGCGCCGAGGCTGGAAAGACTTTGTGTGCCTACAAGGGGGCAGTGATGGTCGGGATGGGCCGACCAATGCCGCAGGTGGCATCGTAGACCAAGATACATTGGGTAAGATCGACGATCTGACCGCTCTATTGGCAAATAACGATAGCTACGCTGCCTTGTCACAGGCTGGTGATTTGCTGATGACGGGTGCCACCGGTACCAATGTCGCCGACCTTGGGGTGATGATCCGGAGAGGTTAGTCAGATTTGTTTCTGCGCTACATGCTTGACTGAGACTTAGGGTTGGAGCGGCTGTGAGAAGGGTATTGAAATATCTTCTGATTGGACTGTTGGCTTTGCTTGCCACTGCCTGCGTTCAAATTGTGCGCAATTCCGGCGCAGACAGTCTGGCGTCGCGTGCGAGCGATAGCATCCGTTTTGCGACACTAAACGTGCATTACATCGTGTTGCGTCGAGAAACCGGTGCGTGGTCGTTGGGTGACTGGGAGCGGCGCAAGGCCGCACTTGATCTGGCATTCAAAACGATCGCACCAGATGTCATGGGTTTTCAAGAGATGGAGAGCTTTGCGGGTGGCAACAATGGCGATACCAATCTGGGGCTTGATTGGCTGTTGTCGCAGAACCCGTCTTACAAAGCTGCGGCTGTTGGTGACTGGCGCAGCTTTCCATCGACCCAACCAATTTTGTACCGGTCCGATAAGCTGACCTTGCGCGATCAAGGGTGGTTCTTTTTCTCAGATACGCCTGATGTCATCTATTCCCGAACGTTCAACGGGTCATATCCCGCATTCGCGTCATGGGCCGAATTCGCGACCAAGGACGGGGAAGCTTTTCGGGTCGTCAATGTGCATTTCGAATACAAAAGCCGCAGTAACCGCCTGCTGTCAGCGGCATTGGTCGCTGAACGTATCAAACCTTGGGTGGATGCCGGTGAAAACGTTGTGTTGTTGGGGGATTTGAATGCGCGTCATGGCAATCGAACCCAAGAGATACTGTCGCAAGCGGGGATTACCTTTACGCCCGTTGTCGGGGCCACATATCACTTTAACCGCGGTCTGAACTTGTTCGGCGCGATTGATCATATCGGGGTGACGCAAGGGTTTGCTCCCAACGGGCCACCCAGCGTTTTGCGACAAAGATTTCTCGGGGAATGGCCGAGTGACCACTATCCTATTGTCGTGGATATCACAGTGGTGAAGTAAGCATTTGTTCTAAAATGGTATTTTTGGCGATCGGCGTGTTGGTTGCCATCTCCACAGTCGTTCGAGGTGAATCACCATTGGCGATGAGATTCTGAAATGCTCTAGGTCTGCAGGAGTACGGTACTAACCACGGCAACGAAAAACACCCGCCCGACGATGGCAGCGGGTGTTTGGAATATTTCTGTTAGATGATGCTTCAGCTAAGGCACCATCGACTGATTAGTCGTTGTTCGCTGTGAATAGTACAACGCAGTCTTCGCCTTCGCATGTCGCAAGATTTGCAGGCACGTGCAGCGGACCAGCTGTTGTGATCAGGATATATGCGTCGTCTTGAAAACCGGCAAATTCGCCGCTGATTGTTACGCCATGTGATTCAAATGTAAGGGCAATTTCGCCAGCAGAGGCGATTGAAGGCAATGCCAAAGCAACGGCTGCGCATAGACCTTTTGAGATGTTCGTCATGATTTACCTGTAAACTTGTTAAACTACTACGGCGCTTTACTTAAGGGTAAACCTGCTTTCAATCAACTGTCTGAAAGTACAGGCCGTCGATTTTTTCAAGGTGCCCGGGCAGGGTGGTACTGGCGTTTTTACTTAGTAAAATGCTAGATGCTGCGAACCCGAGATAGACCGTTGTTGGAATGAATATGGAAAAAAGCGAAAGAATGACCGCCGCTCAGGTACGACGTGCTGGTCGCTTGTCTGTAGCGCCGATGATGGATTGGACATACTGATCTCCTTGGCCATTCTTTGTATTCCAAAAGGGTTGTAGCAAAATTGTAGCACCGCGAGGTCTGGATTAGCCCGTCGGTAGGACTGTATTCTTTGATTTAGCCTGCAGCAACGATGGATTTCGAAGCGCATGTCATCTCTGGCGTCGGTTGCAAATTTCTGGGTTGCTCTGCGAATATATTCTCTGCGATCCGTTCTTGCGATAGAAAACGATCTTTGGTTATGAACTCTACGGAAGCAAAACCAAATTCTGAATCTGGGGAAACTGCTTCCTTGTCTGGCCTGCGCGATCGTAAGACGTGAAGGCGCCAGGATCGGCCACTTGCACTTGAGTTACGCGCTACGGGTGTCGCCAAACCAGCATTTGTCCACCTAGTGTGAAACATGCCAAAATCCAACGTTCAGTTTGAGCCCGTTCTCCATTTGCTGCGCAGTAACCGAATGTCTGCTGCTCATTCGTTTTGGGCGCTATTGTAAGTCGGGGACTAGCAAATGTGCACCCAACGGCCCCGCGAAGAACTCAACGCAGCTTTCGATAAACATCTGCACAAGTTTTCGTCTTGGGCCGGGTGCAAACCCGAGTGAGAGGGTAATGCCGCTCAAGCTGTCGGTGATTGGCACGCAGCGAATGTTACCACCTGCGTAGGTTAGCATGTCGGGAGGTTTCATGTTCAGAAGGGAAATTCCGATATCGGAAGCAACGAGTGAGCGGACCATTTCAGTTGAATTGGCGGTTGCGACGATACGCAGGTCTTCTCCGCCTTGTTCAAGCACTTCCAGATAATACCCCCGCGCGGCGGGGCGGTCCAAAAGGATGAGTGGTTCGCGCACAATTTGTGAAACGGTCAGACCCTCAAGCTGTGCAAGGGTATGATTGGAAGAACACAAGCAGTAGGTTGGCGCAAAGATCAGCGGTTGCACCTCGATTTGGGGGTTGGGAAATTCTTCGACAAACAAGATCACATCGAACTCTCCGTCAAGCAGTCCCTTTTGCACAGAGATATTGTCACCTTCGTTAAATGTGAAAGTGATGTCAGGATGGACCGCAAGCATTTGGGCAGCGAGCCTTGGCAGAAAGCTTGGTGCAACTGGCGCGTTGTAGCCAACTGATAGATTACCTGACAGGTTGGATTGCAGGTCAGATACCCCGGTCAGCAACGTATCATATCGTTCCAACAGATCGTCGATACGTCGCCCGACATCGCGGCCTGCCTTTGTGGGGAATATGCCCTTTGCCCGCGCTCGGGTAACGAGGGCCATCCCAAAAGTGGTCTCAGCTTGGTCCAATGCTGAGGCAATGGCGGAGGGGGTCACATGCATTGCACCGGCTGCGCCCGTGATACTGCCAGTGCGTAGTGCTGCCTGAACGTAGCGCATCGCGCGAAGAGAAAGAGACATCAAACAACCTCGGAAATTACGAGATATTACCTCATATAAAACTATTTTTCAAAGGATAGTGTATTTGCGAGAGTTCCCATGGTCGCGCAATATGGGAACCTGTCATGAAATCCAGAACCAAAGTCGTTGTTATTGGGGGCGGCATCGCGGGTTGTTCAACGCTGTATCACCTTACGCAAGAAGGCTGGTCAGATGTCGTGTTGGTCGAACGTGATGAGCTCACCTCGGGGACGACTTGGCATTCGGCCGCACAAGTTACCAATTTCGGCATGACCCAGACGATGGTCGGCCTTAAATCGCATTCCATCGCGCTTTATAAAAAACTGCGTGACGATCCTGAATATCCCGTGGGTTATCATCATGGCGACGGGGGTATCCGGTTGGCCAACACGGAGGCGCAGATGCAGGGCTATCGCCATTTTGCGTCAATGGCGCGCGGGATGGGAGTGGATTACGAAATCATCGACGCTGCGGAATGCGCCCGCCGCCACCCACTCATTTCGACCGAAAATTTGCTTGGCGGGCTTTGGGATGGCGAGGATGGTGATATTGACCCAGCACAGCTTTGTCAGGCGCTGGCTTTCCATGCGCGCAAGGCAGGGGCAGAAGTGTATCGCAATACGCCGGTGACAGGCCTAAGCCAGCTCAAGGACGATACGTGGACTGTTCACACCGAACATGGGGATATCGATTGCGATATTGTCGTGAACGCTGGTGGCTACCGGGTGAACGAAGTCGCCGCAATGATGGGAGTCCAGCATCCCGTCGCATCGATGGAACACCAGTATTTCATCACCGAAGACATCCCCGCCATCGCAGAGGCCAGGCACCGTATGCCGCTGCTACGATGCCCGATATCGGATTACTATTCTCGGCAAGAAAAGGGTGGTCTGCTTGTCGGCTTTTACGAACAGGATTGCAAAACATGGGGGATGGATGGGATCAGCCCAGACTTTTCCAACGATCTTTGTCCTGATGATCTGGATCGTGTTATGGACGTTCTCGAAGGTGCATTTGAGCGTATGCCGGCGCTCACGGAGGTCGGCATTAAACGCGTTGTGAACGGGCCAATCACCTACACAATTGATGGCGCGCCCTTGGTTGGGCCGATCCCGGGCAAACGGAACGCGTTCTGTATCATCGGGCTGCGCGCGGGGTTGGGCGAAGGCGGCGGCCATGGCTGGCTTCTTGCGCAGCAGATCGTCCATGGTGAGGCATGCTATGATACGTGGGTGATTGATCCGCGTCGGTTCACCGGCCATGCAACCGTTGAGTTTACTGCGGTCAAGGCGATCGAGGACTATCAAAACGAGTTCCGTTTTCACTTTCCACATGAACACCGCCCTGCGGGTCGCAATGCTAAGACCACGCCACTGACACCTGTCATGGCTGCAGAGGGTGCAGAATTCACCGTCGTAAATGGTTGGGAACGTGTGGATTATATTAGACCATCGCCAGAGTTTCGCCCCACACCGAGCTTTAATTTCGACGCGGTATTTGACGTTGTCGCAGCAGAGGTCGCCAATGTGGCGACAAATGTGGGATTAGCAGAGGTAAACGGTTTTAACCGGATCGAAATTACCGGCAAGGATCGACACAGTTTCCTTGATCGGATGATGTGCGGCACCGTTACAAAGCGCGACGGCCGCATAGGTTTAGGCTATTTGCTAAATCACCACGGCTGTATCAAGGCCGAGGCGACAGTTGCCAACTTGCCCGCCTCGGACAGAGGAGGGCAGCGTATCTGGTATGGTTCAGCCGCGGCATCAGAATACCACGACATGGATTGGCTCACTGCGCATCTTAGGCCAGACGAGGACGTGCAATTGCGCAGCCTGACGAATGATCAAACAATTCTTGTTTTGGCTGGGCCGAAGGCACGTACGGTGCTTTCAGCCTGCGCGCGCGGCGATTGGTCTGCCGACGTATTTCCATGGTTATCCGTACGCGAGTGCTGCATAGGATTTGCACCCGCCACAATAATGGTTGTCAGCTTTTCGGGCGAACTGGCTTATGAAATTCATGTGCCGAATGCCTCGCTCTATGCTGTCTATCTGGCACTGCGCGAGGCAGGTAAAGCGTATAACCTTAGACTCTTTGGTGCACGTGCTGTCGACTCGATGCGCATGGAAAAGGGTTTTTTACATTGGAAGGCAGACCTGATCACAGAATTTGATCCGTTCGAAACGGGACTGTCGCGGTTTGTGAAGATGGGTAAGGGCGACTTCATTGGCAAAGAGGCACTGCTCGACCGCCAAGCAGCCGGTCCACGAAACCAGCTTGTTACACTCAAAATCGATACAACACACGCGCCTGCACACCCTGGCGCATCGTTGATGCAAGGCGACAAAGTGGTCGGCACAGTCACATCGGGAGAGTACGGACACCGCGTCGGCATGAACCTCGCTTATGCTTTCGTTTTACCTGAATTCGGCAACCCAGGTTCAGCGATGGAATTAGACCTATGTGGGGACCGAATTCGCGCTCAGGTCATCGAACCATCGCCTTATGACCCTAAATTCGAACGTATGCGGAGTTGACCAGTTTACACATTTAGGTATTTCAAAAGCAGCTATCGTCGCAGCCGCAGCGAAAATAACTTTGTCCCGCGATGCAGACATATGTGGCTTCGGGCGATGGATACTTCAGGATGTACACACAGTAAACGATAGCATTAGTCCGAGAACACCTCGCTCGTGTTTGGTCACACCCTCCAGTTAAATCCCGTTGCCTTTTCAGATATGTCCCACAATTTTGTCATGATCGCTTTGTCATAGGCATGCGGATGCAGCGTGCCCTTACCAACCGGTCCGACGAACTCCATGCGACTGGTTGGACCGTAGAGCGCCCTTTGCTCCAGCCCTTGTTCAGTGGCACACATGACTTCTGGCCAGGAGCCTTTCTCGGCTGACTGTACCAGGGGCGACAGGGACATGAGCCTGAACATGATCCGCGTCGCCAGGTTGCCGCTCGTTGTGATGAGCGATGTCCGCGACGATCCGGGGTGGCAGACGTAGACCTCGACATCGCTTTTGCTCGCTGCGGCCAGCCGATCTTGCAACTCATAGGCAAACATCATCTGCGCCAGCTTGCTCTGAGAATAGGTTTTGTTCTGGTGGTAGTTTTTGTCCCAGTTCATGTCGTCGAACTGAATCGTCTTGATCCCCATGTTGTAGCCAAGGCTACTGACGACCACGATCCTGCCTTTTGACGCCTCGATCCGCTCAAACAGCAACCCGCAAAGCAGGAAGTGTCCGTAGTGATTGGTGCCGAGCATGCTCTCAAAGCCATCCTCGGTGAGTTTTTGCGTCGGCACTTGTGCGATGGCAGCGTTGCAAATGAGCGCGTCGATCTGGGGGACAGTTTTCAGAACTTCCGCCGCGGCTTCGCGTACGCTGGAGAGCGAGGCGAGGTCCATGCGGACGAAACTAACATCGGCGCTGGCTCCGAATTCGTTTTTCAGCTCCGCGACGGCGGCTTGCGATTTCTGGGCCGAGCGGTTCAGCATCACCACCTTGGCGCCCTTATTCAGGAGCGTTCGCGCTGCCTGAAATCCAGCACCAGCGTTGGCGCCCGTGATGAGGTAGGTTTTGCCATTCAAGTTACCGAGCCGCTCTGGAGTCCAACCTTTGGGTCCAAATGTTGTGTCTGCCATTTTCATATTCCTTCCGGCGCCGAGCGATTTGCATATTCGTGTTGAAATGACATTAAATCTCATATGTGCCGAAAAATAGATCAGATTATAGCAAATACTTGCCTGATTGTATCATTATTCTTGTGGTGGGTGATTTTTACATGCTAAATATGCTGTATGAGCAAAGAACAGATCAAGCAACTCATCGAGGGCAGGATCCACGAAGATGGCCTGATGGAAACCGGTGTCAAAGGTGTGCAGCTTTTCCGGGCCATCAATCCGGTCCCATGCGCCCCTGCAGTCTATGAACCCAGTGTCGTTGCCATTGTGAGCGGATCCAAAGAGGCCGTGCTGGAAGGCACGCGTTACGTCTACGACAGCAGCGAGTATATGTGCTGTCCCATGTCGATGCCGGTGAAGGCAGGAACGTCCACAGCGTCTCCGGACACCCCACTTTTTGGCGTCTACATTGCACTGGACCCGCGCGTGATGGCCGAACTCGCCATGGATATGGACAACGCCGGTGGTGTTCTCCAATCGAACAAAGGAAGCACAGGACTGCAAGGCATCAGGCTGGCCCGCTGGGACGTGGCGTTCACCGATGCCTTGCTGAGATTACTGCAATTGGGCGACAGCCAAACGGATACAGCCGTCCTTGGGGCCACGCGGCTGCGCGAGCTTTACTACGCCATTCTGAAAGGCGAGGCAGGGATTTTCGCGCGCCAAGCCTTTGGCGCGGGCAATGCCATCGCGCGGTCCATCACGCATGTGTCTTCCAATCTGGACGCGCCGATATCGATCGACGATATGGCCTCTCGCGCGGGCATGAGCCGGGCCGTGTTTCACCGCAAGTTCAAACAGGCGACGACGATGTCCCCAATCCAGTTCGTAAAATCGATGCGCCTCAACAACGCCGCGATGAAGATTGCCGGCGGCACGACTGTGAACGAAGCGGCATTGGATGTGGGTTACGTAAGTGCGTCTCAGTTCAGCCGGGAGTTCAAACGCATGTACGGACAATCGCCGCGACAATGGGGGGAGTCCCAACCCGTCTCGGTGTAGGGACTGCTTAGACCGTATAAGTTGGTTAAGCTTTGTCAAACGCGGACTTTGGTCCAAGCGATTTGAATGGCAACTTCGTCCCGCACGGCAGACATCGGCGTGCAAAACTGAACCATACAACGTTCTCAACCGCAGCGAATGACCGGATTGAGCGGTGGTCTCAACCGATCGATGCAACATACTGTGCGAACTTCTCTGCTGGCGTTTGATACTGCAAGGTCTTGCGAGGCCGTTCGTTGAGTTGCCTTGCGATAGCGCTGAGTTTTGCTTGGCAATGGACGGATAGGTCGGTTCCGCGAGGCAAATATTGTCTTACAAGCCGGTTGGTATTTTCGTTCGATCCGCGCTGCCATGGTGACTGGGGATCGCAGAAGTAGACATCAACATCCGTGGCCAGCGTAAAGCGCGGATGATCCGCCAGCTCTTTGCCGCGATCCCATGTCAGAGATTTGTAGAGCTAACGCGGCAACTTGTGAGCCGACTTGATCAGCGCTGTGACCACGCTTTCAGTGTCCTTGTTGGCGACTTTTACCAGCATGACATATCTGGAATGCCGTTCCACGAGGGTCGCGACATAGCTGTTCTTTGAGCCCCCAATCAAGTCGCCCTCCCAATGCCTGGGAACAGCGCGATCCTCGACCGATGCAGGTCTTTCGCTAATGGACACCGCATCCTTAATCTGGCCATTTCCCTTGCGCTTCTGGCTCGCGTACTTGGATCGCCTAACTGTACGTTTGGCGCGCAAGTGCTCCAGAAGTTCCTTCTTCAGGACACCACGTGCCTGGATGTAAAGGCTTCTGTAAATAGTTTCGTGTGACACCTGCTTAGCCTAAGTCGACAATTGCAATGACGCGCAGCATTTGACAAAGTTGATGTCTGCTTTGTGGGATAAAGCACCCATTTGCCAAGCGATTATTAACGACTGGGTTAGGACCACGGCCGAGATGCTATTTATCAAAAATCTCTAAAACGGGTCGTGCTGTCTTCCAAGCTGCTTCATCGGAAAAAGAAGGCACCTATGAATTACGGAACGCGCTTACCCGCCAGCTTTGCATCGTCCAATCGTCCAATCAGAAAATCCATAAAGCATCTGACTTTCGGGGTTAGCACATTCGACTTCGGATAGATCAACCAAAGGACGGATTGGTCATGTAAGCGCCAATCGGGCAGTACGCGAACCAAACGCTCGTCGTCGATATCTTGTGCGACACTCCAAAGCGAATTTATCGAGATACCCATCCCCGCCAGTGTCGCCAGGCGCTGCGATGTTCCGTCGTCAAGGATTGTGCGGCAAATCATCTTCGCAGGATCAAGCGACGCGGTGTTGCCATCCACATGAATGATCTTGCGAGCGGCAAGGGTGGACCATGATAGGAAACGGTGCGTTGTGAGGTCTTCAAGTGTCAAAGGCTGGCCGTATGCCTCGATGTAGGATGGTGACGCGCACAGGACCCGCGTATCGTCCGCAAGTTTGCGCCCCAACAGGCTGCTGTCTTCGAGGGGGGCGCTACGCAAGGCCAGATCGAAACTACCTTCGATGATGTCTTGACGCGTGTCGGAAAGCCTTAGGTCGAGAGTAATGTCGGGAAAGAGCGACTGGAATTCTGGCAGGAGTGGGATGATATGAAGTTGCGCAAAACTACTGGGGGCCGCGAAACGAAGCGTTCCGCTTGGTCGTAGTGTGCCTTCTCCCAACGCCGCGCGGCCTGCGTCTACTTGTGCAAGGATCTCTCGGGCGTAGGGGAGGAACGCTGCACCTTCTTGACTGATCGAGATTTTGCGTGTGGTGCGGTGCAACAGTTCCGCGCCGAGATGCCGCTCTAGTTTTGCAAGGCGATTGCTGGCCATGGCTGGCGCAAGGCCAAGATCACGGCCCGCAGCAGTGATGTTCAGCCGTTCAGCGGCAGCGACGAAAAGGCGAAGGGTATCCGTATCCATTGATTTCCATTATATTAAAAATCGGAATTCTGAAACAAAATAAGATCGGTTTTACTGAAAATTGAGAGTGATAAGTGTTGTTCAACACGCCAATTAGGAGCATTGAACATGAAAGCACTCGGTTACACTCAAAACGGGCCTATTGAGGGCGCAGGCGCACTAAAACTGATCGATGTTGACAAGAAACCGCTTAGTGCGCGCGACGTTATGGTTGCTGTCAAAGGCATCTCGGTAAATCCGGTTGACGTCAAATTGCGCATGGCCCGCGCACCGGAATCTGCTGTCGGCATTCTGGGTTATGATGCGGCTGGCACGGTTATAGAAATTGGGTCCGAGGTAACCGGATATGCGGTGGGTGATGACGTGTTCTATGCAGGAGACGTCACCCGCGATGGAACAAACGCAGCGTTCCATATTGTTGACGAACGTATCGTCGGCAAGAAACCCGCAACGCTCGATTTTGTTGAAAGCGCGGGCCTGCCCCTGACGTCCATCACTGCTTGGGAAATGCTGTTTGATAGCTTCCGTTTGATTGAAGGTGGCGGGGATGGCGAGACGCTCTTGGTGATTGGTGGCGCGGGTGGTGTGGGTTCGATCTTAATCCAGCTTGCCAAAACTCTGACAAACCTGACGGTCATTGCGACAGCCTCTCGCCCCGAGACCGAAGATTGGGTGCGCAAAATGGGTGCTGATTACGTCGTCAACCACCGTGATGATTTGGCAGCGCAGGTGAATGCTTTGGGCCTCGTGCCGACATACGTCGCTGCGTTGACCGCGACAGACCAACACTGGCCCGCGATTGTCGACCTTATTGCCCCGCGCGGCCACATCACTCTAATCGATGACCCTGAAAATCTTGATATCTCGATTGCCAAACCAAAGGCGCTCACGATCTCTTGGGAGTTCATGTTCACCCGCTCGATGTTCGGCGCCGACGATATCACCGCGCAACGCGATCTGCTGAACCGCGTGTCTCAGCTAATTGATGCAGGAACACTTCAGTCCACGGTCACCGAACGCGCGGACGCGCTGACGGTGGAAACGCTGACCGCGGCGCATAAGCGCCAAGAAAGCGGCCGTGTCATCGGTAAACAGGTTCTTCCCGGACTACCTTTTTAACCAATCTAAAAGGAAAACGAAAATGGCCTACTATTCTGTTCTCGACGTAACCCCAACCAACGACGAGTGGATCCCCGACTATCTGCCTACCGCCAATGAGCGTGTTGCTGCACATGGTGGCAAATATATCGCTCGTACGACCAGCCACGAACAGGTGGAAGGCGAAATGCAGGAAGCTGGTCTTCGTATCATCATCGAATGGCCATCCAAAGAGGCCGCACAGGCATTCATGGCCGATGAAGCATACGCACCGCACCTTGCGGCACGAACCGCTGGCTCGGTCAGCCATCACTATCTCATCGAGGGCAAAGACGACCTCGCCTAAGAAATCTACGCTGCCCCAAAAGGGGCGGCGCGACTTGCCGGAGAGAACCCATGCGCGACGAGACCCACACGCCATTCGAACAGATCAATCGCGGCTACAATACGACGTTTCAGAACGGTCGTGTGAGTGTCGGGCTGGTGGTGCCGATTGCGCAATACGGGCACAGCCCCGTGCCGGACATGACAGGCCATTTGAGCCGCGTTCAACAGGCTGAGCAGCTTGGTTTCAAAGCTGTCTGGCTGCGCGATGTACCCTTCAATGTCCCCAGCTTTGGCGATGCGGGCCAGCTTTTTGATCCCTTCGTCTATCTTGGTTATCTGGCCGCGAAAACAACCGATATCGCTTTGGGCGTTGCCAGTATCGTCCTGCCGCTGCGCCACTCCGCCCATGTCGCCAAGGCGGCTGCGACAGCTGATGTTCTGTCAAATGGCCGGCTGATCCTTGGTGTGGCCTCTGGCGACCGCCCCGAAGAGTACCCGGCCATGAACCGCGATTTTGACGCACGCGGCGACGCCTTCCGTGAAAGCTTCGACTATATTCGGGCAATGGGGACGCCCGTACCGCAGATAGACAATCGTTTCGGCACGGTGGATTTACCAATCGATATGCTGCCCAAGCCGTCCGGGTCGAAGTTGCCGCTATTGATCACAGGATCAAGCCGCCAATCTCCGGACTGGATTGCGCAACATGGCGATGGATGGATGACTTATCCACGCCCCGGTGTGGTGCAAGATCGTGTATTGCAGGATTGGCGTGCGCGGTTGACCAATTTGGGACAGCCTCCAAAACCTGTCCTGCAACCACTCTATGTTGACCTCGCTGATGATCCGGATGAGCCACCAAGCCCGATCCATCTTGGCTTCCGGTCCGGCCATCGCGCCATTGTTCAGTATTTGCAACAGCTTGAAGACAGTGGCGTCAACCATGTCGCACTGAATTTGCGCTTTAATTCCTCGCCTGTTGAACCAACGCTCGATAGGTTGGCCGAACATGTGCTGCCTGCTTTCAATTAAGGAAAAGACCATGACAAAGACAATCCTCATCACCGGTGCCACCGACGGCCTTGGCCGAGCAACCGCACTCGCATTGGCGGCCCAAGGGCACAACGTTATTGCTCATGGTCGAAACGCCCAGAAGCTGGACAAACTGAAGGCCGAGATTGGCGCAAACGTGTCGACTGCGCAGGCCGATATGTCAGACCTGTCGGAAGTCGCCCAGCTGGGGCGTGATCTCTTGCACGCATATGAAAGCATTGACGTGCTGATCAACAACGCAGGTGTCTTCAAAACGTCGCAGCCACGCTTGAACGACGGTATGGACGTGCGCTTTGTCGTCAATACCTTTGCACCCGCATTTTTGTCAAAACTCCTACTCCACAACATGCCAAAGGACGGACGTTTGGTGCATCTGTCCTCTGCCGCACAAGCGCCAGTCGATGATGACGCCATGGTAGGCAAGCGACAGCTCCAAGACATGGAGGCCTATGCCCAAAGCAAGCTGGCCCTGACGATGTGGAGCCAAGACTTTGCATCGAAACATCCCGATGGGCCGGTCTCGGTCGCTGTCAATCCAGGCTCTCTTTTGGCGACCAAGATGGTGCGCGAAGGGTTTGGAACAGCCGGCAATGATATAAATATCGGCGTCGACATCCTAACCCGCGCGGCCCTGTCTGATGAATTCGGAACGGCATCGGGGCAGTACTTCGACAATGACAGCGGGCAATTTGTGGCTCCCCACCCAGACGCCGCCAATGCCGCCAAGGTTGCGAAAGTTGTTGCTATCATTGATGCGCACACAACAGATTAGACAGGGCTTGCGCGGTGCTTCCTTCAGGCAACTGGCAAAAGTGAAGCGTGGCGCGTCGCGCATGGATCCCAGCACTGTCGACGTTCGCCCGCTGCGCAGCATTCGGTAACCCGACGCCCAGTGAGATCATGGAGGATTGCATCGCGATGTTCATGTGGCACTGCATAGCTGGCACCTGAACCACTCGGCAGACGCGCAGCGTTGGTCGTCACAAAAGCAAAAGAATGGAAACCGAATGACACCTACCGAAAAGATCACCTATGTGCGGACCTATTTCGAACGACTGACAGCTTCTGATATCGACGGGATTATTTCGCTTTTCAGTCCAGAAGCGCACGTAGTGTCGCCGTTCCTTGGCAAGATGAAAGCCACGGACTTCTTTGCAAAGCTGGGTAGCGTGTCTTCCGCAAGTAAGCTCACCGTATTTGACGTTCTCCTTGGCGAACATGGGGACAGTGCCGCCGCATATTTCGAGTATGACTGGACGCTCAACAGCGGAGACCAAATCGTCTTTCAGGGCGTAGACTACTTCAAGTTCGGGGAAGACGGCCGGTTTGCGTCCATGTCGATCTTCTATGATACGCATCCCGTTCGCGAAGACGTTGGTGACAAATACAAGTGAGCTGACCGTATAGGAACCGTCAGACCACGGAAAAGCTGCCATTCTGACGCAAGGGGCGGGCGGCCGCTTCGCCCTTTTCCCGCTTAGCGGACCAACACGAAATACGGACACCCCCTAAATTTATGAAGAAGGACGATAGTCACATCTGGTCTAAATTTTTGAAAATTAGTTTCGCGAAAACCTACCCTCTGCTCGTAGACAAAGTCGAGAAGAAGGGAAATGCCCGATTGTTTCCCCTTGGCTGAGCACGACAGGGAACCCATCTGGTATGCGGCGATCGAACGGCCGGGCCAGTGTCGAAAAAGGGAATTAGATTGAAAGGGCAGGGGCATTGGTGCCGCTGCCTACTCACAACCCTCACGCATTCGGATAATTTGGTATTCCAGCCAACCACTATTACGCCAAACTAAGCAGCAATTCGCCGTCAGGAGTGTCGTAAGTAATCGTCTTCCGAAATTAACGTTGCGTCCTTCCGATCAGTAGAGATGATGACGGATAAACATCATTAGGACTGACGGACGACACGATGGACGATACGTGCAAGGATATGCTGAACAATATCAAGAAGGGACCTGCTCCGGGTAAGATAGAGGCATATCGGCGCTTGCTGATTGGGTATGCGGAAGAAGATGGAGTCGTTGCAGCCCTAACGCAGCAGCTTTCCGTTGAGACGAATGGCCGCGTTTATAATCAAGTCAAAGCGCTCGACCACGCTGCTGGCCCGCGTTTGAATTGGCACGAGATCCGCACTTTACGGCTGCAGAAATGCAAGAAAGCCGATGAACGTTACGACGCGCTTTCTGTTGAAGAGGAGTACGGTGGAGATACCCGTGCGTTTTTGGAAGGCGTCATTCAAAACGACAAAGATCAGTCCGTCCGGCGACGTGCGCTTTATGTTCTGTTGGCAAAGAATACGGGGTCAGATGACCTGTCATTGCTGACGATGGCGCAGAAGTTTTTGGAGGATGAAGACGGTCTGCGCGAAGTGGAGCGCAGCATTATATGGGACGCGATGGCCAGACTGGGTCAATCGCCCCAGCAGATTACCTATTTCGATGACGTTTTATCAATGTTGACGCCGACAAACGCGCGCTCCACCGGTCAGGTGCTTCGTATCATGTACGCGTCAGGCGTGCCGTATGATCAAAAAATCCGATCTCTGTGCCAAGACGCATATGGTGCTGAACTGCAAAACGATCCGGGCATCGACTCTGACCAAGCCAAGGCGCTGTATGATCTACTTTATAAGTTTTGCGCTCATGGCACGTGCGCACCCGATTTCATCAAATACGTTTTCGCATTGGCAATAGGCCCAATGGTGCATTTTGCCGAAAAGCACGATCCAAATGGTTGGCATCTATTGCGAAGTGTTCGCGATTTGTTGGGACGCTCTGACGCGCAACGCCCACTCGCAACCGAATTGTTATTTAAGCTGATCAGCAACGAAAGCATTTTGGAACGGGAGCGCGGCTTTGCGGTTCCCTACTACGTGGGCTCGTGTAGGGACCAAGGTATGTCAGAGGGCGAAATTGCAGATCTACTTAAACCTTTTGCAAATGACGGTGATGGTGCCGTTGCAAAGAGTATTCATACTATGCTCAACCCAAACCACGATGCTTTGGCAGAGAGAGAATTGGCGCGACAAAAATTGATTGAGCAAAAACGACGCGGCGATATCGTCCTTCAGTTTGCCAGTTTTGTGGTGCCATTTGGATTTACATACGATCTTCAGACATTACTGGCGCCCGTCATAAAGGCCGCAAAAGACGTTGAGACGTTTGATGGCCCCAATATCTTGCAGGCCTTCATTGATATGGGGGCACCGCCAGGCGGGCAATCTCCTATCCTGACGCTTGATCGTGAAGATCGTGCGACTGCATCCGACGTCATCGATGCATCGCGGCATTTTCTGGGGCTACCAGCCGAAGAGGATCTTTATACTGACGAAAGCAAATACGACGCCGCGGTAGGTGAGCAGTTCGAGTTATATGCCGCGCACCTAAAATGCTTTGGGCTTTCATTAGCATACGTCGATGCGGGTTGGGATGATCCATGCGCCGTCGTCTTATCACAGCCAGATGCCTTTAAAGCGTTCCTGAGAGATCAGTTCCCGGATCTAACCTGCACGGCATTTGCATAGGCATCAAATCTGGCCCTCATGACAGCCTGCGTTGGGCTCTTGGTGACGGCAGATTTTGTATTGGAACGTCATGGTCTGCTCTGTTGCCGCAGACCATGAAAAGTGGTTGGTTGTGAGCAAACCACTTTCATTGTGACGGATGACATGCCCACTGCCAGAGCAATCGGGGTGTTCCGTATAATGCGTTTCATCGCCATTGTCGGCGATACTCAGGAATGTTTCTGTTCCATCTGCAGCCCTGTTCCAAGTCGTCTCGGCCGCCGGAATGCTTACAACCGACCGATCATATGACCGGTTCTTATGCATTACATCCATGATTTCATTCGTATCAGGGTTGGTCACGGAGAAGTTTAGGCTGTCCCCAGTCAATGACGCGCTTGTGACGTTACTTGGAAGAAAGAAGCTGCCCTTGCAGCCATTAGCATCAAACATCTCATAACTGCAGCTCAACGCAATTGCCGGTAGAACAAGATCAAGAATGCCCATTTGTGTAAAGTCGCCATATGCTTTGAGCGGAACAAGCGCCTCAAATGGGTCCTCAATCGCCTGGATACGTTCATGGACCCGCTCAGCAGCAGGATATGCGTGCGCATTTAGGGCGACATAGTCGTTAGCATCATCTTCGACTGTGTGGGGGCCGCAAGACTGACCGGCCGCAGCGCTTTGGGCAAGTATTAATAACAGGAGGAAGAAAATTCGCTGCATGATATCTCGTTTGTTTGTGTTGCGTTGGTAAAGCTGCGTCACAATCATAGACCTACAACCCGCCATCTTTCATGATCAAGTCTTCGGTCCTCAATACGGTCTAATAGGCGGCCAATTGTACGAAATGCAGCATTGAAGGCACTTGGCTCAATCCGGGCTTTAATCTTCGCAACATAGTGTGCTCATGGTGTAGGGAATGCTAACCTAAAAATTTGCTGCGGCGCACAAAATGTCAGTCCCGAATAGGTTTTATTAGCTAAATAGGGTTTTCGTGACACGTATCGCGAATACCCCACAAGCGTTGTCGAAGTGTTTCCAATTGTTCCCTTAGCCCATACCGCTTCAGGGCGTAACACGAGTACGGTTGTAGCTTTCGCGAATGACGTCTGTCATTGCTTTGCTGGCTTTACTTGCCTCGCCCGATGCGATGGCAAGAGCGATGACGCGATGCTTGTGGGCGACATCTGTCTTACTCTCGGGAAATGCCTGATCGGCTTCGACCAAAAACATCGAGTAGAGCGCTGTTTGAACCATATTGCCAAGCGAATGCAGGAAGCGGTTGTCAGACAGTTTCAGCACTTGCTTGTGGAATTCGTAATCGGCAATCGCAAAGGATGCGTGATCTGTCGCGTTCGCCATATCATCGCACAGTTCGGTTAGGCGGGCACTGTCGATGGAATTCGCCTGTTCCGCCGCACGCGCTGCTGCAGCTGGCTCAAAGATCATACGAATTTCGAACAGATCCTCATAGAACTTGGCAGGGTTGCGCAGTGTTGCATGCCAGCGCAAGACGTCCTCATCGAACATGTTCCAGTCATCTGAAGATCGAACATGTGTGCCGACCTTGGCCTTGGACTGGATCAATCCCTTTGCGATCAGCGTCTTTTTCGCCTCGCGGACAACTGTGCGCGATACACCGAACATTTCGCAAATGTCAGGATCAAGGGGGATCATCGTGTTTGGCGGATACTCACCCGCGACAATCGCACGCCCTAATTGCTCGACCACAAAGTTCGTATGGTTCGAAGCCTTCTCACTTCTCGCACCAGAATGGACAAAGCTCATGATAGCGTGGCGAAGCCAGTCACTGCTTTTTTGCGTGCCGTCGTTACCCAAGTTAGTCCCTTTTGTAGTAGAATAAACGCAAACAACAGACCGCCTATCACGATCTTTGTCCACCAGCTTGATAATGTCCCATCAAAGACAATGTAGGTCTGGATCAACCCCATGATGAGGATGCCAAAAAACGTGCCCGCGACGAACCCGTATCCTCCGGTTAGCAACGTGCCGCCAATGACCACCGCTGCGATTGCATCAAGTTCGACACCAACTGTCGCCAGTGAATACCCGGCCGATGTGTACAACGAAAAAACAATTCCCGACAGCCCGGCAAGGCCCCCCGAAATCGCATAGATCCCTATCGTTGTCGAGGCAACAGGTACCCCCATCAGCCGCGCCGTCATAGCGCCGCCACCCAATGCATAGACGTTTTGACCAAATCGCGTGCGATGGGCAGTGATGATACCGATAAGGAATGTGAGGATCATGATCCCACCAATTAAGCGAAATCGCCCACCGCTTTCGGACTTCCAGTACATGGACTGCAAGGTGTCATAAAACTCGTGCGTAATCGGCACGGAATCTGTCGAAAGCACATAGGCCGCGCCACGTGCCAAAAACATCCCTGCAAGCGTCACGATAAATGCGGGCATCTCCAGGTAATGGATGGCCGCACCCATCGCCGCGCCAAACGCCGTGGTAATGATCAAAACTACGACAAATGCCACAAGAGGATGGATCGACGTATCCCGCAAAATCACCGCCAAGAATACACCGGTAAAGGCAATGACCGACCCCACCGACAAATCAATCCCGCCCGACAGAATGACAAAGGTCATCCCAACTGCGACGATCCCCAAAAACGCGTTGTCCGTCAGCAGATTGGCAATGACCCGCATGGATAGCATCGCAGGGTATTGCGATGCGCAAAGCGCATAGGCCAGAACAAAGGTCGCGAGTGTAACAAGTAGGGGGAGATGAGTGGATCGGATCATTGTGTCGTTTCCTTTGCTTGCGTTGCTGGATTCACCTTTGGTGGTGGGGCAGACGCACGGATTATGTAGATAAGATGGCCGACCTTGGGTGACTGGATCACAAGGATGGCAAGGATCAGAATGGCCTTGATGACCAAATTGAACTCCGGCGGCATTCCAGACAGCAAAATGACGGAATTGACTGACTGTATAATCATCGCTCCCAAGAGCGATGCAACAATCGAAAACCGCCCTCCCAGCAACGAATTCCCACCGATCACAACGGCAAGGATCGCATCCAGCTCGAGCCAAAGCCCTGCATTATTTGCATCCGCGCCTTGGATATCAGCGGCAACAATCACCCCGGCGATCGCAGCCCCGATACCGGAAACGACATAAACACATAGCAATAGAACCCGCGAATTAATGCCAGCAAGCCGCGACGACGTTTCGTTCACGCCTATCGCCTCGATCAGCATCCCGAGTGCGGTCTTACGCACAGCAAGCGTCACAAGAGCACCAAGAAGAACCCAGATCAGGATGGGTGTAGGCATGCCCAAGACCGTCCCCGCGCCAAGATGGATCAAACCGGGGTTCAAAAAGGTCAGAATGGTGCCTTCGGTAATCAGCTGCGCAATCCCGCGTCCCGCGACCATCAGAACAAGCGTCGCGACAATGGGCTGAATACGTAGAACGGCCACTAAAAATCCGTTCCACAACCCGCATAGCGCCCCAACTGCCAGCGCTCCTGCCAGCGCGGTTACCCAGTGATGACCATCAACAACCAATGACGCTGCCGTCGCCCCGGCAATGGCCATGACTGCACCGACCGACAGATCAATCCCTTTGGTCGCTATGACCAATGTCATGCCGATACACAGCAACGCGGTAGGCGCACCACGCTTCAGCACATCAATCAGGTTGCCGAACAGGCGACCATTCTGAAATTCAATCTTAAAGAAGTCGGGAAAGACGATCAAATTCAGACCCAGTACGATAGCAAGAATAATCAGTTGGGGCATAATTCGTCGTAAAAACAAACGACCAGACATTAGGCTGCTCCTGTCATGGGCTCAGCCGCAATGGCTTGGATGATGTTATCTGTCGTGATGTCGTCGCCAGATAATTCGCCGACTTGGCAGCGATCGCGCATAACAATGACGCGGCTCGAATATGCGACCAATTCTTCCATTTCTGATGATGCAACCAGCAGCGCCATCCCGTCCTGCTGAAGGCGCTCGATTAGCGCAATAATTTCGGCATGGGCACCAATGTCGATACCGCGCGTTGGTTCATCAAGGATCAGAAAATCTGGATCCGTAGCCAGCCAACGTGCCAACAACGCCTTTTGTTGGTTGCCACCAGAAAGCAAACGAATTGGCATGTCCAAATTCGCCAGCCGAATATCAAGCGTCCTGACGTAATGATTGGCAATTTCATCGACCTTGCTGCGCGGAATAGGGCGCGTCCAACCCTGACGTGCTTGCAACGCCAGAATGATATTGTCGCGGACGCTCAGATCTCCCACGATACCGTCGTTCTTTCGGTCTTCGGGACAAAGCGCAAATCGGTGTGCAACAGCATCGCGCGGGTTGTTCACCCGAATATCTCGCTTACGCAATCGCAGTTTGCCATCGTCTGACTTTACGACCCCGAAGATGAGGTTTGCCGTCTCAGTGCGCCCCGATCCCAGCAATCCAGCAAGCCCCACGACTTCGCCCTCGCGAATATTCAGCGAGAACGGTTCAAGTGTCCCCGTCTTGGCCAGATCGTTGATTTCCAACAACGTATCCCCTTGGACAACTTGTTTCGGCGCTTTCTTGCGCGCCTCTAACTGTCGTCCGAGCATCAGCGTCACAATGTCGGTTTGGCTTACGTCACGCAGTAGCCGTGTTCCCACGACCTGCCCATTCCGCAAAACAGTGGCGCGATCTGCATGTTCAAACACCTGGTCCATGAAGTGCGTGATAAACACGATGCTCAGCCCGCGTTCCTTGAGCTTATGAATGACCGAAAACAATAGCTGAACTTCGTCCCGATCCAGACTTGCCGTCGGTTCATCAAGGATCAGCACCTTGCCTGACAACTCTACCGCCCGTGCGATTGCAATGACCTGCTGCACAGCGACCGAATATGACGACAGGGGCTGCGCCGGATCAATATCAATCCCAAACTCCTTGAGCGACGCGCGCGCGTCTCTATTCATCCGCGACCGCGCGACAAACGGGCCACGCGTAGGCTGCCTGCCAAGGTACAGGTTCTCAGCAACGGTTAAATTGGGAAGTAAATTGACCTCTTGATAGACCGTGCCAATGCCCAAAGACTGGCTGGCCAATGTCGAGGTCGGATTAACATCAGTTCCATCAATTGAAATCGTTCCGGCATCGCGCCGATACGCACCTGTGAGGCACTTGATCAGAGTAGACTTGCCCGCACCATTTTCGCCCAACAGCGCGTGAATCTCACCTTCAAATAATGTCAGGCTCACATCATCCAGCGCAATCGTACCGGGAAAAAACTTTGAGATACCCTCTGCACAGAGCACTGGGCGCTTATCGTCGGTCATTTGAATATCCTGCAGTCAAAGGCGAGCCCCGCAAAATGCAACGCGGGACTCAAAGGTTTATGAATAGGTGCCATATTGGCACAAAACTCAGTAACCCAAGCCCTTTTTCACTTCGTAAATCGCCTGATTATCATCCGCCGCCGTATAAAGCCGCGATTCAGTTTGGATCCACTTTGGCGGTGCGGTGCCATCTGCCAGATACGCCTCGAGCGCGTCCAACGCGGGTCCCGCCATATTTGGGGTCAGCTCGATGGTGGCGTTCATTTCGCCATTTGCGATCGCCAAATGGGCATCCGGCACTGCATCAATCGCAACGATCAAAATATCCGTACCGGGCTGCAACCCGGCTTCGCGGATCGCTTGGATCGCACCCACGGCCATGTCGTCATTATGTGCATACAGGGCACAAATGTTTTCGCCGCCTTCAGCTTTTAAGAAGCTTTCCATCACGACTTTGCCCTGCGAACGGGTAAAATCGCCCGTCTGCGAGCGGACAATCTCAAGGTTATCATGACCCTCAATTGCATTCTCAAATCCGGTTTTGCGGTCAATCGCTGGCGACGAACCCGTCGTGCCTTGCAGCTCTACGATACGGCAATCCCCGCCGTCCACAGTATCAACCAACCACTGCCCGGCAACGGATCCTTCGTGCACAAGGTCGGAAGTCACTGCAGTCAGATACAAGTCATCCGAGGCGTCAACTGTACGATCCAGCAATATGACCGGAATTTCTGCGTCGCTGGCCTCCTCCAGCACTTCATCCCATCCAGTCGCTACCACGGGCGCAATCAAGATCGCATCCACACCTTGCGCGATAAACGAACGCAGCGCGGAAATCTGGTTCTCCTGTTTTTGCTGTGCATCAGCGAACTTCAAATCGATACCGCGATTTTCGGCTTCTTGACGTGTGACGGTTGTCTCGGCGGCCCGCCAGCCAGATTCTGAACCAATCTGAGAAAAGCCAATCGTCAATTCCTGAGCCATCGCAGTAACAGGCAAAAATGTAACGGCGCTCGCAAGGAGCGTTGATCTAATATTCATGAGTTCCTCCCAAAGAACGTAAAAGTGAATCTATTAAGTATTACTTTATTACTTTTGTAAAGAGCCACATGTTATGGCATGCCTTCGGCTTTGGAGGTGTGGTTTTCTCACGGAATAGGGCAGCCGCGAATTGCGTCTGTTGACGTTCGGGACACGGGGGCTTTGACGGCTGGAAAGTGGAGCCAAAAAAGTGCTACACGGCACTCGCGGTGCTACATTCTGTAGCACTTTCTCTGAAAACCGGCTTGAAACAGCCAAAATAAGCGGAAACGCAAACTGAGGCTCACATGGAAAACCATGTAAAATTAAGTGTTTCCGAGGTGCGCCGTGCTGGTCGCTTGTCCGTCGCCCCGATGATGGATTGGACGGATCGCCATTGCCGGTATCTGCACCGGCTCATGTCGCGTCACGCGCTTTTGTATACTGAAATGGTGACCGCACCGGCCGTTATTCATGGTGATCGCGATCGCTTGCTTGGTCTTAATGATGCTGAACATCCGGTTGCGTTGCAGCTAGGTGGGTCAGACCCGGCACAGTTGGCCGAGGCTGCGCGTATCGCAGTTGACTACGGCTATGATGAAATCAACCTGAACTGTGGATGCCCTTCGGACCGCGTGCAGTCGGGTAGTTTTGGTGCGATCCTGATGGAAAACGCGCCGCTCGTGGCGGATTGTGTATCGGCGATGATGAATGCCGTCGATGTGCCCGTTACGGTTAAGTGCCGTATCGGCGTAGACGACCAAGATCCGCATGTCATTCTTCCTGATTTCCTAGCGCGTGTTTCTGCAGCTGGCGTCAATCACTTCACAGTTCATGCGCGCAAAGCGTGGCTGCAGGGGCTAAGCCCAAAAGAAAACCGTGATATTCCACCGCTTGACTATGACTTGGTTCTGGAAATGAACGGGCTGTTTCCGGGAGTCAACTTTTCGATCAATGGCGGCATCGCGACGCTGGATGCGGCGCAAGAGTTGCTGGACAAGGGCTTGGATGGCGTGATGATTGGCCGGGCTGCTTATCACACGCCTTGCGACATCCTTTTGGACGCGGATGCCCGCATCTTTGGTGATCCGTCTTCATCGCGTACTGCTGAAGAAGTGGTTCACGTGATGCTGCCCTATATTGACGCTCACATCGCGCAGGGCGGGCGGTTGGGGCAGGTCACCCGACATATGCTGGGGATGTTTCAGGGGCGGCCCGGCGCGCGCGGATGGCGTCGCCACCTATCTGAAAACGTACATGCCGACGGAGCCGGTCCAAAGGTGGTACTGGATGCACTCGAACACGTGACGCGGCTTGCCGCCTGAGGGAATATTGATGGACGATATGACATTGTTACTGACCATGGGCGCTTTGCTATTGGTCATCGGGGCTTTTGCGGGCGTATTGGCAGGGCTTTTGGGCGTCGGCGGTGGGATCATTCTGGTCCCCGCGTTCTATTACGTCTTTAGTGCCTTGGGCTACGACAGCCCGCAATTGATGCAGCTTTGCCTTGGGACATCCCTTGCGACAATCATTGTGACGTCCATTCGGTCGGTCATGTCGCACAATAAGAAGGGCGCTGTCGAATGGCCTATTCTTAAGACTTGGGCGCTGGGAATTGCTGTTGGTGCTTTGGTTGGTGTGCTCATTGTTTCGTCGCTACGTTCAGCTGTTTTGCAGAGTATTTTTGGCGGGCTCGCGATCATCGTGGGCCTTTATATGACCTTGGGCCAAAGCCATTGGCGCTTGGGCGAGCAGATGCCAGCAGGGATCAAACGCGCTGTTCTGTCGCCTGTGCTTGGGTTCCTTTCTGTTTTGATGGGGATCGGGGGTGGATCGTTTGGCGTGCCAACCATGACGCTGTTCAACGTGCCAATTCACCGGGCTGTAGCGACGGCTGCTGGATTTGGCGTGCTTATCGCAGTGCCTTCGGTTGCGGGATTGTTGCTTGTTGATATGGAAGTCGCGCCGCCGTTTACGATTGGCGCTGTCAATTTCGCGGCATTCTTTGTGATTATCGCAATGACCCTGATCACTGCACCATGGGGCGCTGCGCTTGCGCATAAATTGGACCCGAAGCCACTCAAGCGGATTTTTGGCGTGTTCCTTATCCTTGTTGCACTTAACATGATCCGCAAGGCGGTGGGCTGGTAAGGCTACCAGTTGGCCAGCAGGTGCTGTGCGATTTTGGGTAATTTGGCGCGCGTCAGTGCCTTTTGATATAGCGCCTCTTTGCGGTCTTCGTTGACCTCGCAGATTTGCGAGATATCGATAAAATGTATCAGGCTAAGGTCCACATCATCGCAGTCGATATCCTTGTAATCTAGCTGCGGAAAGCGGACGTCGTGACGCCCCCGTAGCCATGCAAGGTCCGGTGCCGCCCAGTTGTTTAGCGTGCGTTCCGCTGCAGGGCGCAGTACTGGCAAAGTCGGCTCTGGTATTTTCCTGTCTACTCGTATGATCTGTCTGATCATCGACGCCGGATCAATTGTATCGTCTAAGCGGCCATGCATTCTGTCAATCAAAAGCGCCATGGCCTCTGTCGAAATAGGGGCGTTGTCAGACGCTTTGGGACGGCGCAATTGCTGCGTGTCGACCATTGGTAAATGCCGTGCGAAAAAGTCTTCTACGATATCCCCATTCGCCAAAATTTGTTCGTCGAAAAGCTGAAGCGTTATTTTACCCGACCAAGCTTCGGACAGGGGGCGAATGCGTTCCTTCACACGGGTCCGAGAGGGCGGAGAAAGCTCTTTGCCTTGCGAGAGCTTTTGTTGGGTCAGGGAAAGAAAATGTGCGCCGGGCGGTCGCAAGTATGCGATGACTTCTTTCTTTTCCGCGATGCAATTCGTTGCCTGCTCAAAACGACTGACCGTCTTAGCTGAAAGATGCCTGAGGTAGCTTTTATTGCTGACGACAACTATCTCGCAATTCTGCGTTTCTTTGCTGTCAGCGATGCGGGACCAGTGATCATGTTCGGCCCCAGTCGGCGACGCATTGCCATTAACGAAATCGTCGGTGTCCTGCTCGTCATGTTGGCGATAACCAAGCGTAAATTTTTCATGATTGTCAGTCGCATAGGCTGGAACATAAATGTCCTGATCCGAAAGCACCTCTTGGGATGCCAGCAGCGTGTTTTGCAAGACCTCTGCACCGGCATTCCGGTGTCCAATATGGATAAGTAATTTTTTCGCGGTCATTTGGGACGCCAGACAAAGAGGTCAGAAATGACTACCACACTGTCGGATAAGTAGTTTAACTTCCAGCAATAACGCGGCGGGCGTTAAAATCGGCTAAAGATTTCCCATGCTCGTCTACGAACAGGCTTGGCAGGATGCGTAGTTCAGTGATCTGATCAACGCGTAAATCACTGAAATTCTTTGATTTTTCGCACCAAACGATGCATGTCCACAGCCGCCCCCAATAATCAAGCTGTAAGGGCCGTACTGTGCGTTCGTCACCGTTCAATGTAATAGATAACTTCTGTCTGGTTCGAATTGCTTGGCGCATTGCGGGTAGGTGCTGGAACCCTCGGGCGGCGTCAGCAAACGGATAGACCGCAAACCCATAGCCAGCAGGGGCGCGGCTGCGGTCTTCGGGCATTACCGCGTCAAGCTTTGCCGATAGCGCGCGGGCCGCTGCGGATAGTTCTTTGTCACCACTTTGCCCTACAGCGCTTAGACCCAGATGCAGGGCTTCGACTTCGGTCATGGTAAGGTTCAGCGGGGGCAGGGTGACTGCAGCTGTCACGCGGTAACCAATTCCGCGCTCACCAGTAATGGGAACACCCGATGCGGCAAGCGTTTCCATGTCGCGATAGATGGTCCTGAGCGAGACATTCACAACGGCAGCCAGATCAGCGGCCTTATGTAAATTGCCATCCCTGAGCACCTGAACCAGCTGCATCAATCTGTCTGCACGTCGCATGATCTTCCTTTCGATTCGTGACAGTTTTGTCAATTTTCTGTCAACTGACAAGTTTTTGTCACGACATAGTGCAAGCCCTTGTAAAAAAGGGTGCGGAACTGGCAGAAAACATGCTTTTCGCGCTTCCCTTGCGTTGCGGCGGGCCGTATTTGTGAAGGTGATAGAATTAAATACGGGACCGGGACCCGTCAGAGGAGAAAACCATGCTTAACAATATCGGCCTGCCAGGCCTTCTACTTATCGCAGTTGTCGTTCTTGTGCTGTTCGGGCGCGGCAAGATCTCTAGCCTGATGGGCGAAGTTGGCAAAGGCATCACCGCGTTCAAAAAGGGCGTTGATGACGGCAAGAAAGAGATCGAAGACGGCATCGAAAACGCACGCGATGTGACTCCTGAAGAAGAAAAAGACAAAGCCTAATTCACCATAAGGAATATCGTTCATGTTTGGCTTAGGCTGGAGCGAAATGGTGCTGGTTGGCATCGTGGCCCTGATTGTTATCGGGCCAAAGGATCTACCGGGGATGTTTCGTACCTTGGGACAGTTCACTGGTAAGGCACGCGGCATGGCGCGCGAGTTTTCGCGCGCGATGGAAGCGGCCGCCGATGAATCCGGCATGAACGATATTTCCAAGACGGTGCGTGCTGCGGCAAACCCGCAAAAGTTTGGCGTCGATAAGATCAAAGAAGCGACCGGTATGACAGAAGCGCCTGAAAAGACGGCGCTGTCACCCGAACGCCAAGCTGCAAAAGAGAAGATGAGCGACGCAATGGCCAAGGCTGCCACCGAACGCCAAGCGCGCGAAGCTGCCGAGGCCGCGGCTGAACAGCCCAAGGGTGACGATAAATGAGCGCGACAGACGAAATGGAAGACAGCGCAGCCCCACTGATCGAGCATCTCACAGAACTACGTTCGCGGTTGATCCGATCATTGCTGGCATTCATCGTCGGGATGGTAATCTGCTTTACCGTTTGGAATCCGGTCTTTAACTTTCTGACCTATCCGCTGTGTGATGCGCTGGCATCGCGCGGGCAGGCTTGCGATCTACAGTTTATCGCGCTCGAAGAAGGTTTCTTTGTCGCGATCTCGATCTCGCTATTGGGTGGGTTGATGCTGTCGTTTCCGGTCATCAGCTACCAGCTGTGGCGCTTTGTGGCGCCGGGCCTATACAAAAGCGAGAAAGGGGCGTTCCTGCCATTCTTGATCGCTTCGCCGTTTATGTTCTTTCTGGGCGCGGCATTTGCTTACTATGTGATTACGCCTTTGGCTTTCGGGTTCTTCTTGGGCTTCCAACAGCCCGGCACTCTAGAGGCGGGCACTGATAGCGCGACGCAAGCGGCTGGCATCTTGTTCCAAGGTTCCGCCAAAGCCTATCTGAACCTAACCATCAAATTCATCGTGGCCTTTGGCCTGTGTTTCCAACTGCCTGTCTTGTTGACGCTGATGGGCAAAGCGGGACTGGTCTCTGCGCGCGGTCTGCGCGGTACGCGCAAGTATGCAATGGTTGGCATCCTGATCGTTGCGGCACTGGCCACGCCGCCAGATGTCATCAGTCAGGTTATCCTGTTTGCGGTCGTTTACGGGCTTTATGAAGTTTCGATCCAGCTTGTTGCCCGGGTGGAACGTCAGCGCGAAGCCAAGCTACGTGCAGAGGGTCTCTGGGATGATGAAATCCACGGTGAGGGCGTGACGGACGAGGCTGATGAGCGTGAGTAAGAAGGCGCTGCGTCGGATTGCCGACGCGCTTGAACGGATGAGCCCACCGCCGGCTGATGCCCCGAAATTCAAAAAGGCTGCCGCATTTGTGTGGCATCCTGACCCGGATCGGCTGGTGCCTGTCCCAAAGGTGAACCGTATCCCCGTGGAATTGCTGGTCGGTGTGAACCGGTCACGCGACACATTGATGGCCAATACTGCGCAGTTTGCTGCAGGTATGCCCGCCAATAACGCGTTGCTTTGGGGCGCGCGTGGGATGGGTAAATCCAGCCTTGTCAAAGCAGTACACGGCGCTTTGCAAGCGGATTATCCGGATCTGAAAATGGTCGAGGTTCAACGCGAGGACCTACCGAGCATTGGTCGTTGTTTGAACATGCTGCGCGGTGCGCCAGAACGGTTTATCATGTTCTGCGATGACCTTTCCTTTGGTCCTGATGATGCGCATTATAAGTCTCTAAAGGCAGTTCTGGATGGCGGTATCGAAGGTCGGCCAGACAATGTTGTGCTTTACGCGACATCCAACCGCCGCCACCTGATGCCGCGCGACATGATCGAAAACGAACGTTCATCCGCGATTTCGCCATCCGAGGCTGTAGAGGAAAAGGTATCCTTGTCAGACCGCTTTGGCCTGTGGCTTGGATTTCACCCCTGTAATCAGGATGAATATTTGGCGATGATCCGAGGCTATTGCGATGCCTATGGTGTCGAAATCGATGATGAAACAATGCGGGCAGAGGCCATCGAATGGCAAGCCACACGCGGCAGCCGTTCGGGCCGCGTGGCATGGCAATATTTCACTGATTTGGCTGGACGTCTTGGGATAAAGTTAACGTAAGGTGGATTGAAATCCACCCTACGCTTTAGCCCATTAAGGCAGGTAGCCAGAAGGATCGACGCTTTGCAGTCCGCGACGGACTTCAAAGTGCAGCATGCTTGGGTCGCCTGCACGCACCTTACCAATAGTTTGACCACGGCTGACCGTGTCGCCCTTTTCAATGGTGAGGCTGTCGAGGTGGGTATAGAGCGTCAACAAGCCGTCGCTGTGCTTAATAACGACGACGGAACCACCGCTTGTGTCTGCAGTCACAGCAGCGACGCTACCTGCATCAGCTGCTTTGACAGCGGTGCCAGCTGGTGCGCCGATGTCGATGCCTTCGTTCCGGCCAGCGGCATATTCACGGATGATGCTGCCTTGGACAGGTTGGACCATGCGTGCGCTGTTTGATGCTGCTGGTGCCGCTGTTTTCCCCAGATCAGGCGCTGCAGGTGTCGGTATCGCTGATGTGCTGGGTGTCGGGGCGGGTAGCGGCGTAGACGCGCTTGGTGGGACAGGTGTTGCTGTGCCTTGACCGGGAGCAGTGACTGCCGGTGTTGAAGGCGTTGGTGCGGGCGCAGGTGCAGCCGTTGTTGTTGCTGGGCGTGAACCACCTTGTGGGACAAGAAGATATTGACCCTGACGAATAGTGAATGCGCTGTCCAGCCCGTTCCATTCTGCGATCGAAGTCACCGGCACGTTATAAAGGCGCGAGATCGAATAAACGGTTTCGCCGCGTGCAACCTGATGTCGAATTGGCTCCGCCTTGGTGGGGGCGGCTTGTGCAGGAGCTGGGGTAGGGGCTGCAGCGGCTGTCGGCGCGGGATCAAGCGGCGTTGCTGTTACCGCACCGCCATTTGCTTCGGCCCGATCAAGCGCGGTTGTCGCGACCGCTGTGACATCAAACGGTTGTGTTGCCCCCGTTGCTGAAGACGGTTCCGCGACACGACCGGGTAGGGCGATAATTTCATCGCGGCGCAGGACGACGTCAGGCTCGACGCCATTGTACTCGGCCAGCTCATTCGCATCGATGCCAAGTCTGATCGCGATGCCGCGAATAGTATCGTCTTGGCGCGCTACGACGACTTGATAGGTGGGGTATGAAATCACACCACGATCATCCGGGCGTGGCCGGTTTGGTAGATTTGTGACTGAACTTGAGGTGTCGAACCCGTTCCCGACATCACGGAAATCTGGATCAAAGTCTTCGCAAGCCGCGAGTGCCGCCAAGGCTACACCCGTCATTAGAATACGTTTTACCGTGCGTTGCCCATTGGCCATCGTACCGCTCCTTATGCCTAGCCGCCCCTTGTTGCCGGGGTCGTGCCTTATTTTCTTACCTGTTTACTCTTGTCCGAGCCCTTCAAGCAAGGGCACAAACCGAACCGAGCGTAATTCGTCATAATCATACCCATGTTCAAGCCGGGTCACACGGATCAAGCTTTGTACCGTATCGGATTGACCGACGGGTAAAACCATGATGCCGCCAACGCGCAATTGCGCAAGCAACGGGCCAGGAGGGTCTTCGGCTGCGGCCGTCAGCAGTATCCGGTCAAACGGTGCCTGTTCGGTTAACCCATGGCTTCCGTCGGCTGTAAACGTGGTGATGTTGCTGATGCCTTGTTCTTCGAACGTCGCGCGTGCAGCGTGAACAAGGCTGCGAAAGCGATCAATGGTATAGACACGGCGTGCCAGCTTGGACAGGATCGCCGCCTGATACCCAGAACCCGTTCCAATTTCGAGAACCTTGTCACGTGGGCTAATCTTGAGCGCCTGCGTCATCAGCCCAACAACTGATGGTTGGCTGATCGTTTGCCCACATGCGATCGGCAGGGGCATGTCCTCATAGGCGCGTTCCGCAAAGACGCCTTTGATGTAGGCAGCGCGGTCGACTTGTTCCATTGCTGTTAGAACACGGGGGTCTGTGATCCCTTTGCTGCGCAGGGCATAAACGAACTGCATCTTAGTGGGGGCATCAAAAGTCACGAGAATACGTCCTCAAGTGCGGCAACCATATCATAGTCGGTCAAGTCCGCGCGCATAGGCGTAACCGAAATGTAGCCGTCCAGATTTGCAGCGGCGTCGGTGCCGGGCGCAGTCGGTTCGTGTTGTGCGCCCCCGCGGACCCATAAAAACCTGCGGCCAGTCGGCGACATCTGCGCCTCGGCTGTGAAGTTCGTATTGGGGCGGAACCCTTGGGTTGTTGCGCGTTTCCCTTTTACGTCGGCAGCCCGTACCGGAGGAAAGTTGACGTTGTAAAACAGTCGGTAATTAGCATCATCCCACAAGGATGGGTCGAGTAACGTCTTGATCACCTTGGCACCATGGACTGCGGCTGCATCGAACGGATTGTCGAGCGTCGCATTTCCTGCGCCATAGTATTGCGAAAGCGCGATTGCGGGAATGCCCTGCAACGCGGCCTCCATCGCTCCACCAACGGTACCAGAATACATTGTGTTCTCAGCCGCGTTATTGCCGCGGTTCACACCTGATAGCACGAGATCGGGCCGTGTATCTTTCATCACGTCATAAAGCCCGGCGATGACACAGTCAGCGGGCGATCCTTCTGCTGCAAAGCGGCGCTCTTCGAGTTGGGCAATCATGGTGGGGTGGGTGTAGCTGATGCAATGCGCGACGCCCGATTGTTCGAATGCGGGCGCGACAGTCCATACTTCGCCATCTGGCCCTGCGATTTCATGCGCGATGTCAGTCAAGACCTTCAACCCCGGCGCGTTGATCCCGTCGTCGTTGGTAATAAGAATGCGCATTATGTTGCCCCTAGTCAGCTAATCACGTTCCTAGGCGAGCAAACCTTGGGCGGCAAGCCGTGGGGGCAATACAATTGTGGCGATTTCAGTGCTGTGGCTGAAAGGACTCAGAAAGCAGCACTTAGTTCAGGATCTCGGGCAGTAGGCGGGCAGCTTCGGAATTGGGGTCAGCCAATTCATCGCGGCTTTCACCGGGGAAGAACCGTGCGCGCGTGGCGGTCGGCATCGGCGCTGGCGTTAGGATTTTAATGGTTGGCCCTGTCTTAACCGACTCTGCCTGCCAGCTACGCGCGAGCGCGATCTGTGCGGCTTTCGTTGCGCCATAGGCACCAAAGAAACGATCTCCGCCACGTGGATCATCAAAGAACACGGCTTGGCCCGTTTCGCCGAGCAAAGGCGCTACATATGAAATCAGGCGCGATGTGGCTTCGATGTTGATAGATAGCGACTTAGCAAGGTCTTTAGGGCCGATGTGACCCGCTGGCGCCAGTGGTGCCGCGTGAATGGCGGTATGAACCCATAGGTCCAGCTTACCCCAGCGGTCAAATATGCCACGGCACAATTGCTGCATCGCTGCGTCAACGGTGATGTCCATCGGCGCAAGGGTTGCTTGCCCACCTGCCGCTTGGATCTCGTCGTCGAGCTCTTCCAGCGCGCCAACGGTTTTACCGACTGCGATGATATGGTGCGTCGGCGCAAGCGCCTTGGCTAATGCTGCGCCTAGGCCGCGTGATGCGCCGGTGATAAGTGCTGTCTTTGTCATATGCGCGGTGTGCTGCGATTGTCGCGCAAGGTCAAGACCTAGCTGCCCGGAACTGCAAGGACATGCTGCGTACCGATCCGGTCTGTCAGAACAACTTGGTTGGCATCAATGGCTGCGATCACCACGCCAAAGGCGCTTTCACCGGGCGAGACGCGTGCAATATCGCCGCGCGATGAACGAAGTAGTGCCGCAGGGGGCGCTTGTCCGGCCATGACGCCGATGACCGTTAGGTTATCCAAAGTGAGTAGATCAGGCAAAGTCGCTGAGGCCGCCACATTGGCGGGTGTGTCGTTTGTCATTTACTGAATACCGTGTCGATTTTAACTTTGATCGACAGGTAGTGGCAGAGGCTTTGAATTAAGAAAAGCCCTTATACGTAACGTTATCGTGTGTGACGTGACGCGAAATTAGGGGCGCACGATCTCGGTCCCGTCTTCTTTGTAGACAGGTTCGGTCAGCGCGATCTCAAGCAGTGGCAGTACCGTCTCAGACGGACGACACAGCGCCACGCCTTTTGGCGTGCAAACGATAGGACGATTGACCAAAACCGGGTGTTCCAACATCGCATCAAGGATCGCATCGTCGCTCACGCTCGGGTCAAGTAGCCCAAGCTCGGCAGCAGGGGACTTGCTGGTGCGAAGCGCAGTGCGAGGCGTCAGGTCAGCTGCGGCAAAAAGCGCCAGCAGCTGGGGACGGGTCCAACCAGTATCAAGATATTCAATGACGATAGGTTCCGTCCCAGAAGCACGGATAACGGCCAACACATTACGCGACGTGCCACAGGCCGGGTTGTGATGGATGACCGTTGTCATGGCTTACTCAGCAGCGAATTTTGGTTTGAAACCTTTTGCAATCATGTCGGAAGGTGCGACCGGATAATCACCTGTAAACACCGCGTCATGGTATGCGGGGTTGTTCGGGTCGCGGCCGTTAGGTTCACCAACCGCACGATACAAGCCATCGATTGAAACGAATTTCAACGAGGCAACGCCAAGGTATTCACACATCTCTTCTTCGGTCATGCGCGCAGCTAGCAGATCTTCACGGTTCGGCATGTCGACACCGTAGAAATCTGGCCAAACAGTTGGTGGGCTGGCAACGCGGAAGTGGACCTCTGCCGCACCAGCCTCAAGAACCATATCCTTGATCTTGCGGCTGGTCGTGCCACGCACAACGCTGTCGTCAACAAGGATAACACGCTTGCCGCGCATCAGTTCGCGGTTCACGTTTAGCTTTAGACGAACGCCCATGTTACGGATTTGCGCTGTTGGTTCGATGAACGTACGGCCAACGTATTGGTTACGCACAATGCCCATTTCGAACGGGATACCGCTTTCTTGGCTATAACCGATCGCCGCCGGGGTGCCGCTATCTGGAACAGGGCAGACCATGTCCGCCTCAACCGGGGCTTCGCGGGCCAGCTCTTTACCGATGTTACGACGTACTTCGTAGACAGATTTTCCAGCGATCACAGAATCTGGACGGCTGAAGTACACATACTCAAAGATACACGGACGCGGTTTTTTGTCTTCGAATGGGCGGTAGCTTTTGATTTCATCGCTTGAAATCACAACCATTTCGCCGGGTTCGATTTCGCGGATGAATTCAGCGCCGATGATATCCAGCGCACAGGTTTCGGACGACAAGATATGGGCATCGCCGACTTTTCCCAAAACCAACGGCCGAATGCCCAGTGGGTCACGGACACCGATCAATTTGCTGCGTGTCATCGCCACAATTGAAAAAGCGCCCTCAACTTGGCGGAGCGCTTCTTTCATTCGGTCAGGAATTGTGCGGCCCATCGAACGCGCCATCAGGTGAATGATACACTCACTGTCTGACGTGCTGTGGAAAATCGCGCCACGCTCGATCAGATCACGGCGTAGGGCGATGGCATTGGTAAGGTTGCCGTTGTGCGCAACAGCCGCGCCGCCCATCGAAAATTCGCCAAAGAATGGCTGTACATCGCGGATCGCCGTGTGCTGGCTTTTGCTACCAGTGGTCGAATACCGTACGTGACCGACCCCAATATCACCGGGAAGCATGGCCATCATGTCATTGGTAGTAAAGTTATCGCGAACCAGACCCATGCGACGTGCTTGGTTAAAGCCAGTCTTTGGGTCGTGGGTTACGATGCCACCGGCCTCTTGACCACGGTGCTGGAGCGCGTGCAGCCCTAGGGCAACAAAGTTGGCAGCGTCCGGGGCGCCAATCACACCGAAAACGCCGCACTCTTCGCGTAACTTGTCGTCATCAAAAGGGTCGATTGGGGAATTATAATTGGACAAGGGGCCGCTCCGAATCCGAGTTTACTTTGATTGCCTCCCTCTTAGTGGGTCGGGGGCATGGTGTCACGAAACGATCATACTTCTATGGCGCGAAAATGGCAGGCACGCCTGCGTGATCTCATTTTCGCATCAGTTTAAAGCAAAAAAGCCACCGCAAAGAGCGGTGGCTTTTGAATTTCGTGTGTTGGTTGATTTATTCAGCCGGTGCGCCGCACGAACCAACGAGCTGTTGATACTGCTCTTTGATCCAACCCAATGCTTCTTCAGGGTTCTGTTCTTCAATCTTGCCAGTCAGTTGATTAAAGACTTTGGCGGCGCGACTATCGTCAATCACAGCGATCTCTTGCGAGGCAAAGATCGTGTCGTAAACAAAGAACGCAACAGCGATCAACAAGATGCCGCGCAGGACACCAAAGAAGAAGCCAAGTGCCTGATCGACACCACCTAGCGCTGAACGCTGAATGACGCTTGAAAACAGCGGCGTAAAGATTGACGCAACAACGAGGGCCACAGCAAAGACTGCAGCAAAGGCTGCGATGATTGCGAGCTCACAGCTGTCGCCGATGAAATCGCCCAAAATCGGGATTTGCCGCACAAGCGGTTCAACCTGATCTGCAAAGATAAATGCGACGATTGTTGCGCCGACCCAACCCAAGATCGCCATCGCCTCGCGTACCAAGCCACGGCTATATGCCAATACGCCTGATAGTAGGATGATAATGGCGACGCCTGCGTCGACAAGTGTGAAGCCTTCCATGGTCCGTCTCCTGCCTCGGCGCTATCTGGCGCCAAATACTTCTTCTACAAACCCGGCTAAGTCATCCGCATGGCGCAGACCCAGACCGGCAACCGCGGGCTGTTTTGCCTGTTGCGGTATAATTGCCGTTGTAAAACCAAGTTTTTGGGCTTCTTTCAATCTATTTTCCGTTTGGACCACAGGACGGAGCGCACCCGATAGGCTGATTTCCCCGAATATTACAGCTTCTGCGGGTAGGGCAGCGTCCTCTCTGGCTGATACTAACGCAGCGGCAACTGCAAGGTCAGCTGCAGGTTCAGTAATGCGCAAACCCCCTGCTACGTTGAGGTAAACGTCCAATCCGGTGAACGGAACACCGCACCGCGATTCAAGGACCGCAAGGATCATAGCAAGCCGTCCACCATCCCAACCGACGACTGAACGGCGTGGTTGGCTGTGTGGCGAAGGAGCCACAAGTGCTTGGATCTCACAAAGCATCGGACGAGACCCTTCGATGCCGCCAAACACCACAGATCCGGGTGCGGGCTTGCCGCGTTCCGACAAAAAGAGGGCAGAAGGATTCTTTACTTCAGCCAGTCCTTTGCCGGTCATTTCAAAAACACCGATTTCGTCAGCAGGACCGAAACGGTTCTTAACGGCGCGGAGAATACGGAACTGATGTCCGCGCTCACCTTCGAAATAGAGCACGGTATCGACCATATGTTCGACAACACGTGGGCCAGCGATTGCGCCTTCTTTGGTGACGTGGCCGACCATGATCACGGCCATGCCGTTGCGTTTGGCAAATGTGGTCAGCTCATGCGCCGATGATCGGACCTGTGAAACCGATCCGGGGGCGCTATCGACGTTGTCGGCCCACATTGTTTGGATCGAATCGATGATCGCGAGATCAGGTTTTTCGTTTTCCAGCGTCGTCAGAATATCGCGCAGGTTCGTTTCAGACGCGAGCAATACAGGACTTTTTTCTAGTCCCAGTCTCCTTGCGCGCATCTGCACCTGTGCGTTTGATTCCTCGCCCGAGATGTACACGACCTTGAGCCCGTTACGGGCAAACCGCGCAGCGGCCTGCAACAGCAGCGTCGATTTCCCGATGCCGGGGTCGCCACCAACCAATAAGGCAGAGGCCTTAACCAACCCGCCACCGAGCACGCGATCCAGCTCGCCCACGCCTGCTTGGGTGCGGGGTGGTTCCTTCTCTTGGGTATCAAGATCAGTCAGGGGGATCGTTTTGCCGCGAATTGCGCCCAGCGATTTACCCTTTGGACCGCTAGATAGCGCTTTGCTTTCGGTGATGGTGTTCCATGCTTGGCAGGCGTCGCATTGCCCAGACCATTTGCCAAAGGACGCGCCACATTCCGAACATGAGAAGTTAAGTTCTTTTGCCATGTTCACCTTTTGGACCAAATGCGACGCGTGGGCAAGGTGGCCTGTTGATTGGGCTAGCTGCGCTTTGCTGTCAGTGTCGAAATCACGATCGAAGCTAAGATGCATGCCGTGAACAAATAGAGCCCCCAAGCCGTTTCGACTTTGCCGATGCCGACACCTTTGGCCAAGACAATATAAAGCGCGATCAAGAATACGTCGGCCATCGCCAGTTTGCCCAACCACGACAACACAGGTAGCACCTTGCGGCGCATGAGGTTGAAGTGGATCATCGCAAGGCCAATTGTTTTGAGGTAGGGCGCAAATAGCGCAAAGAACGTCACGAGCAGCGCCAGCGCGACATCACTGTCCCAAAGCGACTGCATCCCGGAAATGACGCTGATCTCGCTCAGGCCAAATACCGGCAAGAGGCCTGCGCGCATCAAAGGGGCAAACCATGCGATTGGGAACAGGATCAAAAGGGCGAGGTTCGCGACGCGAAGAACGTTCAGCATCTATTTGCCGTATGTGCGGCGGTTATAGCGCGCACCAAGCTGTGTCAAAACTTCGTATCCGATGGTTCCTGCCTTCGCAGCGAGAGCGTCGAGGCTTTGCTGTGGGCCGATAAGCGTCAGGCGCTCTGGGTCCTCAGAAAGGTCGGTGACATCAATCGTCAACAGGTCCATGGAAACGCGCCCGATCAACGGGCAGGGCTTGTCACTGTGGTACAGCGTTGCCTTGTCGGAAAGCATACGGAAAATGCCATCTGCGTAACCGCCTGAAACGGTTGCAACGCGTGATGGGCGTTCAGCTTGCCAGCTATTGCCGTAACCCACGACTTCGCCCTCGGCGACGTCACGGATTTGTACGACAGGTAGTTCAAGCTCAATTACAGGAGTGGCCTGTTCGAACGGTAGTCCACCATACAGACCAATACCCGGACGGGTCAGATCAAAGTGATAATCAGGGCCCAACAGAATACCGCCCGTCGCTGCAAGCGAACGTGGCACGTTAATGCCATCAGTCAGTTGCTTAAACACGTCAAGCTGATGCGGGTTCATTGGATGGTCGGGTTCATCCGCACAGGACAGATGGCTCATCACCAATTTTGGGCCTTGGGCCAGAACCAAATCTGCGACTGCACCCCATTCTTGGGGTTCCATCCCAAGACGGTTCATACCGGTGTCAATTTGAATACCAAACGAATGACCGGGTAGCGTTTCAAAGTGCTGAGTCATCTGTTCAACAGAGTTCAGCATTGGTGTCAGATTTAGTTCGCGAATTAGATCAGTATCGCCGCGCATATGCCCTGAAAATACAGAGATTTCTGGGCCTGGCCCTAAAGCTTCGCGAAGCACTACGGCCTCTTCTGCGACCGCGACAAAGAATTTGCGGGCGCCTGCTTTAAACAGGGCCTTTGACACGTTCTCTGCACCGACGCCGTAAGCGTCAGCTTTGACCACGGCGGCAGTCTTGCAATTCGTCATGCCGTCTAGTGCGCGCCAGTTGGCGACGACGGCGTCTAAGTCGATAGTTAGGCGTCCTGTACTCATACGGACCTTTTGGCAGGGGGCAGGCATTGCGGCAAGAGGTTTAAGTTGGGCGTGATGTCGCAATTCGCCCAGACCGTGGTTTTGATGCAATGGTCAGGCGAATAGGCGGAAAAATGCCGCTTGGCAAAGGGTTAGGGTATTCCTTACCCTGCGGAATGCTAATCGCAGTTTTAGGATCAGCTGAAATTTTCCACGAGGCACTCTTTGAATATCTTTAGAAAAATAATCACGCAGCTAGAAACACCGCGCGAAGAACGCCCATTTGGCAGCGGCTGGTTATCCGGCTCGCTTGCTCTCTTGGCCGCGATTGCGGGATTATTGATTGTCCTATTGCGCTGGTTTCCTGAGACTTTCTCCTATCCGGAAATCGCCTTCATCCAAGACAGCGGCGTGGTTACCGCGTTTTTGCGGTTTACGCTCTTGGCGGGGTACACGCTGTCATTGGTGAGTTTGATTCTAAGCCAGCGCAAATCATTGGGCTGGGCCGCTTTGGCGGTATCGGTAATTGCGTCTCTCATGGCGACAACGCAGCCACAGATTGCCACTTCGACACCGCAAAGCGTTTACTTTGGCTTGGACTATTTCATCATCAATGTACTGATCGTCGGATTCTTGTTTGTGCCGCTCGAACGTTTCTTTCCGGCGCGTCCCGAACAAACGGTGTTCCGTACCGAGTGGCGCGAGGATATGTTCTATTACCTTGTCAGTTCTATGCTGGTCCAGGTCTTGGGATTTCTTACGCTCGCGCCTGCGAACTATGTGAATGCCTCGGTACGTCTGGACGAAGTCCGGCTCTACATCACCCAGCTTCCGTTCTTTATGCAGGTTGTGATCATCATGATGGCCACGGATTTCGTGCAATACTGGGTGCATCGCGCGTTCCATACTTTTCCGGTTCTGTGGCGTTTTCATGCGGTGCATCATTCCACGAAAAAGATGGACTGGCTGGCAGGGGCACGCATGCACATCATGGAAATCGCTGTGCTTCGCGGGCTGACCGCTGTGCCGATGTTTACACTCGGTTTTAAGCCCGAAGCGATCCAAGCCTATCTTCTGGTGGTTTACTTCTACTCAAGCTTTATTCACGCAAACATCGGATGGAAGCTTGGTTTCATTGAGCGGTTCTTTGTCACGCCCCGATTCCACCATTGGCACCATGGGTCCGACCGTGAAGCGATTGATATCAACTATGCTTCACATTTCCCAATTTACGATTGGCTGTTCGGGACCCATCACCTGCCAGAAGATCGGTGGCCCGATGAATATGGGGTCGTTGGTGATGATGTCCCACGTGGGTACTGGAAACAGTTCATTCACCCATTCCTAAAGCCTAAGCCCAAAGACCCAGCCGAGTAAGGGGCGTCACCCGCTACTTTTGATGCCAGACCCTTTGCGTTCGCTGATCTTTTCGAATGTGATCCCTTTGGTCTCAAGCGCAGTGAAAACCTTGTGGGGGTTGATGCCAGAGCTTTGGCCGTCGATCTTCATCGGGTGTCCATTGCGTAGAATGATTTCCCACTTCTTGTCGGGCGTTCTTTTGCTGTTTCTGAAGTGTGTGACCGTAAAGCGTGTCTTGTCGATCTCGGTGAGCGCAAGCTGAAATGGTTTCATCACTTCGGGGACCGGGGATTCCCATGACAACATTTCATCATTGATGATCACGCGCCAATCGCGGCCATCAGCAAGAACCCTATTTATGTCCAGAAGAATTGCGATTGTCATGAAAGCGGCAATCATAACCGCAATTGCTGACGCGAGCTTTACGATTATCTCTTGGGTGATGCCGCTAAACAGAACGAATGAAAATGCGCCACCGACGAAGAGAGCTACGACAAGTAACAAGGATTTCTCAAACGCGATGCGCTTCGCAGACTTCACGAATTCAATTGCCATCCCAATACCGTCCCAAAGCTCGCGTGGCAGGTCAATTGAAAGACCTCCCAGAATAATCGTTAGACCATTCATCCGAGTTGTATTGGGCTCTGACAAGGTGACCTTGGGTCAGGTTTTCCCCGCCACTGAGGAATTAGTATTCTTCAACGGCGTTGCTTTGCCACGGCTTAACAAGGTCACCAAAGCGGGTGAACTCGGCTGTAAACGCAAGCTCGACCGTACCAATCGGACCGTGACGCTGTTTGCCTACGATGACTTCGGCTTTGCCGTGAAGGCTCGACATTTTTTCTTGCCAAGCAGCGATTGCTTCCATGTTCGCATCATCGGGCTTTTCACGTTCGGTGTAATATTCACCACGGTAAACGAACATAACAACGTCGGCGTCCTGCTCGATCGAACCCGATTCACGAAGGTCAGATAGCTGTGGGCGTTTATCTTCGCGGCTTTCCACCTGACGCGACAGCTGGGATAGGGCGATCACAGGAATGTTCAATTCCTTTGCGATGGCCTTTAGGCCCATCGAGATTTCACCAATTTCCTGTACCCGGTTTTCAGAAGTGCCGCGCACCAGCTGAAGATAGTCGACGATCAACAGGTCAAGGCCATGCGTCCGCTTGAGGCGTCGCGCGCGAGCAGACAGCTGCGAAATCGGGATCGCGGCGGTGTCATCGATGAACAATGGGCACGACTCTAGACTTTTCGCAGCATCCACAAAGCGACGGAACTCGCCTTCGGTCATGTCACCCTGACGGATCTTGTGTGACGAAATCTCTGCTGCTTCCGCAAGGATACGACCAGCTAGCTGTTCGGCGCTCATCTCGAGTGAGAAGAACCCAACGACGCCACCGTCGACGGCACCTTCGGTTCCATCAGGCATCTTACCGCGCTGATAGGCCTTGGCGACGTTGTAAGCGATGTTTGTCGCAAGCGAGGTCTTACCCATCGATGGACGACCAGCAAGGATCAAAAGGTCGGACTTGTGCAGGCCACCGAGTTTCCCATCAAGATCGACAAGCCCGGTCGAGATCCCCGCAAGCCCACCTTCACGTTGGTAGGCAGTGTTAGCAACGTTCACCGCCTCGGTCACGGCGCGTAGGAACGACTGGAAACCGCTTTCTGAGGTGCCTTGTTCGGCCAAGTTATAAAGCGCCTGTTCGGCCTCTACGATCTGTTCTTTTGGCTCAGAGTCGACTTCGACCCGCGCGGCCTTGTCGGAAATATCGCGGCCAACTTTGATCAATTCGCGGCGGACTGCCAGATCATAGATCATCTGTGCATAGTCACGCGCAGCAAAGGCGGAAATCGCAGCACCAGCAAGACGGGCCAGATAAGCCGGACCGCCCAGCTCTTTCAGGCCTTCGTCATCTTCGAGAAATGCCTTCAGCGTAACGGGGCTGGCGAGCGCGTTTTTTGCGATCCGTGCTGCAGCCGTTTCAAAGATGCGGGCGTGCACGGGATCATAAAAGTGCTTTGGTCCAACGACCGAAGCCACGCGATCAAAGATATCGTTGTTGGTCAGAATTGCACCCAAAAGCTGTTGTTCAGCCTCGGTCGAGTGGGGCATTAGATTTGTCGTAGTTTCCTCGACGCCGGACGCATTGAATGTCGTAATTTCGTTCATTGTCGACTCTCACCAATTCATCGTGGGGTTCTAGCAGGGTGCGCGCAAAGCTGACTAGTGCGCATTCTGTGGATCAATGCGGATAAGTCCTGCTTTGATAGCAGGATTCCGAATTTTTACCAATATGTGGAATGGTCCAAGGCTGCGTACGCTATATCTATGATATTTTATACACAGCCTGTGGATAAGATCAGGCGGGTTTCCACCCAGCCGGATCACGCAGATATGCTTCGACTGTTGCTAGTGTGGCTGCATCATAGACACCGCGTGCTTTGGCCTCGGCCAAAACATCCCACCATGTGCACAGGCTAATCAGTTGTACGCCGTGATCCGCCAGCGTTTTTTCAACACCGTCAAAGATACCATAGTAAAAGATGACAGCAGTCGCGCTGCATGTCGCGCCAGTTTCACGGATCGCGTCAACGAACGAAAGCTTTGATCCGCCATCAGTGGTCAGATCTTCGACCAATAGAACGCGTTGTCCTTCAGTCATCACACCCTCGATACGGGCGTTTCGACCATAGCCTTTGGGCTTTTTGCGGACATATGTCATCGGCAGCGCAAGGCGTTCGGCAACCAATGCGCTGAACGGGATACCCGCAGTCTCACCGCCAGCAATGTTATCGAATGCTTCGAACCCAGCTTCGCGCATGATCGAAACGGCCATGAAATCCATAAGCGTCGAACGAATGCGCGGAAACGAGATCAGCTTGCGGCAATCAACATATGTTGGTGCCTGCTTGCCCGACGCATGCGTGAACGGTTCCTTTGCATTGAAATCAATCGCGCCGATCTCGATCAGCATTCCGGCGGTCAGGCGTGCGATTTCTTCTTTGGTCGGGAAGGAGGTAGGGATCATTACGAGGACCTATAGCTATTTTGTTGGTTGGGCCGGGTTCGCCGGCAAATCAGACTTCGACGCGCCAGTGCAGATCAAACCCTGGGTCAAATACGGTGACCGGGCCGTCATCTGTGGCGATATGTGTGGGGTAGGTGACCGGGTCACCTTTATGGAGCGTGATGGTTTGTTCGCTTGGCGGTAAGCCATAAAAGCGAGGACCATTAAGCGATGCAAACGCCTCGAGTTTCTTTAGCTGCCCGGCGGCCGCGAATACTTCGGCAAGGCACGACATTGTATTGGGCGCAGTAAAGATGCCTGCACAACCGCACGCCTGAAGCTTGTTCGGGTCCGTATGCGGTGCACTATCCGTTCCAAGGAAGAAACGCTGATCACCGGAAACAGCGGCTTGTACCAGTGCAACACGATGCGCTTCGCGTTTTGCGACGGGCAAACAGTAGTAATGTGGTTTGATGCCGCCAGCCAGAATATGGTTCCGATTGATAATCAAATGGTGCGTCGTGATCGTCGCCGCGAGGTTTTTGTGATTATCGCGCACGTAATCAACCGCGTCCTCGGTCGTGACATGTTCCATCACGACTTTTAGATCAGGCACCTTCTTGCGCAGGGGCTTGAGGACCTTGTCGATGAATACTGCTTCACGGTCAAAGATGTCGATGCTGCTGTCGGTTACCTCGCCATGCACACATAGCGGCATGCCGATTTCGGCCATGGTATCTAGTACTGGGCGGACTTTTTCAAAATCACGCACACCAGATGCAGAGTTGGTCGTGGCGCCAGCTGGGTAAAGTTTGACAGCTTTGGCGATCCCGCTTTCAAACGCGGCCCGCACATCGGCCGGGTCTGTTGTTTCGGTCAGATACAGCGTCATCAGCGGTTCAAACTGCATGCCATCGGGCAGTGCGGCCATAATCCGTTCACGGTATGCAGATGCTTGTGCTGCCGTCACAACAGGCGGAACAAGGTTTGGCATAATGATCGCGCGACCAAAGTGGCGCGCTGTTTCAGGCAGGACTGCCCGCAGCATATTCCCGTCACGAAGGTGCAGGTGCCAGTCGTCTGGGCGGCGGATCGTTAGCGTTGTAAGGTCTTTTTCAGGCATGTTGCTGGGTTACACCGTTGTGCGCGCCAAGGCCATAGGTCTTGTGTTAACCCTTGCAGTTTGCAGTATAGATACTGATATAACCCCTTAACATTTCTTAATGAAACGGAGAGACCAAATGCTTGGTTTTATCATTGCCGCCGCTGCGGGATTTCTGACGCCGCAAATCGAAACCATCATTGCGCCTATGATCAAGGGAATCGAAGAGCACATTGCGATCGCTGAAACCGAAAAGCGACTGGTTGCCTTTATGGTTGCAATGCTGATCGCGGGCATTGCCTCTGCTATCTTGTATAGCGGTACAGCGTTTTGGGTCGTTGCTGGTGGTGTTCTTGGCTATTTTGGCACACGCATCGTTGAAGCGATCAAAAGATTCATCGACGGTCGTAACGCTTCCGAGTGATGCCATGCGGCAGACGCAATGCGGCAATGCAGCATTGTCGGTTTTAGGTCAACATAAGTGACGTATATTGGGTGCATAGGAAATGCACCTGATAGGAGCTTACGATGGCCTTTTTTACTGATACCGTATCTGCACAACCTCAAACTGGCATTCTGTCCAAAGTAGGGGCAAGCATTGCATCAGCCTTTAGCCGCATTATCGAAGCACAAGACCGCAGCCACGAAGTGCGCCGTCTTGAAGCACTTAGCGACATCCAGCTAGCTGAGATGGGCATTGCGCGCCAAGATATCGTACGTCACGTATTCCGCGACGTTTACGGTCTTTAAGAACAACTTTCGCTACGTCAGGTCAGCTAATGTCTTGGCGTAGAATGGGTTTTTACTGCGCTGTATTTTGTACTCGCAGATGACACGGGCAAGGCGTGAGTGGTTCGCCTCGATCAAATGACCGATAAGATCAATTGCATAGGTGTCGTCATAGCGCCGTGTGCGAAGTAGCTGGTTAAACCGTCTTGCATTCAGCGATCCATCCATCGCTAGTTTCAAAGTAACGTCCAGAATACCAAGCCGATCAAACGCCTGATCAAGGTTTGCCCCCATAAAGGGGCAGGGCAGAAGGGTGACATGCGGCTGGCGAAACAGCGCAGCGTGACTGGCGTCTAACCTCTCCATGGGATCAAAGGCGATAAAGACGTCTTCGGCGCCTTCGACCATCTCGGGGGCGTATCCATAGCGTCCGGTGAAATCTAATCGGCGATGGTTGCGATAGCGGGTGTCCCAACCGGTGCTTGCTGCCTCGAGCGTTGCTTGCGGGCGCAAAGCAACAACAGTTGATCCCGGTGCGGCGACCGAAAATGCGGCAGCTGCGTATCCGCCGCCGTCGGCCCCGTAAAAGACGATCTTTTCAAAATCTTCGAAAAATGCGTCGTCGACCATGCGATCAAAGAAATCAAATACGGCTCCGTCGCGGAACCAGCTTTCTTTTGAAGAAAACAGTGCCAAATGCGACCAGCCTTCGTGCCGGGTATAGGTGAAACCGCGGGGTTCCGATCGCGCATTATGGTTGCGCACATTTTGGGTATTCTCGAACGTGACCAAAAGGTTGTTGCCGGCCTCTAAGAAGCCAACGAAATGATCCGTGCCAAGTTGTTCGAAAAAGCCGAAGTCTTCGCAAACATCGTCGATCTTAGCTAGCCAGGCATTGTGCGAAAGATTCGTAAGATTTGTCTCAAAAGATAGCTGTCGATCGACCATTCATTCGTCCTTGTGCCCAACGTGGGCGTTACTCGTCTAACTTTACCCGTGCAATAAGGCAGAACTGGGTAGTGCAAACCACTTAATTGTTCCTTTTCCTGATTAAAACTGTTTTTTATCTTATGGTTGTGTTCGTTTTTGATCCAATGTTCAAAAATAGAGGGTTTTGCGCACGTATGCATAACGGGCGGCCGGGATTTACTACCATTGGGTGCGCAATTTTAGGGTCGCCCGGGCGGGGCGAGGTTGGCTAGATTCTGCCTATCAATGGGTAGAATGTCACATGACACTCAGTTTTCTCGCGTATGATCAGGCGGTAGTCGTATAACATGCTGACCGGACGATCTCAGGTGGGGTTTTTGCGAATTTCTGACATTCCTTGTGAAAGCCTACAGCGGCGATCACCGGATAGCTTACGGCACTAAGCAAATCACAAAGAGCGAAGCTGTTGCGCAATACGCCAAAGACCTGTTTGATCGTGATTGCGTCGCGTTCGTCGATTTGCGTTCGGCTAAAAACAATTTCTTTCTAACTAGGATTATTCGTTCAAAATGACAGATTTGATCACTGACTTGCCAAAACTTGCGTTGGAATGGCACCGGGCAGGGCGTGGAGTCGCAATTGCGACCGTTGTGCAAACCTGGGGCTCGGCCCCGCGCCCAGTTGGAAGCCAGTTGGTGATCGACGCTGACGGCGCAATCGAAGGGTCAGTTTCCGGCGGTTGCGTAGAAGGTGCCGTGATTACCGAAGCGATCGAAGCCGTGAATGATGGTAAACCGCGCGTGCTCGACTTCGGCGTCAGCGATGACGATGCCTTTGCGGTGGGTCTGGCATGTGGTGGTGAAATCAAAATATTAGTCGAACCAGTCGGTAAGGCATTGCCTGTTGAAGTCCTTGAACGATTGGTGTCAGCCAGAGATCAGGCTGAGCCGGTTGCATATATCACCGACCTTGAAGCGGGACAGCCGCGTTTGGCCGGATCGGATTCCTATCCCAATCGGTTTCGGCTGGATCAATCAGGGATCGAAGATGATGGGAGAACCTTTGTTGCGATCCATAACCCGCCGCTTCGCTTGGTGGTGGTCGGGGCCGTTCACATCGCGCAACCATTGGTCGCGATGGCCCGCGCTTGTGGCTACCTACCGATCCTAATCGATCCGCGTTCGGCCTTTGGTTCTGAGGCCCGTTTTCCAGATGAGGAAATTGTCAACGAATGGCCTGATGCGGCGCTGCGCGCGCTTAAGCTTGATGCGCGTACGGCGGTTGTCACACTGACCCACGATCCGAAACTGGATGACCCCGCTATTGTGACCGCATTGGAATCAGAAGTGTTTTATCTTGGTTGCCTTGGGTCCACCCGCACCCATGCGAAACGTATCGCACGGCTAAAAGAGGTAGGGTTCTCTGACGATGACCTTGCGCGCATTCATGCCCCAGTGGGCCTTGACCTTGGGGGACGTCATCCTGCAGAAATCGCGGTGAGCATCATGGCGCAGATCACCCAAAAGCTTCGTAAAACAGCGTTGTAAGTAACTTTGGCGCGCATGATATTTACGGTTCTCAATCTGGCTGGTCCATGATTAACTTGGCCCAGCTTAGGGCATACTCCGGAGGAAACGATGACAACGGTAACCATGATCGTGAATGGACAATCCGTGTCGAAAGACGTGGAAGACCGGACCCTTCTTGTTGATCTGCTTCGCAATGATTTGCGATTAACCGGAACACACGTGGGCTGTGACACATCGCAATGCGGCGCATGTGTGGTGCATGTGAATGGTGATGCCGTGAAATCCTGCACGATGTTCGCGGTCGAGGCCGAAGGTGCAAATGTCGCAACGATTGAAGGTCAGGCAGCGGCAGACGGGACGCTCAACCGGATTCAGCAGGCATTCCAAGACCACCACGGCCTGCAATGCGGATTTTGTACGCCAGGTATGGTGATGTCCGCTTCTGCATTGTTGAAAGAAAACCCAAAACCGACCGAGGTCGAAATTCGTGACTATCTCGAAGGGAATATCTGTCGCTGTACCGGCTATCATAATATCGTCAAAGCGATCTTTGCCGCTTCTGGCCAAGACGTCAGCGCAATCGCGGCAGAGTAGGGGCTAATCAAATGTATGCGTTTGAAATCGAACGACCTTCTACCATCGCTGCCGCAGTTTCTGCGCTTGAAAATGACGAAGCGCAGGCGCTGTCCGGCGGGCAAACGCTTATCCCGACGCTAAAGGCGCGGCTTGCTATGCCCGAGAAGCTGATCAGCTTGACGGCGATCCCAGAGATGCAGGGCATTTGCACCAATGACGCTGGGCAGATCTGCATTGGCGGCGCGACAACACATGCCGCAGTGGCGAATGGGGTGGGGCAGTTTCCGGGGCTCGCGGCTTTGGCGAGCCATATCGGAGACCCGGCGGTGCGCAATCGTGGCACTATTGGCGGCTCGCTTGCGAATAATGATCCGTCGGCCTGCTATCCTGCCGCTGCACTTGGATCTGGCGCGATCATTGTCACGAACGCGCGCGAAATCCCTGCGGACGACTATTTTCAAGGGATGTTTGAAACCGCACTTGATGACGGCGAAATCATTATTGAAGTCCGTTTTCCTGTGCCTGAGGTCGCGAATTACCAAAAATTCGTACAGCCTGCGTCACGCTTTGCGCTCGTGGGCGCTTTCGTCGCGAAATTTGCTGATGGTGTGCGGGTTGCCGTAACCGGCGCCTCCGAAGAAGGCGTGTTTCGATGGACAGATGCCGAAACATCACTGAACCAAGAGTTCGCAGCCTCGGCGTTAGATGGCATATCAATCAGCGCAGATGGGATGCTGGGCGACATGCACGGTTCACCAGAATATCGTGCGCATTTGGTTAGAGTCATGACGCAGCGCGCAGTGATTGCGGCAAAATAGCCTTTTAGGTGTTCGGCTATTTGTGAATTTGCGTCGGTCGCGGCGTTTTCGCCGAGCCCTCATTCATACTTTTATTGTTTAGATATAGCACTTTAAGGCCTGTTGGTGATTTGAGGCTCGCGAATGCTGCAATTTCACGAGTCCCCATTGGAGAAAATATGTTCACAATACACCTTTTGATTGCATGTTAATTTCAACCATTCCGCGTTTTGGGTGGTTAAATTGCGTATTCAGGTGGTGTGAAGATGGCGACAATCGATGGTGATGGCTCCGACAATACAATAAATGGCACGGCTGATGCTGACAACATTACTGGCGGCGGCGGTAGTGATACGATTAACGCGGGCGCTGGGGATGATGTCGTTTTTGGCGATGACGGCGATAATGCGATCCCGAACGGAAGCCTAGTTTATCATAGCACCACAGAAGCATTCGATAGTGGCGCAGCGGGTTGGGTACCCGGAGGTTCGGCCCCCGGCACTGGATTTGAGGATTTGTTGGGAAGGGTTGTCGGTACGGCGGACGCTGGTGATATCGAAGCCTCTCGGAGTTTCAATCTTGATACGTCTTACAGCCACGCCATCGTCGAGTTTGACTTTCACCGGATTGACAGTTGGGACAACGAAGCGTTCCAAATATACTCCGGTGGAACCCAAATATTTTCACAATCATTCTATCCCAACACGACCGTCGGCGGTTCAAATACTGTCACCGTAGACGGTGTGACTTATACAGTTACTTTGACATCGCTGGGGGATGCGGCCGAGGAAGGCTATTGGATTAGTGGTGCAGACTGGACCTATGATCAGTCTTTTCGTGTGCGTATTGAGGTCGAGAATGCACCAGCGACCTTGGATATCGGTCTAGGTTCGACCCTTAATCAGGGGGTCGACGACGAAACCTATTCTGTCTCTGATGTTGCAGTCGTTTCAACCGATGACACAAGCATCGACATCGCGCCGTTTATAAACGCGGACGACGCGATCTACGGCGGCGATGGCAACGATACCATTCATGGTGAAGAGGGCGCGGACATCCTGTCGGGCGATGCCGGTGATGACACGATCTATGGTGGTGACGGCGCTGATACCATCTTTGGCGGAGACGACTCTGATACCATTTATGGCGCTTCAGGTGATGTCATCGATGGCGGCGAGGGCGGTGTCGACAACGATACCCTGATTATCAACGATCCAGGAGCCATCATTACGCCAGATGCGGGAAACCCGGAAAACGGGACCGTTACATTTTCGGATTCCACGACACTAACCTATACGAATATAGAGAATGTCGTCATTCCATGCTTTACTCCCGGTACTTCGATCAAAACACCAAATGGCCATACCAAGGTTGAGGACCTGAAAGTCGGCGATCTGGTTGAAACATACGATAACGGCTTGCAGCCAATCCGTTGGGTCGGACGCAAGCAGCTTTCGGCGGGCGACCTTGCTGCAAATGCATGTCTGAGGCCAATCAAAATACGTGCAGGTTCGATTGGTGTTGGGAATCCCTGTCGTGATATGCGTGTTTCGCCACAGCATCGGCTGATGCTTGGCGGCTTTGAGGCGCAACTGTTGTTTGGTGAGGATGAGGTCTTGGTAAAAGCCAAAGACTTGCTTCATAAGCCCGGTGTCGCGCGCGACGATGCCGCGTGTGTCACATACATTCACATTATGTTCGATCAACACGAGATCATTTTAGCTGACAACACTTGGACTGAAAGCTTTCAGCCGGGCGACATGTTAGGTGATGATGCAAGTGTCGATATCTTTGAAGAGTTGCTCACACTCTTTCCTGAACTGGCGAACAGAAAAGGACGCCGCCGTTATTGTGCGGCAAGAATGTCGCTTAAGCCAGTCGAAACACGCTTGGTGTCTTAGGAACTCATCGGCGATCTAACTTCGCGCCTAGCAAAAATAAAAAGCCTCGACAAAATGCCGAGGCTTTTCTGATGATTGCTGTAAATGTGTTACTTCGGCAATGGGCCAATCAGCATGACCATTTGGCGGCCTTCCATTTTCGGGAAATTCTCGACCTTACCTGACTCTTTGGTGTCTTCAGCAACGCGTTCCAGCAACTGACGACCCAATTCTTGGTGGGCCATTTCACGGCCACGGAAGCGCAGGGTGATCTTTACCTTGTCGCCGTTATCCAAGAATTTGAAAACGTTGCGCATCTTCACTTCATAGTCGTGGTTATCCGTGTTTGGACGGAACTTCACTTCTTTGATTTCGATGATCTTTTGCTTCTTACGTGCCTCAGCTTCTTTCTTCTGAGTCTCGTATTTGAACTTGCCATAGTCCATGATCTTGCAAACCGGCGGGGTTGCATTGGGAGAGATTTCCACAAGGTCTAGCCCAGCTTCATCTGCCATCGCCATTGCACGTTGAGGCGTCACAACGCCAACGTTTTCGCCTTCCGCCCCAATAAGGCGGATTTCGCTTGCGCGGATTCGGTCGTTGATCCGTGGCCCTGTCTCGCGTTGCGGTGGGGCGTTATGGGGTCTGCGTCCTATGGTCTTTATCCTTTAATTGTTCCGTTTAGGTAGCCTGTAAAGTAGACTGCGAAACAGGGCTCTTCAACCCGCAAAACTGCGTGGACACGTTAGATTTTCCCCCTGTTTTCTACTTCACCTTGTCTGCGCCATCTGACATATCCGCATTGAGGGCCATTGGGCCTGTAAAAAATAGATCTGAAAGGATGTTAAAATGAGAGCAATCGCCATTTTGGTCATTGTCGCTGTACTCGGTTTCTTTGGTTACCAATATGCCGCTAAGGGCCGTGGACCAGCCGAAGCTGTTGGCGTTTTGACCGGCGCAACTGCTGCGGCTGAACAAGCTGCGGCTGAAGCTGCCGCTGCTGCGCAAGCTGCTGCTGAGGCTGCTGAAGCTGCCGCCGCTGAAGCCGCTGCGCAAGCTGCTGCCGAGGCTGAAGCTGCCGCTGCAGAAGAAGCTGCTGCCGCCCAAGCTGCGATTGACGCTGCTGCTGCAGAAGCAGAAGCTGCTGCCGCTGAAGCCGCCGCTGCCGCTGAAGCAGCTGCAGAAGAAGCTGCCGCACAGGCTGCTGCTGAGCTTGAGGCTGCAGAAACTGCTGTATCTGAGGAAGCTGCTGCATTAGAAGCCGCCGCCGCTGCAGAACTTGAAGCTGCAGAAGCTGCTGCTGAAGAAGCCGCTGCGCAAGCTGCTGCCGAAGCCGAAGCTGCAGAAGCTGCTGTAGCCGAAGAAGCTGCCGCTGTGGCTGAAGAAGCCGCTGATGCAGCAGAAGAGGCTGCGACTGAAGCAACCGAAGCTGCTGGCGAAGCCGCAGAAGCTGCTGATGAAGCCGCTGATACAGCTATGGGCTCTGTTGCTGACCTGCTGACAACTGACGGTTTTGATTCTGAAAAGGTTATGGAGATGATCGACGGTTCTGATCTTTCCGGCATTCAGAAGACAACCATCACAACAGCGCTGAACGCTGCAAAAGACAACCCAGAACTACTGGAAGCAGCTCTTGAGCAGTTGAAAGGTATGCTGGGCATGTAAGCCCAACATATCTGGAAACAAAAAAGGGCCGCGTCATTGCTGACGCGGCCCTTTTTTAATTATGTATTAGTAACTTAGCCGACAAAGGCTTTCTCAATCACGAACTCGCCGGGCTCAGAGTTGGCGCCTTCATTCAGGCCCGCCTTTTCCAGTAGTTCTTTGATGTCGAGGTTGAACGCCAGTGACCCACAGACCATTGCACGGTCCGTCGCAGGATCCATTGCAGGAACACCAAGGTCAGCGAACAGCTCACCGTTTTCGATCAACGTTGTGATGCGTCCCATCTTTGGGCTCTCTTCACGTGTTGTGGTTGGGTAGTATTTGATCTTTTTCCAGAACCCTTCACCGATCACTTCGTTCAAAAGCTCATCAGTTTTCAGACCTTCGATCAGATCGCGGCCGTAGGTCAGTTCAGCGACTTCACGGCAGGTATGCGTAATGATGATTTCATCATAGTCTTCATAGGTTTGCGGTTCGCGCAGTAGGCTAGCGAAAGGTGCAAACCCTGTCCCGGTCGAGAAGAAATACAGGCGTTTACCGGGTAGCAGCGCATCATGCACCAACGTGCCAACTGGCTTTGGCTTTAGAATGATCTGATCGCCTGCTTTCACATGCTGCAGTTTCGATGTCAGGGGGCCATCTTGGACCTTGATCGAATAGAATTCCATCTCTTCATCCCAAGATGGGGATGCGATGGAATATGCACGCAGCAATGGGCGTTGTTTGCCGGTTTTCGGATCAGGGTCGCCCATCAGGCCAATCATAACGAATTCGCCTGAACGGAACCGCAAAGATGCAGGACGCGTTACGCGAAACGAGAAAAGACTATCAGTATAGTGCTTCACTTCGGTAACAGTCTGCGCATCCGGCAGGACAGGTACGGCTTTGGCTGTGGTTTCGGTCACTGGTGTTTGCTCGGTCATAATGTAAGTCGGCGACCCTTATCGGGCCGCCCTCCGGTCTAGTCGTTGATCTGGATCAGGGAAAGGGGCCTTAGCCGCGCATCCGGGCCTGATAGTTATGGTTTTGCCAATCGGCGCGGAAAAGCCATTGGTCTTCGGGCTGGCGGGTCGCTAGCGTTTCGTCGATTTCGACCTCATCAAAACCTGACCGACGCGCCATAGCGTATTGGTCGGCAATGACATGGCCCTTGGCACGCAGGCGGCCTTTGAAACCTGCGCGGCGCAGCATCGCGGCAAGCGTAAAGCCGCGACCATCTGCAAATGATGGGAAATCAATGCGGATCATTGGCGCGTTCGTCAACTGCGCCAATGTGTCCGGTGCGGTGTCTGAAGGAAGGTCGACGCAGTAGTCACCATTTGCAGGTGCTTCTTCGCGTGCAACAAAGCCGTTGGCCCAATCGTCAGTTCCAAACCCGTTATCAGTTACGATCACGCTCATGCTGCTTTTCCTCCGCGTACCATTTTACCGTTTTCAAAGTGGATACCACATTCTTCTTTTTCGCTATCGCGCCAGCGGCCTGCACGGGGGTCTTCGCCTTCGCTGACGCGGCTTGTGCAGGGCATACATCCGATAGATGGGTACCCTTGTGCCACCAGCGGATGCCGGGGCAGGTTATGTTCTTCCATATAGGCCTTTAGTTCGTCGGGACCCCAATTTGCAAGGGGGTTCACCTTTACCTTGTCGCCGTCCTTTTCGAACAGCGGCAGTGCTGCGCGCTGACCGTTTTGGTACCGCTTACGGCCAGTGATCCAGCCATCGAACTCTTGCAACGCATCCGCAAGTGGGCGGGTTTTGCGTAAGTCACAGCAGGCGTCGGTGTCAGCCTGATGCAGCAGCCCATCGACGTCTTCTTTCAGGACGGCCTCGCGTGATGGCGTAATGACACGCACGTCGATAAGTCCCAGCTTTTCCGAGACATCCTTTTGATATTGTAGGGTCTCTGGGAACAGCATTTCTGTATCAAGAAAGATGATCGGCGTGGATTTGTCGATTTGTGCAATCATGTGCAGCAACACAACGCTTTCGGCCCCAAAGGACGACACCATGGCGATACTGCCAAGTTGTACATCCTCTAGTGCATGGCGCAGCACGGTTTGCGCATCGCTATCGCGATGCAGCAAATTCCGACGCTCGGCGATCTCTCTAAGCGGCATTGGCTTTATCCTCGGCTGGTGGATAGAGGATCGCTTTGAACGGCTCCATCCCTAGGCGGCGGTAGGCTTGCAAGAATGTCTCATCTGCGTCCTGACGCAGATCGAGATAACCTGTCACCAACCGTTCAATCGCAGGCACGATGTCGTCAGCGCTAAAGCCGGGGCCTGCGCGCGTGCCGATCGTGGTGGTTTCGGTTCCGTCACCGCCAAGCGTGATCTGGTAGTTTTCAACACCAGCGCGATCCAGACCAAGAATACCAATGTGACCCACATGGTGGTGGCCACAGGCGTTGATGCAGCCTGAAATCTTGATCTTTAGCTCGCCGATGTCATGTTCGATCTTAAGCTCGTCAAAGCGCGTCGCGATTTCCTGTGCAATTGGGATCGACCGCGCAGTCGCCAAGGCGCAGTAGTCCATGCCGGGGCAGGCGATGATATCGCTGACCAGACCGATGTTGGCTGTTGCCAAGTCAGCCTCGCGCAGCGCTGCGTAAACAGCGGGCAGGTCAGCTTTGTGGACATGCGGCAGGATCACGTTCTGTTCGTGGCTGATCCGCAGTTCACCGTGACCGTATTGTTCGGCAATATCCGCCATCACGCGCATCTGGTCAGAAGTCGCATCGCCCGGCGTTTGACCGTGTTTCTTGATGCTGATCGACACGATCGCATAACCCGGCGCCTTATGCGCCGCCAAGTTGGTGTCAGACCAGGCGCGGAAAGCAGGGTTCGCAAGGCGCGCCGCTTCATAGCCACCTTCAGATTTACTGACATAGGCAGGCGGGGCGAAAGCGGCTTCGATGCTTTTCAGCAACTCTTGGTCGAAACCGGTAAAGCCTTTGCGGATGGCTTGGAAACGTTCTTCGACCAACTGTTGCATTGTCTCAAGACCGTTTTCGTGAACAGTGATCTTGATCCGTGCTTTGTATTTGTTGTCGCGGCGGCCTAGCAGGTTGTAGACGCTGACGATGGCCTCGCAATATGCAAGCAGCTCTTCGCGAGGAAGGAATTCGCGCAGTACTTTTCCAACCATTGGCGTACGACCAAGGCCACCACCAACGATGATTTCATAGCCCGGCGTGCCTTCGGCGTTGCGGACCATGCGCACCCCGATGTCATGTGCACGGGTTACAGCGCGGTCATGTTCAGAACCGCTTACCGCGATTTTGAATTTGCGCGGCAGGAACTGGAATTCTGGGTGGTCAGTGGACCACTGGCGCAGCAATTCAGCAACCGGGCGTGGATCTTCGATCTCGTCCGCGGACGCGCCTGCAAAATGGTCGGCAGTCACGTTGCGGATCGTGTTCCCAGATGTCTGAAGCGCGTGCATGCCGACATCGGCCAAAGCCTCAAGAATATCAGGCACGTCGGCCAGTTTTGGCCAGTTGTACTGGATGTTCTGGCGGGTGGTGAAGTGGCCGTAACCTTTGTCCCAACGATCAGCGATATATGCCAACTGGCGCATCTGTGACGGGTTCAACGTACCGTAAGGCACAGCAACACGCAGCATGTAGGCGTGCAGTTGCAAGTACAGGCCGTTCATCAGGCGAAGCGGCTTGAATTCGTCTTCGGTCAGTGATCCGTCGATACGGCGTTCAACTTGACCACGGAACTGGGCAACGCGCTCGCGGACAAATGCTTCATCAAAATCGTTGTATACGTACATCTGGCTTCTTCCTTCGCGTTCCGGGGAGGGCCCCGGAACCTCGTGGGTTATGTGTTGGTCGCGGATTAGGTCCGGGACGCGTTATCTACTTGTTTGCCATGGGCATAGTTTGACGGGCCGCGTGTGCGGAATGTTTCGCGGAAATGCGTTGGCTCTGGGCCGTTTGGACCTTCTTTTGCGTCGGCAAGGTAGGCGCCAGCGATCTCAGCCTGACGTGCTTGTGCTTCCAACAGGCGCAGGTCTGCGTGCGCTTCGTCGGTGATCAGCTCGGCTTCGGACATATGCGGGGTCCAGCGGTCGTCAGCGGTGAACCAAACAGCGTCGCCTTCCAGCAACGCATTTGCGGTGATGACTTTGGGGGTAAAGGCACGGGCCATTATGCAAACTCCTTGAGTTTCAGCGATTGAGCAGCGGCTTCGCGTGGAGCGAGGCCATAAAATGTGATTACAGGACCAGACAAACGTGATTGTGACATTGTTGGTTCCAGTGCGACCAATGTGGTCGCGATGATGCGTTGATCGGCACGGCTAACGTTTTCGATAATCGTAACGGGCGTAGCTGGGTCGGCGCCGTGCATCAGCAGCCGACCCTGAATAAAGCGGGCAGACTTCTTGCCCATATAGATGGCTGCGACTTCTCCGGGGGCAGCCAATGCTTTCCAATCGTGGTCAGCATAACCTTTGGTGTCGTGCCCTGTGATCAGGCGCACAGCTGAATTGCGGTTCCGCTTGGTCAGGCTTTGCCCAATATGCGCTACAGCAGCAGAGGCGGCCGTGATGCCCGGAATAATCCGGTAACTAACCTGCGCGGCTTCCAGTGCTTCGATTTCTTCATCCAAGCGACCAAAGACAGTCGGGTCACCGGCCTTAAGGCGCACAACATGGTGACCATTTTGGGCATGTTCAACGATTAGCGCGTCAATGTCAGACTGCGCCATGGATGGGCCAAAGCCTTCTTTACCGGCGTCGATGATGATCGCTTCGCGGCGGGCAAGTTCCAAGATTTCTGGCGTTACCAACCGGTCATGAATAACGACGTCGGCCTTGTCCAGCGCGTTACGGGCTTTCAGTGTCAGCAGTTCGGGGTCGCCGGGGCCCGCACCAACGAGGTCAACATGACCAGCAGTGTCTGTCGCCATGATTTGCTGATCAAGAAGCGTTTCCAAAGTTGGAATAACCGCAGCTTCGCCTTTTTCGTCAAAAGCCTTGGGGCCTGCGCCGAAATAGAAGGACGACCAGAAATCACGACGCTTGCGGCCCATAGGCAGCACATCAACAGCGTGGCGGAATGTTTTGCCGATCCGGGCCAGAACGCCCAACGACTGTGGTAGGCGTGCTTCTAGGTCTGCTTTGATTGCACGCGCCAAAACTGGGGCAGCACCTTCGGTGCCGATGGCCACGGTTACAGGATCGCGGTCTACGATGGCGGGCGTGATAAACTGGCTGTCAGCAAGGTTATCGACGATGTTGACCAGTGCGCCTTCAGCATTCGCAATTGCGGCAACACGTGCGTCTTCGGCATCATCTTCGTTGGCGGCATAGAATAGCGCAGCGCAGAGCGCATCGCCCGGCTGCATAGCACGGTTGATGATTGTCAGCTTGTCTTGGGCAGCCCAACGTTGGATTTCTGGCGCAACGTCTGCCGCGATGACGGTCAGCTTTGCTTCGGTTTTCATCAGCAGGCGCAGCTTTGCCATAGCCGCATCACCACCGCCCGAAAGGACAATGCGACGACCGGCGACGGCTAGGAAAATTGGAAAGTGCTGCATAGCGAACCTCTGATTTCTTGGGTTTAATATAGAATATCGTTCTGCTATTTACGCCCCCTACAGGGCAGTTAAGGAAAACTGTTCTGGTTGCCTGTGAATTTGGACCGTCTGTCCTAAGAATGCGGAGAAATAAGAATGTCGGTACGGATTGATGCGACAGACCGGAAAATTTTGGCAGCATTGCAGGCCGATGCCGCGCAATCATTGGATGAAATTGCCAAGAATGTAGGGTCTTCGAAAACGCCTGTTTGGAATCGCATTCGCAAGATGCGCGAGGCCGGGATCATTGGTCATCAGACAGTGATGCTTGATGCCGAAGCACTGGGGTTTGAGGCCTGTTTTTTCGTGCTGATCCGCACCTCAGAGCATGACGCGGACTGGCAGGGTAAATTCCTTAAGGCCCTGAAATCACGACCCGAAGTGCAAGAGGCCCACCGGCTGGCAGGGGACATTGATTACATCCTCAAGGTGCGCGTGAAAAACGCCCGGGCGTATGACACATTCTATCAGGCGCTGATATCCGAAGTGAAGGTGCACAACGTCACCGCGCTATTGTCGATGGAAGAGATCAAATCGACCGTGGCGCTGCCGCTTTAGGCGCGTTTCGGGCCATTGAGCTATATCAATGCGGGACGGTCGCTATTGCTCGAAACTGGCGAGTAGAAAAGGAGATTTGTTATGAAAAACACTGTTATTCTACTTGCCATGATCGGCATGCTTGCGGCTTGCGAAGATACGATGTCCGGTTATCCTGCCGACGATCAAATGTCTGCGGAAAGCGAAGCTGCGGCTACCAGCACCAGTGACACGGAGGAGCCGGGCGACCGCGACCGTGACCAAGACCAAACAACCAGCCACAGCGGCGGCTAAGTTACACTGCGGTTGTAACGATGAATTTGGTTAACGAAGCGTGCGCAGTTTTTGCTGCGCATGCTGACATGCAGCAGATATGCTGGGTTAATGCTTGAAAACAGGGGCGATGTGGCGATGCAGATGCCGTACAGACTGCGTACAGTAGGCGTATGTACAGCTGTATGTATTTGAGTGGTTTAACGTTGCGTACGGTCGGGAAGGGTTAATGCCGGCTATGCGGGACGAAGCTTTCATTTCCATCGGCAAAGCGAATGACTGCTTCTCTAGGTAGGTCTAGCAATCAATGCCTTTAAATGGTCACCGGATACAGCTAGTTTTCAGGTATGGATCGTCCAGATTTTCATTTCCGGCAGGCGCAATCTGCATTCGACTTGATTTGGTTGCTACAAGTTCAAGACGATGTTTTGCTTGCCGAGATTGGCGGCCAAGGTTTTCCAAAAATCGTTCGGGAAAAGTCGTGTCGCTTTGAGGAGGAAACAGACGCAAAGTGCTATGAACAGCTTGCGGCCACAGCAATCGAGTCCTCAGAAGGGGCAGACATCGCAGTTGCCATGATCGTGGCCAACGATCTTCAAAGAGGATTGTGGGGCGGCGATACGAGAGACTTCGCAGAAATGGCAGCGAAGAAAGTTCTCGCCGCCGGTCGGCCGCTTTGCACAGCAATATTTCGCGGCTTAGACGCTCTCGAAGACTTATCCTACAGCTATGAACCGACCGAGTACTTTCAGCCCGATAAATCGAGGTTGACGCGCACAGCAGAACAAATACTGCCCCAACTGTGCGAGATTGCCAAGTCAATGGACGAGCCAACGCGCAAGAGCGTCGCCGCTGCAGACTACGGCTGCGATATTGATCGTCATCTTGAAGCTCTCAATGACGTGCTGTCGTCGGAGACATGCCTATTCCCAAATGATGAGGCCTGGTACCCAAGCGAAGTCGTCGAGCTGGTATCGCATGTACGTGCAACGTCCGGCTTCGTTCCTTGCACCGCCCTCCTTTTGGCGAACGCGTTGCAGGGTAGAGACAACGTTGGCTGGTTTGAGTTTCGTTGGAGCAACTTGGCGGCGGACTACAATGTTCTTCCGAAGACTGTTCGCGCCCCAATTTTGGCGGGGCTTCGGTTTATTTACGAGTCAGGTGAGGATTTTCTGACTTATTCCGGAGCCAAACACTGCGACCCGGTCGCTTCGCCCGAAGGTTTTATAGACTTTGTTAAGCTGCGCGACGACGAATTCTAGGGGCAAGTGAAAGCAGCCGTTCGTTCACTGCGCAGCATCCAACCCTTTGGGCTCAAATCAGACCTTCGCTGTGATACTGAGCTTAGTACTTCTTAAGTGGCTGCTTTTTGATCAGCTTGCCTCACGCTCTTACCATCAAGCGTTCCAACCCATGAAAGTGAAATACGTCTCCGTACTGCGGTTTTTCGGCCAGTTTTAGGTTAGGGCAGCGTTCGAATAGTGTTTCGAGCGCGATGCGGAGTTCTAGTCTTGCGAGTGGTGCGCCGACGCAGAAGTGGATGCCGCCGCCGAAGCTGGTGTTTTGGGGGCCTTTGCGTGTGGGGTCGAATGTGTTGGGGGCGTCGTAGGCGAGAGGGTCTCGGTTTCCCGCGCCGAGTAGGCAGGCGATTTGGTCGCCGCGTTTGAAGGACTGGTCGCCGATGGTCACGTCTTCGTAGACCCAGCGTGTGAACATGTGCAGGGGCGGGTCGAAACGGATGATTTCCTCGACGCAGGGGTCTGTAATTTCACGGATATCTCGTTCTAGGAGTGTTTTAACCCCGTTGCCCAGCGTGTGCACCGTGGCCTCGTGTCCGGCGTTGAGAAGCAGGATGCAGGTGGTGATCAATTCATCCTCTGACAGTTTTTCACCGTCTTCTTCGGCCGCGATCAGGGTCGAGATCAAGTCGTCGGTCGGGGATTTGCGCCGCACGTTGATGTAGCCGCGCATGAAGGCGGTAAAGTCGTTGGTGGCAGCGATTGCGGCGGCTTCGATCTCGGGGGTGCGTCGCGCTTGGTACATGGAGACCATCGCGTTGGACCAGCGTAGCAGGTCACCAGCGCGGTCTTCGGGGACGCCTAGCAGTCGCGAGATCACGACGACGGGGACGGGTTGTGCGTAGGCGGTAAGCAGATCGAAGGGCTCGGATGGAAACCTGTCGATCAGGTCTTGGCAGAGTTGGGTGATATCGGGTGCCAGTGCGGCGATGGTCCGGCTGGTGAAGGCGCGCAATACGAGCGACCGCAGGCGCGTGTGTTTGGGTGGTTCCAGTTCCAGCATGGAGTGGGCTTCGACATCGTAGAATGGTTGGAGCGCCTTTGGGATGTCGGGTGCTAATTCCGGCGGGTATTCGCGCCCCATTTTCCGATTGCGCAGTACTGCGTGTACGGCGCTGTGCGAAACGGCGCAGGCCATGTCGTATTCATCCCACCAAAAGAAATCTCCGCCCGCGCGGGCGCGGTCATAAAACGGGTAGGGGTTTTGGACAAAGGCGGGGTCCGTCGGGGACTGAGAAAAGCGTTGCATATGGCAGGTTTGACGCGCCTGTCTGGCCATTGCAAGTCCGCGTCGATAAGTTGTGATCTATGGAACGATTTCTAAGACCACGGCTATTGGTGATTGCTGCTTTTTTGGCGGCAGTGGTGGGCTTTGCTGGGGCGGTCTATTGGTATGGCTATGTGTCTGCTTTGGGTCCATTGGAGCAGCGTGCCCGTGCTGACCTTGCGCTTGCGTCGGATAGTTTGACCGGAGAGTTGCAGCGGTTTCGTGAGTTGGCGGTTCTGACCTCGGATCATCCGCAGGTGCGGTCCGTTGTGGCTGGTGATAGTGATGCCGCGTCGGTGCAGCCAGTATTGCAGGAAATCGCGGACAAGACGGGTGCGTTGGATATTATGCTAGTCGCTCCCGATGGCAGTACGATGATCGCGACCCAAGGTGCGCCTAGCGTGGATCATTGGGGGCGCATATACATGACCCGTGCGCTGGACGGCGCGCTGGGCTTTCATCATCTGTATAGTGAGGCCTACGGTCGGCGTGCCTTTGTCTTTGCGGCACCTGTGTTTTCGGATGCTGGCCCTGTTGTTGCGGCATTGCTGGTTTATGCCGATGTGGAGGCTGTCGAGTCTGCATGGCGTGGTGCGCGTCCGGCGTTGTTTTTCACTGATGCGCAAGGCGTTGTGTTTCTATCAAACCGGTCAGAGCTGGTCTTTACTGCAAAGGGGGCGATGCCTGCTGGGTTAAGTAGCTATCCGATTGAACGTCTGACACCGTTTGTGTCCTATTCCGAACAGCCGATCCGTGATTTTGATATCTGGCAAGTCGATGGCGGGCGTTATGTTCCAAGCCGTGCGCTGCATCTGACATTGGACTTGCCGGTTATTGATATGACGGGCGAGGTGTTAGTCGATGTTGCGCCTGCGCGTAAGTTAGCGTCCTTGCAGGCCGCTGTGGTTGCTGCCGTATGTTTGGCCTTTGGTATGTTGTTATTTATTGCCACGCAGCGGCGTAGGACGTTGGCAGCGCTGAATACACGGTTAGAACGTCGTGTAAGCGACCGCACCGCTGAATTGCGTGCTGTGAACGCCGACCTGCGTCGCGAAGTGGCTGAGCGCACTGCGGCTGAGGCCCGGTTGCAAAAGGCCCAAGATGATCTTGTGCAGGCGGGAAAGCTGACAGCGCTGGGCCAGATGTCTGCAGGGATTAGTCACGAGCTAAATCAACCGCTGACCGCGATCAGATCATTTGCGGAGAACGCCCAAGGGTTCATTGAACGCGGTAAGCCAGAGATTGCTGGACAGAACCTGGGCCGGATATCGGAGCTTGCCCGCCGTATGGGGCGCATCATTAGCAATCTACGTGCCTTTGCCCGCCAAGAGGATGAACCGCCAAAAGACGTGGATATTGTTGCCGCGATTGATGCCGTGCTTGAAATCACTGCGCCTCGTGCAGCGCAGGACGGAATTGCTGTCATCTGGGATCGCCCGCTTGTGCCGATGATTGTCAGAGGCGGAGAAGTCCGGTTGCAGCAGGTTATCCTGAACCTTGTTTCCAACGGGATGGACGCGATGGAGGGGAGTGATTCGAAGCAGGTCACTATTACGCTTGAACAGCATGGCGCACGTACGACTGTATCCGTGCGTGACACCGGGCCGGGTATCGCAGAGCCAGAAAAGATATTTGATCCGTTTTACACGACAAAGGCCGTCGGTGCCGCCGAAGGTATGGGCTTGGGGCTGTCCATTTCTTACGGCTTGGTGCAAAGCTTTGGAGGAATGATCCGGGGGCGTAATCACCCTGATGGTGGTGCTGTGTTTACCGTCGAACTGGATGCTGTTGCGCAAGAGGCTGTCGCATGACCAAACGTGTTTTACTGGTAGATGATGACCGCGATATCCGCGAAGCTTTGGGGCAGACGCTTGAGCTGGCTAATCTTGCACCGACGCTTGCGGGATCTTTCGTTGAAGCAAAGGATCATATGACACCGGGCTTTGCTGGTGTGATTGTATCAGACATCCGTATGCCCGGGCGCGATGGATTCCATCTGCTTGACTACGTGCGCGAGATCGATCCTGAATTGCCTGTCATCCTACTGACCGGAGAGGCTGATATTCCCATGGCAGTGCGCGCCATGTCGGCAGGCGCGTATGATTTTCTTGAAAAACCATGTGCGCCGCAGGATTTCGTTGCGGTCGTCGAACGGGCGCTTAAGGCGCGGGCACTTGTCCTTGAGAACAGGCGTCTGAAATCTGAACTTGAGGCAGGCGATGCGGCGTCGCGTATGTTGGTTGGCCGATCCAAGCTTTCCGACGAGATGCGCAATCAAGCGCGTGCTGCTGCGCGTGCCGGGACAGAAGCGCTGATTATGGGAGAGCCCGGAACAGGCACGCCAAAGATGGCAGAGGTCATTCATTTGCTTTCCCCAGCGGCGGCGCGGCCATTTATCAAACGTGCGGCATCTTCTTTGGATGCGGCGGGCCTTGCTGATGCATTTGCTGACGCCTTGGATGGTACGCTTTATTTGGATGAAATCACCGGGCTTAGCCCCGCGATGCAGCTGTTGCTTTTGGATCGGTTAGAGGAGGGCGGTGTTGCGCGGGTGCTGGCCGGAACAACCCGTAGCCTGCAAGAGGCGATGGGGGCAGGGAAGTTTAACCCAGAGCTGTTTTATCGCTTGGATTTGATGCGCGTCCGCATTCCGCCATTGCGCGAACGCCCAGAGGATATTCCGGTCCTGTTTCAGCATTATGTTTCTTTGGCTTGCGAACAGGCCAACCTGACACCACCTGAAATCACCGCTGATCTAACCGCGCGCCTTATGGCGCAAGACTGGCCCGGAAACGCGCGGGCACTGATGAACGTCGCTATGCGGTTCGCGCTGGGCCTTGATGAGGAAGATACGCAAGTGGCAGGTGGACTGGTCGCACAGATGGCACAGGTAGAGCGGTCATTGTTGGTTGCGGCGCTTCAGCGACATAATGGTCGTGCGACGGATGTTGCCAAAGATTTGCAACTTCCGCGAAAGACCTTTTATGACAAGCTAACCAAACACGGGCTGCGTGCTGAGGATTATCGGACAAATTAGGATTCTATCCCGTTAGCGCAAACCTGTGTGGATTTTCGCACATGGCCTATGTTTGGGTGTGTGGAAAACCGCCACACCCTTAAGGTGAGGCGCTGTGTTTGTAGATTAAGTAAATTTATATCAATTGCTTGCGAGTCAAAGTTGATGTTTCGTGAAAGATTCTTGTCGCCCACACCGCTGCGGGATTTGTTTCACTCGTTAGCCCGAAATATGCAGGGCGACTGGAATTCTCTAGGGAGGAGAAAATATGACCTTTTTGAAATCCGCAGCCGTATTGGCTGCGATGTCTGTCATCGCAACATCCGCACAAGCCGACACAGCAGGCTGTGACGATGGCGAAATCGTCGTTAAGTTCAGCCACGTGACAAACACTGACCGTCACCCCAAAGGCATCGCTGCGACGCTTTTGGCTGAGCGTGTAAACGCTGAGATGGACGGCACAATGTGCATGGAAGTTTTCCCAAACTCCACACTGTACAACGATGACCAAGTTCTAGAAGCAATGCTGCAGGGCGACGTTCAGTTGGCTGCACCTTCGCTGTCAAAGTTCGAAACATTCACCAAGCAATTCCGCATCTTCGATCTGCCATTCATGTTCGTAAACATGGATGCGGTTGACGCGTTCCAAGCGTCCGAAACTGGTCAGGCGATGACCAACTCTATGCAGCGTCGTGGTCTGCAGGGTCTTGGTTTCTGGCACAACGGGATGAAGCAGTTCTCGGCTAACGTTCCGTTGAACTCGCCTTCTGATGCGGCTGGTCTGAAATTCCGCGTTCAGACGTCTGACGTTCTGGTTGCGCAAATGGAAGCACTGGGTGCATCACCACAGCCAATGGCGTTCTCTGAAGTATACGGCGCACTGCAGACAGGTGTTGTGGACGGTCAGGAAAACACTTGGTCCAACATCTATGGCCAAAAGTTCTTTGAAGTTCAGGACGGTACAACTGAAACCAACCACGGTGTGCTGGATTACCTTGTTGTTGCTTCCGTTGATTGGCTCGACAGCCTAGATGCCGAAGTACGTGATGACTTCATGGCGATCTTCAAGGACGTCACTGCAGAGCGTAACGCGGCTGTTGGTGAAGTTGACGCGAACAACCGTCAGGCTGTTCTGGACGCCGGCGGTGTGATCCGTGAACTGACACCAGAGCAGCGCGCCGAGTGGGTTGCTGTAATGCAGCCAGTTTGGACGCAGTTCCTTGACGATGTTGGCCAAGAAAACATCGACGCGGCACAGGCAATCAACGCTTCTGTCACAAACTAAGTTGATGAGGGCCGGGTCAGGCTGGCCCTGACAAATTACCGGCGGGCGCAATAGTGCCCGCCGTTTTTACATCCAGCGATGTAGGGGGACATATCATGGCAACTAAATACACGCCTTCTGGGCCAGTATCGCGCGTGATCCACGAGATTGAAGAGACTGTGATTGCTCTTCTTCTTGGGCTCATGACGCTAGTGACGTTTACCAATGTAGTGCTGCGTTACGCATTCAATTCACAACTTATCTGGGGGTTAGAGCTGACCCTGATCTTGTTCGCCTGGTTGGTGATTTTCGGGATTTCCTATGGATTCAAGGTCACGATGCATTTGGGCGTTGATGCCCTTATCACGCTGGTCGGAAAGCCCGTTCAGTTCGCGATGGCGTTGATCGGCGCAGGCGTGACGCTGGTATATGTTCTACTGCTGATGAAGGGCGCTTGGGATTATTGGGCACCGTTTGCGGGGTTCAACGCCACGACAGGTCACTGGTTCCCAACCGGTTTTGCCAATAGCCGTGACCAAGGCTGGTACGAGACCGAGCAGGTCCCAATCCCGTTCCTGCAGGGCTGGTTGGAAACGACGTTTAACATGGGCGAGACCTATGAAAAGCTGCCGCGCTTTATCCCGTATTTCATCCTGCCGTTCGGCGTTTTGCTGATGGTGATCCGTGTGATCGAGGCAACCGTGCGCATCATCCGCGCGGGTGAAGGATCATTGATCGTCAGCCACGAAGCCGAAGATGCCGTCGAACAAGCGGCCGCCCTGAACAAGGAAGACTAAGAACATGGAAGTCGCACTTCTCTTTATCATGATTATCGGCCTGCTGATGCTTGGCGTGCCGATTGCTGTGGCGCTCGGCTTTTCGTCGATCATGTTCCAGCTTCTTTTCTCGGATACGTCGCTCGCGTCGGTCGCGCAGTCGCTTTATCAGGCGATGGCGGGGCACTACACGCTGTTGGCTATTCCGTTCTTTATCCTCGCGTCGTCGTTTATGTCGACGGGTGGTGTGGCGAAACGGATCATCCGGTTTTCGATTGCCTGCGTTGGTCACCTGCAAGGTGGTCTGGCAATTGCGGGTGTGTTTGCGTGTATGATGTTTGCCGCATTGTCCGGGTCTTCGCCCGCGACTGTTGTTGCGATCGGTACAATCGTAATCGCAGCGATGCGTCAGGTTGGATACACTAAGGAATTCGCAGCAGGCGTTATTTGTAACGCTGGTACGCTGGGTATTCTGATCCCTCCGTCCATCGTGATGGTCGTCTATGCATCTGCGACAGACGTGTCTGTTGGCCGTATGTTCTTGGCGGGTGTTATTCCGGGTATCATGGCTGGCGTGATGTTGATGATCACCATCTATGTCATGGCGCGGATCAAAAACATGCCCAAAGGCGAATGGCTGGGTTGGGGCGAAATCTGGGCCAGCTTCCGCGATGCTGCGTGGGGCTTGTTGCTGATCGTGATCATCATGGGCGGTATCTATGGCCACCCTTGGATCCGCTTTGAAGAAGGCCTGAGCCTGATTTACTGGCAAGGTGGGGCGTTTACCCCAACAGAGGCCGCCGCGGTCGCTGCTGTCTATGCGTTCATCGTCGCAAGCTTTATCTACCGTGACATGGGGCCACTTGCGTCACGTGAGCCAGATGGCAGTCTGCCCGTTGGATTTGCGTCGCCACAGGCGAGCAAGCGCAGCAGCCTGATCCAAAAGCCTTGGGCACTGATCACAGCCTTCTTTCACAAAGACACGCGTCAGACAGTTTTTGAGGGCGGTAAGCTGACCATCACTTTGATGTTCATCATCGCTAACGCACTGTTGCTAAAGCACGTGTTGACGGACGAACAAATCCCGCAGCACATCGCTGACATGATGCTAAGTGCTGGATTGGGCCCGATTACCTTCTTGATCATGGTTAACGTGATCCTGCTGATCGGTGGTCAATTCATGGAGCCATCAGGTCTGATCGTTATTGTGGCACCGCTGGTGTTCCCAATCGCGATCCAGTTGGGCATTGATCCAATTCACCTTGGCATCATCATGGTTGTGAACATGGAAATCGGGATGATCACGCCGCCTGTCGGTCTGAACCTATTCGTGACCTCTGGCGTGGCTGGTATGCCGCTGATGTCAGTCGTACGCGCAGCGCTGCCATTCTTGGCTGTTCTGTTCGTGTTCCTGATCATCGTGACCTACGTGCCCGCGATTTCGACCTATCTGCCCACGCTCTTTATGGGGCCGGAGATCATCGTGAAGTGATAAACTTCTAAATGAGGGATGTACTGATAAAACCGCCGGAGACCTCTCCGGCGGTTTTTTGTTTAGTTGATGGAATTTGCCTATCAAGGTATTTTTTGGTCATCTGGCAATAGAACATTTGGACAGCGGAGAAACTGATGGTGAGGGTTCTTGGAATCGGCGGCGTATTCTTTCGTGCGAAAGATCCCGCGATGCTAGCGCGGTGGTATGATGAACATCTGGGTGTTTCACCGGCACCAACTACGGCAGATATGCAGCCTTGGACAACTGAGCAGGGGGTTACTGTGTTTGCTCCATTTGACGAGGAGACCGATTACTTTCCTAAAGATCATGCATTTATGCTGAATTTTCGGGTCGCAGATTTGGATGCAGCGTGTAACGAATTGAAGTTGGCTGGCATTGCCATCGGAGAAGTGGTGGCAATGGATGGCGTCGGAAAGTTCGTCCGAATCCATGATCCAGAAGGCAACCCGATAGAACTTTGGGAAGCGCAGTAGCGTGCGTGTGGCTTGGGCTGACCAAGCCACGTCGCAATGTTTAACTCTTTTCCAGTGCGCTGATGATGGGGCTGAAGTCGTCGGCTTTGAGGCTGGCGCCTCCGACGAGGGCGCCATCAACGTGTGGGACCGCAAAGATGTCCGCGGCGTTGCTGCCTTTGACTGATCCACCGTAGAGGATCCGCATATCAGTGCCGTCGCTGAACCGGGCTTGAAGCTTGGCGCGGATGTGCGCGTGGACTTCTGCAATTTGTTCAAGGGTGGGAACTTTGCCCGTGCCGATGGCCCAAACGGGTTCATAGGCGATGACGGTGTTGTTGGCGGTTGCCCCTTCGGGAATTGACCCAGCCAACTGGCCGTCAATGATGTCTAGCGTTGTGCCAGCTTCACGTTGGTCCAGCGTTTCGCCCACGCATATCACCGCGATAAGGCCGGCTTTGTTCGCTGCAGTGGACTTTGCGGCGACGATTTCGTCTGTTTCGCCGTGATCCGCCCGGCGTTCGGAATGCCCGGTGATCACATAGGTCGCGCCGGCATCGGCCAGCATTTGCGCGCTGATATCACCGGTATGTGCGCCGGATTCGGCGGTGTGGCAGTCTTGGCCACCGATATCGAACGGCATATCCTTGCAAGCCCCAATCAGCGTGGCAGGGGGGCAGATCAGGATATCGACGCTCGCATTTGAATGCTGCTTTGCCAGTGTTTCGAGCTCATTCACGTTGGCCCGAAGCCCGTTCATTTTCCAGTTTCCAGCGGCAAGTTTACGGGGCATCAGCACATCCTTTTGTCTGCGTTCGGTTATTGCTATCAAGCAAGCGCTTAGATCGGAAGGGGTCCCATGTCAGATATGATTATTCCGCGTATTGATGCCGCAGCGCTATTGGCTGGCGATACTGCCGCGAAAGAGGCAGCACGCGTTGCTGCGGGCGGCGTTGGTTTCATGACCGTTTACAATACTCCGATTTCTGAAGGGCGCGTCAAAGATGTGATTGCAGCGTATCAGTCGTTCTTTGACCTGCCTGCTGCGGATAAGGCTGCGTTTGACATGGCGAAGACGGGTTCGAACCGTGGCTGGGGCGCGCCCGGATCAGAGCAGGTCGATCCTGATGCGAACCCTGATTATAAGCAGGTGTTTGATTGCGGGCTTGAGTTGCCAGAGGGTGACCCGCTGACGCAATTGTCGTGCTATGCGCCAAACCTTTGGCCAGATGTGCCAGAGGGCTTTGCTGCGGTTCTGCGCGATTATTATGCGCAGGCGACGGGTTTTGCTTTGGATTTATTGTGTGCGATTGCAGAGGCGACGGGTGAGGATGGCGAGTATTTCCGCCCGCTGTTTGATCGTCCCATGGCGCTGCTGCGCGGCAATTATTACCCTGAGCGGCCGGAATGGGCGGGTGAGAATGATTTTGGGATTGCGACCCATACGGATTATGGATGTTTGACGTTGCTCGCCACTGATGGATCGCCGGGGCTAGAGGTCCGCAAGCGCGGCGGTGGCTGGATCCCCGTGTCGGCGCAGCCGGGTGAATTTGTCATTAACTTTGGCGAGATGCTTGAGATGTGGACGAATGGTCGGATCAAGGCGACCCCGCATCGGGTGATCGGCCCTGACCATGCGCGTATTTCTGTGCCGCTATTCTTTAACCCGAACCATGACGCCAATGTTGCACCAATTGGATCGGATGATGTGATCAACGCGCGTGAGCATTTGGATAAACGCTATGCCGAAACATACGTTCACCTGAACAAGGCTTAGGCTTTGGCAGAGATCGCGTCGTCGAATTTGATGGATTCACCGCAGCCGCATGCATCGACAACATTGGGGTTGCGGAATTTGAACCCGGATTCAAGAAGCGACGTTTCATAGTCGATTTCTGTGCCGAACAGGAACATCTGGGCCATAGGTGCGATCATCACGCGTGCGCCGTCCAGTTCGACGACCTCATCAAGCGGGTCGACTTCTGTCACGTAGTCCATGGTGTATTCCATGCCTGCACAGCCGCCTTTTTTGACGCCAATGCGCAGCCCTTTGTGGCCGTCTTTCTCCATGAGCGCTGCAATTTTTGCGGCGGCTTTGGGGGTGATGCTGACAGCTTGTTTGCCTGGAATACCGAACATACGCGTTCTCCTTTGAGGCTAACTTAGTCCTTCGGTGGGATGATCTCAAGAAGTGCTGTGCCGTTTAACCCATTGTTGATCGTGAGGATCAGGATTGAGATTGCAATCGCCCAACTAAAAGAGGCAAGCGTGCCGATGATCACGTATTCGGCCTTGGCGTTGTTTGATGCCGCGTCAAAGCGCAGGATGGATTTAGCTGCGATCAAAAAGCCGATCCCGGCGGGTTGGCCTGCGATGAACATCAGATAGATTAATCCGCGTTCCAGCAGCCCGATCATCATGCCGCCAGCCGGTAGGCTTTCTTTGGGGGCGCCTTCGGCAAATGGACCCATGAGTTTTCCGACCGCGAAACCGCCGGCGCGGGTGGTATAGATGGCCCCGGCGATCAACAGCATGAACTTGGGTGCCCAACTGGTGGCGTTGATAAGTCCGCCATTTCCAAATTCATTCGCCCAGATGCCGTTTGCCCATAGGGTGGGGGCGATGGCTGCGATGGCGGTAATCGTCAGAAGATGTGCTGCTTGGTCGAGTAGGTAGGGGTTGATCCCGTCATCATCGCGTTTTTTGATCCAAACGGTTTTTGCGATATCGACAAGCAGGTGTATCCCGGCCAATACCGCGATCCGCCAGTCGATAGATCCAAGTGCGATAACGGCTGTCACTAAGACTGCCAGCGTGTGTAGTGCCAATGTGAGCGCGCGGTCTTTGGTTTCAACCATGGTGTTGGTTTGCAGGACATAATCCGCAAGAACATGTGCGAAAAACAGGGCGGCAAGTGTCTCAAACATCAGTCGAAATCTCTTTCAAGTGTTTCAAGCGCAAGCTCAATCGCACCAAATCCTGCGCCGTCTAATGATTTTGTTACGGCTTGGCGTGATTTGCCAAGCGTCTGGGCAATATGCGTATATGAAATGTCTTCTAGCGGTGTGATGCTGTGGAGTATGGCGGCGGCTTGGGCCTGCGTCCAGCCTTGTGAAATGTGATCGGCAAGGATTGTCGCGGCACCTATGGCGGATTGGTCTTTGTGCAACATGCGTTGCGCGTGTTTGGTCGCCTTTAGATCGTCTAGCGCTTGACCCGATCTGATGAACGCTTCGCTGCTTTCGCGATTAAGATCAGTGGGCAGTACTGACGGGGCTTCGCCAGTGGCAATTGCGATGTAGCTATCAAAATCGGGGTTATGGCTGCGTAAAGCAGCGCGAAACGCGAGTGCCGAGCGCAGCGCATAGTGTGGTTTTGCCAGCGCGACCTGCCAGCCGTCACCACGGTGGCGCGTGAAATGTAATGACGTTCCCATCCAATCAGCTTGGGCATTTGCACAGTGTTCAAGTGCTGAGAGCGCATGTTCTAATTGCGCAGCGCCCAGCGCCGTGGAGCCGACGATGTCGCCAGTTAAGACAGCGATGGTGTTGAGGTTCTGTTTCATAATGCATCCAATATAGGGTGCATATTTAATTTAGCAACTAATTTAGGTTGCGTTATGGTTTATGTAATCTAATTGGGTTGCGTCAACGCGGTATTCGCCCAGATACACAAATAAAAAGGCGGCCCAGTGGACCGCCGATCAAAAAGCTAACGAGGTTAGGGTGGGGCTTTTACATAAAGCCCAGCTCTAGCCGCGCCTCGTCAGACATCATTTCCATGCCCCACTGTGGTTCAAACGTCATTTCAACATCGACGTGTTTTACACCGGGCAGTGGTTCTACCGCATCTGCGACCCAGCCGGGCATCTCGCCTGCGACGGGGCAGCCGGGGGCGGTGAGCGTCATGATGATGTTCACGGCGTTATCTTCTTTGACATCAATCGTGTAGATCAGGCCAAGGTCGTAAATGTTCACAGGGATTTCTGGGTCATAAACGGATCGGCACGCCTGCACGATTTCATCATACAGCGGATGATCTGTCGTGGATGGCGCGATCATTGGTGTGCCTTCGAGCTGTGCGTTCGTTTCAGTCATGACGTCAGTTCCCTAAAATCCTGACGAAACATATAGGGATTGCCGCAGGGGGCGTAAAGAGCAGACCGGACCAACTGGTAGCTGTATTACCCTATCTTCGTTTTACGCGGCCTCTTGGCATTTGCAGCAGGATCGGAGAAAGACACAGTATGACAAAACGTTTCTCTTTTTCTTTGAATGCCACTGATGGCAAAGCCCGCACTGGCGTTATCTCCACCCCACGTGGTGATATTCGTACGCCTGCGTTTATGCCCGTTGGTACTGCCGCCACCGTAAAAGCCATGATGCCAGAAAGCGTTGCGGCGACTGGGGCGGATATTTTGCTGGGTAATACCTATCACCTTATGCTGCGCCCCACGGCCGAACGGATCGACCGTTTGGGTGGCCTGCACAAGTTTATGAATTGGGATAAGCCGATTCTAACGGATAGCGGTGGCTTTCAGGTGATGTCGCTTGCCGATCTGCGCAAGCTGACTGAAAAAGGCGTTACGTTTAAATCGCATATCGACGGGTCCAAGCACGAGCTAACCCCAGAGCGGTCGATGGAAATTCAGCGCCTGTTGGGTTCTGACATTGTGATGTGTTTCGACGAATGCCCGGCACTGCCTGCTGATCGCACACGCATTAACGAAAGCATGCAGTTGTCCATGCGGTGGGCCGCGCGGTCACGCGAGGCATTTGGCGACCGTCCGGGGCATGCGTTGTTTGGCATTCAGCAGGGTGGGCTTGAAGAAGACTTGCGGGCTGAATCGGCGCAGGCTTTGCGTGATATCGAATTTGACGGTTACGCCGTTGGTGGGCTTGCTGTTGGCGAAGGCCAAGAGGCGATGTTTAACGTACTTGATTTCGCGCCAGATCAGTTGCCCACAGATAAGCCACGTTACCTGATGGGCGTTGGCAAACCTGACGATATTGTTGGCGCCGTAAAGCGGGGAATCGATATGATGGACTGTGTTCTGCCCAGCCGTTCAGGCCGGACAGGGCAGGTATTTACCCGTCGTGGTGTGCTAAACATCAAAAATGCGCGTCACATGGATGACCCGCGTCCGCTGGACGAACATTGCACGTGCCCAGCCTGTAGCAACTATTCACGCGCCTATCTGCATCACGTGTTCCGTGCGCAGGAAATGATCAGCGGGATGCTGTTGACCTGGCATAACCTGCACTATTTCCAAGAGATTATGCAGCGCATGCGCGATGCGATCTCTGCTGGTGCGTTTGACGCTTGGGAAGCGGATTTTCATGCGCAGCGCGCGTTAGGTGATATCGCGCCTTTGTGATCACTGCTTACAATTATGGCGGGCCGACAAAAAAACATGTTGGTTCGTGACCCTGTCTTAATATTTTTGCGTTTGTATGGTTGCGGCTGGGGACAGACACGGGCAGTCTACGGCGCGATATAACGACGTGTTTGGTTGAAAGGCGCCCCCATCAACCCCACATGCATTAGGCAAGAGGAGACTCCTAACGCTGCCGTTAAACGGGGCTGGGTGTCTTGCCAAAAAAGGAAGTAAATATGCAAGAACCGTTGAGTTCATCTTATCCCGTTCTGCCGCTGCGCGATATTGTGGTGTTCCCACATATGATCGTGCCGCTGTTTGTTGGGCGTGAAAAATCGGTCCGCGCACTCGAAGAGGTGATGCAGGACGATAAACAGATTCTGTTGTCGAGCCAGATTGACGCTGGTGAAGACGATCCGGCGCAGGATGGTATTTATAAAACAGGTGTACTGGCCAATGTGCTGCAACTGCTAAAGCTGCCCGATGGTACCGTTAAGGTGCTTGTCGAAGGTCGTAGCCGCGTGCGCATTACCGGATTTGTCGAAAACATCGACTTTTTCGAAGCGTCAGCAGAGTATCTTGACGAAACACAGGGCGAGGCCGCTGAAGAAGAAGCGCTTGTGCGCAATGTCGCTGCCGAGTTTGAGCGTTACGCCAAGATCAAGAAAAACATCCCTGAAGAAGCAATGGCCGCCGTTGGTGAAGCCACAGAGCCTGCAAAGCTGGCCGATTTGGTTGCGGGTCACCTTGGTATTGAGGTCGATCAAAAACAGGGCTTGCTTGAGACGCTGTCAGTGACCGAGCGCCTTGAAAAGGTTTACGGTCTGATGCAGGGCGAAATGTCTGTGCTGCAGGTCGAGAAAAAGATCAAAACGCGCGTCAAATCTCAGATGGAGCGCACCCAGCGCGAATACTATCTGAATGAGCAAATGAAAGCCATTCAGAAGGAATTGGGCGACGGCGAAGAAGGCCAGAACGAAGTAGCCGAGCTTGAAGCGAAGATCGCTGAAACCAAGCTTTCGAAAGAGGCTAAAGAAAAGGTCGATGCTGAGCTGAAGAAGCTTAAGAACATGTCGCCTATGTCTGCCGAAGCTACGGTCGTGCGCAACTATCTGGATTGGATCTTGGCTGTGCCATGGGGCACTAAGTCACGCACCAAGAAAGATCTGGGCCACGCGCAGAAAGTTCTCGATTCCGACCACTATGGCCTTGAAAAGGTAAAAGAACGCATCGTTGAATACCTTGCGGTACAGCAGCGCTCCAAAAAGCTGAAAGGCCCAATCATGTGCCTTGTTGGCCCTCCGGGTGTTGGTAAAACCAGCCTTGGGAAATCTGTAGCCAAAGCAACGGGTCGTGAATTCATCCGCATCAGCCTTGGTGGTGTACGTGACGAATCTGAGATTCGTGGCCACCGTCGGACTTACATCGGGTCTATGCCCGGTAAGATCATTCAGGCGCTGAAAAAGGCGAAAACCACGAACCCGCTGATCTTGCTCGATGAAATCGACAAGATGGGGCAGGATTTCCGTGGCGATCCCGCGTCAGCGATGCTTGAGGTGTTAGATCCGGAACAGAACGGCACATTCGTCGATCACTACCTTGAGGTCGAATATGACCTGTCGAACGTGATGTTCCTGACCACAGCGAACAGCTATAACATGCCGGGGCCTCTGTTGGACCGGATGGAGATCATTTCACTGTCGGGTTACACCGAAGACGAAAAGGTCGAAATCTCAAAGCAGCACTTGCTGCCGAAGGTTATGAAGAACCACGGCCTGAAGCCATCCGAATTCAGCGTTTCTGATGATGCGCTGCTGTCGATGGTCCGCGTCTACACCCGTGAAGCTGGTGTGCGGAGCCTTGAGCGTGAGCTGGCGAAAGTGGCACGGAAAGCTGTGACCAAGATCGTAAAGAAAGAAGCAAAAGTGATTGCGGTCACTGCCGAAAATCTGACCGAATTCTTGGGCGTAGAAAAGCACCGCTTTGGCTTGGCCGAAGAAGAAGATCAGGTTGGTGTTGTCACCGGTCTGGCATGGACAAGCGTTGGTGGTGAGCTTTTGAACATCGAAGCACTGCGTTTGCCCGGTAAAGGTCGCATGAAAACGACTGGTAAGCTGGGTGATGTCATGAAGGAATCGATTGATGCGGCGTCTTCGTACGTGCGTTCGATTGCGCCTGAAATTGGTGTGAAACCACCGCAGTTCGATACGCTTGATATCCACGTGCACGTGCCCGATGGCGCAACGCCAAAGGATGGTCCTTCGGCTGGTCTTGCCATGGTGACATCTATTGTATCTGTGCTGACCAAGATCCCTGTGCGCAAGGATGTCGCCATGACTGGCGAAGTGTCACTGCGCGGGAATGCGATGCCAATCGGTGGCCTAAAGGAAAAACTGCTGGCCGCGTTGCGCGGTGGAATCAAAACAGTTTTGATTCCTCAAGATAACGCCAAGGACCTGCCAGATATTCCTGACAACGTGAAAGAGGGACTGACGATCATCCCCGTTAAGCACGTGTCAGAAGTTCTGGAACACGCATTGGTACGCAAGCCAGAGGCGATCGAATGGGACGAGGCTGCTGAAGAAGCGGCGGCGGCTGCTCTGAAAGCGAAACTTGGCGATGAGGGTGCCCGCGCGCATTAAGCGTTAGCGAACTAGCAAACAAAGGCGCGCCCATTGTGGCGCGCCTTTTTGGTTTGTGGTGGTCGTAATGCAAAGCATTGCTGGCTTATGTGACCGCTGACCTGCTAGATTGCAGCAAAATAAAAGGAACATGTGAATGGCTACTCCAATCGAACCGCAAGTTGATGAAGTCAACGAGGTCGCGCCAGTATTAAAGAAACCTCAGCTTTTCAACGAAGTAGTTGCACGAACTGGTCTTAAGAAAAGAGACGTGAAGCCGGCGGTTGAAGCCGCACTTGCGGTCATCGGTGAGGCGCTCGCGCGTGGGGACGAATTGATTTTGCCGCCTATGGGAAAAACTCGGATCGTGAAGACCAAGGATATTGGTGACGGCGCTGCATTGCTGACCGTAAAATTTCGCACTCCTAAGGTCGCAGTTGTTCAAGCGCATGCCGACTCGGCTGACGCAGACGAATAATCCTCATTTCTTTTTTGCGAATGGCGAAGGTTAATCGTTGAACTATCCAGAACTATACATCCTGCGTCACGGCCAGACGGAGTGGAATCTTGAAGGCCGGATGCAGGGGGAGTTAAATTCGCCTCTTACCGCGCAGGGCGAATCTGAAGCAGCCCATCAAGGTGCGATTCTTGCCCAATGCGACCTGCGGGGATTCGCATTTTTCAGCAGCCCACAGGGCAGGGCGGTGCAAACTGCGGGAATCGCACTGAGCCGTATCGCGGGAATCATCCAAACAGATGATCGTTTGCGTGAAATCGGCGTTGGGGATTGGTCTGGTTTGCTGCGCGACTCGCTTCCGCTTCCGCAAGCGGACGATCCGTTTATGGCGCAGTACGAAATAGCCCCGAATGGCGAAGGCTTGGCTGCTGTGACCGCGCGCTGTCACGCATTTTTGCAGGAATTAAAGGGTCCTGCGGTACTGGTTACCCATGGCGTCACGGGGCGGGCATTGCGCGAAATCGTTGCTGGTAAGGACGCAACTCAGGGTACTGACATCCACGGCGGGCAGGGCTGCGTCTATCATTTGAAAAATGGTTCAGAAAAGTTGCTTTCTTAGGCTTGCGCCCACCGGCAACATACCCTAAATCACGCCACATCGGGTGATTAGCTCAGTTGGTAGAGCGCTTCCTTTACACGGAAGATGTCGGGAGTTCGAGCCTCTCATCACCCACCATCCCCCACGCTATCAGTTTATAGCTTAACGCAGCCACCGCCGGTTTGTTGCGTTTTTTGTGCTGCGATATCCTGCGCTCATTGGTCTGTTTTAGAAAAGATTCACATGAAGTCATTTTTTGCGCAAGGACCGCTTGACGGGGGCGGGGCACAGTCATAGAAGCACCCCACGTTCGGTCACAGACCGGAAGTTAGATGCGC
>NZ_JBHZRX010000002.1:0-225124 GCF_043641945.1 Yoonia maritima | reverse complement strand
GGTTGTAGCTCAGCTGGTTAGAGTACCGGCCTGTCACGCCGGGGGTCGCGGGTTCGAGCCCCGTCAACCGCGCCACTAACTCCGATGTGACTAGATACGATGCGCGGTTGTAGCTCAGCTGGTTAGAGTACCGGCCTGTCACGCCGGGGGTCGCGGGTTCGAGCCCCGTCAACCGCGCCACTTATCCTTGATAGTTAATGAAGCACTCTTGATGTGTTATTGGATATTGGTTGTCTGCAGTAGTGACGAATCCAGCATTCAAGCTTAAGGTGCTTTAATCTTTAGAGATATCGACCTTGTTTATTGGAGTGCCAGCAGGAAGGTCGCGTATTTGCGCAAATATCTGACCTGAAATGCTCCAGCTGACTTCTAGATCCGCAATTTCGAAGTTGCTAAAAACGTCTTTCCCGCCAAGGCACAGGGGTACGGTATGGCTTACGCACTCCCCGTACTTAGGGCGTCGGCCTCCCGAGGAAAGCCAATTTTTGAATTTTGTATGGTCGACAGTTTCTTCGGGATATTGAACTAGCTCAATTTCGTGGAATGCTGTGTAACTACATGGGATTTCGAAAATTTCTTTCGTTGCGGGGTCAAGAAGGGCGACCTCTGGCTCGCCGTTTACCACCCTTTTGTGATCGGTTGCGAACTGACGTCCCATCCAGTCTGCTCCAAAACATCGAAACTGCTGTGCACGCTCCGGAAAGACGTCTTCTACGCATCTTGTAAAACGCGCAATATCTTCTTCGCGGTGTAATTGGTATGCACCATCAAGTATGGCGGTGTCCGCCTCTTTACGTTCCTTCTTTTTGAAGAAAAATTTCATCTGATTTCCTGCAGGTAATGTGCTCTCCGGCTGAACCTTGCACGCAAACTCAATTTAAAGATAGGGCTCGTAATTGACGTTCGATGTATTTCAAAAACCTGCTCGAGTGTCATCAAACGTTTCCTAAACTGTCATCTGTTTGGCGTGATTGTGTCACGTTGTGGTTGGATGTTTTTCGGATCAGTTCTTGATCATGGAAGTTCAGAAAAATGCCACGTATTACACTCAATCGTCGTCAGACGCTTTTGGGTTCCGCAGCACTTGGAACCACTCTTTTTGTACCTTCGCTTAGCCGCGCGCAAAGCCGGCCTGTGATGACACATGGAATTCAATCGGGTGATGTTGCCCATGATGGCGCTGTTGTATGGGTCCGTGCCGACCGCGAGTCGCGCATGATGGTCGAATGGGCCACTACTGAAAGCTTTGCGGATGCGCAGGCTGTTCCGGGACTGTCTGTCGGTACCCCTAGCGATTTCACCGGTAAAATGTCGCTGTCTGGTTTGCCTTCGGATCAGGACATTTTCTACCGTGTTAAGATGGTTGGCCTCGGCGATGGTGTGGAGTCAGAGGCGCTGACGGGGCATTTCCGCACGGCACCACATGGCAGCCGCGACATTAGCTTTGTTTGGTCTGGCGATACCGCAGGGCAGGGCTGGGGTATTGATCAGGATCGCGGTGGGATGCAGACCTATGCTACGATGCTGCAGCATAACCCTGACTTCTTTTTGCATTCGGGGGACACGGTTTATGCCGATGGTCCGTTGCAGGAAGAGGTTGAATTGGCGGACGGTACGATCTGGAAAAACGTCGTGACCGAGGCAAAGACCAAGGTGGCCGAGACACTGACCGAATTTCGCGGCCAGCATCTGTATAACCTGATGGATGATAACGTGCGTGCGCTGAATGCGCAGGTGCCAATCATCGCGCAGTGGGATGACCACGAAGTGACCAACAACTGGTATCCGAACGAGGTGCTCAGTGCGGATGATCGCTATACCGAGAAATCAGCGGCACTCCTGTCTGCGCGGGCGGCCCATGCGTTCCACGAGATGATGCCAACCCGTCAGACTATGGACGAACCTAACCGCGTGTACCGGAAGGTGTCGTATGGCCCGTTGTTGGATATCTTTGTGATCGATATGCGCACCTATCGCGGTGACAATTCGCCGAATACTGAAACCGCGCCGACGCCCTTCCTAGGTGCGGAGCAGATGGCGTGGCTCAAGCGTGAGATGCTGAATTCCAAGGCGACTTGGAAGGTGATTGCGTCGGATATGCCGATTGGCATGATGGTCCGCGATGGCGATGAAAACATGGAGAACGGTGCCAATGGTGACGGGCCGGTGTTGGGGCGCGAGCAGGATATCGCGGCGATGCTTTCGTTTATCAAACATGCGCAAATCCAGAATACCGTGTGGCTGACGGCGGATGTGCATTATACGGCAGCGCATCATTATTCGCCTGACCGTGCAGTGTTTCAGGACTTTGAGCCGTTTTGGGAGTTTGTATCTGGTCCGCTACATGCAGGTACGTTTGGCCCGAATGATTATGACAATACGTTTGGTCCTGAAGTCCGGTTTGCTAAGCATCCAGAGCCGGGGCAGGCGAACCTGCCGCCATCTGACGGTATGCAGTTTTTTGGTAAGGTTGATATCGCGGCCGATACAGGCGTCATGACTGTTCGCCTGATGGATCGCGCTGATGTTGAATTGTGGTCGGTTGAGCTTGAACCGAAGCGTTCTTGAGTTAAGCGAGGGTGGGTTAAAACCCACCCTACGTTTGTGGTTTATTTCGTCATTTCGTGCAGGATGCGTGCCCATGACCGTATCCCTTTGTGGAACGAGGATAGGTCGTATTTTTCGTTGGGTGAATGGATTTGGTCGTCGTCTTTGCCAAAGCCGATCAGCATCGCGTCCATGTTCAAGATGTCCTTGAAGTGGCCCGCAATCGGGATTGATCCGCCGCAGCCAACATAGGCCGCCGCATTTGGCCATTCGTCGGATAGCGCTTTGCGGGCTTGGTCGAATGCTGGGTGGGTTGTGGTCATTTGCCCAGCCGCGCTTGCCCCATGATCGCTGAAGGACACGCTGCAATCGGCGGGCAGCATGTCTTGGACCATTTTGCGAAAGTTATCGCGAATTTTGAGAGGGTCTTGCGTGCCAACCAGACGGAAGCTGATTTTTGCGTGGGCTTGTGATGGCAGTACGGTCTTGAAGCCATCACCGGTGTAGCCTGACCAGATACCGTTAACTTCGCAGGTTGGGCGCGACCAGATCATTTCAAGCGGGCGGCGGCCCTTCTCGCCAGCAGGCTCAGACAGCCCAACTTCACCCAAGAATTCCTTTTCGTCGAATTTCAAGTCATCCCATGCCGCGGCGAGTTCGTTGGAAAGCTCGGGGACCCCGTCGTAGAAATTCGGGATCGTGATCCGGCCATCTTCGTCATGCAGGGCTGCGATGACTTTGGCCAGCACGCGGGCAGGGTTCATCGCTAGCCCGCCGTACATGCCTGAATGCAGGTCTTTGTTTGGGCCGGTGATGGTGAGCTCTTCGCCCAAGAGGCCACGTAGCTGTGTGATGATTGCTGGTGTGCTATCGCCATACAGCCCCGTGTCACAGATAAGGGCGACATCGGCGGTAAGTTCCTTCGCATTTTCGCGCATGAACGGGGTCAGTGATGGTGACCCTGATTCCTCTTCGCCTTCAAAGAACAACGTGATGTTGCCGGGCAGGGTGCCATGCACGGCTTTCCATGCACGGCAGGCCTCGACAAACGTCATCAGTTGGCCCTTATCATCGGATGATCCGCGCCCGCGAATGACTTTGCCTTTGGCGGTGTCTTCGACTTGCGGATCAAATGGGTCGCGATCCCACAGGGCCAACGGGTCAACCGGTTGCACGTCGTAGTGGCCGTAGAACAGCACATGTGGTCCTTCGCCGCCTGAGTGCGCAACAACCATTGGGTGGCCCGTGGTGGGGCGTTTTGATGCCTCGAACCCGATGCTTTGCAGGTCAGCGACCAGCCAATCGGCGGCTGTGTCGCAATCGCCCTTGTAGGCCGGATCGGTCGAGATTGATGGAATGCGCAGCAATTCAAGCAGCCGTTCGGTGGCGGCGTTCAGATCGCTATCAATACGCGAGAGGACGGGGTCGAGGGTCATTTCATAGGTCCTATGTTTGTTTGCCGTCAGGGTGGCACGATTGGCGCGGGCGTCAATCCAAAACGCATAACTGTTTGACTTGGGTCATGCCGAAGCGGATTAATTAGCGCTAAGCGTGATTTATAGGCCAATGACATGATTGAGTATTTTCAGGATTTGATAGACGTCGCATTTGATTTCGAAAACACCAGTCGAGGCGCGCGTAAGATGGCGTTTGCGCAACTTTTAATCAGTGGCATTCTTGTTGTTGGTCTGCCGTTCAAAATCTTGATGTTTATTGGGGATCGTATCCGTGCACGTCGTGCCGAGGGAGAGACCTATCTGGATACGGTTCCACAGCGAATGTCTGGCGGGCCAAGTACTCAGGCGGAAAGAGATCGGCCTTCGCACCGGTTCGTCCCGCCGCCGCCGCTGAGGCTGGCCCCACGCCCGACGGATGGCAGGTATTTTGAAACGCTGCGTGCATTCGCCGAAGAAAAGAAACGTACCGGCGAGGTAATGAATGAATACGAACGTGAAACCGTTGGTATCATGGGTTTTTTGTATGACGTATTTGGGCCAAACGGGTTGGCGCATTTCGACAGCTTTGGCGGCATTGCACCTTTTCGAAGTCACGAACTGCGGTCGATGTTGGAGAAGTTAGGGTTGGGCGAGCTGAATTCCAGTATCGAGTCGGCCTTAGCGATTCACCTGAAACGTTATCAATTGAGCCAAGATTACATGGCGACTGGTATGCCTGCTGAACAGGTCGCATCACACCCGAATATGCCAACCTATACGCAATTGGATGCGTCACTCAAAGTGAATGGTGGTCAGGGCCGGTTCATTCATGCGGCGGACAGATATCTAGAGGCGGCCTATCCGTGGGAGCCTGCGCAGCCGCATAATGCATTTGCAACGCCATCATGACAAACCGAACGACGCGACCAGTCCATTGCAATGGATCCGTATTCGGCTATCGACAAACAGTTGGTTGTACCAGGCGCGCGGCCTGAACCATCTGCGGACGAAGAAATCACGCTGGTTGTCGGTGCTGCAAAGCGCCTGGCCTTTGCAGAACGGATGCCGCGTGAGCCCGGCTGTCGTCTATCGTAATTTGGAGCTTGCTTACGAATGGGCACCGGATGACGTTGCGCCCAAATCTCCGTATTCATTGATCTAGGTCAACGTCTTTCGTATCTTTGACCGGCACTAAGGTATTAGGGGGCGACAGTTTGTAGCGTATTGCTCGGACGGGATTGGCCCTATATGACACTTAGAACGATTCAAAAACCTAGGGCTGATCTGGGTTTTGAGCCGCAAGATGAAGGAAGTATCAGTGGACTATACCGCTCAACTGGATGCCGCGATTGACCGTTTGCACGAAGAAGGCCGTTACCGGACCTTCATCGATATTGAACGCAAACGTGGCCAGTTCCCCCACGCCACATGGCGCAAGGATGACGGAACTGAATCACCGGTGACAGTATGGTGTGGTAACGACTATCTTGGAATGGGGCAGCATCCTGTTGTTTTGGCTGCGATGCACGAAGCTGTTGATGCAACTGGCGCTGGATCTGGCGGGACGCGCAACATTTCTGGCACAACGGTTTACCACAAGCAGCTTGAGGCTGAGCTTGCGGATCTTCACCAAAAAGAAGCGGCACTGCTATTCACATCAGCATACATCGCCAATGATGCAACGCTAAGCACGTTGCCCAAACTGTTTCCGGGCCTGATCATCTATTCAGATGCGCTGAACCACGCGTCGATGATCGAAGGTGTCCGCCGCAACGGTGGTGCAAAGCGCATCTTCCGTCACAATGATCTGGATCACCTGCGCGAATTGCTAGCGGCGGATGACCCTGCTGCACCAAAGCTGATCGCGTTTGAATCGATTTATTCGATGGACGGGGATTTTGCCCCGATCAAGGAAATCTGTGACCTTGCAGATGAATTCAATGCGCTAACTTACATCGACGAAGTACACGCCGTGGGCATGTATGGTCCGCGTGGGGCAGGGGTTGCTGCACGTGATGGTCTAATGGGCCGCATTGATATTATCAACGGAACCTTGGCCAAAGCATATGGCGTGATGGGCGGTTATATTGCTGCTTCACCAAAAATGTGCGATGCGATCCGGTCCTATGCGCCGGGCTTTATCTTTACGACAAGTCTTCCGCCGGCTGTCGCTGCTGGTGCCGCGGCAAGCGTTGCGCACCTGAAGCAAGATGACACGCTGCGTGTACAACACCAGACACAGGCGAAAATCCTAAAGCTGCGTCTGAAGGGGATGGGGCTGCCTATCATTGATCACGGTAGCCACATTGTGCCGTTGATCGTTGGCGATCCGGTCCATACGAAGAAGTTGTCTGACATGCTGCTTTCGGAATTTGGCATCTATGTTCAGCCGATCAACTTCCCAACAGTACCCCGCGGAACAGAGCGTCTGCGCTTTACCCCGTCACCCGTTCATGGGCCGCGTGAAATGGATGCATTAGTCGGTGCTTTGGACAGTCTTTGGTCACATTGTGCGCTGAATCGCGCTGAACTGGCGGGTTAACCTTTTTTCAACGTATGCATGGCTGCTGCCAGTATGCTATTGATTGAAAAGGTTCTCATGCGAAATTGATTCGTGTTACAAGAGAACCTCGGGGCAGTAACCGACGGGACAGTCGATGATCAGGAAGACCTTCAAGCGCGAAAACGCACAGAAGGACGTTCAAGCTAAAAGCTTTGACGACTTTGAATTGCGACTCGGTGATTTAATGCGCGGCGAACGTGCGACCATGGGCAAAAGCCTGTTGGACGTTCAGCGCGAACTTAAAATCAAAGCAGCATATATCGCAGCAATTGAAAATGCAGATCCATCTGCATTTGATACGCCAGGCTTTATTGCTGGGTACGTGCGGTCTTATGCGCGGTATCTGCGTATGGACCCAGACGAAGCATTCGCAACCTTTTGTAAAGAAAGCGGTTTTGCGACTGCGCATGGTATGTCTGCTGAGGCGTCATCGCTTCAAGGGAAATCTGGTGACCCCATTGCGGCCCCCCTTGGTAAAGACATTTTTTCAGGTTCAGCGACACCGTTCATCCCAGCAGGGGATGCGGTCATGGCGCAGTTCGAGCCGCGGGCCGTTGGGTCTGTCATGGTGTTGATCGCCTTGATCGGTGGTCTTGGCTATGGCGGTTGGACCGTTTTGCAAGAAGTTCAAAAAGTTCAGTTCGCACCAGTAGAGCAAGCACCAGTCATCGTATCGGAGCTGGATCCACTGTCAGGTGCGGCAAATGCGGTTGAAACCTCTGACGCTTTGGCGGGCTTTACAGCCCCATCGCGCGAGGCGTTAGACCGGCTTTACCGCCCACAGGCGCTAGATGTGCCAGTTTTGGTTGCACGCGATGCGCCGATTTCAACACTGAATCCGGGCTCTATCGGCTCAATTATGCCTGCTGTAGAGGTCGAACCTGCTACTGCGCTGGCTGAAGCTGTGACCGACACGCCACACCCACCTGTGGTCCAAGTTGTCGAACCTGACGTTCCAGAACTGCAGTTGGTTGCAGTGCGCCCTGCGTGGGTACGTGTTCGTTCTGCAGACGGCACTGTGATTTTTGAAGGCGTGATGGCGCCAGGCGAGAATTTCGAAGTTCCTGCAACTGAAGCACCTGCAACTTTGCGTGTTGGTGAAAGCGGCGCGATGTATTTTGCGGTTAACGGTGTTCACTATGGTCCAGTTGGCCAAAGTGGGGTGGTAACGTCGAATGTTGCATTGAATGCTGACAGCCTGCGTGAAACCTATTCTGTGGCAGATTTGTCTGCAGACGATGATCTGGCAGAGGTCGTGCGCGTCGCGGAAAATAACGCGAGCGAATAACCTGCGTTAGACTGGTTGCTGCGTCCGTCATTGATGCTTAGATTGAGGGCAAATCGCGTTTGCCCGAAAGCAGCACCATGTCCCTGAACAACATCCGTCCTTGGCGCACAATTGAGCGTCGGAAATCCCGTCAGATTATGGTTGGCAATGTGCCCGTTGGGGGCGATGCGCCCATTTCTGTACAGACCATGACCAATACGTTGACGACTGACGTGAAGGGGACAATTGCACAAATTCAGGCGGCTGCGGATGCGGGCGCGGATATTGTCCGTGTGTCTGTGCCGGACGAGGCATCAAGCAAAGCACTGCGCGAGATCGTTCCCGAAGTATCGGTACCCATCGTTGCTGATATTCACTTTCACTATAAACGCGGGATTGAAGCCGCAGAGGCAGGGGCTGCCTGCCTGCGCATCAACCCCGGCAACATCGGTGACGAAAAGCGCGTCAAAGAGGTGATCAAGGCCGCGCGCGACTATAACTGTTCGATCCGGATTGGGGTGAATGCTGGGTCGCTCGAAAAGCATTTGCTGGATAAATACGGTGAACCTTGCCCGGATGCGATGGTCGAAAGCGGGCTGGATCACATCAAAATCCTGCAAGACAATGATTTCCACGAATTTAAGATTAGTTGTAAGGCGTCAGATGTCTTCATGGCTGCTGCGGCGTATCAGCAACTCGCCGATGCGACTGACGCGCCAATCCACCTTGGCATCACAGAGGCCGGGGGGCTGATCAGCGGTACCGTAAAATCTGCCATCGGGATGGGAAACCTGTTGTGGATGGGGATCGGCGACACGATCCGCGTGTCCCTGTCTGCTGATCCGGTTGAAGAAGTGAAAATGGGTTTTGAAATCCTCAAATCCCTTGGCCTACGTCACCGCGGCGTCAATATCATTTCCTGCCCATCCTGCGCGCGGCAGGGCTTTGACGTAATCAAAACTGTCGAGGCGCTGGAAAAACGGCTTGAGCACATCAAGACCCCAATGAGCCTAAGCATCATCGGCTGCGTCGTGAACGGCCCCGGTGAGGCGCTGTTGACAGACGTCGGTTTCACCGGAGGGGGCGCGGGATCAGGGATGGTCTATCTTGCGGGTAAGCAAAGCCACAAACAATCCAACGACGACATGATCGAACATATCGTCGAGCAGGTCGAAAAGAAGGCCGAAGAATTGGAAGCTGCGCAGAACGTGGAAGCGGCGGAATAGAGTGTCTGTCGAATGTCTGGTTCGAGCCCAAAGTGCATGATGCTGCGTTCGTCACCAATGACTGCTTTTGCGCTTGATACGAAAGAGACGCTGGCACCCAGCGGGGTACAGTCTGGGTTCAGACGCCTCATTTTGGTCGTCCTTTTCATTTATCGAACGCGGTTAAACGACGAAGGAGTAATGCAATGGAACAGACAATCGAAGAGCGACCAGCCAAATTTGGATTGGTTGGGTTCATACTGGGTATTGCAAGCCTGGTCGTTGTTCTCATACAATTATCTGCATTTTTTGAGCCGCAAGAAAAAAGTAGCGGTACCGTCATTGGCGAGATTGCAGTAGAAATCAAGCAATCAGCCGCGCGTGCATTGGCGGGTGAGCCAGCTCCACAGCCCACTCCACCGCCTCGAAACTATCGTCAGTTCATCACGTTTTCCGCGCTATGTGTGGCGGGTATTGCAGTAGTGCTTGGTGGCATAGGATTATACCGAAACGAACCACACCGGCTGTCATATTTGGCCGTTGGTATCGGCGTTTCAGCACTTGTGATGCATTATGTGTTCTGGTTGGCGATACTGATTTGCGGCATAGCCTTGCTCGTCAGTATTATCGGAAATCTTGATAGTATTCTCGGCTAAACGCAAAGACTCTCATCGACAAAACAGACCTTCGCCGTTCGACATTTGATGGCGGCTTCGTCCCGCATAGGGGCCACTAGCTCTATTGTCTGCAGGGCAGTGAATATCGCCCTGCAGCTTTGATTTAGCTATACCAGTTGCCCATTTTTACTTCGGTCTCGCTGGTCAGGAGACTTGCGAATTCTTCGGGGTCTTGTGTGCCTCCGTCGCGGCCCCGGTAGTGGTAGGGGTAGACGTAGGTGGGGGCGAATTCGGCGACTGCGGATGCAGCTGCGGTGGCGTCCATCGTGAATGGCAGGTTCATGCAGACAAAGGCCACGTCGATGTTTTCGAGCGCGCGCATTTCGGGGATGTCTTCGGTATCGCCTGAAATATAGATGCGCAACCCATCGACTGACAGCACGTAGCCGTTGTCTCGGCCTTGTGGGTGAAAGTTCAGCCTGTCTTCGGTGATGTTATAGGCGGGGATTGCTTCAATCCCGATCTCACCTGCGCGGGCGGTTTCACCATTGGCCATGGCTGTGGTGCTTGCCTGTAGGTCCGCTGACAGCATGTCATAGACAGCCGGGTTTGCGATCATCGCTGTTTGCTCGGTCGCTAAGGCGGCCAGCGTTTCAGCGTTATAATGGTCGCCATGTTCGTGGGTTATCAAAATGAAGTCTGCCGCGGGCAATGCTTCGTAAAGTGATGGTTCACCGACCGGGTCGACATAGACAACGCCAGCCGGCGTTTCCATGACGAATGATGCATGTGCGATGGGGTGAATAGTGACCGTGCCGTTCACGGTTTCAAAGCTATCGGCGCTGTGTCCAGCGGCGTTCAAGCGATAAGGCAGCAAGGTTACAGTTCCCAGTGCTGCGGCGGTGCGTAGAAAGGTACGACGTGTTGTCATTGTCCAGCTCCTTGTTGGATGCAATATCTGCCAGCGAAAACTAGCCCGCTGGCGGATATTGTCGACTAGAGCTTACTGACGATCACGTGAAGTTTGCAACTATTCGCGAAGACCAGCGACAAGCTGTTCCATTGCGTCCAGCGGAACATATCCACGCAGCAGCTGGTCTTCGATCACAAACGTTGGCGTGCCTGAGATTTGCATTTGCTGACCAAGTTGGCGGTTTTGGGTTATCACATTGGTTACTTCGTCGGAATCCATTTTGGCGATGATGGCCTGTGCATCAAGTTCTAGAATTTCGGCCAATCGCGTCATGCTGGCCTGTGTGATGTCACCGCGAAATTCCATCAGCGTGTCGTGCACTGATTTATAGGCGTCGTCACCGGCCACCAATAGGGTTGCGACTGCGAACCGCGATGCCAGCACTGATTGTTCGCCCAAGATTGGAAATTCTTTCACGATAAGCCGAATATTTGTATCCGCGGCAATCAGGGCTTCGATTTCAGGAAATGCCCGTTTGCAGTAGCCGCAACGGTAATCCATGAATTCAACGATTGTAATGTCACCAGCCGGGTTGCCGCCTACATAGGAATACCGATCATTGAACAATGCATCGGAGTAGGTTGCGATCATCTCCATATCGGTGGTGACCTGCGCTTCTTGTTCGCGCTGCTGCAGCACTGCAAAGGCTTCTTGCATCACTTCGGGGTTATCAAGCAGGTACGCGCGGACCTCTGCGCGAAAGGCTTCTCGCTCTGCGTCGGTCATCGCGTCCAGTTCGAGGGCAGCGACGGGGCCAGACATGGCTAGCATCAAGGGCAGGGCAAAGCGTAAGGGCATCTAGGTCTCTCGTTAACGTAAATTTGGTGAAGGACAGATCATATATGCCGATGAATGCCAAGGTGCATTGACCTCACATGCTGGTGACGGGCAAACAGGGCCAAAGAAAAACGGTAGGCAGGCATATGCGACATTCATCCCGAGGCGAGGTTGATCCATTCATTGTTATGGACGTGATGGAGGCAGCCCGGAAAGCCGAAGAGGCGGGGCGCCACATCATCCATATGGAAGTTGGCCAGCCCAGCACGGGCGCGCCAGCTGGTGCACGTCAAAAGCTGATTGCGGAGTTGGAACAGCCGTTGGGTTACACCGTTGGTCTTGGTCTGCCTGAACTGCGTAGTCGGGTCGCCCGACATTATGGTGAATGGTACGATGTCGACTTGGACCCAAAGCGGGTTGTTGTCACGAGCGGCGCTTCGGGTGCGTTCCTGCTCGCGTTTTCGGCGCTGTTTGATAACGGTGAGCGGGTTGGATTGGGTACGCCGTGTTATCCATCTTATCGCCAAATCCTTAAGGCCGTTGGCCTGAACCCAATTGATATTCCAACCACGTTTGCGCAACGGTTTCAGCCCTTGCCAAGCGATGTCGCGGATTACGACCTAGATGGGTTAATCGTCGCATCACCTGCCAACCCAACCGGAACCATGCTGGACGCCGATGCGCTAACTGCTTTGTCGAATGCTTGTCAGGCAAGGGATGCCGCACTTGTCTCGGACGAGATTTATCACGGCATTGATTACGACACTGCCCCAGTCACGGCGTTGCAGGTGACTGATGATGCTTACGTTGTGAACTCTTTCTCAAAGTATTTCTCAATGACTGGCTGGCGCGTTGGCTGGATGATCGTCCCTGATGACCATGTCCGCCGGATAGAGCGCTTGGCGCAGAACATGTTCATTTGCGCCCCACATGCAGCGCAACGCGTTGCGTTACATGCGATGGATTGCACCGAAGAACTTGAACAGAACAAAGCCGTTTATGCGGTAAACCGTGCGCTTATGATTGATGGCTTGCGTGCTGCCGGATTAACGCGTTTCGCGCCGCCTGATGGCGCGTTCTATATCTATGTCGACGTGTCGGATTACACTGATGACGCGCTGAAATTTGCAGCTGAAATACTGGATGAGGCAGGCGTTGCGGTGACACCGGGGCTCGATTTCGATGCGGCGCGCGGTCACCATTGGCTCCGGTTTTCATATGCGCGTGGCACGGATGATATCAAAGAAGGGCTAGATCGCATTGCACGTTTCATGGAGGCGCGTAAGCTGTGATCCGTCTGATTTTCACTTTGCTATTCCTATGCCATGGGGCGGCTGCGCAGGTCGTGGTCGATCCTGAACGGACGGTAGTTCGCGATGGGTGGTGGCAACTTGAGATTCAGGTGGGTCTATCAAGTGTGACGCCTTATAGATTGTTTACATTGGATAATCCTAGGCGTCTCGTTGTGGATTTTCAGGGTGCCGAGTGGCCAGATGTGATGCCTGAGGAACTGCTGTCTGGTGATCGTGCGACTGGTCTACATTTTGGTGCACTGGATACAGAATGGTCGCGATTGGTCGTTGACCTTGCCGGTCCAATGCGTGTGACCGAGGCGGCAATGACCCGGACCGATGCAGGTGCTGACCTTGCAATCGTGTTGAAACGTACGAAGGCAAGGGCATTTGGTGCGGAAGCGGGTGCGCCAGTTCAGGCAAGAGTTTTTGAACCTGTCGCTATGCCCATGCCCGAAACCGACGTTGATGGCTTTACTGTGGTGATTGATCCGGGGCACGGGGGCATTGATCCTGGTGCGCTGCGCGGTGGGGTGAAAGAGGCTGAGTTGATGCGGCTTCTTGGTTTAGAGGTCGCACAAGCGGTCAATCAGCTGGATGGCGTTCAAGTCGTCATGACACGTGATCGTGATGTGTTTGTACCGTTGGATGCGCGGGTCACATTTGCGCGCGCTGTTGGGGCGGATTTATTCATCTCACTACATGCTGACGCACTTGAAGAAGATGACGCAAGTGGCGCTTCTGTATACACATTATCGAAAGACGGTGGGTCGAGTGCCTCGCGTCGAATGGTCGAACGGCACGAACGTGGCGATTTGCTGGCAGGCGTTGATTTAGCCGATCACGGGGATCGGGTTGCGACCGTCTTGATGGATTTAGCGCGGGCGGAAACCGGCCCTCGGGGGCGGCAATTCGCCGATCTACTTATTTCAGAAATGAAAACTGCAGGGGTACGTGTCAACGGTCGCCCCCATCGCGAAGGTCAGCTTGCGGTCCTGACGGCAGCCGATTTTCCTAGTGTTTTGATAGAGGTAGGGTTTCTTTCGAACGCCCAAGATCGTGCACAGTTGGCCAATGCGACCGGTCGTGCGCGGATTGTATCTGCCATCACGGAAGCGGTTGCTGAATTTACTCAGTAAAACGTGAATATTACAGGCCGTAATTCCCATTTGGCCTTTTGACCATTCAGCTGCGGCGGCGTATAAGCCCAACCGAAACTATAGGACACAGATCACACGTGCTGCGCTTCATTTTCTCTTTCATCGGCGGGATTTTCACCTTGCTGACCATGGGCCTTATCATGGGCGCGCTGACACTTGGTGGCGTGTTCTACATGTATGGCCAAGACCTGCCGACATATGAAACGCTTGCGCGTTATCAGCCCAAGACGATCAGCCGGATTTATTCGAACGAAGGGCAGATCATCGATGAATTCGCGGCAGAGCGGCGTTTGTTCACGCCAGCCGAAGAGATCCCTGACCTTGTGAAGCAGGCGTTTATCTCGGCCGAGGATAAGAATTTCTATACGCACGGTGGGTATGATCCGCGCGGTATCTTGGCTGCGATCGTCGAAGGTGTGACTTCGCGTGGTGAAAACCTGCGTGGTGCGTCCACAATTACCCAGCAGGTGATGAAGAACTTCCTGTTGGACGGATCGACCACGCTGGAACGGAAAATCAAGGAAATCATTCTCGCGACTCGAATCGAAGGCGCGATGAGCAAGGAACAAATCCTTGAGCTGTACCTGACTGAGATTGACCTTGGCGTGCGTTCGTTTGGCGTGACAGCTGCGGCGCGGTCATATTTTAACAAACCGCTATCTTCGCTTAGCCCCGCAGAAGCCGCGTTTTTGGCTGTGCACCCAAAGGCACCATATAGCTATCACCCGGTCCGGAACCGGGATGCGGCCATTGCGCGTCGTAACTTTATTCTACGTGAAATGTTTGAAAACGGATACCTGACCCAAGCTGAACTGGCTGAGGCAATGAATGATCCGTTGCGTACTGTGCAGAACGGCGATTTCCCTAGCTTCCAAGAAAGCCTGCCACCGCGCGATTACTTTACCGACGAAATCCGCCGCCAGCTTTCACAAAACTTTGGCGAAGATGAATTCTTCTCGGGTGGTCTTTCTATTCGGGCGACTGTTGATCCTGAACTGCAAGTGAACGCTGCGCATTCGCTCCAGCGTGCGTTGGAAGAATATGATCGTGGTACTTCGATTTGGCGCGGCACAGGCAAGACGATTGCCGAAGACCAGCTTGGTAAGGAAGAGCAATGGCGTGCTGCGCTGCGTGAAGTGAACGTGGCCCGTGATGTTGACCTTGAAACGAAATGGTACCCTGCGGTCGTTTTGGCCGTTGAAGAGAACCAGCTGCGCCTAGGTATCGAAGATGTGGTCGAGACAGAGGCAGAGCCCTTTGTCGTCCCGCGTCGTGACATCGAATGGATGCGTGGCGACTTCTTTGAAAACTTTACAGTTGGCGATGTTGTGCATGTCCGCAAGATGATCGCCGATGATGATGGATCGTTCATTCGTTGGACTCTGCGTCAAGTCCCAGAAGTGCAGGGCGGCTTTATGGCGATGGACGTGAACACTGGCCGGGTCATCGCAATGCAGGGTGGCTTTAGCTACCAGTATTCGGTCTTTAACCGTGCTACACAGGCGCAGCGGCAGCCGGGTTCATCGTTCAAGCCATTCGTCTATGCAGCAGCGCTTGATAGTGGGTATTCGCCTGCGACGATCGTGGTGGATGCGCCGATTACGATTAACACACCACAAGGTGTTTGGCGGCCCAAGAACTCTTCTAACCAGTTTTATGGCCCGACACCTTTGCGTACTGGTATCGAACGTTCCCGGAACCTGATGACCATTCGTTTGGCGCAGGAAATCGGGATGGACACTGTTGCGCAATACGCCGAGAAATTCGGGGTTTATGAAAACATGAACCAAGGTTTGGCTGCTTCACTGGGTGCCGATGAGACCACTCTGTTCAAGATGGTTGCTGCTTATGCGATGTTCGCAAATGGTGGTGAACGGGTTGAGCCAACATTGGTTGACCGGGTGCAGGACCGTTACGGTAACACCGTCTATCGCCATGATCAGCGTATCTGCGAAGACTGTCAAAATGCCTATATCCCCGAAGGGTTTGCACCGCGGATCGTTTCAAATCGTGACCGCGTAATGAACGAAATCACTGCCTACCAGCTGACATCGATGATGCGCGGTGTTGTTGAGCGCGGTACGGCGAGTAGCGCCATTAACTTGCCTGTTCCCATCGCCGGCAAGACCGGTACAACAAACGATGCAAAAGATGTCTGGTTCGTTGGTTTCTCGTCCAACATCGTAGCTGGATGCTACATTGGTTATGATACCCCACGTACCTTGGGCCGCAGCGCTTCTGGTGGTGGTATTTGTGGTCCTGTGTTTAACCGCTTTATGGGCGAAGCGATCAAGCATTACGGTGCGGGTCCATTCACGCCACCAGCCGACTGTCAGTTCATTAATATCGACCGCTACAGCGGCGCGCGTTTGCCGGATGGCACATCGGGCGAAAACGTGATCGCAGAATGCTTCCGCCCCGGCGAAGAGCCGCTGTTCGGCATTACCTTTGATGGTGGTTTTGCGATGGCGGGTGATCTGCCATTATTTGACGAGGTTCCACGTCAGGGCCGTCAGGTCACGACATCGACAGGTGAAACTGCGACTGTAGGTCCAAAAGCAACATTTGGTACGCTTTCAACAGGTGGTCTTTACTGACCACCTGCTTGTGGGTGCGCACGCCGCACTGTAATACCCCCTGATAATTCATTCACGTAAGTAGGTGCATCATGCGCGCAGAAATCCAGACTACCGTTGAAGCGATCGAAAAGTCGCTGACCCTGCTTGCGCAGCGGATGGACCGCGAAACCGCGCCACATCGGCTAGAGGAATTCAACGCCCGCGTTGAAGATCCGACCCTGTGGGACGATCCTGATGCGGCACAAAAACTGATGCGTGATCGTCAGATGTTGGTTGATGCAATGGCCAACTATGATGGGATCGCCCAAGAATTGGCCGACAACGTCGAGCTGATCGAATTGGGTGAAATGGAAGACGACGCCGAGGTCGTGACAGAAGCCGAAAATGGCATTCTAGCCCTACGCGAAAAGGCAGCCCAAAAAGAGCTTGAGGCACTGTTGGACGGCGAAGCCGACGCCAATGACACGTTCCTTGAAATCAACGCGGGTGCGGGCGGTACAGAAAGCTGCGATTGGGCAAATATGCTGGCGCGGATGTATGTTCGCTGGGCCGAGAAAAAAGGCTACAAGGTTGAATTGCAGTCAGAGCAGTCCGGCGATGAAGCAGGCATCAAATCTGCATCATATAAGATCAGCGGCCATAATGCCTATGGGTGGCTAAAGTCTGAAAGTGGCGTGCACCGTCTGGTCCGCATTTCACCGTTCGATAGTGCCGCCAAGCGCCACACATCGTTTACGTCAGTTAAGGTCTATCCGGTTGTCGACGATAATATCGAAATCGAAGTGAACCCATCTGACATCCGTTTGGACACCTACCGTTCATCGGGTGCTGGTGGTCAGCACGTGAACACCACGGATTCCGCAGTTCGGATTACCCACTTTCCGACTGGAATCGTTGTGACGTCTTCTGAAAAGTCGCAACACCAAAACCGCGACATTGCGATGAAGGCACTGAAATCGCGCCTGTATCAGATGGAGCTCGATAAACGCTCGACACTGGTCAACGAGGCGCATGAAAACGCAGGTGATGCAGGTTGGGGCAACCAAATCCGGTCTTATGTGCTTCAGCCTTACCAGATGGTCAAAGACCTGCGCACAGGGTTTGAAACCTCGGACACCAAGGGCGTGCTTGATGGTGATCTTGATGGTCTAATGGGCGCGACTTTGGCTATGGATGTTTCTGGCAAAAGCCGTGCCGAAGCCAACGCCGAGTAATTTACATAGACTGGCACGCGTTTGCTTCCTATTTTTCAATTGGGCGTATTGCCCGATTGGAGGATTTATTGAATGTCGCAGCCGGTCGTCCAGCAGCTCAAATTCGGTGACCTAAAGGCAGTATTGGCCGCAGGCATAGCCGATTTTCGAAACGCGCCTCAGTTCGGGCTGTTCTTCAGTGCCGTCTATGTCTTGGGTGGGTTTCTGTTGATCTGGCTTGGGGCAGGGCATGTCAGCTGGGTTCTGGCAACATCGCTTGGCTTTCCTTTGATCGCACCATTTGCCGCTGCGGGCCTTTACGAGGTCAGCCGCAGAATAGAAACCAGCCAGCCGCTGTTGTGGCCGCAGATCCTTGGCATTGTTTGGAATGAACGTACACGCCAACTGCCGTGGCTGGGGGCGATCATAGTGATCTATTTTCTGTTCTGGACCTTCCTCGCACATATGATTTTTGCGTTGTTCATGGGGCTGTCGACGATGACCAATGTCTCAGAAAGCTACGAGGTATTCTTAACCCCCAACGGTTTGTCCATGATCGTGGCCGAACTGGGAATAGGGGCAGTGCTCGCGTTTGTGCTATTCTCGCTGACCGTGGTCAGCCTTCCGCTGGTGTTGGACCGGGAAATAGATTTCGTGACCGCGATGATCCTGAGCGTGCAGGTCGTGCGGCGCAATCCGGTCGTTATGCTAATGTGGGCTGCGGTGATCGCCGTTCTATCGCTCGCGGCTTTGGTGCCGTGGTTCTTAGGCCTCATGGTCGTATTGCCGGTGTTTGGACATGCGACGTGGCATTTGTATCGGCGCGCGATTGTGTAAACAAAAAGGGCGCCAAATCGGCGCCCTTTCTCATTCAATCTTTGGACCGATTACTGTGTTTGTGCACGGTGCGCAGACAGGTGACGGTTCACGATTTCAAACCACTGTCCGTCAGCTTTGATCGAAGCGATGCCGCTGTTCATCATAGCCAGCATTTCTTCACGGTGTGGGTTCGATTTTGCGATGACTGGGCTCAGGTTCAGAACCTTGGTCAGCTGTTCGTTCAGCATGATTTGGTCCTGTGCGCCCAGTTCCAGAACAGCGCCTTGGCCGGGGTCAACCGCAATGACGACGACATCATATGTGCCATCGAGCAGACCAGCCATGCAGCCAGTGATCAGACCCTCTTGGCCGAATTTGATCGCCGGTTCGACAAGACCGTCTTCTTCCAGAACGAATGTTTCATATCCGTCGGGGCGACAGATGCTTTTGCCTGCCAGCTCTGCGTGGGTCGCAGGCAAAGGTTCGCCAGCGCGTCCGAAGTAACCCAAGAGGATTTCGAACATTGGGTCGGACCATTCAAAGTTGTTGCAGCGAAACTTTGCGTCATCGCCCAGTTGGTCGATCAATTCACAAGGTGGTTCATACCATGCTGTCGCAAAGTCATAGGCGTGATCTGTCAACAGCGGCTGTAGGTGCGAACCCCAGTCGTTGATAAAGTCGATTTTGTATTCTGGGTTTCCGTCTGCCGCGGCCAATGCCATGTTGGTCAGCTCGGTGATCATGCCGCCTTGTTCTTGGCTTTCGTCAAAGTAGGGGGCCCAATCGGTCGCTGTCACAACCCGGACGCCAACATCGGTGGGGGCGGCCAGCTGCTCGGTCGTAATGACCTTACGGATGAGCGCTTCGTTCGCCTGAGATTCAGTTTCACCACCGAGACATGGAATGTCGATCACTTGCCCAAGAGAAATAAGACCTGGGTTCGGTCCAATCTTTTCAACGTTCGCACTGTAGATGATCTGGAAGTCGGACGCAGAACCGTAGACCCTTTTGGCGATGCCGGAAAGTGAATCACCTGTGGCGATCGTGTATGGAGCACCGCAGGAGATTTCTTGGGCTGCGGCGCTTTGCGCTGAAATCGTAAAGCCCAGTGCAGCTGCGCTGACGGATAGGGCCCGCAAGGCGGGTTTATAATAGTTCACAGGTTTCTCCATTTGTGAGCGGTCGTTATTTTTATTGACTAGTTAATCAAAGTTACTCGGAGACAATCCTAGAGATCGACGAAACAAGCGGCTGAAATCAGACCCGTTCGCGGCATTTTTCTGGCATTTCATCACCCAGTGAAAATGCTGGAAATTTTTGAGAGTGAACGAAAAAAGGGCGCCCGATAGGGCGCCCTTTGAAGCTGTGAATTATTCGTAGCTTAGGATTTTGCGCTGTCAGCTGCTGCGCTTGTTGGCATCTTTTTCGAGCCAGTAGAAAGCGGATCATCCTGACGCTGAACAGAGCCTTCAAAATGGGCGCCGCTCTCTATCGCGATGGTCTTGTGAATGATGTCACCTTCGACGCGTGCAGTCGATGTCAGGCGCACCTTCAGGCCACGCACACGACCAACAACGCGGCCGTTTACGACCACGTCGTCTGCAACAACTTCACCCTTGATCGTAGCGCCTTCGCCGACTGTCAGCAGGTGCGCACGAATGTCGCCTTCTACCTGACCTTCGACTTGGATGTCGCCGCTGGTTTTTAGGTTACCAGTGATCAGCAAGTCAGAAGACAGCATCGATGCTGCTGGCTTTGCCTTAGGAGGAGCTGCCTTGAAGTCCGAACCTGACGCAGCGGTTTTTGTCGCGTCAGCGGCTTTGGGTGTTTCGGTGTCGGCCGACTTGGGCCCCGGTTCATTGATTTTGGATTTAGAAAACATCTTGTCCAGCTCTTATATAGATCATGGGGTTAACGGGCTCGCCTCCGACGCGAACCTCGTAGTGAAGGTGTGGGCCAGTCGAACGACCTGAGTTGCCCATATCACCAATTCGTTCTCCGCGCGAGACTCTTTGCCCGACGGTTACGTTCATCGCACTTAAGTGTGCGTATCTTGTCTCAATACCAAAGTCATGCTGGATTTTGATCAGGCGACCATAGCCCGACGACCAACCGGCATGAACAACACGGCCATCAGCAGTTGCGTAGATTGGCGTGCCGATAGGTCCTGCAAAATCGGTACCAGCGTGTAGACGCCCCCAGCGTGGGCCAAACCCAGAGGTAAAGCGGAAGTTTGCTTTGACAGGGATATCAAACGGGGCCTTTTCAGCAGCGATGCGGTACAGGTTGATCCGGTCCATAGATGACAGGATCGCGTTGGCGCGCAACGCATCTGGATCCGGCTCACCACCACGTGTTGAGAACTGAATTGGTGTGAGTGGGCCCCCTTGGCCTGAATAACCACGGCGAACCTGATCCAACATGTTGTCGGGGTTCATGCCCGCGGCGCGGAACATATCGTCAAGCGGTTCAACTGAAACCAACATGGCTTCTTCTAGCTGGCGGAAAATCTGGTCGTTGCGTTCCTGAAGTAGGCGCAGTTCCAGTTCGATCTCTTGCGCGTGACTGATTGCGAACTCTGCGTCGGCAGCGATCATGTCTCGTTCAGCAGCTGTTTCCGCCAAAGCGTTGGCAAGTAGATCAACAGTGCCGACAGCTTCTTGGCTAATGGCGGCCACAGCGCTAGGGTCAACTTCTTCGGTCAGGGCTGCGACTTGAGCACGCGCTTCTTCGCGGGCTTTCATGGTGTCGCGCAGGGTTGCTTGCACGACATCAAGACCAGTTTCCAGTTCGCGGCGCTTTTCTTCGGTGGCCAGCAGTTCTGACTGCATGATCGAAATCTGACGCAGGGCAGAGTTAAAGCGTTCTTGGGCTGCTGCTGCTTCGAGTGCTCGCACATCGCGTTCAGATGAAAGCGCGTTTAGGCGCTGTTCATATGTCATCTGATCTCGCTGTGCTTGTGCGCGAAAGTTTCCGGCGCCGATACTGTCCATCAATAAGATAGCGGTGGCGACGATGGTCCATGCCACAACAACAGTGCAACCGATCCAAGCGACCAGTTGGGTTTCAGAACTGAGACGGATAAACCGTGTCTCTGAATCTGATCTGAGAAAGAGGCGGCGTTCAGGGAACCAGCGTTCCAAAACGGCGTGTGTAGTTTTTGTCAGGCGTGATCGCACGATGAGGTCCTGTGTCGTCCCGTTAATATTTACTGGTCCCCACACCAGCGTTGCCTACGTCTGTAAGCAGCCAAGGCGCTCGCTGCAAGAAATTTGCGCATAGCCCGCGGGATTACGCCACTAGAGGTTGTTACTGCGCGAAGGACCGCCAAAGAACGCGCCTATTTTTTGCGTTGTTCAGCAAGCGGCCAATAAAAGTCAGGCGGAATGCCTGCTTCTGCACGTTTTTCTTCGTTGAAAGGTGGTTTCAAAGCGGAGTGGAAGTATTTGCGTACAAGATCATGAAAGACGCCAGTCGGGTCAAGGTCATGTCGTCCACACAAAAAGTTGAACCATTTCGACCCATATGAAACGTGGTGAACCTCTTCGGCATAGATAACTTCAAGCGCGGCGACCGCTGATTTGTTTTTCGCCTGCTTGAAGATATTGATCATCCCAGGTGTTACATCGAGGCCGCGTGCCTCGAGCACCATGGGCACAACGGCAAGCCGCCCCATCAGGTCATCGACAGTGTCTTCTGCCGCGCACCACATGCCCGCGTGGGCAGGGAGTGCACCGTAATGGCTGCCCAATTCTTCGAGACAATCACACATCAGGTTAAAGTGCTTTGATTCTTCGTCAGCGGATTTGACCCAATCGTCGTAGTAGCCAAGTGGTAATTTGATATGGGCAAAGCGCGGGATGATATCCCAGTGCAGATCAATTGCGTTTAGTTCGATATGCGCGACCGCATGCAAAAGCGCGATGCGTCCTTCTTCGGTACCCGGTTTGCGATGTGGAACATCACGCGGGTCCAGCAGTTCTGGCTTTTCTGGGCGGGCAGGGCGCAAAGGCGGTTTGGCGTTGCCAATTTCGAGCGGTGTGCCATTTGCACGCGCCTCGCGCCATTGCGCAGCGTATGTACGTGAAAGCGCCGCTTTTTCGCGACCGTCTGCGGTATTTAGGACCGCAACTGCCATTTCCGAAAGGGTCATAGATCGCGAACTGCCTGAAGAACCTCTTCGACGTGACCGGGTACGCGCACTTTGCGCCACACCTGCGCGATGTTGCCATCAGCGCCAATAAGGAACGTCGCACGTTCGATCCCCATGAATACTTTGCCGTACATCTTTTTCTCAACCCAGGTGCCATACCGTTCACATACGTCGCCTTCTTCATCTGAAAGAAGTGCGATCTTGAGGTTTTGTTTTGCGACGAAGTTGTCGTGCTTTTTGACCGAGTCCTTTGACACACCAAGGATGACCGTGTTCAGCGCTTCGAATTCAGCAAGGCTCTCGGTGAAACCGATTGCCTCTTTGGTGCAGCCTGATGTGTTGTCGCGGGGATAAAAGTAAAGAACCACATTCTTGCCTGCGAAAACCGCCAAGTTCACAATTTCGCCGCCGTCTCGGGGCAGGGTGATGTCCGGGGCTTTGTCGCCGACAGAAAGAAGGGTCATGATGCGTCCTTTTGTACGTTGTGCTTTTGTTTTAACTCGGCACAAGCAAAGATAAAGGCCCAAGGCCCCCAAAGCGGAGAGATCGTGGAAGAAACTGAGGAGCAAGCAGAACCGCAACCAGCGGTAAAGCCGCGCAAAAATTTGCGTCGGTGGTTGTTTTGTTTGCGTGCGCTGTTTGTCATCTGCGTTGCCCCCGTGATTTTTGTCGCGGTGGCTGCGGTAATGATGATCAACCGCGAAATAACCGCGCCGTCTTGGATTGTTGAACAAATCGAAACCCGCGCAGCCGAAGTGCTGGATGGTGCGCAGCTGGACTTTGGTTCGATTACTGCGCGTATTGGTCGTGATTTGCATCCGCATGTACGGTTGGTTGATACCCGCCTGTTTGATCGGGATGGCGTGATGCTGACCCGGGTGCCAGTGGTCGAGGGCATGATGTCGCCGCGTGGATTGATTCTGCGCCGTGAAGTGTTGATGCAAGAAATACGCCTTATTGGTGCGCAGATTAATTTACGCCGCGCACGCGATGGGACGGTGGCCGTCGCTTTGGCGTCTGATGCTGCAGAGGTCAGTCAGGCCCGGTCTGTGCCTGAATTGTTGGACCAACTTGATCAGGTGTTTGAACGCCCTCAGCTTGAAGCGCTTGAGACTGTGCGTGCTGAAGGGCTGATCGTGAATTTTGACGACGCACGCGCGCGACGCAGCTGGGTCGTGGATGGTGGCACGCTTGCTTTAGATTTGCGTGACGGTGAAACCGCATTGCGTGGGAACCTTAGCTTGCTGTCAGGGCGGGCGGGCGTCACCACGGTGAACCTGTCTTACAGCAGTCCACGTGGCAGTCGCCGTGCGCAATTGGCCGTCAATATAGACGACGCGATCACAAGCGACATCGCAGCGCAATCGCCAGCGCTGACATGGTTGCGTGACGTGGACGCCCCGATCTCAGCCGCACTGCGGACAGAGCTGGACGATGACGGTGCACTTGGCCCGCTTAGCGCCACTTTGGAGATCGGCCGAGGTGCCTTGCAGCCCAATGACGCGACCAAACCGGTACAGTTCGAAGCAGCCAAAGCATACCTAACCTACGACCCCATCCGCGATAAGATATCGTTCACTGATATTGCGCTTGAGACAGAGTGGGGCAGTTTCCGCGCTAATGGTGACGCTTACTTGCGTGAGATCATGAACGGATTGCCGCGTGCCTTGATTGCGCAGTTCAATTTTCAGGATGTCGCGCTGAACCCATTGGGGTTGTATGAGGCAGCGCCAACGATTGAAGAGGCGTCAGTTGATCTACGCCTGCGGTTTGATCCGTTTCGCGTGGACCTTGGCCAGATGGTTGTCCGTAATGGTGACTTGCAAGTTTTGTCGCGCGGTTCGATGACCGCGGCAGAAGATGGTTGGCACGGGGCCTTTGACAGCGAGATCAACGAAATTGATCCCGAACAGCTGCTCGCGTTTTGGCCACCAAACGTCAAGCCGCGCACACGGATGTGGATTTCTGAAAACCTGTCAAAGGGCCGCTTAACTAATGGCAATGTCGGCATTCGTGTCGCGCCGGGACAACCGCGTGATCTCGCGCTTGGGTTTGAATTCCAAGAGGCGGATGTGCGCTTTATGCGTCATATGCCGTTGATCCACGAAGGTGCGGGCGTCGCTTCGATCATAGATCATCGGTTTGTCGTAACGCTTGATGACGGGAATATCGTGCCAGCGCAGGGTGGGCCGATTAATGCGTCAGGGACAACGTTCACCATCCTCGATACGCGTCAAAAGCCAAGCGACGGCGTGGTCGATCTTGCGCTGGACGGTTCGGTAACTGCGATTTTATCCGTACTGAACAACGAACCGTTTTCCTTTTTAGACAAGGCAGAAAGGCCCGTCACATTGGCCGATGGTCGCGCGCAGGTTTCTGGGCAGATCGGTTTTCCAATGAAGCGCGGGTCAAGTCTGGATGAAATTGACCTAAATATCGCGGCTGTACTGCGCGGTATTCGCAGTGATCAACTGGTGCCTGACCGTGTTTTGGCCGGATCGCGTTTGGAGGTTGCTGTTGATAATGCTGGCATCACTATCGCAGGGCCAGTGCGCGTGGGCGACGTGGCAGCGGATGGCACCTGGACAAAGCAGTTTGGCGCAGAACACGCAGGCCAAAGCCGGGTTTCAGCGAATGTCGCGCTTTCCCAGTCATTTATGGATGAGTTCAACATCGCATTACCGCCCGGTTCGGTTTCAGGGAATGGTCGCGGTGATTTGATAATCGATTTGGCTAAAGGGCGCCCACCAGCGTTTTCATTGGCGTCCAATTTGCGCGGGTTGCGTGTGGCAATTCCGGCTGTGGGCTGGGTAAAGCCCGCAGACCAATCTGGCAATCTTCGCGTCAGCGGTACGCTTGGCGCGGTTCCTAGCGTTGATCGGCTGCAAGTTAGCGGCGCAGGGCTGACGGCTGATGGTCGCATAAGGTTGGCGTCGACAGGTGGGCTTGAAACCGCGACCTTCAGCAAGCTGCAAATCGGGAACTGGCTGAACGCGCCTATCACGCTTCAGGGAAGAGGTCGGGGGCAGCCCGTTGGTGTCGTGATAAACGGCGGAAGCTTGGACCTGCGTCGCGCCCGATTTGGCGCAAGCGGCGGTGAGGGCGGGCCGATGCAAGTGGCGCTGGATAGGCTTCAGATCACCGAAGGTATCGCGCTATCCGGTTTTCGTGGGACGTTTAACGGGGCCAATGGCTTTTCTGGGCAGTTCCAAGGGTTAATGAACGGCGCGGCTGCGGTTGAGGGGGTGATCGCACCACGTGATGGGCGCTCTGCTGTGCGCCTGACAAGTAATGATGCCGGTGCGGTCATTCGTGCAGCTGGCTTTATGAATAATGCGCGCGGAGGCAACGTCAGCCTGACCTTGCTGCCTGCGGGTGGCGCTGGAACCTTTGATGGGACGCTGTTGGTCCGCGACATCCGCGTGCGCGATGCGCCGACTATCGCCGCACTACTCGATGCGATCAGTGTTGTCGGGCTTTTGCAGCAGTTGGACGGGCAGGGGCTGAGTTTTGACGAGATCGACGCAAAGTTCCGCCTGACGCCGCAGCAGGTCATCGTTTCAGAGGCTAGTGCCGTTGGTCCGGGTCTTGGCATTTCGATCGATGGCATTTACACGCTGGCCAACAAGCAGATTGACCTGCAGGGCGTCGTTTCTCCGTTGTATTTGGTGAACAGCATTGGTTCCTTTTTGACCCGTAAGGGCGAAGGGCTGATTGGGTTCAACTTTAACATCAGAGGCACCTCAGATGCCCCTCGGGTCAGCGTAAACCCACTTTCGGCGCTGACACCGGGCATGTTCCGGGAAATCTTTCGCCGCCCGCCACCGGAAACAAATTGATGAAGCTAAGTGACTTTGATTTTGACCTGCCAGAGCAGCTGATCGCAACGCGGCCTGCGCGGCCGCGCAGCTCTGCGAAACTGCTTTTGGCTGACAACGACGGCATTTCTGACTGCGTGGTGTCGGATTTGGTGGACATATTGCAGCCGGGTGATCGGCTTGTCCTGAATGATACTAAGGTTATTCCTGCACGTCTGACAGGCCAACGCTTTCGTAACGGTGAAACAGGGCTGACAAGTTCCAAGATCGAAGTCACCTTGCTGGATCCGCGCCCGACGGGCGAATGGTCGGCATTGGTTAAGCCACTGCGCAAAATTCGTGATGGCGAAGATATCGTGTTTTCAGACGTTTTGACAGCGACTGTGACAGGTCGGGCTGATGGGCAGGCATTTTTGCAGTTCAATCTGAAGGGCGACGATTTTGATGCGGCGTTGGCTGAAGTGGGTGCGATGCCGCTACCGCCATATATCGCGGCGAAACGGCCAGCGGATGAGGCGGACAAAGAAGATTACCAAACCTATTGGGCGCGGCATTCAGGTGCAGTCGCAGCACCAACAGCATCGCTCCATTTTGACGGGCCGCTGCTGGATGCGTTGAAGGCGCGCGGCGTTGATTTCACCCATGTTACCTTGCATGTCGGGGCCGGAACATTCCTGCCGGTAAAAGTAGACGACGTGCGCGACCACAAAATGCATTCCGAATGGGGCGAGGTTACTGAGCAAGCTGTCGCAGAAATCAACGCAACCAAAGCTGCGGGTGGACGAGTCATTCCGGTTGGGACGACTGCATTGCGGTTGATCGAAACTGCGGCGCGTGATGGCGGGTTAAAGCCTTGGGTCGGTCCAACGGATATTTTCATCACACCCGGTTTTCAATTTCAGGTGACTGATGGGCTCATGACCAACTTCCATTTGCCGAAATCGACGCTCATGATGTTGGTGTCTGCACTGATGGGCGTACAGCGCATCAAGGACATTTATTCTCATGCAATTGGAACGGGTTATCGGTTCTTTAGCTACGGCGATGCATCGCTTCTTTTGCCCCCTAAACCGAAAGCGACGTGAACAGACAAGACAGCGTCGTTTTCGTATGATGAACTTTGCAAAGAATCATCCATAGGAGCGATCTGCCAAATCGCAAAGGGGCGCACGGTGCTACAGGTTTTTACTGGCTCATGGGCCTTGTTTGTTGGGATGTTCATGTTGATGGTCGGAAACGGCCTTCAGGGGACATTGCTAGGTCTGCGTGGTGACCAAGAAGGGTTCAGTACGCTTGCGCTGTCCATTGTCATGTCCGCCTATTTCGTGGGCTTTTTGTTTTCGTCACGCTACACGCCAGAATTGATCCGCCGGGTCGGGCATGTTCGGGTGTTTGCCGCGATGGGGTCTTTGATCTCGGCGGTTTTGATCTGTTACCCCGTACTGTTAGAGCCGTGGGCCTGGACGATTGGCCGGGTTATCATCGGATTTTGTTTTTGCGGTGTGTATATCACAGCAGAAAGCTGGCTGAATAATGCGGCGACCAACGAAAACCGTGGCAAGGCACTGTCCGTCTATATGATCGTTCAAATGGCAGGGATCGTCTTTGCACAGTGGATCGTCAGCCGCGGTGATGTTTCTGGTTATACGCTATTTATCATCCCGTCAGTGATGGTGTCCTTGGCGTTTGCCCCGGTTTTGTTATCTGCGCGTCCAATGCCCGCGTTTGAAACAACAAAACGTATGAAAATCAAAGACCTGATCGCTGCTTCTCCGCTGGCGTGTTTCGGGATGTTTATGCTGGGTGGCGTGTTTGCAGCCCAGTTCGGCATGTCCGCTGTCTATGGCAACCGGGTGGGGCTGACTGTTGGAGAAATCTCATTCTTTGTATCCGCTATCTATGTCGGTGCACTGGTTCTTCAGTATCCCATCGGTTGGCTGTCTGATCGCATGGATCGCCGTTTCCTGATCATTGGGCTTGCATTCATTGGTGGCGCCGGGTCGCTTGTTGCATACTTCATCACTGATAATTTTGCGGTCATCGTATTTAGCGGCGCTGTTGTTGGTGGGATGTCAAACCCGCTGTATGCGCTGCTGTTGGCCTATGCGAACGATTACCTCGACAAAGAAGACATGGCAGCCGGTTCAGGCGGTTTCTTGTTCGTGAACGGGGTAGGCGCAATTGCCGGCCCGCTGATCGTTGGCCGGATGATGGATGTGATCGGAAACAGCGGATATTGGTTGTTCACCGCGGTGCTCATGCTCGCGATTGGGGGCTACGGTTTATACCGGATGACACAGCGTCCTCGTGCTGATCTTGATATGGAGGTCGTGCCTTATGCGCCGGTTTCAGCGGCTTCAACGCCCATCGTCGCAGAAGTGGCGCAAGAGGTCTATATCGAGGCTGGCGAAGAGGATGAGGCCATCGAGCCAGCCTAATTCTGATGCCAGAACGACACTGTTGGTGACATGCTGAAAGATCATGTGACCAATAGTGGTCTGTAACATCTTGTCAGATCGTCACTTGTCTGCTTGGCTTGACCCAGCGACATGTTGGTTGAGGAGTGGAGCCATGGTAACCCCTGAAGAGGTGTTGGCGTTTTGGTTGGATGAGTGCACACCCGCGGATTGGTATAAATCGGATCCCGCGTTTGACGCGCTCATACGTGAACGATTTCTAGAAACCTGGGAGGAGGCGGATGCTGGTGCTTGCGGGCTTTGGCTGACTTACCCGAGCGGCACGCTTGCTTACATCATCTTGACCGATCAGTTCCCGCGCAACATGTTCCGCGATGAAGGCAAGGCATTCGCAACAGACCGTGTCGCGCTCGCGGCGGCGAAAATGGCGATTGACCGCAATTGGGATATGAAGATCGACGAACCTGCACGACAGTTTTTCTATCTGCCGCTCATGCATTCTGAATGTTTAAGTGACCAAGATCGCGCGGTCCGGTTGTTCCATTCGCAAATGCCGCTTAGTGGGGCAAGCAACATTGATCACGCCTGTGCACATCGCACCGTGATACGTGACTTTGGCCGTTTTCCATACAGAAACAAAGCATTAGGTCGTGAGACTACGGCGTTGGAGCAAGAGTTTTTGGATGCAGGCGGCTACCGCGCGGCCTATCAGGCACAACTAGAAAGCGTCGCTTAGCCCCCGTTGCGCAGATCAAATGCCTGTTATGACCCAAGGTCACTAGAGGTCCGCTGAGAAATAGTTTAGTGTTCAACTAATTTCAGATTTGGAGGATCAGCGCATGGCTGCGAAGAACTTTGACATGATCGTAATCGGCGCTGGCCCGGGTGGCTATGTGGCTGCAATCCGTGGCGCGCAACTCGGCCTAAACGTCGCCGTGATCGAGCGTGAAAACCTTGGCGGTATCTGCCTGAATTGGGGCTGTATCCCAACGAAAGCGCTGCTGCGTTCGTCTGAGGTGTTTCATCTTATGCACCGTGCCAAAGAGTTCGGTCTGTCGGCGGATGGCATTGGCTATGATTTGGATGCTGTCGTCAAACGTTCGCGCGGTGTTGCCAAGCAGATGGAAGGCGGCGTGAAGCACCTTTTGAAAAAGAACAAGGTCACCGTCATCATGGGCGAGGCCACGATCCCGGCTAAAGGTAAGGTATCGGTCAAATCTGACGCCGGTACCGAAGAACTGACCGCCAAGAACATCGTTCTGGCAACTGGCGCACGTGCCCGCAATCTGCCGGGTCTTGAGGCCGATGGCGAACGTGTTTGGTCCTATCGTCATGCCTTGGTGCCACCACACCAGCCGAAAAAGCTATTGGTGATTGGCTCAGGTGCGATCGGGATCGAATTCGCGAGTTTTTACAACACACTAGGCGCTGATACGACTGTGGTCGAAGTCATGGACCGTGTGCTGCCCGTAGAAGACGCCGAAATCAGTGCCTTCGCGAAAAAGCAGTTCGAAAAGCAGGGTATGAAGATCATGGAAAAATCCGTGGTCAAGCAGCTTGATCGTACAAAAACCAAAGTAACAGCCCACATCGAAACGGGCGGCAAGGTTATCAAAGAAGAATTCGACACTGTTATTAGTGCCGTGGGCATAGTTGGTAACGTCGAAGGTCTGGGCCTAGAAGGCTTGGGTGTCAAAATTGATCGCACCCATGTTGTGACAGATGAATTCTGCCGCACTGGTGTTGATGGTTTATATGCGATTGGCGATATTGCTGGTGCACCGTGGCTTGCGCACAAAGCATCCCATGAGGGTGTGATGGTAGCAGAAGTTATCGCAGGTAAGCACGCGCATCCCGTGAAACCGGAAAGCATCGCTGGCTGCACATATTGCCATCCTCAGGTGGCCAGCGTCGGCTACACCGAGGCGAAAGCCAAAGAATTGGGTTACGACGTGAAGGTCGGTAAATTCCCATTCATCGGTAACGGTAAGGCCGTCGCGCTTGGTGAGCCAGAAGGCATGGTGAAAACTGTGTTTGATGCCAAGACCGGCGAATTACTGGGCGCTCATATGGTTGGCGCCGAAGTGACAGAGCTGATCCAAGGCTACGTCGTGGGTCGTCAGTTGGAAACAACCGAAGAAGACTTGATGAACACAGTCTTCCCGCACCCCACATTATCAGAGATGATGCACGAGAGTGTGTTGGCCGCTTATGGTAAAGCCATTCACATCTAAAAAGTTGAGATAAGAAATTCAAAACGGGCGGTAACGATGTTGCTGCCCGTTTTTGTTTATAGAGCAATGACCGATCTAAATACCCGAATGGGTTGAGAGCGAATTGCTTTGCGAATCTCTTAGGGTTGTAATTGTGCTAGTGGGCAATTGTGGCCGTTTTAACCGGAATTATCCCCAAAAATTATCGCCTAGGTGCTTATTTTCCTATAAAAACAGACGGTTTTGCCACATTTCGCGGGTGCGAGACATAAAATTAACAACATATTTAAAGATATTTACCCCCGTGTTTTGGAGGTTAACGATGAATATGGTATCAGTTCGCGAAATCGCGAGAGTAATGAATATTGTTTGTATGTTTCTTGTCGCATGTGCGGCGGGTGCTGCTGTGGTTTATGCGGTTCTATGTGCGGTTGGCCTTGCACCCTGGTTGAGTTTTTCAGCGACCTTTGGGCAGACTACGTTTCTGAACGCTGGCCAGTTTGTGCAAATTCTAATGACTGTGGTCCTTGTTATGCTGGCGTCATTCTTGCCCGCAACCTCGCGTGTTGCCACGCTTGAGGCGAGCCACCGCAGCTTTCACCTGAAAATGGAAGATATCGCGCAGGCCTACTATTATTGCCATGCCGCCGACCGTTCAGGTGTATTTACGATGGCGTCTGAATTTGACGCGGTCCGTGAACGTCTGAATTATTTGCGCGACCATCCTGATTTGGGCAGCCTAGAGGCCGATGTGTTAGAGGTCGCTGCCCAGATGTCGCAGCAGGCAAAACAGCTTGCACAAACCTATTCCGATGAAAATGTCGGCCGGGCCAAGATGTTTTTGCGCCAGCGCCAGCAAGAGGTAGAAAAACAAAAGCAACGTATTGCTGATGCGATGCATGACTGTCGCGAGCTGGAAAAATGGGTCGAAGCTGTTGATATGGACGAAAGCGTTTTGGCGTCACAGTTTAGTCAGCTAGAAGAACGGCTCCAGATCGCTAGTGAGAAACTTGGTTTGCGTCTGCCCAAGCATAACGACAACGTTTACCCGATCCAGCCGCTATCAGCCGCTGAATAATACCCGGGGCAGATCACATTGATCTGCCCTTTTTCATTTACGCCGTGATGTTCTTGTAACGTTCTCACTTTTTGGTTGGATAGTTTGCCGGTCTCCACTATTTGTTAATCGAACTTCTCGTGGGGGCCTTATGGCAGAGCTGAAGAACATCGAAGTGCGCGGCGCGCGCGAGCATAACCTTAAAAACATCGATGTGGATATTCCACGCGATCAGCTGGTGGTCATCACCGGGCTGTCTGGTTCTGGGAAATCGTCGCTGGCGTTTGATACGATCTATGCCGAAGGCCAACGCCGCTATGTCGAGAGCCTGTCCGCCTATGCGCGGCAGTTCCTTGATATGATGGAAAAGCCCGATGTGGATCACATTAGTGGCTTGTCGCCAGCGATTTCGATTGAACAAAAGACAACGTCGAAAAACCCGCGTTCGACCGTCGGTACGATCACTGAAATTTACGACTACATGCGTTTGCTGTTTGCGCGGGCAGGGACGCCGTTCAGCCCCGCGACTGGTCTGCCGATTGAGGCGCAGCAAGTTCAAGACATGGTCGACCGTGTCATGGGCCTAGAGGAAGGCACACGCGGGTATCTGCTCGCCCCGATTATTCGTGACCGTAAGGGCGAGTACCGCAAAGAATTCCTAGAGCTGCGCAAGCAGGGTTTTCAGCGGGTAAAGGTCGACGGCGAATTCTATGAACTGGACGAGCCGCCGACGTTGGATAAGAAGTTCCGCCATAACATCGATGTGGTCGTTGACCGGATCGTTGTACGCGAAGGGTTGGAAACGCGGCTGGCTGATAGTTTCCGTACCGCGCTTGATCTGGCTGATGGTATCACCGTTCTGGAAACCGCCCCATCTAAGGGCGAGCCAGAGCGTATTACCTTTTCCGAAAACTTTGCCTGTCCGGTCTCGGGGTTCACGATCCCCGAGATCGAACCGCGTCTGTTTTCGTTCAATGCGCCTTTTGGTGCCTGCCCAAGCTGTGACGGTCTTGGCGTAGAGCTGTTCTTTGATGCGGGGCTTTGTGTGCCCGATGTGACGTTGAAAATCGCTGATGGTGCGATTGCACCGTGGCGCAAAGGAAAGTCGCCTTATTTCTTGCAGACCATCGAAGCCATCGCAAAGCACTATGGTTTCAACAAGAATTCGCGCTGGAAAGACCTGGATCCGAAGGTGCAGAACGTTTTCCTCTACGGATCAGGTAAAGAAGAGATCAAGTTCCGCTATGACGAAGGCGGGCGTGTCTATCAGGTTGAACGTGCGTTTGAAGGCGTGATCCCGAATATGGAACGCCGCTATCGCGAGACGGACAGCAACTGGATTCGCGAGGATTTTGAACAGTACCAAAACAACCGGCCTTGTGGCACCTGTGGCGGTTACCGTCTGCGCCAAGAAGCATTGGCAGTGAAGATCGGTGGTCTGCATGCCGGTCAGGTGGTGCAGATGTCAATCAAGGACGCGTATGACTGGTGTCTTGCGGTGCCTGATCAATTGAACACGCAAAAAAACGAAATTGCCAGGGCGATCCTGAAGGAAATTCGTGAACGTCTTGGGTTCTTGAATAACGTTGGTTTGGAGTATCTGACGCTCGCGCGAAATTCGGGTACTTTGTCGGGGGGGGAAAGCCAGCGGATCAGGTTGGCATCTCAGATCGGGTCGGGCCTGCAAGGCGTGCTCTATGTGTTGGATGAACCGTCGATCGGGCTGCACCAGCGTGATAACGACCGCCTGCTGACGACGCTGAAGAACCTACGCGATCAGGGCAATACCGTGATCGTGGTTGAACATGACGAGGAAGCCATTCGCGAGGCCGACTATGTCTTTGACATTGGCCCAGGCGCGGGCGTCCATGGCGGGCAGGTGGTGGCCAAAGGTACCCCCGCTGAAATCATGGCGAACGCTGCATCGATTACGGGACAATATCTAACGGGTACCCGCGAAATTGCCGTGCCTGCCAAGCGCCGCAAGGGCAACAAAAAGAAGCTGACTGTCGTGAAGGCGACAGGAAACAACCTGCAAAACGTTACCGTTGATTTCCCACTGGGGCAGTTTGTTTGTGTGACAGGCGTTTCTGGCGGCGGGAAATCCACCCTGACGATTGAGACGCTGTTCAAGAACGCGTCGCAAAAGCTAAACGGCTCGCGGCAGGGGCCAGCGCCTTGTGAAACCATCAAAGGGTTCGAGCATCTGGATAAGGTGATCGACATTGATCAACGTCCAATTGGCCGAACCCCTCGGTCTAACCCCGCGACCTATACGGGCGCGTTTACCCCGATCCGCGATTGGTTCGCTGGCATGCCAGAATCCAAGGCGCGCGGTTATAAACCGGGCCGCTTTTCATTCAACGTGAAGGGCGGGCGTTGCGAGGCCTGTCAGGGCGATGGCGTCATCAAGATCGAGATGCACTTCCTGCCAGACGTCTACGTGACCTGTGAAACGTGTAAGGGCGCGCGCTATAACCGCGAGACGCTTGAGATCAAGTTTAAGGGCAAGTCCATCGCCGATGTGCTTGATATGACGGTAGAAGATGCGCAAGAGTTCTTTAGCGCTGTGCCGTCGATCCGGTCCAAAATGGATGCGCTGATGCGCGTTGGGTTGGGATACATCAAAGTCGGCCAACAAGCGACGACCCTGTCTGGTGGTGAAGCGCAACGCGTGAAACTATCAAAAGAATTGGCGCGCCAATCTACGGGTCGTACGTTGTATATCTTAGATGAGCCGACCACTGGTTTGCATTTCGAAGACGTTCGCAAACTGCTTGAGGTGCTGCACGAGCTTGTTGATCAGGGCAATTCTGTTGTTGTGATCGAACACAACCTTGATGTCGTGAAAACTGCAGACCACATCATCGACATCGGCCCAGAGGGTGGTGATGGCGGTGGTCGCGTGGTTGCAACCGGAACCCCAGAAGAGGTGGCCGAGGTCGTCGAAAGTCACACCGGTAGATATCTGAAAGATATGCTGGGCCCTAAGAAAGTCGCGGCGGAATAACAAAGAGCCTGGGCATCGGCGGTAATCGCTAGCAAGGATTTCTTCGCTGAGAAATCTGCAGTGAGTTGCCTTGATTCCTTTGGACGCCTGAATGGCGGCCAAAGGAATGTGTTGAGGATGGATACGTTAGTCCATTGGTTTGAAGTTGAACTCGCCACCTTCTTTGATGCCTGACGGCCAGCGCGACGTGACCGTTTTGGTGCGCGTGTAGAATTTGAACGCGTCGGGTCCGTGTTGGTTCAGGTCACCAAAGACCGATTTCTTCCAGCCGCCAAAGGTATGGTAAGCTAGCGGAACAGGGATCGGTACGTTGATCCCGACCATGCCGATGTTGATCCGGCTCGCGAAATCGCGGGCTGCGTCGCCGTCACGGGTAAAGATCGCAGTGCCGTTGCCGTATTCGTGGTCCATCGCAAGACCGATTGCCTCTTCATAGCTTTGCGCACGAACGCAGGACAGGACAGGTCCGAAGATTTCTTTTTTGTAGATATCCATGTCTTTGGTCACGCGATCAAACAGGTGTGGTCCGACAAAGAAGCCGTCTTCATAACCCTGCAACTTGAACCCACGTCCATCAACGACAAGTTCTGCGCCTTGCTCAATACCTGTCTCTATTAGCCCAAGGATGTTTTCCTTCGCTGCCGCAGTAACGACGGGGCCATAGTCCACATCATTGCCGCCCGTGTAGGGGCCAACCTTTAGCTTTTCGATGCGTGGAACCAGCTTTTCAATCAGGCGATCAGCGGTTTCCTCACCTACAGGCACAGCGACCGAGATCGCCATGCAGCGTTCGCCTGCGGCACCATAGCCCGCACCGATTAAAGCATCCGCTGCTTGATCCATGTCAGCGTCTGGCATGATGATCATATGGTTCTTCGCGCCACCAAAACACTGCACGCGCTTTCCGTTCGAGCAGCCGCGACCATAAATGTATTCTGCAATTGGGGTGGATCCGACAAACCCGATGGACTGGATCACGTCGTGATCAAGGATCGCATCAACAGCTTCTTTGTCCCCGTTCACGACCTGAAGGATACCTTTGGGAAGGCCTGCTTCTTCCATCAATTCGGCAAGCATCAGCGGGACGGATGGGTCGCGCTCAGATGGCTTAAGGATAAAGGCGTTCCCGCAGACGATGGCAGGGGCGAACATCCACATTGGGATCATTGCTGGGAAGTTAAACGGTGTAATACCAGCTGAAACGCCCAAAGGCTGTTTCATCGAATACATATCGATGCCGGGGCCTGCAGCGTCAGTGAATTCACCCTTTAGCATTTGCGGCGCGCCGATGCAGTATTCCACGACCTCTAGCCCGCGCTGAACGTCGCCTGCTGCGTCCGGCAGGGTCTTGCCGTGCTCGCGCGACAGGGCCTCTGCCAGTTTGTCCATGTCGCGGTTCAGCAGATCAACGAATTTCATCATTACACGCGCGCGGCGCTGTGGGTTCACGGCGGCCCATGCAATCTGTGCTTTGGCCGCGATCTCAACCGCTTGGGCCATTTCGTCGGCGTTCGCGAGCGGGACTTTGGCCTGAACTTCACCAGTTGCCGGGTTGTAGACGTCAGCAAAGCGGCCAGATGTGCCCTTAACATGCGCGCCGTTAATGTAATGGGTAAGCTCTTGCATGGTATCCTCCGTTGGTTGGCTGAACTATAGGCTTGCGTTTTTCGTCGTAAAAGAACGAATATCCCAAAACCATTTTGCAAAAATGTAGGTATGGGATGGAAAATTGGGACGACATCCGGGTATTTCTTGCGGTTGCTCGCGCAGAAAGCCTGTCAGGGGCTGCGCCGATCCTCAAGATGGACCCGGCCACACTAAGCCGCCGGATCGCCCGGTTAGAGCGGTCACTTGGGGCGACATTGTTTGTGAAATCGCCGCAAGGGTATGCGCCTACGGATTTGGGTGAGCGGATGCGTGAACGCGCAATTGCCGCCGAAACGCAGCTGGCATTGGCACGAGACGAGGGGCAGGGTGGTTCGTCTCGGTTAACTGGACAGATTCGGATTGGTGCACCTGATGGTGCAGCGAACTTTCTTCTTCCGCAGGTTTGTGCTGCCATCCAAGCAGAAAACCCCGCACTAGAAATTCAGATACTCGCGCTGCCGCGTGTCGTGAACCTGTCGCGTCGCGAGGCAGACATGGCTGTCACCGTTAGCCCGCCTGCCGCAGGAAAGCTAACGGTGCAGAGGATCACCGACTACAAACTTCACTTAGCCACGCGCAATGATGCCCCCGTGATTTCTGATCGCGATGACCTGCGTGACCGGCCCATTGTTGGCTATATTCCAGACATGATTTTCGACAAAGAGCTCGACTATCTAGGTGATTTAGGCGCGCAAGGCGTTCAAATGGCATCGAACTCTGTCGCGGTGCAGTTACAGATGATCCGACAATCTGGTATCGGAATTGTTCATGATTTTGCGCTGCCTTTCGCGCCAGAGTTGCGGCGTGTCTTGGTGGATGACATATCACTGACCCGATCATTCTATCTGGTGCGTCACACGTCAGACCGGCAATCTGATCGGCTGAACCGTATCGCAACGGCAATAATCACTGGTATTCAGGCCGAAGTATCGCGTCTTGAGAAAATCGCGTGCTTGACAGATAGCCCCCTGATTTGAGAGCATTAACACCCGCAACCCTATTAAGGACCCCGCGATGATTGTTTCCCAAATTCTTAAGTCAAAAGACAGCACTGGCGTTGTGTCAGTCAAGCCAAGTGATCCTGTCGCTGCCGCCGTAAGTCTGCTGTCCGAGAAACGGATTGGGACAGTTGTTGTATCCGCTGACGGCGTTTCGCTTGATGGTATTTTGTCGGAACGCGACATTGTCCGTGAAATGGGCAAGCGCGGCGCAACCTGCCTGTCGGATAAAGTTGCGGATATGATGACTGCCAAGTTAATCACTTGTAGCCCAGACGACAGCGCGCTTGATGTCCTGGAAATGATGACAAAAGGCCGTTTTCGTCACATGCCTGTCATGGAAAATGGAACGATGATTGGTCTCATTTCGATTGGTGATGTCGTCAAAGGCCGGCTTGCTGAGCTGTCGATGGAAAAAGACGCCCTTGAAGGTATGATTATGGGGCACTAGGCCCCTTGCAATCTGACGCGTAATATTGTTGCGTGCGCGCAGCTAATGCAGAGAACGAGGTGCGCCATGCGTGTAGGACTTTATCCCGGTACATTTGACCCGGTAACGCATGGACATATTGATATTATCCGCAGGGCTTGCTCACTCGTGGATCGTCTTGTCATTGGCGTTGCAATCAATAGGGACAAAAGCCCGCTGTTTTCTTTGGAAGAGCGCGTTGCGATGGTCGAGGCGGAATGCGTACCGCTTGGGCGCGATCGTGGTTGCGAAGTCGTCGTTCATCCCTTCGAGAACCTGCTGATTGATTGCGCACATGAAGTTGGCGCGGGTGTCATTATCCGTGGTCTGCGCGCGGTTGCAGATTTTGAATATGAATTTCAAATGGTTGGCATGAACCGTTCAATGGATAATTCTATCGAGACAGTATTCTTGATGGCTGACGCTAAGAACCAAGCGATCGCATCCAAACTAGTGAAAGAGATCTCTCGCTTAGGGGGGGACGTCTCCAAATTTGTTACCCCATCGGTAAACGCCGCTTTGAAAGCGCGTTTCGATACGTGACCATTAGGGCGGCTGCCGGAATGTACGCGCTATACGCCATCATCATGATATTTGCGCACCCGCTGTACATTTATCCGTTCGGCGATGATCGCTTTGCTGATCCCGCATTCTCGGCTGTTCAACACGGTGAAACGAATGTGCACCTTCAGGTGTCAGACGGCGCGCCTGGTGAGCCAGCGATTTTGTATTTTATGGGAAATGGCGGTTCGCTTGCGTATTTCGGGGCGAGCTTGCGTGTCCACACTGACGCCGACCGCACGGTCGTCGCGATGGAGTATCCCGGGGGTGGTGGTATCCCCGGTTCGCCTTCCGAGGCGCTGCTCAAGGCTCAAGCGCTTGACGCATACGACTGGCTGTCTGAACAGCATGACGGGCAGGTCGTCGTCCAAGGGTATTCATTGGGCACGGGCTTGGCGCAATATGTTGCAGCAAATCGTGACGTAGATGGTGTCATCCTGACTGCGCCATACGCGCGATTGTGTAATCTCATGACACGCGCGTCTTGGCTTCCGGTCTGCTACCTGCCGGGTGTCCAACGATGGGATTCGCTGGCATTGGTCGACAATATAGAGGCACCGGTGTTGGTAATGCATGGGGCAGACGACGACCTAATCCCGATCACAGAGGGAAAGCGTTTAGTCCGCGCGATGCAGAGCGCAGAGATCGAAGTCACATTCGCATCTATAGACAACGCAAACCATCACAACGTTACCAGCCAGCGTGAATACGCGGCGCAGATATCCGATTTTCTGAGTACGTTAGCGGCGGATTAGTTAGATAGGCGGTCGAGAATTTCCTGCAATTCAGGCGTTGCGGCGATCATTTGCCTGACTGCGCTTTCTGCACCTGCAGGTGACCAGTGCGCGTAATCGATGACGAAGAGTTCACCCTCTGATGTGACAGTAGGACAGTAGGTGCTGCATAATGTTTCGATTGATGACCTATATGCGATTGGCCCTTCCGAAAATTGGTTTGTAAGCCAATTATCCAACAGACGCTCTGTTTCGAAAGTCGCTTTAGGATAGTACTGTTTTAAGTCTTCCCGATCAGCGCTACGTGCAATTGCGATATCTATTGTTGGGTTGAACCCTGGTCGTGGACCCCAGAAAAAGAAAGGGACATCGCCGGGGGTAAAGTTATCGAGATTAGATATCAGCTGGCCGAGAATGCGACCGTCTGGGAGTTCTTTTCCACCGACACCGCGCGTAATCATAGACGCGCCGCTTTGACCGTAAACGATGGCGGCAAGCCGTTCTTGGTTATTGTGCAGCCAGTTTTGCCAGTGATCAAAGAATTGAACGCAAAAGTCGTCGTGCTGCATGCTTTTACCTAGATGACACCCATTCCCAGTGAGCTGCACAATTGGGAGGTTAGGGTAGGCAGAGCGCATTCCCATATAGATATCCGCCGCGTGGCTATCACCCAATATGACGATGACGTTTTCCTGTTCGTCTGGTTGGCACGAAGAGAAGTCGTCGAAATAGGTGCTTACTGAGCCTGTCGTGGCATTGCAGGTCCAGTCCCTTACCTCATTGTGCCGTTGTTCGATCGCTTTGCTGAGGTCATCCATTAGTGCAATGATTTCTGGCGAAAACCGTGTTTGTACTCCACGTGACAAGTGGATGCTCAGGCTTGCGAGGCTGATGCCAAGTACACAAATTGCGCTGCCCCGGACCAATGTGGTTGATGGAATGTTGAAGGTCGGACCAGTCTTTTTCCGAAATGGCGTTTCGACAAGATGGTACATAGCGGCACCAAACACGATTGAGATGGCCAGTACGAGCAATATCTCTGCTGAGCTTTCTGGGCGGCCGTACATTAGTCGGTAGTAGACCTGTACGGGCCAGTGCACGAGATACAGTGAATAGCTGATGCGCCCGATGTAGCTGATTGGAGGGAGCGCAAGCGCGCGGTTCATACCAGCGCTGGGACCCGCAAAGATGAGTAGTGCCGCACCGAGTGTTGGGGCAAGCGCAGTGAAACCGGGGAAAGGCGTTTCATCGCTGAAGATGCTCGCAGCATAAAAGATGATCAATACGCCAATCATCGAGGCAGTGTTCGATAGAATTTGACCTCGGGCCTGAATACCACTGATCGCCAGCATGGCGCCGATCGCGAATTCATAAATACGGAATGGTGTTAGGAAGAACGCGGCCGAGCTATGGTCGGCAAGCATGCCTTGAGAGGCAAGTAGAGTAACGGCAAAAATTACTAACAAGACGCCCATCAAGCCTCCTTGCGAAAGCCTACGGCCTGCCAATACCAGAAAGGCAGGCCAGATTAGGTAAAACTGTTCTTCAACTGCCAGTGACCACGTGTGCAGTAGGGGTTTGTAGTAAGCTTCAATGTTGAAGTAGCCAGTTTGCCACCAAAAGAAGACGTTGCTTACTGAAAATAGCGTTGCGAGCGATGATTGTGCCGCTTCTTGATAGAGTGTTGGAGGCAGCAGAACCCAACCAAAAATTAGTGTGTGAATGAGCGTAAAAAGCAGGGCGGGTGCAAGCCTGCGTAGACGCCGTAGATAGAAATTGCTGTAAGAAAACTGGCCTGTTTCAAGCTCGCGGCGAATAAGCTTTGTGATTAGGTAACCGCTGATCACGAAAAATACGTCTACGCCGATGAATCCCCCAGGAACATTGGCAAGCTCTGCATGAAAAAACAGTATTAAGAGAACGGCAAGCGCGCGTAGTCCGTCGACATCGTGTCTATATTGCAATTCGTAAGGCCTAGTCGCTGTTCAGTTGAGTATGCGTAGCACTCACGTCACATTGTGGCAACTTGCCCAGCGATGGACGCGGAATTTTAGCCGTATACTGCCTTTGTCGCGATCTTTGCTGCGTCTTCGCGGAAGATACCAAGATCGACTGCTGTCTCGTATGGCATGTTTTGGAGTTCAAATTTCAGGCGTGAGTATGCTACGCGTTTTTGGACTGCGGACATTACGTTGTTTAGGGCGGTCATTGCGTGCTCCTTTGATAGTCAGCGCATTATGATCTTGTCCTTGATAGTTAGTGATACTGCATTGTGTCACAACTGACGGTTAGTTCGGCCCGGTATGCGAGAATTGCATGCCCACAATTGCCATCGTTCCATAAAAAAAGCCGACCCCGAAGGGCCGGCTTTCGAATTCGTAATCGTGTTGAGGTCGATTAGATCAGTTTACCCATGGCGACGGCTGTGTCGCTCATCCGGTTAGAGAAGCCCCATTCGTTGTCGTACCATGTCAGGATACGCACCATGTTGCCGTCCAGAACCTTGGTTTGATCAAGGTGGAAGATCGACGAATGCGGATCATGGTTAAAGTCAGAGCTGACCATGGGCAGATCGGTGTAGCCCAAGATGCCTTTTAGCGGGCCGTCGGCGGCTGCGATGATTGCTGCGTTCACTTCTTCGACGGTTGTCGCGCGTGAGGCTTCGAATGTCAGGTCGACAACGGAAACGTTTGGTGTCGGTACGCGGATCGCAACGCCGTCCAGCTTGCCGTTCAGTTCTGGTAGAACCAGACCCACAGCTTTCGCTGCACCTGTTGATGTCGGGATCATGGACAAAGCAGCAGCGCGTGCGCGGTACAGATCTTTGTGCATTGTATCCAGCGTGGGCTGGTCACCGGTGTAGCTGTGGATTGTTGTCATAAAGCCTTTGGTAATGCCGATGGCATCGTTCAGGACTTTAGCAACAGGGGACAGGCAGTTTGTTGTGCAAGACGCGTTAGACACGACGATATCGTCGGATGTCAGGGCATCGTCGTTCACGCCAAATACGATTGTTTTGTCGGCGTCTTTGCCCGGCGCAGAAATAAGAACGCGGCTCGAACCGTTATCAAGGTGCGCTTGGCAGGCTTCTTTGCTTGTGAAGATACCTGTGCATTCCAGAACAACGTCAACATTTGACCACGGAAGGTCAGCAGGGTTGCGAATTGCAGTCACCTGCATCGGGCCGCGACCAACGTCGATTGTGGTCTCTGTGGTGGTCACGGTCGCAGGAAAGCGGCCATGAACAGAATCAAAGCGCAGCAGGTGTGCGTTTGTTTCCACTGGTCCCAAGTCGTTGATTGCGACAACTTCAATATCGGTGCGTCCGCTTTCAATAATAGCACGCAATACGTTACGGCCAATACGGCCAAATCCGTTGATGGCGACTTTGACGGCCATGATGGTATCTCCTAAAGGATGACTGTTGGCGCTAACATTGCGATTTATCCGAAAAGGTCAACCGTAGATCGGTATCAGCGCCAGATTGCGATGTAGTCAATTAGATCGATTAGCTTACGAAATAGGAACGGAACACTGCCCCACTCAAGCACGTAGTGATCAAGGGCGACAAAGCCCATGATGAGTACAGCAAGGATGAATGCAACGGTGTTGGTCATGCCACCTGTCTAGCTTGCTTGAGCCTGAAACGTAAAGTTGGTTTCAGGTTAAGATCGGGAAAGCCGATGCCTAGACAGGTGTTATCGTATTTTAAGTTTCGAAAAGGTGAACGCTTTAGTTCAAACGTCCCATCGTCGCGGCGACATCAGCCATGCGTGACGAGAAGCCCCATTCGTTGTCGTACCATGCCAGTACGCGCACAGTTTTGCCGCCGACGACCTTTGTTTGGTCCGGTGCAAAGATACTGCTATGGGTGGTGTGATTAAAGTCGATGCTGACTTTGGCTTCGTCGTCGTAGGACATGACCATGCCCATGTAACCATTCGCGGCCTCCGCGACGATTGCGTTCACGTCTTCGACTGAAACGGATTTACCAGCTTCAAACGTCAGGTCTACGGCGCTTACGTTGGGGGTAGGGACGCGCATTGCGGTGCCGTCTAGCTTGCCTGACAGCTCTGGTAGGACTTCGCCCAATGCTTTGGCGGCACCAGTTGATGTCGGGATCATTGCCATGGCTGCGGCGCGCGCGCGGTAAAGATCGCTGTGCCGGCGGTCGAGAGTGGGTTGGTCACCAGTGTAGCTGTGGATCGTGGTCATGATGCCGCGTTCAATTCCGATGGCATCATTTAGGACTTTGGCGAGTGGAGCCAAACAGTTTGTCGTACACGACCCGTTCGATACCATCCGTTCGCTGGCCAATAGGTCGCGGTGGTTCACACCATATACGACGGTGCGGTCAACATTCGTTGCCGGTGCCGAAATCAGAACCTTTTTTGCGCCGCGCTCTAAGTGGATATTTGATTTTTCGCCGTCGTTGAATTTACCAGTGCATTCCAAAACGACATCGACGCCTGACCAATCAAGCTCTTCGGGATTGTACGTCGACATAACGTCAATCGGGCCACGTCCGAGATCAAGTGTATTCCCGTCAACCTTGATCGGGCTGCCGAAACGACCGTGGACGCTATCGTATTTTAGAAGGTGGGCATTTGTCTCGATCGGGCCAGTCGCATTGATTTTGACAACCTGAACATCATTGCGCGCGGCTTCGGCGATATGCGCGAGCGTACAGCGGCCGATCCGCCCAAATCCATTGATACCGATGGTGACTGTCATGCTCTTGCTCCATATCGCGGTGTTAAGGTTCCATAGGCAATGAATGGGGTTTGGAAAAGGAAAAAAGGTCATATAATCAACATGTTAGCGTTAACTTTTAATGGTTGCGCTAACTGTTTTCGCTAACGTATAGGGCTTGGCGCATCGCGCGGTTGCGCTACATTGACTGACGAATCAAACTTAGGGGCGGAACATGAGCGGATTACTTGCGTTGCTGGACGATGTGGCGGCCATTGCCAAAGTGGCGGCGGCATCGGTTGATGATGTGATCGGGCAGGCGACAAAGGCAGGGGCGCAAGCCGCTGGCGCAGTGATTGATGATGCCGCAGTAACCCCAAAATATGTGCACGGGTTTTCTGCGGATCGTGAGCTGCCAATCGTTGGCCGCATTGCATTTGGGTCGATTAAGAACAAGCTGGTGTTTTTGCTGCCAGCGGGGCTTTTGCTGTCAGCGTTCGCGCCTTGGCTTATTCCACTGCTGTTGATGTTGGGCGGGGGGTATCTGTGCTTTGAAGGTGCTGAAAAGATCACCCATGCGTTTTCGTCGCACCACGACGGTTATGAAGATGTAGGCGATCCTGCGCATTTGGAAGAAGAAAAAGTCCAAGGCGCCATCAAGACAGACTTCATTCTGTCAGCTGAAATCATGACGATTGCGCTGGCAGCGATTGATAGCCCAAGCATTTGGATGCAAGCGGGCACATTAGTTGTTGTCGCATTTGGGATTACCGCGCTGGTCTATGGTGCAGTTGCGTTGATCGTCAAAGCTGATGACGTTGGGCTAGCCATGGCAAGTAAGGGCCGGTTGGGCGCGACCCGCGCTATGGGGCGTGGTCTCGTTCACGGTATGCCGGTTTTTCTATTGGTTCTGACGTGGGTTGGTACGGCTGCGATGCTTTGGGTCGGCGGGTCGATCATCGTCCACGGGCTAGAGGAAATAGGGTTTTCGTGGCTAGGCCATCAAATCCATGACTGCGCAGAGATCGCAGCGCATCAAGTGCCCGCATCGTTCCAAGCTACCACTAAGTGGTTCGCAACTGCCGGAATGGATGGGGTGTTTGGTCTTGCGCTCGGGATCGTGCTGATCCCCGTGGGAACCAAGATCATTGCACCTATTTGGCGCAAGGTAATGCCGGGATAATCAGCAAAGTACCGCTCAGCCAAGGTAATCCTCGGCTGAGCGGTGATAGCTTATTTGATTAGGGATTTAACCAGATCAGCTGTGTCTTTGGCAGTAATGCCGAACTCTTCGAACAGACGTTCTGCTGGGGCAGAGGCACCAAAGCCAGGCATGCCAACAAAGCCTGCCTTTTTGTTGTTGCCACGTTCGCCCATCAGCCATTTGTCCCAACCTAGGCGCACGCCTGCTTCGATAGCCACGCGCACTGGGCCAGCAGGCAAGACGCGCTTGCGGTAGGATTCGTCTTGGGCTTCGAACAGTTCCCAGCATGGCATTGAAACGACACGTGTACCGATGCCTTCAGCTTCTAGAAGTTCGCGTGCCGCAAGTGCGACTTCGACTTCGGACCCAGTCGCCATCAAGATCGCTTGACGCTTGCCGGTTGCTTCGGCCAGAACATACGCGCCTTGGGCGGTCAGGTTCTTGGTTTTGTGCTCGGTCCGGACAGTCGGCAGGTTCTGACGTGACAGGCACAGCACAGAAGGTGTGCTTGTCGATGTCAGGGCCATTTCCCAGCTTTCGGCCGTTTCCACGGTATCCGCAGGGCGGAATACGTGGGTGTTTGGCGTCGCGCGCATCATGGCAAGGTGTTCAACCGGCTGGTGGGTTGGGCCATCTTCGCCAAGACCGATGCTGTCGTGCGTCATGACATAGGTTGTCGGAATACCCATCAGCGCTGACAGGCGCATTGCGCCGCGTGCATAGTCAGTAAAGCACATGAATGTACCGCCGTAAGGGCGTGCGCCGCCATGCAGCGCCATGCCGTTCATTGCCGCCGCCATACCGTGTTCGCGCACACCGTAGTAAATGTAGCGACCTTTGCGGTTCTCTGGGTTGAAGATACCCATGTCCGCAGTCAGCGTGTTGTTTGAACCCGTCAAGTCAGCAGAGCCGCCGATAGTCTCATTCATGATCGGGTTAACAGCTTGCAGTGTCAGTTCTGACGACTTGCGTGTCGCTACTTTTGGTTGGTCTTCGCTGACTTGCTTTTTCAGCGCACGGATTGTGGCTGACAGCTTTTTCGGTGCTTCGCCAGCGTAGGCGCGGTTGAACTCGGCTTGCTTCGTACCGGAAAGGGTCGCAAAGCGTTCTTCCCAAGCTGCGCGGGTTTCTGCACCGCGTGCGCCGATGGCTTCCCACTGGGCTTTGACGTCAGCAGCGACTTCGAAGTCACCCAAAGGTGCGCCGTAAAGCTCTTTGGTGGCTTTCAATTGGTCAGCGTTAGTAAGTGCGCCGTGACCTTTAGACGTATCTTGTGCCGCGTGACCCAAAGCGATGTGGGTTTTGCATGCGATCATAGATGGGCGTGGGTCAGCCTTGGCAGCTGTGATTGCCACATCAATTGCTTCTGGATCATGGCCATCAATTGACTGAACATGCCAGCCAGATGCCGCAAAGCGGGCAGGTTGGTCTGTGATGTCAGCCATATCAACGGTACCGTCGATGGTAATGTTGTTGTCGTCAAACAGGACAACAAGGTGGCTTAGCTTTTGCATACCAGCCAGACCGATAGCCTCTTGGCTGACGCCTTCCATCAGGCAACCGTCACCAGCAATCACATAAGTGTTGTGATCAATGATCTTTTTGCCCCAAGTTGCGCGCTGGATTTCCTCAGCAATCGCGAAACCAACAGAGTTGGCGATACCTTGGCCTAGCGGACCAGTGGTTGTTTCAATCCCACGTGCGTGGCCGAATTCAGGGTGACCTGCGGTTTTCGCGCCCCATTGGCGGAAGTCCTTGATTTGATCAAGCGTGATGTCTTCGTAGCCTGTCAGGTACATCAGCGAATAAAGCAGCATAGAGCCGTGGCCAGCAGACAGGATGAAACGGTCGCGGTCGGGCCAAGCAGGGGCCTTTGGGTCGAACTTAAGGTGCTTTTCAAATAATACGGTGGCAACGTCGGCCATGCCCATAGGCATGCCAGAGTGGCCAGAGTTCGCAGCAGCGACAGCATCGAGCGTCAGTGTGCGAATAGCAGCAGCTTTGTTCCAGTGTTCAGGGTGGGCTGTACGCAGGGCTTTAATATCCAAGGTGGTCACGTCCTATTCCAAAGGTGAATGTCTTGCTTGTCAGCGTCATATCAGGGTGACCCCTAAGATCAAGCGCGACGGTTAAGCTATTCAATTTTCAAGGCTGCTGTGATTTGCCGCGACATGCCGTATCGCATAGTCTGAATGGCAAGAGGCACGATTCGGCACGACATCGAAAGACTGGATGAAAAATTCAGCGTCGGTTGGATCATATCAACACAATGGCGGGCGCACGCCTCGGCGCATGTAGGCCGAGGGTGAGTTTGGGCCGAAAAGGACGAGCGGATGAGTGATATTAGTACGTTAGAGGGCCGCATTACGACGGCATTAGACCGGATTCGACGCGGGATCGAAGCCCAAGGGGGCGGCGATTCAGATCCTGCCCTGCATGCGGCGCTACAAAGCGAGCGGGCGGCGAATGCTGAATTGGTCGAACGGGTGCGGGCATTAAAAGAACGCCAAGATACCCAAGTCGCGAGCCTGACAGAGCGTGTTGAGAAGCAGCGTGCGCAGCTTGCCGCCTATGATGCACAGCTTCAAACATTGCGTGCGTCAAATGCCCAAATGCGCGAAATGAACACTAAGCTGCGCGACGCCGTTACCAAAGGTTTGTCGCCAGAGTTGGTCAACGAAGCTGTCGCGGCAGAGCTGCAAGCCTTGCAAGATCAACGTAGCGCCGAGGCAACCGAGATCGATGCGATCTTGTCTGAACTAAAACCACTGGTCGAGGAGGCATCCCATGCCGCAGGTTGAGATTTCGATTGGGGGCCGCAGCTTTGAAGTGGCGTGTCAGGCGGGCGAAGAACAGTTCCTGCAATCTGCCGCCGCGTTGCTAGATAGCGAAGCGTCCCATCTTGCTGACCAAATGGGCCGTATGCCAGAGGCGCGTATGCTTCTTATGGCCGGTTTAATGTTGGCTGATAAGACAGTTGGTATGGATAGTAAGCTTTCTAAGGCACAGACTGAGGTCGAAGCACTTCGCAAAGAGCTGAAAAACCTGCGGTCGCAGCCTGCACCAACCCCGGAACGGATAGAAGTTCCCGTTGTACCAGCGTCCGTTACCGAAGCATTGGCGGAAATCGCAGCGCGTGCTGAAGCTTTGGCCGATCAAGTGGACGGGCAGGGCTAAAGCGGTTTCTCGAGGGCACCTTTCAGGGAGCCGCTCCGGAATAGCTGATCTACTTCTGTAAATGTCCCAATCTTTTGCCCGTGCGCATAAAGCACGGGCAAAGCAATTTCTGATCCGTCTTCTGGGAAGGCCAGATGCATCGTAGGGTCTCTGCTGACGTCGACTGCCTTATAGGGTATGCCCGTCGCGTCCAGCATTTCGCGCATTTTTGTATCAATGCTAGTTCCATCGAATTCATCGATACGCCGCATGAAAACGACGATTGTGTTCACGCGCACGATGCCTTGTACAAGGTTCGTCGCGCTTCCTTTTTCGTCATAGCCCTCAGGATATTTTTGCTCGGGGGGATCTATATGACGGGGAAACGTCGCGTCGATGTCATCTCGGCCACTTTGGGGTTCACCCATGGCAAACATGTTGCCGCGTACAGCGCTCATCCGACGTTCACGGTTCAGCGCCACATAGTCGATTGCTTCGGTTCCAATCCTAGGATCGCTTGATCCTAGGCGTTGGATTGAGCGCAATATTGATCGGCCTAGAAAAAAGGCGGCGTAGCAAAGGCCGCCGATTAGAAAAAACCGTAAAAGGGTTGCACCCTCATATTCCATTAAGCGTTAGCTTCGCGGATTTTGTCTGCGGCGTCTTTGTCGAAGGCTACACCGTTTTCTGCGAACAATGTGTCCAATTCGCCAGATAGGGTCATTTCGGTAATGATGTCGCAACCGCCGATGAATTCACCTTTGACGTAAAGCTGAGGGATTGTTGGCCAGTCGGAATAGTCTTTGATGCCTTGGCGAATTTCGTCATCAGCCAGAACGTTAACGTCGGCAAAATCGACGCCCATAAAGTTCAAAACGCCTGCAACGCGCGATGAAAACCCGCACTGCGGCATAGATTTTGTACCCTTCATGAACAGAACGACATTGTTGTTCGTGACGGTTTCTTTGATTTTGGTTTCTGCGGTCATTTTTTAGGTCCTGTCGTCGTTTGAACGTTTGGGGCGATGCCTTGCCGCACCAAAAGTGGCACGAGGCTTTTTCATTACGGTATTTCTCTTGGATGTCTGACGAAAGGCTATGACGCGTCTTTCCCAGTCTTCCTGAGGGTCGTATTGCTTTTTCTTGCGTTTCCCTATCATCGCGAAGGGGACAGCTACCAAGAGAGCCAAGGCTACCAGCATGTAGAATAAGGCAGCCCAGATCATCGTTGCTTTCCTATTCCGGCGCCTTTGTCGTCAGCCCAAGCGCGTGCAGTTCTCCGCTGTCGATCTTTTCTTTTAGCGCCGCATTTACAGAGCGCTGCTGTTGAATACGATTCATGCCGCGAAAGCTTTCGTCGATGACCTCAGCCGCGAAATGTGCACCGTCATCGCCTTGCACAATGATGGACGCATTCGGGAATTTCTCGCGAAGGATTGTTTCGATTTCGTTGGCTGTGATCGGCATAAGAAGTCCTTTGGTCGGTTACCTATAATCTAGGCACGCAAAACCGGGGCGGCAAGAGGCCACGCCCGGCTGAATAGTTTTAGCGGTATCAGAATTTTTACGCGACAGCGTCGGCGAAGGATGTTCTGAATGTATGCGCAAGTTCGCTAAGCGGTGCCTCGTATTGGCCAAAGCTGATCGTTTCGCCCCCGACTTTGCCAACCATAGTCAATGGAACGCCCGCCTCAGATGCTGCGATCATCAGTGCTTCGGCCATGTCGAAGTTACAGCCAATCAGATAGCGCGCTTGGTCTTCGCCAAATAGCGTCGGTGTGTCTTCGGCATCAATGCTGACACCAACGCCCGCTGCTTCAGCCAGCTCAAACGCCGCCAGTGCAAGGCCGCCGTCGCTTAGGTCGGTACAGGCTGCGATCATTTCGTGGTTCGCACGGATAAAGTCGCCGTTGCGCTTTTCTGCGGCCAGATCGACATGCGGTGCATCGCCTTCTACACGGCCGTACACTTCGGCGAGTAGGGCGGACTGACCGAGGTGACCGGCCGTTTCACCGACAAGCAACAGCACGTGACCTTCGCGGATATGTCCGTTGATCATGTCTGCTGTGTTGCGGATGATCCCGACAGCACCGATGGTTGGGGTTGGCAGGATCCCTTTGCCGTCTGTTTCGTTGTAGAGCGACACGTTGCCGGATACGATTGGCATATCCAAAGCTTTGACTGCTTCGCCGATCCCTTGGATTGCGCCAACGAATTGGCCCATGATTTCTGGCTTTTCTGGGTTCCCAAAGTTCATGTTGTCGGTTGTCGCAAGCGGTGTCGCGCCAACAGCCGTTAGGTTGCGGTATGCTTCGGCAACGGCTTGTTTGCCGCCTTCAACAGGGTTGGCTTTGACGTAGCGCGGTGTCACGTCGCTGGTGAAGGCCAGCGATTTATCGGTGCCGTGGACGCGCACGATGCCTGAGCCTGCGCCGGGTGTGCGTGCAGTATCGCCCATGACTTGCTGGTCGTATTGCTCATAAACCCACTGCTTGCCTGCGTAGTTCGGGCTGCTAATCAGGGCCTTTAGGCCATCGATTGGCAGAACACCGGGAACATCAGTCAAAGGTTCGGCTGCTGGAGTCGGGACCCATGGGCGGTCATATTCTGGTGCAGAACCAGACAATGTGGCCAGCGGCAGGTCGGCTTTTACTTCACCGTTGTGCAAAATAATGAACCGGTCTTCGGCGATGGTTTCACCGACGATTGCGAAATCGAGGTCCCATTTTTCGAATACAGCACGTGCTTCGGCTTCAAGCTCTGGCTTGAGAACCATTAACATACGTTCCTGAGATTCTGACAACATCATCTCATAGGCGGTCATGTTTTCTTCGCGCTGGGGAACGTTCTCAAGGTGTAGCGTGACACCAAGCCCACCTTTGTCACCCATTTCAACGGCTGAACATGTCAGGCCAGCCGCGCCCATATCTTGGATCGAGATCACAGCGCCGGTTGCCATCAGTTCCAGCGTCGCTTCCATCAGGCGTTTTTCAGTGAACGGGTCACCAACCTGTACGGTTGGCCGCTTTTCTTCGATTGTGTCGTCGAATTCGGCAGACGCCATTGTCGCGCCGCCAACGCCGTCACGACCAGTTTTTGCGCCAAGGTAGACAACCGGCATTCCGACGCCGGAAGCGGCGGAATAGAAAATCTTGTCGGTATCAGCCAAGCCAGCTGCAAATGCGTTCACAAGGCAGTTGCCATTGTAGGCAGGGTCAAAGCGTACTTCGCCGCCGACAGTCGGAACGCCAAAGCAGTTGCCATAGCCACCAACACCAGCAACGACGCCGTTTACCAACTGGCGTGTCTTTGGGTGATCAGGCTGACCGAACGACAACGAGTTCATCGCAGCGATGGGGCGGGCACCCATAGTAAAGACATCACGCAGGATGCCGCCAACGCCAGTGGCGGCGCCTTGGTAGGGTTCGATGTATGATGGGTGGTTGTGGCTTTCCATCTTGAAAACCACGGCCTGACCGTCACCGATATCAACGATACCCGCGTTTTCACCGGGGCCGCAAATAACCTGTGGACCTTCGGTTGGCAGGGTACGTAGCCATTTCTTGGAAGACTTGTAAGAACAGTGCTCGTTCCACATGGCCGAAAAGATGCCGAGCTCTGTGAAGGTTGGCTCGCGTCCGATGATCTCTAGGATGCGCTCGTACTCATCAGGCGATAGCCCGTGTGAAGCGATCAGTTCATCGGTGATCTTTGGTTCGGTCATGGTCGTCTCCCAAGCAGCGTTGCGGCCTTTTACGGCCTTGTTGCGCTGGTTGGAAGGGTCAATAAATAGTCATTTGTTAGGTTGGTTCGCGGTTGATATTAGTTTGCACGATCATCGCGGGGCGTTGTCGCGTTCGCGGATGTTTGCACTGGGCAAAAAAAATGCCGGGCGCAAGGCCCGGCGAAGTCCAACAGGGAGGTGAAAGCGATGAGCGTATAAGCATCTTCGCCTTCACGGATCGAGATAGGGTTCATATTTTCAGCATTCAAGGAAAAATACTAAATTAATACGCAATTCCGCTATGCGCTATGTGCATGGGTCGTTTGCGAGGCGCACAAAATTGTATCTCTAAGCTTGTCCGCTGGGTTGCTTACCGTGTTGCCATTTTCGTCAATGTGGGCCCGCTCTGGCAGGGAGGTTGGAATGAATATGGCTGAAAAGGCTTGCCCTATCGTCGTTCGACGGCAAGGTGCCGATATAGAAGTGCTCGCGTTCGTTCACCCAAATGCCGGAGTGATCCCGTCGTGGTCATGGCCGCGCTGGAAACTATTCAGCCGGGCCTTCGCCTGCTTCACGCAATTTGCGGCGGTGAGCGAAGATTTCCTCTTGGACAAAATCGCGGAAGGCGCTGATGCGTTTGGATTGGCGCAGTTCTTCGGGGTAGGCGAGGAACACAGGCACTTCGCCGCTTTCAAGATCAGGCAGAATTCTGACCATATGAGGGAAGTCTTCGATCAGGTAGTCCGGCAATACGCCGACCCCAAGGTTGTTCACCACGCCCTGGAGAACTCCAAAATAGTTGTTCACGGTGAAAAGGCTGTGAACGTCGTATGTCATTAGGTGCTGCACAAGTGTAGCGCCAGCACTGACTTGGGTTGAATTCAGGCTTTGGCAGATCAGCCGGTGGTTGGTGATGTCTTCTACGTCATTAATCATGCCGTGTTTGGCGATGTATTCCTCGGATGCGTATAGGCGCATACGCACGGACATCAGCCGTTTGCGGATTAGATCGGCTTGCGATGGTTCTTTCATACGGATCGCCACGTCGGCTTCACGCATTGGAAGGTCAAGCACGCGCTCTTCGAGCATTAGATCGATTTTCAAATCGGGGTACTTTTCATATAGCTTGGGCAAGCGTGGCGCGAGCCACAGCGTACCAAACCCCGTTGTCGTCGTGACGCGTAGTTCGCCAAATACTTCTTCTTCGCTGTCTTTGATCCGTGCGGCTGCTGCCTCTAGCCGTTTGTTCATCGACTTAGTTGCATCGAACAGCAGTTCCCCTTGCTCGGTCAGAATCAAGCCGCGGGCGTGGCGGTGGAATAGCGTGGTGTTAAGCGATTCTTCGAGCGCTCTGATTTGTCGACTCACGGCAGACTGGGACAGGTGAAGCGTGTCGCCAGCATGGGTAAGCGACCCTGCGTCAGCAACCGCGTGGAAAATTCGTAGTTTGTCCCAGTCCATATTAGCCCACTGTGTTTATTGTTATTGGCGGTTCATCGTCGTTTGTACGCTATTGCACTAAACGGTTGCAAACCTGTTAGCGTAATAATTTGTTCTTTGTAGGTCAGCATTTTTGACCTATGCTGAATTTGAGCGGTTTCATGCGCAGGGGAGGTGCGGAATGACCAATCAGAAGGCATCTTTGAATGACCGATATGATTTGACCAAGACGCAGGTGCTGCTGAATGGCACCCAAGCGCTTGTTCGATTGATGCTCATGCAGCGTGCGCGTGATGAACGGGCGGGGTTAAACACAGCCGGTTATGTCACTGGCTACCGTGGTTCGCCCTTGGGCGCTGTAGATATGCAGATGGAACGTGCGGGTAAGTCCCTTAGGGATGCGCAGGTCACTTTTCAGCCCGGTTTGAACGAAGATCTTGCTGTGACGGCCCTATGGGGCACACAGCAGGCTGAACTGCGCGGCGAAGGCAAATACGACGGTGTCTTTGGTCTATGGTATGGCAAAGGGCCGGGTGTTGACCGTTCAGGCGATGCGATGCGCCACGCCAATATGGCTGGCACGTCCCCATATGGTGGCGTTGTCATGGCTATGGGGGATGACCATACGGGAGAGAGCTCTACCACGTTGCACCAATCTGATTGGGCAATGGTTGACGCGTATATGCCCATTGTTTCACCTGCGGGTGTCCAAGAGGTCATTGATTACGGGCTCTATGCTTATGCATTGTCGCGTTACTCGGGGCTTTGGGTTGGCCTGAAGACCATGAAGGACACGATTGAGGTTACATCTGTCATAGATGGTGATCCGCATAGGCTGGATTTCGCGACTCCTGATTTGGACCTTCCAGAAGATGGGCTGAATATCCGCCTTGTTGATACGCCGCAGTTACAAGAGGCCCGGGTGATCGACCATCGCCGCTTTGCTGCTGAGGCGTTTTCACGAGCCAATAAGATGGATCAACGCAAATGGGGGAAACCCGGTGCGCGCATCGGTTTTGTTGCTGCGGGCAAGAACTGGCTGGATTTGCAGCATGCTATGGCATTGCTCAACATTGATGAGCAGACCGCCGAAGCGATTGGGATCACGACGTATAAGATCGGACAGGTATGGCCGCTAGATATGGCTAGCTTTCATGATTGGGCCGAAGGGCTTGATCTGATCGTCGTCGTTGAGGAAAAACGCAAGTTGATCGAGGTGCAGGTTAAAGAGGCCCTGTTTGACGATCGTCATGGGCGGCGTGTGTATGGTTGGCATAAAGGGGATGAGCATTCCGCTGGTCGTCGTGAAGAGGTATTCCCGACAAAGGCGGCGCTTGACCCTATATGGATCGCTGAAAAGGTTGGCGGGATACTCGCCGAGGAAGGATGCGCCACTGATGGTGTGCTTGCCGGGCTAGAGATGCTTGATGCTGCCCGGCGTGCGGATAACTCCTCTGAGATCGCCGCGCGTTTGCCGTATTTCTGTTCTGGCTGTCCACATAACACTTCCACCAAGGTTCCCAAGGGAAGTCGCGCCTATGCCGGGATCGGATGCCATTACATGGTGCAATGGATGGATCGCGACACGGTGGGCTTTACCCATATGGGGGGGGAAGGTGCTAACTGGATCGGTGAGGCCCCGTTTTCTACCCGCGACCACGTGTTCCAAAATCTGGGGGATGGCACCTATAACCATTCCGGCGTTCAGGCGATCCGCTTTGCACTGATGGCCGGGACCAATATCACCTATAAGATCCTGTATAACGACGCTGTCGCGATGACCGGCGGACAGGGGAATGACGGTGGACTGACCGCAGAACAAATATGTCGTGAATTGCTTGCGATGGGGGTTGCGCATGTGGCCCTTGTCTATGATCCGAACCAAGATATCGATCTGGCACAGTTCCCAAAAGGTCTGGATGTGCATCAACGTGATGAGCTGCCACAGGTACAAGATACCTATCGTCAGCATAAGGGCGTGTCGGCCATCGTCTACGTGCAGACTTGCGCTGCCGAAAAACGAAGACGGCGCAAACGGGGGCAATTCCCTGACCCAGATAAGCGTGTCTTCATCAATACTGATATCTGCGAAGGCTGTGGCGATTGTGGTGTGCAATCGAATTGCGTTTCCATCGTTCCTGTTGAAACCGAGCTGGGGCGTAAACGGGCCATTGATCAGTCTAGCTGCAACAAAGACTTTTCCTGCGTAAACGGTTTCTGCCCATCCTTCGTCACTATTGAAGGTGCGAAAATTCGGAAAAATGCCACGACGAATGTGGATCTGCCGGATATGCCAGAACCAGAGCTACCAACAATTGATGGCACCCATAACGTCGTCATCACTGGCGTGGGCGGTACAGGTGTCGTCACGATTGGTGCAGTTATGGCTATGGCCGCACATCTTGATGGCAAAGGTGTCGGTATGATGGAAATGGCGGGGCTTGCCCAAAAGGGTGGTGCTGTGCACATTCATTGTCGGATTGCCGATGCGCCCGCTGATATTAACGCGATCCGCGTTGCGACGGGGGAATGCGGTACGTTGATTGGTGGCGATCTGGTGGTTAGTGCTGGTGCCAAGACGCTTGGGCTGATGAAATCAGGCCGTACGATGGGTGTCGTCAATAGTCACGAGATCATCACTGGCGACTTTACACGTGACACGACGTTCAAATTGCCAACTGACCAACTGCGCGTCGCGCTAGAGGCAAGATTGCACGACAAGCTTAACATGTTCGACGCCTCTGCGCTGGGCAAGGCGTTGCTGGGAGATAGTATTTTCTCAAACATGATGATCTTTGGCGCGGCTTGGCAAATGGGGGCGATCCCGCTTTCGTACGCGGCAATTACGCAAGCGATCACGCTAAATGGCGCAGCTGTCGATCAAAATTTACGAGCATTTGAAATCGGGCGCTGGGCCTATCTGCATCCTGCTGAGGCAGATGCGGTGATTACACCCAATGTGGTTTCAATGCCGCGTTCCTTGGAGGATCAGATCGCATTCCGCGAGGTGGCGCTGACGACCTACCAAGGTAAGCGGCTCGCACGGCGGTATCGCCAGTTTGTGGATCAGTTTCAGGACGAGCCTATGCGCCGTGCCGTGGCGATATCCTACCATAAGTTATTGGTATATAAGGATGAATATGAAGTTGCTCGGATGCTATCCGACACAAAGGTCAAGGCCGAGGCTGAATTCGATGGGGACCTTAAGCTTACCTATCATTTGGCTCCGCCACTGTTGGCGCGTAAGGGGCACGATGGTCGGCCCCAAAAACGCGCGTTCGGTCAGTGGATCGGGCGATTGATGCCGCAGTTGGCGCGGATGAAATTCTTGCGCGGGACGCCATTTGATCCGTTTGGCTATTCATCCGAGCGCAAACAAGAGCGCGCACTTATCAGGCAATTCGTTGACGATATGAACGATGTACAGCGTGTGATCCGTACTGACACACGTGATGCCGCGATTGCGCTGGCAAATCTGCCGCAAGAAATACGAGGCTTTGGCCCGGTCAAAGAGGCGAGCATTCAAAAGGCGCAAGCGCGGCGACAAGAATTGCTTGCCGTCTTGCACGCGCCGCCCATTCAAGATGCCGCCGAATGATTGGAAATGTCATTTGCTTGTTGCCTGAATATGGTAATCTGAGCGGAACGAGTTTGATCAGGCCCGAGTAAATGGCGAAAAAAGAACGCGAAGTCGCACGCGACATATCCTATGCGACCTCAGTAAAGGGACGCGGTAGCCGTGCTCTGGTCCGTGCCATGGAAAACGCGACGGGCCGCTTGCAGCTTATCCGCAAAGCACGAGGCTATGATCTGGATGTCGCGTCTGGGCAAGATTTTTGGGAAGTTATAACAACGCGTTACGGGCTAGATCTTAATGTAATTTCGGGGTCGATTGAAAACATTCCTGCGACCGGGCCGGTCATCGTCGTCGCCAATCATCCCTATGGGATCTTGGATGGTCTGATGCTGGGGCGGATCATGTCGCAGCGCCGTGATGGAGACTTTCGGGTCCTGGCGCATCGCGTGTTTCGTCGGTCTCCCGACCTAGAGCGTGTGATCTTACCGATCTCGTTCGATGAGACAAAAGAAGCGGCTAAGCTGAATTTGGCCACCCGCGCCGAAGCCGTGCGTTATTTGTCCGAAGGCGGCGCAATTGGCGTATTTCCGGGCGGTACCGTATCCACCGCTGCGACCCCTTTTTCTGCACCTATGGATCCGGGCTGGCGGACGTTCACCGCCAAGATGATCGCAAAATCAGGCGCGACGGTCGTTCCGATTTTCTTTGAAGGGGGTAATAGCCGTCTGTTCCAATTGGCTAGCCATATTCACAACAATTTGCGCATGGGGCTTTTGATCAGAGAGTTCAAAACCCGCGTGAATAAGCCCGTTCGCGTGGTCATCGGCGATCCCATATCTCCGGACACGCTGTTGGCGTATAAAAAAGACCCCAAAGGATGCATGGATTTCCTGCGTAAAGCCACGTATGACCTTAGCCCAAGCCCTATAGACTCAAGTCGTTTGGGGCATGAATTTGAGGCAAAATACAAGGTGCGTGATGGCCGTCGGGATTTTCGATAGTGGGCTAGGTGGGCTGACAGTACTTGATGCTGTTGCAAAGCGGTTGCCCGATGTTCCTCTTGTTTATTTGGGTGATAGTGCGCATGCGCCTTATGGCGTGCGGACCCCAGATGATATCTACAACCTGACAACGGCCGCGACGACGCGCTTGTTTGATGCCGGTTGTGATTTGGTCATTCTGGCGTGCAATACGGCCTCTGCCGCTGCATTGCGCCGGATGCAAGAAGGCTGGGTGCCTAAAGACAAGCGTGTATTGGGTGTATTCGTGCCGATGATTGAGGCGCTGACTGAACGCCAGTGGGGCGATAATTCGCCACCACGAGAAGTTGCTGCGAAGCATGTCGCGCTATTCGCAACCCCAGCAACCGTGGCAAGCCGCGCATTTCAGCGTGAACTGGCATTCCGTGCAATTGGTGTCGATGTAGAGGCCCAAGCCTGTGGCGGCGTCGTTGATGCGATCGAAGACGGTGACATGATACTTGCCGATGCATTGGTGCGGTCCCACGTCGATGCGCTGATGCGTAAGATGCCGTCGCCAGATGCGGCGATCTTGGGATGTACCCATTATCCGTTGATGGAAGCAGAATTTCAGGCGGCGCTTGGTCCGGATGTTAAAGTATTTAGTCAGGCCAACTTGGTTGCCGACAGCCTTGCCGATTATTTGACCCGTCGCCCTGAAATGGTGGGGCCGGGTACAGATGCGGCATTCCTGACGACTGGCGACCCGAAAAAGGTATCGGCACGTGCGACGCAGTTCCTGCGACGACAGATCACCTTTACTGCAGCCTGATCGTACCTAAATATAGTCCCAAAGGGATAACACTATGACTTACAATGTCGCCATTCTTGGCGCTTCTGGCTACACCGGGGCAGAGCTTGTCCGGTTGATTGCTACTCATCCAAGCCTGAATATCGTCGGGCTTTCTGGTAACTCCAAAGCCGGCATGGCGATGGCCGATGTGTTTCCGCATCTGCGCCATCTCGACTTGCCTGTGCTGACGACAATCGAAGAAATGTCATTTGATGGCGTGGATCTTGTGTTTTGTGCCTTGCCGCATGCCACATCACAAGCCGTGATTTCAAAACTACCAACACATCTGAAAATCGTGGACCTATCTGCCGATTTCCGGCTGCGTGATCCGGCCGCCTATGAAAAATGGTACGGTAAACCGCACGCGGCATTGGAAATGCAAAAAGAAGCCGTCTATGGCCTGACTGAATTCTACCGCGATGACATCAAGAACGCGCGCTTGGTTGCGGGCACAGGGTGTAACGCTGCCACTGGGCAATACGCATTGCGTCCGTTGATCGCGGCGGGTGTGATTGACCTCGACCAGATCGTGCTGAACCTGATGGCCGCAGTGTCGGGCGCAGGGCGTAGCCTGAAAGAAAACCTGCTGCACGCCGAACTGTCCGAAGGGGCGCATGCCTATGCGGTTGGCGGCACCCATCGCCATTTGGGTGAGTTTGATCAAGAGTTCAGCGCTATTGCTGGTCGCCCGGTGAATATCCAATTCACGCCGCACCTGATCCCTGCGAACCGGGGCATCTTGGCGACGACATATGTGCAGGGCGATCCGCAGGTTATCTATGACACGCTGGCTGCCGCCTATGCGGACGAGCCGTTTATCGTGATGCTCCCAATGGGGCAGCACCCGTCGATCAAACACATTCGTGCGTCGAACTTTTGCCATATCGGCGTTGTTGCTGATCGTATTCCCGGCCGTGCCATCGTGATTGCCGCTTTGGACAACCTGACCAAAGGGTCGTCGGGGCAGGCGCTGCAAAACGCGAACCTGATGTTGGGGCTGCCAGAGACCGAAGGTTTGATGTTGGCACCGGTGTTTCCATGAGTGGGTTAAAGAGCCTCAAAAAGCGTCGTCGCGTTCAGGTCATCGGCATTGCCGGTGCCTGTGTCGCGGCGATTTTGACAGCCTTGTGGTTCTTGCCTGATGACAGTTTCCAATACTTCCGATCACCAAGCGAGGTGGTCGCCGCACCACCCGCACCAAATGAGCGTTTCCGCATTGGCGGGCTGGTCGAGGTGGGCACACTGGTCCGCGGTCAGGGCCAAGAAATCACATTTGCTGTCACTGACGGCGGCGCATCAATCAATGTTGCGTATTCTGGCATCTTGCCTGATCTTTTTGACGAAGGTCAGGGGATGGTTGCGCAGGGTAATTACATTAATGGCCGCTTTGAAGCTGTTGAAATTCTTGCAAAACATGACGAAACATACATGCCAAAAGAAGTGCTTGATGCGCTGAAAGAACAGGGCACGTATGTTGCACCGGACGGTACTGCGGTAACGAATTAACTTATCTAGCGCAGCCTTTGTGTCGCACAGACATGAGGGCTGCCGATGCAAAGCATTACCGAAATTGCCACCGATATTGTCGCCCGCGAAGGCGGCTATGTGAACGATGCGGATGACCCCGGCGGGGCGACCAAATACGGTGTCACCGTGCATACCCTGCGCAGGCTTGGGATAGATTTGACTGGCGACGATCAAGTCACAGAGGCTGACGTTCGTGTGCTAACCCGTACCCACGCGGTGTCAATTTTCGTCGAGCATTACTTTCGCGCACCCAAGATCGACAAGCTGCCTGAAGCAATTCAGGCGTCAGTGTTTGATATGTATGTGAATGCAGGTGCGAACGCTGTGCGGATACTGCAGCGCCTTTTGAACGATATGCGTATCGAGGTTTCTGTAGACGGGGTCATCGGCCCTCAGACGATACTGGCGACGAGCCGCGCGATAGAGGCAGCACCCGATCATTTGGTCGATGCCTACGGGATAGCGCGTCGAAATTACTATTACGACCTTGCTGGTCGTCGTCCAGCCAGCCGTAAATACGCGCGGCGGCGTGATGGTGGTAAGGGCGGGTGGATTACCCGCGCCGAGGAATTCATCAGCGAGCGTTATCATCTGACCGAGGCGCAACATTGTGAAAGGACCGCACAATGGGTTTGATCGCAGGTTTGATGACGTTCCTATTTAGTGACGGTCGCAATGTCGTGTCTGAGACAGCAGAAGTATTTCGTGAAAACGCGGAAGGGCGCGCTGTGCGTGTTGCGAACGCGCGATCGGAAAGTTTGCAGCAGTTCGCAGCAGAGTTTATCCATCCGCGACGCGGTCTGTTTGATCGCTTTGTCGACGGGTTGAACCGATTGCCGCGCCCATTTTTGGCGCTAGGTACAATCTGGCTGTTCGTGGGAGCAATGGTGAACCCCGAAGAATTCAGCCGTGGGATGGAGGGGCTCGCGCTCGTTCCTGAACCGCTTTGGTGGTTGATGACAGCGATTGTTAGTTTCTATTTTGGCGCAAGGCATCAAGTGAAAGGTCAAGAATTTCAACGTTCTATTGCGGCAACTATGGCTGTCTCAGAGTCCCGGCGAAAGCCCATAGCCGAGGTCGAAAATCCAGCACTACGGGATTGGTTGGCCGAGAATGGATAGGGATTGGTTTGATGAGGTTGCGCGCCGTATCACCGCGCTTGAAACACGTAACGCAGTGGATGAGGTCCACCGCGAAAATGTCGCCGACCGGTTGGGCGCCATTGAAGACACTTTGAAGTGGCTTGTTCGTCTGATGATTGGCGGCTTTTTAATGGGGGCGCTGACCTATGCGTTACAGGGCGGTTTTCGGATCTGAATGAAGTCGCGTCAAAATGTATCGGTGATTTGACATCCTTGGCATGTTGTCATTGCCATATTTCGGTTATGACATCTGTTATGATTACAGAACTTGGACATTTCGCACTGATTCTGGCGTTTGGCATCGCCATTGTTCAGATGATAATCCCGATGGTTGGCGCGCATCGCAACAACCCCGCATGGATGGCGGTCGCTGAACCTGCGGCCATCACGCAGTTCCTGCTTGTGGCGCTTTCGTTCGGTGCGCTGACGTGGGCCTTTGTGACATCAGACTTTTCACTGCAACTAGTCTACGCGAACTCGCACACTGACAAACCGATGATCTATAAGATCAGCGGCGTTTGGGGGAACCACGAAGGCTCTATGCTCTTGTGGCAACTGATCCTGACGCTGTTTGGTGCCAGTGCTGCGGTTTTCGGCGGTAACCTTCCTGACCGGCTGCGGGCTCGCGTGCTGGCGGTACAGGCCTCGATTGCCGTCGCGTTCTTTGCGTTTATCCTGTTCACCTCTAATCCGTTTTTGCGACTGGCTGTGCCACCGCTGAACGGACGCGACCTGAACCCGCTGCTCCAAGATCCCGGCCTCGCGTTCCATCCGCCGTTTCTTTACCTCGGGTATGTGGGGCTAAGCATGGCGTTTTCCTTTGCAATCGCTGCACTTATCGAAGGCAAAGTTGATGCCGCATGGGGGCGCTGGGTGCGCCCATGGACGCTGGCGGCTTGGGTATTCCTGACGCTTGGAATCGCTTTGGGGTCTTGGTGGGCCTATTACGAATTGGGCTGGGGCGGTTTTTGGTTCTGGGACCCGGTTGAAAACGCATCATTTATGCCTTGGCTTATTTCAGCGGCATTGCTGCATTCTGCCATCGTGGTGGAGAAGCGCGAAGCGTTGAAAAGCTGGACAATCTTGCTCGCCATTCTGGCATTCGGGTTTTCTTTGCTAGGGACGTTCATTGTGCGGTCTGGCGTGCTGACATCGGTCCATGCATTTGCAAACGACCCGGCGCGTGGCGTGCTAATTCTGATTATTCTGGCTGTTTTCCTAGGCGGGGCACTTACCCTGTTTGCTGTGCGTGCGGGTTCGATGGAATCCAAAGGTGTGTTTTCAGCGGTAAGTCGCGAAAGCGCGCTGGTGCTGAACAATGTCTTGCTAGCCGTTAGCTGCTTTGTTGTCTTCATCGGAACAATCTGGCCGCTTGTCGCGGAGATGCTGTTCGGTCGCACGCTATCCGTCGGCCCCCCATTCTTTGAGGCCGCGTTTACGCCCTTTATGGTCGGGCTCGCGTTGGTGTTGCCGATTGGGTCAATCCTCGCTTGGAAGCGGGGCAGCCTGTCTCGTGCTACAAAACCGTTGCTACCTTGGTTCGTTTTGGCGATTGCACTGGGCTTGCTTGCCTATGCTGTTCAAAGTGGTCGTTCCGCGATGGGGCCAATTGGCGTTGCACTTGGCGTTTGGGTCGTCGGTGGTGCACTAGCCGATCTTTGGATGCGTAGTGGTCGTGGCGGTTGGATGGATCGCCTTGGCCGAATGCGGCGTTTGCCGCGCGCAGACTGGGGCAAAGCATTTGCGCATATGGGCATGGGTGTCACGATCTTTGGTATCGCTGCAATGATGGCGTGGGAAATCGAAGACATTCGCGTGACCGAAATCGGTGACCGTTGGGACGTTGGGCAGTTCAGCTTCACGCTTGATGATGTGCGCCGCGTCGAAGGGCCGAACTATGTGACCACGATGGCAGACATGGGAGTCTGGCGCGGGGACAAGCAGCTAACCGTGTTAACACCAGAAAAGCGTTTCTATCCGGTTGCTAAAATGCCCACGACCGAAGCAGCAATTCGGAATGGTATCCTGCGCGATATCTACGTCGTTATCGGTGATCCGCAGGTGGATGGTGGCTATGCGGTACGCGTTTACGTCAAACCATTCGCGAACTGGATTTGGGGTGGGGCGCTGTTAATGGCGCTTGGTGGTTTCGTTTCCTTGTCTGACCGCCGGCTACGTGTTGGTGCGGCATCTGCAAAGAAAACAAACATGGTGCCCGCAGAATGAAACGTTTGATCCTGATCTTATGTATTCTTGCGGCACCTGTGTTTGCGGTTGAACCCTCAGAAATGCTGGATGACCCCGCACTAGAGGAGCGCGCGCGTGAATTGTCGCAAGGGCTGCGTTGCCCGGTTTGTCAGAATGAAACCATCGATGAATCGAATGCGACCCTTGCGCAAGAACTACGGATCGTTCTGCGTGAACGGCTGGTCGCTGGTGATACCGACGAAGAGGCTGTCACCTACATGGTTAGCCGCTATGGGGAATATGTTCTGCTGCGTCCTGATGCGAGCGGTGCCAACCTGATCCTATGGTTGGCCGCGCCTTTGATGCTGCTGCTTGCGCTTTGGGTTGGGATAACGACCATTCGCCGTAGGAACATCGCAGCAGAGCCGCTAAGCCAAGACGAAGAAGAAGCGCTCGAAAAAATCATGAAACAGTGACGCCCCGTCGTGCTTTGCGTGGCGCGTCACTAGGATACTGTATGCACAACGCAGACAGAGGATACGCGCATGGATTATCAAGCAATCACTTATGAGATCACCGAAGGCGTGGCCTATATCACGCTGAACCGGCCTGCTTTGATGAATGCGTTGAACACGCAGATGCGGCTTGAGATTACGCATGCCTTTAAAGACGCAGAGCAAAACGCGCGTGCGGTCGTCATGACGGGGGCGGGTGCATCTTTCTGTTCCGGTCAAGATTTGGCCGATGCGGCAGCTGGCGGAACCATCGACATGGAGGCCACGCTGCGTGATGAATACGTCCCGATGCTCAAGTCGATCTTTGATTGCAAAGTCCCGACGATTTGCGCTGTAAACGGGCCAGCCGCAGGGGCAGGGGCGAACCTCGCTTTGGCGGCCGATGTGGTGATCGCGTCCGAGGATGCGTATTTCATCCAAGCCTTCACCCGCATTGGCTTGATCCCGGATGCAGGTGGCACCTATTGGCTGCCGCGCCAAATTGGGGCAGCGCGTGCGATGGGTTCAACGCTTTTCGCTGATAAGGTAAGCGCCAATCAGGCCCGCGACTGGGGCATGATTTATGAAACCGCACCCGCGGCTGAATTTGAAGCACATATCAAATCTCGTGCGCAGCAGTTGGCGAATGGTCCAACCGTCGCCTACGAACAGCTTAAAAAGGCTATTCGCGGGTCATTAGAAAACACATTGGACGAGCAGTTGGCGGTCGAGGCCAAACTGCAAGCCGTTTGTGGTAACACCCATGATTTCAAAGAAGGCGTCACAGCCTTCCTTGAAAAGCGCGCGCCCCGCTACCAAGGGCGGTGAACCTGTGCAAGTAGGGCAAGCGCGTCCGCTGGAGGCGCTTGTTCAATCCGGCAATAGGTCTTTCCATCGGTTGTTCGGGTCACAAGGCGGTGGTCAATCAATGACCGCCGCAACAGTGCATGATCACCAAAGCTGTGCCCGGCTTTCAGTACATCGTTGACTTGGGTTTCGCTTAGATCCTGCTTGGCCGGTAACGCAGCCCAAAACACCCATAGGCATAATCCCTGCACCGAAGTCTGCTGCGGCCAGCGTGTCATGGTACCATCGTCAAAGACTCGCTGCGCCTTTTCTAGCGTGCGAGTGGTTGGTTCTTTGGCTAATGTAGGCGCGTCAGACTTTAAGTGCTGATAATTATCGTATCCTGCAGCCTTAGCGACCAATGACAGCATCTTTGCATGTCCCGGGAAACTGTCTTGCTGCTGCAACGCGCTTCGCAGCGCTTTGGTAAAGGCGGATAAGTCGCTGATCGCGATTTGTTGTGTTTGGCGTGGCATATTTTGCCCCTGCAATCTGTGCCGGAACCCGGTTCGGTCTGATGGTCGCCCTTGTCGCCCGGCTGATTGATAGGTCAGCGGTCTATTTTGCCAATGTCAGGTTTAGCGTGATCCAACCGGATCGGCGACGCCTTGGTGAACTGATGACCAAGACTATGCTAGCGCGTTCCATTCGGGCGCGGCAAGGCGAAATATACGCTGTCGGACCAAATACCGTTTATGCAAAAAGTATTCTTCTCGCGGTGGGTGTCGGTAAATCCCAAACGACGAATTAACCCGACAGAGGCCGCATTTAGCGGGTCGGCTTCTGCGGTGAGTTCGGAATGATCGGTCGTATCAAATAGATATGGGATCACGGCTTGCATGGCCTCAAACACATAGCCCTTGCGCCAGTGGTCAGGGTGCAAAATAAACCCGACTTCGTTGTCACGATGGTTTCCGGCGCTTCCGATGTAGGCGTCGTCTAATGTGACCTGAAAGTAGGTTGGGCTATCTTGCCACGACGCGATGCAGCGATCGAGCAGCGCTTTGGTTACTGATCGATCCGCATGTGGGGCCGTTGACCAATATTTCATTGCACGCGGATCACTGTATAGCGTGTACATCGCGTCTAAATCGTCAACACGCGGTTCACGAAGGACAAGGCGGTCAGTCGTTAGCGTCACGGGTTATCCATCTTATGTGTCGCTTGGGGCATGATGTTAGCTAAGAAAAAGGCCACCCGAAGGTGGCCTGCATCTTTTAGCGTTTTTCGATGTCGACGTAGTCGCGAGATGTTTCGCCAAGATAAAGCTGACGAGGGCGACCGATTTTCAGCTGTGGATCAGCAAGCTGTTCTTTCCACTGGGAAATCCAACCAACAGTCCGCGCCAATGCAAAGATCGGTGTGAACATTGAAGTTGGGAAACCCATCGCTTCGAGGATGATGCCCGAGTAGAAATCAACGTTCGGGAACAGTTTCTTTTCAGCGAAATACGGATCGGCCAGCGCTTGCTTTTCAAGCTCCATTGCGACCTGCAACAGTGGGTTGTCTTCGACGCCAAGCAGTTCAAGAACTTCGTCAGCGGACTGTTTCATCACAGTCGCACGTGGGTCAAAGTTTTTGTAAACGCGGTGGCCAAAGCCCATCAGGCGGTAGCTGTCGTTCTTGTCTTTCGCACGGGCGATGAATTCAGGAATACGGTCAACAGTGCCGATTTCCTTAAGCATTTCCAGACATGCTTGGTTCGCGCCACCGTGGGCAGGACCCCAAAGACAAGCGATACCAGCAGCGATACATGCAAACGGGTTTGCACCAGAAGATGACGCCAGACGCACAGTCGAAGTTGATGCGTTTTGTTCGTGATCCGCGTGCAGCGTAAAGATACGATCCATCGCGCGGGCCAGAATTGGGTTCACATTGTATTCTTCGGCAGGGACCGAGAAACACATGTGCAAGAAGTTCGCAGCATAATCCAGATCGTTGCGTGGATATACGAACGGCTGGCCGATCGAATACTTATAGGCCATCGCAGCGATTGTTGGCATCTTCGCGATCAGGCGGATCGAAGCGACCTCGCGCTGATGCGCATCGTTGATGTCAGTGGAATCATGGTAGAATGCGGACATCGCACCAACAACGCCAACCATTGTCGCCATTGGGTGTGCATCACGGCGGAAGCCACGGAAGAAGTTGTGCATCTGCTCGTGAATCATCGTGTGGTTGGTTACCAAACGCTCGAACTTTTCAAGCTCAGCAGCTGAAGGCAGTTCACCGTAAAGCAGCAGGTAACATACTTCGAGATAGTGAGACTGGCTTGCCAGCTGGTCAATTGGGTAACCACGGTGAAGCAATTCACCTTTGTCGCCGTCGATGAATGTGATCGTGCTGTCGCACGCGGATGTAGACGTAAAGCCTGGATCGTATGTGAATACGTCAGCTTGTGCGTAAAGCTTGCGGATGTCGATTACATCAGGGCCTGCCGTAGGGGAGTGGATCGGCAATTCGTATGTTTCGCCCTTGATGGTTAACTTCGCAGTGTCTGTATTTTCAGCCATATTTCTTCCCCTTATATGGTGCGCACGACAAATCATCGCCGGCGCATCTTTATTCGTCGGTGTTCCAGGTAACTGCCAATCGTAACGAATTGGTTTCAGTCGCTGGCGTCTTGAAGCCGGGCAATTGTTTCCTCTTGCCCCAAGACCAACATCATATCGAACACGCTTGGTGAGACAGCACGCCCTGCGAGCGCCGCACGAAGCGGCCCAGCAAGTTTGCCAAGTTTCGTATCGTGAGCTTCGGCAATGGACGTGACAATCCCTTCTAAGGTGTCACGCGTCCAGCTAGCATTTTGCAACTGCGGCGTCAATTCCGACAGTATACCACGGGATACATCATCCAGCTGCGCTTTGGCTTTTTCGTCGATCTCTAGTGGGCGAGAAACAAGTGAAAAGTGTGCTTTTTCAAGTAATTCCGGAATGGTCTTTGCACGTTCTTTTAGGCAGTACATTGCGCGCAAAAGAAGATCAGATTGCTGATCTGTAAGGGCCTGTTCGCCAACAGATGCTAAATATTCGTGCACTTCCTGCAGCAGTGCAGCATCGCCAGTCACGGCAATGTGTTGGCCACAGATATTTGCGAGCTTTTTAAAGTCAAAACGGGCAGGCGATTTGCCAATTCCACTCAGGTCAAACCATTCGCGGGCCTGCTCATCCGAGAAGAATTCGTCGTCGCCGTGGCTCCAGCCCAGACGAGTCAGATAGTTGCGCATACCAGCGGCCGGATAACCCATTTGCTGGTACTCTGCCGCACCAGTCGCGCCGTGGCGTTTCGATAGCTTTTTACCGTCTGGACCAAAGATCAATGGAATATGGGCAAGCACGGGTTTCTCCCAACCCATGGCCTCGTAGATCAGGTTCTGACGGAAGGAGTTGGCAAGATGATCATCACCACGGATGACATGCGTCACGCCCATATCATGGTCGTCGACAACAACGGCCAGCATATAAACTGGGGTACCATCAGACCGCAGCAGGATCATGTCGTCTAGCTGGTCGTTGGACCAAGTGACATCACCTTGTACTTCGTCATGAAGGGTTGTTTTGCCAGTGCGCGGTGCCTTTAGACGGATCACGTAGGGCAGGTCAGGATGATCTGCCTCTGGCACATCGCGCCAAGGTGACTGGAACAGCGTCGACTGCTTTTCTGCACGCGCGTTTTCGCGGAACGCTTCGATTTCGTCTTGGGTGCTAAAACACTTATAAGCGTGGCCATTGGCTAGCATCTTTAGCGCGACTTCGACATGGCGCGGGGCGTTTTCTGCTTGGCTGGTTGGTTCGCCATCCCAGTCAAGCCCAAGCCAAGTCAGACCATCCAAGATCGCCTGTTTGTTTTCATCAGTCGAGCGTGACTTATCGGTGTCTTCGATCCGCAACAGGAATTTGCCACCACGACCACGCGCATAAAGCCAGTTAAACAAAGCAGTGCGCGCACCGCCGATGTGCAAGGCACCAGTGGGTGACGGGGCGAAACGAGTGACGACTGACATGGAGAATTAACCTTTCGCTAACCAGCTTTCCGGTAGTGTCCGGATTGAATGGGAGATACGAAACTGCGGGGTAAAGAACAAGTGCGCACCGCTTTTCTTGACGCACTTCTGGCGCAACGCGGTGGGCTGATTGGCTGGGTTCCTGTTTGCCTGGGCATCGGCATCGACACCTATTTCTCGCTTTCTCAAGAACCTAATCAAGTGATAATGGCCAGCGTCTGGCTGTTGGCGATAACCTTGCTGTTGATATCGCGATGGGTCCATCCCGCACTGGCCCCCGTAGTTGTGGGCTGTTCACTTATCCTCGCCGGTGCAGGCATCGCGCAGTGGCGGACGGCTCATGTCGCTGAACCAGTACTTAGTTTTCGCTACTATGGGCCGATTGAGGGGCGTGTGGTTAATATTGATCGGTCTGCAAGTGACGCACCTCGATTGACGCTTGATAACGTGGTCCTTGCGCGCATGTCACCAGCCCGTACCCCGGAACGAGTGCGAGTCTCAGTTCATGGGGATCAGGTGCTTCAAAATTATCAGCCGGGCGAAACCCTGATCCTCACCGGGCATCTTTCGCCTCCCGCAGGTCCTGCGGAACCGGGTGGTTTTGATTTTCAACGACATGCTTGGTTTCTGGGCCTGGGGGCCGTCGGTTACACACGCACTCCGGTCTTAAGGCTGGCGGCCCCGAGTGACCCAACACTGGCGATGCGCGTGTTTGCCATAAGGATGAAGTTATCCAGCTTTGTTCAGGCGGCGATCCCGGGCGAGGCAGGGGCATTTGCTGCTGCAATCATGACAGGCGACCGATCCGCGATGCGCCAAGAAACATTAGCGAATTTGCGTGCCGCGAATCTGGCGCATTTGTTAGCGATCTCTGGTCTGCATATGGGTTTGCTGACCGGATTCATCTTTGCGCTTGTCCGGTACGGCTTGGCGCTAAGTGCGACGATATCGCTTCGGTATCAGACCAAGAAAATTGCTGCAGTCTGCGCATTAGTTGTCGGTGCATTCTATCTGGCACTTTCCGGAGGAAACGTAGCGACAGAGCGCGCATTCATAATGGTTGCAGTGATGTTGGTTGCAGTCCTTCTGGACCGTCGCGCGTTAACTTTGCGCGCTGTGGCAATGGCTGCAATCATCGTGCTGCTATGGCAGCCAGAGGCGCTTACCGGGCCGGGGTTTCAGATGTCTTTTGCTGCGACGACCGCGCTGGTTGTGGTCTTTGGCGCATTGCGCCGCTTTGACATGTCGCGTTGGCCGAAATGGCTGCGGGCGGTGTTTTCTGTCGTTTTGTCATCCTTTGTTGCAGGGCTTGCGACCGCGCCTTTCGCTGCAGCTCATTTCAACCAAGTCGCACATTTTGGTCTCATCGCGAACCTGCTCAGCGTGCCCTTGATGGGCGTGCTAGTTATGCCCGCAGCCGTTCTGGCGATCTGCCTTGCGCCGCTCGGGCTGTCGGGCGTCGGTTTTGTGGTCATGTCCGTTGGTTTGCGCTGGATCTTACGGGTTGCGGAAACTGTATCCGGCTGGGACGGGGCTGTCGGTCATATCGTTGCGCCCGGTCCTTGGGTTTTGTCGGTACTTGCGATGGGTTTGCTGTGGGGTGTCCTGTGGCAGGGCAAATCACGAATCGCAGGCGTTGTCCTTGTGATTTGCGCATTTGTGTCATGGTCGCAAGTAACCCGACCGCACTTACTGATCTCTGACAGCGGAGCGTTGATTGGGGTTTTAGGGCCTGAGGGGAGGGCACTTTCCAAGGCAGCCGGCGACAGTTTTGTTGCGCGGATTTGGCTTGAAAATGACGGCGCAGTGACTGACCAAGAAATCGCGGCAGGCCGCCCCGGATACCAGCACGAAGGGCGGGTTGTTCGGGTGCAAGTCGGCGATTGGACGGTGTTGCAAGTATCGGGAAAAACCGCGCTTGCGGAGCTAAATGGGTGCGGTGGCGCTGATGTGATTGTTAGTAATCAAAAAGATGTAACTGATCGGCCCTGTACCGTTTTTGATATTGACCAGCTACGTCAGACTGGCGCGCTTGCTTTGGATACCAATGAACGTGGTGATTTAGTCGTTACCACTGCACAAGAGGTCACTGGGGATCGTCCGTGGAACGCCGGACCAGTACTTGCAGGTGAACAGATCATCCTGACCCAAGAAGACAAAAAGGGCCGCCAGAGCGACCCTTGAAGCAGAGTGAATACTCTAATCAGTAGGTGCGGATTAGCCCGACCAACCGGCCCTGAACCTTGACCTGATCATCGCGGAATACGCGCGTTTCATATGCAGGGTTGGCAGCCTCGAGCGCGATAGCGCTACCGTTCCGGCGGAACCGTTTTAGTGTGGCTTCGTGACCTTCGACCAGCGCAACGACGATATCACCATTATCAGCGACGGTGGTTTCACGGATCACAACAACATCGCCGTCATTAATCCCCGCGTCGATCATGGAATCGCCTTTAACTTCAAGCGCATAGTGGTCGCCTGCGCCGACCATCGACTGCGGGACCGAAACGTTGTGGGATACTTGGCTAATCGCCTCGATCGGGACACCGGCAGCGATGCGGCCCATCAATGGAAGTTCGATCGCGCCATTATCAATCGGCATTGCCGTTGCAGGGGTGCTGTCGGGTTTGTCGCCGTCAATCACACGCGGGGTAAACCCAGTTTTGCCCTGCATCGCGTCAGGTAGCTTAACGATTTCCAAGGCACGTGCGCGGTGCGCGAGGCGGCGAATAAAACCACGCTCTTCCAATGCTGTGATCAAACGGTGGATCCCCGACTTGGATCGCAGATCAAGCGCTTCTTTCATTTCATCAAAGCTAGGCGACACCCCATCGCGCTGTACGCGCTTGTGAATGAACTCTAGCAGGTCGAGTTGTTTTTTTGTCAACATCGCATGTTCCCCTCGCAGGTTTTGCATATGTTCTATGCATGTTCCTGTTTTGTGTCAACGCTTGCGTGAGCGCTGTGAACATTCAAGGTCAGATACGGATAATGTCGATTTCGTCGCCTGCGCTGCGGGCCGGGTCACCAATCGGGCGAACAGCAAGACAATTTGCATCCGCTAGGACGGTCAAAAGCGCGCTGTCTTGGCGATCAAAGATGGTCACGCCATCAGGGCCGATATGAGCGCGAGTGTAATGCTCTCTGATACCGTTTGGGCCAATGTCATGGCCAAGGGGTGCGGTTTCGCGTGGGGCAGGTGCCGTTCCTTGGCCAAGTATCTGGCGGATGACTGGCAGCAAGAATATGTGCCCGCACACCATCGCAGAAACGGGATTGCCCGGTAGCCCAATCATCACAGCATTACCCATTCGGCCCGCCATCAGCGGTTTACCCGGACGCATCGCGATCTTGTAAAACGACCGCTCCATCCCCTTTGCTTCTGCAACCTGTCCGACCAAATCATGATCGCCGACAGAGGCACCACCAATGGTGACAATCAGATCTGCATCCGCTGCCAAATCAAAAGCTAGTTCAAGGGCCGGAACGTTGTCGCGTGCGATTGGCAGCATACGGGCATGGCCACCTGCGCCTTCAGCAAGGGCCGCCAAACCATAACTGTTCGACGCAATGATCTGATCTGGGCCCGGAGTTTCGCCGGGCTGCACCAATTCATCCCCTGTCGCGATAATCGCAACAACGGGGCGGCGCACAACAGGAACCTGCGCAATATTCATCGCAGCAAGAAGCGCAACATCCGAAGCAGACAAGACACGCGGTGCCTTAATCTGATCGCCATTCTTAAAATCGGAACCAGCAGGGCGCACGTAGGATTTCGTTTCTAACGTGTCGCGTAGGGTGATGGTGTTGTCGACACGGTCAACGTCTTCTTGGATCACGACCCAATCTGTTCCGGCGGGCATTGGTGCACCTGTGAAAATCCGCGCAGCCTGACCTGACCCGACGATGCCAGCGAATGCGTGGCCGGCCGCAGCCTCTCCGACAACATCAAAGGTTGCGCCAGGGGCAACATCTGCACCAGCAACTGCATAACCATCCATAGCAGATGCAGCAAAAGGGGGCTGATCACGGCGTGCGGCGACATCCTGCGCCAAGACACGTCCAAAGGCTTCTGTCAGTGGCACGGTTTCGGAGGGTAGAGGCGAAACAAGAGCGAATAAGTGATCAAGTGCTTCGTTGACTGGGATCATGTGTTGAGGTCATCCAACCGTGCTTCTTCCCACTCTGCGTAGGTCTGTTGTGTCGTAGTGTTCACCCAAGAAGTGCGCCCATTTGCAGATCTACCTGCTACGACTGCAGCGGCAGAAGACGGGCTAGAAAAGGCAAAGTCTTGCGTGAAAATGGCAGTGTCACCCGTCAATGAGATTGTTCCGTTCGCAACGAGTTCGTCATGTATCTTCCAGTAACTCGTCTTATGTGTGCGGTCCCCCACCCACGCGCTTCGCACAACGGACCCTGCTTGAACAATCATTTCACCACCCTGGACCACTGAAAACGCGTGTACGCCGTGGCGAGGGACTTTGAATTCAAATTTTGTGACTTCCTCGGGCTCGTTCGCGTCAATGTCCGCTTTGATGCTACGCTTGCGGCTTAAAAATAGATCCACTCGGATCGCGGGCAGCACCATCATCAGCGTATCAATAAAGCTTTCCATATTGGCTTGGGCGGCTTCATTTAGGCTGCTGCGTGGTGGAGTGTTACCGTTTTCTAACGGTGTATGAGCAACATCTCGTGCGATTTCTACCAGCCGTGACTCAAGGTATTTGATGTGCGCCTTGTGGAGATTATTCGCAGCTGAGCTAATTAGGATCGCGTCGTCCCACCAACCTTTGTTTGAAACATGGTCGCGTAGACGCACACGCATGTCCTCGGCTTCACCAATGTAGGCGAGCGGGCCGTTTTCGGTTTCTCCAAGTAAGACGTATACACCCGTGAACCCAGATTCGGGTCGCATTAGTGCGTCTTTGATCTGTGTGCGGGGTGCACGCAGAACATGCCCTGTCCAGTTGAACACTTCAGCGGTCAGCATCCCATCCGCCCGACCGTCTACAAAGAAAAGTTCGAGAGAGCGGCCCAATCTGTTCATGGATTTTCAAACCGTCCAGATTTGCCGCCGTCTTTAAGCGTTACCCGTATCCCGCCGATTTCCATATCTTTTTGAACCGCTTTGACCATGTCATAGACGGTTAGTGCGGTTGTGCTGACTGCTGTTAGGGCTTCCATCTCAACGCCGGTTTGGCCACCGGTTTTGACGGTGGCGCTGATCCGGATACCGGGTAGCGCCTCGTCAGGGGTCAGTTCAATCGCGACCTTTGTGATGGGGAGCGGGTGGCAGAGCGGGATAAGGCCGGCTGTTTTCTTGGCCCCCATAATCCCAGCGATCCGGGCGATCCCAAGAACATCGCCTTTGTCTGCACGTCCTTCGACAATAAGAGCGAGGGTCTCAGGCGTCATTTTAATGTAACCTTCGGCGACTGCGATACGTGCAGTCACAGGTTTGTCCGACACATCGACCATATGGGCTTTGCCGTCGGCATCAAAATGGCTGAGACCTGACATCACATGCCTCCTGATGCGGGCTTAGTAAGCAGTGCGCGTGTTGCGGCTGCCACGTCATCCTGACGCATTAGGCTTTCACCAATCAGGAAGGTGCGCGCGCCGTAGCGAGCCATGTCTGCCAGCTCCTCTGGTGTATTCAGACCGCTTTCGCAGACGATTGTGCGATCTGCAGGTACCAATTTTGACAGGGTGCGCGTCGTGTCCAACGTCGTTTCAAACGTCTTGAGGTTGCGATTGTTGATACCCATTAGGGGGGATTTCAACAGGCTTGCGCGTTCCAGCTCTTCGGCATCGTGTACCTCTAGCAGGACATCCATGCCCCATTCGAACGCTGAATCCTCAAGCTCTTGGGCTTGGGCGTCGCTGACCGACGCTAAGATGATCAGGATGCAATCGGCGTGCAATGCACGGGCTTCGGCCACTTGATAGGTATCGTACATGAAATCTTTGCGCAGGGCGGGCAGGTCGACGGCACTGCGGGCGGCGGTCAGATAGCTGTCGTCGCCCTGAAAGGACGGGCCATCAGTCAGTACGGACAGACATGTAGCACCGCCGGCCTCGTAGGCTTTTGCAAGCTCAGGTGGGTTGAAGTCGGGGCGGATCAGGCCCTTGGATGGGCTCGCCTTTTTGATCTCAGCGATGAGGCCGTACCCTTCGCGGGCGGCCTCTTGTAGGCGTTCTGCAAAACCGCGCGTTGGTGGCGCGTCTTTGGCGCGTGCTTCTATCTCAGATAGGGGCACGGCAGCTTTGCATGCGGCGACATGTTCCAACTTATAAGCTTTGATTTTTTCGAGAATGTCGGTCATGGGTCCGCCCAGTTTATTGGCTCTTGCCCCTGATCAATAAGCCACTGGTTGGTCTTTGAAAATGGGCGCGAGCCGAAAAAACCACGATGGCATGACAATGGGGAAGGGTGCGCTGATTTTAGTGTCAGATGCTTTTCGTTGATGTGTTTGCCATAGGCCTGCGCCGGGCCGCCCCAAAGGATAAACGCGCGCGGTGCATCATCCAGCCGCTTGATCACTTCGACGACCAATTTCGACCAGCCAAGCTTAGCATGCGCCTTTGGCTTTCCAGGGGGCACAGTTAGGGCTGTGTTCAGTAGCAAGACGCCTTGATCCGCCCAGTCCTGTAGCCCAGTCTTGGTGCGTTTTTGATCCAGATCGCTGTCTATCTCTTTGAAAATGTTGCCAAGACTATCAAGCCGCCCGCCAAAGTCATCGGGAATTGAAAAGGCCAGACCGTCAGCTTTGCCGGGTGTGTGGTACGGGTCTTGGCCAATAATCACGACGCGGGTCTGGTCTGGCTGGCAACGATCTAGCGCCGCGAACGTCAGCGCTGGCGGCGGAAGAATATCGGCGTCAAGTTTGGAAGTCAGAGCAGGAAGGTCGTTGCCGAAAAACGGTAAATCGGCCCAACTGCCCAGACGCCCAAGATCAAACATCAGGACGATGTGATCCGCGCGAGCGTTTCAACGGCGTGCTTTGCCTTGCCAGCATCAATGCTTTCGCGGGCGATTTCGACGCCTTCGGGCAGGGTGGCTGCCTTATCCGCGACAACAAGCGCAGCGGCAGCATTAAAAAGCACGGCATCACGGTAGGCACCGGTCGCTCCATCCAGCAATGCGCGCATCGCATCTGCGTTCTCTTCAGGCGTCCCACCGATAAGATCGCGGAAATTGTGGACTGGTAGGCCTGCATCCTCTGGGTGGATTTCGCGCGATGTGACCTTGCCATTCTCAAGCGCGGCTACAGCGGTTGTGCCACAAATCGTGATCTCATCAGTGCCATCGCTGCCGTGCACAAGCCACGCTTTTTCAGTGCCAAGCTGCTGGAGCGTTTCGGCCATTGGGTGGATCAAATCGATCGCAAATGCGCCTGTAAGCTGGCGCTTCACGCCGGCCGGATTAGTAAGCGGCCCCAAGATGTTAAATATCGTTTTGCATCCCAATTCCAAGCGCACAGGACCAACGTGTTTCATTGCTGGGTGGTGCATGGGCGCCATCATAAAGCCGATGCCAGCCTCAGCGATTGCACGTTCGACCACATCGGGCCCAACCATCACGTTGATCCCAAGCGCACTTTGCACATCAGCGGTGCCGGATTTAGACGATAGATTGCGGTTACCATGTTTTGCAACAGGCACCCCGGCACCAGCCACAACAAACGCGGTTGCGGTTGAGATGTTCAAAGTGTGCTTGCCGTCGCCGCCCGTGCCAACGATATCCATCGCACCTTCGGGGGCTTTGACCGGTACGCAATGCGCGCGCATGACAGCGGCCGCGGCTGAATACTCAGCTACGGATTCACCGCGTGTCCGCAGCGCCATCAGGAAACCCGCGATCTGAGCCGGTGTTGCCGTACCTTCGAACAGATAGCCAAAAGCTTCTTCGGCTTGCGCACGTGAAAGTGGGCCTTCCGATGCGGCGTAAATCAGTGGCTTCATCGCGTCGGTCATGCTGAAACCTTTGTCATCTCAAGGAAGTTGTTTAACAGCTTATGCCCGTGTTCGGATTTGATGCTTTCGGGGTGGAATTGAACGCCGTGGATTGGCAGCGTTTTGTGCTGGAGCCCCATGATCGTGCCGTCTTCAAGCTCTGCCGTGATTTCAAGACACTCGGGCAGGGTTTCGCGTTCTACAACAAGAGAATGATAGCGGGTCGCATCAAACGGGCTAGGCAGACCAGCAAAAAGACCTTTGCCAGTGTGTTTCATCGCGCCCATTTTGCCGTGCACGATTTCATGGCAGCGAACGACTTTCCCGCCAAAAGCTTCGCCAATCGCTTGGTGCCCCAGACACACACCCATTAGTGGGGTTTTGGTTTCGGCGGCGGCATGGACCATCGACAGGCAAATGCCTGCTTGCGACGGATCGCAAGGGCCGGGGGATAGCATAATTGCGTCGGGACGCATCGCCATTGCTTCTTGGACATTAAGCGCGTCATTCCGGCGCACAACGACGTCAGCGCCCAATTCGCCCAAGTAATGAACAAGGTTGTAGGTGAAGCTATCGTAGTTATCTATCAGCAAAAGCATGACAAAATCCCGTGCAGGTCGAATTAGGGCTACCGTCTCCCCCGTGGCTGACGGTATAATCAATGCCATACATGGGCCGGGACGCGGGGCAGCGTCAAGGTCGAACGGCGCGATTACAGACGACTTGAAGGGCGATTATTATATGCGGGGTAGTGTTTCAGGGAGTGTGTGGGCGCTTGTGCTTGGTGGTGCAGGGTTAGGTGTCGCGTCACTAATAAGCGAACAACCCGCAGGAAATGAGCCGCCGCAGATGCCACAGGTTGCGGCACCACAAGCAACGCAAAGTGCTGAAATTGATCTTGATACTGGGACGACGCCGCCAGAGGTGGACCGCGAGTTCGCAGTAACGGCACCACGTGTATCGGCACCCGAGGCCGAAGTCGCGGAACCCACAACCGACACAGAACCAGCTGCACCGCCCCAGACCTTACAGCTAGAAACTGAACTTAGCGTTCCGACTGATGTAGACGAATCAACGATTGTTACAGCGTTGGAAGAACCCGTTCTGCCCGCCACTACTGTTGAACCTCCGCAGATGCCGTCCGCAGCCGAAAATGTCGTGATTGCAACGCAACCGACGCAACCCGCGTCCGAGGTTGGTGAGGCTGACGTGCCTACTGTTGAAGGAATCGCAGAAGATGCGCTTGTTGCTCCAGCACCTGAATGGATTGCTGAACCGGCCCCGACAGAGATCTTCGTCGACGAATTGCCGTTCTTGGATGCCGAAGAGCCTGAAGTGGCTGCAGAGCGCGAAGTGGCCGAAGTACCCGTGCCGGAAATCGTGATTATTCCCGAACCAGAAACAATTCCTGACCCAGTTGAATTGCCCACCGGGCAAGATGCCCCTTCTGAGGGATCCGAGGTCCCGCCGCAAACGCCCACTCCAGTTGGCGTGGCGCCAGAACCAACTGAACCCTCGGTGACCGACGAAAGCGAACCTACAGTGATTACTTCTGGACCGGGCAAGCGGATCAAAGTCAATCGCCCAAGTGCAGAGCCTGAAACGACGCCAGAACCAGAAACGGAAGCGGTGACAGATGAAGAGGCCGAAGCGACCGACCTGCCAGCGCTACAGCGCTTTGCAACCGCGTTCGAAAACCCCAATGGAATGCCATTGCTCTCGATCCTCTTGGTTGATGATGGCACGAACGGCGATATGGCGGCTGACGTTGCCTCAATGCCGTTACCGGTGACGGTTGTGTTACATGCGCTTGACCCGAACGCTGCTGCGCGCATGCAGGCTTACCGTGCTGCCGGGATTGAAGTCGCGCTTCAAACATCATTGCCAGAAGGGGCGGTGCCAACAGATGTGGAGATCGCGTTTGAAGCGGCCTTTGGCATTCTGCATGAAACTGTGATGCTGTTCTCGGATGGAACGGGAGTTCTGCAAAATGATCGCGCTGTGACCGACCAAGTTATGCAAATACTTGCCTCTGATGGCCGTGGTTTGGTCACCGTCCAACGTGGTTTGGGAAGCGCACAACGCGCGGCCGAACAGGTGGGCGTTGCAGCGACAACTGTACTGCGTGACCTTGATGGCGCAGGCGAGGATCAATCAGCGATCGAGCGTGCCCTAGATCAATCAGCTTTGCGTGCGCGTCAAACTGGCGATGCTGTATTGCTGGGGCGGGTTCAGCCAGAAACGATCTCGGCGCTCACAAACTGGGCGCTGACCGTCAACCAAGACCAAATGCTGGTCGCACCGGTTTCTGCTGTGTTGTTGGATGGCACTGAATAAGCAGGGTGGATTTAAATCCACCCTACGTGGTCGCGCTTAGTTTCCGCCAGTTTTGAACATTGTCGCGTCAGACGCAGCTTTGCGAATGGCGTTCGATTTGTGAACGGTTTCCTGATATTCGGCTTCTGGATCGCTATCAAAGACGACACCGCCGCCTGCTTGGATATATAACTTCTCATCCTGAAGCACGGCCGTCCGCAGCGCGATGCACATATCCATGTCGCCATTCGCGCTAAAGTAACCGCAACCACCGCCGTAGACGCCGCGCTTTTCGGGCTCTAGCTCGTCGATGATTTCCATCGCACGGACTTTGGGTGCACCAGAGACGGTTCCCGCAGGCATACCGGCAAAGAAAGCCGAAAGCGCATCTTGGTCATCGGCCAATTCGCCAACGACGTTTGAAACGATATGCATCACATGGCTATAGCGTTCGATGATGAATTCTTCGGTCGGACGTACAGTTCCGATTTTGCTGACCTTGCCGGTGTCATTGCGACCCAGATCAAGCAGCATAAGATGCTCTGCCAGTTCTTTTTCGTCGGCAAGTAGATCTGCTTCGTTTGCTTTGTCTTCGGCAGGCGTCGCACCGCGTGGGCGGGTGCCTGCGATTGGACGAATTGTGACCTCTTTACCAAAGACCCGGACTAGGATCTCGGGGCTTGCTCCGATGACTTGGAAGCCACCAAAGTTAAAGAAGAACATAAATGGCGACGGATTCGTGCGGCGCAAGCTACGATACAACGCAAACGGCGGTTCGCGGAACTCTTGGGTCCAGCGCTGCGACGGTACGACTTGAAAAATATCGCCGGCACGAATGTATTCTTTTGCCTTCTCGACGGCTTCCAAATATCCGCTGTGCGTAAAATTCGATACTGGTGGGCTAACCGGTGCTGGATCAGCAAGCGTACGACCATCGCCCGGAGTAGGGCGTTCCAACGCGCGTTGCGCGTCCATGACGCGTTCGGCAGCTTGGGCATAGGCAGCGCGGGCATTGAGCCCCTGGTTTACATAAGCGGGTGCGACAAGGATCACGTCACCCTTGACCCCATCCAAAACAGCCACGACCGACGGACGCAACATCATTGCATCAGGCAATCCAAGCGGATCGGGGTTTATGTCAGGCAGATGTTCAACCAACCTGATCATGTCATAGCCAAGGTAGCCAAACAGTCCAGCTGACGCGGCGGGCAGATCGGCGGGCAATGCGATCTTTGATTCAGCAATGAGCGCACGCAGTGCCGTCAGCGGATCATCATCCATCGGCGTAAAATCGGCATCGTCAAATCGCGCGTTTCGGTTCACGCGCGATGTCGTTCCCCGGCATTCCCAGATCAAGTCTGGGTTCATCCCGATAATTGAATAACGACCGCGAATTTCGCCGCCTGTTACGCTTTCTAGCATAAAGGCGTTTTTGCCAGCGCCAGAAAGCTTAAGCATCAACGATACGGGCGTATCCAAATCTGCGGCAATCCGGGTGTAAACAACCTGATTTTCGCCCGCGTCATATCCACGGGCGAAGCTATCATAATCGGGTAAAAGCGACATGTTGACCTACTGGAACTGGGCGTTGACCGCGTTCACGGTGGCCTGATTAATATTCACGTCTGTCTCTTTTTGCAGCGCGGTCGCATAGGCATCAAAGATGTCTTGCGCGATAGAAGTCGTCGCATTGCCTGCGATACCTTCGATCCGTGCCGCGGTCAGCTCATCCTCGGTGTCAGGCGGAGTGATCGCGTCAAGGCGCAGGATCACGGCCCGGTCGTCTGCATCAAGCACAACAACGTCACCAACAGCCATTTCGAACAGTTTTTCGTTGAATGCTGGTGGGGTACCTTCGACAAAATCGGTGCGTGTCAGGTTTTCTTCTACGGTTCCGATCAGCCCAAGCGTATCAAAGCCAGTATCTGGCTTAATCTCAGCGGCCAATTCTTCTGCACGTGCGACAACAGCGTCTTGGCGCGCCTGAACTTGCCACGCTTCAGCGGCTGCTTCGCGCACTTCTTCAAGTGGCCGTACGGTGGGCGGTGTCGTACCGTCTAGGCGCAGGGCGAAAATGCCACCGTCGGCAAGATCGATCACATCGGCAAACGCACCTTGTTCAACACGTGCGGCAGCATCGCGGAAGTCATCATAGGCGGCGATTCCATCTGCGACGTCAGTCGTCCAATTAATGGTGCCAAGCTGCAGATCAGTGCGCTCCGCCAGATCTTCAAGCGTTGCACCGCCTGCGATTAGATCAAGGATGCCGTCTGTGCTGTCTGAAATGACCTCGCGAGCCGCATCAGCGGCAAGCTCATCGCGCAGTTCAGCGGCTGCTTCTTCAAGTGGTGTTTCTTGCGCAGACAGAATCGCGTTCATGCGGAACAATGCAGGCCCAAGAGGAGAGTTGAACGGACCGACGACTTCGCCCGGAGTTGCCGTAAAGACGGCTTCACCAGCGGCGCGCAGTTCTTCTTGGTCGACGTCGCCCATATCGACATCGTTCAGGGTAAGGCCACGTTCCGCAACAAGGTCTTCAAAGCTGACTTCGCCAGAATCGATACGCGCACGGGCTTCATCCGCCTTCGCAGAATCGAGATAAACCAAGCGTTCTACCAAGCGACGTTCTGGCTGCATGAATTCAGCGATCCGTTCCTGATAGAGCTGTTCAACGGCGGTTTCAGGAACTTCCATCTGATCTTGGATCATATCTGGGGTTAGCCAGACGTATGTGATGTCACGTGCCTCGGGCAGAGTGAAATCTTCGGGATGGGCGTCATAGTATTCTTGTATATCAGCGTCGGTCGCACCAGGAATTGGTGCGGTCAGTGCCTCGGCATCGATTGATGTCCAAGTGGCACTGCGCTGTTCACCAATATAGGCGATCATCGTTTGACCAAAGACATCCATGCTTGGAACGCCGCTTACGACTGCGCCTTGCAGCAATGTGCGTGCCATTTCTTCGCGGAGTGTTGTTTCAAACGCGGATTCTGATTGGCCTGCCTGCTGCAGCGCAAGGCGATAGCTATCGGCGTTAAATCCGCCACGGCCTTGGAATTCTGGAATGGCTTTTAGCTGATCAAACACACGTTGATCACCAACGGAAATGCCCAATTGGGCGGCTTCATTATCAAGCGTACGGTTTAGGATCACGGACTGAAGTGCCTGACGGTCAATGCCAAGTGAAACAGCTTGTTGGAACGTGATTTGCGTACCAAACTGCTGTGACATATTCTGAATCTGCGCGTTTAGCTGGCGCTGATAAGCTGTAATCGGCACGTCTTTGTCGCCGACGGTGCCTAGGCTACGCATGCTGCTTGAAAACCCGCTCGAGCCAAAGCCAGCCATACCAACAAGTACAACCCCGACAATGACCAATGGGCCGTACCGATTTTTCTTTTTTTCTGCCATAAGTCTCGTGCGCTCCGCCCTAATAGGTGGAGCATGAATACGGCCCTGCGCACATGGGTGCAAGGGTCAGTAGGGCAGGTTCGAAAGTCGATCGAACAAGGTCTCGATCCCGCTACGGTCGATATTGGCAAATGCGATCCGCAATTGGCTTTCACCGCCGGGTAGATCATCTGGCATAAACATTGTGCCGGGCAGCAAAAGGACGCCTGCGTCACGGACCAATTTCGGAGCAAGCTCTGCCGAAGACATGTCGTACGGATGGCGCATATAGGCGAAATAGGCGCCGCATCCCAATAGTTCCCACCCTTGGGCAGCAAGTTTGGGGAAGTGGTCATTGATCGCATTGCGACGATCAAGAATTTCTAACCGTTCACCCGCAAGCCATGCGTCAAGGTTCTGCATACCCCAAAGCGCGGCACGTTGCCCAAGCTGGTTAGGGCAGATCGTGACCGTATCGAGGAACTTTTCAACCTCGGCTAGGCGGGCAGGGCTGGCAACAATGGCCCCCACGCGGTGTCCTGTCAGACGGTAGGCCTTGGAGAACGAATAAAGCTGGATCAGCGTATCGTCCCAGTTGGGATCGGTGAAAAGATCGTGTGGCGCGCCCTCACGGCTGTCGAAATCCCGATAGGTTTCATCAACGATAAGCGAAATTTTATGTATGCGTGCCAATGACATGAACGCGCGTAGCGTCTCAGAAGGGTATTCTGCGCCGCATGGATTGTTTGGCGTCACAAGCGCGATTGCGCGTGTGCGGGGGGTGATAAGAGCCGCGGCCGCTTCCACGTCGGGAATCATCCCGGCCCCTGCAAGCAACGGGACGGTTTTTACCCCCGACATATCCAGCCACATGCGGTGGTTGAAATAGTAGGGAACGGGAATGATGACCTCATCCCCTTCGGTGCAAAGGGTGGATATCGCGGCGGCAAAGGCCTGATTGCAGCCCGATGTGATTGCAACTTGGTCGGGTGATACAAGACCGCCATATGCGCCGGTCCAACGTTCTGCGATTTCTGCCCGTAGTTCAGGAAGCCCTAAAACGGGACCATATAAATGCGCGTTCGGATCGTTCAGGACGATTTGCGCCATTGCCTCGCGCAGGGGCGCGGGCGGTGGATCAATCGGGGCCGCCTGACTGACATTGAGCAATGGGCGGTCAGTCGGGTGGGACACACCATCTAACCAACGTCGTGCCTCCATCACTGGTGGAGCAAAGGTGGTAGCGGTGCGAGGTTGTGTCATGGCTTGATCCAATAGAGCGGCTTTGCCGCACAGTATTTTTGGTCACCGTGCGGCAAGCGTTGTCTTCTTACAAGTCTGCTTAGTCTTTGCCGCGGTAGGGTTCGACGTATTGCAGCGCCATATCCCATGGAAAGAAGATCCAAGTGTCTTGGCTGACTTCGGTGATAAATGTGTCGACCTGTGGTCGGCCTTTGGGTTTTGCATAGACCGTCGCGAACTGCGCGTTCGGGTACATCTGACGTACGAGTTCCAGCGTTTTGCCGCTATCTACAAGGTCATCGATAATCAAAATGCCCGTACCGTCGCCCATCAGTTCAGCGTCTGGCGCCTTTAGAACCTTGGCTTCGGAACGGTCTTGATGGTCGTAGCTTTTGACGCTGATCGTATCGACGGTGCGAATGTCTAATTCACGGGCGACGATCATCGCCGGGGCCATGCCGCCGCGCGTAATAGCGACAACCGCTTTCCATGCGCCGTCATCGGGGCCTTGTCCGTCAAGCCGCCAAGCAAGCGCACGGCTATCGCGGTGGATTTGATCCCAGCTAATGTGAAAGCCTTTTTCGTGTGGCAGGCGGGTGTCGGTCATGGTTTTGTTCCTTATGGCGGCGGCTATGTGGCGGCGATCTTGACGCCAAGCAGCGCTAAAGTAGCGCCAAACGCGCGGTCGATGAGAGTTTTTAGGCTTATGTAGCCTTGGCGCGACCTTTCAAGTGAAAAGATGCGTGCAACCAAGATATTCCATACTGCCTCATTCAAAAACACAGCTAATAGGATAGCCGCGTAGCTGAGTAGACTTGTGCCTTCTGGAACCGTTCCCAGAAATATCGCGCTGAATAGAATCGCCGGTTTCGGGTTCGCCAGCTGAGTCGTAATGCCCAGCCATAATGCCGAAAGCGGGTGCCGAGGTGGCGCAGTCGTGTCGCCCATGTCCAGTGGCTTGTCTGCGGAACGCCAAAGTTTCCAAGCCATCCAAACAAGATAGGCCCCAGCTAATACTTTGAGCCCGATCAGTAGAGCGGGGGCGGTTTGAAACACGAAGGCAAGGCCGCAGAGCGCTGCGAGCGCCCATATGACGCCACCGATTCCAATACCAACCGCGAGCATCGCCCCGGTTCGCATTCCTTCGATGACGCCTGTTCGTGCTGACATGACAACAGCCGGCCCTGGGCTGATTGCCGCCAAAAGGTGCAAAAACCAGATCGTGCCAAATGCTGTCAGTGTCATGATTACTCTTTTGTTATGTCAGGAGCGTCGACGGCTTTCATGCCGACCACGTGATAGCCCGCATCAACATGGTGCACTTCGCCAGTCACCGCGCTACCCAAATCAGATAGTAGATAGAGCGCTGATTTACCGACCTCTTCTTGGGTCACTGTGCGACGCAGGGGCGAGTTGTACTCGTTCCATTTCATGATGAGCCGAAAATCGCCGATGCCAGATGCGGCTAAAGTCTTGATCGTTCCGGCACTAATTGCGTTCACGCGAATGCCATCTTTACCCAGATCTTCGGCAAGGTAACGAACCGATGCTTCGAGCGCGGCTTTGGCGACGCCCATCACATTATAATGTGGCATCACTTTCTCGGCGCCATAGTAAGTAAGCGTCAGGCATGATCCGCCTTCGGTCATCATTTTTTCGGCGCGTTTTACGACGGCGGTGAATGAGTAGACAGAGATGTCCATGGACATAAGAAAGTTGTCGCGGCTGGTATCAACGTAGCGGCCACGAAGTTCATTTTTGTCTGAAAAACCAATGGCATGAACGATAAAGTCGAGTTTGCCCCAGCGCTTCTCTAGCTCTGCAAACAGGTCGTCAATTGAAGCTTCATCGCCTACATCACATGGCAGTACGATGTCAGATCCGACTGATGCGGCCAACGGCCCCACCCGTTTTTTCAGCGCTTCACCTTGATAGGAAAATGCCAGTTCTGCACCCGCATCGGCGCATGTTTTTGCAATCCCCCATGCGATGGATTTGTCGTTGGCGAGGCCCATGATTAGACCGCGTTTGCCTTGCATCAGCTGTGACGTCATCGCTGTCGTTCCTTCGTCTTAGTTTACTCCGCGTTAGCCTCGTTTAGGCGATTGCTGGGGGCGCAGCAAGCTTTTGAGGGGGAAGCTAAAAAGGTTGCTACATCATCGGATTGACCCTAAGCCTATCACGCAAAGAAGTGGTGAGGCTCATTAATGGGTGACAGGGACGGTATTTTCGCGGGCAATGACCCGTTTGCTATTGCACGACAATGGCTTGATACCGCGATTGAAACGGAACCCAATGATGCAAATGCAATTGCATTGGCTACTGTTGATGCAACAGGATTACCAAACGTGCGTATGGTATTGCTCAAGGAGATTGAGCCTGAGGCATTTGTGTTTTACACCAACTACGAGAGTCAGAAAGCGCAAGAAATCGCGCAATCTAGTAAAGCTGCGTTCGTGCTGCACTGGAAGTCGTTGGCACGGCAGATTAGAGTAAGGGGGTTGGTTACCCGAGAGGATGGGCCAATCGCTGATGAGTATTATAAGTCGCGATCGCTCAAAAGCCGCCTAGGCGCTTGGGCTTCACGGCAATCGCAGCCTTTGTCATCGCGTGCAGCGCTGATGGCGGAAGTTGCAAAAGTAACGTTGCAAAAAGGGGCGGATCCGGGACGGCCGCCTTTTTGGGGTGGTTTCCGGATTGTACCTCTGGAGATCGAGTTTTGGTCAGATGGTGCTTACAGGTTGCATGACCGGTTTCGGTGGTCACGCGAAACAACTGATCGGCCGTGGGAAATCACGCGACTGAGCCCATGAGTTTCACAGGGTGTGAAAACTTCAGGTTGAAGTCGTATCTTTTTTCTGGTCGTGATCGGGATAAATTGAGGAAGACAGGGGCGGCGTGTGTCGTGCCTGAGGGGAAGACGTAATGGAAACGCAGGGTGCTAGTGACCAACGGCGTGTAAACGGATTGGTGAAATGGTTTGATCCGGCAAAAGGCTTTGGCTTTGTTGTCGCAGACCAAGGTGGGTCAGATATTCTGCTGCACGCAAATGTGTTGCGCAATTTCGGACAAGGATCGGTGGTTGACGGATCTCATATTGAGATCGTCGTTCAGGATACACAGCGTGGCCTTCAGGCCACCGAAGTGCTGTCGATCACGCCGCCGCAGGCTGAAACATCCGTACCACTAAAGGACATGGCCGAATTCTCGGCAGAAGATATCGCACGCAAGGAAATCGAACCCGCGCGTGTGAAATGGTTTGATAAGGCCAAGGGATTTGGTTTTGCCAATATCTTTGGCAATAATGATGATGTCTTTATACATATTGAAGTGCTGCGGCGTTCAGGGCTTTCTGATCTGCAATCAGGCGAGGCAATTGGTCTGCGCTTGGTAGATGGAGAGCGTGGCCGTATGGCAATAGAGGTTGTCGGCTGGGAGATTGCCGCCAAGTGAGATACTGGGCCGTTGCCTTTGGAATGATCATCGCGGCGCAGCCTGCATGGGCCGTTTGCGAAGATAATAGGGTGACGGTCAGCGGGGATTGGGGGCAGGCACATTTTAATGTGGATGTCGCCGATGACCCAGCTGAACGCGCCCAAGGGCTGATGTTCGTCGAAGACCTTCCGACATTATCAGGAATGCTGTTTGTATATGAGCAGCCCCAGAGCGTGAGCTTCTGGATGAAGAACACATTGATTCCTTTAGATATGTTGTTCGCTGCGCCAAACGGCGAAATTCTCGCGATTCACGAAAATGCGATTCCCTTAGACACCACACCGATTCCCGGTGGGGACGGAATTCAGATGGTTCTTGAGATAAATGGGGGCCTCGCGAGCCGTCTTGGGATCGAAGCGGGCAATGTTTTGCAGCATCCTAGCTTTGGTTCTAAGGCTATTTTGCCTTGTGGCGAAAAGAGTTCAAATTAGGTCTTTTCAAATCAGTTCACTGTGTTTAGAGAAGCGCTTGTCGGGGCGTAGCGCAGCCTGGTAGCGCATCTGTTTTGGGAACAGAGGGTCGGGAGTTCGAATCTCTCCGCCCCGACCATTCAACTGAAAAGTAGTGAATAAAACGACAGCAGCCTCCGGGCTGCTGTGTCGTTTTAGCCGCGCTAAATATTTGATCATAAAGATTAACACGATCGGGCCGGGGCGGTGGAAAACTTCATCCGTTGTGTGAGAAATTTTGACTAAGTTAGCCGAACCAAAGGGCTTTCCGAAATCGCCGTTTCATTAACCTTCTGTGGACAATTTGGTGGATGAATCACTTCAGCGGGAAAGAGGCTGGCGGAATAGAGCCGTCAACCGTTTTAATCCGTATTTTGTGTTAAAAATCCGTTGACCCACTAGGGCTAGATGCGTCAGTTTGTGCGGGCAGATCGGTGATACACAAGATGTAGTGCTGGTTACCGGGGGCGGTTCAACAGGTAGGCCATAGGCCATTTACGTTATCCCAACACAGGTTTGGCCTTTGGCCAGAACGGTTGTGGTCGGCCAAAATGAACCCACGGGAAGCACATATTAGGTATCGCGCAGGCGGTTGGGATCAAGTTTTTTGCTGCAACGTCAGCAATGTCGATAAACAGGGGCAGACAGATGAAAATCGAACGTAATTTTACAAAGTCAGGGGAAGACGCGTACGCAGCGCTCGAATTCAAGACAACAACGTCCGAGATTCGTAACCCTGACGGCACAGTGGTCTTTAAACTGGATGAATGTGAAATTCCGGGTGGTTGGAGCCAAGTTGCATCTGACGTTATCGCGCAAAAATACTTCCGCAAAGCTGGCGTTCCTTCTGAGCTAAAGAAAGTCAAAGAAAAGGGTGTTCCTGAATTCCTGTGGCGCTCTGTCCCTGCCAAAGGCGCGACATTCGGTGGCGAAACATCTGCAAAGCAAGTTTTCGACCGATTGGCTGGCGCATGGGCCTATTGGGGCTGGAAGGGCGGCTATTTCTCGTCTGAGGAAGATGCGCGCACTTACTTTGACGAAATGCGTTACATGCTGGCGACTCAGCGTGCTGCGCCAAACAGCCCACAGTGGTTCAACACAGGCCTGCACTGGGCCTACGGTATCGATGGTCCTGCACAGGGCCACTACTATGTGGATTACCAAACAGGCGAGCTGACTAAATCTGCCTCTAGCTATGAGCACCCACAGCCTCACGCTTGCTTTATCCAATCGGTCGGAGACGACCTTGTGAACGAAGGCGGCATCATGGACCTATGGGTCCGCGAGGCGCGTTTGTTTAAATACGGTTCTGGCACTGGTACGAACTTCTCGTCTTTGCGTGGCGCAGGCGAGCCATTGTCAGGTGGTGGTAAGTCATCTGGCCTTATGGGGTTCCTGAAAATTGGTGACCGTGCGGCTGGAGCGATCAAGTCAGGCGGCACGACACGCCGCGCGGCTAAGATGGTTATCGTCGATGCGGATCACCCCGATATCGAAGAATTCATCAACTGGAAGGTCATCGAAGAACAGAAGGTCGCGAGCATCGTAGCTGGTTCCAAGATGCACGAACGTTATCTGAACGATATCTTTGCTGCGATCAAAGCGTGGGATGGTTCTGAAGAGGGCGCCTACGACACTAAGACAAACGAATCGCTGGCGTCAGCTGTTCGCGCTGCGAAAAAGTCCGCAATCCCTGAGACATACATCAAGCGCGTGCTGGACTATGCAAAGCAGGGCCACACAAGCATTGAATTCCCAACTTACGACACAGATTGGGATTCGGAAGCTTACTCATCGGTCTCTGGCCAGAACTCGAACAACTCGATCCGTGTGACAGACGCATTCCTTGAGGCCGTTGAAAAAGACGCCGACTGGAAACTGATCAACCGTAAAAACGGCGAAGTCGCAAAGATCATCAAAGCACGCGATCTATGGGAACAAGTCGGTCACGCTGCATGGGCTTGTGCCGATCCGGGTATCCAGTACCACGACACAGTCAACGCATGGCACACATGCCCAGAAGATGGTGCGATCCGAGGGTCAAACCCTTGTTCTGAATACATGTTCCTTGATGACACGGCCTGTAACCTTGCCTCGATGAACCTGCTGACATTCTACAAGAACGGCGAGTTCCAAGTCGAAGATTACATGCACGCAACACGTCTGTGGACCGTGACCTTGGAAATCTCGGTGATGATGGCACAGTTCCCATCCAAAGAAATCGCGCAGCGGTCTTACGACTTCCGCACGCTTGGGCTTGGCTATGCGAACATCGGCGGTCTGCTGATGAACATGGGCTTTGGCTATGACAGCAAAGAGGGCCGCGCCATGGGTGCCGCGCTGACTGCGATCATGACCGGTGTATCTTATGCGACATCTGCTGAAATCGCTGGCGAATTGGGCGCATTCCCTGGCTACAAGAAAAACGCAAAGCACATGCTGCGTGTTATCAAGAACCACCGTCTGGCGGCGCTTGGTAAAACAACCGGCTATGACAAGCTGGACGTAAAACCTGTGCCATTGGACCACGCAAACTGCCCTGATCAGCGTCTGATCGAACTGGCCGTTTCTGCATGGGACGAAGCGCTGGAACTGGGTGAACAGCACGGTTACCGCAACGCACAGGTTTCTGTTATCGCGCCAACAGGCACTATTGGTCTGGTCATGGATTGTGACACAACCGGTATCGAGCCTGACTTTGCGCTGGTTAAGTTCAAGAAGCTTGCTGGTGGTGGTTACTTTAAAATCATCAACCAATCGGTTCCCGCCGCGCTTGAAAAGCTGGGCTATGGTCCAGCGCAGATCGAAGAGATCATTTCCTATGCGGTTGGTCACGGTACCATAGGTCAGGCACCAGCGATCAACCACACATCGTTGATCGGTCATGGCTTTGGTCAGGAAGAAATTGACAAAGTCGAAGCGGCGCTTGCCTCTGCTTTCGATATCCGTTTCGTGTTCAACCAGTGGACACTGGGCGATGACTTCTGCACCAAAACACTCGGTATCCCGCACGAAAAGCTGAACGATCCAACATTCGATCTGCTGCGTCATCTTGGCTACACTAAGCAAGACATCGAAGCAGCGAACGATCACGTCTGCGGTACAATGACACTCGAAGGTGCGCCTTTCCTCAAGGAAGAGCACTACCACATCTTTGATTGTGCGAACCCTTGCGGCAAAAAAGGTAAGCGTTATCTGAGCGTTGACAGCCACATCCACATGATGGCCGCAGCGCAGTCGTTCATCTCTGGCGCGATCTCAAAAACGATCAACATGCCAAACGACGCAACCATCGAAGACTGCCAGAAAGCATATGAGCTTTCTTGGTCACTGGGTGTGAAAGCAAACGCGCTGTACCGTGATGGTTCAAAACTGTCGCAGCCTTTGGCTTCTGCTTTGGTCGAAGATGATGACGATGCAGCTGAGACACTTGAAAGCGGTACACCGCAGGAAAAAGCGGCAGTTCTGGCCGAGAAGGTGATCGAAAAGGTCATCATCCAAGAGGTACGCAACCGCGAACGCGAAAAGATGCCTCAGCGTCGTAAAGGCTACACGCAAAAAGCCATCGTTGGTGGCCACAAAGTGTACCTGCGTACGGGCGAATACGAAGACGGCAACCTTGGTGAAATCTTTATTGATATGCACAAAGAGGGCGCAGGCTTCCGCGCGATGATGAACAACTTTGCCATCGCGGTGTCTGTTGGTCTTCAGTATGGCGTGCCGCTCGAGGAATTCGTTGATGCGTTCACATTCACGAAGTTTGAGCCAGCAGGCATGGTTCAAGGTAACGACAGCATCAAGAATGCGACCTCGATCCTTGACTATATCTTCCGCGAATTGGCTGTGTCCTATCTGGATCGTACCGATCTGGCGCACGTGAAACCCGAAGGCGCATCTTTCGATGATATCGGTCGCGGCGAAGAAGAGGGCGTTTCGAACATTCAAACGCCAACTGAAAACGCGGCAACCCGGTCACTGGAAGTTCTGAAACAGATTTCCTCAACTGGTTATTTGCGCAAGCGCATGCCACAGGATCTGGTGGTGCTACAGGGTGGTGCGGGCACGACTGCACGGGCAAACGGAACTGATCCCGAAGTCACGCTGCAAGCCATCGTATCCGAAACAACAACCTCTGAGACGGCGATCAGCACTGGCACTGTCAGCATTTCGGCCCGCGATAAGGCCAAGATGCAAGGCTACGAAGGCGATCCATGTGGCGAATGCGGCAACTACACGTTGGTCCGTAATGGCACATGCATGAAGTGTAACACCTGTGGCGGCACGAGCGGCTGTAGCTAAGGAAGATCAAGACTATGGATTTTGCTTTCGAAATTGCGGGTTTTAGATGCGAGGCCAACTCCATGCGGATGCGTGGCCGGACATTGGAAGCCAGCTTTGAAACAGATGCGGCGGGCCCTTTGTCCGACGCTTTCTTGAACAACACGGCAGTTTCATTCCTTGGGGCGTCTGAGCTTTCAGCAGCCTATGCGATCAGGGCGATTGAAACTGACGCTGCAAATGGATGCACCGCAGTATTTGACGTGCTCAGTGCAGCGTAAAAGAATCCAGGGCGGGTGCGCTCGTCCTCGGCGTAGATCAGGCCGCAGGCAATAAACCGGGCAGTACATAAAGAGTGAGCCTGATCAACGAGACTACAGGGGGACTTCGGTCCCCCTTTTTTTCTTCCCGTATCTGGCAGAATATTGCCAAAAATCTCAAAGTTTCCGTAGCCTTGTTTGAAATTCGGCGGCCCGACACCATCTAAACGGTAACCTTTTCTATCAGGAGATTTTTGAATGCGCTGCCACGAAGTAGATTACGAGATTTTTGGCGACGATATGCAAATCGTTGAGGTCGAATTGGACCCGCAGGAAACTGTCATCGCCGAAGCCGGTGCCATGAATTATATGGAAGACGGAATCGGCTTTGAGAGTAAAATGGGCGATGGAACGACCCCAACCAGTGGCATGATGGGGGCGCTGTTGAATGTCGGTAAGCGTGTGCTCACAGGCGAATCTATCTTCCTGACCCATTTCAGCAATAACGGGCAGGGTAAGAAACGCGTGGCCTTTGCCGCGCCATATCCCGGAAAAATCATCCCTGTCGATATGTCCAAGGTGGGCGGTGAACTGATCTGCCAAAAGGATGCGTTCCTTTGTGCGGCTTTTGGTACGTCGACTGATATCGCGTTTCAAAAACGCCTTGGGGCAGGTTTTTTTGGTGGTGAAGGCTTTATCTTGCAGCGTCTACGCGGTGACGGCATGGCATTCATCCATGTCGGCGGCACGGTGATTAAGCGCGAACTCCAGGCGGGAGAGGTGCTGCGCGTCGATACAGGCTGTATCGCGGCATTTGATGCAGGCGTCACCTATGACATTGAACGCGCAGGCAACCTGAAATCGATGGTGTTTGGGGGTGAGGGGATCTTCCTCGCAACGCTTCGCGGACCGGGCACAGTATATTTGCAAAGCTTACCGTTCTCGCGTCTTGCCGACCGTATCCTGCGTGCGGCCGGGCCGGGCGGTAGTAAGGGCGAAGGGTCCGTTTTGGGTGGGCTAGGCGACCTATTTGGCGACCGTTAACGCGGAATGTCGAAACCGGGCTCGGCAAGCGTAAATCCAGCAAAGTCGAACCCCGGCGATACGGTACAGCTGACTAAGGTCCAGTCGCCCGTGGTGCGCGCGGCTTGCCAATGGTCGGTGGGTACAATGATTTGCGGTGATTGATCGCCCAATACATCTGGTCCAAGAATGTGATCGATGGCAGGGCCGTTTTCAGTCTTGGCCAACGAAAGCGTAATCGGTGCGCCCGCATGGTAGAGCCAGATTTCGGTCGCATCGACTTTGTGCCAGTGGCTAGATTCGCCTGCCTTTAGGAGGAAGTAGATGCAGGTCCCGGTGGCGCGGCCTTCGTTATCTGCGATCCATGTTTGACGATAGTATCCGCCTTCGGGGTGTGGTTGCAAATTAAGCTTAGCAATGATGGCTTCAGCAGTCATTCGAACACCGGGATATGTGCGCCATCGGATCGGGGCAGGTGCCCGGTAAGCCGTGGATCTGGCGCGATTTCAATCTCTTGTTTGGTCGGGGTAAATCCCGCCCGCGTATAGAATCCCAACGCCTGTGGGCTATCGAGCGTACAAGTATGCACGTGAAAACGATCGATCGAACGCGAGAATGCCCGCTCAATGGCATGTGCCATCATGGCACGACCGGCACCTTTGCCAACCATTGCCGGGGTCAGTCCAAAGAACGCAAGTTCGCAGGCAACCGGAACACGGTGATCAATTTCTATTAAACCTACGTCTTGTCCGTCCTGTTGCACTGTCCAAACTTCGTAATTGGCGTCGTGCAATATCGTGGCAAGTGCATCGTCGGCTAAATGCAGGCGCGAGAACCAAAGCCAATCCTCACCGACGGCGCGAAACAACGCGCGATACCAATCAAGATCGGCACGCTGGTGGCGATGAAACGTGGATTCAAGGTGATTTGTAGAAATGGACGGCGGCGCTGTCATCTCAAGATGAGTAACAACAGTTGCGACCATGCCGCGCGGAATTTGGTGAAAACCGGGTTTTAACATTCGGGCAGCTTAGGCCGGTTACTGGGGCAGAGCCAAGTAGATTTAAGAAGCCCCGCCAACCTAAAAAGATAAGCGGGGCTAATAAGTTAGGCTTTTAGGATCGAACGCCCAGCGTAAGTTGCTGTTTCGCCCAGCAGCTCTTCGATGCGGATCAGCTGGTTGTATTTCGCGAGACGGTCAGAGCGCGACAGCGAGCCCGTTTTGATCTGGCCGCAGTTGGTCGCGACGGCAAGGTCAGCGATTGTCGCGTCTTCTGTTTCGCCGGAACGGTGTGACATCACGTTGGTGAATTGCGCACGGTGCGCCATGTCGACGGCTTGCAGTGTTTCAGTCAGCGTGCCGATTTGGTTCACTTTAACGAGCATGGAGTTCGCAGACCCTTTAGCGATACCGTCAGCCAGACGGGCTGGGTTAGTCACGAACAGGTCATCACCGACCAGCTGCACTTTGTCGCCGATCATGTCTGTCAGCGTTTTCCAACCATCCCAGTCATCTTCTGACATGCCGTCTTCGATGCTGATGATGGGGTAGTCGCTGGCCAGCTTTGCAAGGTAGGCTGCGTTTTCTTCAGACGTGAGGGACACGCCTTCGCCGACCATCTCGTATTTGCCGTTTTTGTAGTATTCGGTCGCTGCACAATCGAGAGCAAGATAGATGTCTTCGCCCGGTTTGTAGCCAGCTTTTTCGATAGACGTCATAATGAAATCAAGCGCTTCGCGGGTTGATCCAAGGTTTGGTGCAAAGCCGCCTTCATCACCGATACCAGTGTTGTGGCCCGCAGCAGATAGCTCTTTTTTCAGCGTGTGGAAGACCTCGGAACCCATCCGTACGGCTTCTTTGATGTTCGCTGCCGATACAGGCATGATCATGAATTCTTGGATGTCGATCGGGTTGTCTGCGTGCTCACCACCGTTGATGATGTTCATCATTGGAACGGGTAGGGTGCGTGCCGATGTGCCACCGATATAGCGGAACAATGGCTGAGCGGTGAAATCAGCAGCGGCCTTAGCAACGGCCATCGATACACCAAGGATCGCGTTTGCGCCCAGGCGGCCCTTGTTTGGTGTGCCATCCAGTTCGATCATCGCCATGTCGATGCCGACTTGCTCTGTGGCGTCAAAGCCAAGGATTGCTTCGGCAATTTCACCGTTTACGGCGGCGACGGCTTCGAGAACGCCTTTGCCCATGTAACGGGATTTGTCGCCGTCACGCTTTTCAACAGCTTCGTGCGCACCTGTTGAGGCACCAGAGGGTACAGCAGCGCGGCCCATTGTGCCGTCTTCTAGGATCACGTCCACCTCGACCGTGGGGTTCCCCCGGCTGTCCAGAATTTCGCGGGCGTGGATGTCGATGATGGTGCTCATAATGTGCTCCGTTAGTGGGATGTTAGCGGTATCATGCGCTCTATAGCGCGGGTTTTGACGCAAGGGAAGTACGACGCAGTCGTGCCTCGCGCCAGAGGGTATAGATCCCGGATGTAACAATGATTGCAGCGCCAAGTAGCGTAAGCGCATCCGGGTTTTCGTCAAACACGACAAAGCCGATCGTCAAAGCAAAGACAAGCCGTGTATAGCGGAATGGGGCAATGAGGGACAGTTGCCCAATGCGGGTCGCAGCCACAAGCATGTAATAGGCGGCTACCCCAACAATGACAGCGCCAGTCAGGCGGGCAATGTTTATGGGTACTGGCATGACCATTGGCGTGCCGGTGACCAACATGACCGTGGCACCTGTCGGCACAAGGATCAAGAATGCATAGGTTGCTAGCTGTCGCGATGTGACACCAGCAGGCACCCGCCGCGTTGCGAGGTCACGGATAGCCAGCCCAATGACGCCCTGTACTGCGAATAAGGAATTTGCGTCAAATCCATCAAGGCCGGGACGCAAAACCAATAAAACCCCAAAAAGCCCGATACACACAGCAAGCCAGCGACGCCAGCCGACGGTTTCCCCTAAAAACAGGGCGGCACCTATCGTCACGGCCAGCGGTGTCGCCTGTAAAATGGCCGAGGCCGAAGAAATTGGGGTGAGCGCGATGGCCGTGACAAAACCCAGCGTCCCAATGACTTCGCCAGCGTTTCTGATTAAGACCGCAGGTTGCAGCAGGTCACGCGACCATAATGTATCGCCATATGCGCGTGCCAAAATGGCAAAGACTATACCGCCAGCACCACCCAAAAGGATCAGGATTTCCCCGACATGAAGCGCATCGGCAATCAGTTTGATAAACATGTCCTCGAAGGCAAAGCCAAGCATGGCAGCCACCATCAACGCGCTGCCGCGGATATTGTCCATTAAATGGCCTCGTCTCTGAGAGTTTCGCGATAGGCATACGCGGGGTTTTCAGGGAAGCAAAGACTGATAGCGTTATCTTTCTTCTAAATCCCCGCCGGAAATTCCGGGGCGATGCGTATCAGCTTTGATCCGGCGTACACAGCGCCACAATAAAAAAGGCAAGGCCCTATGTCCCAGCACGATAATGATCCGCACCATGACGGCGATTTTTCTAGTGATTTCAAACGTATGTTAACACGTCGTAATGTGTTAATTGGGGCAGGGGCGTTGTCAGTGGCTGGGACCGCGCTCTATGCGCAAGGGGCTGGTGTTCGCCCGCCTCCCATGAACCCAAGTCCTGAGGTCTTAGGAACTACCGAGAACGGTGAGATCTGTGTCGGGCAGCCGCAAGAAACCAACGGCCCATTCCCGGCTGATGGCACGAACACGCGTGAAGGGCAGACAGTTAACGCGCTGACCCTGGCTGGTGTGATCCGTCCTGACATCACAAGTAGCATTGCGGGCCTGTCAGGGACGGCCGAAGGCGTACCCATGGCTCTGACCATGAACCTAGTGAACGTCGACACGGCTTGTAGCCCGATTGCCGGCATGGCCGTTTACATCTGGCATTGCGACGCGGCGGGACAGTATTCGCTCTATGAAATCGAAGATCAAAACTATCTGCGCGGGATGCAAATTGCCAATGCGAATGGCTCGGTCACTTTTAACAGCATCCTGCCGGGGACATATAGGGGCCGCTGGCCGCATGTTCACTTTGAAGTATTCCGCAACGCCCAAGCAGCCGTTTCAGGTGAAAAGGCGCTATTGGTTGGGCAGCTCGCGTTCGAAAAGGCGCTGGTGTCTGGCTATTACGCTGCCGACGCGCGCTATTCAGAAAGCATCCCGAACTTGGCCGTGCAAACGCTTAGCAGCGACAATGTTTTTGGGGACAGCACCGCGTTGCAGTTAGCCGCGCAAATTGTGAAGACAACAGCGCAGAGCCCAAGCCGCGTGGCATTTACCTCTGAGATTGGATTGACTGGCGTCTAATCTTTTTTGATGGGCACTGCGTAGAGCTCTAGGCGGTGCCCCTTTAATTCATAGCCCAGTTTAGTCGCAATGCGTTCTTGCAATGCTTCGATTTCGGGGTCCAAGAATTCAATAACCTCGCCGGTGTGCATGTCGATCAGGTGATCATGGTGGTCGCGATCAGCCGTCTCGTACCGGGCGCGACCATCACCGAATTCGTGCTTTTCCAGAATGCCGGATTCTTCGAACAGTTTTACTGTGCGGTAGACGGTCGCCAATGAGATACGCGGATCAGCGGCCGATGCGCGTTTATATAATTCCTCGACGTCAGGATGGTCGTCTGCAGCCTCTAGAACGGCCGCGATTGTCCGGCGTTGTTCTGTCATGCGCAGGCCATTGGATTCGCAACGATCAAGGATTGTGGGTTTCATAGGCGTCTCGGCTTTTTGGGTTTGTCCTTGTTAGCGTCAGTGACGAGCAGTTTCCAGATGCGATGGTCCGATTAGAACCATTTGATCCATCTTAGAATGGCATAAGTTCCAATCCCTAATGCAACCATGATAAGGCACAAAATCGCAAACGCATGAGGATGATCCGTTCCTGGCACACCGCCTACGTTCACACCAAGAAGGCCGGTGATAAATCCGAGCGGTAGAAAAATCGCCGCGACAACCGATAGAGTATATCCGTTTCGCGCAACCTTTGCCTCGTGGGTCATATCGATATGAGCAGATAGCGCACGCAACCGGTCGCGCACTTCTTCGACCTCTTCCACGGATCGCATCGCACGGTTTGCCGTGTCGCGCATGCGGTTACGTAGATTGTCGGGCATAAGGCCACTGTGATTTTCAGCCAGTGCTGACAACGTATCCTTCATCGGGCCAATATGACGGCGCAGCCGGATCGCTGTGCGTTGAATGTCAAACAGGTCAGGTAGCTCTGTCGCACCACCTTCATAGACGGTGTCTTCCATTGCGTCGGCTTGTTCTTCAAGCTCGACGGACACGTTTTCGATGCGATCAATAAGGTTTTCTGTAATCCGTGAGATCATATGCGCAGAGCTGGCCGGGCAGTCGCCACTAGCAACGCTCTTGCCGAGTTCGTCCATAGCAAAGACCCTGAGACGACGTACGCTGACGACCAAATTTCCCGTCATCCAAATGCGCAACGACACCATGCTGGACAGGTCTTGTCCCTCGTTCATATTGATGCCGCGCAAGGTTAGCACGATGCCTTTTTCGTCATCGTCCATATGAGGGCGGGTTTTTGCGGCAAGCAATGCGCGCGCTGCGCGGGGCGGCAATGCGTCGGCGCACCACGAAGCCAGTCCCGGGTCCGACAAATCAAAGTGAAGCCAGCGATAAGCGATGTCTTCTGGTACTTGGGCTGAAATCGCAGCGGCAGGTGTCGCGCGACCATCACGCGTGATGTCATATGCATGCAAAGCTTTGGGAGTAGGGTTAGTAGACAAGCTGTCCCTCCATTGTGCGCACGGCAGAGCCGCTAATCGTCACCGGAACCGGCGTCTTTAGCTGGGTTGTTGCCGTAATGAACGAAGGTCGCCCCATATCCTCGCCTTGAGTGATAGACAACTGTTGTGGGGCTTGGGTCTGTTCAGTCAGTAGAGCGGCTAGCGTTGCTGCTGCGCTACCGGTCGCCGGGTCTTCGGGGATGTCATCAAGTGGGGCGAACATTCGCGCATCAATCTCATTGCCATCGCGCACATAGGCATAGATCGCGAAATCCAAACCCGCAGGGTATTTCTCCGCGCCTTTGCGTATCGCGTCCATGGCCGGCGCACATGCGGCAAGGCTTTCGCGGTCTGAAAGCTCTGCGATGACAAATGTCAGGCCAAGACTGCACTGAATCGGGTTATGCGAAGCAGATGTGATAGCTGTTTCGGGTAATCCCAGCGCTGCTGCAACAAGCGCAGTTTCAGGCTCGCTTATGCGTTCAAGCGGGGCGCTGGTCGTGAAAGACGCGGTATCCCCGTCAAAGCGACAAGGGATCGGGCCGACACCAAGCTCTAGCACCATATCGCAAGTATGACCGCGATCACGCAGGGCAATCGCGGTTCCTATGGTGGGGTGGCCAGCAAAGGCGACCTCCATCGTTGGCGTAAAAATACGGACCTTCGCCGTATGCGCAGGATCACTGGGCGGATAGACGAATGTCGTCTCCGAAAAGTTGAATTCCCGCGCTATTTTCTGCAGGTCGGTTTCAGGTATTGCTGCCGCATCGGGAATGACAGCCAATTGGTTGCCGCCGAAAGCCTGTGTGGTGAACACGTCATAGGCTACGTAGTGGGTCATTGGGGCAGCTCTGGTTCACTGCTGACGCGTTGTGCCAGCTTTGCAATGGTTAGCCCCTGCACAATGATCGAGAAGATGACCACGACATAGGTTGCCGTCAGGATGACGGGCTTCCATTCACTATCGGGCAAGGACAGCGCGAGCGCGACCGAAATGCCGCCCTTCAGTCCGCCCCATGTCATGACCGGGATGACACCGGACGCAAAGCTGCGGAACGGTTTGAGCATCAATACTGGCACGGCCACCGCCGCCAGACGCGCCACCAGCGCAAGGGCAATGGAAGTAAAGCCTGTGACAACAAAGCTTGCGTCGAAGGCAATAGCAAAGACCTCGACACCGATCATCAGGAACAGGACAGCGTTTAGGATCTCGTCGATGAGCTTCCAGAACGCATCAACGTATTGGCGTGTTTCTTCGGACATACCGTGTTTGGCGCCGACGTCGCCAATCAAAAGGCCCGCGCAGACGGCCATGATGGGTGCTGAGACATGCAGGTACACCGCGAGTTCATAGCCACCAAAAGCAAGGCCAAGTGTGATCAGAACCTCAAGCGAGTAATCATCAATAAGCCGCATAACGCGGAACGTTAGCCAGCCCAAAACGATACCAAGAACCGCGCCGCCAAGTGCCTCTTGAACGAAAAGTTCAGCTGCTGCCGCGGCACCGCTGCCGTGACTGTCGCCGTGTGGAAACGCCAACCCAACAAGGATTAGGAAGACGACATAGGCGACACCGTCGTTGAATAGGCTTTCGCCCGCGATCTTTGTCTCTAGCGATTTTGGCAGGTCTGCTTCGCGTAAAACCCCCAAAACGGCGACGGGATCCGTGGGGGAAATCAGCGATCCAAACACCAACGCAATTAGGATCGGCATGCCTGTCAGCCACGAAAACCCATAGCCGACAATCGTGGTCGAAAGCGCGATCCCGATCGTCGCCATCAGCGCAACGGGCACCCACTCGCGGCGCAGGTCCGAGATTTTCACATGCAATGCGCCTGCAAATAGCAACAGTCCCAACATGCCCTCAAGCAAGGCATCTGAGAAATCGATGCTAAGGACGGTGCTACGCACAGCCGCTTCCACGCCCAAGCTAGGCACGAAAAAGTCGAGGATCATCACACCAAATGACGCCAACAACGACACAACCAAAATGCCAATCGCCGCAGGTAGCCGCAAAAACAGATAATTAATGGACCCAAAGACCCCTGCTAGCACAATAAGCAGCGACGTAATTTGTAGCAGCGTCATAGTAGTCCCCTGAATTATTTTCCAAGTCTTATCAGGTGGGGTGCGTCCGGGCTACCCGCTAGAACATCCGCAGCCAGCTCCCTCCTAAGGGGCGGATATTGGCGCCCGTTCCGATCTTAAATCGGGCCAAGCCGGGGGCGCTGTGGGTGTCGACGGTCCCTAGATCAAGTTGGACAACACCCGTTTTCGCAAAACCATCCGCTGCCGCGATCAACATGCGATAGTGCGCGGCGTGTTCGCGGCCCACATCGTTGGACCAACCAAGGTGATAGGTGGCGCATTTGCCATGTCGAATAAAAAGCATTCCGGCAACAATGTCTCCTTGCGATTTAGCGGTCCAAACGGTCACATCATTCGGTGCAATCGCGGAATAGCCGGGAATGATCCCATGGGGGAGCGCGCGAAAGCGCTTTTGCTTTTGCTGGCCTAGATCGGCTTTGAGCAACCATTGATGTTTCGCACCGTCGTAACGTTCGTTGTATATTTTCAGCGGGCTATGTTGCGCACGCCGCCATATGTTTCGCCATTTTGGGGCCATATGTCGTTCGAGGTCGCGATCTAGTGCAAGTTCGGCGACATGAGCCGGTGTCATTAGCTGCCTGAACCCTGCGGCACGTAGGGCCTGTGCATCGCCACCGTTACTGTTGACGAGGCGTAGTCTGGAACGCTTCAGTTCATCCGCGTCATGAGAACCGGAATGCCATATTGGGCCGCGCGCTGCGAAATTTAGGCCAAAGCGTCGGATTACCTGCACTGGGGCTGCGCTTGGCAGAACAATAACGGCGGTCGAAACGCCGATCCGGTTTAGCGCGGCGCTAAATTGCGGATGTTGTTGTAGCGGAAGGCACACGGGCAGGGACATGCCAACCGTTAAGCCATTCGAAACCTAAGGCGTGGTTAATGCAGCCATGAGAAAGAGCCAAAATTCAAATATCGTTGCTGGGATCGATGCGCCGCCGCCCCGGCCAACAACAATAGGGGCGGCCGTGGTGGCCACCCTGATTACGTTTCCAATTGGGGTTGCTCTATTGGTTCTAGACTTACTGCTGCTTTAGCCCAGCTGCACAAGCGCGTGACGCTTTTTGCCCGCACTAAGCTTGATTGGGTTCGCAAGTGCCGCCGCATCGATAACCATACCTGGGTTTTCAAGCGGTTCGTCGTTCACACGCGCACCGTTTTCAGCAATCAGGCGTTTGGCCTCTTTACCGCTGCCGGAAAGGCCAGAGCGTACAAAAAGCTGCACGATGGAAATTCCGTCACCCAGTTCATCTGCGGTCAGCGTCAGCGTGGGCAGATCATCCCCAACACCACCCTTTTCGAAGACTTCGCGTGCGGTAGCTTCGGCAGCTTTTGCCGCTTCAGCACCGTGCAGCAGGGTAGTGACTTCATTCGCTAAAATGATCTTTGCGGCGTTGATCTCAGAACCTTCCAGCGCGCCAAGGCGGTCACATTCTTCGACCGGAAGCTCGGTGTAAAGCTTGAGGAAGCGACCTGTGTCAGCGTCAGTTGTGTTGCGCCAGAACTGCCAGAATTCATACGGTGACAGCATGTCAGCGTTCAGCCAAACTGCGCCAGACTGGGATTTACCCATCTTCTTACCGTCTGATGTCGTCAGCAGCGGTGAGGTCAGGCCATAGATTTCATGATCCAACACACGGCGTGTTAGGTCGATACCGTTAACGATATTGCCCCATTGGTCTGAACCACCCATCTGCAACAAACAGCCATAGCGGCGGTTCAGCTCTAGGAAGTCATAGGCCTGCAGGATCATGTAGTTGAATTCGAGGAACGACAGTGACTGCTCGCGGTCCAACCGTGATTTTACGCTTTCAAATGATAGCATCCGGTTGATCGAGAAATGCCGCCCGATGTCCCGTAGAAAATCGAGGTAGTTCAACTCGTCCAGCCATTCAGCGTTGTTAAGCATGAGTGCCTGATTAGGCGCCTCTGTGTCGTAGTCGATGTAGGCCGCAAAGACCTTTTTGATGCCAGCGATGTTGGCGTCAATTTGCTCTGGCCCAAGAAGCGGGCGTTCATCTGCACGGAAGGAAGGATCGCCCACCTTTGTCGTGCCGCCGCCCATCAAGGTGATCGGTTTGTGGCCGGTTTTTTGCAGCCAGCGCAGCATCATGATTTGGATCAGCGATCCTACATGCAGCGAACTCGCTGTGGCATCAAAGCCGATATAAGCAGGAACAACACCTTTGCTCAGCGCTTCGTCCAGCGCCTGATAGTCTGTGCAGTCGGCCAGAAAGCCGCGCGTCATCATGACAGACATAAATTCAGATTTCGGATGGTAGGTCATTGGCTTGTTCCTGCGGTTTGCACGGTGCACTCTATAGTCAGGTCGAGGCGCAAGGGAAAGCGTATGTTGAAAACTGGATTCGTAAAGGCGCTTGGCACGATGTCAGGAACGTCACTTGATGGCGTTGATGCTGCTGTGATCGAGACGGATGGCGTTAGTATCGCGAGTTTTGGAAAAGGCGATTACCTACCTTATACAACTACGGAACAGGAGGTTTTGCGTCGCCACCTTGGCCTGTGGCCACAGGACGGCGTTCAGAACGCGGCCAAGGTTGTCGAAGATGCACATCTTGAGATCATGACCCGCTTTGCCGGTGTCGATATCGCTGGCTTTCACGGGCAGACCTTGGCGCATGATCCCGGCGGACGTGGGACGCACCAATGTGGTGATGGTCGGCGCATCGCAGACGGGCTTGGTGTGCCTGTCGTTTGGGATTTTCGTAGCAATGATGTGGCCGAGGGCGGGCAGGGTGCGCCGCTTGCACCTTTCTATCACTTTGCTCTTGCGAAATGGATTGAGGCCGATGCGCCGGTTGCGTTTCTCAACCTTGGTGGCGTCGGGAATATCACGTGGGTTGATCCAAGGCATGATGATCCGGCCGCGGGTGGCGCACTGCTTGCCTTTGATACTGGCCCCGCGAATGCACCGATCAACGATGCGATGCAAAGCCGACGTGGCGTGGGTTATGACGTAGAGGGACGGCTTGCCGCACAAGGGACGCCAGATCAGCAGGTCATCACAGAGTTCCTAGCACACCCGTATTTCTTACGACCGCCGCCCAAGTCGCTTGATCGAGATGATTTTGCCGGACTGTCGGCTGCAATAGGGCCGTTGTCAGACGCGGATGCCATCGCGACATTGACACAAGCGGTCGTTGAAAGTGTCGCGCAGGCGCTGCCAGCCTGTCCAGAAATGCCAAGCCGTCTGCTGGTTTGTGGGGGCGGGCGTAAGAACGCGACCCTCATGGATGGCCTCTCTGCTGCGCTTCGTTGCGATGTTCATTCTGTCGAAGATGTCGGGCTTGATGGCGATATGCTCGAGGCGCAAGCCTTTGCGTTTCTCGCTGTCCGTGCTGCACGTGGTTTGCCGATTTCTGCGCCTAAAACGACTGGCGTAAAGGCCGCAATATCGGGTGGCCGAGTCGCAATGCCACGCGACTCAGTGTGATTGACTGACGCACGCAATTCACTTGCGAAGTAAAATGCCTTTGGATCACAGTGATGTGATGGCAAGTGTTTGAAAATACGCGGTGTTTTGCCACTTTTTAGCCGTAGCGCGCTCGATCCCGCCGACTTAATTCACAGCGTTGTGAGGTGGGATTGAACCTTTTCCATTCGTGGGCAGTTGTATGCACAGACGACAACAAGACGAACGGAGAAAACAAATGACTAAGTCTTACAAAATTGTTCGCACGAGCATCCTTGCTGCACCTTTGGCACTAGCCGCTGGTATGGCCTCTGCAGGCGGGCTTTCTGAGCCAGTTGAAACCGTAGCACCGACCCCAGTGCCTGTTGCTGCACCTGTTATGACGGGTTCTGACTGGACAGGTTTCTACGCTGGTGGCCAACTTGGTTACGGCCAGCTGGATTCTGATGCGCTGACCGAAGACCCAGATGGTCTGACATACGGTGCGCACGCTGGTTACCTATACGATATGGGTAGCTGGGTATTGGGTGCCGAGCTAGATATCGACGGTACAGAAATCGAAGATGAAACTGCTGACGTTGCAGTCGACACGATTACACGTGCCAAACTGCGCCTTGGTTACGATGCAGGCAACTGGCTGCCATATGTAACTGCTGGTGTTGCGCAAGCCCGCACATCTGGTGCGATTGATGCAGACGACACAGGCGGCTTTGCCGGTCTGGGTGCTGAATACCGCGTAAGCGATAGTATTCGTGTTGGTGCAGAAGTTCTTCAACACCAGTTCGAAGACTTTGACGGCACTGGCACAGACATCGATGCGACAACTGCTGCGGCACGCGTATCCTTCCAGTTCTAATGAGTTACCGCGTTTAATTCATGCGTATGGGTAACCTTTGTCCCTGAGGTCTCATACGGATGAACTGCTAGGCCCACAGTGAAAACTGTGGGCCTTTGCTATTCTTTCAGCATCTCATCAATTGTGTCGCTACTGATCCCGTTCTGTAATGCGCTAAATACCCCACCGAACATCTGCTGCCCGGCATCATAGATTGCGCGATGCGTAACCCGCGCAAGGGCCGAACCAAGTGATAAACGCGCGACGCCTATGGACGCGAAGTCGGCCAAACTGTTCGCGGCAAAGTCGCCAGCAACCAGTGCATTTACCGGTTTGTCTACGCTCCGGCAGATGCGGGCCAATTCGTCCATGTTAGGTGGTAACGGGGCGTACAAGCAGTCGGCACCTGCATCTGCAAAAGCCTGCAAGCGCTTGATAGCTTCGTCGGTATCGTAGGTCCCGATCATAATCCCGTCAGCCCGCGCGGTCAGGACAAAATCGTCGCTTAACGCACGTGCGGCGCTGGCGGCGGCGCGTATCCGTTCAACCGCAAGGTCAAAATTATAGGGACTATCGCCCGGTAGGATCGTGTCTTCAATGCAGATACCCGCTAGCCCAATTTCGCCAGCCAAGCGGACAGTCTCGGCGCAGTCTTCAGGGTTGTCCCCAAATCCGTTTTCGAAATCACCTTGAACGGGCACCGTCGCGACGGAAAGGATATCGCTCGCGTGGGCAAGCGCCTCATCCCGGGTAAGGGTGCCGCCGTCTGGCCGCCCCATGGTGAACGCATGTGCCGCGGATGAGGTTGCTAACGCCTTGGCCCCCATCACCTGCATCATCTTAGCGCTGCCTCGGTCCCAGACGTTGGCCAAAATAAATGGGTCGCCCGCGATGTGCAGGGCACGAAATGTTTCTCCGGGGTGGGTCATTTCAAATTCCTTTGTGCATATGTCTTTTCTAGATCAATCAAACGCTGTTTGCGCCACAGGCCGCCACCGTATCCAGTCAACGACCCGTCCGCGCCGATCACACGGTGGCACGGGATGATCAGTGCGATCTGGTTCGCACCATTGGCGCGGGCCACGGCGCGGCTGGCGGCCGGTGCGTCGATCTCTTGCGCGAGCGCACCATAACTACGGGTTTCCCCGGCTGGGATTTGCTGCAAAACGTTCCAGACTTGGCGCGTGAATGGCGTGCCGTGTAGAACCAAAGGGACTGCGAAAGTGGCACTTTCACCAGCAAAGAATGCAGCCAATTCGGTTTCAACCTGATCCGTTGTGTCAAAGCGACCAAGGCCGATATCACCTTTAGTCAGTTTACGAAGACGCGCTAATTCGGTTGGCAGGGCATTGCGGTCTGCAAACTCTAAAAGATGCAGCGCGCGTTTGTCGCATACTGCGATCATATCACCCAGCGGTGTCGGGATATTTGCGGCACGTAACATGGCGTCAGTTTTGAAACTGTTTGGCGGGGTTCCCAGCAGTTTAGCAAACGCAGTACGGAACGCAGCGGGGCTGTCAAAACCGGCCTCTAATTGGGCGTCGATGACCTTGCCAGTTTCTAGCGCAGTAAATCCGTTGGCCAGCCGCCTTTGGCGCGCCATGTCCAGAAACGTCATGCCAAAGTGACGCTTAAAACTGCGCCGGATCGTCGAAGGATCGTATCCCATGCTGATAATATCAGCTTCAAACCAGCGCCGCGCCGGATCACTGTCCAATGCCGCAAGCAAAGCGGCAATTGCGGGGTCGTTCTGCGCTGCAGGGGCGACCGGATGGCATCGCTTGCAGGGCCGAAAACCTGCATCAATGCAATCTGATACGTTGCTGTAAAAGCTACAGTTTTCGCGTTTTGGTTTACGTGCAGGGCAGGTAAGGCGGCAAAAGATGCCAGTTGATGAAACCCCTACAAATGCGGTTCCATCATAAGCCGCATCGCGGGCAAGCAACGCTGCATAAAGCGTGTCGTCATCTGGCAAGGTCATAAGCATGAAAACAGCTTAGGCGATTCTGGGCTGTCGTGCCGCCTAAAATCGGGCGTCTATTGTTTGACCATATCAGAGGCAAAGGCGATCAGCCGTTTCAGGGCGGCGACATAGCGATCATCGTCAATTGTCATGGCAACCCGAATGTGACCTGCGGCTGCCGCACCAAAGCTTTCGCCGGGCATGACCGCGATCTGTTCGGCGTCCAGCAGCGCATTGGCGAAGCCTTCGCCAGATAGTCCGGTCGCGCGGATATCAAGCATCAGGTACATGGCTCCTTGCGCAGGTACAGCGCGAACTGCGTTCTGACCTGCCAGAACACTTAGTGACAGCTCGCGCCGCCGCCGAAACGGCGCAGCCACGGTCTCTTCGACCGACACGCCTTGGCCAAGAGCAAACTCTGCCGCGTCCTGAACAAACCCAGCAACGCCGTAGGTCGTATGGGTGGCAAGGTTAATCAGATGGTTGATGACATGCTCTGGGGCGCAAACCCAACCAACGCGGCTACCGGTCATTGCGTGGCTTTTGGACATTGAACCAACAACCAACGTGCGTTCCGCCATGCCGGGTAGGGCGCGGGGGCTGATGTGCTCGCCGTCCCAGACTTGGGTGTCGTACACCTCGTCTGAGATCAGCCAAAGATCGTGTTGCTGGCAACTGGCGGCGATGCTTTCCATCGTAGCGCGCAAATAGACAGCACCCGTTGGGTTGTTCGGGCTATTGATTAACAGAGATTTCGCACCCGGCGCTGCCGTATCTAACGCGGCACGGGTCGGCTGAAACGCTGTGTCGGGTGTCGTGATAATTGCCTTTGGTACAGCACCGACGCTGCGTATCGTACCGGGATACGTTACATAGTAGGGATCAATGTAAAGCGCGGTGTCGCCTTGGTTGCATACAGCGTTATGCGCGGCGAACAGTCCGGCCTGACCACCCGGTGTCACAAGAATATTGGCGGCGGTGGTTGGCACACCTGTTCGCGCTTGGATTCGTTGGGCGATTGCACTGCGCAAGCTGTCAGTCCCGGGAACAACAGCGTAGCCCGTATGCCCGCCGAGCGCCGCGCTATGCATGGCGTTCAGAATGTCGGGGTGGGTGCGAATGTCATGTTCACCGATGTTGAGCTCGGTCACGGGGATTCCATCCGCGATCATACGCCTTGCGCGATAAAATGTGTCCCAGCCGTCAGAGCCGCCAGCGGTGATATTCGTAATACGTTCAGAGAGTTCCATTCCGCATGGGAATGACACACGCCGACTAAAGTCAAGTCGGTAGCTTGGTCAAATTTCGCGGGCCAGGACCCTCGCGCGATTTGATGTCAGCCGGGTTATACAACGCGCAGCTTTTCAGGCTTAGGCATCCGCATCCGATGCAGCCGTCCAATTTGTCGCGCAGTTCCTCCATTGCCGCGATTCGAGCATCTATTTTTGCGCGAAAGGTTTTGCTGATCCGGGTCCAATCTGCCTTGTTGGGCGCTTTGTGATCGGGCAGGGCGCGTAGGTGTTCTGCGATTTCGGCGAGCGGAAAGCCAAGCGTTTGCGCGGCCATCACGAATGACAGACGTCTGATATCCGCACGCCCATACCGACGATGTCCACCCTTGTTTCTAAGTGGTTTGACGATGTCATGCGTTTCATAAAACCGGATCGCAGAGACGGCTAACCCTGTGCGTTCAGCCAAGTCCCCGATGGATAAACCTTCAGCCATGAAAATAATCCTTGATCTCAAGTTAACTTGAGAAATTACAACCTGAATCACTGAAGAAATCTAGTGAGAAACGCCAATGTATAACTCTAGCCAACGATTTTATCTTTCAGATAGCCGTGCTGCTGCGGCCCTTCGTCATGACGGGTTTGGTTGGGGTCACACAGATGAAAGCGTCATGCTTCCATCTGTCCGGCGGCGTGGATTGCTTGAACGTATGATTGGCAAACTGAAAAGGAACCTAAACATGAGCCGTCTTGAACACATCAATATCACCGTCTCTAACCCCAAAAGCACCGCGCGTATGTTGGAGCAACTATTTGGCTGGCGTATCCGCTGGGAAGGCGAGGGCATGGCTGGCGCGGGCTATACGGTGCACGTCGGTGGGGATGACAGCTATGTCGCTGTTTATTCCGGCAAAGACCCAAAGCAAACAGTGCCCAAATCTGACGCAAACTACGCCACCCGCGGTGCAATGAACCACATTGGCGTTGTCGTCGATAACCTTGATACAATTGAAGAAAAAGTGCGTGCGATGGGTTATGAAGCGCACAGCCATGCGGATTACGAACCCGGCCGCCGGTTCTATTTTCATGACGATGACGGCGTCGAATTCGAAGTTGTCAGCTATAGTTAGACCGCCCGAGGCTTGACCTGAGATGTCGCCGTGCCATTGTGATGGCGACAAAAGGAAAAAGCATGGCAAAGTTCGTCGCATTCTTACGCGGGATCAATGTTGGCGGGAACTGTAAGATTCCGATGGCTGATCTACGTGAACTATGCCGCGAAGTGACCAATGATCCGGACGTCCGTAGCTACATCGCATCGGGAAATCTTGTGTTTGAAACTGATAGTGCTGCGGCTGATGTCGCAGCGCAGATCAGCGCGGCCATCAAACAAAAGTTTGGCTTTGAAGTGCCTGTTTTGGTCCTCCCAGAAATGAATATGCGTGCGATTTCGTCGTCTTGCCCATTCCCGGATGAGGCAGGCAACAAAGTACACGCATTTTTGTGCCTAAATGACCCCGCGGTAAATCAGGACAAAATTGACTGTCTTAAAACCGCAACCGAACAAATCGCGATTATCGACCGGACGGTATGGTTCTTTGCGCCCGAAGGGGTGGGGCGATCCAAGCTGATGGCCAATATGGAATCCTGCATCGGCCCGGCGACGGCGCGCAATCTAAATACAATTTCCAAGATGGTCGAAATGCTGGACGGCTGATCGCTTAGCTGCTATTTCGATCACTATGAAGAGCATCTGCATCATTATCTGCTGCATTATTACCTGCTGACATCTGTCGCGGGCTGCTCTTTCACGTTTCAATTGAATGCTGAACTTGGTAAGCCCGCCGGCGAAACCCGTGCGTGAGGCGTTATGACTATTATCCGGCTGCAAAATACAAAGACCCGCAAACGCGAGGAATTTGTTCCCATCGATCCAAAGAACGTGCGGATGTACCTGTGCGGCCCGACGGTCTATGATCGTGCCCACCTAGGTAATTCGCGCAATGTTCTCGTGTTTGACGTGCTGTTTCGCTTGCTGCGCCATGTTTATGGTGCGGATCATGTGACCTACGTGCGTAACTTCACGGACGTGGATGATAAGATCAACGCACGCGCCGCCGAAAGTGGTCGCGAGATTGGCGATATCACGGCTGAAACCATCGGTTGGTATCATGATGATATGGATGCGCTGGGTGCCATGCGTCCGACGCACGAACCGCGCGCGACTGACTACATCGCTGAAATGATCGCGATGATCGAAGACCTGATCGACAAGGGGCATGCATATGCCGGCGATGGTCACGTGCTGTTTGCCGTCGAAAGCTATGATAAATACGGTTCACTTTCTGGCCGGTCGCTGGACGACATGATCGCTGGTGCGCGTGTTGAGGTGGCACCCTATAAGCGTAATCCGATGGATTTCGTGCTGTGGAAACCATCAGCTGATGGCGTGCCGGGGTGGAGCAGCCCTTGGGGTTATGGCCGTCCGGGTTGGCATATCGAATGCTCGGCCATGTCTTATGATCTGCTGGGCGAGAGCTTTGACATTCACGGTGGCGGCAATGATCTGCAATTCCCGCACCACGAGAACGAGATCGCCCAAAGCTGCTGCGCCCACCCAGAAGGTGAATTTGCACGCTATTGGATCCACAATGAAATGCTTCAGGTCGAGGGCAAGAAGATGTCCAAATCTTTGGGCAATTTTTTTACCATCCGCGACCTGCTGGATCAGGGTATCCCCGGTGAAGTGATCCGCTTGGTGATGCTGGGTACACATTACGGAAAAACCACCGACTGGACCGAATCTCGCCGGGCAGAGGCCGACGGAACGCTGCGTAAATGGTACGGCATTTTGCAGGGGCACGGCTTTGGTCCTGATCTGATCAAGGCGTTGCAGGCTGATGGCAAATGGGAAGCTGATGCTGAATTTATCGGTGTGTTGGGCAACGATCTGAATACACCCGGTGCACTGGCACGGCTGCATGTTTTGTCTAAGGGCAAAACACCAGCAGCACTTGCAGGTTTTGCGCATGGTTTGGAAATGCTGGGGCTCGTCAATGATTGGTCTGACATCCCGATGTTTGACGGTGGCGAGGCGGGACCTGATGTCGCGCCAGCCGTTGCGGCACGTGTTGACGCGTTGCTGGCGGATCGTGCGACAGCGCGCGCAAACAAAGATTGGGATCGTGCAGATGAGGTCCGTGATATCCTGAACGCCGCAGGTGTAGAGGTCACTGACGTGGGCGGGCAGGCGACTTGGGCACCCGGTCCAGATTTTGACGCGGCTAAGCTGGGGGATCTGTGATGACTAAAGAACGTCTTTACCTATTCGACACGACGCTGCGCGATGGGGCTCAGACCCAAGGCGTACAGTTTTCTGCGGATGAAAAGCGTCAGATCACAGCGGTTCTAGATAAACTGGGTCTCGATTACATCGAAGGCGGATGGCCAGGTGCGAACCCGACCGATACCGAGTTCTTTGCCGATGTGCCGGAAACGCGCGCGACGATGACAGCTTTTGGGATGACCAAACGGCTAGGTCGGTCAGCAGAAAACGACGATATTTTGGCCGGTGTAGTGAATGCCGGGACGTCTGCCGTATGTTTGGTTGGCAAATCGCATGACTTCCATGTGACGACCGCGCTTGGCATCACTCTGGAAGAAAACACTGAAAACTTGCGCGCGAGCTTTGCCTATTTGAAAGAACGCGGGCGCGAAGGGCTGTTCGATGCGGAGCATTTCTTTGATGGCTATAAATCGAACCCCGCTTATGCGCTCGAGGCTATTCATGCAGCCTATGGTGCAGGGGCGCGCTGGATCGTACTGTGTGACACCAACGGTGGCACGCTACCGCATGAGGTGACCGAGATTGTAACCGCTGTCATTGCAAGTGGTATTCCGGGCGATCACCTTGCGATTCATACGCATAACGATACTGAAAACGCGGTTTCTAACACGCTGGCCGCTGTTATGGCTGGCTGTCGTCAGGTGCAGGGCACGCTGAACGGTTTGGGCGAACGTTGCGGGAATGCCAATCTGACCACGCTGATCCCGACGTTGTTGTTGAAAGAACCATTCGCGAGCCAGTTTGAAACGGGTGTCAGCCTTGATGCGCTGAAAGGACTGCGTAAGGCGTCACGTATGCTGGATGACATCTTGAATCGCGTTCCTGCGAAACAGGCGGCCTATGTTGGGGCGTCCGCCTTTGCGCATAAGTCTGGTTTGCATGCTTCGGCCATCGCCAAAGACCCGTCGACCTATGAACACATCGATCCAGCAGCCGTTGGCAACAGTCGTATCGTGCCGATGTCCAACCAAGCAGGGCAGTCGAACCTAAAGGCGCGTTTGGCCGACGCAGGGATCGAGGTCGAACTGGGAAATCCGGCGCTCGCACGGATTGTTGAGCGGATCAAAGAGAAAGAATCTCAAGGGTTTTCTTATGATACCGCGCAGGCCAGCTTTGAATTGCTTGCCCGCGAAGAACTGGGCAGGTTGCCTGAATTTTTTGAAGTGAAACGCTATCGCGTGACGATTGAGCGTCGCAAAAACAAGCGCGGCAAGATGGTGTCTTTGTCAGAGGCGGTGGTGGTGACCAAGGTCAATGGCGAACGGTTTCTGAACGTATCAGAAAGCCAAGGCCCGGATGGCAGTGACCAAGGTCCAGTCAACGCGCTATCGCGTGCATTGTCCAAAGATTTGGGCCCTTATCAGCAGTATATCGAAGATATGCAGCTGGTTGATTTTAAGGTGCGTATCACGAATGGCGGCACCGAGGCTGTGACACGGGTAATCATCGATTCAGAAGATGCTCAGGGAAGACGTTGGTCGACTGTCGGCGTCAGCGCCAACATCGTAGATGCTTCGTTTGATGCGCTGGTTGATGCGATCAATTGGAAACTGATCCGTGATGGCGCGAAGGTCTGATTTTTGAGTATTTTTGGCAAGATGATAGTGCGATGAGCCTGAATGCGTGTGCCGCTTTGGTCGAAAAGGCTGACCCAGAACGTTTCCGCGCGACGATGGCGGCACCTGTTGCTGCGCGTCGTGTGTTGTTTCCGCTCTACGCCTTTAACGTTGAGGTCGCACGTGCGCCTTGGGTGACAGAAGAGCCGATGATCGCAGAGATGCGATTACAATGGTGGCGTGACGCGCTTGAGGAAATTGCGGGTGATGCGAAACCACGCAAGCACGAAGTTGTTGACGCCTTGGCTGAGGTTTTGGATGTCGAAGGTGCGACGCTATTGGATGGTTTGATCGCAGCGCGTCGTTGGGATATTTATAAAGACCCATTCGAGGATACAGCGCACTTCGATAGCTATATCGATGCCACATCGGGACATCTGATGTGGACTGCTGCGCGTCTTTTAGGACAGGGCGATGAATCTGTTATCCGGGATTTTGCCTATGGTGTGGGGGCCGCCAATATGTTCCGTGCCATTCCTGACCTAGAAGAACGGGGGCGCAAGCCACTGTTGGATGGCTCCGAGTCGGGTGTACTTGCCCTTGCGCAAAGTGCAGAGGCACGGCTGACAGCAGCGATTAAGAAACGGAAGACTATCGCGGTTGATGCTGCGCCAGTTTTGTACGCGGGATATCTGGCCCGCCCCGTTCTGCGGCAAATTCACAATGAGCCGGGCAAAGTTGCACGTGGCGCACTTGGGTTGCCGCCATTGCGCGAACACTTGCGGTTTACCAATGTCGCGCTGCGCGGATGGTGGCGTTAGGCCGCTGTCGTCGGCTGTCGCACGAGCCAGATCAGCGATCCGCCTGCAAGTACGAGGAATGGGATCATAGCGAGATTCACTGCGGTCCAGCCCTCGACTGCGGTACCGCCTGAACAGTTCATCAGTCCGCCGGACGCAAGCGACGCGATTGTCACCATCCCAAAGACGATCATGTCGTTCATACCTTGGACCACACCGCGTTCTTCCGGGCGGTGTGCACCAGCGAGCATTGTTGTCGCGCCGATAAAGCCAAAGTTCCAGCCAAGCCCTAGTAGGATTAGTGCTGCGTAGAAGTTGGTGAGGGTCACGCCAGATAGCGCGACAACGCCAGCACCAGCAAGGATTACGAGACCGGTCGCGACGATGCGTTCTACCCCAAAGCGTGCAATCAGATGACCGGTAAAGAACGAGGGTACAAACATGGCCAACACGTGGGCAGATACAATGTCATTGGCGTTGTTTTTGTCAAAGCCACATCCCACAACTGCAAGCGGGGTTGATGTCATCACAAGGTTCATCAGCGCGTATGATACCATGCCGCAGATGATGGCGACCATCACGCGAGGTTCGCGCAACAATTCCAGCCGACCACGCCCAACAGGTGCGTCGACTGCTGTTGGGGTGCCGTTTGTTCCCTTGGGCAGGTCCAGAAAGAAGAACAGCAACATACCACCCAGGTTCAGAGCAGCGACCGCAAGGTAGCTGCCAAGGAATGGCACGGCATAAGCGTCTTGGACGACTTTGTTCAGCTGTGGTCCGATGATTGCGGAAAGCAGCCCGCCCGCCATGACGTATGAGATCGCCTTGGGGCGGAATGCATCGGACGCGGTGTCAGTGGCGGCAAAACGAAAAAAACCCTGTGCCGACATATAGATGCCGGTGAAATATGATCCTGCAAGGAGGATCGGAAAGGATGCGGTGTAAAGACCATAGGCTGAGATCAGTGCGCCAATAGCACCCGCGAATGCCCCAATGAAAAATCCAAAACGCCGACCATTACGTTGCATCAATGGACTTAGCCATGGTGCCGTTGTCATGGATCCAAAGACGATGAATGAAATCGGTAGGGTCGCAAGGCATGGGTTACTCGCGAGCATCCCACCGGCAAGCCCGCCAATGACGAAAATCATTGGCATTTGGGCGCCCAGGATTGCTTGGGCCATGACCAGAACGGCAACGTTCCGTTTCGCGCGGGTATCGTTTGTATAATCCATACTCGTATCGGTAAGCACCGAATAGGGCAGTGGCAATGCCCTTTATGTCGCGTCAATCAAATGCGCGAATGAACCTGATACATTGTCACGGATGAGCCCCATTGGCGAAAGGTCGTTGCCCTCGGAGTCTTGGGCTTGGAACAGCGGAGTGCCTTCGGCGCGCACTGTGGTCGCGTAGTGGAATTCATGGCCTGCCCATCTGCCTTGCATCGGACCGTGCGACCCTTGCAGTTGACGGTAACCCAAGTGCAGTTTGCGTGTGGCGAACGACGTTTCTAACTCCAGTAGCCCGGCCATTTTATGGGTGACACCTTCTGCGTCGATCAATGCTTGCCCTAACACCATATACCCCCCGCATTCGCCAAAAATCTGGGCGGTTGTGGTGCGTAGGCTGTTCAGGAACTGCTGGCAGTTGGCCAGCCGTCCGGCGTGAAGCTCTGGATAGCCGCCGGGCAGGTAGATGAAATCTGCCTTTGGGGCAGGTTCGTCAGCGAGTGGCGAGAAAAACGAAAGTGATGCACCAGCCCTGCGCCAGTCATCCAAAAGATGTGGGTAGCAAAAGGCAAAGGCTTCGTCTTTGGCGATTGCGATCGTCTGGGCAGGGGGAGGGATTGTTGCGGCCTTACAGGGCGGAAGTGGCGAGCTATGAAGTTTTATTAGCGCGTTGAGATCGACCGAAGCGGCAACAAGGTCTGCTGCGGTATTCAGATATGCTTCGAGGTCAGGTCGTTCTTGTGCCTGAACAAGGCCGAGATGTCTTGATGGTTGCGTCAATCCGGCTGCGCGCGGAACTGCGCCAAAGACTGTTACTCCTGACAGTGCACGCCTTAGCATGGCTTCGTGACGCGGAGAGCCGACGTTGTTTAAGATGACGCCTGCCACGTTCAGTTCTGGGTCATGATTAATAAACCCTTGCGCAAGGGCTGCGACTGACCCAGCCATCCGGCCTGCGTCAATCACCAAAACGACAGGAAGGTTGAGGATACGTGCGACGTCTGCGGTTGCGCCTTTGCTGTCTGGTGGTGCGCCGTCGAACAGGCCCATCGCACCTTCGACAATCAAGGGAATGTCGCCAGCAGCGAGCGATTTGATCCGGGCCGGTGACATTGCCCAAGCGTCAAGATTTAGACAGGGCTGGCCACATGCCGCTTCATGAAATCGCGGGTCGATATAATCGGGGCCGGATTTTGCAGCACATACGGGCGTTGTTCGGCTGATAGCCCGGAGAAGCCCAAGCGTGATGGTTGTTTTGCCGCTGCCCGATGACGGTGCGGCAATCACAAAGCTCATGACTGGCTGAGGCGTTGCGCTGCCTCCGGCGGGAGTATTTTCGGCAAGATGATAGGCATCAGGCTGTTTCTGCGGGGCGGCCGCGCCCTAACGGGTCGAGGTTGCGCGGTGGCTTTCCTTCGGCCATGCCTTGCCAGTCGAGGACTTGGCGCATGAGAACGGATTTGCCGACGCAGATGATCGCCGGTGGCTCTAGACCGGATTTGGCGATGTCGTCGACCATTGTTCCAAGTGTCGTTTCGAGCACCTGCTGATCTTGGGTGGTTGCAGAGGTAACCACGGCAACGGGTTCGTCCGATCCGCGCCCCGCATCCAGTAGCTTGGATGCGATCTGGGCGATGTGTTTCATTCCCATGTAGATCACGAGGACTTGGGAGCCTTTGGAAATGCTTTCCCAGTCGAGCGAACCCGGAGTGTTACCTGACTGATCGTGACCGGTCACAAAAGTGACTGACTGATTTACGTCTCGGTGGGTGACTGGGATGCCGGCATAGGCCAGCCCGCCAATACCCGCTGATATACCCGGAATGATCCGTACGGGGACGTCATGTTGGATGAGAGTTTGTGCCTCTTCTCCGCCGCGGCCAAAGACAAAGGGATCGCCGCCTTTGAGCCGGAGTACTTTTTTGCCTGCGCGGGCCAGATCGACCAATTGCAACGAGATATCGCGTTGTTTGGCTGACGGTTTTCCGCCGCGTTTACCTGCGTAGATGTGTTCGGCCTGCGGTGCCCAGTCCAAAATAGCCTCTTGGACGAGCGCATCGTAGATGACCACATCTGCTTGGCGTAAAGCGTTGGCCGCGTGCAGCGTCAAAAGGCCCGGGTCGCCGGGGCCCGCGCCACAGAGCCAGACCCAGCCGGGTTCCATTTGCGGCCATGCGAAGGAGGGAAGATCAGGTGTATGCGTCATGCGCCCTTTATGCCGTTGAACGCGAGGCTTGGAAAGGTGCCAAACGACCAACGATTGCGGATTGGCGGCATCGCGATGCCCGCCTATAGTCGCACTGATGACAAGGAAACCAACCGGAGAGTTGCGCCGTGGCTGGACCACAGGTGCCTGTGCGACTGCCGCTACAAAGGCGGCGTTGAACCAGCTTTGGGGTGGCGCGTTTCCGACCGAGGTTGGGATCACCTTGCCGAAGGGTGAAAAGCCTGTGTTTCCGTTGGCGTTGGCTGAAGCAGGTGAAGGCTGGGCGCGTGTTGGCATAACGAAGGATGCTGGCGATGATCCGGATGTGACACATGGTGCATTAGTCGTCGTTACCGTCCGTCAGTCGGATGGCGGTATTGAGTTTCAGGCCGGGCAGGGCGTAGGGGTTGTGACCAAACCGGGTTTGCCAATCGCCGTAGGTGAACCAGCTATCAATCCGGTGCCTCGCCAAATGATGTGCGCCGTAGTTGACGAAATGTCGAAGCAATATGGTCAATCGCCAGATGTGCAAATCGAAGTGTCGATACCAGATGGTGAGACCATTGCGCAAAAGACGTGGAACCCACGGCTGGGCATTCAAGGCGGGCTTTCTATCCTTGGAACAACTGGCGTTGTCCGCCCGTTTTCATGCGCTGCTTGGATTGCGTCGATCCACCGGGGTGTCGATGTGGCGCGTGCGGGTGGTCTGACTCATGTCGCCGGATGCACTGGTGCCACGTCAGAACGCACAGTGCAGGCGCTTTATAGTTTGCCTGATCACGCTATGCTGGACATGGGTGATTTTGCGGGTGGCCTGCTAAAGTACTTGCGCAAGCATCCCGTTGATCGCGTGACCATCGGCGGCGGCATCGGAAAAATGGCAAAGCTGGCTCAAGGCGCGATTGATTTACACTCTTCACGGTCACAGGTGGATTTTGATGTTCTGGCTGATTGGGCCGGAAACCCGCGTATTAGTGGTGCGAACACAGCGCTGGAAGCCTATGAAATTGCAGGTGCGCCACTCGCTGCCCGCATCGCACAACAGGCCCGCGATAAAGCCCAGGCCGTGGTCGGTGATCAATGTTTAATTGATACAGTTGTGATCGACCGCGCTGGAAAGATAATTGCAAAGGCACCGGAATGACCTTGTTGATACTTGGTGGGACAGGCGATGCCCGGCGATTGGCAGAGGCCTTGCAGGGAACCGACGCTATTATTTCTCTAGCTGGGGCGACACGTTCGCCCGACAAACTGCCAATGCCAAGCCGCGTGGGTGGTTTCGGCGGAGAACAAGGTTTTCGTGACTATTTAACACAGAATTCGATTTCGGCGGTTTTAGATGCAACCCATCCATTCGCCGATCGCATCACAACACGAACGGCACGTGTTTGCGCGGATATTGGAATGCCTTACTTGCAGCTGTTACGCCCAGGCTGGTCGGCGGAACCGGGTGACGACTGGACCGAGATTGCGTGCGAAGAAGATGCAGTTGACCACATTCCGGTGGGGGCAACCGTGTTTTTGGGGACTGGGCGTCAGACGCTTGATCGTTTCGCCAATCTTGAGGCCAGGGAAGTGATCTGCCGGCAGATTGACCCGCCAAGTGACCCGTTTCCGTTCAAAGGTGGGCGTTTTTTAGTGGGGCGACCTCCGTTCTCGGTCGAGGATGAGATGCAATTGTTTTTGGCACTGGGCGTTGACTGTTTGGTCGTGAAAAATGCAGGCGGTGCCGCGAGCCGGACAAAGCTGACGGCGGCAAACCATTTGGGTATCCCTGTTCTGATGATAGCGCGACCGCCGCGTGGCGATTGGTCAATTGTCGATAATGTCCAATCTGCGCTGGAATGGGTGAAAGCGTTATGAATGAGCGGGTGATCCATTCGCTTGATTGCGTTGCTGAAGGTGCCGCATGGTTGTGTAATCACGAGCCCCGCTTTGCTATAGCGATGCAGGGGGTGCCGCCACTTCCGCTTCGGCGAAAGCCCGATGGTTTTGCTGAGTTGCTTAGCGCGATTGTTAGTCAGCAAGTAAGTGTTGCATCAGCAAATGCAATTTGGTCGCGGCTTGATGCGGCAGGGATGGTTACGCCTTCAGCGGTGTCGTCAACGTCAGATGAAGGTCTGCGTGCGCTTGGGTTAAGCCGCCAAAAGGCAAAATACGCCAAGGCTCTAGCCGATGCGCAGATTGATTTCGACCTGTTACGCAAGATGCGCACCGATGATGTCGTCACAACATTAACCGCAGTTTCGGGCATTGGTATATGGACCGCTGAAATCTACGCGATGTTCTCGCTCGGTCGGGCTGATGTGTTCGCACCGGGTGATTTGGCGCTGCAAGAAGCCGCTAGGTTGATTTTTGATCTGGATGAGCGCCCAAAGGAACGCGCCTTGCGCGACTTGGCGATGGATTGGTCGCCGTGGCGATCGGTTGCGGCGCGGATCATGTGGGCCTACTACAAACAAAGCAAACAACGAGAAGGTATCAGATGACTCGGGCACTTGAGGCGCAGCGGCGCGAACCAATTTCGGGCGACATACGGTCCTGCGTGGTATTTCTACACGGCTATGGTGCGAATGCCGCCGATCTGATCGGCCTCGCGGATCCGCTGGGTGAACATATGCCTGATACGCTGTTCATCGCGCCTGACGCGCCAGAGGATTGTGCCGGTTCCCCAATGGGGTTTCAGTGGTTTCCAATCCCATGGATTGACGGTTCATCCGAGGAAGAAAGCCGAGCAGGGCTAGAACGCGCTGCCGCTGATTTGGACGCGTTTCTAGATGGCGTCATGGTCGATGAGGATCTCCTTCCCGAGCAGGTGATCGTGCTAGGCTTTTCGCAGGGTACAATGATGGCGCTGCATGTGGTGCCGCGCCGTGAAGATCCTGTTGCGGGAATCGTCGCGTTCTCTGGTCGGTTGCTTGAGCCCGAGCTCTTGGCGGATGAAGCTCAGTGTCGTCCACCCGTTTTGCTTATTCATGGTGACGCAGACGACGTCGTTCCACCGCAGTCGCTGCCGCAAGCTGCCGAAGCGCTTCAGGGTGCAGGATGGAAAGAGGTATTCGCCCATATTATGAAGGGCACTGGTCACGGGATCGCACCCGACGGTTTACAGGTCGCGCTTGCGTTCATGCGCGATCGTTTTGGCATTCGGTAGTTTTTGTTAGATTATTAGACGCTGTTAACGAAGCCCTTACTGGTCGTGCGCAAGAATGCTTGCGTGCGACTAATATAGCAGGGGTTTTCAAATATGTTCTATCCGCAGGCCTTAGAATTACGCGCGCCTCGTTTTGGGCGGGCGTGGGCGCTGCGGTTGTCTTTATTATGTTTGATCCTAATTGCAGTGGCCCTAGCGCAATCCGCGTATTGGGGGCGATTAAGTGTGGTGCAATACGCACGACCTATTCTTTTTGTCTTGTTCGTCGCGGTGCTGGGCACAGTGTTCTCATACGCGATCACAAAAGTTCGGCATTTAGAGAGTAGAGTCCGCGCTATTGGCGCTTTGGATAATTTGACTGGGCTTCTCAATCGACGGACCTTTTGTGCTGCGGCAACGAGGGTTGTTTCACAAAACGGTGTATTGCTTGTGCTGGATATCGATCACCTGAGTGCAATCAACAGTAACCACGGGCGCGGCGCAGGTGATGTTTGTTTGATGGCGCTGGCGCAGCGTTGCCGCGAATTAACTCGCGATTCTGATGTTATTGGACGCCTTGATGGAGCGGCAATCGCGATCTACCTGCCAGGGGTTCCTGCGGAGGCAGCGAGTGAGATTGCTGAGCGTTTAAAAGACGGTATCCAAGTCTGTACCAGAGGCCAAGTCCTGCGCGCGACCATCTCGGTTGGTGCGGTGGTCGCGCGGGGGCAGCCGTCGATTGAAACGCTTTTGCGTTTTGCTGAACGTGCTTTGGATCGGGCCAAGCTTGAAGGACGGGCACGGGTCATAATGCGTGGTTGGCCAAAAGCGGCCTAGTTAGCCTATATTTTGTACAATTCTCGGTAGATGCTGGGGGTTGTCACATTTCTGACGCGATATATAGTCCTTAGTTAAGAGGACTGCGGGAACGCCGCTTTGCACAGTTCCCGCACTTCGTGGTGTGGGATGTGAGATATGACGCAGGCAGATTTTCGAACTGATTTCGTACGCGAACCCGCAGCGCTAAAGCAGTATCCAGCTTTGGTGCTAAATGCGGATTATCGGCCATTGTCATACTACCCCTTGTCCTTGTGGCCATGGCAGGATGCGATCAAGGCAGCGTGGCTGGACCGTGTCGATATCGTCAGTGAGTACGACGAATACGTTCACAGCCCAACGACAAGAATCCGAATCCCCAGTGTCGTGGTCCTGAAGGATTTTGTGAAACCCCGCAAACAGGTCGCGTTCACACGATTTAATCTGTTCTTAAGAGATTCGTTTTGCTGTCAGTATTGCGGCGCAAAAGGTGATTTAACTTTTGATCACGTCGTGCCACGTGCAGCTGGTGGCGTGACAAGCTGGGAAAATGTTGTCGCAGCCTGCTCACCATGCAATCTGCGGAAGGGGTCAAAGTCTTTAAAACAATGTGGGATGAGCCTGCGCAAGCCGCCTCGGCAGCCTGTGACAGAACAGCTGCATAACGTAGGCCGCAAATTTCCGCCCAATCACCTGCATGAAAGTTGGGTCGATTTCCTTTATTGGGATGCAGAACTAGAAGCTTAAGGCTATCTGGTGCTAGACTTGTTTTGCTTCGCGGGTTAGACACGCGACGTTAGCGCTAACGTACCCAAACTAAGCGGAGTAAGCTATGGTCTCTCGCGTCATTCCCGTTGAAACTTTTGATCTTGTCATCTTTGGCGGGACCGGTGATTTGGCTCGCCGTAAAATTTTGCCAGGCCTGTTCCGCCGCTTCCGTTCAGGGCAAATGCCCGAAGGATCGCGTATTATCGGTGCTGCTCGATCTGATCTGGATCAGGCTGGCTATCGCCAGATGATTGCCGCAGCTGTGGCCGAATTCGGTGGCGAAGAAAAACACGACTCCAAAGGCTTAGAGGCATTTATTGCGACGCTAGACTATGTCGCGATCGACGCCAAAGGCGAAGGTGGCTGGGCTGAGCTAGCGAGTATCGTGCGTAAGGATGTCGTTCAAGCATTCTATTTTTCGGTTGCGCCGTCATTGTTCGGTGATCTGGCCGAACGCCTACACACAAATAGCATTGCGAATGCGCAAAGTCGGATCGTGGTTGAAAAACCGTTCGGCCGCGACCTTGAAACAGCGCGCGCGCTGAACGAGACTTTGGCAACCCATTTCGACGAAAGCCAAATCTATCGTATTGACCATTATCTGGGCAAAGAAACGGTTCAAAACCTGATGGCCGTTCGGTTTGGTAATATGCTGTTCGAGCCACTTTGGAACAATCACTACGTTGACCATATCCAAATCACAGTGGCCGAGACGGTCGGGGTAGGCGGGCGTGGTGCTTACTACGATAAATCCGGCGCGATGCGCGATATGGTGCAAAACCACTTGATGCAGCTATTGTGCCTTATCGCTATGGAGCCACCGAGCCAATTCGGCGCGGACGAAGTTCGTGATGAAAAGCTAAAAGTAATTCGTGCGCTACAACCCGTCGAACCGCATCATATTGTCCGTGGTCAGTATGATGCCGGATATGATGGCAAAAGCTATCGCGAAGATGCAGAAAATCCCCGCTCGTTCACAGAAAGCTTTATCGCGATGAAATGTGAAATCGCGAACTGGCGGTGGGCAGGGGTGCCGTTTTATTTGCGGACCGGTAAGCGCATGAAAGCGCGTTCTTCGGAAATTACCGTCGTGTTCAAGGATCTTGGGCATTCAATTTTTGAGGGCGACGAGGCACGTCACCGGAATATCCTGTCAATTCGTTTGCAGCCGAACGAAGGCATGGATTTGCAGGTTACCATCAAAGAACCTGGCCCGGGTGGCATGCGTCTAATTGACGTGCCGCTGGACATGTCATTTGCCGATGCGCTTGGCCCTGATGCGGAAGAAGTGCCGGACGCGTACGAACGTTTGATTATGGACGTCATCCGCGGAAACCAAACGCTGTTTATGCGCGGCGATGAAGTGGAAGCTGCTTGGAGCTGGACTGATCCGTTGATCAACGGATGGGAGGCACGCAACGACGTGCCAAAGCTATATGATGCCGGTTCCACTGGCCCAGAAGATGCCATGGCGATGATGCACCGTGATGGTAGAAAGTGGCGCGAAATCAAAGCGTAACGCTTCATATCTAATGCACTAATTGATCTTAAGGAGGGCGCGGCCAGATGAAACTGCTCGAATATCCCGATGCGGAAATGATGATGATGAACTTGGCGGATACTTTGGCGGGAGAGCTAAAGAACGCGTTGCTGACACATGATACTGCGTCGCTTGCGGTGCCGGGCGGTACAACACCAGGGCCCATTTTCGACAGCTTGTGCAGTGTTGATCTGGACTGGTCGCGCGTGCATGTGATGCTGACAGATGAACGTTGGGTGCCCGAAGCTTCTGATCGTTCGAATACGCGTCTGTTGCGCCAGCGCCTGCTCGTCGATCGCGCCGCAGCGGCACAGTACATGCCGCTGTACGCAGACGCGGAAACCCCCGAAGAAAAGCTACCCGAATTGGCAGCCGCCCTTGATCCGGCATTGCCGATTTCTGTTTGCTTGCTAGGCATGGGCGCGGACATGCATACCGCGTCGATCTTCCCCGGCGCAGACCAGCTAGAATTGGCGCTTCACGGCGATGACCGTTTGGTCGCGATGCGCGCTCCCGGTGCGCCAGAACCGCGTATCACGCTTTCGGCGTCTGTCCTGAACGCAGCAATCAGCAGACACATTGTGATCGTCGGCCCTGAAAAACGCGCAGCTCTTGAGCGAGCGCAGACATTGTCGCCTTCAGAAGCGCCCGTCGCGGCAATTTTGAATGGCACGACCGTACACTGGGCGGAGAAATAATATGTGGGAGAAGCTGAAAACCCATCACGCCTCTGTCGTAGATCGTCGATTTGAAACGCTTGTAGATGTAGAACGCGCAAGTGAATTTTCGGCACAAGCCGGGGATATGTTGTTCGACTATGCAAAGACAAACATCGACACGACTGCCCGTGCATTGCTGGTGGAGCTGCTAGAGCAAGCAAATGTTGCTCAAAAGCGTGACGCAATGTTTGCGGGTGCGCCGATTAACGAAACCGAAGGCCGCGCAGTTTTGCACACAGCGATGCGTAACCTTGATGGTGGCCCGGTCAAGGTTGATGGCGCAGATGTTATGCCCGGCGTCTTGGAAACGCTCGACCGCATGTCTGTATTCGCGACCGCTGTGCGCGACGGCAGTTTTGCCGGGCAGGGTGGAAAGATCACGGATGTTATCAACATCGGTATCGGTGGTTCTGATCTTGGTCCCGCAATGGCTGTTAAGGCACTCGCGCCATATCATGACGGCCCACGCTGCCATTTCGTGAGCAACGTTGATCCTGCGGATATTGCAGGCGTGCTACGCGATTGCGATCCAACTACGACGTTGGTGATTGTTGCGTCAAAAACCTTTGCGACTATCGAGACGATGACCAACGCCCGCACTGCGCAGGCGTGGATGGCGCAGTCGGTATCGGATACTGGCGCGCAATTTGCCGCGCTATCGACGGCGGAAGACAAGACCGCTGCATTCGGCATCGATCCTAGCCGCGTCTTTGGTTTCGAGGATTGGGTCGGCGGCCGCTATTCAATGTGGGGCCCGATCGGGTTGTCATTGATGATAGCGATTGGTGACGATGCATTCCGTGCGTTCTTGCGTGGTGGTCAGGCGATGGACGTGCATTTCAAGTCATCGGCATGGGATGAAAACGTACCAGCGCTCCTTGCTCTGGTTGGCATTTGGCACAATCAGATTTGTGGATATTCTACAAGAGCAGTGCTGCCTTATGATAATCTTCTCAGTCGTTTACCGGCTTATCTTCAACAGCTCGAGATGGAGAGTAACGGTAAGGGCGTCAGCATGGATGGCGCTGAACTAGAGGTGCACTCCGGGCCTGTTGTCTGGGGCGAACCGGGGACCAATGGTCAACACGCTTTCTATCAACTGATCCACCAAGGAACGCGCGTGATCCCATGCGAATTCCTTGTCGCGGCGCGTGGTCATGAAGATGAGCTACATCATCAGCACCAGTTGCTGGTCGCCAACTGCCTCGCGCAATCCGAGGCGTTGATGCGTGGGCGGGATCTGGACGAAGCGCGCGGAAAAGTTGCTGACAAATTCGAAGGCGCAGAGCTTGAGCGTCAAGCCAAGCACCGGGTATTTCCCGGCAACCGCCCATCAGTGACAATTGCATATCCGAAGCTGGACCCATTCATGCTTGGTCAGATCATCGCCCTATACGAACACCGCGTGTTTGTTGAAGGTGTCGTGCTTGGCATCAATTCTTATGACCAATGGGGGGTGGAATTGGGTAAAGAGCTGGCGACTGCACTGCAACCTGTTGTCGAAGGGACACAAGCGACCGAAGGCAAAGACGGATCGACAGCCGCGCTTGTGGGTTTCTTGCAAAAGAACGGCGTTTAGCGCAAAGCTGGGTGATCAAAGCAGGAAAGTACTACGATGATCACCCAATATATTCCGTTTGCAATGGCAGCTATCTTAATTGTTGCCCTCATGATCGATGTGCGCACTGCGCGTATGCCAAACTGGCTGACGCTTCTGCCCGTGGTTTTGTTCATCGTGCAGGTTGGTGCATCCGGCATGCCTTCGGCCTTTGCTTGGCAATTGGCGCAAGGGGTTATTGTTTTCGTTCTTGGGATTGCATTGTTTGCAGCGGGCGGTATTGGCGCCGGAGCGGTGAAATTGCTGGCGGGCACTGCTTTGCTTATCCCAACCGCGAACGGTTGGATCGCTCTTGTAGGTTTTTTGGGGGCGGTCTTTGTGGCCTTCCCAATCATCATCATGATCCGAAAGGCTATTGGGTCTGAAGAAAGCAAATGGGCTGTGCTTTCGCGTCAGATCTTGCCGATGAGCCTGCCAATTGCGGTGGCAGGCTTCTTGGGCATGTTCTGGGGTTAGGTGGATCAAGATCCACCCTACGTTAGATCGCAGCTGTTACGATAATCTCGACGTTGTAGTCTGTTGTGGCAAGTTTTGCTTCACCAGTCCAACGAGCGGGTGCGTGCCCTTCGGGAACCCATGCATCCCATGCCGCGTTCATTTCAGCGAATTCATTTGCGATGTCTGACACCCATACTTGCGCTGTCAGAATATTCGTTTTGTCCGTACCAGCCTCGGCCAGAAGGGCGTCAATCTTGGCGAGAATATCATTGGTCTGGTCGGTCACAGATGCGCCGGGAATGCCGACCTGACCGGCCAAATATGCGATGCCATTATGGATCACCAATTGGCTCATCCGGGCGTTTGTGTGCTTACGGGTAATTTCGGGCATCGGGGCCTCTTTGCTGTTGGAAAACATGGAGCGGGTAACGAGAATCGAACTCGTAACTGAAGCTTGGGAAGCTTTCGTGATACCTTTTCACCATACCCGCTCGTGCGCCATCGTCTAAGCCGCGGTGCGGCCTTCGTCAACGGCTATTACGTGGTTGCGTTTACGCGTAAATATCCTCGCGAGTGGCGGGTGGACCTGTTACACCGATACGTCGTTTCGACGCCAGTGTTTGGTAGAGGTTGACCACGTTACGTTGGAAACCAACCTCAAACAGCGCAAAGTAAGCCAACCAGAGACGAACGAGTTCGTCACCCACCAGTTCTTCGGCTTCGACGCGGTTTTCCCATAATTTATCGTGCCAAAGTTCGAGGGTAAGGCGGAAGTGCTCGCGGAGCGATTCAGTGTCGTGTACTTCAAATCCATGGCGTTCAAAGTCTGTGATCGTGCGACCGATATGGTCCAATTCACCGCCCGGGAAAATATATTTGGTGATCGTCTTTTGATAGCCCGTCGGGTGATCAAAGTCGGCCAAGTTGGGCGTTACCCGACGTGTGGATGCTTGGTGTAAGCACAATCCGCCGGGTTTTAGCATACGGTGGATGTTCTTGTAGTAGCTGTCGTAGTTGTCAGCGCCAATATGTTCAAACATCTCGATCATCGAGATTTTATCAAAGTGGTTGCGCTCTTTAAGATCGCGGAAGTCGGTGAGTTCGACGGTAACTTTGTCTTCTAGGCCACGTTGCTTGATCCGTTCATTGACCAACGCGAACTGCGTTTCAGACAGGGTTACGCCCTTGACGGTCACACCGTAAAATTCTGCAGCATGGCAAGCAAGACTACCCCAGCCGCAACCTACATCAAGCATCTGCTCGCCTGGTTTTAGCCGAAGCTTGCGGCAAATATGGTCGAGCTTGTCGATTTGCGCTTGGTCAATATCGTTATCCCAATCCTTAAAGTACGCGCAGCTATAGACCATGCCGCTATCAAGGAAAAGTTTGTAGAAATCGTTAGAGACATCGTAGTGAAATGCGATCATCGCCTTGTCGTCACGTTTGCCTTTTTGGAAACGGTCCAAAAATGCCCGTGGCGAAAACTTTGCGCGTTCTTTGAACACAAATGGCGCCAATGCCTTGGCCAATTTTGCCTTAGAGTAAGACTTGAAAAAATTGAGGATGCTGACGTGGTCAGTCGCCTTAAGCAGTTGCAGCGGGGACGCGTCGGTAATGCTGATGTCACCGCTTCCGTATAGCCCGAATAGCGTTGCGATATTTGGCTTAAGTAACATTTGGCGGATTGTATCCGCAGAATTGATGACCACTTCGATATTTGCTGCATCGGTACGGTTGTAATCTATCGTGGACCCGTCCCAAAGTTTCACCGTCAGGTCGGCTTTGACCGAATCTTTTGCGGCGTTAAGGAGGGTGCTAATCGATTGAAGTTGAGCGCTCAAAATAAATACCTTCTGCTTTGTTGGCCCGAAGTTATCGACGTCGCGTAACCGCGTCCATAGCTTCGGTTCAAAAATAAAAAATGGTGATATTCTATTAGGAAACGTTGAGTAAACTCACGCTGGTCGGCCTTTGCGCTTTTAGCTTGATCGCCGTCTGCGCCGTCCTGAACGGTCGCCACCTGTGTTGTGGTTTACTTGTGGCAATGTGACGATGCTGTTGAGTATCGGGAATGGATCGACCGCATTTGGCATAGCCGAGGCATTCACGAAATGCTCTTGAAAACGCGGTTCGATTGCGGTCTCGATCTTGTGGATTTGCCGCACGGTTTCTTCGATTTCGCGGCGTGCATCAGTATTCAGCAGTGCAATCCGCGCTCCTGTTCCTGCTGCGTTGCCAGCACTGGTCACTTTGTCGAGCGGTGCATCTGGGATCATCCCAAGAACCATCGCGTGTTTGGGGCTGATGTGAGCGCCGAATGCCCCGGCAAGGATAACCCGGTCAACATGGTCGACGCCAAATTTGTCCATCAACAGGCGTGCGCCCGAGTACAATGCTGCTTTGGCCATTTGGATTTGTCGAATATCGGTGTTCGTGACTGTGATTTTTGGCCCATCGTTTTCGGTGCCATCATACAGCAGGTATGAATTCGTACGTCCGTCGGCAAAGCAATTGGGCGATCCGGTTTGTTCAGCAGATCCAATCAGGCCGGGCGCGTCTACGATACCGGCCATACGCATCTCGGCGACGACTTCGATGATGCCGGATCCGCAGATGCCGGTGATCCCGGTTTGCGCGACTTCGGCGGCAAAGCCTTCTTCGTCGGACCACAGATCGGAACCAATGACTTTAAAGCGGGGCAGTTTGGTGACCGGGTCGATTTCGACATGCTCGATCGCGCCGGGCGCGGCCCGCTGGCCTGAACTGATCTGCGCGCCTTCAAACGCGGGTCCTGTGGGTGATGAACAGGCCAGTACCTTTTCACGATTACCCAGCAAGATTTCTGCATTGGTACCAACATCGACGACCAACATCAGGTCATCGGATTTGCCCGGTGCCTCGGATAATGCGACGGCTGCGGCGTCTGCCCCAACGTGACCAGCGATGCATGGTAGCATGTAAACCCGCGCGGCGGGGTGGAGGTTGAGGTCTAGGTCGATTGCCCGAAACGACAGGCTATCGGAGGTCGCAAGCGCAAATGGCGCTTGGCCCAGCTCATAGGCGTCGATCCCAAGGAATAGGTGATGCATCACTGGGTTGCAGACGAACACAGCGTCAACAATGAGCGTGCGATCAATGGCGGCTTCTGCTGCAATCTGTACGAATAGCGCATTCATGCCTTCGCGAACGGCGGCGGTCATTTCGTCGGAACCTGTGGCGTTCATCATCCCATAGCTGACCCGGCTCATCAGGTCTTCGCCAAATCGGATTTGCGGGTTCATGATCCCAGAGGACGCTACGACATCGCCAGTGCGTAAATCGCAAAGGTGTCCGGCAATTGTGGTGGAGCCGAGATCAACGGCAAGCCCGTAAATCGCGCCCTCATAAAAGCCGGGCCAGACATGGATAATACGCGGGCTATAGGTGTCATCGCCTAGGTGCACAGCGACGGTGACCTTCCATTCGCCTTTGCGAAGTGCCGGTTGCAGGGTGCGTAGCACGCCCAAATCGGCCTCGAGTTGCGGTAGCTCCCATTCACGGCGCAGCGCAGCGACAAGACGTTCGAGGTCACCTGATGGGTCGTGCATATCGGGTTCTGCGACTTCAACATAATACAGCCGCGTTGACGGGTTCATGATGATATCACGCGCCTCGGCACGTTTGCGCACGACTTGTTTGTGCACTTGGCTTTCGGCAGGAACGTCGATCACAATGTCGCTTTGCACAGTGGCCTGGCAGCCAAGGCGACGCCCCTTTTTCAACCCACGAATAGTATCATAGCGTTCTTCGACGCTGTTCCATTCGGACAAAGCATCAGGCGCGACAGTCACGCCATGCTTGGAAAACTCACCATAGGACGGGGTGATCTGGCATTTCGAACAAATGCCACGCCCACCGCAGACACTATCAAGGTCAACGCCAAGCTGGCGTGCGGCCGTCAAAACAGGGGTGCCAACCGGAAAGCGCCCGCGCTTACCAGAGGGTGTAAAGATAACAAGTGGATCGGTGCTCATGAACGCGGCCTTGGGTTGTTTGTGCCTAGATACCGTGGTGTGCGGCAAATGTAAGGTCAGAACCCGTCATAATGATTATGTGATGCGTCATGAGCCGTATAGATTTCCGCGTATTTGCTGGATGGACCTTTGGAATAGATACATTGCATAGTCCGCAGTGAAATCAGAGGTGATCCAATGAAGCGTCCTGTTCTATTTGTTATGCTGCCTGCCTTTGCATTCATGCTGGTTTGCGCGCTTGATATCATACGTGAATCGCCGCCTTGGGATATGGTCGATATCGCGCTGGATGTTGCGCAGACTGCGATGCTTGTGTTGATGGTGGTTGTCGTCGCGTGGTCAACGCAGCGGGTGGCGCAGATGCGCGATGATCAACAGGCGTTCCACGACGCAGTTATTCGTAACAATGCCCAAGGAGAGGACTGGCGCGCAGCGCGATCCCAAGAGATCGCGGCGATGAGCGACGCAATCGCGCTTGAGTTCCGTGCTTGGGGCCTGACCGGAGAAGAAATGGACGTGGCCGAACTACTATTAAAAGGCGCATCCATGAAAGAGATCGCGCTGGATCAGCGGACATCGCTTGCTAAAATCCGCGATAGGGCGCAAGCGGTTTACCGCAAAGCTGGCATTTCTGGCCGGATCGAACTCTCGGCGTATTTCTTGGATAGCTTATTTGCCAGCACTGAGGTTTGAATGATCTGACGCCGTGCGTATGTCGCGCTTTCTAGCGCCGCGACGTGCCAAGAATAACCAATAGAAAAATCGACAAGAATGGCGTTATCAGAATTGATATGATGACCCAAAAGATAGCGCTTCTATGTCGGTTCACCGCCATCGTCGCTGGCACCCAGATGCTTAGCCAGAACCACAGAAATACAACAAACAATACTGCTATTAATGAAGCGTTTTCCAAAAGATATCTCCGAAGGACAAGAATGGCGGCTTTGATTTGGGTGAACTAGCATTCATTCTGACCGATTTGTCTACCAGATATGTTTGAAACTTGCTGTACCCATTCGAAAGCAGTGCACGCTTTGCGATTTGTATTTGGTGAAATTGCGCTCTCAACGCTTTGGGGGTTTTGTAAACGCCGTTTCCATGCGATAGCGCAGTGCCAACGATGCCACCCAAGGAGACGGTTGATGGAGATTCGCGAGGCGCTTACCTTTGATGATGTGTTGTTGGTGCCGGGGGCATCAAACGTAATGCCGTCTACGGCTGACACACGCACACATGTAACGAAGTCGATTGCTTTGAATATTCCGGTTTTGTCCAGTGCCATGGACACAGTGACCGAAGGGCGGATGGCGATTGCTATGGCTCAAGCGGGTGGCATGGGTGTTATTCACAAAAACCTGAATGTTGAAGAGCAGTCCAAAGAAGTCCGCCGCGTAAAGCGTTTCGTATCGGGGACCGTCTACAATCCAGTTACTCTGCGCCCCGATCAGACATTGGCGGACGCCAAGGCGCTGATGGAACGCTACCGCATCACCGGTTTCCCGGTCGTGGGCGAGGGTGGCAAGATTGTTGGTATCGTCACCAACCGTGACATGCGCTTTGCGCAAAACGACGATACGCCGATCAGCGTCATGATGACGACCAAGGATCTTGCGATTTTGCAGGAACCAGCGGATCTGGATGAAGCACGTTCATTGATGCAAGCGCGTCGGATTGAAAAACTGCTGATCACTGATGCCGCTGGGAAATTGACTGGTCTACTGACACTGAAGGACAGCGAACAGGCGGTTCTAAACCCGATTGCATGTAAGGATAGCCTTGGCCGTTTGCGTGTTGCAGCGGCATCTGGAGTCGGAGATGCCGGTTTTGAACGCACACAAGCGTTGATCGAAGCGGGTGTAGATATGGTCGTCATCGACACTGCGCACGGCCACTCCGAAGGCGTGGCAAAGGCCGTTGAACGCGCAAAGGCGCTGTCGAATGAGGTCCAAATCGTTGCGGGTAACATCGCAACGGGTGAGGCCGCCAAAGCCCTGATCGGTTCTGGTGCAGATGCGGTTAAGGTTGGGATCGGCCCCGGCTCGATCTGTACAACTCGCATGGTTGCCGGTGTCGGCGTCCCTCAGCTGACTGCGATCATGGATTGCGCGGCGGCTGCGGGCGATATCCCTGTCATCGCTGACGGTGGGATCAAATTCTCGGGTGATTTTGCAAAAGCAATCGCAGCGGGTGCTTCATGTGCAATGGTCGGTTCAATGATCGCAGGCACGGACGAAAGCCCGGGCGAAGTGATTTTGTACCAAGGTCGTTCGTTCAAATCATACCGCGGTATGGGTAGCCTTGGTGCGATGGCGCGCGGTTCTGCTGATCGCTATTTCCAGAAAGACGCGGCCAGCGATAAACTGGTTCCCGAAGGTATCGAAGGTCAAGTGCCTTACAAAGGTTCTGCAAGCGCGGTTGTTCACCAACTGGTTGGTGGCCTGCGTGCCGCGATGGGGTACACTGGCAACGCCACAATTCCAGAAATGCGCAAGAACTGTTCCTTTGTGAAAATCACTGGTGCTGGCCTAAAAGAAAGCCACGTGCACGACGTTCAGATCACACGCGAAAGCCCGAACTACCGGATCGGATAACAATCCTGATCACTTTATACGGCCATTGATCACAATCGCAGGGATCAATGGCCGTTTGTGGCCTAACTTTCGGTGATAAAAGCTAGGCTGATTACCTGAGAAACCCAACTCGTTGTATCGGTGAATCGTAGAGTGTGTCGCGCTTGCGCGCGGCGGTTCGATTTCGGCGCATGGCAAATTTTAGTGCCGCTAGTGCGACCAAGAACAGCCCGACGCAGTTCAAGGTTTGCGCGAATGTCATGCCATCCTGTTCGCGGGGGGCAAGCGCTGCGGCTCTGCCATTCATCCATGGTTCAATATAGAAGAACCGCGATGAACGGCGCAGGTCTTCTTTCTCGATCGCCTCTTCGGCAACGTCGCTGTAAGATACGCTGCTGCGGTAGGCACCGTTAAAGTGAAATACCGGACCTAACTTTCCAAATCCATGCGTGTTTTTGACGATCCACGCCACGAATTCTTCCTTTCGTGCCTGTGGTATTACAATGGCCGCTTTGACTTCGCGCTCGGTGCCATTTGCTTGAGGATCGAAAAGCAGCCACATTACTCTAGCATTTCCGTCCTCGTCTTCGCCGCGATGCAGCATGTAATTGTAGTCGGTGTTGATCTGCGCTGCGATATTAATTTCATCAGCTAGCCCGCGATCATTGGACGTAAAATCACCAAGGGAGATTGGTTTCGGCATAGGTGCCGCGAGCGCCGCCGCCCGATTTTCTGCAGAGGCGATCTGACTGTCACGTGCATTCATTCCGAAATAGACGAAGACGACCGCCAGTACTACATATCCGATAGGGGGCAGTCTGAAGAATAGATAAATTAGATGTTGCACAATTACGCTTTCTTAAACAATTGATGTCGCTAACTTTCACTCAAAACGTGTCAACAATTTGACTTTGAAACTTTGAGTTTTTGCGTATGCGATTTAGTGCAAGGTGGGTTTGATTGTGGGCGAACCGCAGTTATACGCACCGATATCCGCCTGAATACGAAGGTCTACGACTATGCTGTTCCAACATTACTCTTCCGACGGGCTTTCGCTATGACCCCGGGTGCACGCGTCGCCACGGCGATTTCTATTTTGGATGATATTCGTGACGGCCAAGCTGCCGAACAGGCGTTGACAGCTTGGGCGCGTGGTAGTCGATTTGCCGGTTCAAAAGATCGCGCTGCTGTTCGGGATCACGTCTTTGACGTGCTTCGCGCTCGTCGGTCGCTTGGTGATGGTACTGGGCGTGAACTGATGATGCGGTTAGTGCAGCGGGACGGTTTGGGCGTTGAGGGATTGTTTTCGGGGGAAGGGCACGCTCCGGCCCCTTTGACCGATGATGAACGTGCTGAACTTGATGTGCCGACCTCACTTTCACCTGCGGCAATGTGTGACTTGCCTGATTGGCTTTGGCCCCATTGGCAGGAAAGTCTTGGCCTAGATGCGGAACCAGCAGCCTTAGCGCAGCAAGCGCGGGCGGATGTGTTCCTGCGTGTGAACCAAAAGCGCGGGTCGGTACAAGATGCCATGGATTTGCTGGCCAAAGATGGCGTTGCAACCTTGCGCTATCCTCAGATTGAGGCCTGCCTGCGCGTGACGGACAATCCGCGCCGGGTCAAAACCTCTGCTGCGTTTACGGATGGATACGTTGAATTGCAGGATGCATCATCGCAATTCGCCATCCAGGCAGTGACATTTCCAGATGGTGCAAGAGTGCTGGATTATTGTGCAGGAGGAGGTGGCAAAGCGCTTGGCTTTGCTGATCGTTCTGATGCTGCTGTTTTCGCGCATGATATTGCACTGGCCCGGATGAAAGATCTGCCAGAGCGCGCGTCCCGCGCCAAAGTTGCGATTACGCAGATCGCGACAGATGATCTGTTTGATGCGGCACCATTTGACGTTGTCTTTTGCGATGCGCCTTGTTCAGGAAGCGGTACGTGGCGGCGGACGCCTGACGCTAAATGGCGTCTGACCCAAGAAAGGTTGGATGCCTTGAACGCCATGCAGGCCGAGGTCATAGCCAGCGCCGCGCCGCTTGTCGCGGAACATGGTCTGCTCGCCTACGCGACATGTTCGGTCTTAGCCTCTGAGAATGATGCGATCGTTGATGCTTTTTGCGCAGCAAATCCAGAATGGCGCAGCGAGGTGCGTCATCAGCTTATACCCGGCCCTGATGGTGATGGTTTCTATTTGAATTTGCTGCGTAAAATCTAAGCAGCCTCTTTTCGTTGGGGTGGTTGAACGCTACGCATTAATGAATGGTTAATCATTTTTGCGGTAAGCCAGATCCGAGCGAGCAGTGAGGTTGGCAGTGTCCACAGATCAAACGATTGATATACCCGAGTTATCGCCGGCGGTCCCAATATCAAAACGCGCGCTTTTTCTTAGCGGATCAGTGATCTGCCTTGCTGTTTCGGCCGTTTCACCAACAATGCCCCTAGGGTTAGGCTTTCTGACTTTAGGGGCAGCGTTGGGCTATTGCGGATTGCGTCCATCGGGGGCAGAAAAACGCGCGGCCCGTTTGATCGCTCTTGATCCCGACCATGCTTTTATCACCGACTTGGCTGGCGTTGTCCGCTATACAAACCCAATGGCGATTGAACGATTTGGCGACTGCAATAATCGCCTACTGTCTGATGTCTTTGAAAATTTGATCGCAGATCCGGTTTCATTGTTAGAGCGCATGCAGCGCACTGATTTGCGGCGTCGTTCATGCAAAGAATACATCATTACACGGCGCGCCCATTTTCGGATCAGGTTGTCACTGTTGGCCGAGAATAGCCTGCTGTGGCGGTTGGATGAACTTGGTGGGAGTGATGCAATTCAGGGCGAGGGGTTGGCTTTTCCGCTGCTAAGCGTGGCGTCTGACGGTGTGGTTTCACATCAAAACAAGGCCTTCCGTGAATTGCATGGGGGGCAGGCGAACAGCCTAAGGGATTTGTTCGATGAGCTGCCACTGGTGTCAGGTCAGACCGCAAAAATGAAAACTGTCGGTGGGCCTGTTCCCGTTGTGGTCGCAGAAATGAAGGGGCATGCCGGTCGCCGCGATATCGTTGTGATGCCTTCCGCACATCTTCCCCAAAAGCCACCAACGATTGGCGCAGGCTGGGACGAGATCGAAGATCTACCTGTGCCGCTTTTGAAAATTGCCTCTGACGGCGGCGTTCTGGCGTCCAACCGTGAGGCACGGCAACTGCTGGGGATGGATGGAAAAGACGGACAGCGCGTTGCGGATGTTCTGGATGGATTGGGCCGGCCGATTAATGATTGGCTGCGCGAAGCCGCCGAAGGGCGGGGCGGCCATGTGTCACAATTCTTGCGTGGGCGCGGGAACCGGCAAGGTACTTTTGTGCAGGTCACACTTAACATTGCAGGAAAGGCGAATGAGCCGCATCTGATTGCAGTGCTCAATGATGTAACCGAGCTAAAGACGCTAGAAGCGCAGTTCGTTCAAAGCCAAAAAATGCAGGCGATTGGACAACTCGCTGGCGGTGTCGCACATGACTTTAACAACTTGTTGACCGCCATCTCTGGGCATTGCGATTTGTTACTGTTGCGCCATGATGAGGGCGATCAAAACTACGGTGATTTGATACAGATTCACCAAAACGCGAACCGGGCGGCTAGCCTCGTTGGGCAGTTACTGGCGTTCTCGCGCAAACAAAATTTGCAGCCAGAGGTGATTGATCTACGAGATACTCTGTCTGACCTAACGCACTTGCTGAACCGTCTTGTCGGAGAAAAGGTTACGTTGTCGCTTCACCACGACCCGGCCTTGGCACAGATCAAGGCTGATAAGCGGCAGTTAGAGCAGGTGTTGATGAACCTTGTCGTTAATGCACGTGACGCGATGGATGGAGCGGGCGAAATTCAGGTCGTCACTGAAAACCTTGTGCTGACGGAACCTATGATCAAAGACCGTGCCGTGGTGCCGCCCGGTGAATACGTCGTGGTCAAGGTCATCGACGAAGGACATGGCATTGCTCCAGAGAAACTCCCTAAGATTTTTGAACCGTTCTACACAACTAAGCGAACGGGAGAGGGGACGGGACTTGGCCTGTCGACGGCTTACGGGATTGTAAAGCAAACGGGTGGCTATATTTTTGCAGACAGTGAGGTCGATAGCGGGACAGAGTTTTCACTGCTTTTCCCTAGCTATGATTTGCCTGTCGCGGAACCTTTGGCCCCGGTTGTTGAAACGGCTGCGCTCATGGCGCAACCAGCGGATGGCGTGGTTCTGTTGGTTGAGGACGAGGCACCGGTCCGATCATTCGCGTCAAGTGCGTTGCGCCTGCAAGGCTTTACTGTGTTAGAGGCCGACTGCGCAGAGGCGGCGATTGATTTGCTCGCCGATCCAGCGCTTCACGTCGATCTATTTGTTACGGATGTGATCATGCCAGGTATGGACGGTCCAACATGGGTCCGGCAGGCGCTAAAAGACCGGCCGAACACAAAAGTCGTTTTTGTTTCGGGCTACGCCGAGGACGCATTTGGGGATGGCCAAAAGCGCATCCCCAATTCCGTCTTCTTGCCAAAACCGTTTTCACTCAGTGCCTTGACGCACACAGTTCAATCGCAATTAAGCGATTTGGCAAAGGTTTCTTAGAGCGTTTTGTTCAAGCTAACCAAGTGAGCCGCTGAGCCAGTGAGTGCCGCGTAATCGTCATGCACGACGTAGACACCGAAGTTACCCATAAAGCCCGCGAAACGCCCTTTGTCGCGGAATGCGTCGCCAAATCCGAACTTAGTCAGATGTGCAGACATTGCGCGTGCAACACCGCCAACTAGGTAAACACCGCCAAAAGGAAGTTGGATCAAGGAAAGGTTGCCGCAAACTGTTCCCAAAATGCGAATAAACAGGCGTACGGCTTCTTCGGCGCGTGGGTCGGTGCCATTGTCGCAGCGTTCCATGATGTCTTTTGCTGACAGCTCACGTGGGTCATTCGCTTCGACGCCCAAGAACGCATATGCGTGCTCAAGGCCGCGGCCCGAAAGCACGTCTTCGACGGCTGGGAACCCATGTGCAGTTGAAACAAACTGACAAAGCCGCAGTTCCATTTCGTTGCGGATAGGCAGGTTTGCGTGCCCGCTCTCGGAAGGGGGAACTATGCGCCCATGCTCCAGATCGTACACTGGCGCTGCGTTAAAGCCGGTGCCGACACCCACGACCAATCTTGCGGCGTTGTCGGGTGCTTCGGGCCCAGCAAGTACCGTTTGAATATTTGCGGGATCAAGGTGACCCAACGCATGCCCTTGGGCCTGAAGATCGTTGAGGATCGCCACCGTTTCAGCGCTTGTCGCACGGGCGAGCGTGTCTTTATCGATGGTCCAGTCAAGGTTGGTCATCGTCGCCTGACCATCGCGCACGGGGCCCGCCACGGCAACGCAAGCAGCGATTGGATCGACGTTATTCTCGTCAGTGATGTACTGGCGGATGACTGATTCCAGCCCTGGGAATTTGCTGTTGCTATAGCGGCGGATGGTGTCAGGTAGGATGGCCTTGCCGTTTGCCAATGCGACACGGGTGTTGGTGCCACCGATATCGGCGACGAGAGAGTATTTGTTGTCGGGGTGTTTCATTGGTGCGACCTAACGTGCGATAGCTGATTTGAGGGCGTGATATGACGCTTTCGGCGTCCGCTTCAAGGTATCAAAGTCAACGTGGATCATACCGAACCGTTTTTCATATCCAAAGGCCCACTCGTAGTTATCAACTAGGGACCAGTAGAAGAAACCTTTGACATTTGCGCCTTCGTCGATGGCATGCTTGGCGGCCAAGATGTGATCTGAAACATACTGCATGCGAACCGGATCATAGACCGCGCCGTTTTCGACGTGATCATCCCATGCCATACCGTTTTCGGTGACGTAAATAGGCATGTCTCCAATATATTCGCGCGCCATGCGGGTCAGGATGCCTTGCAGCCCTTCGGGGTAGATTTCCCAACCCATCTGAGTTTGATCCAGTGTCGGTTCAGCGGCCTTTAAGCTGGGCCAAGCCGAGTCTGGGTCGGGCAAAATTTCATGCCGTGTGTAATAGTTAACGCCAAGCCAATCCATTTTCTGGCTGATCTGTTCCATGTCACCTTGCCAGCCAGCAGGCATGTGATGGCCGAACCCATCCAATACTTCTTGGGGGTAGGTGCCTTTGGTCGCGGCCTCGATAAACCAACGGTTATAGATTGCGTCCTGTAGGTTCGCGGCGGCGACGGTTTCGGGTTCATCATTCGCGGGCGGGCTGTGTTCAAAGTTAAGAACGATGCCGCAGTTCTCCATGCCTTTGGCGCGTAGCCGTGTCATTGCTTCGCCATGGGCAAGCATGATGTGGTGCATTGCGCGGGCGGTGGCGCGAATGTCGCGCAATCCAGGCGCATGGTGGCCAAGAAAATGCGACAGGAAAGATACGCACCATGGTTCGTTAATCGTGGCAATGGATGCCATCCGGTCACCGATTTTATCGGTGATCGCATCGGTGTAATCGCCAAAGTATTTTGATGTGTCCCGGTTCGTCCAACCACCTTTGTCAGCCAGCGTCGAGGGGAGTTCCCAATGGTAAAGCGTTTGGAATGGCTTTAGTCCGCGTTCAAGGATGGCATCGGTGAGGCGGTCATAGAAATCGAGCCCTTCTGGGTTCACTGTCCGCCCGTCTGGCATCACACGCGCCCACGACGTTGAGAACCGGTAGGCATCCATCCCTGCATCTTTGAGCAGATCAAGGTCTTCAGGGAAGCGGTGGTAATGGTCACAAGCCAAAGCGCCGTCTTCGGCGCGGATAACATTGCCCGGTGTGGCTGCAAACGTGTCCCAATGGGTCGAACCCGCGCCACCAAATTTGTGACCTTCGATTTGATAGGCAGCCGTCGCAGCCCCAAAAAGAAAATCCTTTGGGAAATCAGAGCGTTTAAAGTCCATGTTAATCCTTTCGGGGGGCAGGGCCCGTTGACTGTCCGACCACAAATTCACATTCGAGGATGACTTGTTGCGGTGGTTTATTTGGGTGTTCGATTGCGTGTAGTAGTACTTCGGCCAGACGGCGCCCTGCGGTACGCACCGATGATCGCGTTGCAGTGAAAATCGGCGTTTCGCCACCGTTTTGAAGATACGACAAGACGTCGTCGTGCGTGATCACGGAAACATCCTTACCCATGACAAGCCCGCGTTCTTCGATGGCGCGGCGTACACCAAGGGCAGAGATCAGTGATGAGCACACGAATGCGGAAGGGGCGTCATCTTGGGCAAGTAGATTGCTTGCGGTTTCGTATCCGATCACTTCGGTCATTTCGCCAGAGCACATCAATGCAGCATCAATCGCGATGCCATGCGCAGTCAGCGATGCCTCGTATCCCGTCCGCCTACGGTGGGCGAAGTCCATGGTTTCGAGGCCGTTCACCAGCGCAATCCGGCGGTGCCCCAGATCAAATAGATAGTCCGTAGCTTGTTCAAAGGCTTCGTGGTTGTTCACATCTAAGAATGTGTAGGGCAAATCGCAATGTGTCACTTGGCCGTGCACAGCAAAGGGTAGTTCAAGGTTGGTCAGAAGCGCGATCCGGGGGTCATCGATGCGAGGACCGTGGACAATCACACCGTCAACGGCGCGACGCGATTTGAGGCTGCGATAGATTTGTTCTTCGTTCAGATCGTCCACGATAGACAAGATCATTTCAAAGCCGTTGCGGGCATATGTTTCACCAGCGCCAGCGATAAAATCACCAAAAACAGGGTTAACCATTTCGTGTTTGGTCGACACGGGAATAACGTGTCCAATTGCAAGCGCACGACCAGTGGCAAGTCCCTTTGCACGGGTGCTTGGGTGGTAATTGAACTCTTTCGCGGCACGTTCGACTCGGTGTCGAGTTGCTGCGCTTACCTCTGGATAGCCGTTCAGCGCGCGGCTGACCGTCGTTTGGCTAAGACCTAGGTTTTTAGAGAGTTCTTTGAGGTTCATGGTGCTTCGGGGTGCCGCTTTCGTGGGTCAATATTGAAGTGAAAGCCCGATTTTTGGGCGTAAAACTGTTTCGTAATCGTTTCAGTAGTCAGCATTTTGTCAAATTCCAAGAACTTTTTGATGTCAGGCAGTTGTTGACTTTGGTGCTATGTTGGATGAGTGTAAACAAATCCAAAGCGCTTTGGGAAGCTCTGATTCCTGCTGCGCTTGACGGAGGTGAGTGCACGTGATGTGCTTTTTAGATTGCGCGCTATTTTGGCGTGAATGGGAGGACAATCCATGAAAACGAAACTTTATGCAGGCGTTGCAGCCGTTGCTTTGTCGGCAGGCATGGCAAACGCAGCGAGCCACGTTGAGCTGACGCCGGGCGAGGGTGACTTCACTTGGGATAGCTATAACTCTTTTGCCGAAACAAATGATTTTGCGGGCGAAACAGTCACAATTTCGGGCCCTTGGTTGGGTTTGGAAGCTGACAACTTCGCGAGCATGGCAGCATTGTTTGAAGCCGCAACTGGCGCAAGCGTTTCATACGTAGGTTCTGACAGCTTTGAGCAGCAGATCGTTATCGATGCCGAGGCTGGCTCTGCTCCTAACATCGCTGTGTTCCCACAGCCTGGTCTTGCGGCAAACATGGCTGCTCGTGGCCTGTTGACTGCGCTACCAGAAGGTACAGCTGATTGGATCAACGACAATTACGCCGCTGGTTCGTCTTGGGTTGATTTGGGCAGCTATCCAAATGCTGACGGCGAAACAGAAACTTACGGTTTCTTCTTTAACGTCAACGTGAAATCGCTGGTTTGGTATGTTCCAGAGAACTTCGAAGACGCTGGCTATGAAGTCCCAACAACGATGGAAGAACTGCTTGCGCTGTCCGACCAAATCGTCGCTGATGGTGGTACACCATGGTGCATCGGTCTGGGGTCGGGTGCTGCGACTGGTTGGCCTGCGACTGACTGGGTCGAAGACATCATGCTGCGCACTGCGTCATTGGAAACATATGACGGCTGGACAACAAACGACGTTAAGTTTGACGATCCTGCAGTGATCAACGCAATCGAAACATTCGGCAAATTCGCACGCAACGACGCGTGGGTTGCTGGTGGCGCCGGCGCTGTCGCAACAACCGACTTCCGCGAAAGCCCAAAAGGCCTGTTTGACAGCCCTCCACAGTGCTACATGCACCGTCAGGCGTCGTTCATTCCTGCGTTCTTCCCAGAAGGCACAGAGCTTGGCGAAGATGCTGACTTCTTCTACTTCCCATCTTTCGAAGCCGAAGATCTGGGTAACCCGGTTCTGGGTGGTGGTACGCTTATGGCGATCACAACTGCATCTGACGCGACTAACGCATTCATGGAATTCATGAAGCTGCCAGTCGCACACGAAGCAATGATGGCCCAAGGCGGCTTCCTGACACCACACTCTGGTGTGAACACAGCGACATATGCTGATGACACACTGCGTGGTCAGGGCGACATCCTGCTGAACGCGACATCTTTCCGCTTTGACGGTTCTGACCTGATGCCGGGCGCTGTTGGCGCAGGTTCTTTCTGGACTGGCATGGTTGACTACACAGGCGGCAAAGACGCAGCAGCAGTCGCTGCTGACATCCAAGCTTCTTGGGACGCAATTAAGTAAGCGATACCGCTTATGAGAAATTGGGCCAGCGCGGTATTTATCGCGCTGGCCCCCACAAGTTTTACCCGGGGGGGAACGGACGATGCATCCAGCGGCACAGGGTCTTCTGACAATTTTTCTAGGGGTAGGTGGATGTATCGCCTATTTCTACTTTTCCAACCAATTTCTAGACAAGGTTTTGTTCCCTGCAAAAGGTGAACACGCTGGTCGCAACATTAACCGCGCTAACATGGTTCGCCCTTGGCTCTTTCTTTTTCCAGCAATTTTTGCCCTTGGTCTTTACCTCGCTTACCCCGTCTTCGCGACGCTGTGGTATTCATTGACGGACCGTGATCAAGGCGGTGCTTTTGTTGGGTTAGCCAACTATCGCCAGATGTTTGACGACCCCAAATTCTGGGAAGCTGTTCAAAACAACATGCTGTGGCTGCTTGTTGTGCCTGCTGCATCGACTGCGTTTGGTCTACTTGCTGCGCAACTGACTGACCGGATCAAATGGGGCTCAATCGCGAAATCCTTGATCTTTATGCCAATGGCCATTTCATTCGTCGGTGCCTCGGTCATCTTTAAACTGATCTATGATACGCGCCCCGTCGGCCAAAGCCAGATTGGTGTACTCAATGCGGTGTGGCTACAATTTGACGGCGGGGTAGGGTCGTTCCTGATCTTACGTTTGGTGCCGGGCCTATTGATGATCTGTGCTGCTGCCGCTGCGCTTTATGTTGCTTGGGGCATGGTACAAAAAGCGCTCGTCGGCAAAGGTGGCGGTTTGGCAACTGCGCTTCGCGGGGTAGGTACTTTGCTTCTTGCCGGCATCGCATTTGCAGCGCTTGCTTTGGCGTTTGGCGCGTTCACAAAAACCTACGCATACGGCGTTCCTCAGACTTGGCTGACGATCCCGGGCTGGAACTCATTCTTCTTGATGATCGTATTGATCTGGATCCAGACTGGTTTCGCGATGGTGATTTTGTCCGCCGCACTTCGCGGTATCCCCGAAGAAACAGTCGAAGCTGCAATCGTTGATGGCGCGAATCCTTTTCAGGTCTTCTTTAAGATCAAGATGCCACAGATTTCTGGGACAATTGTCGTCGTTTGGACAACCATTACGCTGGTCGTTCTTAAGGTCTTTGACATCGTATTCGCGATGACAAACGGCCAGTGGGAAACCCAAGTTCTAGCCAACTATATGTACGACAAACTGTTCCGGGCAAACGACTGGGGCCTTGGATCCGCGAGCGCGATGATCATCATGTTACTCGTGTCGCCCATTCTAATTTGGAACGTCTATAACGCCCGTAAGGAGATGCGCTGATGGATAATATTGCTGGCAGCAAGTCCTCTTTAACGTGGATCGTACACATCTCTGTGGTGTTCCTTGTCCTGCTTTGGTTGTTCCCGACGGTCGGCCTGTTGGTGTCGTCGTTCCGGACCACAGATCAAATCTCTGGTTCTGGTTGGTGGCAATCGTTGTTCCCGACCGAACAGAACGTCACACTGCGGACAACCGACCCAGATGACGAAGGCGTGCAGACGTTGGTTGACGGCGTTTATACGATCACTGGCAACCTGTTCGAAGAAAGCGGCGCTGAAATCAGCGTTTGGGGTTCATCGTCTCGTGCGATTGATGCCTACACCGTGGGTGAGACGGCTGATCTAGGTGACGGTGAAACGATCACCGTGCAAGCCAACGGTGACTATGTTTGGACCGGGACCGAGGAACTATCGGGCCGTGGGCAGCGTGTCTTTGCGACCGCAGCAACGCCGCCTGAATTCACGCTAGATAACTACAAACGTGTTTTATTTAGTGGTTCTGCGACCGACAGCATGGCCAAAGCGTTCTTTAACACGCTGACTGTGACGATCCCGGCGACCATCATCCCAATCGTTATCGCAGCCTTTGCAGCATATGCGCTGGCATGGATGGATTTTCCTGGCCGTGCGATCCTTATCGCGCTGGTTGTTGGATTACTGGTTGTGCCGTTGCAGCTTGCTTTGATCCCGCTATTGCGCCTTCACCTGAACATCGGTATCGGCAAAGGGTATTTGGGGGTCTGGCTAGCGCATACCGGCTTTGGGCTTCCGCTCGCGATCTATCTGCTGCGGAACTATATGGTCGGACTGCCGCGCGACATCATCGAGAACGCAAAGGTTGATGGCGCGACTGACTTCCAGATCTTCACCAAGATCATTCTGCCGCTGTCTTTCCCCGCGCTTGCGTCATTTGCGATCTTCCAATTCCTGTGGACTTGGAACGATCTACTGGTCGCCAAAGTGTTCTTGATCGACGCGACCGGGCAAACCACCGTCATGACGAACCAAATCGTCGAATTGCTAGGGACGCGGGGTGGTAACTGGGAAATCCTTGCCACAGCGGCGTTCGTGTCGATTGCGGTGCCGTTGGCAGTGTTCTTTGCCATGCAAAAATATCTCGTGCGCGGTCTGTTGGCCGGCTCGGTTAAGTAAGCCTGTCTTGGGAAACCCCAAGGCTTTCATCAAATCCATCCCAAAGCCCCGTGCAAAGTCACGGGGCGGGGTGCAGTAGGAACGACGTTTATGACTACGGCTCTTGCCACAAAACCTGGAAACGCCAACGACAAAGATTGGTGGCGCGGTGCGGTGATCTATCAGATTTATCCGCGTAGCTATCAGGACAGTAACGGTGATGGCATTGGCGATCTTTTGGGTATCGTTCAACGGCTTCCGTACATCGCGTCGCTTGGCGTCGATGCAATCTGGATTTCACCATTCTTCATGTCGCCCATGAAGGACTTTGGCTATGACGTTAGTGATTATTGCGATGTCGATCCGATGTTCGGATCACTGGCAGATTTCGACGCGGTGATTGAAACGGCACACAGCCTCGGTGTGAAGGTCATGATTGATCTTGTGTTGAGCCACACCAGTGATCAACACCCGTGGTTTGCTGAAAGCCGCGCTGACAAAACCAATGACAAGGCGAACTGGTATGTTTGGGCCGACCCGAAACCAGATGGAACCGCGCCGAACAACTGGCTGTCCATCTTTGGTGGGTCTGGCTGGCAGTGGGATGCGCGCCGCGAACAATATTATATGCACAACTTCCTTGTGTCCCAGCCGGACCTGAACTTCCATGAACCAGCCGTGCAAGAGGCGCTGCTGGACGTGGGCCGTTTTTGGTTGAACCGTGGCGTTGATGGTTTCCGTCTGGATACGATCAACTTCTACATGCATGACGAACAGTTGCGCGATAACCCTGCGTTGCCACCTGAACGCCGTAACGCCAATACTGCGCCAGCGGTGAACCCGTACAACCACCAAGAACACCTGTACGACAAGAACCACCCCAAGAACGTTGAATTCCTGCGCCGTCTACGTGCCGTCATGGAACCCTTTGGCGCGGCTGCGGTCGGAGAAGTCGGCGATAGCCAGCGTGGTTTGGAAATCTTGGGCGAATACACGCGCGGCGATGATCTGATGCAGATGTGCTATGCGTTCGAATTCCTTGCGGCTGACATTCCCACCGCCGACCGCATCGTCGAAGTCATGGAAGAAGTTGACACGGTTGCTGGCGAAGGCTGGGCATGTTGGGCGTTTTCCAACCACGATGTGGTGCGCCATGCGACACGTTGGAACCTTGCACCCGGTGCGCAGCGGATGTTCACAACATTGATCATGTGTTTGCGTGGTTCGGTTTGTATCTACCAAGGCGAAGAGCTGGGCCTGCCAGAGGCCGAAGTCGCCTTTGAAGACCTGCAAGATCCGTATGGCATCGAATTCTGGCCCGAATTTAAAGGCCGTGACGGTTGCCGTACGCCAATGGTTTGGACATCAGACAACCAAAACGGTGGTTTTTCTGAGGGTAAACCTTGGCTTCCCGTCGCATCCGAACATCTGCCGCTATCAGTGAGCGCGCAAGAGGACGAGCCGGGCGCCTTGCTGCACCATTATCGCAAAGCAATTGCATTCCGTCGTACGCATCCAGCGCTAAGCCATGGAAGCCATGACAAACTGCGTGCCAAAGGCGATGTGATCTATTTCACGCGCAGTGACGCGAAGCAGACAATCTTTTGCGCATTTAACGTAAGCGACACACCGTCAGACTTTGATCTGCCCGATGGTAACTGGACCCCAATTGGGGCCGAGTTGGGCAGCGCGCATGTGTCAGCTGACGGTCGTTTGCATCTTGGCCCTTGGCAGGTTTGCCTCGCGCTGAAGACAGAAAATTAAGGGGAGTGATACATGGCTGATCTAAAACTGACAGACGTCGCCAAGACTTACGGTGGGACGGTTGATGTTCTGAAGGACATCAACCTTGATATCAAACAAGGCGAGCTGATCGTTTTTGTCGGCCCTTCGGGTTGTGGTAAATCAACTTTGCTACGGATGATTGCTGGTCTGGAAAAGATCACGGGCGGTACTCTCGAAATTGACGGTCAATTGGTCAATGACGTGCCACCAGCCCAGCGTGGGATCGCGATGGTGTTCCAATCCTACGCGCTTTACCCGCATATGACTGTGCGCGAGAACATGTCATTTGCTTTGAAGCTGGCCAAGAAATCACCGTCCGAAATTGAAGAGGCCGTGAACAAGGCTGCAAAAATCCTTCAGCTTGAGGACTACTTGGATCGTTTGCCTAAAGCACTGTCCGGTGGTCAGCGCCAGCGTGTCGCGATCGGTCGTTCGATTGTGCGTGACCCAAAGGTCTATCTGTTTGATGAACCGCTTTCCAACCTTGATGCAGCGCTACGTGTCGCAACCCGGATCGAGATTGCGCAGCTCAAGGAATCGATGCCCGAAAGCACGATGGTTTACGTGACCCACGATCAGGTCGAGGCAATGACGCTTGCGACCCGTATCGTGGTTCTCGCGAACAAAGGCATCGCGCAAGTTGGTACGCCGCTTGAGCTGTATGAACGTCCAGAAAACGAATTCGTGGCACAGTTTATCGGCTCTCCAGCAATGAACCTGCTGTCTGGTGAAATCGTTGAAACGGGCGAACATACTGTCGTGAAACTCGATGGCGGTGGCACAGTGACATCAGCGGTGCCAACGCAAGCCAGCGATAAGGGCTTCAAGGTTAATGTTGGTGTTCGCCCCGAAGATATGTTGGAAACAACCGATGATGATTACCTGTTTGAAGGCAAAGTGAATATCACCGAAGCCTTGGGCGAGGTGACGCTGCTTTACTTCGACAAAATCGGAGAAAACGACGCGGTTATCGGCAAGTTGCCCGGCATCTACTCTGGATTGCGCGGCAAAACTGTCCGCATGCAGGCCGCCCCTGAAAAGGTTCAAATCTTCCACAACGGGCAGTCGCTGTACTACCGTTAATGGTTTTCAGAATAACAAAAGAGGGCCGCTGATTTACTCAGCGGCCCTCTTTTGTTGCGATCAAACGAAAATTAACCGCGACGGCGGCGTCCAGTACGTGCGCGGCCTTCGCCAGCCTTAACCGGGGCGCGGTTGAACTTGATCCAATCCGACCCTGATGGGTCGTTGTTTGTCAGGAAGTTAGCAGCACGGATCGCTTCCATTTCGGAACCCGCTTTGGGTTTAGTAGATCCCATGCCAAATAGTGTGACAAAGGTCTCGTCGTCGATGTCTTCTGGCAGGATGATCCCTGCGGCTGCGATCTCGGCCTTCTTTTCGGCAATCTTTGTGGGGCCGACGGGTAGGGCGATTGGGTTCATGATTGCCGATGTCATGCCTGCTTCCATTGCCATTGGCAGGAACGCATTATTGATGCCATGACGGTTAGGTAGGCCAAAGCTAATGTTAGATGCGCCGCATGTTGTGTTCACGCCCAGCTCTTCGCGCAGGCGACGGACCAGCGTGAATACCTGCAAGCCAGCAGTCGCCATTGCACCAATTGGCATGACCAGCGGATCAACGACGATGTCATGCGCGGGGATGCCGAAATCAGCGGCGCGTTCGACGATCTTCTTTGCAACGGCAAAGCGCACATCTGGGTCTTCGGAAATGCCTGTGTCATCGTTTGAAATCGCAACAACCGGGACGTTGTATTTCTTGACTAGCGGCAGCACGAGCTCCAACCGTTCTTCTTCGCCTGTGACCGAGTTCAACAGCGGGCGCCCTTCGGCAGCGGCAAGCCCGTTTTCCAACGCGCCAGGAACAGAGCTGTCGATACAAAGAGGAATATCAACGACCGCCTGCACACGCTCGATCAGCTCTTTCATGAGCGGCGGCTCAACAAAGTTGTTATCGGCGTAACGTGGGTCTTCGGCCATTTTATTCGAGAAAACAGCACCAGAGTTCACATCAAGGATATTAGCACCAGCGGCAGCTTGGGCAATTGCGTCAGCTTCGACGCGGCTGAAATCACCTTGTTCCAGTTCAGCGGCCAAAATTTTGCGGCCCGTTGGGTTGATCCGTTCACCGATCACGCAAAAGGGCTGGTCGAACCCGATGATGGCAGTCTTTGTTTTAGATTCGACAATCGTGCGGGTCATGAGGTTTCCTTGGTCTGGTTTGCCGGGATAGCTGCGCTACCGCCGTTTTCTATGGCCCAATTTGCATTGGACTTGATCCCGCCAAGCGGAAAGAAGTGCACATTGGTAATGTTGAAATCTGGGTTGGCTGCTTTGTGTGCCGCGAGTTCTGCCAATACTTCTGTTGGCTCGTAGGGCAACAGCAGTTTTGTGACGTCCATCGCACGTTTTTGAAGAACCTTCAGGGATGGGCCGACACCACAAGCGCTCGCGAATTTAATCAGCGTTTGAAGCTTGGCAGGCCCCGCAATGCCGATGTGAATTGGAATTGTGATCCCGGCATCACGCAGTGCATCCGCCCATGCGATGATGGGCTGGGCTTCAAATGCGAATTGCGTCGCTAACGCCATTTCGGCATCGGTAGTCTCTGAGAAACGCTGCTTCCAGCGCAACGCATCCATGACATTGCGGTCGCTGCCGTCTTTGTCGATGTCGCGGTTACCTTCAGGGTGGCCCGCAACATGCAGGCGTTTGAAGTCGCCGAACAACCCAGTTTCCATCAGCTGCATGGAGCTGTGAAAATCGCCTTTGGCTTCTGTGACACCGCCAGCCAGTAGCAGCGCTTGGTCTACACCTGCTTCACCTTTATAACGAGCAATCCAATCGGCGAGCGTCGCCTGATCTTGGATGATGCGTGCAGGGAAATGCGGCATGACCTTATAACCATCATCGGCCAACCGTTTCGCGGTTGCGACCATGTCCTCAATCGGTGTGCCGTCGATATGTGCGATGTATACGCGGGTACCAGCAGGCAAAAGGTCTTTGAAGTCTTCAACCTTTTCGGCTGTGCGCGGCATGACTTCGATCGAATAGTCTTGCAGAAAGGCCGCAATATCGGGGTTTACGCCCAATTGCGTTTCTTTCCGTTTCATAAAGGGAAGTAGGGACATGGCGACCTCCGTAATGCGCGCGGCTATGTTGGCTGGTGTCTTCAATTCCAGCCGTCGTTGGCGATAAGCGTTTTCAGGCGCTCTTGATCATATTCGGTTTCAATACGAGTGGCCTCTGCTTGGGCGGCCTCAAGATCTGTGCCTTCAACGGAGTAGGGGGCCGCCTTGCGGAACCCGGCCAAATAGTCGTCGGATTCTGCCGCGCCTGATTTCATCGCAGCGCGATCAATTGCTTGTTCGAACCGTTCTGGCAGCGGCATTTTCGTGCCCTTGCGACCACGGCCCACAATGACTTGGGCGGGCATATCGCGCCAGTAGACAATTGTGACATCGGGCATGTGGTGATTCCCTTCGTTGCTGTTACTTCGGTTCTAGCACTCGATTTTTGTCCCCAATGTCGGTTTTCGACATCACGGACGCAATGAGCGACGGCCACTTGCTAACCTATGCCTACTTAGGGGGCTACCGCCGCGGCACCTCATAATCCTCATATCCAAGATGCATTGCATTCACGAAGTTGAACACAAGGCTTGTGCAAACGGTTACGGAGGCCTAGCTTGAGGGTAACTCGAAAAATGGAGGGCGTGACCTATGGCGCCCAAGCGTCCCAAAGGTGCGGGCGCGTTCCCAAAAGCGGTCGATACCCCCGCGCCAAAACGGCCTGACCCAGCGTCGCTTTATGCGGCATTGGACTTAGGTACAAATAGCTGTCGTATGCTGATTGCCCAACCAAAGGGCAGCCAGTTTCATGTTGTCGACAGTTTCTCAAAGTCTGTGCAGCTGGGCCACGGCCTTGAAAGCACAGGGCGGTTGTCGCGTGCGTCGATGAACCGAACCATTTCTGCTATGCGGATTTGTCGTGAAAAGCTTAAACGCCACGGCGTACAGCATATGCGCCTCGTCGCGACAGAGGCCTGTCGTCGTGCGCATAATGGCAGCAATTTTATCGCACAGGTGCGCCGCGAAACCGGGATGGAGCTTGAGATCATCAAGCCAGAGGAAGAAGCACGGCTTGCTGTGATTTCTTGCGCACCTCTGGTCAGTGTGAACACTGAACAGTTGCTTGTCGTTGATATCGGTGGCGGTTCGACTGAGCTGGTCTGGATTGATCTGACTAACGTGCCAAAACGCGAACGCCCACGCGCGATCATGCGTTTGCATGCGGGCTTTAAGTCTGACCCCGGTCCATTTGCCGCTGCGAAAGTTGTCGATTGGATTTCGGTGCCGCTGGGTGTTGCCACGCTGCGTGATCAATTCGCTGACGTCGAAGATGACGCAGCACGCTTTGCGTTGATGAGTTGGTTCTTTGAAGAAAACCTTGAAGAGTTTTCACCCTACGCAGCGGCGCAGGCCCGTGAAGGATTTCAGATCATCGGGACAAGCGGTACGGTGACAACCGTTGCTGCCAGCCATCTAGGTTTGAAGCGATATGACCGGACAAAGGTTGACGGCTTGCGGATGACATCTGATCAGATTGATACCGTGATCCGTGATTATCTGTCACTTGGTCCAATCGGGCGTCGTGCCGACCCGCGTATTGGAAAAGATCGCCAAGCATTGATCATGTCTGGCTCTGCCATTTTACAGGCGTTGATGCGTTTGTGGCCCACAGATCGGCTGTCTGTAGCGGACCGTGGCCTGCGTGAAGGGCTACTTTATGCGCAAATGTCGGCAGATGGGGTCTTGGAAGACGCGCCGTTTTAGGCGATAGGCAAGAGTATGGCCAAGAAAACAACAAAAAATACATCCGGACGCGGACAACGCGATCTGACCGTGAAGGTAAAGACTGCGAAGGGTCGCAAGCTAAGCTCAACGCTTTGGTTGCAGCGGCAGTTGAATGACCCCTACGTAAAGCGTGCCCAAGCAGACGGGTATCGCGGTCGGGCGGCCTATAAAATTCTGGAACTTGATGACAAGTTTCGTTTCCTTGTGCCGGGTGCACGGATTGTTGACCTTGGCTGCGCGCCGGGTGGGTGGTTGCAGGTTGCTGTTAAGCGGGCAAACACATTGGGCGAACGCAAAAGCAAGGCGCAGGGCTATGTGCTTGGCGTCGACTTGCAAGAGGTCGATCCGATCCCAGGTGCCGAAATCCACCAGCTAGATTTCCTACAGGATGACGCCGACCAAAAGGTTATGGGCTGGTTGGGCGGCACAGCTGATGTTGTGATGTCCGATATGGCGGCATCTGCGTCGGGTCACAAACAAACCGATCACTTGCGGATTATGACGCTCTGCGAGGCCGCAGCCTATTTCGCTTTTGATGTTCTGACCGAAGGCGGCACCTTCGTCGCTAAGGTTTTGGCGGGCGGGGCAGAGGGTGACCTGCAAAAGCTGCTTAAATCGCGCTTTAGCAAAGTGGCTAACGTAAAGCCGCCCGCGTCACGATCCGACAGTTCTGAGAAATTTGTGGTCGCGACAGGGTTCAAAGGGCGCGAGGAAGATAGCAGCGTCTAGCTGCGTCCGATCTCCCATACATCAAACTCTTCGGGTCTTTTCTGTCGTAACTTGGTTTCTAAGTCGGACGACAACGTAAGCTCTTGCTTTGGCGATACATTCAGATGTTTGAGGTTGATGGGCTTTTGGAGCCGGTCCTCAAGGAAGGCGATGATTTTATCCTGCGCCTCGTAACGGAACAGATAATCGACACCGAGCTCACCGTTGACCTGCAAGAATTTGGCTTGCGATCCGACTCTGGCAAAGGGCGCAGGGCGTTCTTTGCAGTATTCAATGACAAAGTCATCAAAGCTGACGTCTCGTGTACTGTTTGCGTGCCCGACCAGATTATTGCGCGAGCGATATCGATACCAGCTACCGAGCCAGTCAATCGGGTGCCGAACAACCGCCATTACTTCCGGAGTTTGGCCGCCCGCTTGGGAAAGGAGTGGGCGCAGGAATCGGTTATAGCGATAACAAGGAGAGTGCTTTAGCTGTGGTGGATCACGTAAAACCATCGTGGCATGCGGCGCAAGTGTACCTTGAATGGCGGTCGTTCCTGTTTTTGGAACAGATAGCAGCACGAGGTTTTCTTTCCAGAAAACAAGCATTTAAACGACATCCTTTCAGTACTTGTAGGGTAGCATTTCGCATAAACTAAACATTAACCGTTTCTAGGTGAAGGTACACCTATAAAATTTTAGTTGCAATGTTCTGCTTTTGATCTCATGTATAGTGAGAACATAAAAAGAACAAAGCAGTGATTGCCGCCTTGGCTGGCGCGTGAAATAAGGACTGGAAACATGGCAACGGCAGAGCTCCTCAAAATGGCTGACAAGAAAACGGCAGATAAAGAAAAAGCGCTAGAAAGCGCGTTGGCGCAGATCGAACGGCAGTTCGGTAAGGGCTCTATTATGAAGCTCGGCGGCGACAACAAGATGGCCGACATCGAGGCGACATCGACCGGTTCGTTGGGGCTCGATATCGCGCTTGGCATCGGTGGTCTGCCTAAAGGGCGGATTATCGAAATTTACGGGCCAGAATCTTCTGGTAAAACCACGCTGACGCTCCATGCGATTGCGGAAGAACAGAAAAAAGGCGGTGTTTGCGCGTTTGTAGACGCCGAACACGCGCTTGATCCAAGCTATGCGAAAAAGCTCGGTGTGAACCTAGATGAACTGCTGATTTCGCAGCCCGACACAGGCGAGCAGGCGCTTGAGATCGTGGACACGTTGGTACGTTCTGGTGCCGTTAGCATGGTCATCGTCGACTCGGTCGCGGCGCTTACGCCAAAATCAGAGCTGGAAGGTGATATGGGTGACAGCAGCGTTGGTGTACACGCCCGCCTGATGTCGCAAGCGATGCGTAAATTGACCGGTTCGATCAACCGGTCTGGCTGTATGGTTATCTTTATCAACCAAATTCGGATGAAAATTGGCGTTATGTTTGGTTCGCCTGAAACAACAACAGGTGGTAACGCGTTGAAATTCTACGCGTCTGTCCGTTTGGATATTCGTCGTATCGGTGCAATCAAGGACCGTGATGAGGTTGTCGGCAACGCCACCCGCGTCAAAGTCGTCAAAAACAAAGTTGCGCCTCCGTTCAAACAGGTTGAATTCGACATCATGTATGGTGAAGGCATTTCCAAAATGGGCGAATTGCTCGATCTTGGTGTGAAGGCTGGTGTCGTCGAGAAATCAGGCGCTTGGTTTAGCTATGGTGACGAACGTATCGGGCAGGGCCGCGAAAACTCTAAGACGTTCTTGCGTGAAAACTCGGCCATAGCGATCGAGATCGAAGATAAGATTCGTGCAGCGCATGGTCTGGATTTTGGCGCCCCAATGGGTGGTCCTGACGACGACGATCTTGTTGAGGTCTAGTTCGCCACATTGAGTTAGATTGAAGGCGTCGCATTTGCGGCGCCTTTTTCGTTGGCGAACGTCTTTTATAGATGACAAGAATTGCGTGCGTACTGTGGACAGTAGGCGGGTGCATCGCTATTTCTGCGCGGGACTATGACGCATTTATGAAAGTCTGCCATGACAAGCCTTGCTGACATCCGATCAACCTTTCTGAATTACTTTGGCAAGCAAGGTCACGAAATCGTGGCCTCTAGCCCGCTAGTGCCGCGTAATGACCCAACCTTGATGTTCACTAACTCGGGTATGGTGCAGTTCAAGAACTGTTTCACTGGGGTTGAAACCCGTGATTACACGCGTGCGACGACCAGCCAAAAATGTGTGCGCGCCGGTGGTAAGCACAACGATCTTGATAACGTTGGCATGACAGCCCGCCACCTCACGTTCTTTGAGATGTTGGGCAACTTTAGCTTTGGCGACTATTTCAAAGAACAGGCCATCCCATACGCTTGGGAAATGGTAACCAAAGAGTTGGATATTCCTGCAGAAAAGCTGTTGGTCACTGTCTATCACTCGGATGACGAAGCTGCCGATCTTTGGAAAAAAGTTGCAGGTCTGCCGGATGACCGGATCATCCGTATCGCAACTGACGACAACTTTTGGCGGATGGGTCCAACCGGCCCGTGCGGTCCATGCACCGAGATTTTCTATGATCATGGCGATCACATCTGGGGTGGCCCTCCAGGCTCACCTGAGGAAGATGGCGATCGGTTTATCGAGATCTGGAACCTTGTTTTCATGCAAAACGAGCAGTTCGAAGACGGATCGATGAAGCCGCTGCCAAAGCAGTCGATTGACACTGGCATGGGGCTAGAGCGTATTTCGTCACTGCTGCAGGGCACGAACAACGTCTTTGAGACTGACCTGATGAAGGCGCTGGTCGAAGCATCAGCGCATGCGACATCGACCGGCACGGACGAAAGCATTGTAACGCACCACCGCGTGATTGCGGACCACCTGCGTTCCACGTCATTCTTGATTGCCGAAGGCGTGCTGCCATCTAACGAGGGCCGCGGTTATGTGCTACGCCGCATTATGCGACGCGCGATGCGTCACGCGCATTTGCTGGGTGCCAAAGACCCAGTCATGCACCAATTGGTCCCAGCATTGGTTCAGCAGATGGGGGCGGCTTATCCTGAGCTTGGTCAGGGGCAGCGTTTGATCGAAGAAACACTGCTGAACGAAGAAGTACGCTTTAAGCAGACCTTGGATCGCGGTCTTAAGTTGCTTGATGATGAAGTTTCAAATCTGCCCGAAGGCGCCGCATTGCCCGGTGAAGCTGCATTCAAACTCTATGACACATATGGTTTCCCGCTGGATTTGACCCAAGACGCACTGCGTGATCGTGGTCGCACGGTGGACACCGATGGGTTCGACACTGCTATGGCCGAACAAAAGGCCAAGGCACGTGCCGCATGGTCCGGCACAGGCGAGGCCGCTGACAGCACGATATGGTTCGATGTTGCTGACCAGCATGGCACGACAGATTTCTTGGGCTATGACACGACTTCTGCCGAGGGCCAGATCGTCGCGCTTGTTGCTGATGGTGCACTGGCTGACACCGCTGATGGTACAGTTCAAATCGTGCTGAACCAAACGCCATTCTATGCAGAAGCAGGCGGTCAGGTTGGTGATGCCGGTTTGCTTACCACTGAGACAGGTACTGCCGAAATCACGGACACGAAGAAAGTGGCAGGTGTTTACGTGCACTTTGCAAAAGTGACCAAAGGTTCGATCAACAAAGGGCAGGGCGCGACGCTTGTCGTTGATCCTTCTCGCCGTGCTGCCATTCAGGCAAACCACTCTGCGACGCACCTGTTGAACGAAGCCCTGCGCGAAGTACTGGGTGATCATATTGCACAGCGCGGATCATTGAATGCGCCTGATCGCCTTCGTTTTGACTTTAGCCACACCAAGGCATTGTCAGCAGCAGAGCTGGCGAAGGTCGAACGCGATGTGAACGCGGTGATCCGCCAGAATACAAAGGTTGAGACCCGTATCATGACACCTGACGATGCACGCGCGATGGGTGCGCAGGCGTTGTTTGGTGAAAAATACGGCGACGAAGTTCGCGTGGTTTCAATGGGCCGTCAGGCCGGGTCTGGAAAAGGCACGTCAGGCGACACTTATTCGCTTGAGCTTTGCGGTGGTACGCACGTTACCCAGCTTGGTGAGATCGGCGCGTTTGTCGCGCTTGGTGATAGTGCGTCAAGCGCCGGTGTGCGCCGGATCGAGGCACTGACTGGTCAGGCCGCGCTTGATTATCTACGTGGGCAAGACGAACGGTTGATGGCTGCGGCAGCGGTTCTAAAGGCACCTGCATCAGAACTTGCAGACCGTGTCAAAGCCCTGATGGATGAGCGCAAGGCGCTTGCTAACGAAGTGGCGCAGCTACGTCGCGAGGTCGCGATGGGTGGCGGCGCGAAAGAGGCTGCACCATCAGAAGTTATCAACGGCGTCGCGTTCCAAGCGCAGGTCTTGCAAGGCGTAACGGGCAAGGATTTGCCCGCGCTGATCGACGAAATGAAAACGGCCATGGGCAGCGGTGCTGTTCTTCTGATCGCTGACACGGGCGGCAAGGCTGCCGTTGCTGTTGGCGTGACCGAAGATTTGGTGGGACGCGTTTCTGCTGTCGACATTTTGCGTGCTGTCACGCCGGAGCTTGGCGGTAAAGGTGGCGGTGGCCGTCCGGATATGGCCCAAGGTGGCGGTGCTTCTGCTGAAAACGCAGAAGCCGCGATCGCTGCCGGTAAATCTGTCTTGGAGGGATTGAAATGAGCGCACTTTGGATTGCCCACGTCACTGTAACGGATGACGCAGCATACAAAAAATACGCGGAACTCGCAGGGCCTGCAATCGCAGACCACGGCGGGACATTCATTGCCCGCGGTGGTCGCTATGTGCAGCTGGAAGGCAAAGAGCGTCCGCGCAATGTTGTGGCGCGTTTTCCTTCCGTTGATGAGGCGGTGGCCTGCTACCATTCCGATGCCTACCAAAAAGCGTTGGATCACGCACGTGGCGCATCCGAGCGCGAGTTAGTCGTCGTCGAAATTTCAGAATAATGAAAAGCGCGGTACCGACCGCGCTTTTTTATTACCGTGATAGGCTAAGGGCTTTGTTCGCGACGAGAGCTTCGATCGCATTTGCCAGATGCACTTTGTCGATGTGATCATCACCTGCAGCGACTCGGATCAAATGCGCACGGTGCAGCACATCTGTATGCGTATACCCCTGCGGCGGTTCAAAGCGGTAGCTGGCTAATTCAATCAACATTCCACATGGATCGCGGAAATAGATGCTGTCCATAAATCCCCGATCCTTTGGGCCGGAGTTCGGGATTTTTCGCTCTTTCAGTCGATCGACAGCCTGATCAAAGCTGACCTTTGAAACAGCAAAGGCCAAATGATGTAGATAGCCTTGGCTTTGGTCAACGATCTGGCGCTTGGGGGTCCGGTCTTCGGCCGTGAAAACGGTAATCAATCTGCCATCGCCTGGATCGAAATAGAGATGCCCTTGATCAGGGTCGTCCAAATTTGGCTGTTCAAACACAAACGGCATGCCCAGAACGCCTTCCCAAAAGTCGATCGTAGACTGCCGGTCCGCGCCGGTGATGGTGATGTGATGCACACCTTGGCTTTGTAGCTTTTGCATGGTCGCCTCCTGCGGTTTGTTCACAAGATAGTAGAGTTCGCGCAAAGAAAAAGGGCGGCCCGTGCGGACCGCCCTGTGCAAAAATGCAGTGTTGCCGCGAATTAAGCGGAGCGTGACTGACGCTTGCGCTCGTGCGGATCAAGGTAACGCTTACGCAGACGGATAGCATTTGGCGTGACTTCAACCAGTTCATCGTCATCAATATAAGCGATGGCTTGTTCCAGTGACATGGTCACAGGCGTTGTCAAACGAACTGCTTCATCCGTACCAGAGGCACGCACGTTGGTCAGTTTCTTACCTTTCAACGGGTTCACTTCGAGGTCGTTTTCACGGCTGTGCTCACCGATGATCATACCTTGGTACACTGGTTCTTGTGCGCCGATGAACATCTTGCCACGGTCTTCGAGGTTCCAAAGTGCAAACGCAACAGACGTACCGTTTTCCATGGAAATCAGAACGCCCTGACGACGGCCATCGATCTTACCTTTGTAGGGTGTTGTGCCGTGGAAGATACGGTTCAGTACACCTGAACCGCGCGTGTCGGTTAGGAATTCACCGTGGTAACCGATCAGGCCACGTGACGGCACATATGCGATGATGCGGGTTTTGCCAGCACCGGCAGGTTTCATCTCGATCAGCTCGCCCTTGCGTGGGCCTGTTAGCTTTTCAACAACGACACCTGTGTATTCGTCATCCACGTCGATGGTGACTTCTTCAACAGGTTCCATGCGCTGGCCGTCTTCTTCGGTAAAGATAACCTGAGGACGTGAGATTGACAGTTCAAAGCCTTCACGACGCATGTTTTCGATCAAAACACCCATCTGCAATTCGCCACGACCGGATACTTCGAACGCGTCGCCACCCGGAGTGTCAGCGATTTTGATCGCAACGTTTACTTCGCATTCTTTTTCAAGACGGTTGCGGATCACACGTGATTGCACGTGTTTGCCGTCACGGCCAGCAAGCGGGCTGTCGTTGATGCCAAAGGTCACAGTGATGGTTGGCGGGTCAATCGGCTGGGCAGGGATCGGCTCGTCGATGCTAACGTCACATAGTGTGTCAGCAACGGTCGCTTTGGCCATGCCCGCCAGGGTCACGATATCGCCAGCTTCGGCAACGTCGATTGGCTGCTGCTGCAGACCACGGAACGCGAGAATCTTAGAAACACGGAACTGTTCGATTTTCTCGCCAGTGCGCGACAGCGCCTTGATCGTGTCACCAGCCTTAAGCGTACCTGCTTCTACACGGCCTGTCAGGATACGACCAATGAACGGGTCGGCAGACAAGGTGGTTGCCAGCATCTGGAAAGGCTCGCCTTTGCGTTCGATTTGCTTTGGCGTTGGGACGTGCTCGACGATTTTGTCGAACAGCGCGTCAAGGTTTTTGCGTGGACCGTCCAGTTCATTGTCACACCAGCCAGAACGGCCAGATGCGAACATAGTTGGGAAATCAAGCTGATCGTCGTCTGCTTCAAGTGCCGCGAAAAGGTCGAATACGGAATCAACAGCCTGATCCGGTTCACCATCTGGTTTGTCGACTTTGTTCACGACGACGATAGGGCGCAGGCCCAATGCAAGCGCCTTAGAAGTCACGAATTTAGTCTGAGGCATCGGGCCTTCGGCCGCGTCAACCAGTAGGACAACGCCATCAACCATCGACAGGATGCGTTCAACTTCGCCACCAAAGTCGGCGTGGCCGGGCGTATCAACGATGTTGATCCGTGTGCCTTTCCATTCGACAGACGTACATTTCGCAAGGATCGTGATGCCACGCTCGCGTTCGATGTCATTGCTGTCCATCGCCCGTTCTTGGGTGGCTTCGTTTTCCCGGTATACGCCGGATTGCTTTAGAAGTTCATCAACAAGAGTAGTCTTGCCGTGGTCAACGTGCGCGATGATCGCGATATTGCGGATATCCATAGGTCTGCCTTTTGGGTAAGTTGTCGCGCGGATACCGTGCAATCGCAGCAAAAGCTACCCCTTATTCGCAAGACGGTGCGTTAGTGCGTCGAAGTGTTTGAAAATAGGTGTATGATAATGATCCCGACAAGGATCAGCGCAATGCCAATGACCGCGGGCAGATCAAGTTTTTGGCCAAACACGGCGTAGCCGATGCCCGCGATCAAAACGATCCCTAGGCCTGACCACATCGCATATAGAATTCCCACGGGCATGACTTTGAGCGCGAGAGCAAGAAGGTAAAACGATGCCGCATAAGAAATGACCACCAATACCGACGGCCAAAAACGCGTGAACTGTGCGCTAGCCTGAAGCGCAGATGTCCCGATCGTTTCGGTGATAATGGCAAGAAGCAGTTGGATGTAATGTGCTGGCATATCTCAGGCGTAGCTGAGCTGACCGGGGCTGTCAGCTGGAAAACGGCGGGTTTACGCAAAATTCGTATCGTCATCGCCATTCGGCTATCGAAGTGGCGCGTGATTTGGCTATTGTGTTGCGAACGCGATAATGACGACTTTCGCTTGAATAGGACGCCTAAGCATGACCACCAGAAAGATCCCCACTGTTCTGCTAGTTTTAGTTACCGTGACTGCATGCGGCGGCAGCACAGGCGAGACGGCATCCGTGCCACAGCTTGAGGATTTGACGGGGACCGAACTGGCGGCTGCGGCGGCGTCTTATCAACCTGGCCAAGGTGCGTCTGTGACCGACGGAGCAAACATCACCTTGGACGAGGGGTTTCTGACCGGCAGCGCATTGAACGGCAGCTTGGAGATTTCGGGTGAAACCGTAGCTATTACGGATGGAAGTGGCAAGCTGGGGGATCAGGACGTTACGCTGATCTTTGAGCCAGAAAGATCAGGCAAATATGCGGGCGCAGTTGAGATCGTCGTGTTTGACGGCGGGGAATTAACTGGCGAAACACATTACGTATTTGGGACAGAAACCAATGCTGGGAATCTTCCCAGTGGATCGGCGACTTATACGGGCGGTTTTCAGGCTCTCGGTCAAATCGGTGGCGGCGATGCGAACTACGAAGGTGGTGCAACCTTCGTCGCCGACTTCAACGGCAACGTGGATGGCACGTTGGATGGGATGCTAAACGGTGAAACCCCTGTAGAACTATCGCTTGATGCTGCACCGGTGTCGGGTAACGGATTCAGTGGTGAATTGATCTGTTCAGCCGGATGTACGACGTCATCTTCGACAGTTGATGCAACGTTCTATGGGCCTTCTGCCGAAGAACTGGGCGGTGTGCTTGCGTTGCAATTCGACGAGTTTGAAGGCGTTGGTACATTTATCATTGCAATCGAATAGTCAGCTAGCGGGCGACATAACGATCGGGGCGGTGATTCACTGCAATCATAAGGTTGATGATCACTGCACCGAGCAACGACCAAATAACCAAATTGAACGGTAAGATGAAAAACGCGACGCTGAATAGCACTGCGTCAATCAACAGTTGGAAGTATCCGGCGCGAAATCCGGTGGCGTCTTGAATGACTAGCGCCATCACACCAAAACCGCCGAGTGAACCATTGTGGCGGAACATCGCAATGAGGCCGATACCAGTCACGCAACCTGCGACAACCGCACCCAGCCACGGTGTGATCGTTCCCATTTGCCATCCCATAGGCAGAAATTCGGTCACCACCGACAAAAGCGTGACGGATATCAAAGATTTGATTGTGAATACTACCCCCAGCCGCACGTAGGCCAAGACGTAAAAGGGGATATTGATTACAAAGAACACCGCGCCAAAGGACCATCCTGTCAGGTAGCTGATGATGACCGCCAATCCGGCGGTTTGGCCTGTGATCAGGCCGACATGGGTCAATATATGGAGGCCGATGCCGCAGAGGAAAACGCCAAGGGCTAGCCCTTGTAGATCGTCGATACGGCTGTGTCTTGGTGGAGTATGGGATTCGGTCATGGGCGCATCTTAGGTCAATATTGCTGACCTTAACAATCCCATTTGAGACGTAGTCTGGGGGCGGACAGAGCCGCCCCCAGAGAATGCGTTACATTGCAGCGTTGAGGTTTTCGTCGATCTTTTCGAGGAACCCTTCAGTTGTTAGCCAGCTTTGATCCGGGCCAACCAACAGCGCCAAGTCTTTGGTCATGAAACCGCTTTCGACAGTATCGACGATGACTTTTTCCAGTGTGGATGCAAAACCCATCAGCTGCGCGTTATCGTCAAGTTTCGCGCGGTGTTTAAGGCCACCGGTCCATGCAAAGATCGACGCGATAGAGTTGGTTGAGGTCGCTTGGCCAGCTTGGTGCTGACGGTAGTGACGCGTCACTGTACCGTGTGCCGCTTCGGCTTCGACAATTTTTCCATCGGGCGTCATCAACTGCGATGTCATCAGGCCAAGTGAACCAAAGCCCTGCGCGACCGTGTCAGACTGCACATCGCCATCGTAGTTCTTACAAGCCCAAACGAATTTCCCTGACCATTTCATTGCGGATGCAACCATATCGTCGATCAAACGGTGCTCGTAATAGATGCCAGCTTCTTTGAACTTCTCTTCGAATTCTTCTTCGTAGACCTTTTGGAATAGATCCTTAAAGCGACCATCGTAAGCTTTCAGAATCGTGTTTTTGGTCGACAGGTATACAGGCCAACCAACATTCAGGCCGTAGTTTAACGAAGCACGTGCAAAATCGATGATCGATTGATCAAGGTTATACATGCCCATTGCGACACCAGCGGACGGGGAGTCGTAGACCTCTTTTTCGATCACAGTGCCGTCTTCGCCAACGAATTTCATCGTAAGTTTGCCAGGGCCGGGCATCAGGAAATCGGTTGCTTTGTATTGATCACCAAACGCGTGGCGACCGATAACAATCGGGTCGGTCCAGCCCGGCACTAGGCGCGGCACGTTTTTACAGATGATTGGTGCACGGAAAACAACACCACCAAGGATGTTCCGGATTGTACCGTTCGGGCTGCGCCACATCTTTTTCAGGCCGAATTCTTCGACGCGTGCTTCGTCAGGTGTGATAGTCGCGCACTTCACGCCAACGCCGTATTTCTTGATCGCTTCGGCTGCATCGATCGTGATTTGGTCGTTCGTCTCGTCGCGGACTTCCATCCCAAGATCGTAATACTTTAGATCGATGTCCAGATAAGGCAGGATGAGTTTTTGTTTGATGAAGTCCCAGATGATGCGAGTCATTTCGTCGCCGTCAAGTTCGACGACTGGGTTCTCTACCTTGATCTTTGTCATGTGTCTCTCCGTTTGAGGATGGATTCTGGCCCTGCCATAGCGCAAAATTATGACCACAGGAAGGCTGTATACTATAGTATACTGAATAATTCTTTAGAGCTTGATGTTTAGGAGGTAGCGCTACCAAAGCCTACGTTGCGTCAACTCGCAAAGTGATATGAATGTCGAACTGGCCGATATGAACGAAATCGCAATGCGTCGTTTAAATGATGGGCCAGAACAGCGTAAGAATAGCGCAACGCGGAGAAGAAAGATGCAAGCACGTCAGTTGGGTATATCAGAATTTGAAATCTCGTGCCTGTCACTTGGCGCGATGGGTTATGGTGAATTGCGTGATCGCGACGGGCTCATTGCAGTGCTTCGCGCAGCGGTCGAGCAAGGCGTAACACTGATCGACACAGCCGAAGTTTATGGCCCATGGATCAACGAAGAACTGGTGGGCGAAGCGCTAGCACCCTTAGCTGGATCAGTAAAAATTGCGACAAAGTTCGGGTGGGATATCGATCAAAAAACGGGCGTTCATCGCGGTGGCGTAAATAGCCGTCCAGAACAGATTCGTAGTGCGGTTGATGGTTCGCTTAAGCGATTGGGAGTCGAAAAGATCGATCTGTTGTACCAGCACCGCGTCGATCCTGACGTTCCGATGGAGGACGTCGCAGGCACCGTCGCTGACCTAATTTCATCTGGAAAAGTCGCACATTTTGGTCTGTCGGAGGCCGGCGAGCAGTCGATTCGTCGCGCACACGCTGTTTGCCCGGTTACGGCGCTTCAAAGCGAATACTCCATTTGGACCAGAGAACCCGAACAAGAAGTGTTTCCTGTGCTAGAGGAACTGAACATCGGGCTTATTCCGTTCAGTCCGCTAGGGAAGGGCTTCTTGACCGGAAAAATCGACACATCAACGCAGCTTGATCAAACCGATTTTCGTGGAAAAATACCTCGGTTTTTGGCGGATGCACGGGGTAAGAATGCTTTGTTGGTGAATGGCTTGGGCGTAATCGCAACGCGTGTTGGCTGTACGACTGCGCAGTTGGCGCTTGCTTGGATGCTGGCAAAACGTCCATGGATCGTGCCACTGTTTGGGACCCGCAATCTGGGACGATTAAGTGAAAATCTTGGCGCAGCTAATGTCGTTCTGTTGCCGACGGACGTGGCGGAAATCGACAGGCTTTCGGATGATTTCAATGTTCAAGGCGAACGTTATCCCGAAGAGATCATGAAGCTATCTGGATTGTAGGGGTGGTAGGCCCGGCAGGACTTGAACCCGCAACCAAAGCGTTATGAGCGCTCTGCTCTAACCAGTTGAGCTACAGGCCCCCCGTGGCGACATGAAGTATCAGACCGGGCAGGCGCGTCAAGAAGCAGATGTGCGATCTTTTCAACATGCTTCACCCTGTCAGTACAAGCGGGCCGGCGAGTGTAGACGAATTTAGCGCCTTACACTCGCTGGCCACTTTGACTTGAGATGCAATGGAAGTTGAGGAGGGCTTCGATCTCGGTCCTCGAATACACCTCAAACGGTTAACAAACGGTATGTAAAACGCAATTTATTGCGGTTTCACGCCCACAGTGCGTTGCGCAAGAGCGGGGCTTGGGCTATCGCAGCTTCAACGTAAAGATGGGGTGTCACAATGACCAAAAACGGCCTGACCTACGCAGATGCTGGGGTAGATATCGACGCTGGCAATTCGCTGGTAGAGCGCATTAAACCAGCAGCAAAGCGCACGGCCCGTCCGGGTGTGATGGCCGGACTTGGCGGTTTTGGTGCATTGTTTGACCTAAAAGGTGCGGGTTACACCGACCCGGTTCTGGTTGCCGCCACTGACGGTGTTGGAACCAAGCTGCGCATCGCGATTGACACAGGCAACGTTGATACCATCGGGATCGATTTGGTTGCTATGTGTGTGAACGATCTGGTGTGTCAGGGCGCAGAGCCACTGTTTTTCCTTGATTACTTTGCGACTGGTAAGCTCGAACTAGACGAGGCGACCCGTATTATCGAGGGCATTGCTGCTGGGTGTGAAGCATCAGGTTGTGCGCTGATTGGCGGTGAAACCGCTGAGATGCCCGGCATGTACCACGAAGGCGACTTTGATTTGGCTGGTTTTGCAGTGGGCGCGATGGAACGTGGCGCTGAGTTACCTTCGGGTGTTTCCGAAGGCGACGTGCTGTTGGGGCTCGCATCTGATGGTGTGCACTCAAACGGTTATTCGCTGGTGCGCCGTGTTGTTGAGCTTTCTGGTTTGGCCTGGGCCGATGATGCGCCATTTTCGGATGGCACATTGGGTGAGGCGCTGTTGGCGCCAACGCGTCTGTATGTAAAGCAAGCACTTGCTGCTGTGCGGGCAGGGGGCGTGCATGCGCTGGCCCATATCACTGGTGGTGGTCTGACGGAAAACCTGCCGCGTGTACTGCCTGAAGGCTTGGGCGCGCAGATTGATCTGAGTTCATGGGAGCTTCCTCCGGTCTTCCGTTGGCTCGCTGAAACTGGCGGCATGGCCGAAGCAGAGCTGTTGAAAACGTTCAACGCGGGTATCGGCATGGTTCTGGCCGTGGATGCTGCAGAAGCTGAGGCATTGACTGTCTTGCTGGCCGAGGCCGGCGAAACTGTGCATCACCTTGGTACAGTGACCAAAGGCGAAGGCGTTTCCTATTCAGGTGCTCTTTTGTGACTAAACGCGTTGCGATCCTGATTTCAGGCGGTGGTTCTAATATGGTGTCGCTGGTCAATTCGATGACTGGCGATCACCCAGCGCGCCCTGTTTTGGTGCTTTCAAATGACCCAAACGCAGGTGGGCTGGCAAAAGCGCGGGCGCTGAACGTCCCGACTTTTGCTATTGATCACAAACCATTTGGCAAGGATCGCGCCGCGTTTGAGGCCGCTTTGCAAAAGGCGCTCGAAACGGCAAAGCCCGACATCATTTGTCTTGCTGGGTTCATGCGCATTCTGACGCCTGAATTTACGCGCATGTGGGAAGGGCGAATGTTAAACATTCACCCATCGTTGCTTCCAAAATACAAAGGGCTTCACACGCATGCCCGAGCGCTTGAGGCTGGCGACACGGAGCACGGTTGCAGCGTGCACGAAGTCACGGCTGAATTGGATGGTGGACCTATTTTGGGGCAAGCGAAAATTGCGGTTTCTGCTGATGATACGGCCGAAACATTAGCTGCGCGTTTGCTACCGCTAGAGCACCAGCTTTACCCGCAAGTGTTGCAGCGTTACGCCGCTGGGGACCGTACGCCGTTAATGATTAACGGCTAGTGCGTGGCTGACCTTTTCATTTTTCAGTCAATCGCTTATCAAACCTCACCACTGTGGCTTAGTATTGAACGATTGACGGACGACGCATGAAAAAGATCACAACGACTGAAGCTTTGGCTGACTTCTGTAAAGAGGCAGCAAAGCGGCCATATGTGACTGTAGACACTGAATTTTTACGCGAACGGACGTATTATTCAAAGCTGTGTCTCGTGCAGTTGGCCTATCAGGATGAGAACGGCGAAGATGCTGTTCTGGTTGATCCACTTGCTGACGGTCTGTCGCTTGAACCACTATATGACCTTTACCGTGACGTTGGGGTGGTCAAAGTATTCCACGCTGCCCGCCAAGACCTTGAGATTTTCTTTGTTGACGCAGGGGTAATTCCTGAGCCGCTGTTTGACACACAGGTCGCCGCGATGGTCTGTGGCTTTGGCGAACAGGTTGGTTACGAAACACTGGTGCGTAAGATCGCCAAGGCGGATTTGGACAAGTCTTCACGCTTTACGGATTGGTCACGCCGTCCGTTGACGGACGCGCAGGCGAAATATGCTTTGGCTGATGTAACACACCTGCGCGATATCTATGAATTCTTGTCGGCTCAATTGGATAAATCAGGCCGTAAAAAATGGGTCGCCGAAGAGATGGCGGTTCTTGAGGACCCCGCGACTTATCAAGCCGATCCTGATGATGCATGGAAGCGCGTGAAAACCCGTACGCAGTCTGGGCGTTTCCTTGCAATCGTGCGCGAATTGGCCCGCTTCCGCGAGACATACGCCCAAGAACGCAATATCCCGCGTAGCCGTGTGTTTAAGGATGATGCACTGGTCGAACTTGCCTCGACCAAGCCGCAAAACGAACAGGATTTGGGGCGTTCGCGGCTTTTGCTGCGCGAAGCACGTAAAGGTGACATCGCCCAAGGCATTCTGAAGTCCGTGAAAGACGGATTGGACGTAAAACCTGAAGATATGCCGGTCGTCGAAAACCCACGTGCAAAGCTACAGGTGAATCCTGCGCTGGCCGATATGTTGCGCGTCTTGCTGAAGGCAAAGACGGATCAGGAAGGCGTCGCGCAAAAGCTGATCGCTACCTCTGCCGATCTGGATGCATTGGCAGGTGGGCAACGCAATGTGCCCGCCCTAAAGGGATGGCGTCGCGAGGTCTTTGGCCATGACGCGTTACGTATGTGTGATGGGCTTGTTGGTCTGGCTGTAAAGGGACAGAAAGTCGTCACCGTCACGCTTTGATCTGGACCAGCGGGGGCAGCGCCCCTACATGAGTGACAGGCACGCAAAAGGTACTGCAATGGCAAACCCTGACTTTGAAGAACTTGTTGAAACCTTTGAGTTTCTTGACGATTGGGAAGATCGCTATCGTCACGTGATTGAAATGGGCAAAGCGATGGAGCCGCTCGAGGATGCGTTGCGCGTTCCGGCGACGAAGGTTGATGGCTGTGCCAGCCAAGTTTGGCTTGTTCCACAGATTAAAGATGGTGTGTTTACCTTTCGCGGGGCAAGCGACGCGATGATCGTGCAGGGGCTGATTGCGATACTACTGACGCTTTATAATAACCAACCAGTGGCAGAGGTTGCGCGCATTGATGCGCCTGCGGAATTGGCACGACTTGGCTTGAACGATCACTTGTCAGCGCAGCGTTCGAATGGATTGCGTGCCATGGTCGAACGTATCCGCGAAACTGCTGCGGCTGCTTAGGCTGATCGCAACGCTGCGGTTAGATCGCCGTAACCGGTAAACCTATATTCGAACTGTAAACCTAAGCGATCAGCACATTCGCGGGCTTTTTCAACTAGTTCCGGGTTTTCAGTTTGCCCCTGATAGACCAGCTTTTCGTAGTTGCCAAAGTACATGTCGCGCAGCTCTGGATGCTTGTCTAGCCCAAGTGGCTCCCAGACGAAGGCATCAAACTGGCGCACCAGAAAATCAGTCAGATAGAATGATGTGACTTCATCAAGTGCATCAAAGGCCGCGTTGCCTTCAAAAAACGAATAGCAATGGGGGCCAGCGATCATCTTGACGCCCAATTCAGCACAGGCGGCTTCTAATGCGCCGCCAGTGCCACAGTCAGCGTAGACGACAAATATGCGGTCGTAATCCGAACGGTGTTTTTCAACAGCGGCGCGGACAGCGGGAACAATTTTCTCGGGTCTGGCGTGATAGATTGCGGGCAGGCACTGCAGGTCCAGATGGTCCCAGCCATTACCTGAACGCAGCGCGATAATCTCGCGGGCCAATGCACCGCAGGCGATCAGCAGAACCTGCCCACGCCCATCAGGTGCCAGTCCGTCACTGGTGAGGGTCGCGTCGCTGGTCATTGGTTTCTGGCGATGATGAAACGTGCACATAATGCGACGCTGATAATGACAAAGACGCTGACAGCACCAAAGGTCGCACCAAAGGCGGTCGCGAGCCAAATTGTGAACGCGGCAAATGCGATGACGCAAAGCAAAAGCAAAGCAAAAGTCGTGCGCGGCATCTTAAGTCCTTATTCTTTCGAACAGATGCCGCGACCGAGTTGGGTTAGGTCGATGCACCCTGATTATGTTTACGCGCAACAAGCGCTTTGGCAGTTTCCACAGCAACGGCCGCATCACGGCAATATGCGTCGGCGCCAATGGCTTTGCCAAACTCTTCGTTCAGGGGCGCACCACCGACAAGGACGATATAATCATCGCGCATGCCTTTTTCGACCATCGTGTCGATCACAACCTTCATATAAGGCATGGTGGTCGTCAGCAGGGCAGACATACCCAAGATATCAGCATCTTCGGCTACGATGGCTTCGATATAAGCCTCTACTGCGTTGTTGATGCCAAGGTCGGTGACTTCGAAACCTGCGCCTTCCATCATCATCGCGACAAGGTTCTTGCCAATGTCGTGGATGTCGCCTTTGACCGTTCCGATAACCATCTTGCCCATGCGCGGCGCGCCGGTCGCGATCAGCAATGGTTTCAGGATGGCCATGCCACCCTTCATCGCATTCGCTGCCAGCAGAACTTCGGGGACGAACAGGATGCCATCACGGAAGTCGTGTCCGACAATCGTCATGCCGCCAACCAAGGCCTCGGTCAGAACCTTATACGGGGCCCAGCCGCGTTCGATCAGGATGTTCACACCCTCTTCGATCTCTTCCTTCATACCGTCGTAAAGGTCGTCAAACATCTGCGCGACGAGATCCTCGTCATTCAGTTCGGACAGGATGATGTCATCTTCTTCGTCGGACATTTGGCACCTCTATTGCATTTCGTCCTTACGTAATGCGCCTTTATTGATTTGACCAGCCAGTGAATTGCGACATTCAGAAATTCAAGACCGACCAGCGCTTGCTGATGTTCGTTATTTGTTCTAATTTAGTGCAATGACCAATGACCTAACCCAGCGACACAATAGGACGCCCGGTCGGGCAGCAGCGTCTAATCCTGACGTGCGTTTTGACCGCTATACGACGCGGGCGGTGGATGATGGCTGGTATCAGGACGATGAATTACCGGTGCTGCGGACAGAGGTAAGTGATGAAATTGCGCGCAAGGTCATCACACGCAATACGTCGCCTGACTTATCATTCGACAGGTCAATCAATCCTTACCGGGGGTGCGAACATGGCTGCATCTATTGCTTTGCGCGGCCAAGCCATGCGTTTCTTGGGCTGTCACCGGGGCTTGATTTCGAAACAAAGCTGATTGCCCGCCCAAATGCAGCCGAACAACTACGAAAAGAACTTTTGAGCCCGCGATATGTCCCGGCAACGATTGCGATTGGGACAAATACCGACCCGTATCAGCCCATCGAAAAAACACGGGGCATTATGCGCGAGATCTTGAAGGTCTTATCGGATTTCAATCATCCGGTTGCGATTGTCACAAAGGGGACGCTGATTGAACGCGACATTGATATTCTGGCACCGATGGCTGCAAAGGGGCTGCTACGTGTTGGGATTTCAGTGACAACGCTTGATCCAAAAACATCGCGGGCAATGGAGCCGCGTGTGCCTTCACCCGCTGCGCGCCTTCGCACGATCTCACGGCTAACCGAGGCTGGGGTGCCGATACGTGCAATGGTTTCACCGGTCGTTCCCGCGCTGACAGATCACGAGCTAGAAGCAATCCTAGCGGCCTGCGCAAAGGCAGGTGCCGTTGCCGCGTCTTCAATTGTTCTTCGGCTGCCAAGAGAGGTCGCTGGTCTGTTTCAGGATTGGCTACGCGATCAATACCCTGATCGCGCCGACCGCGTGATGGGTCGCGTACGCGAATTGCACGGCGGTAAAGAATACGATCCTGAATTTGGAAAACGAATGACCGGGCAGGGGGAATGGGCTTTGATGATCAAGCAGCGGTTTAAGCTCGCGACGCGCAAGCTTGGGCTTGATCGGTCATTGCCCGCTTTGCGGACTGACCTGTTTGAGCGGCCCCCGCAGCGCGGGGACCAGCTTTCGTTTCTTTAGGTTTATTTGCGGCGACGACCGCGGCGTGGTGCGGCCTCTGGGCCTGCACCATCGGTGCCGTCAGATGCAGAAGAAAAGCCGCCCAAGCTTTCTGAAATCTGTTCTAGTGTCGGGCGTTCACCGCGTGGACGAGTTTCAAGCGCTTCGCGCATGGCGCGCAGGTGCTCAGGTGTTGTTCCGCAGCAGCCACCGATGATCGTCGCACCGCAATCGCGGGCCAAAACAGCGTAATCACCCATCAGCTCAGGCGTACCATCATAGTGGATGTGCCCATCGTGATATTTTGGGATGCCTGCGTTGCCCTTGGCGATGATTGGCGTGGTTGCGCCTGCAGCAGTAAAGCCAAGAACAGTGCGCAGCAGATCAGATGCACCTACACCGCAGTTCGCGCCAAATGCCAGCGGTTGGTTCGCGATCTTGCCGACCTTCTTTACCATGTCCGCCGATGTCAGACCCATCATTGTGCGCCCGGCAGTGTCAAAGCTCATGGTGCCACACCACGGCATGCCGGCTAGCGCGAATGCTTCGGCGGCGGCATCAAATTCTTCGGCTGCACTAATGGTTTCAACCCAAAGCACGTCTGCGCCGCCTTCTTTCAGGCCTTCGGCCTGTTCATGGAACATTTCAACGGCGCGTTCATGTGTCAGGCTACCCATAGGGGCCATGATCTCACCGGTTGGTCCAACAGAACCCGCCACGACGATCTTGCGACCGGATGCATCGGCAATCTCGCGTCCCAGTTCAGCGGCGGCTTTGTTCAATTCGCGAACGCGGCCTTCGGCACCGTGCAGTTTCAGGCGTGATGCGTTCGCGCCAAAGCTGTTGGTCAGGAAGATATCACTACCCGCGTCAGCCGCACCTTTGTAGAGCGCTTTGATCTTGGCTGTCTCTTCGACGTTCCACATTTCAGGCGCGTCGCCGGACATAAGCCCCATATTGAACAGGTTCGTGCCGGTCGCGCCGTCAGCCATCAGCCAATCGCGTGTTTCAAGCAGTTCTGAAAGGACGTTCGTCATGATCTCTCGGGGCTCCCGTTTTGTTTGACTAGTCGCTTGTCATGTCTTGGGGTTAGTTTCAATTCCAAAGCGGTCATTTTGATCAGTTGCAGCGCTTTCCAAGGTAAATTTTGCAGCGGACGGTGGATTGCAAAGGCAATCGCCGCGCCGCTCATCCAAAACATCAACTTGTTTGGCGCTGCATGATAGCGCGGTAACCAAATTGGGGAAAAGCTACGTTTGAATTGGATTAGGCCGCTTTTGCGGTTGGACCAATAGGCGGGCGTGTGGCCGGGATCGGGCACTGTCGCGAGCGAAACAAGAGGCACGTTTTCTTTTGCCGCGGCTTTAATCGCGGCGACGATTGCAGCATGAATTGCGCCGTCAGGAAGGCACCCATCATAGCGTATAAGGTCAAGGTGCCAATCCTCGGAGCCGACACAAAATGTAATGAAACCAATAGTTTCATTATCTTGAGCAATCAGGAAAACACGCTGTTTTGCAATAAGGTCAGGGCAGAAACGTCCCATAGAAAAACCCATTTCGCCGCCCTGCTGGATCGTCCATTTACGTGCAATTTTATTGAGCACAGGCAGCGTATGAGCGTCATCGACTTCGCTGATCTGAATTCCCGCCATTTCAGCGTGGCGGAGTTTCCGACGAAGTGTTTGTAACCGGCGTCCTTCTAACGACCAGTCGGTCGGGCGAATGACGGCCTCGATCGCGATGCGACGCACATACCAGCCCGCGCGATACGCCGAGGCGGCCAATCGAGGCGAGCAGTTATAAAAGACTCCGCATTTCCCGCGTCGTTTCGTGGCGCGTCGAACGGCGCAAACGTCGACCACTTCACCGGGGTTTTGCCTGTGCGGGCCAATGCTACAGTGAAAAAAACCGAGTTTGCCCATGAACCAATTGCGACCTTCAATGTGGAGGAGATCGCCGGTTTGGTGCGCAAGACTCCAGAGTGCAGGGGACTGGTCGCGATCGGTGGCAGGTTTCGATGGTGCGATGATCGCAATGGATGCCAGAATGGCGGGGATCACATAATAGATAAGGCGGAATGCGATTAGCCCGGCGACCATTTCTTCTTGGCCTGAAAGTAAGGTTAGAAGCGTCAGGTCAAATGCGCCCGCGCCGCCAGGGCTGTTAGATAGTAACCCTGCACCAAGTGCGATGATGTAGGCTGCAATAAGCGTCGAAAGTGGAACGTCAACGCCCGCAGGTAGCAAGGCATATAGCGCGATAGCGGCGCATACCATATCGACACAGGTCCAACCCATCAGTTGTAGCAATCGGGTGGTTGTTAGACGCCCCACAAAGCGATCGCGTCCCCAGATGACAGCTGCGATCATTCCGACTGAGGTGAAGGCGATGACCGCGATCCAAATCGGAGAGAGCCCCGTTTTCGCACCTAGCCACCATGCTGCTATTAGAGCGAATAGCGCCCAGCACGTCATGAACGTTAGTGATACCGCTGCCGAAAGCTGGGTGACCTGCCAGAGTGTGAGTTGTTGGAGTGCCCTAAGACGGGCAAGGCTTGCGGTAATGGCCCCAAAGCCAAGCGTTTGCGCAATCGCAACCGAAATCGTTCCCGCCCGTGCGGCCGCATGTGGCGCAATGCCAGTACGCAAGATTTGATGCCAAATCGCATCGTACTGCCCGACAGCGCGCAGGCTTAGCCAAGTTGCAATAACGGCAATGCCGCAGGCTTCGAGGCTCATCCCCGCCAAGGCGTTCGTAATCGCGACAATGTCCATTGCGGCGATCTTGTTCCACAAGATAGCACCACAAATGCCAAGCACAAAGATCGGCACAGCAAATTTTAACCCTTTCGCGATCACGAAACGGGGGGCTGTGGTCTTGGATTGAAACATGCCTGCTCCGGGTTGCCGATTTCGGAGTAGGCATATGTGGTAAATCGTAGCTTAATGCGAGTAGAAAAATACGCGCATGATGCGGTTACCTGATGTTTTAAGGGGGTAACTTAAAACTCGGACAGTATTTGTTCCTTGGCTTCCAGCAACAATACCTTCATTTGTGCCCTGATTGTTTTTTCATCGGCGATGTCGCCGAGGTCGCTTAGCAATTTGCGTAAAACATCATCATCACCTGGTTCTTCCATGTCGGCCTTTACGACCTCCGTGGCGTAGGCCGCCGATTCCTCTGGTGTTTTCTTCAACAATGCTGCTGCCCATTGGCCTAGCAGACGGTTGCGCCTTGCGATGGCTTTAAACTGCATTTCAGCATCATGGGCGAATTTGGCCTCAAAGGCGCGCTCGCGATCATTAAACGTGTTCATAGTAACCTCGTGGCTTTGTTGAACAGATATATAATATATGGTTTCGCAGGTGCTTGCTCGCAAGGTGTCCTTGCACTATGACGCGCGTATGACGCGGCCCAGGGCGGGTGTGCGCACGGGCAAAGAGGTGAGCATGGCACGCCGCAAGAAGATTTACGAAGGCAAGGCAAAGATCTTATATGAAGGTCCTGAGCCGGGGACGCTTGTTCAATATTTTAAGGACGATGCGACCGCTTTTAACGCTGAAAAGAAAGCTGTGATCGAGGGTAAAGGCGTGTTGAATAACCGCCTGTCCGAGTTCTTTATGACCGGTCTAAGCCAAATTGGCATCCCGACACATTTTATTAAGCGTCTGAACATGCGCGAGCAGTTGATCCGCCAAGTGGAGATTATTCCGCTTGAGGTCATCGTGCGTAACTTTGCTGCTGGTTCGATGGCGAAACGGCTTGGAATGGAAGAGGGTACTGCTCTTCCGCGTCCGATTGTCGAGTTTTCTTACAAAGACGATGCATTGGGTGACCCGCTGGTCCCTGAAGAATACATCGTTGCGTTCGGATGGGCGAGCCAGCAGGACCTAGACGACATCATTAGCCTCGCATTGCGTGTGAATGATTGGATGTCTGGTGTTATGTTCGGCGTTGGTATCAAACTGGTCGATTTCAAAATTGAAATTGGTCGTGTTTGGGACAATGAATTCCCTCGGTTGTTGCTTGCTGATGAAATCAGCCCAGATAGCTGCCGTTTGTGGGATATCGAAAGCGGTCAGAAGCTGGACAAAGATGTGTTCCGCCGCGATCTGGGTAACCTGACGGATGCCTACACCGAGGTTGCAAAACGCCTAGGTGTGATGCCGTCGAACGTCACCCATCGGCCAAAGCCAACATTAATCAACTAGTGTTGGTTTTTGACTACTTTAAACTAAGCGAGACAAGGGAAAGCCACTGATGAAAGCCCGCGTATATGTAATGTTGAAAAACGGCGTACTTGACCCGCAGGGCGAGGCCGTGCGTCACGCGCTTGGTAGTCTTGGCTTTGATGGCGTCGAAGGCGTACGTCAGGGCAAGGTGATCGAGCTTGATCTGGCTGATGGCACGACAGAAGCGACTGTTGAGCAGATGTGCGAAAAGCTGCTCGCGAACACTGTGATTGAAAGCTACCGGATCGAGGTGCTTTGATGCGCGCTGCTGTCGTTGTTTTCCCTGGGTCGAACTGCGACCGTGACATGGCGGTGGCCCTAAAGGCCGCTGGCGCGGACGTCAGCATGGTGTGGCACAAAGATGCGACGCTGCCAGACAACATTGATCTGATTGCTGTTCCGGGTGGTTTCTCTTTTGGTGACTACCTGCGATGCGGTGCTATCGCGGCGCAATCGCCAATTAGTAAGGCTGTCGTTGCTCACGCAAACCGTGGTGGCTACGTTCTTGGGGTCTGCAACGGCTTTCAGGTGTTGACTGAAACCGGGCTGTTGCCGGGTGCATTGATGCGCAATTCGAACCTGAAGTTCATCTGCAAGTCTGTTGATCTTAAAGTGGAAACATCGAATTCTGCGTTTACCGCTGGATATAGCGCAGGTGATGTCGTTAGCTATCCTGTCGCGCACCATGATGGGAACTATTCCATCGATGCTGAAGGTCTTAAGCAGATCGAAGCAGAAGATCGCGTTGCGTTCCGCTATGTTGAAAATCCGAACGGTTCGGTTGCTGATATCGCTGGTGTATTGTCAGAAAACCGTCGTGTCTTGGGTATGATGCCGCACCCTGAACGTGCCGTTGACCAAGGTCACGGTGGAATAGACGGGCAGGCGCTTTTCCGCGGACTGTTGGATCAAATGGCATCGGCATAAGTTGTGTCCTTGCTGCGGCGATGCCGCGGCCATAGACTGCATGTATGAGTAGGACACAGACGACAAATAGGCGAAGTGGTCAGGGCAGATGGTTTCTGCGTCTTTCTATTCTGGTCGTTTGCCTATTTGCTCTTATCGTTGTCTACGTATCCAACCAGTTTTTAACGAAACGCTTTACGACAACTATTAGCGACAGCTCAGAGGTGCGCCTTGCGCTATACGTTACTAATGTGACGAGCGAGCTGCAGCGAACGTCAGTTGTTCCGCAGCTATTGGCACGAGACCCAGAGCTGATCCGCGCGCTGGAGAGCCGCGACTTTTCTGGATCGTCAGAGCATCTGGTCTCGTACGTCTCTGAAATCGGCTCTTCTTCTTTGCTGCTGCTTGATCGCATCGGGCAGACAGTCGCGGCGACCAATGCCGATGAAATCGGTAAGCTTCATACTGAAGAGGCGTATTTCACAAACGCCTTGAATAGCAATCAGACGGTTTATGCCACGTCGCGTGATGACGAAGGCAACTATACTTACGTGTTTGCCCGCAAGATTGAAGTCTTTGGGCAGTTGCGCGGTGTCATCGCAGTAGAGGTCAATTCTGCACTGCTGCAGGCGGGCTGGGTCGGTGGCTCTGAGGCGGTTCTGGTTCTTGATGGCGAAGGCACGATCATCATGTCGTCAGAACCACGCTGGCGCGGCCTAACCGAAGAGCAGGCCCTTAGCGACAGTCGCCAGCTTACGTTTTGGGATCAAGCGCAACGCAGCTTCCGTGGTTTCATTGGATTGCCAGCAGATGCTTATCTGCGTGGCGAGGCCGTTCTGCGCCGCGAAGCACGTATGCCGCACCAAGGTTGGAAGATGGTCAGCTTTACAGCCTATGCATCTGTCCGCGAACGCGTGAACGGCATTCTCGCGATCGAGGTCATGGGCTTTGCGATTCTTTTGGCCGTGATGTTTTGGTTCATGTCACGCAAAACCGCGTCTCGACTTGTGTTTTTTCAGCGCGAGTCGGCTGAGCTTCGTGCGCTAAACCGCCGACTTCAGAGAGAAATTGCCGAACGTGAAAAGGTCGAACAGACCCTGCAGGTCGCAGAGCAAACCATTGCGCAATCGTCTAAACTTGCCGCTTTGGGCGAGATGTCAGCGGCCGTTAGTCACGAGTTGAATCAGCCGCTGGCAGCGATGAAAACCTACCTCGCTGGGGCGCGCTTGTTGCTGCAACGAGAGCGCCCTGAAGAAGCGATGTCGTCATTCCAGCGTATCGACGATTTGCTTGAACGTATGGGCGCAATTACACGTCAGCTGAAGTCATACGCACGAAAAGGTGCTGACGCATTCGAACCAATGGATATCCGTGCCGCAGTGTCTACGGCGCTGGCTATGATGGAGCCCCAGCTAAAAATTCGCGACGTAAATATCGTTCGATCTTTGCCCAATGAACCGGTGATGATCATCGGTGACAGACTGCGGCTAGAGCAGGTGATTGTGAACTTGTTGCGCAACGCTTTGGACGCTACGCAGGGGGCAAGTAACCCAACGGTTGAAATTTTGCTCGCAGCTGGTGATACAGTTAGTCTACAAATCCGGGATAACGGTGAAGGTATTGAAAACCTCGATCAACTGTTCGAGCCGTTTTACACGACCAAACAACCCGGTGAGGGCACTGGGCTTGGGCTGGCAATTTCATCAGGAATTGTGAGCGACCTTGGTGGGCGTTTAATGGCACGTAATGCTGTTGATGGTGGTGCTATATTTGAGGTTCAGCTGCCTCGCTTGAAAGAAGACGTCGCTGCGGCGGAGTAGGAAAGAAGAATGAGCATGAACAAGGCCATGAAAATTGCAATCGTCGATGACGAAACCGATATGCGTCAATCGATCAGCCAATGGCTGACATTATCTGGCTTTGAGACCGAGGCCTTTGCATCTGCAGAGGATGCGTTGAAGGGAGTTGGCGCCGATTATCCGGGCATCGTGGTGTCCGACGTAAGAATGCCGGGCATGGATGGGATGCAGTTCCTTAAAAAGCTGAAAGGGATCGACAGCACGCTTCCTGTGATCATGATCACAGGTCATGGCGATGTGCCAATGGCCGTGGAGGCCATGCGCGTTGGCGCGTTTGATTTTCTTGAAAAGCCCTTCAATCCAGACCGCATGACGGAATTGGCTAAGAAGGCAACTCAAGCCCGTCGATTGACCCTAGATAACCGTGCGCTTCGTAAAGAATTGTCTGACGGTTCAGCACTGATCAAAAAGCTGATCGGGCAGTCCCCGCCAATGGAACGCCTGAAAGAAGATATCTTAGATCTGGGGCAGGCTGACGGTCACGTTCTGATCGAAGGCGAAACCGGTACCGGTAAGACGCTTGTAGCGCACGCCTTGCATGCCGTTGGCGCACGTGCGTCCAAAAAGTTCGTTTTGCTTAGCTGTTCAGCCTATGACGAAGAAACGCTGGGTCGCGTTATCTTTGGCCCTGCACGTGATGATGAGCCAATCCCTGCGATTGAAGAAGCACGGGGTGGTACGCTGGTTCTTGAGGATATTGAAGCCTTAAGCCACGCATTGCAGGCGCGGTTGCTGACTGCAATCAACGAGCAGGGGACACCTGCAGAAACGCGCATCGTCGCGATTTGTAACCTGCAAGAACAAGATAAAACCTGCGAAAGCGTATTGCGCCCAGACCTGTTTTATCGCCTCGCCGCGCTTCGCATTACTGTGCCACCGCTGCGCCAACGTGGCGAAGATATCTTGACGCTGTTTGCGCGCTTGAGCGAGCAATTCGCAGATGAATACGGCTGCGATGCCCCAGAAGTCAGCGCTCAAGAGGCGGCACAACTGCTGCAAGCGCCTTGGCCGGGCAATGTTCGTCAGCTATTCAACGTTGCCGAACGTGCTGTGCTTCAAAATCGTCGTGGTTCAGGATCTATCGCATCACTGTTGATGGCTGACACCGAAGAAATGAAGCCAGCCATGACGACGGAAGGCAAACCGCTGAAGGAATTCGTTGAAGCATTCGAGCGGATGCTGATCGATAACACTATGCGTCGTCATCGTGGGTCGATCGTATCTGTGATGGAGGAACTTTGCCTTCCGCGCCGGACATTGAATGAGAAAATGGCGAAATACGGTTTGCAGCGTTCGGATTATCTGGGCGGTTAAGGCCAGTGTCGTATTACGAACTGAATAAAGGCAGGAATGAATAGTCATTTCTGCCTTTTGTTTACGCAAGGTCCGCCGTGATCACGGCTTTGGGTGTGTTTTTATTCTTATTGAAGCTAATTGCGTTGTCATGTGAACGGAAAAGAAACAGTTTCCGATTGTAATCTATCACTGTCCTCCCTTATGTATGAGGGACGGGTGACGCGGAACTGTCCCGCACCTTTGAAAGATTCTCTGCATCAAGAGTGGTGTACACATATTGATAGCAGCTGATTTGATCCCAAGGGATCAGAAGAACGCTCTGGTCGCGCGATTAAAGACGCCGACCGGGCCCTGAATGGGCCTTGGACTTGATCTAAGGTCGGAGAAGAAACGCGATGCAACGCGCGACGTATATAGGCAAGGATGCAGTGGCCCTGAGGGGCCCCGTATTTGCCCGCGCGCAGATCGCCTTAATCAGACATGTAACGCGAACAATGGCACCCCCAGGGGTGCATTTTGGGTTATGTGCGAACGGACAATATGCCAAAGAAAATGTTAATCGATGCGACACACGCGGAAGAAACCCGCGTTGTAGTCGTCGACGGCAACAAGGTCGAAGAATTTGATTTTGAAAGCCAATTCAAACGCCAGCTAGCTGGCAACATCTATCTCGCTAAGGTTACGCGCGTCGAACCATCCCTGCAGGCTGCATTTGTAGACTACGGTGGAAATCGCCACGGGTTTTTGGCCTTTTCGGAAATCCACCCCGATTATTACCAAATTCCGGTTGCCGACCGTGAGGCGCTGATCGCGGAAGAAAAAGCCTATGCTGAAAGCCTGAAAGCCGAAGCAGAAGCCGAGGAAGAAAAACCTAAACGTCGTCGTAGCCGTGCGAAGCCAAAGCCAGCGTCGGTTGAAACCGAAGACGCGGTCGTAACCGCCGAAGTCACACCGGAAGAAGACGCACCAACAACTGACGCTGATGCGCCCAAAGTCGAGACGCCAGAAGAACAGACATCCGGTGACATCGCTGGCATGGAAACGATTGATCTGGGCGACGATGACGAAGAGGGCGACTCGCCCATGGTTTTGGTCGCGGATACGCCGGTTGAAACACCGTCTGCCGACGATGCGGATGACGAACAGCCACAGCTGGACGCACGCAGCAAGGATGACAGCATCGAAAGTGTCGCCGAAGAGGATGACACCGATGAAGTGCGCCCAGTGCGTAAACCACGCCCGAAGCGCTACAAAATCCAAGAGGTCATCAAGGTCCGTCAGGTCCTTTTGATTCAAGTTGTCAAAGAAGAACGCGGCAACAAAGGCGCGGCGCTAACGACTTACCTGTCGCTGGCTGGTCGTTATTGCGTACTTATGCCGAACACCGCGCGCGGTGGCGGTATCAGCCGTAAGATCACAAATGCAGCTGACCGTAAAAAGCTGAAAGAAATCGCTGGCGAAATGACTGTGCCTGATGGCGCTGGTCTTATCATTCGCACGGCCGGCGCGCAGCGTACCAAGGCAGAGATCAAGCGCGACTACGAATATCTGCAGCGTATGTGGGAACAGATCCGCGAACTGACTTTGAAATCTGTCGCTCCGGCGAAGATTTACGAAGAAGGCGATCTGATCAAGCGCTCGATCCGCGATCTTTATTCAAAAGAGATCGACGAAGTGATCGTCGCGGGCGAGGCGGGTTACCGCACCGCCAAAGACTTCATGAAAATGATCATGCCGTCTCATGCCAAAAACGTAAAATACTACACGGAACAGCTGCCGCTTTACGCCCGCTATCAGGTCGAAGGCTATTTGGGTGGTATGTTCAACCCAACCGTTCAACTGCCTTCGGGTGGCTATATCGTGATCGGCATCACCGAAGCGCTTGTCGCGATTGACGTGAACTCTGGCCGTGCCACGAAAGAGGGTTCAATTGAGCAAACCGCGCTAAAGACTAACCTTGAGGCGGCTGATGAAGTTGCGCGCCAATTGCGCCTGCGCGATTTGGCCGGTCTGATCGTGATCGACTTTATCGATATGGACGAGCGTAAGAATAACAGCGCCGTTGAGAAGCGTTTCAAAGACAAGCTCAAGACTGATCGTGCCCGTATTCAGGTCGGTCGCATCTCGGGCTTTGGCCTGTTGGAAATGTCACGTCAGCGTCTACGCCCCGGCATGCTCGAGGCGACAACACAGATGTGTTCGCATTGTCACGGCACGGGTCTGCTGCGTTCTGACGATAACGTATCACTTTCGATCCTACGTCAGCTGGAAGAAGAAGGCGTGCGCGGTCGTTCCAAAGAAGTACTGGTTAAAGCACCAATTGCTATCGCCAACTTCCTGATGAATGGCAAACGCGAACATATCGGCGAGATCGAAGCACGTTATGGATTGTCTGTACGTATCGAGTGCGACCCAACGCTTGTGTCGCCTGACTTTGCGATTGAGAAATTCAAGACTGCGACCCGCGTGATCCCAGAAGCCGCCCCAGTTGTGACGACGACTGTCATTATGGATGACGACGATGATATCGTCTCCGAGGTCGAAGCCGAGGAAAACGAAGCGGTCGCTAACGGTGAAAACGGTGATGGTGAAGATAAGCCAAAGCGCAAGCGTCGTCGTCGTCGCCGCCGTCGTGGTGGAAATGGCAATGGTGAGAACCAGCAGGCCGATTCCGCTGATACTAACGGGGAAGGCGAAGACGCGGCACAAGAGGCTCCAGCTGACGCAGAGGCCGCTTCGGAAAAAGCCGATGCTGCTCCTGTAGAAGCAGATGCGGAAGCGCCTGCTGCTGAAGAAAAGCCAAAGCGGACACGTTCACGTACCCGTAAAGCTGCACCAAAGGCAGATGAGCCGACTGAGGCAGTTGAGGCTGCAGAGGAAACCAAGCCAGAGGCGGAAGAAAAGCCTGTACCGAAAAAGCGGACCCGGACCCGTAAAAAGGCCGAGCCAGCGAAGGCTGATGAAGCGCAAGAAGCAACCGCTGAGGCAAAGCCTGAAGCAGAAGCTGTCGCTGAAGAAAAGCCAAAGCCAAAGCGCCGTAGCCGTGCAAAGCCAAAGGTTGCCGCTGAGCCCGAGACCGAAGTTGTCGCTGAAGCAGCGCCCGAGGTTGCCGTGGAAGAAGCGCCAGCCGCTGAAGCACCTGCGCCGAAAGTGGAGGCTACGCCCGAAGTGGTTGCAGAACCAGAGCCAGCGCCATCTGCAGAACCAGCACCAGTTGCGGAACCCACACCCGAGCCTGTGGCGGCAGAGGCACCGGACGAACCAGCGAAGCCAAAGCGCAAAGGTTGGTGGTCGCTAGGCCGCTAAATATCAGCTGATTGTAAAAGCAAACGCCGCCCCTTGGGGCGGCGTTTTGCGTTACCTAGCCTTTTTGTATCAGATAAATTTGCCCATCTTCGGCTTCACTTGTTTGGATCAGTCGGTGTCCTGCCTCAGCACAAAAATGGGGCACGTCGATCACCGCCGCGGGGTCATCGGCGAGCATCCGCAATATTTGTCCACTGCTGAGCGCCTGCAAGCGCTTGCGTGCTTTGAGAACGGGTAGGGGGCACAGCAGGCCCCGGGCATCAAGATCAGCATCATGGGTCATATGTTTCGATTAGGGCGGATGTTTCAACATGTCCACTAAGATGTGACAAAACGGCAGGTGACCTGACCGGATTGGTCGCATAGGAAGGGCTGCAAGAGGTTACTTATGTTCGAAACAACGACAATCTTTGACGCAGCTTTGATGCCTGCAATGATCGTGGCGATAGCGGCGGGTGTGCTGTCGTTTCTTAGCCCCTGCGTTCTGCCAGTGGTACCACCGTATTTGGCGTATATGGGCGGGGTATCTGTCAGCGAGATGGAAGAACAAACCACGGCACGCCGTCGGGTGTTGCTTGCCGCTGTGTTCTTTGTGCTTGGTCTATCGACAGTTTTTGTGCTGTTGGGCTTGGCATTCTCGACAATGGGCCGAGCGCTTCTACAATATCAGGACTATTTTAGCACGGTCGCAGGGATCGTCGTGATGGTGCTGGGTGCGCATTTTGTTGGCGTCTATCGCATCGGTTTTCTGGATCGCGAAATGCGTTTGGACGCGGGCGACAAAGGCGGCTCTGCCTTTGGGGCGTATCTGTTAGGCCTTGCATTTGCATTTGGGTGGACGCCTTGCCTTGGCCCGATCCTTGGCGCGATCCTTAGCCTTGCAGCATCAGAGGCGAGCGTTGGTCGCGGAACCGTCCTGCTTGCAGTTTATGCCATTGGTCTTGGCATCCCATTCCTACTGGTTGCAGCATTCTTTCCACGCCTCAAGGGTGTCATGGGGTGGATGAAACGCCACATGAGCCAGATTGAGCGTACCTCGGGGCTGCTTTTGTGGACTGTCGGCTTGATGATGATAACGGGGCAGTTTGCCGCGATAAGCTATTGGCTCCTTGAACATTTCCCTGCGCTGGCTGTCGTAGGATAAGACTTATGTTTTTGTGTTTGATCCGCTAACCTGTCGCGGGACAGGATCAACAAGGATCGGAAATGACTGACCAAACCACGCAGGTCAAAAGACGCCGGGTGTTTCACATTCCGGGTTATGATCCGATCCATCCAAGACGTTATAGAGAGCTATATCGAACTGAGAGTGCTGCGCAGGCCGTGATTAGCGGCTATGAGATCGACGTGCAGGCGCGATCGTCAGACAAGACATTTGGCTGGACGGTTAATGCCAATATTGATGGGGCGGATGTGGCTGCGCGGGTCGACGTATTGGTCTGGTCCGACATCGTGCGCGATAGCATGGCGCAGTCAATTCCAGCGACCTACTGGCAATTAGTCCAAACCGCATGGATCTATATTTCGACGGGAACACTGCGCCGTCTGATGTGGATGCGTAAAGGGCCGGTTATCGCCGCGCTATACCCGGTTGGGATGCTGCTGCTGCAATTGTTTGCAGCTGTCGTTATTGGACGTGTGATTGGTGGTGCAGCCCAAGGTGCTTTGCTATGGCTTGGGGCACTGACGGGTACCGGGCTAATCGCTGAGGTCATCGGCTGGGTGGCTTGGGGGCCAAAGTATTTGCTTTGGGCTGGAATTACGATTGCGCTGCTGCGTTGGTTCAAGAAAAAAGACAACAAGCTCTTTGCGTATTACCTTATGCATGACTACGCATTTTCGGCGAGGTCATATGGTGCTATTCCTCCCGCGCTTGAGGGGCGCATGAAAGAGTTTGGCGATACCATCGCCGAGGCGTTTTCGGGCAACGTTGATGAGGTTCTCGTTGTCGGACATTCCTCGGGTGCACATTTGGCGGTCTCTGTCTTGGCCGATTTGATCCGTGAAGGGCGCGTGCCGGCGGATGGACCCAAGCTCGCGTTTTTGTCATTGGGCCAAGTTGTCCCTATGGTGTCATTCCTTCCACGTGCCCGGCGTTTGCGGACGGATCTTGCGTTTCTATCGACGCAGAACCTTCTGACTTGGGTCGATGTTACCGCACCCGGTGACGGCTGTTGTTTCGCGTTATGTGATCCTGTCGGCGTTACTGGTGTATCACCACCCGGTAAACACTGGCCGCTTGTGATCTCGGCTGCATTTACCCAAAGCCTGACGCCCGCTCGCTGGAAGGCCTTGCGCTGGCGTTTCTTTCGGCTCCATTTTCAATATCTCTGCGCCTTTGATCAACCAAAGGACTATGACTATTTCCAGATCACGGCTGGGCCTGTCACATTGCAGGATCGCTATGCCGATCGGCCGCCATCGAAATCGCGTATTGATGTTGCGGCCTCGAAATATACGTCGGTCATGCCTTTATGACGCGGCTACCGCCTAAGCCTGCTGCACGGCCAGAACGTGTTTCACTGATCCGATATTTGCGCTTGTTCCGGCGCGATATACTGTCGGCGCAACCTGCCAAACTATATCGCGCGTGGATGGCCGAATTTCGCACCCCGTTTTTTCGCAGCTACCTGATCAATGACCCAAAGCTGATCCACGAAGTCCTAAAGGCCCGACCGGATGATTTCCCCAAGTCAGAGCGGATCGGTGCAGGATTACGCCCGCTTTTAGGGGATAGCGTATTCTTAACCAATGGTGAGACATGGAAACGACAGCGCCGGATCATCGACCCTGCGTTCGAAGGCGGCAGGTTACGTGATACCTTTTCCGGGATCATGTCGGCGGGGCAGGCGGCGGCTGACCGGCTTGCGGCTGTTGCTGATGATTCGCCGCAGGAAATAGAGGCGCTAACCAGCCACGCCGCTGCCGACGTTATATTTCGGACGTTGTTTTCATTACCCATCGAGGACGAGACTGCCCAGAAGGTATTTCACGAGTTTCGCCAATACCAACGTTCGCAACCGATCCTGAACCTTGCTGCGTTCGTGCCGGGGCCACGCTGGATGCCGCGCTTTTTTCGATCCGAAACACGACAGACCGCGCGGAATATCCGGGCTTTGATAACGCAACTTACCTCGGATCGGTTGGCGATGATCGCAGCGGGCACGGCACCTGATGATTTGTCCACCAAAATCATGACAACGCCTGACCCTCAGACCGGTGACACTTTCACCGTCGAAGAGATGGTCGATCAGGTCGCGATCTTCTTTTTGGCAGGGCACGAAACAAGCGCATCGGCCTTGGCGTGGACACTGTATCTTTTGGCGCTCTATCCCGAATGGCAGGACAAGGTCGCAACCGAGGCAGCGAGTTTTGACGGTACCTTTGCAAACCTGTCGACGCTCAAGGTCACGCGTGACGTATTCCGCGAGGCATTACGGCTGTATCCACCCGTACCCATGATGGTGCGAGAAGCGACCACACCAACAGTGTTCCGTGAACGGGTGATCAAACGTGGCGCACAAATTGTTCTGTCACCATGGCATCTGCATCGCCACACTCGGCTCTGGGAAAATCCAGATGGTTTTGACCCGAGCCGATGGTCCACAGAAAACGGCAAGACCTGCGCTAGGGATGCATATATGCCGTTTTCGAGCGGCCCAAGGGTATGCACCGGTGCTGGATTTGCGATGATCGAAGGGGTGGCGCTGATCGCGGCCTTGTTGCGTGATTACGAGTTTAAGGTTGTTGATGGGCGCGAGCCAGTACCTGTGGCCTATCTGACCGTTCGGGCAAAAAACGGGATATGGTTGCGAATCAACAAACGAAATGACCGCCATATTTAATCAAAAGATAAAAAAATGGGCGGCGCGTAGTGAACCTTGCCGAGAATGGGGCAGAAGCTTGCCGGCAATGTGTTGAATTGTGCGGCATCTCGCTCACAGTTGCTTGAACGCAGTGTTTTTGTCGACACATGGCCAGAACAAGATGTAACATGAATTCAAGGCAGCAATGTTTCGATGAGAATCATCCGCCGCCATCGGGAAATTCGAAACCACTTAACGAAACGAGAACTGACATGACCATTGCACTACCAGGTTCGTCTAAAAAAGGTATCGGTGGATTATTCGGGCGTAAATCCAAGGCTGAAAAGAAGGCTCCTACTGCTGAAAAGCAGCTGACACCGCAACAAGTTGCGAAGATGTTCAACAAGGAAGCCGCTGCAACAAAGACAGTTAAGCCAACAAAACTGAACGATGTAGAGAAACGAGACCGTGAACGTCTTGGTAGCCTTCGTGGCGCACTCTACTCGAAAGACTGATTGCGCGTAAGCGCGCGCTCTAACACGTAGACACGCAAGGCCGATGCGAGACCAATGTCTCCTCGGCCTTCGTCTATTTCAGCGGCTAAGCCATTGATTGTTTTGCCATCTTGGTCCGCGATTTTCCGAAACTGATCCCAAAAGATATCTTCAAGCGACACGCTTGTCCGGTGACCACGCAGGGTGAGTGACCGTTTTACAGGGCGCGCATGCTCAGTCATCTTCGAATTTCAGTTGTGACAACCGATCATTTGTCTGTTTGTCGCGGGCTGCATCCAATAGCTGTTCGGCCTTGGTGCGGCCAAAGCGGACAGCATTTTCGTCCGCTTTGGCTTTGGCCTCGGCGCGATTACGCGCTTTACGGGCCTGGTTTAGGTTGATTGGCTTCACTTAGGACCGATCATGTCTTCGGGGCGCACGACCTTGTCAAAGGTTGCTTCGTCCACAAAGCCCAGTTTGATTGCTTCTTCTTTCAGGGTGGTGCCATTCTTGTGCGCAGTCTTCGCAACGGTTGTCGCGTTGTCGTACCCAATGGTAGGCGCCAGCGCTGTGACGAGCATCAGGCTTTCGCGCATCAGCTTTTCGATACGCGTACGATCCGCACGGACGCCAACAACACAGTTGTCAGTGAACGCCGAGGACGCATCACCCAAAAGCTGCATAGATTGCAATACGTTATAGGCCATCATTGGCTTCATTACGTTCAGTTCAAAGTGACCTTGTGAACCGGCGAAACCGACAGCGGCGTCGTTACCCATGACATGCGCACAAACCTGCGTGATCGCCTCAACTTGCGTTGGGTTTACTTTGCCCGGCATGATGGATGAACCTGGCTCATTCTCTGGCAGCATCAGTTCGCCCAGGCCACAACGTGGGCCAGAACCCAGCATACGAATATCACAGGCGATTTTGTAAAGGCTCGCAGCAACAGTTTTCAGCGCGCCGGACATTTCGACCAATGCGTCATGTGCAGCCAGTGCTTCGAATTTGTTGGGTGCTGTGACAAACGGTAGTCCAGTGATTTCTGCCATGTTCGCGGCAACTGTCTCGCCCCATCCTTTGGGCGTGTTCAGGCCAGTGCCCACGGCTGTACCACCTTGCGCCAATTCATAGATCGCGGGCAGGGCGGCTTTGATGCGGCGCAGGCCCATTGCGACCTGATGGCTGTAACCGCTGAATTCTTGACCCAGAGTGAGCGGGGTCGCGTCCATTGTGTGCGTGCGACCGATCTTGATGATGTCAGCGAATTCTTCTTGTTTCGCAATCAGTGCTGCATGCAGTTTTTCAAGGCCGGGGATCAGAACGTCACGTGCAGTTGTCGCGACCGCGATGTGCATAGCGGTTGGGAAAGTGTCGTTAGAAGACTGACCCATGTTGCAGTGATCGTTGGGGTGGACCGGGTCTTTGGATCCGATCACGCCACCCATCAATTCGATCGCGCGGTTGCTGATCACTTCGTTGGCGTTCATGTTTGACTGCGTGCCGGAACCTGTCTGCCATACGACCAGCGGAAAGTGATCGTCCAGTTTGCCGGCGACGACTTCGGAGGCTGCTGCAATCATGGCGTCTGCTTTGTCAGCGTCCAATTTGCCACGTTCTTTGTTCGCCATTGCGCAGGCTTGTTTAATCACACCAAGCGCACGAACGATTGCAACTGGCTGCTTTTCCCAACCAATTGGGAAGTTCATCAAAGAACGCTGGGTTTGCGCACCCCAATAGCGGTCCGCTTGGACCTCAAGTGGGCCAAAACTATCGGTTTCTGTGCGTGTCTCGGTCATGGATGAACCCCTTTTGAAATAATTTCAAAACAGGGTTTAAGCTGCAGCCCGCAGGATCGCAAGATCGCAGCGTTACTTACGGAATTGATCCAAGCTAACCACTTCAGCTTCTTTACGCTCTTCTGGCTCTGCCTCGGGCTCGACCATTTCTTCCATCGGCGCTTCTTCGATATCAAGGATATCGGCGTCTTCTTCCTCATCTTCGGGGCTTTCAAAGCGCAGGCCGAACTCAACAGAAGGGTCAACGAAGGTGCGAATAGCGTCGTAAGGGATATATAGTCGTTCAGGGCTGTCGCCAAAGTTAAGCGTGATTCCGAAACCTTCATCAGTGACGTCAAGGTCCGCAAACCAGTGCTGGATCACGACGGTCATGTCGCCGGGGTAACGGTCTGATAGCCAATCAGCGATCTCAACATCGGGGTGCATTGTGTCAAAGGTGACAAAGAAATGGTGTTCGCCAGGAAGGCCATCCTTGGCGATATCAGTCAGCACATTTTGGATCAGGCTCCGCATTGCGCGGTGCATTAGGTTTCCATAGTCGATGGTGCTGGTCACTGGCATTTCCCCACATTTCTTACCCTTAGCATACGTGGTTTTTGGCGAGTGAAAAGGGGGCGGTTTCAGAATGCGCCGATGATTAGCCCCGCGAGTGCCGAGATCAGTAAAACAAGTGGTAAGGACCAGTTTTTTCCAAGTAGTAGAAATCCCGATAATACCGCAAGTGCCACAGCTGCAGGCTGGATCGATGCAAAGCTTGGCCAAATCAAAGAAAACACACCCCAGTCGTGGGTGGTGATTTGGTCAAAAAATACTTGAAGCGCAAACCAGAGAGATAGGTTCGCGATGACCCCAACCACGGCCGCTGTGATCGCGGTGAGCGCCCCACGAAGCCGCGGCCGGCTATCAAGCCAGTCAATTAGCGGTGCCCCTGCAAATATCCAAATAAAACAAGGGACAAAGGTCACCCAAAGGGTTAACGCTCCAGCCGCAAACGCCAAAGCTGTTCCGCCCTGCGCCAAGCCTGCGATCATGCCAACAAACTGGGTGACAAGGATCAATGGCCCCGGTGTTGTCTCTGCGAGACCCAGCGCATCCATCATTTGATCGGTGTTAAGCCATTGATAAGAAATGACGACCTCTTGGGTCATGTAAGCCAGTACAGCATATGCACCGCCAAAGGTGACGACCGCCAAGACAGAAAAGAACTTGCCAACTTCCAAAAGGAACTTTTGTTGGGTTATGACGACAAAAATCAGGGGTGCGGCCCACACAGCGAGGCCGATCATGATCGTAGTGATAGTCTTCCGTAGGCTGGGTAATTTGACGTCTAAATTGTTTGTTGTAGGGGCTTGAAAAAATGCACCAATCAGCCCCGCACTTAGAACAACCAGCGGAAAAGGCGTGGCAAAAAAGAAAAGCGCGACAAACGCGGCGATAGCGATGATGTTATGTGCTGGCTGTTTCAAAGCGCGCTTTGCGATCTTAATCAGGGCTTGGATCACAATTACGACAACACAGGCTTTGACCCCCACGAATAGCGATTGCACGAGCGGCAGATCACCATAGGCACCGTAAGCCAAAGCCAGCAGGGTGATGACGATGGCGCCGGGGATTACGAACAGGCCGCCACCAATGAGACCACCGAGAATGCCAGCGCGTTTCCAGCCAGCATAGGTTGCCAATTGCATCGCCTCTGGCCCGGGAAGAAGCATGCAAAACGAGAGCGCCTTGAGGTATTCATCCTCAGAGAGCCAAGGACGATCCTCGACCAGTTCTTTGTGCATCAATGCAATCTGGGCTGCTGGCCCACCGAAGGACAGCAAGCCGATACGGCCAAATACGCGAATAAGTTCAGAAATCATGGGTTTCATCCTGCGCATCACGTGCCCAGCGATAAAGCGCGTCATATATTTCCATTCCAGCGATTAGCTGCGCGTCGTCATTGCGATACATACGCGAAAGCCCGACAGATATTGCAAGCAATCCCGCTGCCTGTGGGGCAAGTGCATGCTGGTTTGTATCTGCAGCCCGCACCACCGTCGCCAATGTGTCTAGGGCAGGGGTATGCAACGCGAATTCGTCCAACATGGTGTCAAAGGTGCATTTATCGTCCCTGTGGCCCCAATGGGTATCTGTAATATCAAATGACGTGGCGTCGAAACGATCAGCGACATCTATGACTTGGGCGGGAGGGACGAACATGAACTCTGCAAAAGGATCAACAAAGCGCCTAATCAGCCAAGGGCATGCAATGCGGTCGATCTTGGGGCGATGACGGGTCACCCAGAGCGATCCGGGGACTTTTGCGGCGGGAACGCGGGGAAGCTGTGCATTTTTCCAAGCAATATTTCCGCCTTCCAATGCCTGTGCGTCGATACTCCGGTTACGCAGTCGGGCAGCAACGCCATGCGAAAGCTTTAAACCCTTTTGGCAGATAACAATTGTCTGTTTGCCTGCAGACCGCGCGACAATTCCGTCGACGTCAGTATGCGGGTGTCGCTGCGCGGTTGGGATAAGGTAGGGATCATCGGCAAAGTCGGGATCAATGCATACGTCAATCAGCACGGGACATTGCGGTGTGCCGATTAAGCGCATCAAGTTCGCGGGTGAAATTTCGTTCAAAGCAGCCATGTGCATCCTTTCTGAAAAGTGGTCAGTGGATGCGACGCTTTGGCCTGAACCTTACGGGGTGTTCGCGGACCCCATGCTGCATTGATGCGAAATGAAACCAGTTAGGTCAATACTATCCAATAACTTTACTAAGTTCGCGCAGGATCTTTGCTCGGATGGCTTCGGGGTAATTGCGGTGTGTGCGTGCTGTCATAGCAAAACCGTCGCGGGTAATAACGGCACCACGATAGAAATTCGTGATGGCTAGCCCCATGGATTCAATTGCAATGGCGTTGATGGTCACATCGGAGCGTTCCGCGGCTTGGCGGGCACGATTGACGTCGCTGCCACCATTCGGCGTACCGTCACCTGAAATGTCGATCACCTGACGCTCGCAATCTGGCGCGCTGTCAAAAAGCCCTAGCGCAAAGTGGATCGCTTCGGCAGGCGCGGTGTCTGATAGGATAAAGGCGCGTTCCATCAATCGGGCGCGATCAGCCAGCAGATTTGCGTCTAATGATGTACGAATGGTTGTCCAAGGTATCGAAAGCTGCTGTTTGTCCGACCCCGACCATTGCATGACCGCGATTGCGACTTCGCCTTCGACCATTGCAGCAACGATTTTAGGGTCACGCAATGCGTCTGCCATTCCATCGGTTTGCAGTCGATACTCTGCAACGTCGATAGAGTTTGATACGTCTATACTGAGAACAAGAGCTGTATCGCAGGCCGCTACTGGTTGGGCTATCAGGGCAACAAAGGCAAACAAAGCATTTCGCATAAGCTTAGCATGCCATTGCCGCCGACAATTGCAAATATATTGAAGTGAGGAGAGTTAGGTGCAGGTTTCTGTTGCCAGGTACCTGCGAACCCCGCCATAAGCTGCGAGCCTATGGACTTAAGTTTTCGATATTTCGCACAGCTTACGCTGCGAGAGCCATCGGTGCTTTGTTGTCATTTGCAACTAGCTTTGATGAACCGATAACGGTGGTGTCTCACCGAAACAAAGCAAACCCCTTTAGACGTTCGTCGATCCTATTTCGTCCCCATGGCTGCCAAATGAGCAGTTTTTGGTGGAGACGCAGGGTACCGCCCCCTGGTCCGATCCGCTTATTACGAGCGCGTTTATGTTCATAGTCCCGAAGGACAGATCATAGATAGGTCTTCACAAAGGGCTGTGCAAGTAGGCATAGCAACTTCGTCGTTGAAACTGTCTGATCACAAGTAAGTTAGTTCGTGGCATTTATGGCTATTTTATAATGGTTTGGGGTGGCGATGCCGAGGTTGAAAAGCTACGCGTTATCCAAAATTCGAGAGTAAATAAGTCAAATGTTCAAACTCAGCACCGCTGCGGCCACTGGCGCGGCGACAATAGCGATTGCCGTTCTGCCTCATGTGGCATTGGCCGATACAAGCGGTGAAATATCGCTTGGGCACTTAGAGACAGACGCGTTCAGAGGCGGGTATCTGTTTGGAGATTTTGTTCTAAGCGTAGCCGAAGGCGACTGGGGTGCTGAATTAGGGATGTTCGGTGTCGTCGGGCGGTTACATGAAACCTATGCCTCGGCGATTTGGACGCGTGAGGGGCATAAGGTTGAATTGGGCTTCCCTCAGCCTGCCTATGACCGTTATGCGGTGTCGGGGTTAACGCAGCTTATGCCACGGCTTGCTTTGTCATCCATTAGTACAAGCCGAAGCCGGGCAACTGCAGGTGTCATGACAGAATCCGAATTTTTGCCCTATGGCGCGGTTTACAGTCGTCGCGAAAAGAACGCGCGGGCAAGCATGTCACTTCACGGCGTGCCTGACACGGATATTGTGATTTTCGGCGCTGGCGCGACGTTTGAAGCTGGGGCATGGACCGTCGATTTGGCTGCGGAAGCAGTGTCAGAGGATGCACAGCACGAATGGAACGCAAAAGCCCAAGTGCGCAAAGAGTTTGAGGATTGGCGCATAGGCGCCAATATCTTCGCGGCAGATGCCAATGGTGCCGCGCGCACGGCAGAATTATTTGCGCAATTTGATATCTTCAAAGATGCAGAATTGACTGGCCAACTGCGAAAGTCCGAAGGGCAAGAGTTTATGGTTGGGGCAGGCGTTGAACATGACTTCGGTCGCGGGGTTACTGCGGAATTCGCTATGGTCCGTGCTGCGGACACAGGTTTGGCTGTATCCGCAGCAGTTTCATATAGCTTCTGATCACGACGCTTGGGAATATTGCGCGGCAATATCACTAAACCCATCGTAACGTTGTGCGATAATACGCGTTAGTGGCTTTCCGTCTTCGGTGATCCGTAGAGTATCACCATCCATAATAACGTGCCCGTTGAATTCATGGGCTACGGCGTCGTGTGTTGCGCCGAGGGGTTCGGCCCCAGCGAATGCACTTAACGCATCCAAGTCGATCTTGAAGTTACACATCAGCATATTGATCGCGGCGGCGCGTAGCTTGTCGTCATCTGTGAGGGCATAACCGCGATGACCGGCAAGATTTCCAGTGCTGATCCGCTGGGTATAAGCAGCGGTGGCCGCTGCGTTTTGAACGTAACCTCGATCAAATTGGGAAATAGAGGATGCGCCGAGCCCGATCAGTGTGGGGCAGGTATCATCTGTGTATCCTTGGAAATTGCGTTTGATATGCCCGCTGTGATGCGCACGGGCCAAGCTATCATTGGGCTTTGCAAAGTGGTCGATACCAATCGGCGTATATCCGTCCGCGACAAATGCCTGCGCCGCCAATTGGGCAAGCTGATAGCGAGATTCCTCATTAGGCAGTGCAATGTTTGGGATCAGCTTTTGACGTTTTGCAAAATCTGGCACATGCGCATAGCCAAACAGCGCAATACGGTCAGGGTTAAGGTCGCGAACCTTTGTAATTGTATCAGCGAGTTTGCTGGGGGTCTGGTAAGGAAGCCCATAAACCAAGTCGGCGTTCAACGACATGATCCCAGCAGCCCGCAGGCTATCGACGCAAGCACGGGTCGTTTCAAAGCTTTGCTCGCGCCCAATGGCCGCCTGCACATCCGTCGCAAAATCCTGAATGCCGATGCTGGCGCGTGTCATGCCGATGTCGGCGAGCGCCACGATCTTAGCTGCATCGACGAGCGTCGGATCAATCTCGACCGAAAACTGAAAATCAGGGGCGGGGGGAATGACATCTTTGATCGCTTTGCCCAAGTCTTTGATCATGTCGGGCGATAGGATCGTCGGAGTGCCGCCACCCCAATGCAGTTGCCCCATGCGGATATCGGCGGGCAGGGTGTCGCGCAGCATATCCAATTCTGCCTTTAGGTAGGTCAGATAGCTTTCTACCGGTTTTAACGTACTTGTCCCCTGGGTCCGACAGGCGCAAAACCAGCATAGCCGTTCACAAAACGGGATGTGGACGTAGATCGAAACTGGGGTTTCGGGATCAAGGCTGCGCAAGCACTCGGACTGAAAGTCAGGACCCACCTGCGCCGAAAAGGCCGTCGCAGGAGGGTAGCTTGTGTAGCGGGGCACGCGGGCGTCAAACAACCCGCGTTGGCGGAGGCGTGCAATGTTATCCATGCCGCCCAATCGCATGCCCACGCACCTTGGTCTTTGCGCTAGATCAAATGATGCAGCGGTTTTAGCTTCGTGCGTCGATAAAGCAGGCTGTGGTTTCGGCAATCTCTTCGGGGGTGTGCGCACGCTTAAAGAATGTCGCGAAACCTGTGTCTGGCATCATCAGATAGGTCTGTGTCGAATGGTCGACCAGATAATATTCGTCGTCGCCTTCTTGCTTGCGATAGTAGGTACGATACGCTTTTGATGCGACATCAACCTGCTCGGGGGAACCGGTCAGACCAATCATATCCTCGTGAAAGTTATCCGTGTAATCGCGCACGACTTCGGGTGTGTCACGGGCGGGATCGATCGAGATAAAGATCGTCCCGACATCATAGCCTTCGTCTTGGAGCATATAGGCAGCCTGCGCGTTGCGCGCGCTATCAAGCGGGCAGACGTCAGGACAAAACGTGTAACCAAAATAGACTAAGGTCGGTTTGGTTATGACATCGGCATCCGTCACCGTTTCACCCGTTTCTGAGACCAGCTCAAACGGGCCGCCGATGGCGCTTGTTGCGACGGCTGTATCACCGCATGGGATTGCGGCTGTTTCTTGAGAAACAGACCATGTGTAAAGACCAAGTGCGGCAGCCGCGGCGATGGTTACCGTTCCAATAATGACAGCTTTCATGGCCGTCTCCTTTGGGTTTGCGCCTTCGACATGGCCGAAGGCGCGTGACAGGGATTTAGTGCTTGTGTCGCATCGTGCGTTCGACGACCTCGAACGAGATTTCGATTTCACCAGCGTGCTCGAATATCAAGGTGGCGGGAATAGTCTCGCCAATCTCGAGTGGGTCACCGCGAAGCCCCATGAACATCACGTGATAGCCGCCGGGTTCCAACGCGACCATGCCGCCCGCAGGAACAGGGATTGCATCAACGTGCATCATCTTGGCGATACCATCGGTGAATTCGGTGGTGTGGAGTTCGACGCGCGGAAAATCGGCTTTGACGCCAAGTAGCGTGTCGTCTGTATCGCCGTCATTCGTGATGTGCATAAAGCCACCGCCAGCCATTGCGGTGGCAGCGGTTTCAAACGCAGTCGGTTTCATCACGGTGATAATGGATTCAGCCCAAGCTGCGGGTGCAGTAAGGGTCAGCAAAGCGGTCGTGACGAGTGTGTTCAGTTTCATAGTCAGTCTTTCTGAGTAGTCCGGACCATCTGGTCGGACGGGTAGTATTGATTGGATTGTGAAGGGCGTTAGGCCAGCGGCGGCGCACGGGCCGGATAGGACCAATCAAGGCTAGAAAGACGATAGATACGGTGTGCTGGTGCTGCCCAAATTGTGGCCGCAGTGATTGTAAGTGCAGGGGCATAAGCAGGTTCAGGCGTGACGCAGCTGTGCGATATAACACAAGCTAGGCATTGGTCGGCTTGAGCATGGCGTGGATCGCCACTTTGACCACAAATATCTGACCAATCGCCGCCAGCCAGAACATAAGCCGTCGCTTGAGCATCTGCAGCTGGTGCAAGCGAACGGTGCCCAAAGCCAACAAGGGCCAAGGCGATCATTAAGATAAATGATATGAGTCCGCGTTTAATCATGACAGTGATTTAGGTGATAAGCCGATGATATACAAAGGCTAAACCGTCGCAGGGGGTGGTGGATCAAGATCCACCCTACGTAAAACAAAAATGGCGGCAGTTTAACTGCCGCCACTTTCATTATTGTTATCAGGTTATTAGAAGCCAGCTTTGATGAGCTCGAATGTCTCTGCCTGACGTTCACGCATCGCGTTGCTCATCGGAAGTTGGGCAAGAACTGGAACCTCGATATGGCCAAGGCCAGAGGCAACCAAGTCTTCTTCACTCACCTGTGCAGTCAGTGCTACCGCGTTGGCAGAGCCATAGCCTTCGTCCAGCAATGGTACGACTGACGCTTCGGATAGCATCGCATTGATGTAGTCATATGCTTTGTCATCAACGCCGGGCGCATCTGCCAGCTTTACATAGCCACAAAGCCACAGTGATGATCCCTCAGACGCTTCACGCTGGAATGCGATTGGGCGCTCTTCTTCGACCATTGTGGGATAGGTTTCATTCCACGCCCAGCTAACAAGGATTTCGCCAGAAGACAGTAGCTGCGCCAATTCAGCAGGGTCCGTCCAATAGGTGCGTAGGTTTGGGTGTACTTCACGCAGCCAGTTTGATGCGGCTTCGAACTGTTCGTCTGTCGCGTTGGTCCAGTTGTCGACACCAGTCGCTAGATAAGCCAGCGCATACGCGTCATCGACGTTGTCTGGTAGCGTAAGGCGACCAGCGTATGCTGGGTTCTTAAACACCTGTAGGCTCGCCACGTCTTCGGCTGGAACCTGTTCAGGGTTATAGGCAATCGCGGTTGAGCCAAAATCGGTCGGGATAAAATAGACCGCATCACCAGCAGCAACATCAGTACCTGTCAGGTTACCATCAAGGTCGCCATAAGCCGTCACCTTGCTGATATCCCAAGCATCAATGATTCCGCTTTCGGTCCATTTGCTGACAGAGCCTGCGCAGATGTGTGCAACGTCTGCCTGAAAGCCGGAACGAATCTTTTGGAACGCTTCGTCTTCATCCCCAAAGAAAGCGAAGGTCGGACCGTCGCCGTGCTGTTCAACATAGGCGCTATGGAAAGCGGGGTCTTCGAACCCGGAATAATCAAAAACCAGTAAGTCTGCGTCTTGCGCCGCAGCGGCAGTTGTCAGAGCGGCAAGTGAAACGGCGCTCAGTAGTGTTGCAGATTTCATAAATCGTACTCCCGATTAAACTCTGAAAAGTAGATTAGGTCCGCAGACGGGGTGCGGCAAGAGAGATTTGATCGCAGGGCGCGACCTTGGTCTAACGGCGCAGCATTAGGCGTTCGTGGCGGGAGTTGGTCTTTGAATGTGCAAGGCTATTTCTTGACAGTCTTTGTTAACCTGCTTTTCTAACAACATTAAAAGAACCAATCATTGTTTGAAGAGCAAGGAGTCGTCTGATGATTAATCCTGAATACTGCCGTACGATGGCTGCCTATAGCAAATGGCAAAACGATGGGCTGCGCGAGATCGTTCAGCGTATGCCGCTCGAAAAATTAACTAAAGATCGTGGTGCCTTCTTCGGTTCTATCTTGGCGACGTTAAACCACTTGCTGTGGGCAGACACTTTGTGGATCAGTCGTTTTGACGGTGGTCAAGGCCCGGATCATTCGATCAAAGAAAGTACAGAGTTCATGCCGACGCCCGCAACTTGGGCCGCAGAGCGATTTCGCATGGACGCACGGATATCACGTTGGGCTGAACAGGTGCACGCGATTGATTTGGTTGGGAAATTGCGTTGGCATTCAGTGGCGCTTAGCCGCGAATTTGAAAAGCCAGTGAGCGTGTGTGTAATGCAATTGTTTAATCATCAAACCCACCACCGCGGCCAAGTCCATGCCATGCTGACTGCCGCGGGCGAAAAACCTAACGATACCGATCTTCCCTTTATGCCCGAAAACTGATCCTCTGACGCTAACGCAATGAGGGAGGCGAATATGTTCAATGCTTTGGTCGTCGAAAAAGACGAAGATGGCAAAACGACAGCGGGCGTACAGCAGATCGGCTTGGATCAGCTGCCAGCAGGTGAGGTGACCGTAGCCGTCGAATATTCGACCGTTAATTATAAAGATGGTCTATGCATCGGTCCCGGCGGTGGTCTGGTGCGGAACTACCCTCACGTTCCCGGTATTGATTTTGCAGGAACCGTCGAAGCATCGGATGATCCGCGCTATGCCATAGGTGACAAGGTAGTTTTGACAGGCTGGCGCGTAGGTGAGGCGCATTGGGGCGGCTATTCACAAAAGGCCCGCGTTAAGGCTGATTGGCTGGTTCCGTTACCGAAGGGCATTGATACGCGCCATGCGATGGCTGTGGGTACGGCAGGCTTTACTGCTATGCTAGCTGTGATGGCGCTAGAGGATCACGGGATTAAAGATGGCCCGATCCTTGTGACTGGTGCGGCGGGTGGCGTTGGATCAGTGGCCACTGCGATTCTGGCAAACCTTGGCCACGAGGTTGCCGCAGTGACTGGCCGCCCTGAAACCGCTGACTATCTAAAATCCTTGGGCGCGACACAGATCGTCGCACGTGAAGAGATCAACGAAACGACCAAGCGGCCGCTTGAGGCTGAGACATGGGGCGGATGTATCGATGCCGTTGGCAGCGCGATGTTGGCGCGTGTATTGGGGCAAATGAAATACGGCGCGTCGGTTGCGGCTGTTGGGCTTGCTGGCGGTGCCGATTTGCCTGCGACTGTCATCCCGTTTTTGCTACGGGGTGTGAATTTGCTGGGTATCGACAGTGTTATGCAGCCCTATGACAACCGCCTGCGCGCGTGGGAACGGATCGCCAAAGACCTGCCAATGGGCAAGCTTGATGCGATGATTCAGCCTGCGACGTTGTCAGATTTGCCCGCTTTGGGGAGCGATATCCTTAAGGGGCAAATAAAAGGCCGCGTTGTGGTCGATGTAAACGCATAACCCAACCTTGATTTACACGTCGGGGCTCTAGCTTACCTGTGTTGGGCTAGGCTCTGACGTTGCACAGTAGGAACTATGACAAACTCTCCGATCATTCTTTGGTTTCGGCGCGATCTACGCTTGACCGATCACGAAGCACTTAGCGCGGCAGTCAGAACGGGCAGGCCGATCATTCCGGTATTTATACGTGATCCACTGCTCGATGAGCTGGGCGCAGCTGCGAAGTTGCGGATGGGGCTTGGTATTGAACATTTTGGTGCCGAGCTCGCGAAGCAAGGCAGCAAATTGATCTTGCGTAGCGGCGATGCTTTGACTGTCTTGCGCAAACTGATTGGGGAAACTGGGGCGGGGGCTGTGTATTGGTCTCGTCTGTATGATCCCGCGAATAAAACGCGCGACATCCAGATCAAAGCGGCGCTTAAAGATAATGGAGTAGAGGTCCAAAGCTTTACCGGGCAGCTTCTTTTCGAACCGTGGACGGTCGAAACAAAGACCGGAGGATTTTACAAAGTCTTCACGCCAATGTGGAAAACCGTCCGCGACCGGGCTTTGCCGATGACATTGCCAGCGCCGGGCACAATGCCGACGCCCGCCGATTGGCCCAGATCCGAAAACTTAAATGACTGGAAAATGGCCGCACCGATGCAACGCGGCGCTGAGATTTTGACGCAATATTGCGTGGTAGGAGAGCTAGCTGCGCGCGACCGGTTAGATGAATTTCTAGAAGATAAGATCGACAGTTACGTCAAAAACCGTGACATTCCGGGTGTCGATGGGACGTCAGGACTGTCTGAGAACCTAACGTACGGCGAAATAAGCCCGCGCCAATGCTGGCATGCTGGATGGCAAGCGCTGCACAATGGAAAGTCGGGTGCCGAAACATTCTTGCGCGAACTCGTCTGGCGCGAATTTGCCTACCATCTGGCGCACCATACGCCCCATCTATTGACCGGCAACTGGAAGTCGGAATGGGATTCATTTCCTTGGAATAAAGAAGAAAATCATAAAGTTGAGGCGTGGAAGCAAGGTAGAACAGGTGTTCCATTCGTTGATGCCGCGATGCGCGAATTGTACGTCACGGGTGTTATGCATAACCGCGGCCGGATGATTGTTGCTTCATACCTAACAAAACACCTTCTAACCGATTGGAAAATTGGACTGAATTGGTTCGCGGACTGCCTTATCGATTGGGACCCATGCAGCAATGCGATGGGCTGGCAATGGGCGGCAGGCTCTGGCCCAGACGCGGCACCATATTTTCGGGTGTTCAACCCCGTTAGTCAGCTCGATAAATTTGACCCAAAGCGCAGCTATGCGGATCGCTGGATCGCAGAAGGTAAAAAGCAGCCAACGGAAACGGCGCGATCTTATTTCGATATGGTCCCAAAACACTGGGGATTATCCGTCTCTGACGACTATCCCGCACCGATTGTTGATATCAAAGATGGGCGAGAACGCGCTTTGCACGCGTATAAAACACGATAAAGCAAGTGAAGAACGGCAAAGTCGCAACACATTCGTTAGGCGTATTGGTGGTTAGGTTGGTGTGTAGCTATGACTTGTAATCTATTGATATCAAATATTTTAATTCGATGTTTAGGTTGAGGGTTGTTGCAGCAGACATCTAAACATTCTTTAGGTGGGCAGATTCTGTTCAAGTGCTGCGATAGTTTCCATTGGGCACTTGCGTGGAACGCGATCATCACAGAAACTGTCGCGAAAGATGCGCTTCTTGGCTAGTAGGTAGCTGAAGCCGACTAAGACAAGGACGATTGCCCATGCCCACCGCTGGACGGCTTGCTGCTGCCATATTTTTCGCTCTTTATGGCTGGTACATCGCTGGCATTTCTATCCCATTTTTTCCAGAAGGTAACGCGCCGGGGTATTTGATCCCTGTGTGTGTCGGCTTAGGCATATTTTTGGGCTGGAGAATGTGCGGTGCAAATGCTGGGCTCGGCTATAGTGCTGCGACTGGGCAAGGCCTTACCGTAGCTGCGGTTTTTTCGTTTAGTATCCTTTACGTCATGGGCTTCATGCAGATGATGAAGCAGGCGATGCGTCATCACTACGGCGGGCCGATGGAGGCGATACTTGCTTCGTTTTCAGAGACTGGTGAAGTCGCGACTTATTTTTTCAACGGGACAATGATCGCATCGGTTTTGATCGGTGGCGTGCTATGCGGTTGGGGCACTGAGTATTTCGCGAAAAGATATCCCTAAACCATGAACCTTTTTGTTTACGGCACATTGATGTCGCCGGACTTGTTTCAAGCAGTCGCTGGTGGAGCCGTTGCAGATCCAGTTGCGGCGCAATTACGCGGGTTTGCGCGCCGACTGGTTGCTGGAAATGTCGTGCCCTTTATCGAGGCTGCATTGGGTGAGCAGGTTGAAGGCGTGGTTTGGCGCAACCTGACCGCAGAACAAATTGCCCGGCTGAATCTTTATGAACGTGCATTCGGATATAACACGCAAACCGTAACGGTTGCGGCTGCTGAGAGCGACCTTCAGGCGAACTGTTATATACCACCTGATGGTATAATCGGTTCCGATGAGCCGTGGACGCTTGAGGGTTGGGAAGCACAACACCTCGCGCCAGCATTGTTTGCTGCTCACGAACTATATTCACACGATCCGTTGCCTGACCCTGATGCGCTTCGTCGTATGTGGCCCATGATGGAATCGCGTGCTTGGGCAAAGCATAGGGCAGAGTTCGCGCCTGCATCAGTGCGCCATGCGGCGCGCGCCGATGATGTTACGATCGCTTCTGCCGGGCCGCCGGCCGGGGACTTTTTCCGGATGCAGACAATTGATGTCCACCATCGAACATTCGCGGGTGTACGGTCTGATACCTTGAACCGCGAGATATTTATCGCTGTCGATGCCGCGATGGTTTTGCCCTACGACCCACTCCGTGACAAAGTGGTCTTGGTCGAGCAGGTGCGGTTCGGGCCAGCGGTCCGGCGGGATCCAAACCCGTGGATGCTTGAGCCGGTTGCGGGAATCGTTGACGCGCGTGAGACACCGCAAGAGGCCGCGCATCGCGAGGCAGAAGAAGAAGCAGGGCTTTCGTTGCGGCACCTTGAACCGGTGGCGGAGTTTTATGCGTCACCCGGATCAACGACAGATTATTTTTACACTTACGTTGGACTTTGCGATCTACCCCAAAATGAAAGCTATTTGGGTGGTCTTGCCTCTGAGGGCGAAGATATACGCCTTCATCCCATGAGTTTTTCGCGTGCATTAGGGCTTGCAGACAGCGGCGAGATTCAAGTTGGACCGCTTCTCATGATGCTAAATTGGCTAGCAAGACATCGTGACAGGATACGCGCCATGGCTTGAGTTCATGCGAGCGCAGTTCTACACAGGTAGGACGTAATGAAAGGCGCCGCTATGACCATCCGAAATGACCTTGCCGAAGCTGTGGGCAACACGCCACTGATCAAACTGCGGGCTGCATCCGAGGCAACTGGATGTACCATTTTGGGGAAGGCCGAGTTTTTGAACCCCGGTCAGTCGGTTAAGGACCGTGCGGCGCTGTTTATCATTAAAGACGCGATTGCACGTGGTGAGCTAAAACCCGGCGGTACCATTGTTGAAGGGACGGCAGGCAACACCGGAATTGGTCTTGCTTTGGTTGGCTCGTCAATGGGTTTCAAAACGGTGATTGTGATTCCCGAAACGCAAAGCCAAGAAAAGAAAGACATGTTGCGGCTTGCTGGCGCGCAGTTGGTCGAAGTGCCAGCAGTTCCTTATCGTGATCCCAACAACTATGTCCGCTATTCTGGTCGTCTGGCTGAAGCCTTAAAAGACAATCTGCCGAACGGTGCAATCTGGGCGAACCAATTCGACAACGTCGCCAATCGCCAAGCCCATATTGAAACCACAGGCCCCGAGATTTGGGAACAAACAGGCGGAAAAGTCGATGGCTTTATCTGCGCAGTTGGTTCTGGCGGTACACTGGCTGGTGTTGGTATGGCGCTGCAGCCTAAAGGCGTGAAAATCGGTCTTGCTGATCCAGAAGGTGCTGGGTTGTTCAAAATCTACACCGGAGAAGAGAACCCCGGGAACTCGATCACAGAAGGGATCGGGCAGGGGCGGATCACTGCGAACCTCGAGGGGTTTACACCTGATTACACATACCGTGTGCCAGACGCAGAGGCGCTTCCTATTGTCTTTGATCTGCTGCAGGACGAAGGTCTATGCATGGGCGGTTCGACAGGTGTCAACATCGCTGGCGCTATGCGGCTTGCCCGCGAAATGGGACCGGGTCATACGATTGTGACCGTTCTTTGCGATTATGGAACGCGCTATCAGTCAAAGCTGTTTAACCCAGCGTTCTTGCGCGACAAGGGACTGCCAGTTCCCGGCTGGCTTGAGACTACAGTGGACCTTCCAACGGTATTCGAAAACGCATGATCCGTCGCTTTTGCCTGATCGTTTGCTTCGCGCTGATTTGGCCACTTTCGGCCACGGCGCAAGATACTTCCCATACGGATATAGATTCGTGGGAACAGGTCGCAACACGCGCCGAGAGCCTCGCAAGCCGCGAGGACATTTCGCGCTTTTCGATGAACCGTCTTCGTGCTGAGCTGGTGATCTGGCGTGACCATTTTCTGGCGCGTACAACTGTTAACTCTGGGCGGATTGCAACGGTTGATGCGCAGTTGTCAGCGTTGGGGCCCATACCTGAAACAGGAGACGAAGCACCTAACGTTGCTGAACGTCGCACTGCGCTTATTAAGCAAAGACAAGAACTAGTTGCTCCAAGGCTTTTGGCACAAGAAGCCTATGCCCGTGCAAACGGATTAATCAGCGAATTTGATGCGCAAGTTTTGCAGCAGCAGACCGAAGCGCTGACCGAACGGGGGAAAACTCCGCTTAATCCGTCGTACATCGCGCCGGGCATTAACGCTGTTTGGGAAGTGTTGCGGACGCTTGTAGTCGAAACCAAGGCGGGTATCAGCATTCAGAACGAACAAGGCAATTTGCTAGCAAATTTGCCGCGGGCCGTCTTGTTCTTGGTTGCCGCAGTCGCTCTTCTTGGGACGGGTCGGCGCAAGGTTACCGCTTGGCGGTCACATCTTGCACAAACAGAACGGCGACTGATGCCGCTTTGGTTGTTTCTTCTTTCGCTCGTGCAAATTATTGTTCCTGTCGTTGGGCTTTATGCGCTGACAGCCGGACTTGAGACACTAGATGTATTTGGTGTGATGGGTACGGCTGTTGCAAACGCGTTGCCATGGGCTGGCCTGGTTGTTGTGTTCGCGTGGTGGCTAAGCCGTCTTGTTTTTCCTGTCGGCGAACGGCACGGATATCTTGCCTACGATATTGAAACGCGGTCGGCTGGCCGCAGATATGGGTTGGCAATCGCGTGGATTGTTGCGCTTGCGTCGCTGTTTGACGCAGCCATCAATACGATGGACGTGGGCGAGGGTATCGTTGCCGCGATCGAGCTGCCTGTAATGGTCGTTCTGGGACTGTTGTTGTGGCGGTTTGGGGCAGTGATCACCACAAAGCCACTCGTCATTGAAGGGCAGACAATTTCACAAGGGCGCGTGCGTGGTGTCGTTGGGAAACTCAGTATCTTGGTCGCCGTTGTGACCCCGCTCATGGTCGCTGCTGGGTATGGTGCAGGGCGCAGTCTAATGCTGTCGTGGCTGCTGACACTTGGTGTGATTGGTGTTGTTTTGATACTTCAGCGCCTTGTTCACGACCTTAGCACGCCATCGAACGAAGCCGATGCGCCAAAGACTGGCGCGCTGGCGTTGATGCCTGTTTTGATCAACCTTTGCCTTTATATGGCGAGCATGCCGATTATTGCTTTGATCTGGGGCGCACGTGTCGATGACCTGATCGAGGTTTGGGCCCGCTTCCGCGAGGGGTTTGCCATCGGCGAGAGCCGGATTTCACCAACCGATTTCATAACCTTTGCTATGGTGTTTGGCCTTGGTTATTTGCTGACGCGGACGATCCAGGGGACGCTCCGCAAGACGGTTTTGCCACGAACACGGCTAGACCTTGGCGGCCAGAACGCGGTCGTGGCCGGTTTTGGTTATGTCGGTATCATCTTGGCCGCGGTAATTGCGATCACGAGCGCGGGCATCGATCTATCCAATCTTGCGATTGTTGCAGGTGCTTTGTCTGTTGGTATTGGTTTTGGCCTTCAGAACATCGTGTCGAACTTTGTTTCTGGGATTATTCTGTTGATCGAGCGTCCGGTCAGTGAAGGCGACTGGATCGAAGTTGGCGGGCAAATGGGATATGTGCGTGCGATCTCGGTCAGGTCTACCCGGATTGAGACGTTTGACCGGACAGATGTCATCATTCCGAATGCTGATCTGGTCAGTGGGCAGGTTACAAACTGGACACACGGGAACCTTGTCGGTCGTGTGATTATCCCTGTTGGCGTCGCATATGGTACAGATATCGAAAAAGTCTTAAAAATATTGCGTGAAATTGCCGAAGCGCACCCGCTGGTGATTATGACGCCGCCGCCGAATGTCTTTTTCATGGCTTTTGGCGCAGATTCACTCGATTTTGAAATTCGTGCGATCCTACGGGATGTTAGCCAAATGCATGTGACAAGATCAGACATGAACCAAGCTATCGCCAAGAAGTTCGCGGAAGAGGGTATCGAAATCCCATTCGCACAGCGCGATATCTGGCTGCGTAACCCCGAAGTGCTACATGGAGGAAATGAATGACCGACCTACTATTTCGCGATGATGCGTATTTACGCGAAGCAAAGGGTAGGGTGGTTAACATTACCTCCGAGGGTGGAATTGTCTTGGACCAGACTGTGTTCTATCCAACCTCTGGTGGCCAGCCGGGTGACAGCGGAACGCTTACTTGGGATGGTGGCGCGATTGACATCGCGACGACCGTGAAGGGGCCGGATGATACTGTTGTCTTGATCCCGGCGGAACCAGCCGCTCTTCCAAGCTCTGGTTTGGTTGTGACGCAGGCCATCAATTGGGATCGACGTCACCGGTTAATGCGCGTGCATACCGCGCTGCACCTTTTGTCCGTAGTCATCCCTTTGCCCGTTTCCGGCGGCTCTATCGCAGCTGACAAGGGCCGACTTGATTTTGATATGCCCGAGGCGCCTGAAGATAAAGAAAGCCTTGAAAACGACCTGAATCGTTTAATCGCATGTGATATGGGTGTCAGTACCGAATGGATTACCGACGAAGAGCTGGATGCCCAGCCGGATTTAGTCAAAACGATGTCGGTACAACCGCCACGAGGCAGCGGAAAAATCCGTTTGGTTCGTATCGGGGTCGGCAATGAGACTGCTGATCTTCAACCTTGCGGAGGCACACACGTTGCCAACACCCAAGAGATTGGACGCGTGCGATTGGGTAAGATCGAAAAGAAGGGTCGTCAAAACCGGCGGGTCTATCTGCATCTGGAGTAATCAATGAAGCGTTTCTGCCTTGCCATGATGATGCTGTGGGCGGGGCCTGCTGTTGCCGAAAACTTTGCCGGTTGCAACAAAGAACAGATACATGTCGTCGACAGTGCATTTCGAAACGCCAAAGCGCTGACTCTTAAGGCTGCGACTTCGGTCGGAGACACGCCTGAATATGAACGCTGGTTTGGTGAATATAGTCGGGCAAGTGCTGAGGACGTCCGCGCGAACTTGAAGTCCGTTGTCGGAGCAATCCGAAGCGGTAACGTGACGGCGCAATGCGATCAGATTACTCAGATTGGTTGCGACGGTGGGGAATACGCGTGGGTCTATCCCAACGAGCCGTACCTTATGCACCTTTGCCCGCCGTTTTTTACACTGCCGCCGCTAACTGCGTTAGAACCCGGCGCGCGACGCAGTGATAATGGTACGCGCGAAGGGACTATCGTGCACGAGCTATCCCATTTCTTGCGGGTCGCTGGCACCGATGATCATTGCTATTCACGCAGCGCTTGCACCGCCATGGCGGCCAACGATGTGCGCCGCGCTATCGATAACGCCGATAGCTATCAATACTACACCGAGGATGTCACCTATTACGCGCGGCAACTCGTGACCGGGAAACCTCCGCCAGCGCATCTTGCTGACTGAGCGACTACTGTCTGCGCTCATGCCCAAACAAGTCGTGCTCGATGGGTTGGTCAAGCATTTGCTCTGTCTCGGGCAATCCTTCGCGCGATAGTAGAATAGCAATGGGGCGTAGGCCCGGCACATAGCTGCAGACGACCAACATCATCACCATGATGGGTACGGACAGGAACATGCCTGGTACGCCCCAAACAGCGCCCCAGAAGGCAAGCGACAAGATGATCCCAAACGATGATAGGCGCAGAGCGCGTCCCATCAGCATTGGGTCAATGATGCTACCGTTCACAAATTGAATGACAGTCGAGATCGAAAAAATCGCAAGCGTGGTTCCAGAATCACCAATTTGAACATGCGCGATCAGGGCGATCAGCATCGTCGCAACAATGGAGCCGATATTGGGGATGAAGTTAAGAACAAAGGTAATGATGCCAATGGATGACGCCAAATCCAATCCAAACGCACGTGCCAGAACAAACACCATCGCCCCTGTGATCGCACTGATCAACGTTTTGACCAGTAGGTAATAGTTCACCCGGTGAATGATCGATTGAATGATTCTACCAACACGGGCGGCTTGGGCCTCATTGCCAACAAAATTATTCAGCTTTGTCTGAAACCAAATTCGTTCAGCAAACAAGAAACCCACGAACAAGATCACCAGAACTGTGGCCTGCATTATGCCACTGGCTTGCCCCGCTGCACTGCGCAAATAGCTCGACACGTCCACGGACCGCAGCGCGTTGAGCACGGCAAGCTCGCTGTCTTCGCCCATCCACGAAAATAGCGACGCAATCGCCGAAGGGGCACGTTCTGTGTAGGATAGGGTGGTGACTAAGACGGTATTTACTTGGGCCAGCAAAATCGATGTAAGCATCAACAATGCCGTGGCAATAAGAACCATCGCGACAAGACTGGCTAACGCATTCGGGATGCGAAAAGGGCCAATGCGCTGGCGTGCGATAAACGTAATGACGTCACTTGTGAGGCTAAATAGAATAATTGCGGTCGCAAGTGAGATCAGCATAAACCGCGCCTGCACCAATAAAAATAGTACGACAGCAAAGGCGATAACCACAACGGCACCAGTCTGAAGCCTATTTGAATCGCGTTTCTCGCTGATGCCAGTCGGTTGAGGGTCGTGGTGCATAATAGGATGAAGTTCGCCGTTAACGTTAGTGCACTATAGGGTCCAGATCGCGCCATCGTAAACACCCGCAAAAACATATCTATTTGGTCTTGCAAAGGGGGGGCGGATAGGGCTAAACCGCGCCCCACGGACAGGTGGCCGAGTGGTCGAAGGCGCACGCCTGGAAAGTGTGTAGGCGGGAGACCGTCTCCAGGGTTCGAATCCCTGTCTGTCCGCCACCTAACAATGATACCGAGCACCTAGGGTAGGTCGCACATGACCCTTGTCGTTGGCACATACGAAGTGTTCCCGATGACTGTCGAACCTAAGTATCGTGTGTCTTCACATGACTTTCTTACACAGGCGTCATGTTCCCTCAAAGTAGTCGCAAATCAGATAAGGTCGGGTCTCAGGTCCAATGCCCAAGTGACAGACCAGTCAGCTTTTCTAGGGTTGATCGCTCTGGCATGTACTGTTTGCTTAGTTTGGCGCGTGTTCCTGTGCGGAGCTGTGGTACGGGGCGTCCCGCGCCCTCGAGCGTTTTGCGCAGTCGTGATCTGACAAATTTTGGGATCATGCGTTTAACTGCTGTTTGGATCGCGCCGGGATGCCGCAATGCACGTGAGATACCTGCGCGTGAGCTGACGCTTGATAGGTTCGCAGTTTCGTTGACGCGTTCGTTGTTTGGCATTGGGCAGGCGGCAAGTTGCAGGTGATCGCACAGCAGGTGCCAGCATTTTTCCGGATCTGACTGACTATCTTCATGTGTCAAAAACAGGATCTGCTCGCGCGGGAAAACATCGAGGTAGCGTTCGATCTGGCGGGCATAGTGTCCGTGTGTTGCGTAACCGTGACCCCAGCTCCAGCCTTGGGCAAGCCGTTCGTTTTCTGCATCAAGAGCCGCCTCGAATGTCATGCTGGGTTCTAGGCAATCGCGGACATGATGCAGGTATTGTGAAAAGGCACGTTTGACTGGGTCGCGTAGCAATATCACGACGCGTGCGTCGGGGCGTGCAGCTGCGATGCGCGCAGCTGCGTGTTCCGCGATTAGGTAGACGGGCGAGACGTCACCGCAAATGCGATCGCCTGCGCCCGAATAGATATCCTGATAGGTTTGGGCATCAGTGGTGACTTCGGACACATAATTGGGGTCGTATGGCCCATTATGCGGCGTGGCATTTTCACCTTCGAATGCAAAGAAACCGGGTTCTTTGACGTCGGGAAGGAACACGTCTGGGTGGCTTTGTAGCCACGTCCAAACTGCGGTTGTCCCTGCCTTTGCAGCGCCAACAATATAGAAGTGAGGGGCGGATTGTAATTGCGTGTGTATCATGTTGGAAACTATCGTTCTATTTGCATGCACAAGCGAGGGCGTGCTGGGATAGGTCGCTTGGCTATTGGTGTTATCGCGTATTCTTTTAGGTAGGTGGGGCTGCGCGCATTAAGCTGAGGCGGCAACCACACCTGTTTTTTCGTCGTGAAGTTCCCTTGCGTGTATCCCAAGGATCACAAGTCCGGGCCATAAGAGATAGGCTTCGATCTCGACGTTCTCGCCGAAGGAAAGCAGTGTGAGTGTCATCATAATGCCCAGCGGCAACCGTCCGCGCGGCCCCTTTGCTGCATCGACAAGGGCGATCAGCGTTTGCCAAACGAAGGGGATAAGAAGCGCAAGCATGCCAACAACACCTTTCACAAACAGGAGCCCCCACCATGTGTGGTGACTGCCGATTGGCATGTATTCAACGGCATGAGACCCAGGCTGCACGCGCCCATGTCCGAACCAGTATGCTTCGTTGATCCAACGCTCACCCGCGATCCGCTGAAGCGCGGCACGAACCCGCGAACTATCTGCGCGCGCGTTTTTGAACGCTGAGATGGCATCTGTTGCGCCTTGAACCAATGCTGGTCCGGTAACCGCCAGTGATGCCGTCGCGAGTGCGCCTATCTGCCACATCCAACCACGAAAGATCAGCGGCAACATACGTGGTCCAACGGTGCATGCCGTAAGGCCAACGATGCCCATACGCGATTTGGATGCAAGGATCATCAGTACACCAGCTGCAATGCCAATCCGGCGCCATTTTGCTGTTTTTTCCTCAAGGGCAAACAGCACCATGACGACGCCCAATAGCGCGGCAAAGGGTGACCAAGGTGCATAGAACTGCCAACGCGGCGTCCAGTTCGACGGATCGTATGTAAAGAAATAGACGCTAAAGTATTCTGGACCAGGGCCGCCAACTGCCTTTAGCGGCGAGGTCAGAATTTTCTCGGGCAGGCCGATAAAGGGCGCCACTAGCATAATGGGAGCAAGAACCAAGGTTCCCATCCCAATAACACATTGCCCTCGAACAAGAACTTCGCGCCGGATTGGCAAGAGAGCCCCAGCAAGTGGGAATAGCGCCATGAGGGCCCATCCCTTGGCCCAGCCGATTGAAGACTTGATCGTCGACTTCATGCCCATCGACCAATTCAAGTGGCCGACCCATAGGGCAACTAGCATAACGAACATTCCCAAAATCCAAGCCCAGATAACTGGTGGGATTGTACCGGTTACCCGAAGGTCTTTGCGCATGGCTGGGCCAAGGTACAGCGACAGCACTGCCAACCCACCCAAAAGCCATGCGATGACAGGACCAACGAGGTAGAGCGCACCGACAGCGTAAAAGGGCCAGGTCAGAACAAGAGTTTTGTAAACGAGGCGTTCGGCCGGGTTCATTTTGTGCTGCCCGTTGTCTTGCGGATGAGCGTCGTAATGATCGCAGAGCGTGACCAACCCAACAGTAGGCCGATAAACATCATGAATGTCGCCGCGCCGCCTGCTGCGATTGCCAGCTTGCGATTTGGTGAGGATGGCTTTTCTGCAAGAGATGGATTCTCAAGAACCTGAACAAGTGGGTACGACGCATAGACGTCTGTCTTTGTTGATTGGGTACGTGCGATTGCTGACGCAAAGACGGCCTCTGCAACCGAGAAGTCGCGCTGCAAATCCTGCAACTTGGCCGCTGCTGGTGCCATTTCTCTCAGGCGTTCTGCTTGAACCTCAGCTTGGCGCTTTAACGTGTCCAGTTGTTGGGCTGCACCAAAGCTTTTGGCGTGCATTTCGACCAACTCTGCGAGCAAAGCTGCGCGCTGTCCGTTCGGGGCAACATCAAGCGTTGTAAGTTGTACTGCATCCAAGCCAGTTAGCTCTGTCGCAAGGTTGATGGCGGCTTGCTCTGCCTGCGTTTGGGCACGGCGCGCTTCTTGGACCTTTGGGTGCTGTCCGCCGAATTGGGCGCTTGCTTGGGCAAGGGCAGCTTTCTGGGTCGCTGCTTGCGCCAGCAAATTTCCATAACCTTCGTCCGCAAATAGCTTTAGCGTCGTTGCGGCGTTATTCGCTGTGATGCCAAGGCTTGTTTCCAGTGTCGAAACAGCATGAAGGCTTTCGTCAACTTTTGCCTGCTGTCCGCGAACTTCTGCATCCAGTACACTTTGCTGGGCCAAAAGAGCGTCATATTGCGCGACCGAAATCAGGCCTGTTTCCGACTGCAAACGTTCGATGTCTGCACGCGTGTTCGCAACAGAGTCGCGGTAGTCGTTGATAGCCAAGAAACTGCTGTCTTCGCGTGTTTTTTGTTCATCTGCACGTAGCGCATTCAATTCGTCAAAAAACGCAGTCAGGATTGCGTCGCCACGTTGCTGTGCCTCGACGGGGGTCCCACCTGTCAATTCGAAGTGGATAAGGCTGGTTTGGTCCACCAAGTTGACCCGTGGCTTGCCAAGTTCATTACGCGTAACGCCAAGGCTTTGCGCGGCTGCATCAAGAATACGGTCCGCATTCAACAGCCGTTTGTATGTTTCAGTCGGGCTGACAGAGTTGCTGGAGAAAGCAGAGTTCGCAAATGAAGAGGCCTGTCCGATACCGTTCAGGTTCATTGAAGCCGAAGCGCCAGAACCAGGTAGGATGAGCGAAGTCGATGACTTGAAAGTAAGAGGTGCCGTCTTGAGGTAACCGGTGATCGGACCCCATATCGCGACACCATTCAGCAACGCGAAAGCAAGATATCGGGGCAGGCGGCCCAGGTCGCTAAGCCGGCCACCCATGATAGCACGCCGGATCCAACCCTTTGCTCTACGGGCTGTCTCAACTTCAATTAATGGTTGTGTCGCTGCGGTCATTTTGCTTTCTCCTTGCGAGCAGACATTACCAAGCCAATCCGAGACATTCATCCGCGCAAAAGCTTTGGAGCAAAGTCCAAACGCTACATGCTCTAACCTAATGGGTAGGGTGGAAAGCGCTATTTGGATTTTTGATGTTATTTAACATGCTGAAAATAAATATGAAAAATAGATAATGAGGGCCTGAAGTCCCTGTTTTGCGTCTGGAATCAGCGTCGATTTTGGAGAGATCACCTACCCGCAAGGATATGGCGGCGTTCAAATTGATCATCTGATTAGCGCGTTCGTTCAAATTTGCCTTCTTCTGTTCCACCTACCTGTGCGTGTGCTTCGTTGAGTTGAATGCTGACTTTCACCATCAAGAAGGAAATCGAATACGAACTTCAGGAGCCCTGATATGAAACACGCCGACATCGCCTTTAACAGCGCAACGCCAATCAAATCCCTTCGCGGCGTGAAATCATCTTACCTACCCGCTATCGGCCTTTCGCTGGTAGATGCAGATCAGGCCACAGCGATTGAAGCGTTGCTAGCCCCAGGTCGTCGTCGTGCATTCTTTATTAACGCGCATTGCTGCAATGTTATGGCTAAGTATCCAGCATATGCAGACGCCGTACGTGATGCTGACGCTCTACTGCCCGACGGTATAGGTGTTGAACTGGCTGGCAAGATGACTGGCCAAACGCTGACCGCAAACCTGAACGGAACTGATCTGGTTCCAGCATTGGCTGAACGCGCTGCTGAACTTGGGCGTTCTATCTACCTGTTCGGTGGTGCGCCGGGCACAGCCGAGGCTGCGGCGAAAGCACTAACAGACGCAACGCCAGGTCTGAAAATCGCCGGCACACGTGACGGTTTCGCAGGTGCTGAAGATCCAAACGCAGTTATCGCCGACATCAACATCAGCGGTGCCGACATTGTAATTGTTGCGACCGGTGTTCCAATTCAGGAGCTTTGGATCGACCGTTACGCCGACCGTCTTGGTGCATCACTGTGCTTGGGTGTGGGTGCTTCGCTTGATTTCCTTGCTGGAAATGTTGCGCGGGCTCCTAAGCCCATTCGCAAGGCTAAGATGGAATGGATGTGGCGTCTGGCCATGGAGCCAAAGCGGATGGCAAAGCGCTATTTGGCCGGTAACCTGACATTCCTTGCACGTGCTGCAAAGAACGCAATCAAGCAGACACCAACACGTTTGATCGCTTGCCGCGCATTGGATGTTTCAATCTCTTCATTGGCGCTGGTCTGCTTGTCTCCAATCCTAATTGGCACCGCTCTTGCTGTTCGGCTGGAATCAAAAGGCCCTGTGCTGTTCCGCCAGACACGGGTTGGCCGCAACGGTGAACATTTCTCAATGTACAAGTTCCGTTCAATGCATCAGGACGCTGAAAAGATGCGCGCCGCGCTAGAGGCAAATTCAGACCGTGCTGGAGTTTGCTTTAAGTCACGCCGTGATCCGCGCATCACACGGGTCGGTCGTTTTATCCGCCGCGCTTCAATTGATGAGCTTCCACAAATCATCAATGTACTTAAGGGCGAAATGTCGATTGTGGGCCCACGTCCTGCTCTTCCTTGCGAAGTCGCAAGATACCCGGCCCACGCATACGGTCGTTTGGCCGTAAAGCCAGGTATCACAGGCATTTGGCAGGTTTCAGGTCGCGCAGATGTGAGCTTTGAGCAGATGGTTGAGATGGACTTGGTTTACGCGTCAACACGCACTGTGTTGCTTGACCTTGTCATCGTTCTCATGACCTTCCGCGCAGTCGTTTCAGGTCGCGGCGCTTACTAATAACTTAATTCTCTGCAAAGAAAGGACAATCACATGGCACATATCCGTAAAGCAGTTTTTCCTGTCGCTGGGCTTGGTACGCGCTTTCTCCCTGCAACAAAATCCATCCCCAAAGAGATGCTCACTCTGGTTGATCGTCCGCTTATTCAATACGCCGTTGACGAAGCGCGTCAGGCTGGCATCGAAGAGTTCATCTTTGTGACCGCAGCTGGAAAAGGCCCGCTAGAAGACTATTTTGATACGGCTGCAGCCTTAGAGCATCATCTGGAAATGAAGGGCAAGAAAGAGGCACTTGCCGCGCTAGAAGATACACGGATGCGCGAAGGAACCCTTAGCTTTATCCGTCAGGACCAACCTCGTGGTTTGGGGCACGCAGTGAAACTCGCGCGTCGTGCAGTTGGAGACGAACCATTTGCAGTGCTTTTGCCCGATGATGTGATCCGTGCACCGCGTGGCGTTCTAGCGCAGATGGTTGATGCGCACGCCCAGATTGGCGGGCACATGGTTGCGACGATGGATGTGCCTCAGAAACAGACATCCTCTTACGGTATCCTTGATATCGAATCTAAAAAGGGTCGTATCGCGCAAGCACGTGGTTTGGTCGAAAAACCCCGTCCCGATATCGCGCCTTCGACGCTAGCTGTGGTTGGCCGTTATATCCTGCAACCTTCGATCTTTGATAAACTGGCAATCCAAGGCCCCGGTGCAGGTGGAGAGCTTCAGCTAACGGACGCGATTAATGCCGATGTGGCAGACGCTGGCGTCGTCGGCTACCGGTTCGCAGGCGAGCGGTTCGACTGTGGTTCGGTCCAAGGTTTCGTGCAAGCAACCACAGCATTCGCTTTGGATCGCCCTGAATTGCAGCAAGGCTATCAAAAGTTCTTGCAAGAACGCACAGAGATCGTGGCACTACGCGCCTAAGACCGAACTAGCGTTCTTAACACTTCTGTGTCGGCGTCACTTGGCTAATAAGATCGTTGTGCCAATGACGCCAAGCGCGCGGCCGATTTCGGTGACGTTTGTGATAGCACTATCATAGCAGGCTAGGGCGTCGCCCGGCAGAAGATAGGGGTCATAATCATCACGATCCGCACGGCGCAACAAGTCTTCGATGTCACGCTCGATCACGACAGACACTTTGGTGATTGGGTTGCGTGAAAACAGAACAGATGATCGGTTTGCGCTGGTCGCGCGCGCGCCACCAACACAGTTGCTATCAACGACTGCCTGAATATAGCGCGTGCCATAGGGGACTTCGCGAACACTGCGTTCAATCGCGGATGACGCGTTGCTTGGCGAAGGCTGCGTCAGGTTTGACAGGAACAGACTGATCCCCGGAGGGCTGATTGGGCTCGGGCGCATCAGGTCTTCTTGAAAACACTGGCGACTTGGCACGCGGATCTCATCGCCGGTCAACAGCATGATGTCGACGACGTTTTGCCCTTCAAAGACGCCGCGCATATCAATTTTATAAACTTCAGAGCCGCGACGTACTTCGATCGCGGAAATATCGGCATCAGGACGGACGCCACCAGTGGCACGCAAAGCGACCGAGAGATTGCGGGATTCGCTGGATGAGCCGATGGCCTCTTGCCGGCGCGAATCTATTCGGTCGCCGGGTACGCCGCCAATCTCGACCGAATGGGGTTCAAAGACTGCGCCAGAAACACCGACAATCACTGATGCAAAGTCGGCAACGCGCACCGAAATCCGCGGACGGTCAGCATAGAATTCGTCGGCCAACAGCTGGCGAGCGATTTCGTCTTCTATTTCATCGGTCGTACGGCCCTGCGCGGCGATAGGGCGCAAAAACGGGAGTTTCAGCGTTCCATCCCGCGAGATCACATAGTCTGCGTTAAAGGTTTCGTCGTCACCGACGCGAATATTAACAAGATCGTTACGCGTAAGACGTTCACCGCCTAGCGCAAATGACGCAAGCCCAGCACCTTTACCACCACCCGCACCGCCTTCACCACCGCCGTAGGGCAAGCATTTGCTTTCGTTGATACGTGCGGAGCGCAGAAATTCATTGTTCTGTCGGGAAACATCGATAGCGCGGTATTGCGCCTGATAGCCATCACCAACTTCGACCGGCTCCAGGTTATCTGGAACATCATAATTCGCGCAGCCCGAAGCAAGCATAAAAAGGGTTGCGCAGTACGCAGTTGCTGATCGAACGGCCATATATTTCTCCGCCAGTATTGAGGGCTTTGTTCTTGTTAAGCTAACATACGAACAGCGTCTACCGTGCTGTCAGATTGGAAGTATACCCGATAGGATATAGGACCACACCATTGCTCTGGCTGATAGAGCTAATAGGACGGCGACGCCCTTGCAAGACATCGATAGTTTCGTGGCAGATCAGTTGGAAAGCCACTTCGATGTCTTGGAATACAAAAACACTCGCGCAGAACCTTTTTGCATATGGCGCATCAGAAATCGCAGCGAAAGCGTCGCGTTTGCTGGTGGTCGTTGCCGTTGCGCGCACATTGGAGCTGGCTGAGATTGGTCTAGCTGCAGCGGCACTGGCTGCAGGTGATATCCTAAAGGCTGTCAACGAGAACGGTGTTGGACAACGGATCATCTCAGCAACAGATGATGAATTGGATGCGACCTGCGCGACAGCACATCGGATCTTTTGGGGCTGGTCGTTGGCACTGTTCACTTTGCAGATCGCCATCGGCGCCACGATCTATCTGGCAGGCGGCAGCGCCATGTTGTTTGCGCTGATCGCTGTTCTGGCAGCTGAGTATCTGTTTATGCCCGCTGGCCTTGTTCAGAACGCATTGGCAATGCGCGCAGGCAAGTTGCGCTCAACCGCTGCCATCGCTGGCATGCAGTTGGTTGGTGCGAACCTGATGTCAGTTGTCCTTGTTCTGATTTGGCCTGCAGCCTTTGCGCTTGTGTTGCCACGCTTGTTGGCCGCACCAATCTGGCTCATTGCGATGCGCCGCTTGAATCCTTGGACACCAAACCGCGGTGCTATCTTCGCGCCTTTGCGTCCGTTCTTTGACTATGGCTGGGCCGTACTGGGTGTCGAAGTGGTCAAGGCTCTACGCTTTCACGCAGACAAGATCATTGTGGGGGCATTGATCGGGGTAGAAACACTGGGCCTATACTTCATGGCCTTCAATGCGGGGCTAAGCCTTTCAAATGCATTCTCCGCAGCCTTTTCAAAAGTGCTGTTCCCATATCTAAGCCAAGCCGCAAACAAAGCCGTCGCATTGCGCGAAAGCATGATGCTGGGCCTGGCACTGATCACACCTGCAGTGTTCCTGCAGTCAGCCTTGGCACCAGTTTATGTACCAGTTCTGCTGGGCGATAAGTGGGAAGACGTATCAGCAGTTGTTTCGATCCTTTGCCTTGTCGCCATCCCAACGACACTTTGGTCAGCTGCCGCTGGTTGGTTGCGCAGTGAAAACCGCCCCCAGACAGAGCTTTGGAGCACGGTAGGACTGACCGTAGGCCTAACACTAAGCACCGCAATCCTTGCCCCACACGGGCTGATGGCTGTCGCCACCGGATACACCATTGTCAGCTTCGTCCTCATGATCATGGCGTCACTGCCGGTGATCGTCGAAAACGCAAACCCAAAACTGGAAAGGGTATAATCATGCCACTCTTCTCGATTGTGATCCCTTGCTTTAATGCGCAAAACACCCTGACAGAGACGCTAGACAGCATCATCGCGCAAACCTGTGACGACTGGGAAGTTATCTGCGTTGACGACGGTTCAACAGATGAGACACGTGAAATCGTTGTTGCTGCCGCAAAGAACGACGCTCGCATTCGGCTGGCTCGCAACGTTGGCAAAGGTCCTAGCATCGCTCGTAACTTTGGTGCCAGCGAACTGTCAAAAGGCAAAATCATCGCCTTTTGTGACGCCGACGACGTTTGGGCACCATACAAGCTCGAAGAACTGCAGACTGCATTCGCTGACAAAGAAATTGACGCTGTCTACGGACAAATCGCTTTCTTTAAGGCTGATCCGGCAAGCGCCAAAGTGTTCTCGACTGTGCCTGACGATGTGCTCACAATCGAAACGCTTTTGGGTGAAAACCCAGTTTGCACAATGTCCAACCTCAGCATTCGCAAAGGCATCTTTGTTCGCTTTGGCGGCTTTGATCCATCAATCGTGCATAACGAAGATCTAGAATGGCTCATTCGGATCGTGGGGCAGGGTGGCCGCATCGTTGGGCTAAAGTCTTTGCACGTTTGGTATCGCAGCAGTGCAGGTGGGCTTTCCTCGGATTTGACCGCGATGCGTGCTGGCCGCGAATATGCTCTTGCCACAGCAGCAAGCTATGGCGTGACACCGCAGCCTGCATCAAACGCTGTGCATTTACGTTACCTTGCAAGACGCGCTTTGCGTTTTGACTATGGCCGGACATTGGCCCTGAAACTGGCATTTGCTGGTTTGCGTCAAAGCCCCGCTGGCTTCTTGAACCCTCCTCGGCGTGGTGCGCTGACTTTTGTCGGTGCGCTCGCCAACCTAATCCTGCCTCGCGTTTGTTCGCGCATGCTCTTCTCTCAGTAACGAAAGGTCTTGTTATGACACTTGTTTCAATTGTAGTTCCCGCGTTCAACGTATCCCGCACTCTGGCCGAGACCCTACGTGGACTGTTTAAGCAGACATACGCACAGTTCGAGATTATCGTCGTTGATGACGGTTCAACCGATGACACCCTAGAGATCGCACAGTCTTTTGCAGATGATCCACGCCTTCGGATCATCCAGCAAAGCAATCGGGGTCTGGCTGGTGCGCGCAATACCGGAATTGCCGAGGCGCGCGGTTCATTCATCGGGTTTTGCGATAGCGATGACGTCTGGGAGCGCGATAAGCTTGCTGCACATGTAAAACACCTAGAGAATAACGCTGATGTTGGCATTAGTTTCGCTGGCTCACGATTGATCACCGACGATGGTAAACTGATGACAACTGCGCAACGCCCCCGTCTGCGCAACATCGACGCCAGCCACGTGCTAAAGCGCAACCCGATTGGTAACGGTTCTGCTGCTGTGATCCGTCGCGAAGTATTCGAAGACATCGCATATAGCCCAACCCATGAGACTGTTCGCGACTGGTATTTTGACGAAACCTTCCGCCAGTCAGAAGATATCGAGTGCTGGTTGCGCATCGTTTTGACGACACCATGGCGTATGGAAGGTGTACCTGGCCTGCTAACGCGCTACCGTGTCAACGGCGAAGGCCTTTCGGCAGGAACTGACAATCAACTGGAGGCATGGGAGAGAATGGTAGCTAAACTGACACCGATGGCCCCAGAGTTCTTTGCAGAACATGTTGATTCAGCGCGTGCATATCAGCTGCGTTACCTTTGCCGCCGGGCGATCAGTAGCCTAGATGTGCAGCAGGCATGCGCGCTTGCAGCCTCTTGGACACATGCATCATGGCGGCCGTTTTTTGAGGAACCACGCAAATCGTTCACGACCTATGCCGCAGTAATCGGGCTTCGGATCGTAGGAGCACGGACGCTTGAAGGTCTACGTGTACTGCGTACTGGGCGTGCATGATGCCAGTAAGCCATAAAACAAAGGTTATGCACCTGATTGATGACACGACCGCTGGCGGTGTGATGCGCGTGCTTGACCACCTCACGAACTCAAAAGAGCTGGCCAAAGACGCGGATCACGATGTGCGATGTGTGCCACGTGGTGCAATCTGGGGAGAACGGATCGATGCGGATGTGATCGTGTCACATATTTCCATCAGTTGGCGAACACTGCCGTCACTTATTGCTTTGCGCCTGCGTTATCCGCGCAAAAAGCTTGTTCACGTCGAGCATAGCTATACCGAAGCTTTTGTACGCAATAATGTCCCGCAGGTTTCTAGGTTTTACAGATTGCTTCGGACCGCGTTTAAGCGATTTGACAAGGTCGTCGCCGTCAGCGAAGCGCAAGGCGCATGGCTAAAAAGCGAAGGTCTGGTTTCTGATGAGAAACTCACCGTGATCCGTTCATATGTGGACCTAAAGCCCTTCGAATCTGTGCCGCGAAGATCAGGCAAAACAAGCGTATTTGGCGCGATTGGCCGCATGGATCGACAAAAGGGCTTCGACACTTTGATCAAGGCTTTCCGCATGACCACCGATCCAGAGTTACAACTGCTCTTTTTCGGAGCCGGAGAGGAAGAGCCAAAACTACGCGAACTTGCAAAAGGCGATGATCGGATCGTTTTCATGGGTTTCGTCGCATCACCAACCGAAGCTTACGAATTGGTTGACGCAGTCGTCATGCCATCACGTTGGGAGGCCTATGGCCTTGTCGCAATCGAAGCGATTAGCAGCGGACGGGTGGTAATCTGTAGCGATGTTGACGGTTTACAAGATCACGAGGTGCTTGGCGCCAGATTGGTTAAACATCACTCCGCTGCAAGCTGGCGGGATCAACTGATCAGCGCAAGCAACGAAACAAACCCACCATGGAAACAACCAAACCTAGTATCAACCCTAGGAGCACAAAGCGCGGCAAATTGGCGAAGGCTTTGTAAGACTTAATAAGGGTAGATGTAATAGTCTGAGCGGTTGATGTATTTCGGCCACGACGTCATTGTTGCACAATGATGAAAGAACTAGCTATGCTATACGCTACACGTTTCTATATGAAACGTCATATTATCAGTCTATATTAATTCGTGAAATAAAGTTTCAATCAAGTGCCGTCGCATTTCTCAAAGTAATGCAATACACAAAACCTTTTTTGTCTTCAGGCAATTAGGCCTAATCCCGCACGAGTTCCTGCATACGGCTTTGTTTCACAAATAAGTTGAATGTCGTGCTTACCCTTACCCAAGACGGATTTACCCTGCCGTCACGGTTTTCGGGATTCCGAGTGCGATGAAGCCATTGAGGATCGCGGCGCGGATCTGGATCTCCGCTCCCTGCCGGTCAAAGCCTCGTGCCGAGAGGCTCTGAGCAAGTAATTTCAAACAATGCATCTTTGTCTCAACGCGGCTTCGGGAGTGGTATCTTTAGCGTGAACGATGACCCTTCTACCGAATGGACATTGGCGAAATAACACGGTGACCGGATATCTGAATCAACCGCCATCGACGATTCTTTCTTTGGCAATGAGGCACTGCTGAACGTCCGCTATCAGGTCGTGCACAACTGTGACCTACTAGTCGAAGGGCAGGCACTGCACGATGAAGACATAGAGGTACCACCCAATACAGCTGCCGACCGCCACGTCGGCGATAACTTAAGAGTGGGGGTGGAATACTATACACGCAGCCTATCAGACGACCTGCGCGTGGTCAGATACGAAGACAAAGGCGTCTTTATTAACTTCGTCGCAAAGTTAAAAATACTGAGAGAAAAAGTGGATATGTCATACTAAGCATTCCCTCATGAAATCCCGCATGTCTCGCACAACGAAAATTGCGGAAGGTTCATGTAATTATTTGATATAAATGACTTGTCGTGACGTGAGTTGAGCAATGTCGACGCCCTGTCTGTCCGCCACTAAACTGCCCTAATGGCGGTATTTTATACATGAAATATTGTATATTTTCAGTCCTGTAAGGTTTTTTTAGCCTTTTGGGGCAGTCTATTTCGCATGACTTCCTGCAATCAACGGCCGATAAAAAGCAAGAGTTGTGACCGAGCGTCACGGCGTTGATAAAACCATAGCAATAAGGCTGCTATCAACATCAGCGACTGGCACTTACACGGATCCGATAATGTTATGGATCGGGCTGATTTGCTGCCCGAGGTTGCCAGGACTGCCAGTGCCAAGTCCTGTTTTGTACAGGCGAAAGTGAAATAAACGAATTGATGACGAACAATTTAGTGCGGTTCGTTTGAGCACCTGGACCAAAGCGAGTTTGAGTAAGTCTTTTTAGCAATTCTGGTCGAACAAAGCTGACCGAGTAGTATCTGAATTCGGTGGGCCTTGATGGTCAGGTCTTATTTAATCAGCCTATAGTTGTGTTTACTATGCATTGTGTTTGATCTGAAATTTTAAACAGAAACTGGTCGGTGGTGCCATGTCTGTCGCAATACTGAGCGATTAACATTCGACATCCCCAATAGTAGGTCATGGGGTTTAGTCGGGGCATTAGCGCTTTGTGGCAAATGCACGATATCGACAACAAATTTGAAGAGTTAGATCGCGGTTTTTGCGGGGTATTAAGAATTATTTTCATCTAATTTCGTCGCCCTGCATTGCACGTCTGTCGGTTGATGAATGGCTGGTGTTATGAGTTGATCAATTCGCTGCTGTTGAAGTGAAGTCGGGTTTATTTTCTTCGCTTGGCATGTTTTGATGGATATTAAGTTAAATTAAACAATAGCTTATGGTGATAGGCGTCCCGTGATAACTCTTTTTGAAATTTTAATAATTACGGTGGAGCGCGCTCTCTAAAATTGTTTTGTGTGAGGTAATAAGGGTACAGGTTGAGTCCTGTACTAAAGTTAGCTTTCAAATTTCTGTCAACTTTTAGTCGTATTTTCCTGATTTCACCAATACACCCAAAGATTGAGCTTGCGGATTTGTAAGTTAGTTTTTGGGGAGTGTTTTAGTACTTTTGAATAGCGACATAGCCGTTTCCCACACTGCACCGACGCAGTTTATTTCGTTAAGTTTTTATCAGTCAACAAGTTGCCCGCCATACGCGGGCTGGTCATGAGTAGGGGAAATAAACTATGTCGACGCGTTCAAAATCAGGGAAATACCTGAGTACAAGTTCGATTGCCGCAATATCAACCGTTACACTTACGGTTGCGTCGCCATCGGTATCACATGCCCAATCTGTGCTTTGTGCATCGGAAGGCACTGACAGCACATTTGAATGGGTGACGCGTCTAGGGGTCGACGGAAATGATATCGCCGTTCCAGCCAAGACCGGATATTTTGACGGATCTGGGAACTCAATAGCGACTGCCACAGCAGGGCAAACATTTGGTGTCGAGGTTGATGTCGGAATTGATCTTAAGGGAATTTACGCACCTTACAGAGAATACGTTATTGTGTGGCTGGATCTAAACCAAGATGGAAACATCGACGACCTTAATGAAAGAGTCTTTCAACAGGATTTTGTGGTTGACGAACCGGGCGCACTTTTTTCTGGTCTAGGGAGTTTGCCTGCAACTGCCTATAACGGCGAAATGTATGGTCGAGTTATCATGCAATTCAACGCAAATCCCGCACTGTGCGGTACGTATCAATATGGGACGACCGTTGACTTTAAGGTGGACGTTCAAGGCGGTGTAGATAACCCCAACTTACCGGAGGCACCTGAAAGCGTTGTTGCAACTGCCGGAAACGGAAGCGCTTCCTTAATCATTTCTCCGCCTTTGTCGGGGAATACGCCAACTAGCTATATTGTGACGACCCAACCGGGCGGCGCAGAAACAATCGTCCTCGCGTCCGAGATTGGTAGCCCAGTGATTATTACTGGGCTAACCAACGAACAGGAATACACGTTTGAGGTCACCTCAGTTTACGATTTCACGGGTCCAACAGGCCAAGTTGTACCGTTGCAGAGCGACACACGAACCACAAGTAATGCGATAACGACAGACGGCATAGCCCCTGATGCGCCATCTGGGATTGATCTGACGGATGCGACGAACACCGGCGCGACGGATGATACGTTAACCAGCAATGCGACCCCGACCATCGCGGGTGTGGGCGAACCCGGTGCGGTGATCGAGGTCTTTGTTGGCGGTGTATCCGTTGGCACGGTGACCGCTGATCCAAGCACAGGCGCGTGGGAATTCCCCTTCGCGGCGGGCAATCTGGCCGCGGGCGACAACGCAATCACCACAACCGCAACCGATGCGGCGGGCAATACATCGGCCCCATCAACGCCACTGACGCTGACCGTTGATAGCGCCAATGCTGCCCCTGCGGATCTGGCGCTGACGGATGCGACGAACTCTGGCAGCACAGCGGATACGTTAACCAATGTGGCCGCCGC
>NZ_JBHZRX010000001.1:0-701982 GCF_043641945.1 Yoonia maritima | reverse complement strand
TCGATTACGTTGAGAGCGTTAGTATGGATCAGTGTGGAGGGTTCCCATCCCAACAAATTTCAAATTACGGACGAATGTGCGCGACATCTTATGCAATTACGTTAACCCTGCGCTCTTGCGAACTGGGTTCCCGATGTTCAGGACTTCAGTGCGCTTCCGCAATCCGCCAATAGTGTTGAGCCCTATCACGGACGTTCGTTGCAGAGCTCAACTTTGGAGGAAAGCTTCCCTATGCTACGGTGGTTCAAATGATGAACGAACTTGAAAATTCGTGAAGGAAAACTTACGCTTTTTTCCACTAAGCTAAAATCGACGAAATACTACGATATCGGATAGATTGCATCTGCCGGTGAGCACTACCAATTCGACGACATGTGCAAGTACGTTCTCGGGAGTTTTTGATGAATAGGTTCTTATTTACGGCCATCTGCGTTTTTCTTGGGAATGTCTTACCTAACTCGAGTGCAGCTGAGAGCCTGACCATTACGGGACCCGTGCTGGGCGAGAGGCTTTTGAATGAAGAAGGTCAGGGGTTCTACGGAGACTTGATTTCTGAAATCCTCGCGAGTGTGTCCGCGCCCCACGCGTTTACGCCCTTGCCGTTCAAGCGTGCCTTGTCATCATTCGCATCTAGCGACGTCGATTGCATGTGGGGTTTTGATCGAACGTTTTTAACAAAATTCGATATCGATGTTACCGAACTGAAATCGAGCCAGATCGTGTTTTATTCAACACAGCATATCTTCATGGCGCCAGGGCGCGAAGCAATTTCGAAACTAGACGAATTGGATGGATTGCGGGTTGGAATGGGGATCGGCTCGAATTTAGAAACTCGGTTAAATGAGACTGATGCCATCATCGTGGAACTCGCCGATCAGGATTCCAAGTTTAGAATGCTAACAAACAATAGACTTGATGCCGTTGGAAGCTGGTTGCCAGATATTCTTATTCTATCGTCTGACGAAAATATTGATCCAACTATATTCAGCACTTCACCTCCGTTCGGCGCGACCGGGGTGGCTTTGGTATGTCATCCATCGCCACAGTCCGAAGCGTTTGTAAGTGAAGTCAATTTGGCCATCGCCGAGTACGTACAATCAGAGAAATTCGACAAATTATTCCAGCGCTATGGCGCAGAATCCATGTTGCAAAACATTCTCAGATGAATAACCGCAAAAGTAAGATCAGCGTTCAGCTGACACGAATTTCCGTCGCTGCTGCTGTATGCTGGGCGTGTTGATGGGAATCGGGCAGTTCTCGGTTGATCTTTATGATCAAAGGAGTGCCTCTCGTGAAGGCGTCCAAGAGATTTTGGACACTGTTGATCCGCTGGCATCCCAAGCGGCTTACGAACTCGACATTCAATCCGCCGAAGAACTGATTACCGGGCTTATTGCGAACTCTACCATTCATTCAGTTGTCCTTTTGGACGACGAAAATCAGGTTCTCGCTGAAAGAACCCGCACAGCAGAGCGGCCCGGTCTGTCGTCGCTGGTGGATTGGGCGCTATCGGACCAAAGGCATTTTGAACGCAAGCTGTATCATCAAAACTACGAAACCTCGGTCGGCTCGATAATTCTCGAGCTGGACACAAATAGAACCAGCCGCGAACTACTTTATCGTGCGGTCTTGGATCTAATGTTCGGGATCATTCGCAACGTCTTGCTGGTTATTCTTCTGCTATATTTTTTCCGAACCTTGGTAGCTACGCCCTTGGTGGCTATTTCGGAAAACCTTGAGGAGCTAGACCACCAAACTGACGAATTGAAATTGGTCGATTTTCCGGCCGGGCATGAAAACGACGAGCTGGGCCTTATAGTTCAATCAATTAACGACAATTTGACCCGTGAACGCGAGATATCAAAACAGCTGCTGCAAGCTCAAAAGCTTGAAGCGATTGGCCAATTGACGGGTGGGGTCGCACATGACTTCAACAACCTTCTTGCTATCATTATGGGCAACCTGGAGCTACTGGAAGAGACTGTTCCAAAGGAAAAAGCAGACAGCTTTATTCGACCTGCAATCGCAGCGGCCCAACGAGGCGCGGGCCTAACCAAAAACATGTTAAGCTTTGCGCGCCGTGCACGGCTTTCTCCACAAATCGTCGATATCAATGATGTTGTCAGAAACACGCAAAACTGGACCGCTAGGGTATTGCCCGCCACAATAACCGTCGAAACCCAGCTTCACGAAAGTCTTTGGAAGGTCCGCTGTGACCTGGTTTCCATCGAAAGCGCCTTGGTCAATCTCATCCTAAATGCGCGTGATGCCATGCCCGATGGCGGCGTGCTGAAGATTGAAACAGCCAATATCACGATAGAAGAACATGACAGTAAGTCATCAGATATTGATCCGGGTCGGTATGTCGTACTTGCGGTCACAGATTCCGGGTATGGTATTTCCAAACAAAACCTTAGCAGCATTTTTGAGCCTTTTTTTACAACCAAAGGCCCCGGAGCCGGTTCAGGTTTGGGGCTATCAATGGTTCAAGGTTTTACAAAGCAATCCGGTGGCACTGTGCGTGTTGCTTCCGAGGAAGGTAAAGGCACGACATTTAGGCTTTACTTACCTGCAGCCACTGACGTGGCCGAACCTTCGCCCCCAAATGCCCGGACTAGCGCACCCACGGAAACAAAACGTGCCCGCATTTTGGTGGTCGAGGACGAACCAGAATTGATGGATGTGATTGTAACGGTTTTAACAAGGAACGGGTATGAGCTCTTCTCGGCAAGCTCCGGGGATGCCGCCCTCGATCTATTCGATACTTGCCCCCCGATCGACCTCCTTCTCACTGACATCATAATGCCCGGCAAGCTCCAAGGGCCAAAGCTGGTAAAAGCTCTGCGTGACAAACAACCATCACTGCGGGCGGTGTTCATGTCAGGGTACGCCAGTGACGCAATCGTCAGCGAAGACGAGTTACGTCCAGAAGACATCAGACTGATGAAGCCCGTCTCTAGCGCAGAATTGATCAAATCAGTTAAAACAGCGCTCGCTTAGGCGAAGAAATAAGTGGCTTTTTTCTTACTAATGCCGACCTAGTCAGAATTGAAACCCGCTTGCGCTTTGTCTTGACGAAAGACCTAGCCCCGATTGGCTCTACCTAGCTGAGAAACCTTTCGTTTTCTTCTCCAAATCATAAAGACGGCGAACTATCGTGTGACGAAAGTCAGCTTGTGGCCGATGGTTAACTTGTTCCCATTGCTGCCCTCACGTTTGAGTTATTGCTCAATTATATTGTTGAGCAATCACTCAAATTGGCGTAATCAGGTGCTCTCATGAAAATAATCGATACCTGAAGGGGAACATCATGGCTGAATTTACGATCCACAACATTGAGTCCGCACCTGACGCGAGCAAGTCGCTTTTGGAGGCGTCATTGAAGAACAACGGTCGTATTCCCGGGCTGCATGGCACGATGGCGGACGCACCGCCGTTGCTTGCTGCATATCAGTTTGCACATCAGCAGTTTTTGGCGACATCAATGACAGATGAAGAGAAAACCGTTGTTTGGCAGACGATTAACGTCGAGAATAATTGCCATTATTGCGTTCCAGCTCACACAGGGATCGCGAAAATGATGAAGGTTGATGACGCGATCACTGAAGCATTGCGCGATGAAACGCCGTTGCCGACTGCAAAGCTTGAAGCGTTGCGTACGTTTACACTGGCGATGGTTCGTGACCGTGGTTTCGTGGCTGAGGCGGATACACAAGCATTCTTGGACGCCGGATTTACCGAAGCAAATATCCTCGAGATCATTTTGGGCGCCGCGCAGAAATTGATGTCAAACTATACCAACCACTTTGCGAAAACGCCTGTCGACCAAGTGTTTCAAAAGTTTGCCTGGGAAAAGAAGTCTGCCGTAGCTGCAGAATAATCCAAATGCCGGGGCGGGCTTCCGCTCCGGCAGCATTTCTACGGGAGCAGTATTTCGTCCAACCCAAATCGTCGTTCAGCTATATACTTTGGCGTAACAGCTGGACATGGGGCCCCTTCAAGTTGATAGCTCAATTAAAATGCTGCGCGACCGATCTTGTATGTGACTATACCGGTCCTGCTGAAAGGAAATGACATGACCGAACCTCTTCGTATCGACATTGTGTCTGACGTAATGTGCCCTTGGTGCATCATCGGATACCGTCAGCTGGCAGAGGCGCTAGAGATGACGGGGACCGCGCATGACGTCCATTGGCATCCTTTCGAATTGAATCCGCAGATGCCTCCAGAAGGGCAGAATACGCGCGAGCACATCATCGAGAAATATGGGAGCACGCCCGAGCAGTCCGAGCAATCGCGTCAGCAAATGAAAGCGCTCGGTGATAGCTTGGGGTTTGAGTTTGCGTGGGCTGACGACTCTCGCATGCACAACACTTTCAACACGCACCAATTGTTGCACTGGGCCGGGACGATAGGCCGTAAGCACGATCTGAAAATGGCGCTTTTTGCTGCGCATTTCACCGACCGCCGCGATCTGTCAGACAATGCCGTGCTGGCCGATATTGCCGGTGAAATTGGTTTGGACCGGGATGAGGCAACGGCTGTGCTCGTTGATCAACGCTTTGCCAATGAAGTTCGCTCTGCCGAACAGTTTTGGCAACAACAAGGCATTTCCGGCGTGCCTGCAGTGGTGTTTGACCGCAGGCATCTTGTCACTGGCGCGCAAGGGGTAGACAATTACACCAATATCTTGACGCAGATTGCCGAAATGAAAGGCTAACTCGATGGCCCGCGCCGCTAACTATGATCGTGATGCCGCACTTGATGCGGCCATGGCTGTGTTCTGGCGCAAAGGGTACCATGCGACATCTCTCAAAGATCTTGAAGCGGCGCTGAATATGAAGCCAGGCAGCATTTATGCGGCCTTTGAGAGCAAGGAAAATCTCTATCTGTTGGCGATTTCACGTTACTTTGAGGCATCGCGCGAAGGTTTTCGGGCTCAGATGGCAAAATCTACGTCACCATTGGCTGGATTGGCGGCACAGTTTCAAAACTACATCGATCTTGCCGGTGCAGATAGGTCGCGCCAAGCTTGTATGCTGATGAAAACGCTGGTGGATACTAAATCCACTGATCCCAAGATTGCCAAAGTGTCTCAGAACTACCTTGATCAAATGTGCGCAGAGTTTGCAGCAAGTTTTGAGGCTGCGCGCGACGCTGGCGAATTGCCACAAGATGTTGACCCAAAGAGGTTGGCACGGCGTTTTCAAGCAAATGTCACGGCATTGCGCGTTGAGTTAATGCGCGGTGCATCAAAAGAAGACATAGCCGCACTTGCTGCAGATATGGCTCGGGAAACAATGATGCTAGGCGTGGCGCATTCATAATGCGGCTTTGGCCGATTTCATTCCGATACTATGGCCCGGTTCCATTCTCAGCGATAAATGCGCCGGTGGAACGCTGGAAATTTGAAGCATTCTTCGAACATGGCAGCCGCGGAGGGGGCGGCTCGACAGAGCTTTATATTCTCATCTCTCGAATGTGGGCTTTAGCTGCGGTATAGAAAACCGGTGGAGAGGGCTCAAAGCTGGCATTCGCGGCGCTCTGCACTAGGGACTGCTTTAGCGAACGGAGTCTCATAATAGGAGCCTCCGTTTTAAAGGGGTTTTTCAGCCTTTGTTGCATCTTTTTGATAATGTGATTGCGGCTGCAACGAAATTAATAACTTATAATTTTTTAAATAGTTAGACTCTGATTTCAGCACATTTTTCTTATGGGATGTTCAAAAAGCCGACTTTCAAATCGAAGGGGTGTCGACTATGCGCGCATCTACCGATGCGATGTTTTGTCCGCTACGGGCGCAAAGCGTTTTCAAGAACTGCGATCAAGCGAACAATGTGTTCTTCGTTCGTTGTCCAATTCGACACACTCATACGAAAGCCTTCTCGTTCTTGCCAGCTCGCCCCACCAAACCAGACCTCGCCCGATTTCTGGATACGCTCAACAATTTCGCCACATCGCACAGGGTCATCCGGAAGTGTCGCAAAAACCTGATTGAAGTGAATGTCATGCGGGATTTCAAACCCGACTTCTCTTGCACCCGTTGCGAGCATAACGGCAAGATCATGCAAGCGGTCCACCAAAGCCTTGACCCCGTCTTGGCCAAGGGACAGGAGCGCAGCATATGTCTCTGCGCCGCGTGCCGCGCGGCTGAACTCGGGAGCGAGATCGGCCGGACCAGGATCCGTAGGAGGGAGATAAGACGCCCCAATCGCCATGGATGCGCGCATTGCTTCGGGATGTCTGCAAAGCGCAATTCCTGAATCGTAAGGCACGTTCAGAGTTTTGTGTGCGTCCAAAACCCAACTGTCGGCATGTTCGAGCCCATCGAGGGTACAACCAATTTTATCAGAGACGCGCGCCCATAGCCCGAACGCTCCATCCACATGAAGCCAGGCGCCTGCAGCCTTACAAAGTTTCGCGATCTTCCCAATTGGGTCTGTCGCGCCCGTGCAGACATTGCCAGCTTGCGCAAGGACAATCGTTCGCGCGTCAAGTTCAGGCATCTCGTCGCAGCGCATCCTGCCCTGGTCGTCGACGGGAACGCGCTCGACCATCTCCGATCCTAAACCGACAATGCGAAGCGACTTTAGGACGGTCGCATGTATTTCGGCACTTGCGACGACCCGAAGCTTCGGCGCGCCGATCAAACCTTGGCTCCGGCCATGACCCTGCCGTTCAAGAAGTAAATCTCGCGCAGTTGCCAACAATGCAACATTCGCCATCGTCGCACCGGTCGTGAAGACACCTTCGGTTTCTGCAGGAAGCCGAAGAAGATCGGTGATCCAGCGAATTGCCACCTCTTCCATTACGACAACCGAAGGACCAGTCGGCTCATCTGCGACTTGATCTCAAGCGGACAACATCGCGCGCGCGCCGCTCGCCGCCGGAAGAGAGCCTCCTATAACGTAGCCAAAATAGCGCCCTGCAGCGCTCGCCATCGTGCCCGGTGCGCCAACCCGTTCAATGAGATCTAGAACATCGATGTCTGGTAGGCCCTTCTTGGGCAAGGCAAAGTCAAATTCTGACAGGGTTTCGATACTGGCATTTACTTGACGGTCCGCAATTGTGTTGAGATAGGCTGCACCTCGGCGCGCCCCGTCTTGCAGCATGGACGCTTGGCGTTCGAGTGGTTTTGAATGTAATGTCATAGCACACCATATAGAAAGAAACCTATATTGATAATCGACGATATGAATGAAGAGTCAACTGTCAAAGTATTTGCCGCTTTGTCCAGTCCTGTGCGCTTGCGTATAATGCTCTGGCTACTTGATCCGCGTTTGTACTTCCCAGCGCAGCGGGACGGTGATTTAGTGGATGATGGCGTCTGTGTTGGATTTATCACCGAAAAATCAGGATTGACGCAGCCGACAGTCAGCGCCCACATGAAAAAACTTGCAGAAGCTGACCTAGTCACTGGTAAGCGCATAGGTAACTGGATGTTTTACAAACCTGACAGACAAACGCTTGAAAGCATTGCTCTAAATACGTTGTCTGCCGCTAAAACGATTCCCGCCAGAAACACCCGCTAGTGAAGGTCGCTGAATGTGCTCTTTGGGCTCTGACCTGCCGTTAGATAGCACTATTTATCGATGGCAATCCTGCGGGATCGAGCTGTCGTTCAAGCTTCACAAGTGGATGGCGCCGTTTGTTATTTGTCGGTTTTGCCGGCAGTAGCAATTAAGCGCTCAGTTTATTACCGCTTGGCTCTTAGCCAACACCGCAGGTCGACAATAGCCATCAGCGTTGCCGCGCCCACAAACAAGCAAAGCACAGCTTTTGATACTGTTTGCATGGTTCCCTCTATCAGCAATGCGTGGGCGATGCTGCCGCACACGATCACCACTGCAAGAGATGTGTGTGCTAGACGCCAAGTCCGCAAAAGGAAACGGCGGCGCAATACGGCGATGAGCCCGGACATAAAGACGGCCCACATCGCGATGACACCCCAGATCGTGAACCATGTTGGTGATCGGAAGAGAAGGGCATCAACGACGTCGGGTGGACTGGTGATCCAGAGGCCTAAGACGTGGACCACCACCGCCATGATTAAGCCCCCGCCCACCCAGCGGTGGGCGCGTCGGCTGCGATAGGCCGAAATACCGGGCAAATTGTGCGCCGCTAGCAACGGCTGTAAAAGCAACAGTGCCATTGCGATAATTCCAGCAAATCCTGCACCAATGTAGATGGGGTCGCGCCATTGCAGTAGGGGGCTCATCATCGCAGCGGCTATCACAACGACCAATACCCCTACGACGAGCGCCCAGACAAGCGAGCTGCCTGCAAAAGATAAACGGGTAAGCCGCACCTTATTCAGACCGGCTGGAGCACGAAATCCGCCGTAAGGCTTGTGTCACTTGAGCGTGCCATGACGGGCCGTAAGAATACAGTTTCGAAGTCATCGCTGTCATACGCGAGGTGTCCGTGGGCTTGACCGAAAGCCGGGACAATCTGCGGCATCTCAAGGCGAAAGACGCCATTCGCGTCCGTGAGTGTCGCACCGTGGCTTTCAGGATCACGTTCATGGCCCTCTGTGGTATGCGCCCAAATTTGAATGCGTTGACCCTTAAGCGGGAGACCATCACCCGCACGCCTCACTGTGCCGCTCATCCAAAAGCCACCACCACCGATCCGCTCAACGATAGGGGCGCCGGGACGGTAATTATTAGACCCGCCTCGCATCGTTCGCGTTGCGTCAAAGGTTTGCGCATTGGCCGGACTAATCAAGCCCGAAACGGCTGTTGTTGCAGCGGCTCCGGCAATTAAGCACCGGCGGGTAATCAAGCCTTTTGACATCTGAGAGACTCCTCGTGGATCGCGGGTTAAGTCAGGTACGTCTCAAACCAACGTATTGTTCGTTCCCATGCCAACATCGCCATAGCCTCATCGTAACGTGGCGTACTGTCGTTGTGAAAGCCATGGTTGGCGGCTTCGTAAATGTGGGCCTCATAGGTTTTATTATTTGCCTTTAGGGCTGCTTCTGTTTCAGGCCATGTCGCGTTAACGCGCTCATCCAACTCACCGAATTGGTACATCAACGGCGCCTGGATTTTTGGAATATCGACAACTGCCGCCTGCCTGCCATAAAACGGAACGCCCGCAGCCATTTCCGGGTAGGCTACTGCCAGCGCATTTACAACGCCGCCGCCATAGCAAAACCCGACCGATCCGACCTTGCCCGTGCTGTCCTCGCGTCCCATCAAGTGCTCAAAACCGGCAAAGAAATCATTCATCAATTCTGTGCCATCCACGGTCCGCTGAAGCTCGCGGCCATCCGCATCGTTTCCCGGATAACCGCCCACAGATGTTAGGCCGTCAGGGGCCAGAGCCATAAAACCAGCCTTGGCCACGCGGCGCGCTACGTCTTCGATATAGGGGTTCAGGCCGCGGTTCTCATGGATGACCAACACGGCAGGCAACGGTGTCTCAACCTCGGCTGGCCGTACCAGATATCCACGCACATCACCTGTTCCGTTGGGCGATGGATAGGTAATGTAATCTGCATGAATGTCTGGGTCATTAAACGAAACCTGTTCAGCGTAAGCGTAATTTGGGCTCAGCATTCCAAGAAGCGCAACTGCAGTGACGCCGCCAACTGCATATTTCCCAGCCTTGTCGAGGAACTCACGTTTGGTAATCTTGCCGTGCGCATAAAAATCATAAAGATCAAGGAGGCCCTGATCAAAGTCTTTCGCAGTCATACGTGTCATTACAAGTTTCTCCTGTAGTTGGCCGCTCACCACTAAACCTAGCATAGCGCATATGACCGTCATCGATGTAACAATTTAGTGCGTTCAACTGCTTCGCTCGTCTCATCTCGGGGCGCCGATCGATGGCCCAAGTATGGCTTCAGACAAATCTCGATTTCCCGAAAATCCATAATCTGGCAATCATGCATGTTTCAGCATTCGTTTATTTGGGCATATTCTGACTAAGCAAGAACGGCATTCTGCATTCTGAAAGTTTGTAGCCGCAGTAAAAAGTTTTTCAAAAGAATCGGCTCATACCTGCCGGTTCCTGCGGTTGCGAACGTCGTTTGGTTCCGTTTTGCATGCCAATGTCTGCTGTGCGGACAATGGAAACATTGCCAGAATGCAACCGAAGGTTTGCTTTCTGTTTGACGCTCCTGCGGCATCGACTTATCGTTTTCTTACCAGGGGCGCTGCAAAGCTGAGATGTACCCTTTGAACCTGAACCAGATAATGCTGGCGGAGGGAGGTTATGCGCTCTTGGCTTGCAAGAGCGTTGTCTCTTTTCCAGTTGAAAAGGAGACATTATGGCCCCGCAGGACCTTCTGAACACATTGCGCACCAAAAACCCACTTGTGCATTGTATCACCAATTATGTCGCGATGAACGTTGCCGCCAACGTGGTCTTGGCCGCCGGGGCCTCGCCCGCGATGGTGCATGCACAAGAGGAAATCGCTGAATTCACTCCGATTTGTGGCGCGTTGACCATTAATATCGGCACGCTGTCGTCACCTTGGGTTGCCAGTATGAGCGCTGCGGCGCGTGCGGCCAATGATGCGGCCATTCCATGGGTGTTGGACCCGGTCGCGCATTTCATTTCTGGCTACCGAAAGGGGGTCGCGCAGGATCTACTGGCTTTGCGTCCAACCATTTTGCGCGGAAATGCGTCCGAGATCTTGGCTATGGCAGGCGAGGCAGGAGCAGGCAAAGGTGCAGATAGCGGTGACAGCGTAGATGCGGCCGAAGGAGCGGCACGTGAATTGGCTCAATCGCACAGCTGCGTTGTTGCCATCACGGGGCCAATTGATTTCGTCACAGATGGTACGCAATCAGCCAAGGTGACCGGCGGGTCAGAGATCATGCCAATGATCACAGCTTTGGGCTGTTCGCAAACTGCGCTGATGGGGGCCTATGCCGCCAGTGGCCCGGCGTTTGAGGCCGCACTTGCCACGCTTGCGCATTTCAAGGTGGCCGGCACGATGGCCGCGGCGCTGACCAAGGGGCCGGGCAGTTTTCAGGTGCATTTTCTTGATGCTTTGGCGGCTACGCAGCCTGATGAATTCGCGGGCGTAATCCTGACATGACCGGTTTGCGGGAACAATTGCGTCTGTATCTTGTGACAGATCCTATTCTGTGCACCCCGTTTGGGCTGGTCGAAACTGTGCAGCAGGCAGTCGCCGGTGGCGTCACGATGGTGCAACTACGCACCAAGGATGCTTCCACACCTGCGCGCATCGATATGGCTCTTGCATTAAAGCAGGCCCTCTATGGCACGGGGGTGCAGCTAATCGTCAATGACGATCTGGAGGCTGCAATCGCAGCGAATGCGGACGGAGCGCACATCGGCCAAGGGGATATGCCGCCCGTACAGGCCCGCGCGCTGCTGGGTTCCGGCAAAATCCTTGGCTTGTCCTGCGAAACGGAGCAAACCGTAAAGGCAGCGGACCCCAACAGTGTCGATTATCTGGGCCTTGGCCCCGTGTTTGCCACGACCACCAAGACCGATCATGAACGGCCGATTGGTTTTGACGGGTTGGCGCGTCTTGTTGCGCTTACATCATTACCCACGGTAGCCATTGGCGGGCTCAGGCCCGCGCACCAGCAGGATGTTTTGGCCAGTGGTGCAGATGGGCAAGCGGTGGTGTCCGCGATCTGCGGGCAAACAGACCCCAAAGCCGCCGCACAGTTGTTCAATCAAACGGAGGCGCCTTCATGATCCCCAATGTCCTTAGCATCGCCGGGTCTGATCCGTCGGGTGGCGCCGGCATTCAGGCCGATCTTAAAGCAATATCGGCCAATGGCGCTTTTGCAATGGCCGCGCTGACCGCGCTAACGGCGCAAAATACGCAGGGTGTCAGCGGTATCCATCTTGTGCCGTCTGGCTTTGTGAAAAAGCAAATCGACAGCGTTTTCGACGATATTCGGGTGGATGTCGTCAAAATTGGGATGATCGCAAATGCCGAGATTGCGCAGGCCATTGCAGGCGCCTTGGCTGGGCGCGACGCCCCGATCATTCTGGACCCGGTAATGATCGCAAAAGGAGGCGCGGCCCTGCTGCAGTCCGACGCGATTGCAGTGCTGCGCGATACATTGTTGCCGTTGGCGTTCATCCTGACCCCAAACTTGCCAGAAGCCGCACATTTGCTAGCGGCCAAAGTGGCCACAACACGGGATGAAATGGAAGTTCAGGGGCGCGCGCTTTGTCAGTTGGGACCTGCAGCTGTCTTAATGAAAGGCGGGCATCTGAGCGGCCCTGACAGCCCAGACTGCCTTGTCACAAGCGAGCGTGTCATGTGGTTCGAAGCCCCCCGTATGCCAACACGAAATACGCATGGCACGGGCTGCACTTTATCCTCTGCGCTGGCCGCGCAATTGGCGAAAACCGCAGACATCCAAACCGCTGTTGCGGCTGCCAAATCCTATGTGGCATCGGCCATTACTCATGCCGATCAACTCAGCGTCGGGTCGGGCCATGGGCCTACTCATCATTTTGCCAATCTCTATGCATCACGCAAGGACACAACCTCATGAAATCCATCATCCTCGCCTCTGCAATGACCCTGTGCGCGGCCCCGCTATGGGCACAAGATCATATGACACTTTTGCTGGATTGGTTTGTGAACCCTGACCACGGCCCCGTGATTATTGCACAGGAAAGAGGGTTCTTTGCCGATGTTAATCTTGAGGTCGAGGTGATTGCCCCAGCTGACCCCTCTGATCCACCAAAGCTGGTTGCGGCGGGCAAGGCTGATTTGGCAATTTCGTACCAGCCGCAATTGCATTTACAAATCCATGAGGGATTGCCTTTGCAACGGGTTGGCACGTTGGTTGCCACACCTTTGAACTGCTTGCTGGTCTTGAAAGATGGGCCCATCGCATCACCCGCTGATCTAAAAGGGGGGAAGGTCGGCTTTTCAGTTGGGGGCGTCGAAGAGGCCGTGTTGGGCCATGTGTTAAATACGCACGGCTTGACGTTGGACGACGTAGATCTGATCAACGTGAACTGGTCGCTCTCACCCGCTTTGATGTCGGGGCAGGTCGATGCGGTTATCGGCGGGTTTCGAAATTTTGAATTGAACCAAATGGATATTGAAGGCGTGCCCGGGCGATGTTTCTATGTCGAAGAAGAAGGCTTGCCGCCTTATGACGAGCTGATCTATGTCGCCAATCCGAACACGATGGATGCTGACATGATCCGCCGTTTTCTGACAGCGACCGAGCAAGCAACTCAGTACATCATCAACCATCCGCAAGAGGCATGGGAGATTTTTTCCAGCACCGCACCAGAGCTTCAGGATGAATTGAACAAACGTGCTTGGGCCGACACGCTGCCGCGCTTTGCCCTGCGCCCTGCGGCAATGGATGTCGGGCGCTACGCAGCATTTGAGACGTTCTTGCATCAGGCTGGCCTGATCCCGGCGGTCAACCCAGTCGCGAAAATAGCCATTGATGTGACGGCACCATGAGTAACCAACCCTACGGCAAGACCTTCGCACTTTGGCGCGCGGGATGCCCAAGCGCATGGCAGGCCTACACGCATCATCCCTTTGTCACAGGTCTGGGGGAAGGGACATTGCCGCGTACGGCGTTCGTGCATTATCTGATCCAAGACTACGTCTTTTTGGTCCATTTCGCACGTGCATGGTCCTTTGGCGTAGTCAAATCGGAAACGCTGGACGAAATGAAGGTCTGTGCTGCCACAGTGGATGCTTTGGTCAATCACGAGATGGCGCTGCATGTCAAAACGTGCGCAGCCGCGGGCATCGATGAAACTGCGTTGTGCACCGCAACCGAAGAGTTCGAGAACCTCGCCTACACGCGCTATGTAATGGATGCCGGCCTACAAGGGGACTTTCTTGATCTGATGGCAGCACTGGCGCCTTGCTGCTTTGGTTATGGTGAGATCGGGTTACGGCTGGAACAGCAGGCGGTTGACGACACGCCCTACAGGGAGTGGATCAAGACTTATGCCGATACTGCATATCAGGACGTGATGGCAAATGTGGGCCTGATGATCGACGTTGCTGTAAAGCGGCGCTTGGGCGATGACCCTGCCGCTACTGCTCGGTGGCCACAACTGCAACACCGGTTCACAACCGCCACCCAATTGGAAGTCGCTTTTTGGGAAATGGGCTTGCGCGGCGCATGACACAGGCCCCGGCGATCCAGATTAAAGGTCAGTACGACATGGCGGGCGAACGCTTGTTTGAGTCCATTGATCTGACCCTGCCTGCAGGCCAATGGAGTTGTGTTTTAGGGCGCTCGGGTGTGGGGAAGTCGACGCTTTTACGTTTGATTGCGGGACTGGAAAGTGCTGGTACGTTTACGGGGCATATCATTGCATCGGACAAGCGGCCTCTTCAAGGGCGCGTTAGCTTTATGACCCAATCAGATTTGTTATTGCCATGGCTCTCGGTGCTTGAAAACATCATTCTTGGCGCACGCTTGCGTAACGACATCCCAGACTTGACACGTGCAAAAGGCCTACTGGACCGCGTCGGCCTTGGCCCGTGGCGCGAGAAAAAGCCGGCGGCTTTATCCGGTGGCATGCGTCAAAGGGCAGCACTGGCTCGCACTTTGATGGAAGACCGGCCCATTGCATTGTTGGACGAACCGTTTTCAGCACTTGATGCAGGTACGCGGGCCGACATGCAGGAATTGTCGGCGCAGATGCTAACGGGCAAAACGGTCTTGATGGTGACCCATGACCCGGCCGAAGCGGTGCGGCTTGGCCATCAGATTGTCGTCCTGACGCACGAGGGCGCGACGCTTTGGCACCCTCCCAAGACCGCACCCGTCCGAGATCAATACGCGCCGGAAACGACAGCGTGCCAAGCAGCACTTTTGGCGCATTTGAGGGGGCCACAATGAGCGGGATGCGCTACGCAGTTGGTGCCACCACATGTGGTGTACTGCTGTGGCAAGCGCTGATTTGGATCACAGATGCGCCGCATTTCATATTGCCGTCCCCATGGCTCGTCGCACAGGCTGCGTGGCAGAACCGTCTTTTGATTGGTGAGAATGCGTTATTCACCTTAACCGAAGTCGGATTGGGCCTTGTACACGGATCATTGCTGGGGGTCGTAACCGCTGTACTATTGGCAAGCTCTGACCGTTTGCACCGACTGGTGATGCCCCTATTGGTTTTCACACAGGCCGTACCGGTTTTTGCTATTGCTCCCATTCTGACGCTTTGGCTTGGCTATGGAATTATTTCTAAAGTCATGATGGCGGTGCTGATCATTTATTTCCCGGTGACCAGCGCGTTCTATGACGGGCTAACTAGGATTCCACAGAACATGCTGGATTTGGCAATGACAATGGGCGGAACAAACGCCCAGATCATGCGCCGGATCAGGATACCACACGCGCTGCCATCTCTCGGAACCGGCCTGAAATTGGCCGCAGTCTATGCGCCTATCGGCGCAGTCATCGGCGAGTGGGTTGGGGCATCCAAAGGGCTTGGTTATCTAATGTTGCTTGCGAACGGCCGCGCGAAAACGGATTTGATGTTCGCCAGCCTGATCACGCTGGCCGCAATGACGATTGCTTTGTACTTCGCGGTGCACAAGGCCGCAGCCCATTTGCAGCGAGTGTGAACATGCTTCCTTCATGAAAGGTCGACATTGGTCCGGGCCTCACCATAGTTTGAATTGGGCTAATTCCGGTAATTTGCTGCATTTGGAGCAGAGGTCCGCTATCTACCAATAGGGGCTTGGAACGACTTGCCTTTTCAAAAGGCCGTTTCGAAACTTTCATGGATTAGGCAACGCTATTGGGGCTTCAAGAAAGCTTCGAAAACTTCCACTTGCCTACCCGTTAGGGGTTTCGAGAACTTGCGCAATGGCAGATAGCAGTTCTTTACGCGCAACTGGTTTTGTAAGGCGGATGTCCTCGGGGCGAAGGCCGTTGCCGTTGTCGGTCGCTTCGGCAGGGTAGCCGGACATGAAGATGACTGGTAGCGTGTTGTCTAACTCTCGGAGCGCTTTTGACAGATCTGTGCCTTGGAGCTGTCCAGGCATCATAATGTCGGTCAGCAATAGGTCAAAATTTGGATCGGCTTCGAAGATGGCCTTTGCCTTATCTCCAGACACTGCACTGGTCACAGCATATCCTTCGGCCTTTAACATCCATTCTAAGACAGCCAACACCTCTCTTTCGTCTTCTACGAGCAGGATCCGCTTTCCCGAACCCTTCCGTGAAACCTCCTCAGTGCGAACCGGTACTTCCGTTTGCAGTTCTTGTGTCACCGCAGGGAAATACAGCTTGCAGGTCGTACCGACGCCAAGCTTAGATGAGACTTGGACCATGCCACCGGATTGACGCATGAAGCCTTGGACCATCGCCAATCCTAACCCCGATCCCCTGCCTTTTGGCTTTGTCGAGAAAAATGGTTCAAAGACCTTTTCAAGATTATCGCTGGCAATTCCTGTGCCAGTGTCCGTTATTGAAACCGTGACATAAGGACCGCTTTCGAGGTTCTCTTGTTGGCTTTTGTGACATGTTTGATCGATCCAAATGTTTGCGGTTTCAATCGTTAGCTTGCCCCCCTGCGCCATGGAATCGCGGGCATTCAGGATCATATTGAGAAGGGCGTTTTCCAACGCGGCTGGATCTGCCTTTACCCTCCACAATCCCTCAAGCAGGGACATCTCTAACTCAATATTCTTGGGTAACGTGCGACCCGACCATTTTCTAATATCACTTACAAGACTGTTCGGATCGATGATTTCTGGTTTTAGCACTGCCTGACTAGCATAACTGAGTAAGCTGCGCGTAAGGTCAGCCCCACGTAGGGTTGCGTTGATGGACGGTTGCAGAAACTGCTTTTGCGCTTCGTCGTCGGTCTGTTCCTGAAGGACCTCAAGATTCCCTAATATGACTGCAAGCAAGTTGTTAAAATCATGTGCCACACCACCGGTGAACTGCCCTATGGTTTCAAGCCTTTGCGATGCTGCCAGTTGAGCCTGAAGATCTTCTCGCTGTTTTTGTTCCGCCAGCCGTTTTGAAATGTCGGTAATGTTTGCCCGTATCAGTTTCTGGTTGAATGGCGGAATGCGCGACAAGGAAATCTCGCAAGGCACTTCTTCGTTATTGCCGTTTAGCACCTGCAATTGAAAAACGGGATGCTCGCCGGCTAAAGCTTCTGCAAACTTGCGCGCGGATACTTCAGTGCTATTTTCTCCGGAAGGCTGCAGATCAGGACAGCGAATGCCCACCTTTGGCGCATTTTCAAGATCATCCCGCGTCATGCCAAATAGCTCTTCCGCACGCGTGTTAACAGCCGCAACCTGCTCGATGTCCAGGTCAAAGATCATAATCGCATCCGGAGAAAACTCGACCATAGCTTCGAACTGCCGGTTCTTTTTTTCGGCTTCCGTATCCGTGGCTCGCCAATATGCACTTAGGTTGAAGATCAGTGTGGTGACAATCAAGCTACACACAATCATAGCCCAAATCGCAACGATCCAGCTACGCGGGTCACGGTTCCAGTCCGCCATTGAGCTGTCAGGGGACGACAAGTGCCCGTAGATGAAGAGATAGGCAAACATTGTCATGGCCACGATCATAAGCCCGAACAAGATGAGCGACGTTCTTCGGCTGAACAGAGAGGCACAGATTGCTAAAATGAACGGCAATGCTCCGACGCCACTGGACGCCAAGCCCAAGTTCAGGATTCCGAGTGATATGGCCGACATATACCCGATAATCAGGAGCAAACCGCGCCGAACTAGGTGCTTGTCGGCACGCCAGATAATCGAAGGAAGCACGCACATCCCAAACAACAGCGCGGCGACAATAAAGTAGGCAAGGCCCACCTGAGAGATGCGAAGAACGGATAGTAGGACGCCGAGCATTGAAATGATCGCGAGAAAGTCCAACACACGATGCAATGTCTTTCGCATCCCAGCGCTATAAGTCGCAGTGTTTTGATAGATGCTTTCGCGTACCATGGTTTTCCAAGAATTGATATAAAAGCTAAAGCGTATACTCTGCCTTGGGTCGTTCCTAGCACGATTTTATAGATGTCATGGTGCCAAAGTGGATTAATAATCTGGTCGGTATCTATCAACGAACTCTAGGCCCCCAGCTTTCTGGGCCAGTAAATTTTTACGTCGTGCGGAAATTTGCTTCTTGTTCCGATGGAGGCTTTGTTGGCTTCGAAACGCACCTGCTTTCATGTGTCGGTCAGACAGCCGCTGCATTTCAATTCGTCAGTACAGAGAACCTATTATTGAAGCGAGTGATAAAAGAAACCTTTCTCCGCCCAGAAGTTGCACTGCGGCGTCGATACGTTCAATAGACGTCGGCTTGGTCTGAGAAAAAGAGGCGTTGCTCTAAGCCTAAACTGTAAGTGGTGCCCCTAAGCGTACATGGTATCGGACTGGCGGAACGCCCATGGTTTTTCGAAATTCGCGTCGGAACGTTTCGGCTGACGCAAACCCGCAGATTTCCCAAACATCCGGCAACGGAATTGAGCTGTTTTCTAGTAACTCAGCAGCCTGCGATATCCGTTCTCCCTTAGCTTACAGAAATCGCACTCTTATCAGCAGTCGAGCCGCTCCGCTAGCAGTCGTGCAATTGCACTCACCAAATTCGCCCTATGATTGTCGCAGCAACAACCGAAGCGGACCAACCTCTCGAAAGCCGATAGAAAGCGCGGAAGATAGAGCCCGTATGACAGAATTGAAAAGTAACCACCGATATTCCCACAACGAGAGCCCGCGACTACACGCAACCGTAATGCCTAGGGTATCTGCCGATCACCTGTGAGTGTGTTCGGAGCTTGCCGCCATCAACTGAGGAAGCAGCCATCGCGCTCCGAAGTCGCTCAAGTGATCATCGTCACGATAAAGTAGCTCGCCGCCGACCTCTACGCGGCAATTGGGTGCGCAGAGGATGTTTGCTGGTTCGACTAGCTGTGCGCCGAATTCGGTGCTGATACGTTCGAGAATTGCGTTGGCACGGCCGTTGCGCCGCGTGTAGGCGGCGAGATCGGGGATAAAGCCGGTCGGTGCATTATTTGATCCAAAAACCAAAATTAAGTCGGGTACATTCCGCCCAATCTCGGGGATGCCTGCAATAATTACGACAATGATTCCACGGGCACGCAACCGCGCTACGAGCTGGGCCAGTCCTTCTGACACAAGTCTCGCATTGTCTTCTATGTCGGTGCCCGATTGTCCAGTTTTAGCCAAAATAGCAGGTTGTCCGGCTTCGTTCGGAGCACGTGCGCCTTCTACGCTCAAAGCCCACCGACCGGCAAGGACGACCACATGAATGTTGGAATCCGCCTCGATCATAGCGAGCACCGTCGCGTTGTGCGCATCGCATGCATTGTTTCTGTCTACGCGACGCACCCCGAGCAATGGAAGGCAGGCCGATTTGGTATAGGCCAGTGCGCTTTCGCCTTGTGTCTTAAACCAGTCATCAAAGCCGGAAAGCATCGCTCCGACATGAGAGTCGCCCCAGATGGCGACACGGGCAGGTCTAGCGTTATTCTTCGTCTCGCCGATGCGGCAGGGAAGCTGGGATACGGGCAGATTCATGCAGGCTAAGTCCTGGGCGCTGCGCTTGATCGCACGCTCGTAGACAGCGAACCGCTCTGGCGGGACTTGGCCGACGAAACCGTCGTTTTTTGCGATGAAGGCACCACCTGCGCCTAGAAGGACGGTACCCACAAGTGAAAAGACAAGGACACCACGGGCTGGGATCGGGTTGTCGCCCCGACTCTGGCGGAATGGACGTTCGATCACCCAAAGGCTTATCACCGCAAGAGCCATAGCTAGCACAATGCAGATTGCAGCTGTGGTTAGCGAAAGGTCGCTGGTTCCGGTCACCATCCGTGCAGCGACGATGATTGGCCAGTGCCAGAGGTATAACGAATAGGAGATCAATCCGACGCCCACGAACAGTGGAAGCGAAAGTAGGCGGCTTGCCGTAGAGCCGCTGCCGGAGCCTGCGAAGATAAGCAACACCGTGCCGGATACTGGTAAGACTGCGGCGATACCCGGAAAGGGCGTTTGATCATTGATAAGTACGATGGAGCTGAGAATAAGTACCAATCCGAGCACGCCTGTAACCTCGTGTGCCCAGCGTAGGCGCGACACGGGGAATGTACCGAGCGCGAGCAGTGCCCCAGCCCCGAGTTCCCAAATGCGTGTCGGTAACAGATAGAAACTGAATGTCGGATGACCCGAAGTGGCATATACGGAGAGAGCCAGCGAAAGGAACGTGAGACTACCGACAGCAAGTATCCAGACCTTCCGCGAGTGCCCAGACAATGCCCACAAAAGTAGGGGATAGAGGACGTAAAACTGCTCTTCGACGGCAAGCGACCAAGTATGCAGCAGTGGTTCGAGTTCAACCCCGGGGCCAAAATAATCGCCTGCGCTGTGCCAGAACCACAGATTTGATACGAAAAGCAGCGTCATTGCCACTGATTTGCCGAGCCCCTCGTAAAGAGCGGGAGAGAAAAGAAACCAGCCACCAACAAGCGCGGCTAAAATCACGACGAAGAGTGCGGGCAGAATCCGGCGGGCGCGACGTTCATAGAAGCGGACAAGCGAATAACGGTTTTCTTCAATTTCGCGCACGAGGATGCCGCTGATCAGGAAGCCAGAAATCACGAAGAAAATATCGACTCCGACAAAGCCGCCGGGAAAGCCCGGAACCCCAGCGTGGTTGAGTACGACCGGCATGATGGCCATGGCGCGCAATCCGTCTATATCTCTGCGATATTTGATCGTGCTCATGCAAATTTATTCCCTTTGGGTCGCATTTCTTCGATATGCGCCCCAACTTATTACTTTAGCCTAGCAAGCAGAAACATAATCGTGCAACGTCACTCCTGCTTATTCCGGACGTTGGTCCATGCAGCAGCAAGCTCTGATCCCCGCCTAATCTGACGGATGCCCCCTAAAGTAGAGACCGAGAGAGATTCGCGCAATACGGCTACTACGATGGCAGCAATATTGGTGTGTGGTTTTGCGTTGTGCGATTGCCGATACCTAGTGATCGCAATATTGAATCATTTTTGCATCGACGCGAGAAAGAGGAAAGTGGCCCGTAATGGGTGGCTCGTTTCTCTCTCGGTTTTATTGATAGATTTTCGTTCCAGCGGTCGGAAACAAATTTGCGACAAATTGATCAGAAGCATTGCTACCATCTTTGTTGACATGGGGGGCCAATTTGAACAGTTGTCGGATTTAAATTCATTGCTTTGCGTTTTTGAAAGAAACGCGTTGTCGACCGTTCGGACACCTCATCTTTCTATGGTGCATTGAACAGCGACTTGACATGCTTCTTAAGAAGTGCCCGACACTCTTCAAGTGTCGATCTTTAATGAAATAAGTCAGATCGTTCCACGTCATTTCAACGAGATTGTTGACAAGGATTGCGGCTCGTTGTGGTCTGGTGTCGAGGGCGCAGTTTGCACTGCCCGAACTTCATCGCCTTAGGATGAGGCCGATTTGATTAATCGCGCATGGGGTGTGTTTGTTAATGAATGCAGTCCTGAAAATTACTATGCCATTAAATCCAAAGAGTTTTTGAGAACAAAGTTAAGGTGTCGTTAACCTTGATCGCCCAGATTCATTAATCAATGAGGTTCAGGTCCAAGTGACCTACATTGGTTGATGGTTTCAGGAATGTTCGATTTTCACAATGACACGGCGGTGCAGGGTCGGATTGATCCAATGTCCCGACTGTCACTACCACTTGCTAAGTTGGTTTTTGACAAAACGGTTGCGGTACTGCTTGTGATCCCGCTTGTCATAGCTGCGGCCCTATTGGTTTTTGCGAACCCATTTGTGAACGCGGGTCCGCTGATGTTTGTGCAGCGCAGGATGGGGCGGGATTGTCAGCCGTTTTACGTGTTCAAGTTCCGTACGATGCGCCCAACAGGCGAAACGCGCGGTGCGCATGATGCGCTTGAAGCAGGTCGTATTACGCGGCTGGGTCAATTTCTGCGTCGAACTCGCATTGATGAGCTACCACAGGTGATCAATGTTCTTCGTGGAGAGATGAGCCTGATTGGCCCGCGTCCCGATTGCTATGACCATGCCCGCGTGTATCTGCGGGATGTTCCCGGCTATGCCGCGCGCTACCGTGTACTGCCGGGGATCAGTGGGTATGCGCAGACTGAGCTGGGCTATGTCGACAACATTGGCGCAGTGCATCGCAAGGTGGCGGCGGATTTGTACTACATTGCGAATGCAAGCTTTCGCTTTGATATGCGGATTGCGTGGCGGACGCTGATCGTTGTGTTGGCCCGGCGCGGGGCCTAAGCCGCTGTTGCGTTGGTCTGCGTACGCTGGCCCAATTAATTCCTAAGGAAGCATCACTAGGGATGGAGTGTCTTTTTAACTGGAGCATTCCCATGTCTGACCCGTTCGATTCTGATTACGTCAATCTGACTTCACCCGCTGTATCCCATTTCGAAATCGTCCCTGATGATACCGTTGATTTGCCGGTGCGCCCGCGCGCGATTTTTGTGAATGCTGGCGGCACCGCCGTGTTGCAGGACAAAGACGGTGTTGCGGTTAGCTATGATCTGACCGCAGGTGCCGTGCTGAGCATCCGACCTTTGCGTGTGTTGGCGACTGGTACAACGGCCCAACTGGTTGCGTGGTACTAACGCATGATCGGTCTGGAGATTTCGCCCGGCTATACTGGTGCCGGGCGCCCGCAGCCATTGGCTGCGTTTTTTGCACCGGGTGGTGGGCAACGTGTTGCCCTTGCCGATGGGCCGTCTGGGACGTTATCGGTTTGGACTGAAATCGCGCAGAATTTCGCAGCGTGTTTGCGACTGGACGCGAATGACCCCGGCAATCGCTATTCTTGGCGCGAGACCTTGGTGACGGAGCTGCGCAGCATTTATACCGTCGCTGACCTGCAACTGAGTGGGTCGTGGTCGCAGCTTCAATCATCAGGGTCGGGGCTGCAAGCAAGTTATACAGGGAACCGGGCGATCAGTACCTCCTCTGCTTCAGCGAGCGCGCTGGCGACGGTGGGCCGGGCAGAAGCCTATGATCTTTGGATCTACTATACCGGTCGAACCAACGGCGGTTACTGCCGTGTCGATATCGACGGTGAACAAACGCTGGTGAACGAGATCGACGATCCTGCTGGTCTTGGTTTTAAGGCGTTTCCGACCTACACGTCTTCTGATCTGACCCGCCGCCAATCGATCAAGGTGGCAAGTGGCTTATCGGGATATCATGAGATTTCGATCACGACTGGCGGCACTGCTAGCCCCGGCGGCAATGCTATCATGATCGAAGCCGTTGGTATTAGCGGATCGCTAAACGATGACCGCATTCTGCCCCCTGCATGGCAATCAAGCACAAGTTACACGATGGGAGACGAGGTCCAGCATGGCGGTGTTTTCTATACTGCGCGGGCTACTGGCACCAGCGGCACCACCGGGCCAAGCCATCTTGGTGGCATCGACTCTGACGGGGCGCTGGACTGGCGTGCTGATAATCGCCCGACATACCCCAATTTTGTGGCGATCGATTACGCGTCAGAGCGCGAGTACGCGGCGGAGTTTTCGGTCGCTGGAAACACGACAGACTTAGGTGGTCAAACCCATGGAAACGAAAGCCTGATTTCCCGTTCTATCTTGTTGGATGGTGTTGATTGGGTGCCGGGGCAGGGTGTGAATGGTCTTTCTGTTGGTCGCCAGATTACGATCACTGAAAACACGACTTGGCACAGGTCAGAGGGCGGCGATATTGGCGAATGCCAGCTAAAGCGCACCCTTGATCCGGGCGAAATACGTCATGATGTGACTGTTATTGGTACTGGGACAACGGCGGATTTCGCTTGGATTTATGCGGGCATGGCGCCGCTTGTCAGATGGGACGGTGAAACCAAGACCGACGTGTTCAGCACCATTGAACCCACCGGGTATTCGTCCATTCATCTTGACGATTACGAAGGGGTAACGCCCGCCAATCTCGTCTATGACAATGCTGCGCGCATCGGTATGACCGGGCAGTTTGGCGTTAATGGCATACGCTACGGTCAAGAAGTCGGGACACTGCAGGTGGCTGGCAATGCGATTGGCCAGTTTGATACCATTGTCCGGCCTAACCTGAATGGGTCTTCTGCCAGCGGCGGCAGTGATTGGATGGCCAAGGTCTATGCGACGACGGGGGCCTTTCAATTTCAGGCGGGCGATACGCTAGGATTTTATAACCGTCATGTGCTGAAGGTGGGCAAGTCCTAAGTGATAACGATGATCCCGGTAATCGGTGCTTCGACGGATCGGAGTGCCGATTGTCCGGCAAGTGCTGTGCGCGTTGGTGTCTTGCCTTGGCGAACACAGAATAGGATGTAATCCGCATGCCCAGCGATGATTTGGCTGTCTGAAAAGGGCACTACTGGCGGGGCGTCAATAATCACATAGTCATAGCTGTTGCGAGCAGCATGGATAAGCTGCGCAAAGCCTGTGCTGCTGAATAAGTCAGCGGGGTTTTGATCCGTTCTTGTTGTGCAGATAATATCGGCGGCTATTCTCGGATCGGATATGACCGCTTCGGATAACGCCACGCTGCCACTTATAAGGTGTTCGAGCATAGGTCGCGGATTTGACGTGAAATATCCGCTGAGTTGACCGCCCCGCATATTGGCATCTATCACGAGCGCCGATTTACCGAGCCGCGCCAAAGACGCAGCAAGCGCCAAGGTGGCGATTGTCTGGCCGTCCTGTCTGTCGCTTGAGGTGGCGACGATAACCTGCGCATTAGCATTCGCTTTACCTAGCATTAATGCTGTGCGCAGATGGCATGTTGCCTCGGCCAGTTTACCCGTTGGGCTATTTGCGATGCTGTTCAGTAAACGCGATTTGGGTGTGTAGGGCAGGGTGGCAAGAACATCGGTTCCCATGATCGTGCCGACCGTGTCACGCTGAACGAAATGGCTGCGTCGCCACACGACAATTCCAACACCGGCTGCGGCCCCGAGAATGAGGGCGACCGCAAGGATTATTAGTTTGCGCGGCCCAACATGCCGCCCATCGCCTGCGGGTGATAAGATGCGTGCGCTTGGTGCGTGCAGACCCCGTTGCATCTGTGTGTGCTGAAGCTGCGTCAAAAGGTTGGTGTATAGAATACGCGTACTTTCTGTTTCGCGGCGTAGTTGGTGTAGTGCGACAAGCCCTGAGGATTGATCAGCGATTTGCGCGGTTAGTCGTGCGCGAAAGCGTTCCAGCCCTGGAATCTGATCAGCCAGATGTGCGGCGTTTTCTGGCGATAACGAAAGGCTTCGCTGTGCTTCGGCCAATCGCTCTTCCGCGTCGATTGCTTGCCGACTAAGCGCATCAAAAGAAGCATTATCCTGCAGTTGTCCGCCAGAGATGAGAGCATTGATCGCCGTCTCTTTCTCCTTCAGAGCCTGCTGAAGCTCTGCGACACGATCACTTAGGTGCTGCACTGCCGCGTCTGTTTGTGCGGTCTTAGCGGCGAATTGTTCAGCCAAATAAGTGCTAACTAAGGTATTTGCGATCAGCCCAGATTTTGCGGGCGTTTCGGTCGTGGCTGTTACTGCAAAGATGTAGGTGTCCCGTTCAGGTCCCGTGGTTAGCGCAGAGGCTAAGTTTTCTACTGTCTTTGCCAAAATTGCATTTTCGCTAGGCCGCACAATGGTTTCACCGCTAATGATCACACGAATGCGGGCGCGCAGCCCGTCAAATGACCATGGCGCAATTGGTGTGAGATAGCGGTTGAATTCCGGGTCGTTGATGAGGTCGAGGTCCTGAACGACCTGTTCAAGGACGTGTTTTGAACGTAATATCGCGGCTTCGGTATTGATCTGAGCAGGGTCGAAGCCTTGTGAATATGCTTCTGCCGCTTGGTTTTGGTTTAGTTCGACTTGGACCGTCGCAGTCGCGGCGAATTGGGGCGTTGCGATAAAGAATGCATAGTAACCAGCAGCAATCACAGCAAAGATCGCGGTCGCCATGATGATCCATTTCCCTTGCCAAAGGCTGCGAAACAGAGCGGCGACATCAAAAGGTTCGATAAGCTGCAACTGATATGCGCTGTCTGGTCGCGGATCTAATTGTAAGTTGGTCTGCAACATGGTGCCCTTTGGCCGTGTGAATACACCGTTACTTGACCACATCAGGGTTAACCGAAAATTAATCTCAATGAACGACGACTAAACCTAATGAGTGATGTGGTTAACGCATCAAGAACGGGTGTCACGTCAATGTTCGGCCAGCGCATAGGAAATATCTTTCAACAGCAGGCGATCATTCCAATGATCTTGCGTGCCGGCATGGTTGGTATCAACTTTGGCGTGATGGTGGGGCTTACGGCGTGGCTTGGGCTTGCTGCATTTGGTGAGCTTGCTGTCACTTGGGGGCTCGCTTTGGTCGTGGCGCCGGTCATTTCGCTTGGCGGGCCCCTTTTGCTTTTGCGTGTGCTGACTGATGGTCGTGGCGTGTCATATCGCACGTTGTTTGTGCACGCCGTGATCATGCCAATGATGCTTGGTTTGGTTTTCTACATATGCGCAGAGGCGTTGTGGCCAAGGATGCCATGGGTCGCAGTTGTTTTCTGTGCATTTGCCATCAACTTGCTGACCTGTTTGTCCAGTCTCATGCGGGGGCTAGGCAGTGTTCATGCGTCCATGGCGATCCGAGATTGTGGTCCGCAAGCGGCGCTGGGCGCTGCTGCAATCTATGCGCAGGGTGCGGACATCTTAGATCATGCCGCACTGTGGATGGCGGGCTTTACTTTGATTGCTGCGGTTTGGACGTGGAGGCATCAGCGCCGTGGTGATATCGTCGGCCGTACTGGTGGGGCGATTGGGGCTTCACCGGCGCTATGGGGCACTTCGGTGCTTGGCGTAGCACTTGCACAGGTCGACATAATTGTTGGCGGGGCACTTCTATCGCCTGCGCATATGGGCCTTTACGCGTTGCTAAAACGGGTTGCAAATCTGGTAGCCTTGCCGGTGAGCGTGGCAACTTGGGTTAGTGCGGCGGATATTTCAAAAAGCTTCGCAATCGGCGACCTTAGCGCGCTTCAAAACGCGAGCCGACAGGGAAGTCGTATAGCGCTTTTGCCCGGTACGATCTTGTTCATAGGCGCGATGCTATTCGCTGCCGTTGGTGCCAAGGAGGGCGGTGTCGTGTTTGCCGTGCTGTCGCTAGGTGCATTCCTACAGGTCGTCTTTGTCTCTGGATTTCCGGTCGCGACGCTTTGCGGTTTTGCGCATGTCGCGGCGATGTCGCGGGCGGTTAGCGTTCTGGTTTACGTCGGCCTTGCAGCCTGGGTGATAGGACCGCTTTCCAACGCGGTTGCTTATGTGACGTCGATCACTGCGGGCAGCGTGGTCCTATGGTTTCTTCTTTGGCAACGGACGCGCGTGGACACATCTGCCTTTGCATTGTTCTTGAACACGAGGGTTGCATGGAAGCCTTCTTGATTATCATGCTTGCGGGGCTTTGCACCGTGCTGCCTTTTGGAATTGGGCAGCGGCATGGGGCAATCAGGCTTGTATCGCCGATGCATTTGCTGAGCTACTTTTGCGCGTTTGGCTTTCTGTTGAAGCTTATCGTATACAGTTACGCCCCTGAGATGGCGTTTTATCGGCGGTTTATAATGACGCCTTCGGCGGAACTGCTGGGGGCGATTTATCTCGGGCTATTCATTTTGCTGATTTGCCTTGGTTATCTGGTCGCGATCAGACCTGTTCGGCAGTCGCATGCCGAGGCGCGGATGCTGGCCGCGCGCATTACGCGGCGCGGTTGGCTGTTTGCTGCGGCCTTCGGATTTGCTGCCTTAACCTTTGCGCTGATCATGCAGGCACGTGGCGTCGGTGCATTCGACGCATCGCTTTTGGCTGGGCTGAACAACGCCAAGCAAATCAACGTGAATGCAGATGGCGTCGGCGCGACGTTGGCGGGAATCAAGACCTTCTTTGTGGTTCCAAAATTCGCCTTTGTTCTGTTGCTGGCTAATGGGGTTACTTTGCGGTCGCGGAGCGTGTTGGCGGCGGCATGCGCACTTGGCGGATTGTTAGTCCTGATCGCGTTGGTGTCAGGCGACCGATTTGAATTGGTCGAGATGCTCGTATTTGCCCTTACGACCTATCTGATCCTTGACGAGAGGATCGCTGGCAAAGCACTGTTCGTCGGTGGCGTTGCCGTTGCTGGCCTGGTGGTGGTTTCTGCCCACATGACGCAGCTCAGGACTGCAGATGCATCGTTGCTGGCCCAGATTGTTGGGTCCACATATTTCCTAGATATTAACGCGGCCACTATGGTCACTGACCGGGTTGGTGCAGATCAATTTCTACTCGGACAAAGCTATACTTGGTGGAGCTTTGGTTGGGTGCCGCGCGCGATATGGCCTGAAAAGCCTGCGATAGATTTGGGCGTGTTTTTTAAACGCGACATTATGCAAATCTATACGGGCGGCGCGTTTAATGTGACTGGTCCGGGTGAGGCATTTATCAACTTTGGATGGGCCGGGATTGGCGTTGGTTTTGTTCTAGGCTGGATATATCGCAAGATCGAAGTGGTTTTATTGAACCCCATGCACGTGCTGCGATATGGGTCGTTTCTGTTCTATCCGATCCTGTTTTATCCGTTTGTACAGGCAACGCTGCAGTCGTCGTTCAGTGCCTTTATCGTCGGCGCAACTGCGCAATGCGCGCTGATGGCGATAATGGTGGCGCTGTTCGTGACCCGCTTCACGCTTCACATGCAGGTTATGGCGAGGGAGCGGTATGCGGTGTAATCCGATTGCTGTGATCTACTGGTTTTGTCGGGTTATCGCGGTGGTCTATCGCCGTGGTGGCATTGTTGTCGCGACAACGATGCACCGCGCGACTTTGAAACGAATGGGCCGTGGTAGCCGTTTTCAATTGGGCGTGAGGTTTGCTGACCCAAGTTCCGTATCGGTTGGCCGCGACTGCTATTTTTGGCGGGGCTGCGATGTATCGTCTGAACGCCGCAATGCTCAACTCGTGATTGGCGATAAAGCGCAAATCAACCGTGATGTTCATCTCGATATTACTGGCGGGCTAAACATTGGTGATGGGGTGACGATCTCGGAGAATGTCGTGGTTTACACGCATGATCATGGGTTGGATCCGCACTCCGCCGCAATGGCGCTACCTAAAACGATCGAAGCTGATGTTTGGATCGGAATGCGTGCCGTGATCTTACCACAGTGCCAAAATATCGGGCATGGTGCGGTCATTGGCGCAGGTGCGATTGTGACCCGTGATGTGCCCGTCTACGCCGTGGTTGCCGGAAATCCGGCGCGGGTTATTGGGCAACGCCTTCCCGTGGCGCAGGAGGTGGCATGAACATCCTACACGTCACCCCGTCATTCTTTCCAGCGACATATTGGGGTGGTCCGATTTGGTCGACCAAAGCTATTTGCGACGGCATCGATGCCTTGCCCCAAATGTCCGTTCGGGTCTTAACCACCGATGCGGCGAGCCCCAAACGCGGTGATCACGTTGCGCCTGCCGCGCTACAATATCCGGTCCATTATGCACGACGGATCGCGGGACATAGCATTTCGCCTGGGCTGCTGGCACAGCTTCCAAAGGCAATCGATTGGGCTGATGTTGTGCATCTGACTGGCACCTATAGTTTTCCGACGTTGCCGACGATCGCCCTTGCGCGGCTAAAACGTAAACCAGTTGTCTGGTCGCCGCGAGGGGCGTTGCTGGCGACAGCTGAATGGGCTGAAGCGCCACGTCGGGGGGCGAAGGGTCAGTTTGAACGTGCTGTACAATTGCTGCGATCCGATCGCGTGGTGCTGCACGTGACCAGTCAAGCCGAAGCCGACCTGAGTGTGACCCGGCTTAAGGGTATTGAAACAGCGCTGATCCCAAATTCGGTTGAAATCCCGCCGTTGCTGCCAAAAGTACCGAGCGACAATATTCGCCTGATCTATTTGGGGCGCATTCATCCCAAAAAGGGAATTGAGCGGCTGTTCGACGGGATGGCGCAGCTTCCAGATCATGTCACGCTTGATATTTTTGGAACTGGCGCGCCGGAAGATGTGGCGCAAGTGAAGGCGCGTTGTACGTCGCGCATTCGGATGCATGGTCATATTGGCCGGGCAGCAAAGGCTACGGCGTTTGCGAACGCTGACCTGTTTGTCCTGCCAAGCAATTCAGAGAACTTTGGGATCGCAGTGGCCGAGGCATTGGCCCATGGCGTACCTGTTTTGACGACAACTGGCACACCTTGGCAGGCGCTTGATGTAAAAGGATGTGGGCGCTGCATAGACCTGCACCACGCTGATCTCGCCGATGAAATACAGGCGCTGATGAAATGCGATCTGCCTGCGATGGGTGCAAAGGGGCGCGCGTGGATGGCCCAGGATTTCTCGGCCGAAGTTATGACGCGACGCTTTGCGCAACTCTATGCCCGCCTCGCGATGAAGCATGAGGCATCATCTTGACCTCGCGTATTGACGTAAGCGCCAATCGGCGGAACCGTAAATATGACCGCCGTACCCAAGCAAGGCGTGTCGCTTGGGCGTTATGCTGGCCTATTTTTCGATGCATTCCGCGACCTTGTTGGGCGCTACGCGTTTGGATGTTGCGTATGTTCGGCGCACAGATTGGGCAGGGCGTACATGTCTACCCAAGTGTTCGGATCACGATGCCTTGGAATTTGTGCATAGGGGATCAGGCCGCAGTTGGTGACCATGCGATTCTGTATGCCTTGGGTGAAATTCAGATCGGAGCACGTACGACCGTGTCACAATATGCGCATCTATGTGCGGGTAGCCACGACATACGTGACTTGGCACGCCCGCTGATGACCCCGCCAATTTGCATTGGTGAAGACGCTTGGATTTGCGCCGATGCGTTTGTCGGGCCGGGTGTGCACATTGGAAAGGGCGCGATTTTAGGAGCGCGCGCGGTTGCTATGAAGGACCTGCCTGAAGGGAAGGTCGGTGTCGGTAATCCGATGGTGGTGCAGGTAAGACATGACTGACCTGACTGTTATAATTCTTTGTAAGGATGAGGCGCTGCACATCGAACGCGCCGTCGCGTCGGTGCGTGGCATCGCGACACGAGTGCTGGTGGTCGATAGTGGATCAAAGGACGATACTGTCGCGCGCGCGCGTGATGCGGGGGCAGAGGTCTTGTTTCACCCATGGACGACCCATGCGCAGCAATTCAACTGGGCGCTCGATCAGATCAAGGGGCAGGGCGGTTGGGTGCTGCGGCTTGACGCGGATGAATTTGTGACGCCAGCACTGGCGAATGAAATCGCTGCCGGTTTGCCCAACGTCGAAGGGTTATACCTGCGACGCAGCATGCGGTTTTTGGGGCAGGACGTCCGCTATGGCGGCGTGTTCCCGATCCGTATTCTTCGCCTGTTTCGGAATGGCTCTGGGCGCGCCGAAGATCGATGGATGGATGAACATATTGTCGTCAACGGGGTGACTGCCGACCTGAAGGGGGCGATCATAGATGACAATCGTAAGCCGCTCGATTGGTGGATTAGCAAACACAATGCTTATGCTGGCCGAGAAGTGATCGACATGCTGAACCGCGAACAATCGGCGGAGGCCACGTTGGCCAGCAGTGGCGCAAAGCGCTGGATCAAAGACAATATCTACGCCCACCTTCCCGGTGGCTTTCGCGCAGGTGCGTATTTTTTTTACCGTTATGTCTTGCGCCTTGGGTTTTTGGATGGGCCGCAGGCCCGGTCATTCCATGTGCTGCAAGGGTTTTGGTACCGCTACCTTGTTGACGCAAAATTGGCGGAGGTCCGGCGGTATATGGATGAAACCGGCGACACACCCAATGAGGCAATAAAGGCCGTGTTGGGGATTGAATTGAAAGAAGAACCCACCCCATGAAGATATCCGTTGTCACCGCTGTGATGAATGGGTGCGATACCCTTCCGCGCGCGATCAAGAGCCTACGAGAGCAGACCTATGGAAATGTCGAACATATCGTCCAAGATGGTGGATCAACTGACGGTACTCTCGAATTTCTGCGCGATCATGGCCACCCGAATATGGCGGTTGTGTCTGCAAAAGATGCGGGGATTTATGATGCGATAAACACTGGAATTTCACGTGCAAAGGGCGATGTGATTGGCTTACTTCATGCGGATGATCAGTTGGCGCGTGCCGATACCCTTGAACAGGTGGCCCGCGCGATGCGTGATCCAGAGATCGACGGCGTTTATGGTGATCTGCAATATATCGGGCAGGGTGACCCCGCGCCGATTGTTCGTCATTGGAACGCTGGATCGTATTCGCGCAGCCGCCTGAAATGGGGATGGATGCCGCCACACCCCACGCTTTATCTGCGGCGTGAGGTGTTTGATCGACAGGGCATGTATGACACTAGCTTTCGAATTTCTGGCGATTACGATGCCATGCTGCGGTATCTGGTTCGGGGCAATATCCGGTTGGCCCACATTCCTCAGGTCATGGTGCGCATGCAGGTGGGTGGCGCAAGTAACTGTTCGGTTTCTCAGATGATGCGCAAAAGCCGAGAGGATTATCGCGCGATCCGCCGCCATCGGGTCGGTGGTGTCGGCACGCTAATCGCAAAAAACCTGTCGAAGTTACCCCAGTTTTTCAATCATCCGTAAAAGAACCGGACAAGGTGGTAAAAGATTGGCGCAGCGAAAATCACGCTGTCCAACTGATCTACAAATCCGCCTTGGCCGGGGATAAGGTGCGACCAGTCTTTTACGCCGCGATCGCGCTTGATCGCAGCAAAGACCAAACTGCCCAGCATCCCCACCAATGACGCGGCACCGGCAAGCGCCACGGCGCCGAACAAACCGAATGGGGTGATCCAGCTTAGCAGTGCGCCAGTCAGCATTGCAGCCAAGACACCACAGGTGACGCCTTCCCATGTCTTGGGGGATAGGCCGGGTGCGATTTTGCGGCGTCCGATACGGCGTCCAAAGAAGTATTCAAGCAGGTCGCCGAACTGCACGACCATCACCAAAAAAGCGATCATCAGGACTGCGCGATCACTGTTCGCGGTGATTTCGAGGTTGATAAGCGCAGGCACGTGGCTGACGCAAAAAACGGCGATCATCAGGCCCCACTGGGTTTCAGCAACACGGATCAGGAATTTTTCGGAGTTTCCGCGTAGGGCCGACACGATCGGCAGCAGCAGGAACGCGTATACAGGGATGAACACTGTATACATGCCGGTCCAACCCATCCCGACAAAGACGTATTGCAGTGGCAGTACGACAAAGAACGCGAGCGCGAGCGAGATGTGATCGGCCTGCGCTTTGGTCGTGAGGGTCAGAAATTCGCGAAGGGCTGCGAAAGAGCAAAAGGCGAACAGCACCATGACGCCTAGTTTCCCGACCAGCAGCGCTGTTCCGACAAAGGCGACCATGCCCCACCAGCTTTGGATGCGGGTCATGTAGGTTTCGAGTACTGGGTTTTGCGTGCCGGGTTCTTGGCGGGCGCGTAGAACCTCACCTAAAAACGTCAGTGCGATCAGGATGCCAAAGCTACCAAAGGCAAGCAGCAGAATATCAACGGTTGTGTTGCTCATGACTGCACCTCAGGGGCGAGCGATGACAACGCATTTGCGGCGCGCTCAAGGAATGCGTCTTTGGTTTCGCCGTCTTCCACGTGAATTGGCGCACCAAAGGTAACGGTGCAGATCAGGGGCAGGGGGATGACCTCGCCTTTGGGCATGATCGTGTTTAGGTTCGCGACCCAAGTCGGCACAAGGTCAACATCTGGCCGGGCGACGCCCATATTATACAATCCTGCTTTGAACGGCAGCAGCGGGTCGTCTGTCATGTTGCGGTTGCCTTCGGGAAAGATGATCAGCGATGATCCTTCGTCCAGTGCCGCGATAATCTTGTCCATCGGTTTGTCTTTTACTTCGGGGCGGCGGTCGACCAGCACGCAGTTGAAAACTTCGGGGCCGACAAAGGCGCGCAGCTTGTTTTTCAACCAGTAATCAGCGGCGGCGACTGGGCGGACCTCGCGGCGCAATGCGGGGGGTAATGAGGCCCAGATCATGGGCATGTCGCCGTTGCTTGTGTGGTTCGCAAAATAGACGCGCTGGCGCGGGATCGGTTCAATCCCTTGCCAATCAGCACGCACTGCAGTGATTGCGCGTGCAAAAATCCGGATGGCGTGGCCCACGATACGGGCAGCGAAGTGACGTAGAAATTTCATGGAACCAACCTTGGCGGATGTCAGCGATTTTGCAAAGGAAAATACCCTGCCCACAGTCGACTGCAGGCAGGGCGTTGGATGTCTTAGATGCTTTCGCCGACGTAATCGGAAAGAAGCTTTTCGTTCTTGGCGTCTTCGATACGCTGTACGCGGTCTTCGGACATTTTTTCGTCAAAGCGGTATTTGACAAAGTTGACCAAAGCGAGCGTCAGCATCATCACCGACATTGCCCAAAAACCTTTGGTGGATAGGGGGACTTCGGTGGATAGCCAAAGTGAAATACCAAGCATCCCATATGCGACGGCAACACCGGCACCATTCACAATCATAATCAGCGAGTTATCAGATTTCATACGAGCCATTTTGTTATTCCTTCAATTCTTGTATCTTAATTTGGGTTATTTTTTAGCGGACTTCAGTCGTGCCAGAACATCGTCAGCCGTTGATCGCGTTGCAGAACCAAAGCCTGCGTCGGACATGCGGTCGGTGATACTGTCTCCATCAAGGTCACGGTTGATGTCGGCCAGAATTTCACTGCGTTCAAATGGATCATCGCCACCCAACACACGTTGGATCAATTCTTCGGCCTCTTCGACGCTACCGTGGTTGGCGCCTGTTTTGACCATCTGCATCTGGATCGTCTGTTCACGGCGCACGGCACGTGCTTGGATAGCACCTTGTTTCAGGTCGATGATGCGGCGGTGGCCGCTTTCTATGGATGAGCGCAGGCGAATTACCTTTTGTTCAAGGCGGTTCAGCGTTTCCGTACGTACGGTCAATTCATTTTCCATCGTCGCGATAGCGCGGGCTGCTTCTGCGGCCATATCTTCGCGGTCACTATCGAGCGCCTCTTTAGCGCGCTTCGTAAGGTCAGAAATACGTGACTTCAGTGCGCTGTGTTGTTTTTCCTCGGCGCGTTGGCGCTGGATCAAGCTGGCAAGCGTTGATTTCGCTGCGCGCAGGCTGCTTTCGGATTCACGAATTTTCTGGTCGATCAGTTCGATCGCAAAGGCGTCACGTACCCGGTCTTCGGCACGCGCGTTCTGTCCGTTGATTAACGTCGCTAGTGTCTTGAACATCGCTTTCTTCCTTTCATTCAGCGTATGAACGCTGTTCATGAATTATTGATAGCGAGTGTGTATTTTTGAATCAAGAAAAATATTGAACAATGTTCATATTTTTAGGGATTGCTTGCGAATTGCCTTAAAACAAGGGCAATCATCTTATCAATATCGTCGGATGGTACACCCGCGCTTGCGCCATCTAGTCCCAAAAGAACGATGCCATGGACGGAGGAAAACAATGCACGCGTCAAAAGAGCTAGTTCTTGCGGATCTCGATTCGGGAAAATGACGGCCAGCGGGTCAGAGATATACGCGAATAGCTGGCCCATTTCCTGAAGGTACCAATCGGGGGCTGCTTCGCCGGGGGCGCGTTCGACATCGAACAGGGCACGCCAGCTATGCAAATTCGCCGCTGCAAAGCAGTGATAGGCCTGTGCCATAACCACAAGCTGTTCGACAGGGTCTTGCGGGGCATCAGCAAGGGCCGCAGCAACGTCGGCACCTAACCGATGAAAGGTCCGCGCATTCACGGCCAACACAATATCGGTCAAATCGCCAAAGACGTTATAGATAGCGCCCAAGGCACAGCCCGCGTCAGAAGCAAGGTCACGTGCCCGTAACGCGCTTAGGCCATCGGACGCGATCCGCTTTTCTGCGATGATGATAAGATTCTCGCGCAATGCCGCGCGGCGCTCTGCTACTTTACCAGCCATGCCTACCCCCTACTGAACGGGGTTCATGATAGCAGCGGTATAGAGCCAAGAAAACCCCGACTGGTGGTTACGATGCCCGGCTTTTCTGCGGGCGCGGTGTTTGGACGAAGACCATAATGCACCCGATGGTAAGTACCGCCGACACCAAGAAGGGCGCTCCGGGCATATAGAACGGGGACCGGTCGCCCGTGAAATAATAGAATGTCTGGGTCACGATCAGCGGTGCAATGATCGTCGCGACCGCGGCAATAGACGCAATGAGGCCTTGTAGCTCGCCTTGTTGGTCATCGGATGCTGTGCGCGCCATGATCCCGTGTAGGGCTGGTCCAGCGATTGACCCCAGTGCGGTCAGCGGGATGAGTGCTAGTGCGACCCATCCATTCGTGATGAACCCCAAGATACCAAACGCCAGCGTATCAATCCCAAGTCCAAGGATGACGGCACGTCGTTCCCCGATCCGATCCAGCAGCGGTTTCATCAAGAAACCCTGAACGATCGCAATGCCGATCCCAAAGATACCCAGCGACAGCCCGATCATGCCCGGACCCCAGCCAAATCGTGCGACTCCGAAATAGGCCCAGACGCCGGGATAGACGAAAAACGCAATCGTATAGACAAAGTGGATCAGCATTAGCCGCTTTAGCCCGGGCAACCGTCCAATGTTCTTGAAAGCGCCCAGTGGATTGGCGCGACGCCATTCGAACTTGCGCCGAATGCGGTCGGTTACGGTCTCGGGCAGAACAAAATAGCCAAAGATAGCATTTGCACCAGCAAGAACGGCAGCGGCCCAAAATGGGGCTCGTGTTCCGAATTCGGCCAGCACCCCGCCTAGCATAGGCCCAAACACAAAGCCAATTCCAAAGGCTGCGCCAATGCGGCCAAAGTTGACGGCCTTTTCGGCAGGCGTCGAAATATCTGCGACATAGGCCGCCGCGGTTGATTGCGTCGCGGCCGTGATCCCACCGATGATGCGCCCAATGACAAGCAGCCAGATTGTGCCAGCAACCGCCATAAGCACGTAATCAAGCGACATGAAGACCAGTGACCACAGCAAAACAGGGCGTCGCCCAAATCGGTCCGAAATGTTGCCTACGGTCGGGCCGAACAGGAACTGCATCGCGGCAAAGATCGTGGTGAGGATACCACCCCAAACAGCGGCCATTCCCAGATCATGGCCTTCGACCTCTTGGATCAGGTCGGGCATGACGGGCAGGATCAGCCCGATACCCATGCTGTCGATCACCACGGTAATCAGAATGAACGTAAGCGGCAGACGGTTTTGCATGCCGGATAGGATTAGGCGGAACAGGTCCGTTTGCAAGCTTTGTTTGCGACTAACCCGCTGCGGCGATCAGTTGCTCGGCCAGTGCTTTGGGGCTGGATAGAAATGGTGAATGCGATGTTGCCATTTCCGTGACTGTGCCTTGCGGCCAATTTGCCGTCATAGTGACCTGAAACGCAGGTGGAATTGTCCGGTCGTCGGTACAGCGAATGTAGTGGCGCGGAAGGTTATGTGCCGATGATAGCGGCGTTTCCTGCGGCAAAATCGGTTGTGGGCCAAGTTTGCTAACCGCCCATTCAGCACGTTCAGGTTTTACGTCATGATAGAATTTTGCGACAGCTTGCGTCGGATCAACGGAAAATGTCACGCGGTCTTCGTCGACGATAATCGCATCAAGCAGTGGCTGGCTGGGTGCCATGCGCCGCATGTCAGCAAGCGACTTACAATCCATCGGAACATAGGCGCAAAGATAGATCAGCTTGCTGATCTTGTCGGGCGCGAGGTTCGCTGCAGCCGTAATCGGGTAACCCGCCATCGAGTGCCCGACCAAAACGACCGGCGTATCAATCGCATCGACAATTGCTTTCGCATATAGGTCAAGCGTCACATCGCCCGCAGGCGTCGTGTCAGCCCCATGTGACGGCAAATCAATTGCTCGTGCCTTGTGACCTGCGGCAATGAGATGAGGGATCACATCTTCCCAACACCATGCCCCGTGACATGATCCATGGATCAACAAAAATTCAGGCATGGCCGGTGTCCTTAATGAACTGATTCAAAAGGTTAGCATAGCCTTCTGGGTCTTCGACGCAAGGAAGGTGCCCAACGCGGCGCATCAGTGCAAATTGGGATCCGGGGATCAGGTCGATCGTTTCACGCACCAAATCGGGAGGCGTGGCACCATCCTCTGATCCTGCGATGCCCAGCGTGGGGATGCGTAGCCCGCTTGTTGGGGTGTAGAAATCAGTGCCGGCGATAGCGGCACAAATGCCAGTGTAACCTTCAACTGGGGTGGCGCTCAGCATGTCGCGCCACGGTTTCACGGCAGGCGATGCGTTGAAGGCCCGCGAAAACCAGCGCTTCATCACCTCATCGGCCATTGCATCCAAGCCGTGTTTGCGGATGGCGTCGATACGATCTTGCCACAGCTTTTTGTTGCCGATCTTGGCTGCTGTGTTGGATAGGACAAGCGCGCGGATCATCTCTGGTCGCTTAACAGCAAGCCCTTGGGCGACCATGCCGCCAACCGATAGCCCGACAAATAATGCGTCGCGGACATTTAGAGCGTCACAGACGGCCTCGGCATCGCTGACCAGCTGACCCATGGTGTAGGCCGCATCGGGCACGTCAGATTGCCCGTGGCCGCGCATGTCATAGCGGATGACCCTGTATTCTGCGGGCAACAGCGGCACAATGGCATCCCAAAGGCGCAGGTCCGTCCCCAACGAATTGGCAAAGACAATGGCCGGACCTGTGGCCGGGCCATCAACGACCACATGAAGTTTAACGTCGTCCCGAACGACTTGCGTCGTTTCAGGCATCAGGATCGCCAAGCACCATATGCGCCATGATCTGACCGTGGTCGGACGCAAGTTTGTTATAAGGCGCCTCTGGATGGGACCCATCTGTCAGGTGGTCATTCAGCGCGCTGAAGTATTCCATTTCGCCGATCTTGCCGGGATATTCCGGATGGAAATGACGAGACATCAGGATTTGGTCGATGCTTTCAAACACACCGCCAAAGGCTGAGGTATAAACCATGTCGCGTAGCGATTTGCGCACGAACAGCTTTTCCGCCGAGAACAGGCGCACCTTGCTGATCTTCTCTTGGATGATCTCGTTATCTTCGTCGGAATAGCGGTCACGCTTTGTCTTGGCATCGTGGCGGCGCATCCATGCGTAGTTCTTGAACGGGGCTTCACCAGTGATGATCTCGGACGATACGGCAGTTTCGCTATCGTTAAAATCACCCAGAACCATGACAGGGTGCCCGGCCTCTAGTTCATCAAGGATTGCTTTACGTAGGACCCAAGCCTCGGCCATACGACGTAGCGCTGAACGCAATGAACCCATAGCGCGGGTTGCGGGATCATAGTTCACCAGATCAGCGGCAGGCGGGAAGGGCGCACCAGCAGGGCGCGGCAATTCGCCCAGCTTGGATTTAAGGTGGCAGTTGAACACCGTAACCACGGAATCGCCAATTGGAATACGGACCTTAAGGATCGGTCGACTAAGCCGTTTGATTTGATAGCTGCCGCCATCCGTGCCGTCGATATCGCTAAATGGAATATCCAGCGGTTCGGGCAGGTCTTGGATCACCTCTGGTAAACCGACAAAGCCAAACCGCGACAGGATCGCGACACCGGGGCGACGTTCACCCGGACCGCCGTCAAAGCTGTTGGGGGCATAAGCGAGCGCGGATTCCGTATAAGGCTCATAGGCCAGCTTGCGGAAAATCGCCTTGCGGGCGTAGCGTTTCGAACGGTCGGGGATGTTCGCGGCATTCGCGGCCAGTCCCAGCTCATCGGTTTCGATCACAACATCGCGTAGTGAATTTTCGCTAAAAATTTCCTGAAAGCCGACAACATCAGCGTTCATCGTCAGCAGTTGGTCCGCCAGCCAAGCGCGTTTCCAAGCGTATTCTTCTGGGGTGTATTCTTCGAAACGGTAGTATTCCTGTTCGGGTTCGATCAGGTTTTTGACGTTGAAGCTGGCGATCGTAAAGCGGGTCATGCAAGCGTATCCAATGCGCGTTTAAAGATGGCGGGGTCTACGTTACCACCTGTGGCAACAGCGACAACCGCGTCACTGGTAAATTCGTCTGGATGATAAAGTGCTGCTGCTAACCCAACCACGCCGCCCGGTTCGATCACGATCTTAAGCCGTTCAAAGGCAACACCCATCGCACGCAGGCATTCGTCTTCGGTGACGACCACGCCGGTCCCGCAATGGGCCTGCATGATCGGAAAGGTGATATTGCCGGGTTGCGGGGTGATGATGGCATCGCAAATTGACCCATCTAACTGGGCATTGCGTTCAATCGTACCACTGGAAAGCGACCTAGTGACATCGTCGAAACCCTCGGGCTCTGCCGGACGGACGCGCAGACCGGGCGCATCAGCGGCCAGCGCAAGCGCGATACCAGAAGTCAAGCCGCCGCCGCCACAACAGACCATCACGTCGGCGTTCAGATCGCCAAGCTCTTGCGCGATCTCAAGACCACAGGTGCCTTGGCCCGCGATCACAAGCGGTTCGTCAAATGGCTTAATCAGTGTCAGCCCGCGTTCATTGGCAAGCTTTGCGCCAAGCGCGTCACGGTCCTCGGTCGCACGATCATACAGCACGACCTCGGCACCCAATGCGCGGGTGTTGGCGATTTTAATCGCTGGGGCGTTTGATGGCATTATGATCACGGCGGGCGTACCATGTTCGCGGGCAGCAAGCGCGATGCCTTGTGCGTGGTTGCCGCTTGAAAACGCGATCACACCCGATTTCAATTCATCGTCCGAAAGCGCAGACACGGCTGACCACCCACCGCGAAACTTAAACGAACCAGTGTGTTGCAGGCACTCGGCCTTCACGAAGACCCGCCTGCCGGCGATCTCGTCCAGAAATGGCGAAGTCAGAATTGGCGTCCGCCGCGCGTGTCCGTCCAGTCGTTTTGTCGCGGCACGGATCATCTCGATATTCATTTCATTTTCTCCAGCCAAGCAAGTAGCGCAGTAAGTGATTGGGGCTCGTCCAAGAATGGAACATGCCCGCGACCGGGAACATCTGTGCGGATCATATCTGGGCGGCGGCGTGCCATTTCGTCTGCTGTTGCGGGGGCAAGCAGGTCTGAATTGGCACCACGTATCAATGCCAACGGCAGGTCTGCGGTGGCGTCGAATAGTGGCCAAAGGTCGGGCAGGGGTTGGGCCCCCGCCGCAAGGATCGCGTCGCGCAGTTTTGGATCATAACGAATGACCAAACCTTCGGGCGTTTCCTGATAGTGGCCTTGTACTTCGGCCAACCAGCGTGACATGGGCACGCCCTCAAACTGGGTCCACATGCGCGCACGGGCATCGGCGGCTTGGGCGTAGGTCTTTTGAACCGGGTTGCGACCGACATATTCCATGATCGCAGATAGGCCCTCATTTTGCAGTTCTGGGCCAATGTCATTCAGCGCAACACCAAGTAACCGGTCCTTTGCCGTCGCGGCTAGGGTCATTCCAATGAAACCACCGCGCGAGGTCCCCAAAATCGCAGCCTTTTCTAGGCCCAGATGATCCATCAGCGTCAGGACGTCGGATGCTTCTTGTTCAATCGTATAGGTCGCGGGATCAGCCCACGCTGATTGCCCACGTCCGCGATAGTCAGGCCGAATAAGCCGGGTCGGCCAGCGCGGCGCGATATGATTAAAATCCGCACCATTACGGGTTAAGCCTGCCAATGCGATCACTGGAAGGCCTGCACCTTCGTCTGTGTAGTGTAAGGTTAATCCGTCTTTCGAGGTGTAGTATGGCATCAGATAAGCTCCGGTATTGCAGTCAGGTCTGAAACAACATGATGCGGTCGCGCGTATAGCCGATCTACAGGTGCGCCGGTGCGGTTAACCCAGACCGTACGAAAGCCATAGCCAGCTGCGCCAGCCGCATCCCAACCATTTGAGGATACAAATAAAACTGAATCTTTGGTGCCGCCAAATCGGTCACCAACCATATCGTAGACCCGATCTGAGGGTTTGAAAATACCGACGTCTTCGACCGACAATGTATCGTCCAAAAGGCGATCTATCCCTGCCGAAGTCACGGCTGCATTCAGCATCTTTGGGCTTCCGTTTGATAAGATGGCCGTGTTCATGCCGCGTGATTTCAGGGTTTCCAGTACGGCAGGCGCTTCGGGGTAGGCTGATAATTCCCAATATAGCTCAAGCAGCCGGGTGCGGGTCGCATCGCTGGCAATGCCGTTGGCCTCTAGCGCCCAGTCCAGCCCGTCTTGGGTGACCTGCCAAAAGTCGCAGTGACGATCTGCAACCGCCCGCAGCCAGCTGTATTCCAGTTGCTTGGCGCGCCAATCACGTGCGATTGCAGGCCAAACATCAGCCAAGGCGGCATGATCCGGTTCGTTGGCTGCCGCTTGGGCGGCTGCGTTCACATCAAATATTGTGCCATAGGCATCAAAAACACAGGTCGTTATAGCCATGTTTTCCCCCGCTTTTAGGGTATCGTGTCACGTGAGTTACGGAACGGAAAGGGGGAAAGCGGTTTGCATTGCAGGTGGCGGGCGCGTAGCGTGGGTAAATCTGAAATACCAAACGGAAGAATATTCAATGAGCCAAGCAAAATCAGGTGACACAGTCCGCATCCACTACACAGGTACACTGAAGTCAGGTGAAACCTTTGATAGTTCGGACGGACGTGATCCGTTGGAATTTGTTGTTGGTTCTGGTCAGATTATTCCCGGTCTTGATGTTGCGATCCCCGGCATGGTTGTTGGCGATAAGAAGACCGTCGAGGTGCCTTGCGCCGATGCCTACGGTGAGACGAATTCAGAAGCGCGCCAGTCCGTGCCACGCGGTGAAATCCCTGATAATATCCCCCTTGAAATCGGCACACAGCTGCAGATGCAAACACCGCAGGGCCAAGTCGTACACGTGACCGTTGCCGAAGTAACTGACGCCGAAGTCACACTGGACGCGAACCACCCGCTTGCTGGTAAAGACCTGATCTTTGCGATCGAAATGGTCGGCATTGACGCGGCTTAATCGCTGTCATTCAATAAAAAAGGCCCGTTCACCAGATGTGGTGAACGGGCCTTTTTTATTCCAGTATGTCGGTGCAAATCTAATCAGTTCGTGACCTGCCCGAGCTTACTTAGTCTTGTCAGCGACCGGCATGACCAAGTTATCTGGCTGCGGCATTCCTAGCACGTGGAAGCCGCCATCAACGCGGATGATCTCTCCGGAAGTAAACGCTCCAGCGTCTGACGCCAAATAGACAGCAGTGCCACCTACGGCCTCAAGCGTTGCGTTTTCACGCATTGGCGCGTTTTGTTCTGTGTGTTTGAATGTCCGGCGTGCGCCTGCAATCGCAGCACCGGCCAGTGTTTTCATCGGGCCGGGGCTGATCGCATTGACGCGGATGCCTTGTGGGCCAAGGTCATTGGCCAAGTAACGCGTTGCGCTTTCGAGCGCTGCTTTAGCGACGCCCATGACATTGTAGAATGGGGTCACACGGTTCGCACCCTGATAGGTCAGGGTCAAAAGCGTTCCGCCATCGGGCATCAGCTCTGCCGCACGTTTTGCAACATCGATGAACGAATAGCACGAAATCGTCAGCGAGTTCTGGAAGTTCGCGCGGCTAGTGTCTGTGAACCTTCCGGCCAGTTCGTTCTTGTCTGAATAGGCGATCGCGTGAACGACAAAATCCAGCTTACCCCATTTTTCTTTGAGCAAGGCGAATGCGGTATCCATGCTAGCGTCATCGGTCACGTCCACATCAACAAGGATGTCAGAACCAACCGAAGCCGCTAGCGGCTCCAGCCGTTTGCCAAATGCTTCGCCTTGGTAGGTGAACGCGAGTTCTGCGCCTGCCTCTGACATCGCTTTGGCGATACCCCAAGCAATTGACCGTTCGTTCGCGACACCCATAATCAGGCCGCGTTTGCCCTGCAAAGAAATTGTCATACGTTTAGCCTTTGAATTTTGATAGCAGCATTGAACCGTTCGTTCCGCCAAACCCAAATGAGTTTGTCATTACGGTGTCTAGCCCGGCGTTTTCGACAAGCGATGTCGCGATTTCAGCAGGGGCCAGCGCCGGGTCAAGCGTTTCGACGTTAATTGATGGTGCGATAAAGTCGTCCTGAAGCATCAACAGGCAATAGACGGCCTCTGATGCGCCTGTGGCGCCTTGGCTGTGGCCCGTCATTGATTTGGTGGACGAAACAGGCGGTGTGCTGCCTTCGCCGAATACGCGGCGGACAGCTTCGATTTCGCCCACATCACCTACAGGTGTCGATGTGCCATGTGCGTTGATGTAGCTGACCTTGCGGCCTTCTGGCAGGGTTTCAAGTGCCAAGCGCATCGCGCGTTCGCCGCCTTCGCCCGATGGGGCAACCATGTCGTGGCCGTCGGATGTCGCGGCATAGCCTGTGACTTCGGCGTAGATTTTCGCGCCGCGTGCTTGGGCGTGCTCAAGGCTTTCGAGCACCAGCATCGCACCGCCGCCTGCGATCACAAAACCATCGCGGTTTGCGTCAAACGCGCGGGACGCTTTTTCAGGGGTGTCGTTATATTTCGAAGACATCGCGCCCATCGCGTCGAATAGGCAGGACAAAGTCCAATCCAATTCTTCGCCGCCACCAGCAAACATCACGTCCTGCTTGCCCATCATAATCTGTTCGGCGGCGTTCCCGATGCAGTGCAGGCTGGTCGAGCAGGCGGATGTGATGGAGTAGTTGATGCCCTTGATCTTGTACTGTGTCGACAGGTTCGCCGAGATCGTCGAGGACATGCATTTAGGCACAGCAAACGGACCAATGCGTTTGGTCGCGCCAGTTTCTGTTACCACGTTATGCGCTGCGAACATCGCTGATGTCGATGGGCCACCAGAGCCAGCAACAAGGCCAGTGCGCACATTGGACACGGTGTCATCATCAAGACCCGCATCGGCAATAGCTTGCCCCATCGCGATATAGGCATAGGCAGCACCCGGGCCCATGAAGCGCAATGCGCGCTTATCGACGTGTTCTTTGATGTCGATTTTGACGGTGCCTGCAATCTGGCTACGGAAGCCATGTTCGGCCATCTCGGGCGAAGCCTCGATCCCGGATTTACCAGCCATAAGAGAGGCTTTGACCTCTTCGGCGTTATTCCCAATCGGGGATACAATTCCCAAACCTGTGATGACGACGCGACGCATTAGCGCTCTCCCTGTATACTGCTACCGCTTTGTACGGCAGCAGTGGGGGCGGGGGCAAGCAGGTATGGTTTGTTGGGTTGTAGGTGATAAGTTTGATAGGGATTAATAGCTTTTGGGCGAATGTCTGGGTTGGGCCCTAACCGATGCTGCAAGAGTTGCGGATGTCCGCTATCCCATCGGCAAACCTACTATGGAAGGATTGTTATGAGTTCATTGGATCGCATCTGTGACGAGTACATCAGCGAGTGGCCGAGACGCCCGAAGCACGTTGACAGTCTAGTGCAAGACGCGCGGTCTACTATGCGCGGATCACACGAGGATTGGGAGTGGTGCCGTGAAGCTCTCAAACACCCCAGAAAACGTTGGTTCGTTGCTAGCCTGTTCGCAAAAGTTCCTGTGCCAAGACGGCTATTATCTTCAATGGTTCAGGCTGCAATTGAGGTGGAATGTCCATCGACAAACCGGCAATTCATTGAGCCTTGCGTTCGTAGTCTCGGTGCGCTTGACCTACTCAAGGTAATACGTGAAACGATGGAAGAAGGAAGCGTATCCGAACAGGCGGGAGCGGTAGACGCGTTGTACTGGGTGAACTCTAATCCCAAGAACGAAGATCTTGCCGATGAACGAGCTTCACTTCGTCAGAACATGATTAGGCTCTTTCTTGAGACAGATTTTCTTCCGCTGCAGCGGTCTATAATCTCGAAACTCGAGCCGATTTCAGGTGAGGTTGAGCCGCTATTCACGCAGGTAGTTGCGACAGCGCGAAGTCATGAAGACGAGTACATACGGCAACGTGTCGAAATTCAGGTAGGTTCGTCTGAAGGGCCATTTCGAATACTTCCCCAGCGAAAGTCGTAATCGCCACTTGGGTCTCGCGGGCGAGCGTGGATATTTGGACGTACTTGGTTAATGGAAGCTTTGTCTGCAAAGCAGGCACTTAGGCATTACAAAAAAAAACGCCTAACGCCGATCATACCGACCCGCGTTAGGCCCGTGTCATTAACTCTCACTCAGTGCGACTTTCATGTCTTTGACTTGATAGATCACTTCGCCGTCGGCTTCGACGATGCCGTCGGCGACGCCCATTGTCAGGCGGCGGGTCTGGATCGCTTTGGTAAAGTCGATTTTGTAGGTCAGCATTTTGCGGTCAGGGCGGACCATGCCAGTCAGTTTGACTTCGCCAACGCCCAATGCGTATCCGCGCCCCTGCCAGCCGCGCCAGCCGAGGTTAAAGCCAGTCAGCTGCCAGAGGCCATCGAGGCCCAGACAGCCGGGCATGATTGGGTTGCCGGGGAAGTGGCAGTCAAAAAACCACAGATCAGGGGTGATATCGAATTCTGCGACAATATGCCCTTTGCCGTGTGCACCGCCGTCACCGGATACTTCGGTAATGCGATCCATCATTAGCATCGGTGGGGCAGGAAGCTGCGCATTTCCGGGGCCAAATAGCTCTCCGCGGGCGCATTTCAGCAGGTCGTCTTTGTCAAAACTTGTTGGGTAGTCGGCCATTTGCGTGGTCTCATTCTTGTCTGCTACATCGCACGACCTTTACCACCCAGAGGTTTATAAGGGCAAGTCTGGCGGGTTGTTACGTAATTTCATTTGATAATTGGCTATTTCTTACCATATAAAGGGAGGGGCAGCAGACAGGCAACCATGACAGATATCGTAACACAGCGCAGTACAGATTGGCTCTCAGGGGCGGGACTACGTCCAACGCGTCAGCGCATGACGTTGGCGAGCCTCTTGGTAGGGGACGGTCAGGACAGGCATGTCACCGCCGAAAGCCTGTTCGATGCTGCATCTACTGCCGGTGAAAAAGTATCCCTCGCAACCGTATACAACACGCTGCGTGCGTTTTGTGATGTGGGGTTGATGCGCGAGATTACCGTTGATGGTGCGAAAAGCTATTTCGATACGAACATGACCGACCACCCGCATTTCTATTGGGAGGATACGGCGCATCTGACGGATGCTCCTGCTGACCAGCTTGAAATCGCGCGTGTGCCGCATGCACCTGAAGGTGCAGAGATTGCGTCAGTCGATGTCGTTATCCGGCTGCGCCGCAAGTAAGCAACACTATTATCTAGTCAGGAATCGCTGACCTTGCAGCTTTGGCTGCACTCAACCATGCTGTGCCCATTATTTTAAGTCATAAGGCACGACAGCATGCCAGATGAACAACGACACGAAATGGTTTTATCTTACCATAGGGTCCGGACGGCGCTGGGTGTTTTGGGTATGGCATTGCCGATGGTTTTGCTCATGGGGGGGATGTTTGATTTCCACCGGATTGAGCCATCCATCAGTGATTTCTACCACACGACTTACCGCGACATTTTCGTTGGCACGCTTTGCTCCATTGGTGTTTTTTTGATCTGTTATCGCGGATATGGTCGGCGCTCGGGCGACGTGATTAACGATGATTGGCTGGGGACAATTGCCGGTGTATCAGCGTTCGGCGTTGCTTTGTTTCCGAATGAGAGCCCAACAGACCAAATCGCAACAATGACGCAACAGATTGTGGGCATCGGGGCAAGCCCATTGTTCCACTATTCGTCGGCACTGGTGTTTTTTAGTTCGCTGGCCGTGTTTTGTTTGGTCAAGTTCGCCCGAACAGAAAATCTGCAAAGAAGACGAGTGTATTTGGCATGTGGATGGGTGATTGTCGGATCATTGATCGGTATTGCCGTCGCATCGGCGGTGAAAATTTTAGGGACAGGTAGCCCCCAAGAGGCGGTGATCGCGTATAACCTCGTGTTTTGGTTTGAGGCTATCGGCATCTGGGCCTTTGGGCTGTCTTGGTTGGTCAAGGGAAAGGCGGATATTGCGCTGGTCCGTTTGGCGGGGCGTGTCACGCGTGATCAAGAAGGCCAGGTGCGCTCTTAAGCGCGGTGGATCAAGATCCACCCTACGGTTTACGGGCCGTTAACCGTTACTGTGCAACCTACCAGCCATGTCAAATTATCGCCGACGCTTTGTGCCCGGAGGCACCTATTTCTTTACGGTTGAACTGTTGGATAAGCAGTCATCGCTTTTAGTCGATCAAATTGATCTGCTGCGAACAGCGACGGGTCTGTGCGTAAAGCGTTGGCCGTTCACCATCGACGCGGCTGTGATCCTGCCTGCCAAAATGCACATGATCTGGACCTTGCCACCGGGTGATGATGAGTATTCGAAACGATGGCGGCTCATCAAATCAACGTTCTCGCGGCACATTGCGGTACCGGCTCCACCAGTAAGGGACCAATTGCGACCGGGAGAGAAGGGCGTTTGGCAACGACGCTTCAGGGAGCATATCATTCGAGATCAGGCCGACTTTGACCTGCATATGCACCTGATTATCACGGCACCTGTTACAGCCCGGCTGGTCCGTAAACCCCTCGACTGGCCCTATTCATCGTTGAAAGGGCGTAGGGTGGATCTTGATCCGCCGCCCCTTAGAACCATTGCCCCGGTTCAATTAGTCCCAGATCCATGAGCTGTTGTGATGTCCATTTGAACGGCTCTGAGTTTTCCCAATAAAACGTATCAATCTGGTGGCGGCTGCCGGGGTTTCGGCGCAGTGCTTTTGCTGTCCGAAAGGATGCCGTCGCAGCGGTAATGTTGTTATGCCAAGGGCAAGAGATCGTGTTATGTTCGAACTCTGAAAAGCTGCCGTCGTCTAACATCTTTAGCGCATGCGTGGCCCGAAACAGTGAGGATCTGTCTAGCCGTTGACGCGTCGGCACGATGTGTTCTTCAAAACGCCAGCGTAGGCCGCCAAAAATGTTGAGTTGTCGTTCTAGGGTTTCACCCATGGAGTCTTGCCGGGCCAGCGCAAAATACCCAGTCCGGTCGAAATAGGCCGCGTTGCGATCGACTGCACTTGGCGTTTCGCCCAAGTCGCGCGCGTAAAGGTCAATCGTGTATGATAACACGCAGTCACGACGTTCTTCGGCCATAAAGCTTAACATCTCACCGATGCTTCGTGTCTCGCAGAAGGGGAATATCAGGTATTCTGCGTTGTAGCAGTAATAGATCCATTGCCCGGGTGCGGCTTTGATAATTGCGTTTACGATGGTCGCTAATGCGCCGTCCGCTGTGACGTCGAAGTCGACCCTGTGAACGTTTGCCGGCATTTCGTCGGGTAGGTGAAAGTCCGCCGGGCAAAACAGCACCAATTGACCAAAGCCAAGCGCAATGTGATGCGAAATCGTGCTTTCAATTTCGATGCCGTCTTCGACCAGTATCAGCGCAATCGGCCCTTTTGAGAGCGCGGTCTTACCATCGGATATAAGGGTGGGCAGGTCGGAAAAGTGCATATGGTGGCATCCAGTTTTTGTGGCTGCAAACTGTGCTAAATCGCCTTGCATTGCAAGCAAACCGACAAGTCGCTAGAAGGCCTTGAACCCACCCAAGCCAAGAGTCCGCCATGTCCGCGCCTAAAAAGCTATTTATTAAGACCTACGGTTGTCAGATGAACGTCTATGACAGCGAACGCATGGCCGAAGCGCTGGGCGGCAAAGGATATGTCGAAACCCAGACGCCCGAGGATGCGGACATGATTCTGCTGAATACGTGTCACATTCGTGAAAAGGCTGCTGAAAAGGTCTATTCAGAACTTGGCCGCTATAAGGGGCTAAAGGCGGAAAAACCTGATCTGAAAATTGGTGTTGCGGGTTGCGTGGCACAGGCCGAAGGCGAAGAGATCATGCGCCGCCAGCCGATGGTCGATCTGGTTGTTGGTCCGCAAAGCTATCATCGCCTGCCAGCGATGGATGATGCGCTGCAAACTGGTGCCAAAGCACTGGATACCGATTTTCCGGAAGACGATAAATTCGCATCCCTCAAGGGGCGTAGCAAAGCGAAACGCGCGCCCACCGCGTTTTTGACAGTGCAAGAAGGCTGCGACAAATTTTGCGCGTTTTGCGTCGTGCCTTATACGCGTGGTTCCGAAGTATCGCGCCCGGCTGACCGCATCATTCGTGAAGCGCAAGAGTTGGTCGAAGCAGGCGTGCGCGAGATCACTTTGCTTGGTCAGAACGTCAACGCCTATCACGGTCATGACGGCGGTTTGGCTGGTCTGATTTGGGAACTGGATAAGGTCGACGGGTTGGAACGCATTCGCTTTACCACAAGTCACCCCAACGACATGGATGACGCGCTTATTGAGGCCCACGGTACCTGCGAAAAGCTCATGCCGTACCTGCACCTTCCAGTGCAATCCGGGTCTGATCGCATCCTGAAGGCGATGAACCGCAAACATACCGCTGAAGGTTACCTGCGCCTGATCGAACGCATCCGGACGGCGCGCCCCGATCTGCTGTTGTCTGGCGATTTTATCGTAGGCTTCCCCGGTGAAACTGAAGAAGATTTCGAAGACACGATGCAGTTGGTCCGTGATGTGCATTATGGACAAGCCTATTCTTTCAAGTATTCGACCCGCCCCGGCACGCCAGCCGCTGAAAAGCCGCAGTTGCCTGACGATGTGATGAATGACCGCTTGCAGCGACTGCAGGGGCTGTTGCGTGAACAACAGCAGGCCACACAGGCATCGATGGTTGGCCGTGAAGTGAAGGTTCTGTTTGAAAAGGCGGGTCGTGAAGCAGGGCAAATGATCGGCAAATCGGAATATCTTCATGCCGTTTACGCAGAAGCACCAGCCGATGTACTAGGCACCGTACGCCGCGTGAAGATTGTTGATGATAGTGCGAACTCGCTAAAAGGTGAGTTAGTCGCCTAAAGCCACGTCGAAACAATCGCCATCAGCAATCATTTTCTTATCATTTCCGTGACAATCTGCGGACTCTTCTTGCGCCCGCAGCATTCCCTTGCCACGATGGTCTTATAAAGACTCAAAGGAGAGCCGTTTGGCCACAGGTGCGCTGACCCAACCCGCCGACACTGTCACTGAAACCGTATTGGAGTTTCCTGACAACTTCCTGCTGATTGATCTTTGCGGTGAATATGACCGCAACCTAACGACTATAGAAGATAGTCTAGGCGTGCAGATTGCGCGCCGTGGGAACCAGCTTGTCGTACATGGCGAGGATGGATCGCGACAGACAGCTGAGGGTATTCTAAAGTCGCTGTATGGGCGGCTCGAAGCTGGTCGTAGCCTTGATCCTGGTGACATCGATCGCGAGCTACGCATGGGGCCGGAAACTGTGCGCGGCCCTGCTGGCCCCGGTGATCAGGAAGAGCTTTTTAAGACAGAAACCGCCCGGGTCGAGATTAAGACACGTAAGAAGCTGGTTGAACCGCGTACCGATGCGCAAAAGGCCTATGTGAAATCGCTGTTTGACAACGAACTTGCGTTTGGCATTGGCCCTGCGGGCACGGGTAAGACGTATCTCGCCGTTGCAGTTGGCGTGAATATGTTGATCTCTGGTCATGTTGATAAGATCATTCTGTCTCGTCCAGCGGTCGAGGCAGGTGAAAAACTGGGCTATTTGCCCGGCGACATGAAGGACAAAGTCGATCCTTATATGCAGCCGCTTTACGATGCGCTGAATGATTTTCTTCCCGGAAAACAAGCCGCGAAGATGATGGAGGAAAAGGTGATTGAAATCGCACCTTTGGCCTTTATGCGCGGGCGCACACTGTCGAATGCTTTTGTCGTGCTTGATGAGGCCCAAAACGCGACGACAATGCAGATGAAGATGTTCCTGACCCGTTTAGGCGAAGGTTCACGTATGGTGATTACGGGCGACCGAACCCAAATTGATTTGCCGCGCGGTGTGAATTCCGGCCTATGGGATGCAGAACGCCTGCTAAAGAATATCCCGAAAATTAGTTTTAACTACTTCTCGGCTAAAGATGTTGTGCGACACCCATTGGTCGCCGCTATTATTGAAGCTTACGAACAAGACGAAACAAAGTGACAGTTGATTGTGTAATTGAAGATATCCGTTGGGCGAACATTGAAATTGTTGCCAAACGGGGTACCGACGCGACCTTGGCCCACCTTGGGTTTGATCCAGAGAAGTTTGAAATAAGCATTTTAGCCTGCGATGATGCGCGGATCGCCACCTTGAATGCGGACTTCCGCGGCAAACCTTCGCCGACGAATGTGCTAAGCTGGCCGTCGGATGAACGTGCGGCAGAGGAAGATGGCGCGATGCCTGACACCCCAGAATTGCCAATGGATGCAGAGCTGGGCGATATCGCGATCGCCTTTGAAACATGCATGCGCGAGGCCGCTGAGGCGGGTAAACTGATGGAAGACCACACCATGCATTTAGTGGTCCACGGCACGCTACATTTGTTGGGCTTCGACCACGAACGTGATAAAGATGCCGCCCTGATGGAAGGGTTAGAGACACAAATACTTGGCAATCTGGGTATATCTGACCCATATAGGGATCAATAGGGCGATCATGCCCACATAGGTAAGGAAGAAATGGACGACACGAACGACGGTCCACCTATTGCAGCGCAAAGCGCGCATATGGATCAAAATGTTACTATTCCGGGTTTTTGGTCCCGCGTCAGCAATGTATTTCGTCCGCAAGGAATTCCCGAAGTACACGAAGATGCACCCACAGAAGATAGCCAACCTACGCGCTATGTCTTGGGGATGCTTAATCTGCGCCGCAAACGCGTCGAAGATGTAGCAGTGCCAACAACTGATATCGTTGCTGTTCCTGCGACTATTTCTAAGGACGACCTGCTTCAGGTGTTTCGTGATTGTGGCCTGACACGGCTACCTGTCTATGATGGTACTTTGGATACCCCAGTCGGATTGGTCAACCTAAAAGACTTTGCGCTTCGGCACGGGTTTAATGGCGACAACCCTGACATGGATCTGCGCGATATGTTGCGTCCTTTGCTCTATGTGCCGCCATCGATGCCCTTGGGTGTTTTGCTGCAAAAGATGCAGGCAGAGCGTATTCACATGGCCTTGGTTATTGATGAATACGGCGGGACCGATGGGTTGCTGACGATTGAAGATTTGATTGAACAGGTTGTCGGCGAAATCGAAGACGAACATGACATCGAAGAAGCCAAGAGCTGGTTCATGGAAAAGCCAGGTGTCTACATGGCCCAAGCCCGAACCGAACTTGAAGAATTCGAAGCTGAAATCGGCATGAAGCTGACTGATCACGACGAGATCGACGAAGAAGAAATCGATACGCTTGGTGGTTTGGTCTCGATGCTGTCCGGCCATCTGCCCGCCCGAGGTGAAGTCATCGTGCACCCTGACGGCCCGGAATTCGAAGTCGTGGATGCTGATCCTCGCCGGATTAAGCGCCTGCGTGTCCGCTTGCCAAGCGCACAGGACGCCTAACGTGATCGCAAATTTCGCGGGCCTTTCGTGGAGGATGCGTTTGTGCATCCTCGCGTTGGCTGGCGGTATCGGTGGGTTGGGTCAGGCGCCGCATGACATGTGGTTCGCCACTGTCTTGGCATTGGCTTTCTTGTTTTGGGTTCATTCCTTGGGGGCCTCTGCACGCCAAGCAGCCTTTCATGCTTGGGCCTTTGGTGTGGGGTATTTCGCCTTCTCCTTGCGTTGGATTGTCGAGCCGTTCCTCGTTGATATCGCCCGGCATGGCTGGATGGCGCCCTTTGCGATTGTTCTTATGTCGGCAGGTGCCGCGGCGTTTTGGGCTGTCTTTGCTTATATAGCAGGAAGGCTCGTTCCGCGTTCGGCATGTGCTTTGGCACTGGCGCTTGTTTGGGCGGAACTCACACGGTCTCTGATATTGACGGGCTTTCCTTGGGCGTTGCTTGGGCATGTCTGGGTGCCGACCCCCTTGGCGCAAATGGCAGCCTATGGTGGTCCGCATTTACTAACGTTGATAACTGCCGCTGCGGCCTGGGCTGTCTATGCACTGATAGGGTCGGCGCGAACTGCCGGTGCTGTAGTGGCATTGATGTTGGCGGCTGTGACGTGGTGGTGCGTACCGCCAGTTGTTACGCTGCCACCGGATTCCTCTGTGGTGCGGCTCGTTCAGCCAAACGCCCCACAACATCAGAAATGGGATCCCGAATATCGCGAAGTATTCGTGAACCGTATGGTCGAAATGACAGGGCAGGGCGATGTTCCTGATCTGATTGTCTGGCCTGAAACAGCTGTCCCATATTTGCTTAACTACGTTCAGCCTGACCTTAGTTTGCTAGCTGAAGCGGCAAGAGGCGCGCCGCTGGTATTTGGGATTCAGCGACGTGACGACGGACAGCGGTATTTTAACAGTCTGGTCGTCATGGGGCAGGGAGGCGAACTGCGTGGGGTTTACGACAAACGTCACCTTGTACCGTTTGGTGAGTACATTCCTGGCGGCGATCTTCTAGGGCGCTTTGGAATTAGTGGGCTGGCGACAACCGATGGTGCCGGTTTTGCACGGGGCACTGGAGATGCGCGTATTACCTTGCCGGGTATCGGCGATGCAGTGCCTTTGATCTGCTATGAAGGAATATTTGCCGAAGAAATTGATGGTGCCTCGGACCGCCCACGTCTGTTGCTTTTAATAACGAACGACGCTTGGTTTGGGCGGGCCGCGGGTCCTTATCAGCACCTCGCGCAGGCGCGTTTGCGCGCAATCGAGCAGGGGCTTCCGATGGTGCGCGTTGCCAACACGGGCGTCAGCGCAATGATCGACGCACGTGGCCAAATTGTAGAAGCCTTGCCATTAAACTCACATGGGGTGATCGACGTGTCGCTACCTCACGCGCTTCCTATTACGTTATATGCGCGCTGGGGGGATTGGTTGCTCATCATGGTAAACACTTTATTAACGTTAGGGCCCTACCTATTTTATAGACGTAATAGCGATTGACGCGAGCTATGCCGAGGCATAGACCCGATCCCAGTTCTGTCACAACGGCTTCCTGACGTGGCAGGTTAATTTAATGGAGCACTTCCCATGGCACGACAAAACTACACATTCACTTCGGAATCTGTTTCCGAAGGGCACCCGGATAAGGTGTGCGACCGGATTTCAGATGCAATTCTTGATGCATTCTTGTCCGAAGAACCCGAAGCGCGCGTCGCTTGCGAAACATTTGCGACAACCAACCATGTCGTGATCGGCGGGGAAGTTGGGCTATCTGATCAGTCCAAACTAAAAGATTACATGGGCCGCGTTGAAGACATTGCCCGCGCTTGCATCAAAGACATCGGCTATGAGCAGGACAAGTTTCACCACGCGACTTGTAAAATCACGAACCTGTTGCACGAACAATCTGCACATATTGCACAGGGTGTGGATGCGGCCGTCGACAAAGACGAAGGTGCTGGTGACCAAGGTATCATGTTCGGTTATGCGACAACCGAAACTGAAGCATTGATGCCTGCACCGATCCAATACGCGCATGCAATTTTACGTCGCCTCGCAGAGGTCCGCAAATCTGGCGAACAGCCAACACTGCGCCCGGATGCAAAAAGCCAAGTTTCTGTTCGCTACGAAAACGGCAAGCCTGTCGAAGTTACGTCTATTGTGCTGTCAACGCAGCACCGCGACGAAGACCAGACCAGCGACGATATTCGTGCGATTGTTGAACCTTACATTCGCGAGGTTCTGCCTGCTGGGTTTATCACGCCAAAAACTGAATGGTGGGTTAACCCAACGGGCAAATTCGTTATCGGTGGCCCTGATGGCGATGCTGGCCTGACTGGGCGTAAGATTATCGTGGATACATATGGCGGTGCGGCCCCACACGGTGGCGGCGCGTTCTCGGGCAAAGATCCGACTAAGGTTGATCGCTCGGCCGCATATGCCGCGCGATACCTTGCGAAAAACGTTGTGGCTGCAGGTATGGCGAACCGGTGCACCATCCAGCTGAGCTATGCGATCGGAGTGGCAAAACCGCTGTCGATCTATGCGGACACGCACGGCACTGGTGAAGTCAGCCCCGAACAGATCGAACGCGCAATCGCGCAGGTCATGGATCTGACGCCACGTGGCATCCGTGGCCACCTTGGCTTGAACAAGCCGATTTTTGAACGGACAGCGGCCTATGGTCACTTTGGCCGTGAGCCAGATGCGGACGGCGGCTTTAGCTGGGAACGCACTGACTTGGTCGAGGCGCTGAAGGCCGCAGTATAAAGCGAACAGTCAGACTGTTTGATGAGGGCGCCACAGTGGCGCCCTTTTTCGTGTTGATCGCCATCAAAAGCTTGAGCCTATCGAAAAATGGCGTTCAACTGGATAAACGCTTTGGAGGTGCTTGATGAAGTCGTTGTTATTGTTCGCTATATTTTTCGTAGGTTTGACGGGCGCGGCGCTTGCGCAAAAGGCACCAGAATTGCCAGCCGATGCGTCTGGCAAGTTCACGGTTCAGGGCACTACAATCATTTATAATACGGATAATGCACATGTCGGTTCCTTCGCTGAAATGGAAAGCGGCGATGTCGAGCAGTTCTCTGCATTGTTGGCCCAAAATCCGAATGCCAAAGTTTTGCAGCTGAACAGTGTTGGTGGGTCAGTTTGGGCGGGTGAGGAGATGGCAAGAATTGTTATGGATTACCGCCTCAACACCCGCGTCACGGGAGAGTGTAGCAGTTCCTGCGTGACATTGTTCTTGGCTGGTACCAGACGTGAAATGGCGCGAGGAAGTTCTATTGGGTTTCATCAAAATACTTGGACGGCAGAAGGGCTGCGAAACTACTATAAATATTGGCAGAACGATGAGAGTTGGCACAGCCCGTTTGAGTTCGGAGCTTGGCTATATAAAGATACGCAAACCGAGGTGCACGATCATTTGGTATATATGCTGGCGCGCGGGGTTGATCCTGCATTTGCAATTGAGACAAAGCGCGAGCGATCATCGATGTGGTATCCGCCGCGCCGGCAACTCGAAGACGCTGGGGTGCTGCGCGATTGAGGTAATTGCGCTGTGGCCACAGGCTTGGTAAGGCAGCGCCATGAAAAATGATAGACATCCCTCGGGCGCTCCTTGGCGCAATTTCTATGGTCGCTTTCGTGGCAAGACGATCCGGACTAGCCAGCAGGATTATCTTGAGAATGATCTTGGGCCGTTGTCACCGGGGCCGATTAGCTGGGAAGAAAACCCCGATCGCAATCCGCTTGACCTGAACGAGGTGTTCCCGGGCAAAGACGTCTGGTTGGAAATCGGCTTTGGCGGGGGTGAGCATCTTGTTCACATGGCTGAAACTTATCCTGACATTGGGCTGATCGGTTGCGAGCCATTTATCAACGGCGTTGCGATGCTGCTCGGTAAAATTCGGAAGGCAGACGTTGATAACTTGCGCGTCCATCCGGGTGATGCGCGTGACTTGTTTGATGTGCTGCCTGACAACAGCCTTAGCAAAGTGTTCCTCAACTACCCTGACCCTTGGCCGAAAAAGCGCCATCATCGCCGTCGTTTCGTGACGCCTGAGCATCTCTTGCCCCTGCATAGTGTGATGAAACCCGGTGCCGAACTGCGCGTCGCGACGGATATCACCGATTACGTGCGTCAAACACTGGAGCAGGTGCCGCCTGCAGGCTTTGAATGGTTGGCTGAAGGTCCGACAGATTGGCGGGACCCGTGGTCCGATTGGATTTCGACCCGGTATGAACAAAAAGCCCTACGCGAAGGCCGTACGCCGCACTACCTCACATTCCGGCGGATATGACATAGACCCTTTGGCTGCTCTGGGTTAAACCGCCAGAGATTAACAAAGGAAAACTGCATGTCTGGTCACGGCACCCCTATTCCCATGACGTCCCGCCCTTGTGGCCCATTGAAGGGCGAGGCCAATGTGCCCGGCGACAAATCTATTTCGCACCGCTCGCTTATTCTGGGGGCGTTATCGGTTGGTGAAACGCGTGTGACTGGCCTGTTAGAAGGCGAAGACGTGTTGGACACCGCAAAAGCGATGCGCGCATTTGGCGCGACCGTGACAGATCATGGTGGTGGCGAATGGTCTGTGCGAGGCGTCGGCGTTGGTGGTTTTGCTGAGCCTGAGAATGTGATCGACTGCGGGAACTCTGGCACCGGGGTGCGGTTGATAATGGGGGCGATGGCGACATCACCTATCACCGCAACCTTCACTGGTGACGCGTCGTTGAACAGCCGCCCTATGGGCCGCGTCACTGATCCGCTGGCACTGTTTGGAACGCAGACTGTCGGTCGTCAGGGCGGTCGTTTGCCCATGACGCTGGTGGGCGCCGCTGATCCGGTGCCTGTGCGCTATGTGGTACCTGTGCCTTCGGCGCAGGTGAAATCGGCCGTTCTGTTGGCTGGCTTGAATGCACCCGGTCAGACTGTGGTCATCGAAAAAGAAGCCACCCGCGACCATACCGAACGTATGCTGCAGGGCTTTGGTGCGACTTTGACTGTTGAGGAAACAGATGAAGGTCGCGTGATTACCTTGGATGGCCAGCCTGAATTGAAAGCGCAGACGATCGTTGTGCCGCGTGATCCATCCTCGGCGGCATTCCCAGTTTGTGCTGCGATTATTACACCGGGTTCTGATGTTCTGATTCCCAATATCGGGCTGAACCCAACCCGTGCTGGCCTGTTCACCACACTAAAGGAAATGGGCGCGGATCTGACTTACGAGAACATGCGCGAAGAAGGTGGCGAGCCTGTCGCGGATTTGCGTGCGAAGTTTTCGCCAAACCTTAAGGGCATCGCTGTGCCACCTGCGCGTGCGGCAAGCATGATCGATGAATACCCTGTCCTGTCGGTCGTCGCGTCCTTTGCCGAGGGTGTGACTGATATGCAGGGTGTCAAAGAGCTGCGGGTCAAAGAAAGCGACCGGATTGATGCGATGGCCAAGGGGTTGCGTGCTGCTGGCGTCCAAGTGGACGAAGGCGATGATTGGTGGAAAGTCACCGGTTTGGGCCATGGCAATGTGCCGGGCGGTGTGACCGTGGCCAGCGTGTTGGACCACCGGATTGCTATGTCGTTCATGGTGATGGGGATGGCGACGCAAAAGCCAATGACCGTTGATGATGGATCGCCTATCGCGACGTCTTTCCCGATTTTTGAAACACTGATGGGGAACCTTGGTGCGCAGCTTGTGCGTGAAAACGCATGATGTTTACCGTCGCCATAGACGGCCCCGCTGCGGCAGGTAAGGGTACTATCAGCAAGGCGGTTGCTGCGCATTTTGGTTTTGCGCATCTGGATACTGGCCTGCTGTACCGAGCTGTGGGTGCAAAAGTACTGGCCGGGGCTGAGCCGATTGCGGCGGCCCGTGCGCTTGATCCTGTTGATTTAGAGGACGATAGCCTGCGTACTCCGGCTGTTGCACAAGCGGCGAGCGAGATTGCTGTGATTGCCGAGGTTCGTAGCGCGCTTGTTGATTTTCAACAGAAATTTGCGGGTCGTGAAGGCGGCGCTGTGTTGGATGGCCGCGATATTGGGACGGTGATTTGTCCTGATGCGGGCGCGAAACTGTTTGTCACGGCGAGCGCGGAATGCCGCGCCGAACGGCGGTTCAAAGAGCTGACGGGCAAGGGGATGGACATCACGCTTGATCAGGTTTTGGCGGATGTGAAGGAACGCGACGCACGCGACCGCAGCCGTGAAACAGCCCCCCTAATCCCCGCAGATGATGCAGTGCTGATTGATACGTCTGACATGACGATTGAACAGGCCGTGGCACGCGCGATTGAGATCGTGCAGGCGCGATTAGGTTAACACCGTACGGAGCTGAGCCACGCCCGCGCAACGTGCGGGCGGGTTAACGCGCGTTTTTGGCTTAAAATTATGAGAAATACACGGTCTGCATCGCGTATGTTTTGCGTATGCATAGCGTATGGCGGGTTGTGTGGTTTTGAGGTGGGGGATGCCGGTTAATGGGGTGTGCGTTAGGGATTGTTAAGATTTAGTGAATGTCGGCTGTGCGGACGAACCTGCCATTCAGTCTTTTGCTGTCAACGTCTGCTTGTTGCGTCTACTCGGTCGATTTAGTGAACTCGAAGCACTCTTAATCAATCGCGTCGCATTGTGTGAGTCTTTCGACTTCCCGTTCCACGCTGCTGGCAATTGCCGCAGCAAGAGATGCTCTTGTCGCCTCCCCATAGATCCCTTGGACGGTGGGCAGCGACAAAGCGATGTACTGTACCGACCCGATAAAGCGATATGCTTCCGCCAAAGCGGATGCGCGGTTTGTTTCGGCAAAGTTGGGCAGCGACAGAACAAGGTCTGCAAGGCGATCCAAATAGGGTTTTAGCGGCCAGATTTGTGCCTCTGGATCACTATCAAGCAAAGCACGTACAACCAGTTGGACGTCTTGTTGGTCGTCCATAGCAGATGCCGCCATGCGAGCGTAATAGGCGGTCAGATGGGACTTCGGATCTGAAGTTTGGGTGATTTTGATGTCGGCGCATAGCCTTTCGCAAAGCGCATTCAGCACTTCGGCATAAAGTCTTTCTTTTGTCCCGAAGAAGTGGAGAATCGCCTGTTTTGAAACGCCTGCTTCCTTGGCCAACCTGGCCAGACTTGTCCCGTGAAAGCCATCTTGCGCAAACCGGCGCGTCGCAAGCATCAGATAGATTTTCCGGGGGTCTGTCGTCATTTGGCTTAGTGTTCCTTTCTCGCGACGTTGCATATCATGGGATTGATTACTTACCAATCGTCAAGTAACTTACCAATCGGTAAGTAGCCTGAGGGGAGGCAAGTATGGATCGTAAAACAGAAGTCGGGCTGATCCGCGAGATCGTTGGATTGAAAGACCAGAAATCAGCTTTTTTAGACCGGGAAGTCACGCATTCACCGATCTCGCGCTACGCAAGCCCTGAACGGTTTGAACGGGAAATGGCAATGATCTTTCGCCGCAAACCTGTTGTTGCGGCACATTCCTCCGAGCTAGAGGGCCAAAACGCCTTCATTGCCAGGGATTTCCTAGGCCTACCGCTCTTGCTCACGAGAGACGCAGACGGAGAAGTTCACGCATTCCTGAACGTCTGCCGCCATCGTGGGGCAAAGGTCGAACGCGAGGCAACCGGATGCAAACGCGTGTTCACCTGCCCCTATCACGCATGGAGCTGGTCGAACCGCGGCGATCTGCGCGCAGTCCCGCAAGAAGCGCAGGGGTTTCCCGATCTGCCTCGGGCAGAGCGCGGTTTGCGGCGACTTCCGGTCGCCGAAGCGCACGGATTCGTCTGGATCATCGCAAACCCTGACGCCGGCGAAATGCCGGAGATAGACGACTGGCTTTCTGATTTGGCTCCAGACTTTGCCTGGCTAGGGTTAAACGAACACCGCATCGCACTTATCGACACGCTCGACATCAATGCGAATTGGAAAGTGCTGATCGAGGGCGGGTTGGAAGCGTATCATTTCCGCGTTGCGCATAAGAAGACGATCGGTTCGCACTTCCCCGACAACCTCTTTACTTACAAGCAGTTCGGACCGCACATGCGGGCTGTCCTGCCACGTAACGCCATGCCGGAACTCGGCGGCACCCCCGAAGAACAATGGATCCTGCGTAAGGACGCCAACATGGTCTATACCGTCCTGCCCAATACTCAAATGTTGGTGCAGCAGGATCATTTCATGTGGTTCCATATCGAACCAGTCTCAGAGGCGAAAACCCGGTTCCGAATGGCGACGGTCGTGCCAAATGACGCGCCGCGCACTGACGATATGGAAAAACACTGGCAGCTGAACCACCGCATTTCTCTGACGGCACTAAAGGAAGACTTCGAACTTGGGGAGGAGATCCAAGCTGGTTTTGCATCACGTGGTAACCCCACGCACATCTTTGGCCGCTTCGAGGGCGCACTGAACCGCTTTAACCTTGTGATAGAAGAGATGTTGGGCCACTAGTCCGATGACCGAGGCAGCGCAAAAGCCGACCTTCGATTGCACTGCAGCATTCGGGTAAATGGGCTCAAAGCTGCCGTTGGAATGAACCGCACCATATGCCTTTGCGAATGCAAAGGCAGCGCCCGGTCCGGGGTCCCGCCCATTCGCCCCTGAAATGGTCCACTGGACCATTTCCAAGACGGGCTTCACCCTCCCCATGGGGCGGGCGCTTCGCACCCACCCCGAGGTCCGGGCACGGTGCGTGATTGATAAGGTGGAATGAGTCAAAATCCCTTGCAAACTTAACAAAACGGGCCTATACGCCGCCCTGTCGAAGTATCGGAACAGGTGCGGGCGTGAGACTTGAGCGGGGTCGGGGATTAACCGGCCCTGTTGTTTTATGTTCGTTGTGATGCCCAGACCAACTGAAATCCAAAGACCGGCGGAGACAACCGCTCGGCCCGTATAAAACCAAAACGTTAGGAAAACGACGCCACATGGCTAATACAATGGAAGAGTTTGAAGCACTCTTGAACGAAAGCTTCGAAATGGACACACCGGCTGAAGGTTCGGTTGTCAAAGGCAAAGTCATCTCAATCGAGGCTGGCCAAGCTATCATCGACGTAGGCTACAAAATGGAAGGCCGCGTTGATCTAAAAGAATTCGCAAACCCAGGTGAAGACGCTGAACTGGCTGTTGGTGACACTGTTGAAGTGTTCTTGCGCCAAGTTGAGAATGCCAAAGGTGAAGCTGTTATCTCTCGTGAGATGGCGCGCCGTGAGGAAGCTTGGGATCGTCTGGAAAAAGCATATGCTGACGAAGAGCGCGTCGATGGCGCAATCTTTGGCCGCGTTAAAGGTGGTTTCACTGTAGATCTGGGCGGCGCGGTTGCGTTCTTGCCGGGTTCTCAGGTTGATGTACGCCCAGTACGCGATGCGGGCCCATTGATGGGTCTTAAGCAGCCATTCCAGATCCTGAAAATGGACCGTCGTCGTGGCAACATCGTTGTTTCACGTCGTGCTATCCTTGAAGAGTCTCGTGCTGAGCAGCGCGCCGAAGTTATCGGCAACCTGACTGAAGGCCAAGAAGTTGACGGCGTCGTCAAGAACATCACCGAATACGGTGCGTTCGTTGACCTTGGCGGTGTTGACGGTCTGTTGCACGTGACTGACATGGCATGGCGCCGTGTGAATCACCCATCCGAGATCCTCACAATTGGTGAGACGATCAAGGTGCAGGTCATCAAGATCAACAAAGAAACCCACCGTATCAGCCTTGGCATGAAGCAGCTGCAGGACGATCCATGGGATGCTGTTGAAGCGAAATTCAGCCTTGGTTCTGTTCACCAGGGTCGCGTGACGAACATCACTGATTACGGCGCATTCGTTGAGCTGGAAGCTGGTGTTGAAGGTCTTGTGCACGTTTCTGAAATGTCTTGGACAAAGAAAAACGTACACCCAGGCAAAATCGTGTCTACTTCGCAAGAAGTTGAAGTCATGGTTCTGGAAATCGACTCTGCTAAGCGTCGCGTTTCACTTGGCCTGAAGCAGACACAGCGCAACCCATGGGAAGTCTTTGCTGAGACACACCCTGAGGGCACTGAAGTCGAAGGCGAAGTCAAGAACATCACCGAATTCGGTCTGTTCATTGGCCTTGAAGGCGACATCGACGGCATGGTTCACCTGTCTGACCTGACATGGGAAGGCCGCGGCGAAGACGTCATCGGCGATTTCCGCAAGGGTGACGTTGTGAAAGCCAAGGTTGCTGAAGTTGACGTTGAGAAAGAGCGTATTTCTCTGTCCATCAAAGCACTGGACGGTGATCCGTTCGCAGAAGCAGTTGGCGGCGTGAAGCGCGGTTCGATCATCACTGTTGAAGTGACTAAGATCGAAGATGGCGGCATCGAAGTTGACTATGAAGGCGCGAAATCCTTCATCCGTCGTTCTGACCTGTCCCGTGACCGTGCAGAGCAGCGTCCAGAGCGTTTCGGCGTAGGCGACAAGGTCGACGTTCGCGTCACCAACATCGACTCCAAGACACGCAAGCTGGGTCTGTCGATCAAAGCACGCGAAATCGCAGAAGAGAAAGAAGCCGTCGAACAGTATGGTTCTTCCGACTCTGGCGCATCCTTGGGCGATATCCTGGGTGCCGCGCTGAAGGGCGACGAATAAGTCACCGCTTAAGCGTTAGAAATATACCCCGTCGCAGGAAACTGCGGCGGGGTTTTTGTATCATAAGAATTGAAGGAATTGTTTCCTCAAAGGATCTGTTGATCCGAGCATATTCAATGGAAAGGCAAGCGCGTACTTACGAAATTTGACATTTGTGCCGAAAGTCAGATGACTTTGACCGATGCAGCGATTTACGCGAATGCCGGCTTCTGTATACTCTCATGGGATATGTCCAATAAGGCGACTATGCACTTAGTAAATCTGACCTAAAGGCCCACGCCAAGTTATTGCCATGTCTGTTATCTAATTAACCGCTATGAAGAACTTTTTCGTATACGTCGTCGCGTTGGTCGTGTGTGCATTGTCGTTAGTGTATGCTGCGAACATCTCAGAGCATGATGCGTCATCTTTTCCGGATGCAAGTGATTGAAACTACACGAAAATAAATGATCCTTGGACCATACGGCCCATTGGGGTTGACGGAATAATACCATCAGACGAGGAAATGTTAGATATCATCCGTAACTATTCGTCAATTTTGTCATCCGTGTCATTCAGTCGTAAGATGGCTGAATAGTCCCAAATGGATGAAAACGGAAAACGTTGTGACGCCGCAAGAGCCGCATCACATTATGAACGGAACGGAACCGCATTCAATGTAGTCGTGGAGCGTCTACCAGATTGTTTTCTCAAACCGGTGCGACGCCCATATAGGCATAGCTCATTGTGGTGACGGGTCAGTTCGCAACAGCCACGGATATTATCTCTGGTAGAGCGGTAATCGAACGCCTTAAGCAGAAGATACCACATACAACAATTGCAGGTGTTGAATTTCGGCCCCTTCCCGCCGCGCTGCGTAGTAGCCAGGTTGCGACGAAAGAGGCAGAGCTAAAGATAGGGGGTTTTGTAGGTAGTTCGGTTGTTAGGATCGCCAGATTGCTCTGGTCCCTTCGACGTCCACAATGATGCTGCGGTCGGTGTCGATCAGATAATTGGTCGCGTACGCAAAAGATGCGGGGCCTTTGCGTGCAGCGGTCCATTGGCTCGACGGGTCTGAATGGGATGTGAACTTGAGTTCCACTTCCGATGCCGTGCCGAAAGCCGCGTCATCAAGGACCTCTAAATGTTCTTTCACAGCACGCTGCGCATCGTTTGGATCAACGCCACTGGGATACCAATCGTCCTTTGGGGTGGAGTTCCGTTTGTTTGCATCAGTCGCGATCAGGCCGGCATCTGTAGCAAGCCGCTGGCCGCTCACCAAACCATCCGCAATGCAACGCGCGACGGTCTTCTCGAACAGATGTCGCAGCAACGCACTTTCACGGAAACACACGTGCCGTCTCTTTGGGAAGGTTGAATGGTTGGGGATCGGTTCAGACAGATCAAGTCGACAAAACCCGCGATAAGCGAGGTTCAAATGCACCTCTTCGCAAAGGCACCGTTGCAAAACGATAGCCGATCAAAAGCATGCGGATGAGTAGCTCAGGATCAATCGAGGGGCGGCATGAGTGGCTGTAGAACTCTACCAAATACTGGCGGATGTCGTCCAAATCGACGAACCGATCAATCGAACACAGCAGGTGGTCTTGCGGGACGTGATCTTCTAACAAGAACTCATAAACAGTGCCGCCTGTGCTTCCTACTTTGGCCCAATCATCGCCAAATCCCCCGTTTTCTTAGCGGAATTGAAACAGCCAAAGGTCTTCAAATCAACAAGATTTTTTCAATGGAACTTGTCCATAATGATAAATGCTACGCTACGGATGGACGTTCGCGAACGAAGGGCAGCCAAAGACCCTCAACAACTACTTGGGTTTGGGGAACTGTTTTAAGTAGCAATTTTAAGAATGATCCAAGCCCCCTTACTTCTATTTGTAACCTAGAAAGCTCTTCTTTCGCCACACGCTGCATTCACCGTCACGAGTTGGTACGGCTCGTGGTCTTTAAAAATAGGCTGCTTAAGTTGATGGCTACCGCACGAATGCTCGTATTGAAAAAAGGGTGTGCTAAAATCAGCGTAGTCATCAAGGATGCTAGTACCACTAGGATAAAGCTCCATGGCAGTTCTGGCAGAGCAGTTCGCACAATCATGTTTTCAAAGATAATAATCGCGAAACCGTGAAGCACAAATATGGCCAAGCTATTGTGCCCAACAACAGATAAATAACTGCGCTTTGTTGTCATGCAGCCGAGAAACGCAACCAAGCTCGCCGAGCTGAGAATAAGCAGTGCAGCTCTAATCATCATGCCAGGCGCGTCACCAACGCCCATATGCGCATATGAGAACGAACCGTATAGCCAACGATGTCCCAAGCCGGAAAAAATTAGTATTGCAGCAGTTGTCGCAAAAAGCGCGATCGCTAAGAGCCGTCGCCACGCGCAAGCTTGCAGCGCTGCAATGGTACGGTTCCCATGCAGGGTCCCCCAGACAAAAAAAGGCAAAAAGGTCAAAGTTCTCATGATGCTGAGCTGGTAGCCATCACCCGGGTACAGACCGCCCAGTATAGCAGTCACGATTGATATCGTAAAAGCGTAGGGAACCCTTACTATCAGAGGGATCAATAACATCCACCAGATAAGTGACAGAAGGAACCATAGAATCCAGTATGGCTGAGAGAGGCCCGTTGGCCATTCACCGCTAATGAGAATTATTGGAATACCATAGGCTAACTGGAACAAAATAAGTATGATCGCAATGTTCGCAACACGCATCCCGAGGCGCTCTCTCTTGGCGGTAACCCCCGCTAAAAAGACGAAAGCAGGCATATGGAACAAGTAGATAATCGAGAGGCCAGCGCTTAGATAAGGGTTCTTCCAGCCACTGATGGCCTCAAGATAGTGCCCGAGTACTACGAGGGTGATCAGTACACCCTTGGCGTTGTCAATAAAGGGGTCGCGCATAGGTATCCCTCATCTGCCAAAATGACAGGCACTTTTTTCAGTAGATGAAATCGACCCTTAACTACATATGCCGTCTGAAAATAATTCTGTCATCTTTAATCGAGCGACTCAAGCATATCAATTACTGCCCTAGCAACACGCTACTCTCAAGTTGTCCATACGAGCGTTAAAAATGCACCAAAAACCACCGTTTGTTGAACGGTCAGAATTGCAACCGATCTGAAGCCGTTATCTCAAAGGCTGCCAGTGGTGCAGCTTAGGCGAAAGCACACTTTGTCTCGCTCTGCCGACCGCGGCCCTTGCCCCGGTGACGGTTTGGTTTGAGACAGATATGCTCGCCATGGGGGCTAATATAGCCTGATGCGGCACTTTGATCGGACACGGAAAACCGCCTCATCGAGTCAAATGTGCCTAGCGTTTCACAAATTGGCGGTTTGAGGAGGCTGGAAGGTCGTTTTCAGCAGCGATAGCCAAGAAACGAAATAGCCCAATATGTTGTATATGGTTATCGCGCATAGTTGGATTCGAGGAGAAAAGAATAATGAAGATCATTATTGTCGGTGCTTCTGGTGACATTGGTAAGGCGGCTTGTGACGAACTGGGCAAGCGCCACGAATTGATACGTGTGGGGCGATCAAGCGGTGATATTCGCGTCGATATGTCGGTCCGCGCTTCCATTGATGCAATGTATGCACAGGTTGGCCCCATCGATGCTGTCGTATCAGCCGCAGGTGAAGTGCAGTTCTGCCCGTTTGAAGAGCATACCGAAGAAACGCTGATGTATGGGCTTCAGCAAAAAGTGATGGGCCAGATCAATTTGGTCATGGCCGGGCTGAAAACGGTCGTGGAAGGCGGTTCGTTCACGCTAACCAGTGGTGTGCTGGATCGTGATCCTATTCGCATGGGGGTAGGCGCCGCGACCGCGAATGGTGCTCTTGCAGGTTTTGTTACTGGTGCAGCGATCGAAATGCCGCGCCGGCTCAGGGTCAATGTCGTTAGTCCCGGTTTGTTGGATGTATCTGTTCCGCGATACGGGGAATGGTTTCCCGGCCATAACCCGGTATCGTCCGAACGTGTTGGTCGCGCCTATGCCAAAAGTGTCGAAGGCGCGATTACAGGCCAAGTTATCATTGTTGATTAACCCTTCGCGGCAAGATCAAGCCCCCGCATAGCCCAACGGCTTTAACGCTTCTCTGATTTCCTCCAAGATTGCCGGGTCGTCGATGGTGGCTGGCATTTTGAAGTCTGCGTTGTCGGCGATTTTGACCATTGTGCCGCGCAGGATTTTCCCCGAGCGCGTCTTGGGGAGCCGGTCTACGACCGTGGCCAGTTTAAACGCCGCGACGGGGCCGATGGTGTCGCGGACGGATTTTACGACCTCTTTGATGATTTCGTCGTGCGGTCGATCGCAGCCTTTGTTGAGGCAGATGAAGCCGAGCGGCAGTTGGCCTTTGAGTTCATCCGTCACCCCGACCACAGCGCATTCCCCAACGTCTGGGTGGGCGGCAAGGACTTCTTCCATGGCGCCAGTGGACAGGCGGTGACCGGCGACGTTAATCACGTCGTCTGTGCGGGCCATGATGTAGAGATATCCATCGTCGTCGATCATCCCGGCGTCGCCTGTTTCATAGTAGCCGGGGAAGGCGTTGAGGTAGGATTTTTTGAACCGGTCTTCGGCATTCCAAAGGGTGGGTAGGGTGCCGGGTGGCAGGGGCAGTTTGACCGCAATCGCGCCAAGCTCACCCGATGCGACCGGGTGACCAGCCTCGTCCAGGATTTGCACATCATAGCCGGGCATCGCGACGGTGGGTGATCCGATTTTTACGGGCATCGCTTCGATCCCGGCTGGATTGCCTGCAATTGTGTAGCCGGTTTCGGTTTGCCACCAGTGGTCATAGACTGGTTTGCCCGTCTTTTCTTGGGTCCATTTGATCGTGTCTGGGTCGGCACGTTCGCCTGCCAGATAGATCGCGTTGAGCCCTGATAGGTCGTAATCCTTTAAGAATTCGCCGGTTGGGTCTTCGCGTTTCACGGCACGTAGCGCTGTGGGTGCAGTAAAGAATGATTTGACGTTATGTTCCTCGATGACCCGCCAGAATGTGCCTGCATCGGGCGTACCGATGGGCTTGCCTTCGAAGACAATCGTTGTGTTGCCGTGGATCAGTGGCCCGTAGCAGATATAGCTGTGCCCCACGACCCAGCCCACGTCTGACGCTGCCCAGAAGACATCGCCAGGGTCGACGTTGTAGATGTTCTTCATTGTCCAGTTGAGAGCGACCAGATGGCCCGCTGTCGGCCGTACAACGCCTTTAGGTGCGCCTGTGGTGCCAGAGGTATAGAGGATGTAGGCAGGGTGATTGCCCTCTACTGGAACGCATTCAGCAGGGGCGACACCGTATTGGAAGCCGTGCCAGTTATAGTCGCGGCCGGGGATCAGTTCGGCGACCTCTTGTTCGCGCTGAAAGATCACGGTGAAGTCGGGTTTGTGGTCGGCCAGTTCAATGGCACCGTCCAGTAACGGTTTGTAATGCACGACACGCCCCGGCTCCATCCCGCAAGATGCGGCGATGATGGCTTTGGGTTTTGCATCGTCGATCCGTACGGCCAATTCGTTTGCCGCGAACCCTCCGAAGACGACTGAATGAATTGCCCCCAGCCGGGCGCAAGCGAGCATGGCCTCGAGCGCTTCTGGGATCATTGGCATGTAGATGATGACGCGGTCGCCTTTTTCGACGCCCTTTGCACGCAAGGCACCGGCTAGGCTGGCAACGCGACTACGCAGTTCGATGTAGGAAATCTCGCGCTTTGTATGCGTGATTGGGCTGTCGTAGATGATCGCGGTTTGCTCGCCTCGGCCATTTTCCACATGACGGTCGACGGCGTTGTAGCAGGTATTTACCTTTGCGTCGGTGAACCATTCATACAGCGGTGCGTTATCGGCATTCAGGGCGCGAGTAGGGGGTGTTACCCAGTCAATCGCTTGGGCTTGTTCCATCCAGAAAGCCTCTGGGTCAGCTTTCCAAGCTGCATAAACGTCCGCGTATCCCATGTGTTCCTCCCAAAACAACTTATGGGAAAGTGTTACGCATCAGTTTCCGATCCGGCAAGCGGTCTGGCTTGAAGAAGTTTGATGAAAGTAAACTTTTTTACAGCGCGGCGATTGACGCGATGCGATGACAGGTTGGGGGAGCAGGGAAACGCTGTGTGGCCTTGTTTATAGAGCTACACAGCGTTCCATTTGTTAGCCATAATGCGCGACCGGTGTCCCCGCCAGCGCCGACATGTTCAGCAGGCCGCGTGGCGTGATGGATGGTGTGACAATATGACAGCGGTTGCCCATGCCCATGAGGATCGGTCCGACCTCTAGCCCGCCGCCTTTCATTTTCAGGATGTTGCGCACGCCTGATGCGGCGTCGGTGTTGGCAAAGATCAATACGTTTGCAGCGCCCGGAAGGTGGGCGTCTGGGAAGACGCGGTTGCGTAGTTCGACGTCTAGCGCGGCATCGATGTGCATTTCGCCCTCGTAGGCAAAGTCGCGCGGTTGGCTGTCTAGGATCGCCATTGCGGCACGCATACGTATGCCTGTGTCGCAATCAAGATTGCCGAATTGGCTGTGCGAACAGAGCGCGATCTTGGGTTCGACCCCAAAGCGGCGCACATGGCGGGCCGCCCCGATGACAGTTTCGGCGATTTGTTCTGGTGTTGGTTCCGAGTGCACTTGGGTATCGGCCACGAACAATGGCCCATCTTCAAGGATCATCAGGGACAGGGCACCAACCGGATGAAGGGTCTCGTTTCCGAGGATCTCGGTCACGTATTTCAAGTGCCAGCGGAATTGACCAAATGTGCCACAGATCAGGCTGTCTGCTTCGCCACGGTGGACCATGACGGCGCCGATGGCGGTGGTGTTTGTCCGCATGATCGCCTTGGCCAGATCAGGCGTTACCCCTTTGCGGGCCATCAGGTTGTGGTAGGTTTCCCAATAATCGCGGTAACGCGGATCATTTTCCGGGTTCACGATGCTGAAATCTACGCCGGGGCGGATTTTCAGGCCCGCACGTTCGCAACGCTGGGCGATCACGTCTGGACGACCGATTAGGATTGGCGTGTCTGTCGTTTCTTCCATGATTGCTTGGGATGCGCGCAGCACGCGTTCGTCTTCGCCTTCGGCAAAGACAATGCTGCGTGTCACAGTGCGTGCCGCGTCAAAGACAGGGCGCATGATCATGGCGGATTTAAAGACGGATCCGTCCAAGTTTGCCTTATATGCGGTCATATCCGCGATGGGGCGGGTTGCGATGCCGGTTTCCATTGCTGCCTTCGCGACAGAGCTGGCGACGACACCCATAAGGCGTGGATCAAAGGGTTTCGGGATCAGGTAGTCGGCACCGAATGTCAGCTTTTCACCTGTGTAAGCTGCTGCTGCCTCGGCACTTGTCGTTGCGCGGGCGAGGGCGGCGATACCTTCGATGCAGGCGATCTTCATCTCGTCGTTGATGTCGGTTGCGCCAACGTCCAGCGCACCGCGGAAGATGAACGGGAAGCAGAGAACGTTGTTGACCTGGTTCGGGAAATCGCTGCGGCCGGTCGCGATGATCGCGTCGGGTTTTACTGCGCGGGCGTCATCGGGGCTGATTTCTGGCGTGGGGTTTGCCAGCGCAAAGATGATTGGCGCATCGGTCATCTGCGCGACCATTTCGGGTTTCAAAACACCGGGGCCAGACAGGCCAAGGAACATGTCAGCACCAGCGATTACATCGTTTAAGGTCGCTGGTGTTGTGCCTTGGGCGTATTCGGCTTTTTGCGGCGTCATGTCCTTTTCTCGGCCGTTGTAAACAAGACCTTCGATATCACACAGCCACACGTTTTCACGCTTTACGCCAAGTTTCAGCAGCATGTTCAGACATGCGATGCCAGCCGCGCCGCCGCCTGTGCTAACGATTTTGATGTCTTCGAATTTCTTGCCGGCGACGCGCAGCGCGTTGGTTGCGGCAGCACCAACAACGATGGCGGTACCGTGCTGATCGTCGTGGAACACGGGGATGTTCATCCGTTCACGGCAGATTTTTTCGACAATGAAACAGTCGGGTGCTTTGATGTCTTCTAAGTTAATCGCGCCGAAGGTGGGTTCGAGCGCGCAGACGATATCGGCCAATTTTTCGGGGTCGGGTTCATTTAGTTCAATATCAAAGCAATCGATATTGGCGAACTTTTTGAATAGGACTGCTTTGCCTTCCATGACAGGCTTCGAGGCCAACCCGCCAATATTTCCAAGGCCGAGAACCGCAGTGCCGTTGGTCACAACGCCCACAAGGTTACCACGTGTTGTGTAATCGCGGGCGGTATCTGGGTTTGCTTTGATCTCAAGACAGGCTTCGGCGACGCCGGGCGAGTAAGCACGTGACAGATCGCGGCCGTTCGCCAAAGGCTTGGTTGCGCGAATTTCAAGTTTCCCGGGTTTTGGGAACTGGTGATAGTCCAGCGCTGCCTGCCGCGTGCTGTCTTTTGCGTCGTCTGTCATCGGTTCCTCCAAATATGGTTTAACGTTAAACCATTCTCATGCCGCAACGGAAGTTGTTGGCTGTCGTTAATCACAGTTTAGGGGCATTTGGCAAATCATTCGACGCAATGACAGTCAAATTGCCGCCTGTTGGTTTCGTTTACGCATTGTCTGGTCTTGCATCCGCAAGCGTCAAAGATCACTCTGTGTGAACCAATACGGAGAGAATGATGACCCTTATCGAAACAGCGCGTGCTGTGCGTGAAAACGCCTATGCCCCTTATTCAAAGTTCAAAGTAGGTGCTGCTATTAAGGCGACGTCAGGTGCCGTCTATGCTGGCTGCAACGTTGAAAACGTCGCCTATCCCGAAGGCACATGCGCCGAGGCCGGTGCGATTGCCGCGATGATTGCCGCAGGCGATACACGAATTGCCGAAATTGCCGTGATTGCGGATAGTCCTAAACCCATCAGTTGCTGTGGCGGTTGCCGTCAAAAGATCGCGGAATTCGCGGATGGTGATGTAGTTGTGACCCTGACGACCGTGGATGGCGTGACGGCGCAGACAACCGTTGCTGATTTGCTGCCGGGCAGTTTTGACGCAGATTACATGAGCCGCGTCTAAGATGGATGCCCGTGCGATCATAGCTGCGGTGCGCCGCCATCACACACCTAGTGCAGAAGAATTGGCATGGTTTGCCAAAGGTCTGGCGACTGGTGAAGTCAGCGACGCGCAAGCCGGTGCCTTTGCGATGGCTGTTTGCTTGAATGGCCTGTCTGACGAGGGCCGCGTTTCGCTGACCAAAGGTATGCGTGATAGTGGCGACGTTTTGCATTGGGATTTGCCGGGTCCCGTGTTGGATAAACATTCGACTGGTGGCGTGGGGGACTGCGTATCTTTGATCCTTGCGCCGACTTTGGCCGCATGTGGTGTTTACGTGCCGATGATCTCTGGTCGTGGGTTGGGGCATACGGGCGGTACGCTGGATAAGCTTGAGGCGATCCCCGGTTTGTCTGTTGATGTGACTGAACGCCGGTTGCATCAGATTACCCGTGATATCGGCTGTGCCATTGTCAGTGCGACGGGGCAGATTGCCCCAGCCGACAAGCGTCTTTATGCGATCCGTGACGTGACCGCGACGGTTGAAAGCGTGGATCTGATCACGGCCTCAATTCTAGCGAAAAAGCTGGCGGCGGGGCTCGAGGGGCTGATCCTTGATGTGAAATGTGGTTCGGGCGCGTTTATGAAAACGCCGCAAGATGCGGAGGCATTGGCGCGTGCATTGGTTGATGCCAGCAATGGTGCAGGCTGCAAAACCGAGGCGATGATCACCGATATGAATGCGCCTCTGGCACCCGCATTAGGCAATGCGGTTGAGGTGGCTGTCTGTATGGAGGTTCTATCAGGCAACGCCGCTGCTGCGCCACGGCTTTATGAATTGACTGTTGCGCTATGTGTGCGGCTATTGGCGATGCGCGGTGTTGAAGATGCCGAGGAGCAGGTAACCCGCGCGATCAGTTCCGGTGCCGCGATGGAGAAATTTGGCCAGATGGTTGCCGCCTTGGGTGGCCCGCCTGACATGGCTGATGACTGGCACACCCATCTGCCCAAAGCGCCGGTGGTCAAGCCGGTTCCGGCCCCCACAGCGGGGCACATTGCTGCCATTGATGGTGAGGCGCTAGGATTTGCAGTGGTTGCTTTGGGTGGCGGACGTCACGTTGAGACGGACAAAATCAATCCGTCTGTTGGCTTTACCGATATGATTGCGCTAGGGGGTGCCGTTGCTGCGGGTGACGCGCTTTGCATGGTGCATGCTGCGACTGATGGCGACGCAGCAGAGGCTGTGGCTGCCGTGCAGGCCGCCGTGCGCATCGGTGACGCAGCAAAACCCGGCCCACTGATTATTGAAAGGATCACATGATGGCGCGCGCATTTTTGATTGTCATCGACAGCGTCGGTATTGGCGGTGCGCCAGATGCGGATCAGTTCTTTAATGGTGACTTGCCCGATACGGGTGCGAATACAGTGGCGCATATTGCGCAGACAGCGGCACTACAGGTTCCTGTGATGGATGCGCTGGGGCTGGGTGCCGCCGTTAAGCTGGCATCAGGAGAGGACGCTCCGGGCATGGGCACCGCGCCCACCGGTGGCTGGGGTGCTGCGACCGAAGTTTCACAGGGCAAAGATACGCCCTCAGGTCATTGGGAACTGGCAGGTGTGCCTGTCCCGTGGGATTGGCACGTGTTCCCTGACGCGCAGCCAGCGTTTCCAGATGAGGTTGTTGCGCAAATTTGCGCGGCGGCTGGTACGGACGGCATTTTGGGGAACCGCCATTCGTCTGGCACCACGATCATCGAGGAAGAGGGCGAAGCGCATCTGAAAACCGGATGGCCGATTTGTTATACTTCGGCGGATTCGGTTCTGCAGATTGCTGCGCATGAAGAACATTTTGGATTGGATCGCCTGCTAAAGCTTTGTGCCGATATCGCGCCACTGCTGCACGAAATGAAAGTAGGTCGTGTGATTGCACGGCCGTTCGTGGGTGAGCCGGGTGATTTCAAACGCACCAGCAACCGCAAAGATTTCGCGATTGCGCCGCCATCCCCGACGATCTGTGACTACGTCCACGATGCGGGCCGCAAGGTTTATGCGGTCGGCAAGATTGGCGACATCTTTTCGATGCGCGGCATCGATGACCTGCGCAAAGGGCGCGACGACGCGTTGATGGGGCATATCAGCGATTTGGTGGACGAGGCCGACGATGGTGCTTTGGTCTTTGCCAATCTCGTCGAATTTGACAGTGAATTTGGCCATCGTCGTGATCCCCAAGGGTATGCCGGGCATCTTGAATGGTTTGACGCGGAACTTGGGCGTATCTTACCCCGATTGCGCCCCGATGATCTGTTGATCGTCACGGCAGATCATGGCAATGACCCGACTTGGTCCGGGACTGACCACACCCGCGAGCGGGTTCCTGTGCTGGTCCATGGGATCGGTGCGCGGGAACTTGGCCAATTGGCGTTCACTGACGTTGCAGCGAGCATCGCAGCGCACTTGGGCGTAAAGTATAACGGAGAGGGGCGCAGTTTCCTATGAATTTCAAAGATATCCCAAAGGTCGAACTGCATACGCACCTTGAAGGATCGGCGCCGCCTGCGTTCATCGCTGGGCTGGCCCGCGAAAAGAATATCGATATTAGCGGCATCTTTAACGCAGATGGCAGCTACGCATTTCGCGACTTCGATCATTTCCTAAAAGTGTATGAAGCCGCATGTGAGCCGCTGCAATCGCCCGAGGATTTCCGCCGCCTAACCATGGCTGTGCTGGAAGAAACCGCCGCGCATGGCGTCGTCTATATGGAGACATTCGTGTCACCTGATTTCTGCGGTGGCGGCGATGTTTCCGCATGGCGCGATTATCTGGCGGCGATGAAGGACGCCGCGGATGAGGCCGAACGCACGATGGGTATTACCTTGCGTGGTATCGTAACGGGGATCCGGCACTTTGGCCCTGATCAGTGTAAGGTCGCAGCCCGTTGTGCCGCCGAAACCAAGGGCGATTTCATCACCGGGTTTGGCATGGCCGGCGGCGAAATGGCCGGGCGTCCGCGTGACTATGCCTATAGTTTTGACATGGCGCGCGAGGCGGGTTTGCAGTTGACGGCGCATGCTGGCGAATGGGGCGGGCCTTCGATGGTTGCCGAGACTATTCGCGACCTGAAGGTCGAACGCATCGGCCACGGCATTGGCGCGATTGATGATGCGAACCTGGTGGAAGAGATCGCTGATAAGGGTGTCGTGCTAGAGGTTTGCCCGGGTTCAAACGTTGTGCTGAAAGCGGTCACTGGCTGGGGGGCGCATCCGATTGCGAAACTACGCGACGCTGGTGTGCCAGTGACGGTATCTACGGATGATCCGCCGTTCTTTCACACGACAATGACTGCTGAATACGAAATGCTAGCCAAGACATTTGGCTGGGGCGAAGACGATTTCAGGGCTCTGAATGAGACCGCCTTGAACGCCGCCTTTTGCGACGAAGAAACCCGCGCCCGTGTGGCAAAACGATTGGAGCCTAAAAATGACTGATCATGTCACCCACGTCACCCACCCATTGGTGCAACACAAACTGACGCTGATGCGCCAGAAGGATACATCGACTGCTGTGTTCCGGCAGCTATTGCGCGAGATTAGCCAGCTATTGGCGTACGAGGTCACGCGCGGTCTGCCGATGACGACCAGGCAGATTGAAACGCCGCTGCAGACAATGGATGCGCCTGTTATTGACGGCAAAAAGTTGGCGCTTGTGTCGATCTTGCGCGCGGGCAACGGTCTGTTGGATGGGGTTTTGGAATTGATCCCGTCTGCACGTGTTGGTTTTGTCGGGCTTTACCGCGATGAAGAAACGCTAGAGCCGGTGCAGTATTATTTCAAAGTCCCAACCGAGCTAGAAGACCGTTTGGTCATTGCCGTCGATCCAATGCTGGCCACAGGTAATTCGTCAGTCGCGGCGATTGATCTACTGAAAAAGGCGGGTGCCAAGAACATTCGTTTCTTGTGCTTGCTTGCGTCACCCGAAGGCATCGCCCGCATGAAAGAAGCACACCCCGATGTGCCGATTGTTACTGCGGCCATCGATGAAAAGCTGAACGACAAAGGCTATATCGTGCCCGGGCTTGGCGACGCTGGCGACCGGATGTTCGGCACCAAATAAACGTTTAGATGTTGCAGATGTTCTGCAAGCTTACCCATTCACTGTCCGTCAAAATGGCGGGCAGTGTTTCACCCTCGAGCGGGTCCACGCCCAAATCAGGCATATTCCCAGTCATTTCATCTAGCAGCGCAAGATAAGGCGCATGCGGGATTTGTGCGGCGCTGAACGCAGCGCGTAGTTTGGCCCGGTTCGGTGTTGAACCTGTTCCTGCGGTGATTTCTTGCGCGTTTTCTTGCAGTACTTCGGACGGGATTTCGCCCGTTGTTAACAGCTTGAACGTGACGCCAAGCCCTGCGCTGTGCAGTACAGTTTCCAGTGGGTCATTTTCGCCGGTTCCTGCGCGGCTAGCCACTATAAACCCAGCAGGCGCTGCTGGATCGTCCGCCTGTTGCAACAACCCGTAATCCAGCAAAATCAGCCGTCCGGGGATGGAAACCGCACCTTGGTCCAGATGCGGGACAACCACGATTTTGGTGCGTGTTTCTGCCCCAAACAGGCGCTGAGCGAGCTTTACTGCCGCTTCGTTTGCACGCGGTTCGCGGCATGCTGCGCCAGTCGTTGCTTGCATGTGGCCCAACATCGTTGCGCCGATTTCGGTGCGTTTTGAAATTGGCACGACTGAAAGCGTCTGGCGCGTCAATGCACCGGGTAGCCAGAAAACGGCCAGCGCGAGTGCTGTGGCGGTGATGCCAGCTGTCGTCAGGTGACGTAGTTTTCCGGGTTTTGGTCGCGCCTTGTCGAGCGCCTTTTGGATTTCGCCAATGGCGTCGATCATCAGGTCGTCTGAGATTTCGATGGTTTCGTCGGCGTCATCGCCGGGGGCATAGATTGCGGGCGTTTCGCCGGGGTTTGTGCGTAGGATTGCCGGAAGCGACCAGTGGGTCAGCGGACGCCCTGCGCCATCCGCGATCACCAGTGTCGCGTTGCCAAAGGAAATGACGACGTCGCGCCGCTGCGCATCGCTGTCAGCGCGCCACAAGCCGTCGCATTCCAGCCGCTCATATTTATCAAGTGCTGTCATTGCCCGAACTGCCTTTTTTCAAAACAATATCGCGGGGCGGACGTATTGTCATGTCGGTAATCACCAGTAGGCGGGCAAAACCCAACTGGGTTGGCGCACCCTGTAAAAACAGGATGCGCCGTTTGTCTTAAGCAGCTTTTTCAGCGGCAGCGAAGCGCTTGTAGAACTCTTGGTTCTTGTCCGCCATTTCACGTAGCAGGGCAGGGGTTGTGAACCGTGGGCCGAATTCGGTCGTCAGTTGGTCACAGCGTTCTGCCGCATATGGTGTGCCGATGATGTCCAGCCAGCTGAACGGGCCACCAGACCAAGGCGCAAAGCCCCAGCCAAGGATCGCGCCAACGTCACCTTCGCGGATGTCTTCCAGCACGCCTTCTTCAAGCGCGCGGACAGCTTCGAGTACCTGAGCGAACATCAAACGGTGCTGCACTGTGGTCAGTTCAGGCTGGTCGTCTGCAACAGGGTACTGCGCGGCTAGACCTTCCCAAAGACCGGTACGTTTGCCTTTGTCGTCGTAGCTGTAGAACCCGCTGTTAGATTTGCGGCCCAGACGTTTTTGATCAAACATCCAGAACAGAATTTCGTCGACTTCGCCATCTGGGTATTCGTCGCCCATAGCGGCCTTTGTCGCCTTGGCGATTTTCACGCCCAGATCAACAGAGGTTTCGTCGACCAGCTGAAGCGGACCAAGCGGCATGCCCAGCAGTTTCGCCGCGTTTTCGATCAGCGCAGGTTCGACACCTTCCTTCACCATCCGAATACCTTCGTTGATGTATGGAATGATGCAGCGGTTCGCATAGAAGAACCGTTCGTCGTTGACGACGATTGGTGTCTTGCGGATCTGGCGCACGAAATCGAGCGCCTTGGCCACAGCCACGGAACCAGTTCCTTTGCCTTTGATGATCTCGACCAGAAGCATCTTGTCGACAGGGCTAAAGAAGTGGATGCCGATGAACTTTTCAGCGTCGTTCGATGCCTTAGCAAGTTCAGTGATTGGCAGGGTCGATGTGTTGGTCGCAAAGATGCAGTCAGGTCCGACGACAGCTTGTACCTTTTTCGTGACCTCGGCTTTGACGCCCACGTCTTCGAACACGGCTTCAACGATCAGATCACAGCCGCTCAGTGCGGCGTAATCTGTTGTCGCGTTGATCAGGCCAAGCACGGCTTCTTTTTTCTCTTCGGTCGCTTTTTTGCGGGAAATCCCTTTGTCCATGTAGGACGTAGTGTAGGATTTGCCTTTGTCTGCGGCCTCTTGTGTGCTGTCGATCAGGACAACCTGAATGCCAGCCAATGCAGAAACAAGCGCGATGCCTGCGCCCATCATGCCAGCGCCGATGATGCCGACCTTTTTGACCTTTTGGTCTGCGACGTCTGGGCGGTTCGCACCTTTTTCAAGCGCTTCTTTGTTAATGAAGAGGCTGCGGATCATAGCAGATGAAGATGGGTTCATCAGGATGTTGGTGAACCAACGTGCCTCGATCTTAAGCGCTGTGTCGAATGGGACCAATGCGCCTTCGTAGACGGCAGACAGCAGGGCCTTGGCTGCAGGGAATGCGCCTTGGGTCTTGCCGTTGACCATTGCGGATGCGCCAACAAAGGTCATGAAGCCAGCAGGGTGGTACGGCGCACCGCCGGGCATTTTATAGCCCTTTTCATCCCATGGTTTCACGATTTTAGGCTCTGACAGAACCCATGCTTTGGCTGCGTCCAGCAGTTCGTCAGCAGGAACCACTTCGTCGATCACCCCAGCTGCTTTGGCTTTCTTAGGGTCGTTTAGTTTGCCTTCGAGAAGAAGGGGCGATGCACCCATTGCGCCCAGCTTGCGTGACAGACGTGTTGTGCCGCCAGCGCCGGGGAAGATGCCAACCATGATTTCTGGTAGGCCGATTTTGGCTTTGGGGTTATCAGCCGCAAAGATACGGTGACAGGCCAGCGGGATTTCCAGACCAATGCCAAGCGCAGTGCCGGGCAGGGCGGCTGCGATAGGTTTGCCACCTTTGTTGGTTTTTGGGTCCATGCCTGCGCGTTCGATTTTGCGCAGGACGGCGTGCATGCCCATCAGACCGTCAAACAGACCCTTGGCAGGGTTGTCGCCAGCGCTTTCTTTCATCTTTGCGATGATGTTCAGGTCCATACCGCCAGCAAATGTGTCTTTGCCGGATGTAATCACGATGCCTTTGACTGCATCGTCGGCCAGCGCGTCGTCAACAAGGCCGTCTAGAACGGGCCAAGCCTCCATGGACATGACGTTCATGGATTTACCCTGAACGTCCCAAGTGATGATTGCGACGCCGTCAGCGCCTTTGTTCATTGTAAAGTCAGTCATAACAGTGGCCCCTTACACGCGTTCAATAATTGTGGCTGCACCCATGCCGGATGCGATGCAAAGCGTGGCAAGACCAGTGCCTTTGCCAGTGCGTTCAAGCTCGTCCAGCAGGGTGCCGATGATGATCGCGCCAGTGGCACCTAGGGGGTGACCCATAGCGATTGAACCACCGTTCACGTTGACCTTGCTGTCGTCCACGTTGAACGCCTGCATGAAGCGCAGAACAACGGATGCGAATGCTTCGTTCACTTCGAACAGGTCGATGTCGCTGATGGACATGCCGCTGTCTTTCATGATTTTTTCTGTCACGGGCACTGGGCCTGTCAGCATGATGGTTGGGTCTGTGCCGATTTTCGCAGTGGCACGGATCACAGCGCGAGGTTTGATCCCCATTGCTTCGCCGTATTCTTTGGAACCGATCAAGACACCAGCCGCACCGTCCACGATACCGGATGAGTTACCAGCGTGGTGGATGTGGTTGATCCGCTCAAGGTGCGGGTATTTCATCAGTGCGACTTTATCAAAGCCGGGCATGGTTTCGCCCATGGCTTGGAACGCTGGGTTCAGGCCGCCAAGCGACTGCATGTCTGTGCCGGGGCGCATGTATTCGTCACGGTCCAGAATGGTCAGGCCATTCACGTCAGTTACGGGCACGATGGATTTGGCAAAACGGTTGTCTTCCCAAGCGGCCGCAGCGCGCTTTTGGCTTTCCATGGCAAGCTGGTCGGCCATTTCACGGGTGAACCCGTATTCGGTCGCTATGATATCAGCAGAGATACCTTGGGGGACGAAATAAGTGTCCATCGCGATGGATGGATCGACAGCGATTGCAGCGCCGTCAGAACCCATTGGCACGCGGCCCATCATTTCCACGCCACCAGCGATATATGCAGAACCTGCGCCGCCTTTGACTTGGTTTGCAGCAAGGTTCACGGCTTCCATACCGGATGCACAGAAACGGTTGATCGCAAGACCGGGGATCGACTGGTCAAGGTCTGAAGCCAAAACCGCAGTACGCGCAAGGCAACCGCCCTGTTCGCCAACTTGGGTGACATTCCCCCAGATCACATCCTCCACGGCGTGACCTTCAAGGTTGTTACGCTCTTTGAGCGCATTCAGAACGCCAGCGGACAAGCGTGCAGAGTTCACCTCGTGCAGGCTGCCGTCTTTGCGGCCCTTGCCGCGCGGAGTGCGCACGGTGTCATAGATATAGGCTTCGGTCATAGTTTCCTCCGTTCAGGCACGGTCAGCGGGGCTGCCGGGCATTAGTTCATAAGGTGGTTTCCAACCAGGCTGGGATGCGATTGCATCAAGCCAACGGTCGATATGAGGGTAATCTTTGCGGTCGAATGAGAATGGTTCGGGGTAGAATAGGTAACCTGCGCAGCACAGGTCAGCGACGGTGATGTCATCGCCTGCCAGCCACGCGTGGTTGGTCAATTGATCGTCGAGCGTTTTGAGCGCTGATGCAAGACGAGCCGATAGAAATGCAATTACGTCTGCGTTGCGCTTGTCTTCTGGCAGGAAATTCATTTGGAACCGGAGCATGCCAGCGATGCTGGACAGCTTATGGTTATCAAAGAACATCCAACGCAGCACTTCGCGGCGTGCATCGGCCGAGCGACCACCCATCTTGCCAGTTTTAGAGCTGAGGTAATCAAGGATCACACCAGATTGCGTCAACGTAAGATCGCCGTCCTGCAACACTGGGGCTTCGCCCATGATGTTCAGTTCACGGTATTCGGGGCTGCGCGATTCACCTTTGAAAAAGTCGATGAACACGGGTTCCCATTCGATATCCATCATCGAAAGCGCCATGGCGACTTTGTACGAATGGCCGCTTTCACCGAAACAGTGCAATTTCATTGTCATATCTTCCCCCTGTACGCCCCGAAGGGCCTGTTTTCGCTAGCCGCATGTGCATGGATAGCGAATGCTCTTGCCGGGAAACCCGGCAAGAGCGGTCAGTCAGAGCTTAGAAGTTAGCAGCGTCCAGCGCCATCACAGTATCGGCACCTGTGTTAATACGTGCGAGGTGCATGCCTGTCGCCGGAAGTTGACGCGCCATGTAGTATTTGCCAGTTGCGATTTTGGTCTCGTAGAACGCTGTGTCGGATGCGCCACCTTCGAGTGCTTCCATCGCGGCCTTAGCCATTTTCGCCCACATTAGGCCAAAGCAAACGTGACCCATCATGTGCATAAAGTCATATGATCCAGCCAGCGCGTGGTTCGGGTTCTTCATGCCGTTTTGCATAAAGTACATACCAGCAGCTTGCAGGTCTTTTGACGCCGCTTTCAGTGGCTCAAGGAAGTCAGCTTTCAGCGCTTCGTTACCTTCGTTTTCTTTGATGAAGTTTTTGATCATCTCAAAGAATGCCATGACGTGCTTGCCGCCGTCTTGGGCCAGTTTGCGACCAACAAGATCAAGCGCCTGAACGCCGTTTGCGCCCTCATAGATCATCGCGATACGTGCGTCGCGCGCATACTGGGACATGCCCCATTCTTCGATATAGCCGTGACCGCCGTAAACCTGTTGTGCGGCAACTGCGTATTCAAAGCCTTTGTCAGTTTGGAAACCTTTGATGACGGGTGTCATCAGGGAAATCAGACCGTCGGCTTCTTTGTCGCCATTGCGGTGTGCGCGGTCGATCAGGTTTGCACCCCAAAGTGTGAATGCACGCGCACCTTCGACGAATGATTTCTGATCCATCAGGTTGCGGCGAATATCTGGGTGTACGATCAGTGGATCGGCAGGGCCATCTGGGTTTTCTGCACCAGTTACGGCACGCCCTTGCAGGCGGTCGTTCGCATAGGCAACGGCGTTTTGATACGCGCTTTCTGCTTGGGCATAGCCTTGCAGGCCAACGCCGATGCGCGCTTCGTTCATCATTGTGAACATTGCACGCATGCCTTTGTGCTCTGTGCCCAGCAGGTAACCTGTTGCTTCGTCATAGTTCATGACGCAGGTCGAGTTCCCGTGGATGCCCATCTTTTCTTCGATAGAGCCAACAGACACGCCATTGCGATCACCAAGCGAACCATCCTCGTTCACCATGAATTTTGGCACGATGAATAGGGAAACACCTTTGATGCCTTCTGGGCCGCCTTCGATTTTGGCTAGTACAAGGTGGATGATGTTATCCGCCATGTCGTGATCGCCAGCCGAGATGAAGATCTTTTGGCCAGAGATTTTGTAGCTGCCATCAGCTTGTGGGGCTGCCTTGGTGCGCATCAGGCCCAGATCCGTACCACAATGTGGTTCGGTCAGGTTCATGGTGCCGGTCCATTCGCATGTGACCATCTTTGGCAGGTATTTCTGTTTTTGTTCGTCAGTTCCGTGCGCGTGGATCGCGGAGTAGGCGCCGTGTGTCAGGCCTTGATACATGTTGAACGCCATGTTTGCTGACACAAATGGTTCTTGTGCAGCGCTGTTCATGACATAGGGCAGGCCCTGACCGCCATACTCTGGATCGCAATCCATTGCAGTCCAGCCGCCTTCTTTCATTTGCTCAAACGCAGCTTTGAAGCCGTTTGGTGTGCGAACAACTCCGTTCTCAAGAACGCAGCCTTCTTTGTCGCCAACAACGTTGAGCGGGTGCAGGACTTCGGTTGCGACTTTGCCGGCTTCTTCGAGGACGGCACCAGTGAATTCCCGATCTAGGTCTTCGTAGCCTTCGATGTTTTGCTCACTGACTTTCAGTAGATCATGCAGAACGAACTGCAGGTCTTTTGTCGGTGCGTTGTAAATTGGCATTGTCGTGTCTCTCCCTAAAGTCCTGTATTTGACGCGGTGGATTAAGCCGCGTCGTTTTTCCGTTGGCCGAGTTCGGCAAGCTTCGCCGCGCCCCAAGCCATTTGTTGTTTCAGTTCGCCAATAGCTTCCTCGAGCTCAGCTTTCTGAGCTTCCATGTCCGCCAAGTGACGTTCTGCTGTTTCGTAGGTCTTGGACAATTGCGCCTCTTGGCCGTCGTCCATGTGATATAGGTCCAGCAGCTGCCGGATTTCTTCGAGGCTGAAACCAAAACGTTTGCCGCGCAAGATCAGCTTGAGCCGCGCACGATCACGTTTTGAGAAAAGCCGTTTTTGTCCTTCGCGGACAGGAAACAGCAGCTCTTTTGATTCGTAAAAGCGAAGCGTACGTGGGGTCACGTCAAAAGCGTCGCACATTTCGCGGATGTTCATCATTTCAGTCGTCATTACTCGTTCCTTGGTGCAAATCAATCTGACCGGCACTTGCGGATATAAGGCGTAGCTTACAAGCAAAGGTGACGTTAACGTAAACGGAACGTCGCGTCATTTCAAAGCTGACGAAAGGTAAAGAAAGATGACGCTAGGGTATGTGAAATTTTATAAAGGCGAGGACGAGTGCAATCTTCCCGCTTTGGGCCGATTTAGCCCAAAGTTTTGGCGGTGTACTCGCGCAGTTCGGACAGCTCTGCCATCGTTTCTTCAAGCTGCTTTTTCTGCTCCGCAAGTTCGATCATTTGCCGGTCAGCCAAAGAAATCCACTCGCGCATCTGCGCTTCGGTGCCTTCATGTTCATAAATCATGAGCCATTGGCGGATATCTTCAAGAGAGAACCCAAAACGCCGTCCACGTAGGATCAATGTCATGCGCGCCAGCTCTTTGGGGCCGTAGAACCGTGAACGCCCTTCTTTATCGGGCGTAAGTAGTTCGATGTATTCATAGTAGCGCAGCGTACGCGGCGTTACATCGAATTCTGCACACATCTCTTTGAATGAAAGGCGTTTATCAGTCATCGCGATCTCCCTTAGCTTAACGTAACGGCTGTTTGGCGGTCGGGCAACGGGGTCTGTAAGGTAAGTTTGTGATCAGGTCTTGCAGATATGGCGCGGTGCGTCACAATCGTGCGAACCTAGCAAAACATACGGCAAGGAAAAAGAATGGCAGACCCAACATCCGTTGATCGAACCAAGATTGCGCGACAGTTTATCGCCGCGATTCCCCATGCGCAGACATTGGGCATGGAACTGACAGAGATTGGCGAAGGCACGGCCGAGATTACCATGCCATATGATTCGCGTCTGATCGGCGATCCTGAGACGGGCGTTATTCATGGCGGCGCAGTTTCGGCGCTGATGGATACCTGTAGCGGGGCTGCTGTAATGGCGCATCCTTCTGCGCCGATTGGCACGGCGACGCTTGATCTGCGCATCGACTATATGCGGTCGGCGACACCCGGTGATCAGCTGACGACGCGCGCGGAATGTTATCATGTGACCCGGTCGGTCGCCTTTATCCGGGCGACTGCCTTTGATGCCGATCTTGAGCGTCCAGTTGCCACAGCAACCGGAGCATTCACAATCGAAAGGGCACCAGCATGAAGCGCCCTGAACCTGTCCAAGTCGTCAAGCAACGCCGCGATGCCGCGCTGCAAAAGCTGGTCAAAGGTGTGCCATATATCCAATTCCTTGGCATTCAAATCGATCGTCGTGGTGACGAGCTGACTGGCATTCTGCCCTATGACGACAAGCTGATTGGCAACCCGATGCTGCCTGCGTTGCATGGTGGCGTGACTGCGGCCTTTCTTGAGGTCACAGCGATTATGGAACTGACTTGGTCAATGATCTGGGATGACATGGAAGCCGGAAAAGTGACCGAGGGTGCCCCACGGATCGTGCTGCCAAAGACCATTGATTTCACCGTTGATTATCTGCGTACTGGCCTGCCACGCGATGCTTATGCGCGCGCGCGGGTCAACCGATCTGGGCGGCGCTACGCCTCTGTTCATGTCGAGGCTTGGCAAGACAATCGAACCCGTCTGTTTGCGCAGGCCACTGGCCATTTCCTAATGCCGCAACGCAATGGCTGATATCGCGCGCCTGACGCATCGTCGGGTCCTGACCATTGCGCTGCCGGTTGTTTTATCTAACGCGACGGTTCCGATCCTTGGCGTGGTTGATACGGGCGTGGTGGGCCAGATGGGCGAGGCGGCACCAATTGGTGCCGTCGGTATCGGCGCGATCATTCTTACCGCGATTTATTGGATTTTTGGTTTCCTGCGTATGGGAACATCGGGTCTGACCGCGCAAGCGACCGGCGCAAAAAACGAGGCCGAGGTCGCGGCGCTTTTGACCCGCTCACTGATTATCGGCCTTAGTGCGGGCGTCGCGATTATCTTATTGCAAGGGCTGTTGTTTGCAGGTGCGTTCCGCGTATCGCCAGCCACGCCCGAGGTCGAAAACCTCGCGCGTCAGTATATGGCAATTCGCGTTTGGTCCGCTCCAGCGATGATCGCGCTTTATGGAATCACGGGTTGGCTGATCGGGCAAGAGCGCACGGGTGCCGTCTTCGCAATCCAGTTGTTGATGAATGGGACCAACATTGCGTTGGATTTGCTGTTTGTCCTTGGGTTCGAATGGGGCGTTCAAGGGGTCGCATGGGCGACGTTCATTGCCGAATGGGCCGGTGTCGTACTGGGGCTGTGGCTGTGCCGTGCAGCGTTTGCTGTCCCTGATTGGCGCGACTGGGCGCGGGTGTTGGACCGGGCGCGGCTGATCAACATGGCTGCGGTGAATTCGGACATTATGATCCGTTCTGTTTTGCTTCAGGCGATTTTTGTCAGCTTCTTGTTCTTTGGCGCGAAGTTTGGAGAGGTCCAATTGGCGGCAAACCATATCCTGCTGCAATTCCTAAGCGTCACCGGCTATGCGATGGATGGTTTCGCTGTCGCGGCCGAGGCGTTGGTCGGGAACGCGATGGGCGCCCGTTCACGCGCTGCGCTGCGCCGAAGTGCAGTGATGACCACCTTCTGGGGCGGCGTAATTTGTATCGTGCTGGCCATCTGTTTTGCAGTTTTCGGAACAACGATCATCGCGATCATGGCAAAGAACGTACCGGTCCAAGAGGCGGCAGCCATCTATCTGCCCTATATGGTTGCCGCGCCGATCGTTGGCGTGCTGCCATGGATGATGGATGGGATATTCATCGGTGCCACCCGAACAAAGGACATGCGCAACATGATGATCATCTCGACGATCATCTATTTCGCGGCGGTGATTCCTTTGATGCAGGCCTATGGGAACCACGGTCTGTGGTTGGGGTTACTGTTTAGCTTTGTTGTGCGTGGCATCACACTGGGATGGAAATATCCGGGGTTAGAGGCGGCTTCAGAGCCAGTCGCCTCTGCCTGATCCAACCGCATCACTAATATTAGCGAAACCGTCGCGTTCTAGTAATGCATCAAGCCCGCGGGTGATTTCATCGACCAGTGAGATGCCGCCGTACACCAAGGCGGTGTATAGCTGAACGACCGAAGCGCCTGCACGGATTTTTTGGTAGGCCTGTTCGGCGCTGCCGACACCGCCAACCCCGATGATAGGCAGGTCGGTCATGCCGGATAGCTGCGCCAATGTCCGTGTGGATTTTTCGAACAGGGGTTGCCCTGACAGTCCACCTTTTTCGGCGGCATGTTGTCCGTGCAGACCAATGCGATCAAGCGTGGTGTTTGTCGCCACGATAGCCGAGATGCCCGACGCATTTGCGACCTCGGCCACTTCGGACAATTCGTCTGTGGTCAGGTCTGGTGCGATTTTTAGGAACACTGGGATTTTTGTCTCAAGCGCATTGCGTGCGTCCATGACCCCAGCAAGAAGCGCAGCTAGTGCTGCTTTGCCTTGCAGGTCACGCAGTTTTTCGGTGTTGGGCGACGACACATTGACCGTCGCGAAATCAACGTGCGGGCCGCAATGCGTCAGCACTGTCGCAAAATCGGCTGCGCGGTCAGTGCTGTCTTTGTTCGCGCCAAGGTTCAGGCCAAGAACGCGGTCTTTGGGGCGCTGGATAAGGCGGGTGCCGATGGCCTCCATCCCGTCGTTGTTGAACCCAAAGCGGTTGATGGCAGCTTGGTCTTCGGTCAGGCGGAACAGCCGTGGCTTTGGATTGCCGGGCTGTGGGCGGGGGGTTGCGGCGCCTACCTCTAGAAAACCAAAGCCGGTGCGGGCTAGCGCACTCAACGCAGTCGCGTTTTTGTCAAAGCCGGCAGCAAGGCCAACCGGGTTGGGCAGATCAAGCCCCGCAAACTGCGTGCGCAGCCGGTCGGATGTGAACGGGCCGCCGCGCGGGCCAAGCCCTGTGTTCAAAGCCTTGAGTGCAAGACCATGGGCGGTTTCAGAATCAATACGGCGTAGGGCAGCAAGGCCGATTTGTTCTAACAGCTTCATGATAGTTCCGGGAATTGGTGGATGCCATCGGCCAGCGGTAGTGGCGCGTCCCACAACACATCTGACATGCGTAGATTGCGGTAGAGATGGGGGAACAGCACGCCTTCGCGGGCAGGTTCCCACTTTAGCGGATCAAGTGTGTCAGCCTCAAGCGCCAGCAAAACAAGCCCCTCGGCACCAGCAAAGTACTTCGCGGCAGTTTCGGCGACAGTTTCGGCAGTGGAAAAGTGAACATATCCATCAGCCACATCAATCGGCGCACCTTGGGTTTCGCCTTTGGCTTGCAGGTCTGCCCATTCGTGGGCGCGGAAAATTTTGTATATCAGCATGGCGTTGTCATGGAGGTTGCACACAAATTGGTCAAGCACCGGATCGCAGCGCGGATATGCTGGAACTTAACGTAGGGGCAGTCGGGCTGTATTGGCGAAGCCATTTGACTCTGAACTAGGCCGTTGCCAAGCTACGGCCATTCCAACTTGGGGACTGAAACAATGATTTCACGTATTTTGACATCCACCTGTGCACTGGCACTGTCTGCGGGGGCCGCTGCGGCCGACTATTCGCTGACGATCCTGCACACGAACGACTTTCACGCGCGGTTTGAGCCGATCAGCAAATATGACAGCGGTTGTTCGTCCGAAGACAACGCTGCTGGCGAATGCTTTGGCGGTACTGCGCGTTTGGTAACTGCAATTGCTGATGCGCGTGCGCGCACCAACAACAGCATCCTTGTGGATGGCGGTGACCAGTTCCAAGGCACATTGTTCTACACCTACTACAAAGGTGCGATGGCCGCGGAATTCATGAACAAGCTTGGCTATGATGCGATGACAGTGGGTAACCACGAATTCGACGATGGCCCAGAAGTTCTGCGCGGGTTCATGGATTCGGTTGAATTCCCTGTGCTGATGTCCAACGCTGATGTATCAGGCGAGCCTTTGCTTGCTGACGTTCTGATGAAGTCCACAGTGATTGAGCAGGGCGGCGAAAAGATCGGTCTGATCGGTCTGACACCACAAGACACAGACGAGCTGGCAAGCCCTGGCGACAACATCATCTTTACTGATCCATCCGACGCGGTTCAGGGCGAAGTTGACAAGCTGACCGAAGCAGGCGTGAACAAGATCATCGTTCTGTCGCACTCTGGCTATGTTGTTGACCAGCAGGTTGCTGCAAACACGACTGGCGTTGACGTGATCGTTGGTGGTCACTCGAACACATTGCTGGGTGATATGGACGGCGCTGCTGGTTCTTATCCAACAATGGTTGGCGATACGGCAATCGTGCAGGCCTATGCCTACGGAAAATTCTTGGGTGAGTTGAACGTTACCTTTGATGACGCTGGTGTTCTGACCGAAGCATCTGGTGCACCATTGCTGATCGACGGCCAAGTTGCCGAGGACGAGACGACAGTTGCGCGTATCGCTGAACTGGCAGAGCCACTCGAAGAAATCCGTAACAAAGTTGTTGCTGTTGCGGCTTCTGCGATCGAAGGTAACCGCGACGTTTGCCGTGCGATGGAATGTTCTGGTGGTAACCTGATTGCAGACGCGATGCTTGACCGCGTTGCAGATCAGGGCATCCAGATCGCGATTGCGAACTCTGGCGGTATCCGTGCCAGCATCGATGAAGGCGACGTCACAATGGGTGAAGTCCTGACTGTGCTGCCATTCCAGAACACTCTGTCCACATTCTACGTGAGCGGTGAGACTGTTGTTGCTGCGCTTGAAAACGGTGTGAGCCAAATCGAAGAGGGCGCAGGTCGTTTCCCGCAGGTTGCTGGTATCACTTTCACTGTTGATGCTGCCGCAGAGGCCGGAAGCCGTGTGTCAGACGTGATGGTTGCAGGTGAACCTATTGATCTGGCTGCGACATATGGTCTGGTCTCGAACAACTATGTTCGCAACGGTGGCGACGGTTACGCGATGTTTAAAGATGCATCCGATGCCTATGACTTTGGCCCAGACCTTGCGGATGTGACTGCAGAGTATCTGGCCGAGCACGCACCATACGAGCCATACACCGATGGCCGTATCGCGATGAAGTAAGGCGCATAAAACCGCTAAAGGGCGCGCTGTGGCTATCCGCGGCGCGCTTTTTTATTGGCGGAAATCAAATTTCTAGAAATTTGATGCCGGGGCGCCGGATATTTGTGCAAGGAAAAAGCAGTGGTCGCTTGACCCTTTGGCCGCAGTGCAATAATTCATCCCTACAGCGCGCGGGCGTTGTGTAATGGTAAGACCTCAGCCTTCCAAGCTGATGACACGGGTTCGATTCCCGTCGCCCGCTCCAAACCTTCCCATCAGTTATACGATTGGCTGCCTTGTGAAACAGGGCAGGCGGTTTTATGTCTTTTGGCAAGCAATATAGATGAGACTGTAATGGCCCGATCCCCCAAAGTCGTTGAAGAACGCGCACCAGGAAAACGAATTAGCGCGCTCAAGGCGTTATGGCCGTTCTTGAAACCTTATAAGCTCAACATCATTGGGGCCGGTTTGGCGTTGATCTTTACAGCGACCATTTCGCTGGTGCTGCCGATTGCGGCGCGTTTGATCGTCGACAACTTTAGCGCCGAAGATGGCGCGATGTTGGAGCAACATTTTACCACGATGCTTTTCTTCGCGGGGCTGCTCGCGCTGGGCACGGCGGTTCGGTATTTTCTGGTCACGCGTTTGGGTGAACGCATCGTTGCCGACATTCGCAAGGCCGTGTTCGGCCGTATGATCGGCATGAGCCCTGCGTTTTATGAACGCGTAATGACTGGTGAAGTCCTAAGCCGCATCACGACTGATACGACCCTTATCCTATCTGTGGTCGGTAGTTCGGCTTCGATTGCGCTGCGCAATATCCTTATTTTCTTGGGCGGCGTCGTGTTGATGCTGCTGACCTCCGTCAAAATGAGCATCATGGTGCTGTGGCCCATTCCCGTGGTGTTGATTCCGATGATGATTCTGGGGCGGCGCGTACGTAGTCTTTCCAAAGAAAACCAAGATTTGATTGCCGAATCGAGCGGTGGTGCCTCTGAGCAGTTGTTATCTGCGCAAACTGTACAGGCATTTACGCACGAGGACCGCAGCCGCGCCAAGTTCGACGAGGTGACGGAGCAAAGCTATCGTTCGGCACGTCGCCGCATTATGACCCGCGCTTTGTTGACTGCACTCGTCATCTTTATGGTGTTTGCTGCCATTGTGATGTTCTTGCAGATGGGATCGCAGGATGTTCGCACAGGTGAAACTACCGAAGGCGGATTGGTTCAGTTTATGATCTATACCATTATGGTTGGCGGCGCGGTCGCTGCACTGTCAGAGGTATGGGGCGAATTGCAGCGTGCTGCGGGCGCCACAGAACGCTTAGTTGAATTGCTAACTATTGAAGACACGGTTCAAGACCCAGCAGAGCCTGATGCCGTCGCCGCGCCAGTGAAGGGCGGGCTGACGTTTGATAATGTTCACTTTAGCTATCCATCCCGGTCGGACATTCCGGCGCTACATGGCGTTAATCTTGATATTAAGCCGGGTGAGACTGTTGCGCTTGTCGGCCCATCGGGTGCTGGTAAAAGCACGATGATCCATATGGTGCAGCGTTTTTATGATCCGCAAGTTGGGGCCGTGCGCATGGATGGTCAGGACCTGCGCGATCTGGAACGCACTGAGTTCCGCAAATACCTTGCCCTCGTTCCCCAAGATCCGGTGATCTTTGCTGATACGGCGCGTGAAAACATTCGCTTTGGTCGTCCAACTGCGACTGATGCAGAGGTGGAAGAAGCGGCTAAAGCCGCAGCTGCGCATGATTTCCTCACTGCTTTGCCTGATGGCTACGACAGCTATGTCGGTGAACGTGGTGTGATGTTGTCGGGCGGGCAGAAACAGCGCATCGCGATTGCGCGGGCGATCTTGCGCGACGCGCCTATCCTGTTGTTGGACGAGGCGACAAGCGCGCTGGACGCCGAAAGCGAACATGCCGTGCAGGTTGCGGTGGATGAATTGGCTAAGACACGGACGACATTGATTGTCGCGCACCGCCTTGCCACAGTCAAAAAAGCCGACCGTATCGTCGTGTTCGAAGAGGGTAAAATCGTCGCCCATGGCACACACGATAGCCTTGTCGCACAGGGGGGGCTTTATGCCCGTCTTGCTAAATTGCAATTTACGGATGGGGTTGCAGCGGAATAGTGCAAAATTTCGCAGCGTCAGACTTGCGAATAGGCGCATCTTTGCCCACGCTGGGCCCTAAGACAATGACCGCCCTATAACCGGCGGCGAAAACTAGGGGAGGAGAACCGGCATGGCTTATGCGACTGTCGCGGATCGGAATGCGATTGAGAATGAAATGCCATGGGATCAGCGCGAGCTGCCCACGACGACATATGAACTGCTAAGCCAGACAGCGGCCAAGCACGGTGCACGGAATGCGGTTAGCTATAGCTTGCTGTCCGACCCAGAATCAAAGTGCGAAACGCTTTCGTGGAATGAGCTACGCGATAAGACCGCACAGACGGCGAACCTTTTCCGTTCGCTGGGTGTTGGTGAAAACGACGTGGTTGCATTCTTGCTGCCAAACGCGACCGAAACGATCCTGACGTATCTTGGCGGTCAGGTCGCAGGGATCGTGAACCCAATTAACCCGCTGCTTGAAGCGGAACAAATCTCGGCCATTTTGCGCGAAACAAACGCAAAGGTGCTGGTCACCCTTAAGGCATTCCCGAAGACAGATGTTGCACAAAAGGCGGCCGAAGCCGTGCGCTTTGCCCCGAATGTGAAGACAGTTCTAGAAGTGGATCTGCTGCGCTATTTGACTGGCCTCAAGCGTTTCATCGTTCCGCTGATCCGTCCAAAGAACCCAACCAACCACGACGCGCGTGTTCTGGATTTCAATGCTGAAGTCGCCAAGCAGCCCAAAGAGCTTGCGTTTGCCGATAGTACGACTGACCGGGTTGCTGCGTATTTCCACACTGGTGGTACGACTGGCATGCCAAAAGTTGTGCAGCACCGCTATTCTGGAATCGTCTATAACGCTTGGCTCGGTGCGCGGTTGTTGTTCACCGAAGAAGATGTTCAGATTTGTCCGCTCCCGCTGTTCCACGTCTTTGCGACGATCGTTTCGCTGGGTGCATCATTAGGTTCCGGGGCAGAGGTCGTTTTCCCAACCCCACAAGGTTATCGCGGCGAAGGCGTGTTCGACAATTTCTGGAAGCTGATCGAAAAACACAAAGTGACCTTTATGATCACGGTGCCGACAGCGATGTCCGCATTGATGCAGCGTAAGGTCGATGCTGATATCTCAAGCTTGCGTTTGGCGTTTTGTGGTTCTGCGCCGCTTCCGCTTGAGCTGTACAAGCGGTTCGAAGCTGCCGCTGGCGTCACCATCTGCGAAGGTTACGGCCTGACCGAGGCGACCTGCCTTGTGGCGATTAACCCGCCTGAGGGTGAAAAACGCGTTGGTTCAATCGGGATTCCGTTCCCGTATACTGACATCAAAATCATGTCTGTGGCGACTGGCGAACAGGTGGGCGTTGATGAAATCGGCGAGATCTGTGTCTGCAACCCAGGTGTGTCAGACGGTCAAACCTACACCGAAGCCGACAAGAACGAAGGTCTGTTCTATCCGGGTGACAAATCTGAAACGCAGTACCTGCGCACTGGCGACCTAGGTCGTATTGATCCTGATGGCTATCTGTGGATCACGGGCCGTGCGAAAGACCTGATCATTCGTGGTGGGCACAACATCGACCCCGCCGAGATTGAAGAAGCGTTGGCTGGTCACGAGGCCGTCGCCTTTGCCGGTGCTATCGGTCAGCCTGACGCACATGCTGGCGAAATTCCTTGTGCCTATGTTGAGCTGGTGGACGGCGCTGCGATTTCGAGCGATGAGCTGATCGCATTCGCTAACGAACACATCCACGAACGCGCGGCATTCCCAAAGTATCTGGAAATTCTGGACGAGCTCCCAAAGACAGCTGTCGGGAAAATCTTTAAGCCCGATCTGCGTAAACGCGCCATCACACGCATTTACAACGAAGCCTTGGCAGATGTCGCCGCTGAAGTCCGTGAAGTCACCGAAGACAAAAAACGCGGTCTTGTCGCACGTATTGCAAAAACAGGCGATGTGGACGATCAAGATATCATAAAAGCGTTGGGTGCTTATACGGTCGCATGGGAGATCGTCGAGTAACGCCAAACGCGCCCATATTTAAAGGACGTGATCATCATGGCAAAACTGGCATTTCTGGGTCTAGGCGTTATGGGGTTCCCCATGGCAGGGCACCTGCAATCAGCAGAGCACGACGTTACGGTTTATAACCGCACGACGGCCAAAGCCGAAAAATGGGTGTCCGCGCATAGCGGGCATCTGGCAACCACCCCGCGTGAAGCCGCCAAAGGTGCCAGTATGGTCATGTCCTGCGTGGGCAATGACGACGACTTGCGTTCAGTCTGTTTGGGGGACGATGGTGCCTTTGCTGGCATGGAGCCGGGCACAATCTTTGTCGACCACACTACCGTTTCAGCCGCTGTCACCCGTGAGCTTCACGCCGCGGCCGCCGAAAAAGGGATCGCATTTGTTGATGCGCCCGTGTCCGGCGGGCAAGCCGGTGCAGAAAACGGTGTCCTATCTGTGATGTGCGGCGGCGCGCAGGAAAGCTATGATGCCGCAGAGGCGGTCATCCGCGCCTATGCACGTATCTGTCGCCGTATCGGCGATAGCGGCGCAGGGCAGATGACCAAAATGTGCAACCAGATCGCAATCGCGGGTCTAGTGCAGGGCCTGTCAGAGGCTTTGCATTTCGCCCAAAAGGCTGGCCTAGATGGACGTGCGGTGGTTGAGGTCATCAGCCAAGGTGCCGCTGGTAGCTGGCAGATGTCCAACCGCTACGAGACAATGCTAGACGATCACTTTGATCACGGTTTTGCTGTGGATTGGATGCGCAAAGACCTTGGGATTTGCCTCGACACCGCCGATGAAAACGGCGCGAGCCTGCCTGTCACAGCATTGGTCGATCAGTTCTATAAAGACGTCCAGAAACTCGGCGGAGGACGCTGGGACACGTCGTCACTGCTGAAGCGCTTGCAGGCGATGGGCTGAAAGTCCTTACCTAAGAACCCTTCTGTAGCTATGATTTGGATCGCTCAATGCCCGTAGGTTCTACACGCATAGTGAACCCTCGGTAGTTGTCATAGCGCCAAGACGATAAGGTCTGGTCTGGACAGCTGCACGTCAGGAAATGCTTTGCTGACTTCAGTACAATACGTGAGTGCAATTTCTCCGGTTAAGTGTGGAGACAGTGTCGCAGAAGAAGGCATGCAGGCGCGGGGCTGTGAAACGTCAAAACAGATATAGCTTGCGCGGCATGAACTGGTTGGAGCTTTAGATACAGGCCAAGCAAGGTTGGCTAAACCGTGAAGCTCTAATACGACCATAGCGAAGCCATAATCTGTGTAAGTATGGCCTCAGATACGTAGGGCGATCTGGGCGAGTTTTCTTGTAGGTTTCGTCACGACCATCTGTGTTTTCACAGCACGTCGTTTCAGCGAATGGGGTCGCCAGAACGCCGATTACTTCGCATGTTTTGCTGTAGGTGTCTTGATTGCCGTTTCATTTTTTCATTTGATACTAAAAAGCATCCAATTGAGCGAAAGTGTTCCAGCCGATATGCTGACTGGCTATCTTCTTGTGTACGTTTTTAATCGTTTTATGACGCCCCAAGTCTGCGATAAGCCAGCCACAGAAAGATATAAAATCGGCCTTGTGGCCATGCTTGGGATCGGGTTTCATTCGTCGATCGATCGGGTAATGTAGTCGGTCACATTCACTGTCAGCATCTTAACTGGTGTCCTATCGGCAACTGGCATGGTGCTGCATAAGTTTCCCGCAGGGATTATTACCTACTTACTTTTGTTAAGTAGTGGCTTCAGCGAACAGCGAGCGCTTGCTCTGGCGCTGGCGTCAGCCGCAGCGAACACACCGCTGGGCGCTCCAATGGATCACGCAAATTGATGATGCGCTTCTTTATGTCGGAGCGACCTACCTGCTTCGGACGGCGGAACGTGAACCACGAAGAACTGTTCTCGGCGCGAGTGTAGCGACTGCTAGTGGGTATTCCTCTGAGCGCGAGCTAGAGACGCTTAACCAAACACAACATCCAGAAACATCATCACTACGACGCCGACGATCAGGCCGGTTGTTGCGCCTTTGTGGTGGCCGTGTCGATGCGTTTCGGGGATGATTTCATTGCTGATCACATAGATCATCGCGCCAGCGGCGAAGGTTAGCCCCCATGGCAATAGCTGTTGTGACGCGCTGACAGCGATAACGCCGATTAACCCAGCGATGGGTTCGACCAGACCTGTTGCTGCGGCAACCCCAAAGGCATAACGTTTTCCATATCCTTCGGACCGAAGGGCCAACGCGACGGCCAGCCCTTCGGGCGCGTTTTGTAGGCCTATGCCGAAGGCCAGAGCGGTGGCTGCCTCTATGTTGCTGCCGCCAAAACCGACGCCAACGGCAAGGCCTTCGGGGACATTGTGCAAAGTGATTGCGATCACGAACAGCCATATTTTTTTGACTGAAACCGCTCGCGGACCCTCTATCCCCTTCATGAAATGCTGGTGCGGCACGCGTTCGTCAAGAACACGAATGACAACGGCCCCAAGAACTATCCCGCAAACTGCGATCAACGCAGGGATCATGCCTTCGCCATATTGGTCAGTGGCAATTTGAAGCCCCGGGATGATGAGCGAAAAGTAAGAAGCTGACAGCATGACGCCCGCTGCAAACCCTAAAAGGACATCATGCGCTTTGCGCGAGACTGTCTTGCCAACTAAAATTGGCAGAGCCCCGACGGCGGTCATTAGACCAGCCGCGAGGCTTCCCAGAAATCCGAGTGCGATGAGATTCATCTAAGCACCTGAACATTTGGATTCATTCTGTCGTGCGACCGTCAAAATGCGCGTGAGAGGCATCTGCTTCGGATTTGGTTTTGTTGACCGTGCCGTCAAGATGCTCGGGCGGTCCATAAATTGTGTAAAGGCGAAGCGGCTCTGTACCCGTATTGATCACATTATGATTTGCCCCAGCAGGGACGATCACACCGTCGTCGGCCTTCACCGGGATTTTTGCGCCATCAATATGAACTTCACCTGATCCCGTTTCGAAACGAAAGAATTGGTCACGATCATCGTGAATTTCCTCACCAATGTCATCACCGGGTTGCAGGGCCATAAGGACCAATTGCAGGTGATGACCTGTGTATAGGACACGCCGAAAATCGTCGTTTTCCTCGGTGAGTGTTTCGATGTTGGCTGAAAAACCCTTCATTCTTTGTACCTCTCTATGAACTTTCGGGTTCATTCATATCGTCATCAGCACTAGACCCATTGACCTTAATCAAAGGCCCGAAAATGCTCGGGCCTTTGATGTTCGTTTTCAAAGAGCCGACGGAGGAACCGGAACCTCGTATTCGTGGAGGTAGTTGATCACCATCCGCGAGTCATCGGCTGCCTGACTGAAGGCATCCAACGTGCCGTTGGTTGTGTCATTTGTCACGTCGCCAAAGACAAAGTTGTAGACGTCAACTTCGGTTGGCACCCAACTGCCGTCATCTTGTTCAACTAGGATGGTTGTCACGACCCCATCATAGCTGTCTTCCCGGTCATACGAGAAAGCCGAATAGTCGACCCCTGAATAGGTTACATTCGATCCTTCAATCTGCGTTGTCTCAATGCCAAGGATCAGATTGAGATACGCAACCTCATCCGAGGTCAACTCGCCCGTCTTATCGGACGCAGCGGCAAGGAAACTTGCAGCAGCAATCATGTCGTCGACTGTCTTTTCACCATCGACTAGGAAACCGAGGTCACCGAGCGCATCATTATCGACACCTTCAATATATCCATCAGTCATCAGTGCGATGTAGATCGACAGGTTTTCCAGTGGCGCGTCGATTGTACGTGTAACGCCATCAACTGTCACCAGTATTCGACCGGATGGATCCAAAGCGACATCGGTTGCATTGTTGAGGACGTAAATTACTTCCTCGCTACGCCCTTCTAGCACGTCATCGGGTGCACGACTGACGCTAAGGCGACCGAACTCAACTTCTTGGACAAGAGACTCGTCTGTTGCGTGACCATCTTCATCAAGAGGAATAAGATTGCCATCTGCGTCGATCGGCTGCACGAAACCTTCTGGGCTTAGGATCGGGACACCCTGATCGTCACGAAGAATGATATATAAATCACCATAAAGCTCACCGCCGCCGCCAGCATCTGGCGGGTCTCCCCGGCCAGCCGATCCACCTGGCGTGCCAGCCCATTCAGGACGGTCAGAGTCGTCTTCACCGCCACCCGCTCCATCTGGTTGGCCACCCTTATCCTCAGGTCGGCCACTATCACCTGTCGGTGCATTGCCCGACTGGCCCGCGCCATCTGGGGGACCATCACCATCGTCGTCACTGGTTTCCACATCGTCGCTATTGCTACCGCCAGCATTGTTTCCACCAGCACCTGATCCGCCTTGGGGCCGGTCACCCTGCTGTCCGCTTGCTTGATCGCCGCCGGCATTGTTGCTGCCACCGCCACCGCTACCAGACGATTCAGAATTGCCACCACCGTCCTTACCTTGCGCATAGGCAACGTCGGGCCCAACAAAGGTAAGCGCACTAGCTGCAACCCCCGCGAGCAAGGCTGTCTTCATCGATGTACTCATAAGTTTTTTTGCGATCATCATAGCTAACTCCTTCAGAAATTAGATTGGGGACCACTCACAAGCTGCCCCGAACCGAGCTACTGGTCTGCGCGAAATGATAATTGCCAGACGCCCCACCCGCATTGATCGAGGTCAAAATTTCAAATCACGACATAGTTGCGATAGACGATTGTGGAACATGAGGGGTGACCCCGTGGGATCAGCCAATTCCCGAACAAAGCATTCACAAACACCTTTTTTCTAGATTTTCCGGTCGATTGATCTCGATCAGCTAAGAACGTTTTGCGCCGCTTATCTTGCCAATATGGAAGCAAAGGGAGTGGCGCGTATATGGAAGACGTACGGATCACGAAGGATGCTAAGACGAAGCGTCGCGCGAATCTGGAAGACTATGCGGCGACCCGGACTGACTTTACTTGGCAGGATGCGCGCTCTGAGATTAGTGGGCTGCCCGGTGGAAAGCTGAACATTTGCCACGAAGCGATCGATCGTCACGTCGCCGCCGGGCACGGGCCGCAGATCGCGTTGCGTTGGATATCCAAGTCTGGCGAGCGCAAAGATTTCACTTATTCAGACCTGCAACACCAAACCGACCGCTTTGCCAATGTCCTCAAGGCCAACGGGATTTCCCGTGGCGATAAGGTCTATTCACTTTTGGGGCGTGAGCCAGAACTGTATATCGCGGCGCTTGGCACGCTAAAGGCGGGCGCCGTGTTCTGCCCATTGTTTTCAGCCTTTGGCCCCGAACCCATCCATGCGCGGATGGAGATCGGCGGCGCAAATGCGTTGGTCACGGACAAGCGCCTTTATAAGCGAAAGGTGAAAGGCTTGCGCGACCGGCTCCCTGAGCTTCGCAAGGTATTCCTGACCGATGGCGAGGAGGAAGACACCCAGCACTTGGCCCCGCTGATGGAGGCTGCATCCGGCAAGTTCGAAATCGTGCCAATGGATCCCGAAGACACAGGGCTATTACACTTTACCTCTGGCACCACGGGCAAGCCAAAGGGCGTTGTTCATGTCCACGAAGCAGTCGTCGCCCACCATATTACGGGGCGTTTTGCGCTCGATCTGCGGCCAGAGGATATTTATTGGTGCACAGCCGATCCCGGCTGGGTCACGGGTACATCTTACGGAATTATCGCCCCGCTAACCAATCGCGTCACAATGATCGTTGATGAGGCGGAGTTTGATACGAACCGCTGGTACGACACGCTCGAAACTGAGGCCGTGAACGTTTGGTACACCGCCCCAACCGCCATTCGGATGTTGATGAAAGCGGGTACTGAGGTCGCGCAAGAACATAAATTTCCCGCCCTGCGCTTTATGGCCAGTGTGGGCGAGCCACTGAACCCAGAGGCCGTGATCTGGGGCAACGATACCTTTGGCATGCCCTTTCACGACAACTGGTGGCAAACTGAAACCGGCGGCATCATGATTGCCAATTTTGCGTCAATGGATGTCAAACCGGGGTCTATGGGTAAGCCGTTGCCGGGAATTGACGCAGGTATCGTCCAGGTCACTGACACGGGCGTGTCCGAACTGACCGAGCCACTTGCGATGGGCGAATTGGCTTTGCGCCCTGGCTGGCCGTCGATGATGCGTGATTATCTTCATGAAGAGGCGCGCTATAAAAAGTGCTTTCAAGATGGTTGGTATCTGACTGGCGACCTCGCCATGCGTGATGCCGACGGGTATTTTTGGTTCGTCGGTCGCAGCAACGATCTAATCAAGAGTGCAGGCCACCTGATTGGCCCATTCGAGGTCGAAAGCGCCTTGATGGAACATAAAGCCGTTGCCGAAGTGGGCGTGATCGGCGTGCCTGATGAAACCATGGGCGAGCTTGTCAAAGCCTATGTCGCGTTAAAACCGGGCCATGAACCCAGTGAAGATTTAATGCTAGAACTGATCGGCCATGCCCGTAAACGGCTGGGGCCTGCGGTCGCCCCCAAAGAGATCGTATTTCGTGAAAACCTGCCCAAGACCCGAAGCGGCAAGATCATGCGCCGGCTTTTGAAGGCGCGCGAACTTGGCCTGCCCGAGGGCGACATCTCAACCTTGGAAAGTGACGAGAAATGACCGTAACATCGCTTAAGCCACACCTTGATCACGCACATGTTCGTTCACTTCTAAAAGACATGATCCGCATTCGGCGGTTTGAAGATAAATGTGCAGAACTATACACACAGCAAAAGATCCGCGGCTTCCTGCATCTCTATGACGGTGAAGAGGCGATCGCCGCTGGGATCATCCCGCTGTTGGAAAAGCAAGACCGCGTCGTTGCAACCTATCGTGAACATGGCCATGCGCTGGCGCGTGGCATTCCGATGGGTCCGATTTTGGCGGAAATGTACGGCAAGGCCGAAGGCTGCGCAGGCGGACGTGGCGGGTCGATGCATTTGTTTAGCAAGGATCACAACTTTTATGGCGGAAATGCCATCGTTGGTGGCGGTTTGCCGATGGCGGTTGGCCTTGGGTTGGCCGACCGGATGGCGAAAACCGATGCGATCACGGTTTGCTTTTTCGGCGAAGGTGCCGTGGCCGAGGGCGAATTCCACGAAAGCATGAACCTTGCTGCCCTTTGGAACCTGCCAGTTTTGTTTGTATGCGAAAACAATGGCTATGCCATGGGATCAGCCATCGGCATTACTGAATCCCAAACAGAGATTTGCACTAAGGCCCGAAGTTATAACATCGAGGCGCAGCATGTTGACGGTATGGATATTGTCGCGACAGAGGCGGCCGGGCGAAAGGCGCTCAAATCCATTGCCGAAACAGGCAAGCCGTATTTTCTGGAATGCCAGACCTATCGGTTCCGCGCCCATTCGATGTTCGACGCACAGCTTTATCGGTCCAAAGAAGAAGTAGCTGAATGGCGTAAACGTGGCCCGATTGTTAGGTTCCAAGCGTGGCTAAAAGAGGCGCGATTACTACATGCTGACGAAGTGGATGAAATCACGAAAGAGGTCGATGCAGAGATTGCTGATGCCGTTTCCTTTGCCGAAGCGGCCAATGATGAACCTGTTGATAGTCTAACGCGTTACGTGATGGCCCCAGATCGGCCCAAACCGCCCGCGCGCATTGAGCCCGGTAAACTGATCACAACAACCTACCGAGAAGCCGTCAAAGCAGGGATCGTTGACGCAATGACCCGCGATGATCGTGTATTTCTTATGGGTGAAGACGTTGGTCGCTACGGCGGTTGCTACGCAGTCAGCAAGGGGTTGCTTGACCAGTTTGGACCGGATCGCATCCGTGACACCCCGCTATCAGAGTCCGGCTTTACGGGCGCAGGCATTGGCGCTGCAATGGCCGGGATGCGACCGATTGTTGAGCTGATGACAGTCAACTTCTCACTGCTGGCGCTTGACCAAATCCTGAACACAGCCGCCACAATGCGGCATATGTCGAACAATCAATTCGGTGTGCCTGTCGTCATTCGAATGGCGACCGGTGCGGGCAAACAATTGGCCGCGCAGCATTCTCATAGCCTCGAGGGATGGTATGCCCATATTCCCGGACTTCGCGTTTTGGCGCCTGCAACGCTCGAAGATGCGCGTGGGATGCTATGGACCGCCTTGCAGGAGCCGGACCCGGTTCTGATTTTTGAAAATGTCATGCTCTACAACAAAGAAGGGAGCCTTGCCGAAAATACGGGGCCAGTTGACATTGATCACGCTGCATTGCGCCATGTGGGCGATGATCTGACCCTGATTACCTACGGTGGCTCTGTCGACAAAACCATCGAAGCCGCGCGCGCCCTTTTGTACGACGGCATCTCTGCCGATGTAATTGATCTGCGCAGTTTGCGGCCGCTTGATATGGACACGATCCTAGCCTCCGTTCGCAAAACCCATCGTGCTTTGATCGTGGATGAAGGATGGCGGTCAGGAAGCCTAGCTGCTGAAATCGGGATGCGTCTGGCGGAGGAGGCGTTTTTTGATCTTGATGCGCCACTGGCCCGTGTTTGCAGCGAAGAGGTGCCGATCCCCTATGCGCAGCATCTTGAACGTGCCGCTATTCCGCAAACCGACAAGATCGTCGCCGCAGCCAAAAACGTGATGAGGGCAAAACCATGAGCGCCTTTGTCATGCCATCGCTCGGCGCGGATATGGAGGCCGGGACACTTGTCGAACAACTGATTGCCGCAGGCGAACCTATTAAGCGCGGCGATGTCATCGGGGCTGTGGAAACCCAGAAAGGTGTGATTGAAATGGAAGTGTTCGAAGAAGGCATTTTAGATAAATGGTTGGTCGATATCGGCACGCGCGTGCCTGTGGGCACGCCGCTCGCGATGATCCGCGCTGCGGGATCGGCGGCGCAGGACATACCAGAGCCAACACCGCCACAACCCACGCCCCCCGAAGAACCCATTCCGGATGAACCCCAGCCAGAACCTACACCGTTGGAAGATGAGCCCTTTGTTGACCCAACGCCGCAAATCCCAGAGCCGGAATTTCCCGAACCAACCCCAATGCCTGAGATCGAACCACCCATGCAGGGCCAACGACCGCAGGTTTCGCCAGCTGCACGTCGGCTGGCAGCACAGCGCGGGATCGACATTGCGACCATCACGGCAGGCGCAGGCGGTGTTGTGTCCCTTGCAGATGTCGAGGCGCTTGGCAGTGCGCAACAAGCCGCGCCATTTGATATGCGGTCCGCCATCGCCGCTGCGATGTCCCGGTCTAAACGCGAAATCCCACACTACTATTTGTCGCATCAAATAGACCTGAGTGCGGCAGATGCTTATGTAACTGAAATAAACGCTGACCGTGATCCAGAAAGCCGGCTTTTAATAGGTGTGGTGTTCGCCAAAGCCATTGCCAAGGCACTTAAAAAATACACCGAATTCAACGGGCACTTCACCAACGGAGAGTTCGTCGCGAGCGATGCCGTCCACCTCGGTATGGCGATAAATATCCGTGGAGGTGGATTAGTTGCGCCTGCGTTATTCGACGCTGAAAGCAAGGACCTCGACACGCTAATGACCGAATTACGCGATCTTGTTTCGCGCGTCCGTGAGGGTCGGTTTCGGGCCCGCGAATTGTCAGACAGCACGATAACATTGTCCAGCTTGGGTGATCGTGGTGTCGATCAGCTTTATGGCGTCATCTATCCGCCTCAGGTCGCTATCGTCGGTATCGGCACACCGCGAATGCAGCCCATGATCGAAAACGGCGAGGTCCGCGCGGGCCTAGGCAGTACTCTGACGTTGGCAGCTGATCATCGCGTCAGCGACGGGCATCGTGGTGCGCTATTCCTGCGGGCGATAGACAAACATTTACAACATCCGAAAGATCTATAACGATGAACGAACATGAAAAAGCGCTTGCTGACGAACTGTATCGGATCGCCCCTGATATCGGTCTAGATGACATCGACCGTAGCGCGGACCTACGCGAAGAATTCGACATCGATTCCATGGATTTCCTAAAGCTCGTCACTGCATTGAGCAAACGCTACGAAATCGACATTCCCGAAGCAGATTATGATCAGATGGGCAGCTTTGACGCCATTGCGCGGTACTTAGCGAGCCGAGCAAGCTAAGCAGGCATGCGCAAAGGTTCCATATCAAGCCGGTAATCCTGCCCGACACGAAATACCGTTTGGTTTGGCACTTCGTACCAATCCTCGGCAAAGGTGACGGGTTGCTTGCTGATGTACTCCTCGAAGACGGGCACTTCGACCACGAAGAAGTCGCTTTTGCTAAGCGAAAGACTTATGACTCCCCCACGGCCACCAGGACACCTAAGGCATGCCCATTTCTTGATGTCGCCGCTCTCGACATGTGTGAGCTGGTCAGGTGCAATCAAGGTGGCTTTCGAACAAGAAGATGTTCCAGCGCAAAGGAAGGGTGTCGAAATTTTATCTTCGATGTTGCCGAGGCTAGGATATGGGAACCAGAGCGAACTCGAGAGAATACTTGGAGCGCTGCCTAAACAATAGCTCCGTGCCACAGTTAAGTTGCGTAGCCGGCACCCAAATGACACCCAACTCAAATTCAGCGACTGCAAGCCATATTCGATTATATCTGTTTATCTAATTATATCAGAGAGCTAAATGGTGCCCGGGGGCGGAATCGAACCACCGACACGAGGATTTTCAATCCACTGCTCTACCCCTGAGCTACCCGGGCACGGGTTGGTTTTGCTAAGTGCATCCCCTTGGGTAGCGGCGTTTTAGACGCGGTGGCGGGGGGTGTCCAGAGGGAAGTTGGGTTAAATGCACAGTTAGTGCGGTTTCTTTTCCTCGGCGGCGCGAAGTTCGTTTTCCAACTCTTCTGTATCCTCGGGATCGGCGGCTGGAATCGCGTAACTGCCGCTAAACCATTTGGCCAGATCGATGTCTGCACAGCGCTTAGAACAAAAGGGTCTAAACGCTGTCTCTGTTGGTTTTTTGCAGATCGGACAGGCCATTAGAGGTTCGCAAAGAGTTGTTTGGGGAACGGCGCGCGTTCGCGTTTTCGCTGTAGTTCAAACAGCCCCATCGGGGTCCAGCCGACGAGCGAGGTTTCGATTGGGTCGTTCTTGAAAGCGGCGCGTAGCGATTGCTCAAGCTGTTTGCGGTGCGCCTTGGACATCGAAACGAAATCTACGCTGACTTGTCCGGCAAGTCCGCGCAGTCGTAGTGCACGGGGCAGGGCGCGGGCGGCGGCAAGGTTTGCCTTAAGCGCAGCGGCTGGCGATGTGTCATTGCCGGTGTTGACGTCAACTGCGACAAGGGCGCGCGTTGGCTCGACGTACATCGTGCCTTCGCCCAATGGCACCATCGGGCCTTCTAGTGCTGCGAGCTGATCGAGTACGCCGTGTGTTTCGAAGCTACCTGCGTCGGTCACGACGTTTGCTACGCTGGACCATTCGCGCCATGCGATTGTGTGCGGTCCATCGCCTTCGGTCAGTGCCTCGGGGGTGGTGCCTTCCGCGTCACCTAGGACAGCGTCTGCAAGCGATAGCATCGCAACGATGTCTTCGGCAATTTCAGCCTCATCCGCGGCTTCGCATGATGACCGCAGGATTAAGCCATGTTCGCTGTCAAAGACTTCATGCGCGATGGCCAATAGGTTGTCGCGTGTGTCTTCGTCTGTGATTTGACGCGAGATGTTCAGGCCGGGCTTGCCCGGGGTGACAATCGCGTAGCGGCTTTTGAAAAGTACGCGGTCAGTCACTGGAATTGCTTTGCCGCCTTCACTGTATCCGGTCACTTGGATCAGCAGTGGTTGGCCGGGACGCAGGCCTTTGCCCGCGCGTAAAAATGCGGTTTCGCCGTCAGGTAGGCGCAACATCATCCCGCCTTGGCCCTTGATAGGGCGGTCGCAGATGCCACGGTAAATTGCGCCGGGGCGTGGGGCGTCAACGTCGTCGATCAGCAGATCGTCGAGCTTGCCATCGACCAGATATGCGGCGACTTCGATATCGCCAATGTGGTCAAGAATGATTGAGCGACCCTTCATGTGTCACCTTTATAAAGTGGGAAACCTGCAGCGGTCAAAAGTCCGGCGGTCTCTGTTAACGGTAGGCCGACGATCCCTGTGTAGGATCCGTTGACCCAGGGGATGAATGCGCCTGCTGGGCCTTGGATGGCGTATCCGCCTGCTTTGCCTTGCCAGTCGCCGCTTGCTAGATAGGCGTTCACTTCGGCATCTGATAGCTGCTTCATCGTGACGGTGCTTTGGACGTCTTTTTGCCAGATCTGATCGCCGCGTTTGACGGCGACCGATGTGATGACTTTGTGCCGACGGCCAGAAAGCGCGTAAAGAAATGCAGCGGCTTCGCCCGTATCGCTGGGTTTCCCCATGATACGCCGGCCCAATGCGACGGTGGTATCTGCGCAAAGCACGACCTCGCCTTCGCCTGCAACAACGGCAGCAACCTTTTCAGCAGCGATCCGGTTTACGTAATCGCGCGGCAGTTCAGCTTTGTGAGGGTCTTCGTCAATATCGGGTGGGCGAATCGCGATGGGCGTTACGCCTAGCTGCGCTAACAGTTCGAGCCGCCGTGGCGAACCGGATCCAAGCACAAGCTGAAGGTCTTGAAGAGGGGGGAGCGTCGTCATTGGGTTGCCGTTTCGCTGTTGCTAAGCGGCGGCCGCGTTTCGCCCAAAGGCAAAACGCCGACCCGCAGTGGGCGAAACATGCGTTTCGCCTTATTTAAAGCGATAGTTGATCCGACCTTTAGTCAGATCGTAGGGTGTCATCTCGACTTGGACTTTGTCGCCAGCCAGAACCCGGATGCGGTTTTTGCGCATCTTACCTGCCGTATGCGCGATGATCTCATGGCCGTTTTCCAGCTCGACCCGAAACGTCGCGTTTGGCAGAAGTTCTTTCACGACACCTGGGAATTCGAGCAGTTCTTCCTTGGCCATGTGATCTCCTGTGTTTCACCTCCGCCGAACTTGGCGGACGGCGCCTAAATGCGCCCGAAACCATCAATTTTCAAGGCCTAATCAGCGCGACGCCACGAATGTGACGGTTTTGATGTTAAATTTAGATCAATTTAAGCGCTAGAAGCGGCTTTGACCTTGCCCGGACCCCAGCGTTTGATCAGTCGGTCTTTGATTTGGTCGCGTGCCTGACGGTACATTTCAAGCCGTGCCTCGCGGTCATCGCCAATGCCCGTTGGGTCTAGAATTGGCCAGTATTCGACTTCGATGTGATAAAACTGGGTCAAATCAAGCGCGCGGCGTTGGCTTGCGGGTGACAGCGCGAGGACAAGATCAAACGAAGACAGATCGTCGCCCCATTCTTCCATTTCGTCGAATGTGCGGGACCGGTGTCGCGATAGTTCGACCCCGATTTCGGCGCAGACGGCGACGGCGAAACCGTCGATTTCAAGGTCGTTCTTTACGCCGACTGACTGGATGTAACAGTCTTTGCCAAAAAGGCTTTTCATGATTCCTTCGGCCATGGGCGACCGCACGGAATTATAGTCGCAGCAAAACAGAACGGACTGCGGTAGAGGCTCGAATTTGTCGCCGTCCACCAATTCAGCCACCAAAATGAAGAACGCAAATGAGGGTGAATAGGCGGCGGGCGGTGTCTGTGTCGACTTCGGCTTTGCCTTCTAGGCGTTCTTGCAGGACACGTGCACCTTCGTTGTGAATGCCACGCCGCGCCATATCGATGGTTTCGATCTGGCTCGGAGGCAGTGTTTTGACCGCGTCGAAATAACTTTCACAGATTTGAAAGTAATCTTTGACGACTTGGCGAAACGGGCCCAACGAAAGGTGAAATTCGCCTGCCGGGCTTTCGTCGTCGGTTTGGATATCAAACACAAGGCGGCGTTCGCGAATAGACAGGCCAAGCCGATACGGCCCCGGCGGCACTTCGCGGCCTTCGCGGGCGGGTAAGTCAAAGCTGTTGTCTTCAAGCAGATCAAACATCGCGACTTTGCGCTCTTGTTCGATCTCGGGCGTGGGCGCGGGCAGGCCGCTGTCGTCTATTGTGATGTGGCTGATTTTGCTCATGGTTCACCTGCATTCAGACGATCCAAACGCGCGCGAACAGATAGCCCGTGCGCCTCTAGGCTTTCGGATTTGGCGAGCCGTTCGGCGGCTGGGCCAATTGCGGCCAACGCTTCTGGGGTCATGCGTGATAGGGTCGTGCGTTTGATGAAATCCATGACGGATAATCCACTTGAGAAACGAGCAGAACGTGCCGTGGGCAGAACGTGGTTCGGTCCCCCAATGTAGTCACCAATCGCTTCGGGTGTCCAACCCCCGATAAAGATCGCGCCAGCGTGCGTCACCTGATCGGCCAATTTTTCAGCATCTGCTGTACATAGCTCTAGGTGTTCGGGCGCGATGCGATCTGACAGGGCGACGGCTTCGTCCATGTTCGCCACAGTAATCACCGCACCAAAATCGCGCCAGCTGGCACCCGCAATTTCGCGGCGTTCCAGCGTTTCTAGCCGCTTTTCAACTGCAGCTACCACGGCCTGACCGAAATCAGCGTCGTCTGTAATCAACAGCGATTGTGCGCTTTCGTCGTGCTCTGCTTGGCTTAGCAGGTCGAGCGCGATCCAGTCGGGATCGTTGTCTTTGTCAGCGATCACCAAGATTTCCGAGGGGCCAGCGATCATGTCGATGCCGACCTTACCAAAGACACGGCGCTTGGCGGCTGCAACAAAGGCGTTGCCGGGCCCGGTGATTTTATCAACAGGCGCGATTGTATCGGTGCCATAGGCCAACGCGGCAACGGCCTGCGCCCCACCAATACGATAGATTTCGTCAACGCCAGCAATCTTTGCGGCCATCAGAACCAAAGGGTTGGTTACACCGTCCGGTGTTGGCACGACGATAGCCAAACGACCAACGCCCGCAACCTTTGCCGGGATCGCGTTCATCAAGACAGATGACGGGTAAGATGCCAAACCGCCCGGCACATAGAGACCAGCCGCAGAGACCGGGGTCCAGCGCCACCCCAAGGTCGCGCCTGTGTCGTCTGTCCACATATCGTCTGCGGGCATTTGCCGGGCGTGGTACGCGCGAATCCGTTCTGCGGCCAATTCCAACGCTTCGCGATCTGCGTCACTGACCTTTGCGCATTCTGCTTCGATCTCCTCAGCAGAAAACCGCATGGTTTCAGGCGAAAGTTCTAGGCGGTCAAATTTGGCCGTCAGTTCCAACACCGCCGCATCGCCGCGTGCGCGCACGTCAGCGATGATATCTGCCACAATATGATCGACATCTGGGCTGTCTTCGCGCTTTGCGCCCAACAGGGCGATAAAGCGGCTTTCGAAATCGGCATCAGACGTGTTTAGAAACTGTGGCATAGGGCACTCCTTCAACGCAGGACATAGCCGCCCGCGCGACGCGCATCAATGCGCCATTCTATCACTCTGGGTGGGCTGGTGCCTTGCCTGACGGGGCGACGTAGGGGCGGGTCACATCACGCAAGATAACCTCAAGCGCTTCGACCTCGAACGCAATGGCGCCATCGCCCGCGAGCGTTAGCTCAATACGACCTGCACCATCTTCACCGGGAGTAAAGCTGATGGACAGAAGTGAAAACACCATCTCAGGATCGGATTTGTCTACCCCTTGGCTTTGGACGCGCATCACGTCTTCGAAAGCGAGAACAGCTTGGACCCGTTCGTGGCCGTGGCGCACTGAATTTTCAGCATCCTCCCAACGGTAACGGTTCAGCAGCAAGGCAAAGCGACGCGCCTTGCGATCCCAGCGCATTTCAGACGCTGGGAATACGGCGTCTTGGACCAGTGCTGCGATCACTGTCAGGTCGTCGGCATCCAGTGCTTTGAGGCGTAGAGGAGCCTCTTTGCCATCTTCGAAACGTGCGTCTTCGGTCATGATTCAGATACCCGTTCAATTTGTGCGCCAATTGCGCCCAGCTTTTCTTCGACATGCTCGTAGCCGCGATCAAGGTGATAAACGCGGCTGACGACAGTTTCGCCTTCGGCAGCAAGGCCCGCAAGAATCAGTGAAACAGAGGCGCGCAAATCGGTCGCCATGACGCGGGCCCCTTTTAGGCGCTCAACACCGTTAACGGTTGCAGTGCCGCCGTGTACTTCGATGTTTGCGCCCATGCGGATCAGTTCTGGGGCGTGCATAAAGCGGTTTTCAAAGATTTTCTCTTCAAGAACAGAGGTACCTTCAGCTGTACACAGCATCGCCATCATCTGCGCTTGAAGGTCAGTTGGGAAGCCGGGGAACACTTCGGTTGTGACATCAACGGCATTCGCACGGTCGCCGCGACGTTTCACCTTTAGGCCATCGGGCGTTTCCGTCACCTCAACACCAGCGGCGTCCAGTTTTTCAACGAAGGATGTGACCAAATCCATACGACCACCAAGGCATTCCACCTCACCACCTGCAAAAACAGGGGCCAGCATATATGTGCCAAGCTCGATCCGGTCAGTCACAACAGGGTGGGTCGCTGCGCCAAGGCTATCGACACCTTGGATGGTGATCGTGCTGGTTCCTTCACCTTCGATCTGCGCGCCCATGCGACGCAAGCAATGCGCAAGGTCAACGATTTCAGGCTCACGCGCAGCGTTTTCAATGACGGTCGTGCCTTTGGCCAATGTCGCCGCCATCAATACGTTTTCAGTCGCCCCAACGGATGCAAAGCGAAGTGGAACCCGCGCACCTTTCAGGCCACCTTTGGCCACTGCATGCAGATAACCGTCTTTCAATTCAATCTCTGCGCCCATCGCCTCAAGGGCGGTGACGTGAATATCCATTGGGCGCGCACCAATCGCACAGCCGCCGGGCAGGGACACAATAGCCTGATGATGACGGGCGAGCAGGGGGCCAAGAACAAGGTTCGAGGCACGCATCTTGCGCACGATTTCATAGTCAGCAGTCGTCGATGTCATGTCATGCGATGACAGAACCTGCACTTTGCCACCTTGCATGGATGTGACTTCAACACCCAAAGACTGCAAAAGCGCTGTCATTGTCTTAATGTCCGACAGGCGTGGCGCGTTGGTCAGCGTCAGGGGTTCCTCTGACAGCAAGGTTGCAGGCATCAGCGTCAGCGCCGCGTTCTTTGCCCCCGCGATCTGGATTTTTCCGTTAAGGGGTTTGCCGCCTTTGACAACAATCGAATCCATGCCTGCCTACTCTTTCTCTTTTTTATCGTTACCCGCAGCGCGAGCACGTGCCTGCGCCTTACGCTTGGCCATATTTGCCTTGAGCGCCGCCTTTAGCCGATCTTCGCGGCTTGTGGCAGTCTTGCCCTTACTACTCTTGGTTTGTTTGTCGCTCATGACAGCCCTGTTAGCAATATGTGCAAAAAGCGTCCAGTCAGGGCTTGCACCAACGCGCATTTGCGTCTAATTCCCCGGCTCACGGATGCTGTGGTAGCTCAGTGGTAGAGCGCGTCATTGGTAATGACGAGGTCGGGAGTTCAATTCTCCCTCGCAGCACCATCCCAAATCATTGAAATCGCTAAGAGCCGTTCACAGTTAGGGCGCTGGTCCATTTAGCCGTTCCAAAGTGTGTTTTATAACGGAACGAGGCATTGGCGGGCAAACTGCGACATCTGTTGGATGCAATTGGGCGCTGTTGTGCAAGTTCGGTCATTCCAGTTGGTTCACGCGGCGACATGCGTGGAGAGATAGAGCTTTGCAGCGCTGGCCGCTGAAAACCTTGGATTTCGAATAAACCAATTGGCGTTTTTCGTCCGGGCGCATAGACATGTGCGGTGAGGCTTATCAGGACGTGCTTCTGATACGAGTTGGAGAACTAGGTACGATATGGCGGACGAAGAATTGAACGACATTGACGGTGATGATGACAGGAAATTTGTTTCAGCGCTTGCACGCGGTTTGGATATTCTGCGTGCGTTTCGTCCACATGAGACGACACTGACCAACCTTGAGATTGCGACGCGGACGGGTTTGCCAAAGCCGACTATCTCGCGGCTGACACACACTTTATGTAAACTCGAGTATCTCGTGTATTCTGAGCGCACAGGGACATATCGGCTTGGGGGCGGTGTTCTTGCGCTTGGGTTTGGCGTTCTCTCAGGGATCGAGATGTCTGACCGTGCAAACGATGAGCTGATCGACCTGTGCTCTGGTCCTAACCCACATCTCACAGCGTCATTCGGTGAACGGTTCCGGATGTCTGTCGTTTATACTGCTGTGCGCCGCAGCCAGCAGGCGGTGTCTCTAAGCAATAACATTGGTGCGCGGCTGCCGTTGTTTCATAGCGCAATCGGGCGGGTTATCTTAGCGACGATGCCAGAGAATGAACGCCAAGAGCTATTAGAGATTGCGATCAAAGAGCGCCCGGACGACGAGGGGCGTATTCGCGAAGGTTTGAAGCAGGGCTTAGCTGACTATGCGGAATATGGTTTCTGCACTTCATTCGGAGGCTGGCTGCCAGAGGTTAACGGTATCGCAGCGCCTGTGTTCTCACTGAATGGAGACCGTACGTTTGGTATAAACGTAGGTGGGCCATCATTCCTTGTGGAACCTTCAGAACTGATCGAGGTCTATGGACCGCGTGTTCTGGCCGCTACGCAGCGGTTATCCTACGGTTCTGTGCAGTCGAAGGACTGAGGCGTTCAAGTGAACAAGGGGACACCTGCGCCCCCTTGTTGTTTTTGTACTGCTAGCAGATCAGAAAGTCCGCGCGATCTTGAAACCTACAGCAAGTGTAGTGTTGTCGTTGAACGCGCTGCCCGCGTTGGAGACTGCGTCGCCATTGCTCAGCACTTTGACCAAGCCAGAGATTTTAGTCTGGTCCCTTGTATAGGTCCCGCCAATACCCAAGCCGAATTTCCCATCCGTTGGTGACAGATCGGATACTGGGCTGTCAGTGGGCGGTTCATAATCGACGGTGATCGCGCCGGCCCATTCTTTGCTAAAGCCGCGCCCCACGCCAAAGGACGTTTGAAGCGTGTCGTCGGCATAGCCCACAAGGTCACCAAAGCTGTTTGTATTGATGTCCAAGGATGTCCAATCGATATAACGCGCGCTACCGAAGATCACCGTTGTCGGTGATACCGCATGCCGAAATTCGAGGTTAAGCGACTCTGGCATGTCGAATGTCGTTTCACCGTCATCCGCGTCGTTAAAGGATACGTCTGCTTTGTGTTCAACTGCGGAATGATAAGTCAGTGAAATCCGTGCGGCCTTGGCCGGGATCTCATATGCCGCACCTATGGTGTACCCAAAGCCAGTGCTTTCTTTGATTGTGTTTTCGGCACCAGCGGCGGGTAGGTTGACGTCGATTTCAAGTGTCTCTGCACGAATGCCGCCGTGAATGCTGAACCCGTTTCCTAGCTTGTACCGTCCGAGCGCTGTGATCGCTGCGCTGTTCCATTCGGTATTTGCATCCGTAAAGACCCCATTTGTGGCGTCATCGTTGTAAGTGATGTTGGCCCCCCATGGCTGATCAAAGACTACGCCAAAGGAAAGACTGTCATTGATATCTTTCTTAAAGGCACCTGCGAAGGCAAAATAGGTGTCGCCCAAATCGCTGATGCTATCACCGCCTACTGTTTCACCCGTTAGATCGGGCGAGACCGCTGAAAAGCTAAGCTCACCGTAAGTACCGCGTTCAAAGATGGGCGTGATGGACTGCCCTGAACGTTCAGGTGTTCCAGCCGCTACAGCGGTGGCGCAAAGCGTACCGGCTGCGACCGTCAATCCGAACAATGTTGTCTGTGATTTTATCGTCATTTTTTCCTCCCTGTTGCACCTGACACGGTGCGTGCCAACAAGATTTTGCAAGTGAATGGGCTGTGTCAATGAAAATGCGAAATTAAGTTTCGCAAATGATACAATTGTGCGAAATTAAGTTTCGCAGTTGTAAAATCGTGTCGGTTTACGGCCTATCGGCTGGGGCTAACCACGGTCTGGTCTTGGACTCTGAAACAAGTTCGAATCATTTTTTCCGCTGCCGAAGTAATGGAGCCTGATCCTGAAAACCCGGGTCAAAATGAACAAAGAGGTGGATGCGATGATCGAACAAACTCTGGACGATGGTGTGCTGGTGTTGACCATGTCAGACCCATCACGTCGGAACCCGGTGGGGCATAAAGCACGTATGATGCTTACTGCTGCTTTGGCCGAGGGCCAGCGTAATTCTGACGTAGGCGCAGTGGTCTTAACTGGGGGCGGCGGTCATTTTTCGGCGGGCGGAGATATCAGCGAAATGGGGGCATCAACTTTTTCGCAATCGCGGGACCGTTTTTCGGTCATGAAGGATTTGACTAGCCGCATGACCCGCTTTCCCAAACCACTTATCGCAGCGGTCGAGGGCTGGGCGGCTGGCGCGGGGTTTTCGCTTGCATTGGCGTGTGAGACCATCGTCGCCGCAGAGGATGCTCGCTTTATCGCTAGCTTTGCTAAGATTGGCTTGATCCCAGATATGGGTATGTTGGCGACCTTGCCCGCACGTGTAGGGGCGGGGCGCGCGCAACAGATGATGTTGAACCCGGTGCCGATGAACGCGCCACGCGCTGAGACCATTGGCCTAGTGGATCATTTGACAGAACCGGGTGCTGCGCTTGATCTTGCCGTGTCGTTGGCGCGCACGGCGATGCAAGCGGCCCCAATGCCGCGCGCCTATATTCGTGATTTCTTGGCGTGGCAGGTTGATGCTGCATTGGAATACGAGCGTCAGTTGCAGCCGTTGTTGGGCCGAAGTGCGGATGCTGCGGAAGGGCGGGCCGCATTTCTAGCGAAGCGAGCGCCGGTCTTTACTGGGAAGTAGTTTTTTCTGCGAAATATAATTCCGCTATGCGGTATTGGCATATGGCTGCTTGCCGACTAAGGTATCCATGTCGGGCGTACTGCGCCGGATGCACGGCGCTTTGTCGCGCCGCGGGGAGGAAACAACTGTCTGGCCCAAAAGCGTTGCGCTTTCTGGGCTGTCCTTGGCCGTGTTCGTGTGTCCGGTTCTTTGCATCGCCCATAATAGTACGCCGCGAGGAGCAAGCATGGCACACACCGATACGCCCTTTGAGATGAACAATCTTGAGATGTCCGACAAAGCCAAGCCTTTGCTGGCAGCCGTGACAAAGCACATCGCAGAAAATGTGGACCCGATCACAGAAGAATTTCATGCTGCTGCCAATACGGGCGAGGCGCGGTGGTCTTTATCGCCGCGTCAAACCGAGCTGCTGGAAGGCGCAAAGCAAAAGGCGCGCGATGCAGGGCTTTGGAATTTCTTTCTGCCAAACGCCGAAACTGGCGAGGGTCTTTCGAACCTAGATTACGCTTATATCGCGTTTGAGCTGGGCAAGAACCCGTTGGCATCCCAGACACTAAACTGCTCTGCGCCGGATACGGGCAATATGGAAGTGTTAGAACGCGTCGGAACGCCTGCGCAAAAAGAGAAATGGCTAAAGCCGCTGCTTGCCGGTGAAATCCGGTCCTGTTTTGGCATGACAGAACCGCAACATGCGTCATCCGATGCGCGCAATATCCAGACATCGGCGGTTTTGGATGGCGATGAATGGGTCATCAACGGCGAGAAATATTATATTTCCGGGGCAGGCGACACGCGCTGCAAGGTGATGATCTGTATGGTTAAAACGTCTCCCGACGCAGAGACATTCCGGCAGCAGTCACAAATTCTGGTCCCAATGGACACGCCGGGATTAGAGATCGTTGGCCCGATGACCGTTTTCGGTGCCGACCATGCGCCGCATGGCCATATGCATTTGCGATTGAACAACGTCCGTGTTCCCAAGGAAAACATCCTGATGGGTGAAGGCTGTGGGTTTGAGATTAGCCAGTTACGCTTGGGGCCGGGCCGTATTCACCACTGTATGCGTTCGATTGGCATGGCAGAAAAATCGCTGGACCTGTTCATGTCTCGTGGGCTTGGCCGAGAGGCCTTTGGCAAGAAATTGATCGATCTGGGTAAAAACATGGAAACCCTTTCGCGCGCCCGGATCGAGATCGAAGCAATGCGTCTGATGGTTCTTAAGGCCGCGAAGGCGATGGATACGCTTGGCAACAAAGAGGCTCGCATTTGGGTGTCGATGATCAAGGCAATGGTCCCCGAAAAAGTGTGTCAGATCATTGATCAGACCATCCAAATTCACGGCGCGACAGGCATGTCTCAATGGTCAGAACTACCTGAAATGTATGCCAACCAAAGGACATTACGTTTCGCGGATGGTCCGGACGAGGTTCACCATGCAGTGGTTGCCCGTGCCGAGGTGAAGGCGTTTCAGGCGTCAAACACGCGAAACGGGGGGTAAGCCATGTTTGATCTATCTGGAAAGACCGCGCTGCTGACGGGTGCATCAAAGGGCATGGGGCTGGCGATGGCGACTGCGCTGGCAGGGCAGGGTGCGCGTGTGGTGATTTCATCGCGCAAGCAAGATCAGCTGGATGAAGCCGCCTCAGGCATAAACGCAGCAATTGGGAGGGATTGCGCCACCGGGATCGCGGCCAACGTCGGTTACAAGGATCAGCTAGAGGTGCTGGTGGCCCAGACCAAATCGGACTTTGGCCCAGTTGATATCGTAATTGGGAACGCAGGGGTGAATCCGTATTACGGCAAGACCTCTGAAATCCCTGATGCGGCTTATGAAAAGATCATGACTGCCAATGTGGAGTCTAACCTTTGGCTCGCGCAGTTGTTGGCCCCCGATATGATCGCCAACGGCGGGGGCTCGATGATATTCACTGCATCGGTAGGGGCCTACAAGCCATCCACCATGCTTGGCCATTATGGTATGTCAAAGCTGGCGCTGATCGGGTTGGTTCGTAATCTGGCGCTGGAATTTGGGCCCCAGGGAATCCGCTGTAATGCGATTTGCCCCGGTGTGATCAAAACCGATTTTGCCAAGGAACTATGGGACAATCCCGAAGCGGCTGAACGGGCGCGTAACGAAATACCGCTTCGCAGGTTGGGTGAACCAGAGGATTTCAAAGGGTTGGCCGTTTTCCTCGCCTCTGATGCCAGTAGCTATATGACCGGGCAGGCCCTGACGGTCTGTGGCGGCACAAATATGTGGGCGTAAGCGCATGGAGATTAGCGGAAAGATTGCCGTCGTCACGGGTGCGGCCAGCGGGATTGGCCGTGCGCTCGCGCTTCGGTTTGCAGCTGAAGGAGCGAAATGCGTTGTCTGTGTCGATCTAAACGCAGAAGGCGCCGCTGATACTGCGGCCGCCTGTGGTGGTGTGTCGTATCAGGTGAATGTCGGCATCGAGGCAGAGATCGCGCAGCTTATCGCGGATGTTGAAACCAACATCGGCCCGATTGATCTGTTTTGTTCGAATGCCGGGATCATGGTCAAAGGCGGTGCAGAGGCCGCAAATGAAGACTGGCAGCGGATATGGGATATTAACGTCATGGCCCATGTCTGGGCCGCACGTCATCTTGTGCCATTGATGATCGCCCGTGGAGGTGGATATTTGCTGAATACCGCGTCAGCGGCGGGGCTATTAAGCCAAGTCGGCGCGGCCCCCTATAGCGTTAGTAAACATGCGGCTGTTGGTTTGGCCGAATGGTTGGCCCTGACCCACGGCGACGATGGCATCGGTGTTTCGGTTCTATGCCCACAGGCCGTCCGGTCAGAAATGACACGCGGCAATGAACAATCCGTCGCGTCGCTGGATGGGTTGCTAGAGCCAGAGCCCGTGGCAGAGGCTTGCGTGCAGGCGATCAAAGAAGAAACCTTCCTTGTTCTGCCGCATCCAGAGGTGCTGGGGTATTTTCGTAACAAGTCTGAAAACTATGACCGCTGGATTGGCGGTATGCGCAAGCTGAACAGAATATTCCGCAAGTCGAAATGAACAAACCCAGCGCGTATGTGCGCCGGGCTATTTCCTAGACTTCAAGCCATTCTTTCCGCACAGCGTCATTCGCCTTCAATTCTTGCGGTGTGCCTTCGAACACGACCCGCCCGTGGCCCATCACATAGACGCGGTCAGAAATATCCATCGCGATGTCCAGCTTTTGTTCCACCAAGAGTGTCGAAACACCGCGCTTGGCAATTTCTTTCAGAACTTCGGCGACCTTTTGCACCATCTGCGGGGCAAGCCCTTCGGTGGGTTCGTCGATCATGATCAGGTCAGGATCACCCATTAGCGCACGGCACATGGTTAGCATCTGCTTTTCGCCGCCGGAAAGGACGCTGGCCTCGGTATCAGCGCGATTATTCAGGTTTTCGAACATGTCAAACATGTCCTGCAAAGACCAACGCCCCGATCCGTCCTTTTGGCCCGGCTTTAACCCAAGGATCAGGTTTTGCCGTGTCGTGAGCCCCGGAAAGATGTCGCGGTTTTCAGGAACATAACCAAGACCTAGGCGGGCGATGTCGAATGCTTTTTTGCCTGCAATTTCGGTGCCTTTGAAACGCACAGACCCATGCGGAGTGACTTCTCCGATCACGGTTTTGCAGGTGGTTGAACGACCAACACCGTTGCGACCCAAAAGCGCGACAATCTCGCCCTCTTGGATGTTCATGTTCACGCCTTGCAGCACGTGGGATTTGCCGTAGTAGGCGTGCAGATTTTCGATTTCCAGCATGTCAGTGTTCCGCCGTGATTGCCGTACCAAGGTAGGCTTCTTGAACTTTGGGGTTAGCGCGGACCTCTTCTGGAGTGCCTGTCGCGACGATCTGGCCATAGACTAGAACCGAAATGCGGTCGGCCAGCCCAAAGACAACGCCCATATCGTGTTCAACCATCACCAAGGTTTTGCCGATGGTCACCTTTCTGATCAGATCTACGATGTAGTCCGTTTCAGTGTTGCTCATTCCAGCGGTGGGTTCGTCAAGCATGACAACGTCAGCACCACCAGCAATCGTCAGCCCAATTTCAAGTGCACGCTGTTCGGCATAGGATAAGACCCCAGCAGGCAGATCACGGCGTGAGGTCAGGTTGATCTGTTCGATGATGGCATCGGCGGCTTCGGTTAATGGCTTTGACCTGTCGACCAATGTCCAGAATGAATACTTAAATCCCATTGAATAAAGCAGGGCACAGCGCACGTTTTCAAAGACGCTAAGGCGTGGAAAGATGTTGCTGATCTGAAATGACCGGCTTAGCCCCATGCGGTTCACTTTGAACGGGACAAGGCCGTGTAGGTCTTGCCCATGCAGATGCACCTTACCTTCGGTTGGTGCCATGCGCCGGGTTATCAGGTTGAACAGTGTTGATTTGCCAGCGCCGTTTGGCCCGATAATCGCGTGGCGTTCGCCTTTGTCGATTTTCAGATCAACGCCGCGAATGATTTCGGCTTTGCCATAGCTTTTCTTTAGATCGCTGAGTTCGAGTGCATGGTTCATTTCGCACCTCCTTCGACCGTGTTGGCATCGTGCCATGCGTCGTTAAGTTGCGGGACGAGCGCGCGTGTCACGGCGATGGCCGCCAATGTGACGATGATCACAGCACCCCATGCCACTGGGCTGTGGCTGTCGAAGATAATCCCATACAGCCCCATTTCGTGATCACCGGGTGGGGCGTGCCGAACGTGGAACAGCATCTCGAACACGGCTGCGCTTCCCAAAACTGCGACCGTTGCTGGGATCACCAGTTTTAGGTAGGGAGCGATCAGCAACCGCAGTTTTCCAAGCCGATAGGCAGGTTCATGCATCATGAGCAGCCCTGCCAATCCACGTGGGCAATACATCACTGTCAGAACAAAGATCGTGCCAATGTAAAGCGCGCCAAGCTCAGTGTAGCGGCTAAGCACGGTTGTCAGCAGGGTGAAGACAATCGCACCGATAATCGGCCCAACGAAAAACCCCATACCGCCTAGAAAGGTGATCAACAGGATCTTGCCAGACTGCACGAGGCTCATGTTTTCGGTTGTCATGATTTCATAGTTCAGCGCGAACAAGCCACCAGCGATACCCGCAAAGAACCCCGAAAAGATGAATGAATAGAAACGTACCCATCGTGCAGAATATCCTAGGAATTCTGCGCGTTCTGGGTTGTCACGTACTGCGTTGGCCATGCGCCCCATTGGTGTGCGGGTGTATAGATACATTAGCAAAACGGACAGCAGCAGCCAGCCAGCGATCAGATAATAAACTTCGGACTGGCGCAGGAATTCGACACCAAAGACGGGCAGCCCATATGTACGGTCAGCTGATACGCCCGTTTCACCGCCAAAGAAGGCGACGAAGATCAGCGAACAGGCCGCGATCAATTCACCAACCCCAAGTGAGATCATCGCAAAGACGGTTCCTGCCTGTCGCGTCGAAAAGCTGCCGATGATGCAGGCGAGGATCAGCCCGGCGAGTCCGCCAAATATCGGCAATAATGGAAGCGGCAGTGGGGCACCGGATACTTCGACATAGCTCATGACATGAACCGCAAATACGCCGCCAATGCCCATAAACACGGCATGACCGAACGATAGCATTCCCACTTGCCCCAACAGCATGTTGTAAGCCAAGGCGAAGATGATCGTGATCGCCATCTGGTTCATGACCGTAATGGTCGAATTCGCGGAAAACACAAAGGGCAGCAAAAGCAGCACTATGGTCGCGACTAACCAAGGCATGACGGTTCGGAGGCTGATGCCAAATGGTCGTGAAAAACTGTGGGTCGTATCGGTCATAAGCCACCCTTTCGGAATAGGCCGTGAGGGCGGAAGATCAGCGTCAGCACCATCAACAGGTAGGGAAGGATCGGGCCGATCTGTGACAGCGTGATTTGCCAGAAATCACGCCACGGGCTGTTTGCCATATCGGCCGGTTTACTGATCCCGATTGCGGTTAAAATGTCGGCCAAGCCGACGTTGTAGGAGGCAGCAAAGGTTGTCATCCAGCCAATCAGAAGGGATGCAAATAACGCCCCCCAAAGCGACCCCAGACCGCCAATCACGATAGTGACGAACACGATTGATCCCAAGACAAACGCCATGCCTGGGAAGGTGCCCAATACAGGCCCTGCAATGACACCCGCAACAGCCGCAAGTGCGGTACCAACGCCAAAGACGCACATAAAGATAAGTGGCACGTTGTGGCCCAATGCCTCAACTGTGCGTGGAAAACTAAGCGCCGCTTGGATGATCATGCCGATCCGGGTTTTCGTCAGTACGTATAACAGCCCCGCGAATATCCCGATGGCGATGAAAATCATAAAGACTTTGTAGGCTGGGATCGCGTTGCCAGATATTGAGAATAGCGCGAAATCAAGCGCCTCGGGCACCATGAATGGGACTTGGCTTTTGCCCCAGAAAAATTGAACGGCTTCTTCGATCAATAACGCCAAACCGAAGGTGAAGATCAGTTCGGCAACGTGGCCATGTTGATGGACGCGGCGCAGGCCATATCGTTCGACCCCGGCGCCAAAAATACCGACAATGATAGGCGCAAACAAAAGCGCCATCCAAAAGCCCATATACTGGCTGATCTGATAACCAAAATAAGCGCCAAGCATATAGAAACTGGCGTGTGCAAAGTTCAAAACACCCATCATTGAAAAAATGAGCGTTAGTCCTGCTGAAAGCATAAACAGCAAAAGGCCTGTGACGAGACCGTCAATAAGGTTGACGAGTATCAGGTCCATGTCGTTCCTCCGGGGGGTAGTCTAACACCAAATGGCGAAAAATGCGCCTGACCGGGGAATGACGATCAGGCGCGGGCGCGAGGTTGGATCAGGGACGATCCATCTCACACGTCGTGGCGGAATCCCGGCCTGCAGCGACAATGGAATCCGACACGAGGAGGCCATAAGGCGATCCGTCCAATGAATTGGTAACCCCTTCATCCGTGTGTGCCATCACGTGAACATCTTGAATGACTTGATGGTTGTCGGGGCGCATATAGAGGGTCCCGCCGAACGGGTTTTCGATTTCAAGCCCTTCTAACGCGTTGGCCACTGCGACAACGTCTGTCGCTGTTCCTGCCTCGTTGATTGCTGCGGCCAACATGCGGATCACGTTGGATGTGCGCGCGAGCGTAAAGTTTTCACCGGGGAAGGCTTCCTTGAAACCAGCAACGTATTGTTCTGCCTCATCAGAGGCGGGCGGGTTTGTTTGACCTTCCGCTATGATGAAGAGCGATCCTTTGCCGGCCTCACCAAACCCGGCTGTGATCCCACTTGCTGCCGCATAATAGGTATAGATTGGACCGGTAAAACCATTCGCGATCAGCGATGTGCCAAGCCCATACATATCGGCGCCCCACGCACCAGTGATGACAAAGTCTGCGCCAGATGAAACGATCTTGCGGGCATATGGGGTGAAGTCTTTGACCTGCCCAATTGGGTGAACTTCGTCACCTGCGATTGTGATATCTGGGCGCTTATCGGCGAGCATCGATGTCGCGCTTGCAGCGACGGCCCGGCCAAAGCTGTAATCCTGATTGATCAGATATGCAGACGTGAGTTCCGGGCTGTCCGCAATCACATCTGTAAGCGCATCCATTTTTAGGTCTGAATTCGCGTCAAAGCTAAAGTGCCAAAAGCTACAGGCGTCGTTCGTCAATGCCGGGTCGACCGCCGCATAGTTCAGGAACAAGACCTGTTGGTCAGGGTTGCGGCGGTTGTGTTTGTTGATCGCGTCGATAAGCGCGGCAGCCACACCCGAGGATTGCCCCTGCACGATATAACGCACACCGTCATCAATTGCGGTTTGCAGATGGATCAGCGTTTCGGTCGCACTGATTTTATTATCAAGTCCGACGATCTCGAATGTATCGCCATCCAATACCCCGCCCTGATCGTTTACGACCGCGTCGACGGCATATTGGAACAAATGAAATGCGTTTTCCCCGGTCGCGGCAAATGGGCCGGACAGGGGGTCTATAAAGGCGATCTTGATCGTATCAGCCGCAGATGCCGTCGTGCTTAGCATGAGCGCCGTCAGCGCACTGAGTACGCTATTTTTGGTCTTGTTCATGTTTTTCTCCTCCCAAAGAAGAAGGTCGCGATGCTCCTCCGCTACGGCGACCTTCGATTATTGAATCAGTTTTGCACAGGTGCCTCATGATTCAAACAAATTTGTTCCGCATTGCGAAATCTAATTTCGACTTTTGTGATTTATGCTTGTTCCAATGCCTCCAGTCCGCGTTGTGCAAACAGCGGGACTTTCTCTCCGATCTTTATCGCGCGTTCCGGGTTTGACGCGTTGCCGGTCAGCCCCCGTTTGCGAACGCCTTGAATGATTGCTGCCATACGAAAAAAGCAAAACGATAAGTAAAAACCAAAGTTTTCGATTTCTGGGATGCCGCGCCGGTCGCAGTACTGGGCAACGAAATCGCTGTCACTGGGCAGACCACGCGTGGTCCTGTCGATCCCTTCCAACCCGCGTCCTTCGGGCCCCGCAGGCATTTGCCATTGCATGATCACGGCGGCCAAATCTGCATAAGGATGACCAATTGTGGACAGCTCCCAATCTAAAACAGCCAGACAATTGGTGCCGTCTTTGGCAAAGATCATATTGTCGATCCGATAGTCGCCATGCACCAATGTTCGCTGGCCGTCATCGGCGGGTATTTGGTCGTTCAGCGCGTCAATCAGCCGATCCATGGCAGGCAGTTTTTCGGTTTCAGAGGCGCGGTATTGTTTCGTCCATCGCCCGATTTGCCGTTCGAAATAATTGCCCGGCGGGCCATAGTCAGACAGCCCGCGCGCTTCGATATCGATGTCGTGCAACGCAGCAAGCACACGGTTCATTTCACGAATGACTGCACCACGATCATTGGATGTCAGTTCCGGCAGACTCGGTAGGTTAAAGTTCCGACCATCAACGTGGTCCATGATATAAAACATCGATCCGATGATGGTGTCATCCTCGCATAGATGGTGCATTGCGGCGACAGGCACATCGCTGTCGGCAAGCGCCTTTTGTGCCCGATATTCGCGATCCACCGCATGCGCGGATTTGAGCAATTGCCCCGGTGGCTTTCGCCTTAGGACAAAACGTTTTGTCGGCGTGCTAAGCAAGAATGTCGGGTTGGACTGTCCTTGTTGAAACTTGGAAACACTTAACGGGCCAGCAAACCCAGGTAGGTGATCTGATAGATAATCCGTGATTGCCGTGATATCGAGATTTTGCGTATCGGTTGTCATCGCGCCCCTAACTATAACTGATCATCTTAGCCCCTTCGCCAACTGCGAAATGCGGGGTGCTGTTGAATTCGTGCAGGTGGAAACCACGGTCCGAATAAACAAAGCGGGTCATGGCGGTGTTCTTGATCTGCAAGTTAAGCGTCATCATGTTTTCTACTGGGCCACCTAGCGTACGGGACACCATCTGACCGATCACGCCGCCAGAACTCACGACCAATACGCGTTTCGCGTCACTAGAAATTGCAAACTGGCGGGCTGCCTCAACACGTTCAGCGAGACTATCCCACGTCTCGGCGGCACCAACGATTTCGTCACGCATCCAAGCATAGACGGTTTCGCGCAAAAGTCGAAAATGCGCTTTGCGGTCGGCTGATTGGATCGCGGAAGGCGTGGGACTGTTGTGAGCTTTTAAGAGGTCCTGAAAGTCATATTCATTAAATCCGGCGTGCTGTTCCGGGTCGACCTCGAAACCCATTGCGGCCAGCGTATCAACCTGCCGGGTTAGCGTGCCTGAAATCACGCGGTCAGGAACCCAGCCAGAAACACGTAACGTTTCCCCAATCAATGCGGCCTGACGTTGCCCCAGCGTCGAAAGCGCATCGTAATTCGCTACCCCGAAAGAGGCTTGGCCGTGTCTGATGATCAATAGTTCAGCCATGGAATTCTGCCGCCAATGCGTGTCCGGCTTCGTGGTATTCATGATCGATCCGGTTGATGAGCGTCGCGACATCGGTGACTTTGCTGACTGCGCCGATACCTTGGCCTGCACCCCAGACGTCTTTCCAAGCCTTGGGTTTGGCAGCCCCATCAGCAAAGCTCATGCTTTCTTGGGTACCGTGAGGAAGATGATCAGGATCAAGTCCCGCCCGCGTGATGGATGGCTTCAGATAGTTGCCTGTAACACCGGTGAACAATGAAGACGTGATAATATCTTCGGCACCGCAATTAGCGATCATTTGTTTGTGGTCGGGTAGGGCGTTCGCCTCTGTCGTGGCGATAAAGGGTGATCCCATATAGCCAAGGTCGGCCCCCATCGCACGTGCGGCGAGCAGGCTTTGGCCCGTCGCAATGGACCCAGACAAAAGTAGCGGACCCTGAAACCAACTACGAATTTCGCTGATCAGCGCCAATGGCGACTGTGCGCCTGTATGTCCACCTGCGCCAGCCGCAACGGCGATCAGCCCATCGGCACCTTTGTCGATGGCTTTGTGGGCGAAGGTGTTATTGATCACATCGTGCAGCACAATACCGCCACAGCTATGTGCCGCATCGTTTACTTCGGGGCGGGCACCTAATGATGTGATCCAAATCGGGACACGCCATTTTGCACAAATCTCAAGATCGCGTTCCAGCCGTGCGTTCGACCGGTGCACAATCTGGTTCACCGCAAACGGTGCTGCCGGCGTATCTGGGTTTGCTTGGTTGTAGCAATCAAGTTCATCTGTGATCTGACCCAGCCAACTATCCAACATCGGCGGTTCGCCGTTATCCTCGCGCGCATTCAGCGCGGGAAAAGAACCCACGATCCCAGCCTTGCATTGCGCGATGACCAATTCAGGGCCTGAAATGATGAAAAGCGGTGCCGATACCAGCGGAATCCGCAACCCTTGTAGGGCTGCGGGTAAATGGCTGTCGTCACGTTTGGATGTGATCCGTGCCATCAAAAGATTTCGAACAGACCTGCAGCACCCATGCCGCCACCGACACACATGGTCACGACGGCGTATTTCACGCCGCGACGTTTGCCTTCGATCAACGCATGACCCGCCATGCGCGCGCCGGACATGCCATAAGGGTGACCGATCGAGATCGCGCCGCCATTCACGTTAAGGATTTCGTCCGGGATTCCGAGTTGATCACGGCTATAAAGAACCTGAACAGCAAAGGCTTCGTTCAATTCCCACAGGCCGATGTCATCCATCTTTAGGCCATGGGCCTTAAGCAGTTTTGGCACAGCAAAAACCGGACCAATGCCCATCTCATCGGGTTCACACCCAGCCGCAGTGATACCTACACAACGTCCCAGCGGTGTTGAGCCATTCTTGGCCGCGAATTTCTCTTCCATGATGACCATCGCTGAGCCGCCATCAGAAAGCTGACTGGCGTTACCCGCAGTGATGTGTTTGCCTTCTTTGATGTGGATGCCGTCCTTGAACACGGGGTCCAGCGATGCAAGGCTTTCTGCAGTGGTCGCAGGGCGGTTGCCCTCGTCCTTGGTTAGCGTGACCTCTTCGTCGAACCATTCACCGGTTTCGCGGTTTTGAACCTTTTTGATCGTGGTCATCGGCACGATTTCATCGTCAAACTTGCCAGCCTGTTGCGCTGCATGAGTGCGTGCCTGCGATTGTGCGGCATATGCATCCTGATATTCGCGCGAAATGCCGTAGCGTTCACCAACCGTTTCAGCCGTTTCAAGCATGGACATATAGGCTTCGGGTTTGTTTGCGATCAGCCATGGGTCAGTGCCGCCCCGGAATTCTTTGTTTTGCACCATTGATACGCTTTCGACACCACCGCCGATCACAACATCCATACCGTCCATCGCCACCTGTTTGCACGCAGTGCCTATGGCCATCAGTCCAGAGGCGCATTGACGATCGATCGACATGCCACCGACGGTCACAGGCAGACCAGCACGCAATGCGGCACGCCGCCCGATGTTTCCGCCTTGCACGCCCTGCTGCAACGACGCGCCGAAAATGCTATCTTCAATCAAGGCAGGGTCAACGTTCGCACGCTGCACGGCGTTTGTGATTGCGTGGGCCGCAAGAGCAGTGGGTGCGGTCGCGTTGAACGCACCACGGAATGCTTTGCCGATCGGTGTTCGGGCGGTCGAGACGATAACTGCGTTACGCATAGATTGTTCCTTTGTCCGTCAATAAGAATGCTTGCAACAGGCTGCTGATCTCTGTGATTGATCAAAATCCGCGCAGCCTTGCGATTTGTTCGGCGTGGTAGCCGTAGTCACCCAGCCATTCGGCTGCGACACGCGCGCGTTTCATGTAAAATCCCATGTCGAATTCATCGGTCATGCCGATGCCACCGTGCATTTGAACGCCTTCGACGACGGCAAGTTTCGCCGTGCGGATGGCACGTGCTTTGGCAAGCGAAACAGCTAGCGTGGCTTCATCGGGGTTTTCATCCAGCGCGCGCCCAGCATTGAGTACAGCAGATGTGGTCACCTCGGTTTCGCACCACAAATGCGCGGCGCGGTGTTGAAGCGCCTGAAAGCTGCTGATTTTAACGCCGAACTGGCTGCGTTCTTTTAAATAGCTGACGGTCATATCCATCGCGGCAGTCGCCAGCCCGACGGTTTCAGCTGCAAGCGCGGCTTGCCCGGCTGCCAGCGCGGGCTGCAAAACGGTCATCGCATCATCAATCGTGCCGACGATGTCATCACCCGTGGCCACAACATTATCAAAACTAAGTGCCGCCGCATTGCGGCTGTCGATCATGTTGTTTTGGGTCGTCGTTAACCCGGCGCTGTTGGCCGCAATATCGAATAGGGTTAGTCCGCCATCGGTGCGCGCCAGAACCAGCACGCGATCTGCAAGACCACCATCAACGACAAATGCTTTTTGCCCATTTAGACGGAAACCGTTCCCGTCGGCTGTCGCTACCAACTGCGTGTTCTCTGGGTAGAATTTCGCGTGTTCGTCGATAGCGAGCGCATATATGGATTGCCCACTGGCAATCGCCTGCATCGCAAGGGTGGCACCTGCTTGTCGCAAGGCTGTTGCAGCAATGACTGCTGTGGATAGGAACGGGCTGGCCGCCAACGTCTTTCCCATTTCTTGGGCAAGCACACAGGCGGCGGAAAACCCCATATCGCTTCCCCCGGCATCCACTGGGATCAAAATACCTGCCCAACCCATGTCGACCATTTGTGTCCAAAGCACCGGATCATGGGTCTCATTCGCATCGCGCAGTTTGCGCAAGTGTCCGACCGGGGCCGCGCCATCAAGAAAGCCGCGCGCCATTTCGGCCAGCATGGTTTCCTCTGCGGTTCTGACGAGTTTTGCCATTGCTGTGGTCCTATTTCAGATCAAGAACGCGGCGCGCGATGATGCCAAGCATCACTTCGGATGTGCCGCCTTCGATTGAATTTGCTTTGGTGCGCAGCCATGGGGCGGCAAGGCCCGCGTCCCAATCCAACGCATCACTGCCGTTCGCGGACATGATCAGTTCGTGCCGCGTCTTGTTCAGTTCGGTACCCATGTATTTCAACATGGCTGATGCATGGCCGGTGCCTTGCCCAGCAGAGGATTGGTCCTTGTAACGGTCAATGGTCAGCGAAATGGCAAGTGCATCTATTTCGGCGTCCATCGCTTGGGCACGCAGTGATGTATCGGTCAGCCCATCAGGGAAAGCGTCGGCAATCACAGCCCCAAGTGCGCGCCCACCGGATACGCCCGTCCCGCCGCCAGAGATCATCTCGCGTTCATGGGTCAGCAGGTATTTGGCGACATCCCAACCGCTGTTCACATCGCCGACGATCTGACCTTTGGGTACTTTGACGTCGTCAAGAAAGGTTTCGCAAAAAGGTGAGCTGCCAGAGATAAGCCGGATTGGTTTCGTGCTGACGCCTTTGGCTGTCATGTCGATCAACAGGAACGAAATGCCTTTGTGTTTGGGCGCCTCTTTATCTGTGCGGACAAGCGCAAAGATGGCATCGGCCTTGTCTGCGTATGACGTCCAAATCTTCTGGCCGTTAACCAGCCAGTGGTCGCCCATATCTTCGCATTTGGTCTGCACACTCGCAAGGTCAGACCCCGCGCCGGGTTCTGAATAGCCCTGACACCATCGTATTTCGCCCCGCGCAATCGGCGGAAGGTAGGTTTCTTTTTGTTCATGCGTTCCAAAGTTCAACAACGCGGGCCCAAGCATCCAGATGCCAAAACTTTGAAGCGGTAAGCGCGCGTTTATACGGGCCAGTTCTTCGCGGTAAATCTTCTCACGTGTGCGCTCTAACCCAGCCCCGCCATATTCGCGTGGCCACGTCGGGACCGTCAGCCCAAGAGCAGACGTGCGTTCCAGCCAGACACGCTGTGCATCTGATTCATAAACCCAGTTTTTACCACCCCAGCAGACATGATCCGGTGTGTTTTCACCGTCGCGCATTTCGGCGGGGCAGTTGTCATCCAACCACGCGCGAATCGCGGACCTGAATGCGTTGGGGTCCGTAATATCTAGCATTTATTCCTCCCCGGTCGTCATAATCGCGATAAGTACTGGTGTTAATTTCGCATAGCAGAATTGCATTTCGCAAAATGATTGACAACCCAATTATCTTTCGATGTTGTGCAAAACTGAAATATCCGAGGAGGAGACGGCACATGAAAGCGATGCTCAGCAATGAACCTGGTGGCCCTGAAACGCTGGAAATGACGGAACTGCCGATGCCAGAACCGAAAGCGGGCGAGCTGTTAATCAAGGTGCATGCGGCTGGTGTGAACTTTCCAGATGCGCTGATTATTAAGGACCTATATCAGTTCAAACCGCAGCGCCCCTTTGCGCCGGGTGGCGAGGTGAGCGGCGAGATTATTTCTATCGGCGATGGCGTCACAGGCTTTGCCGTAGGAGAGCGGGTGCTGGCGTTAACGGGGCACGGCGCTTTTGCCACACATATGACGCTGGAGGCAGCGCGCGCGGTCAAAGTACCAGACGCGATGCCGGCCGAAGACGCCGCATGCTTTATCTTTACCTATGGGACATCCCATCACGCCTTAAAGGATCGCGCACAAATCAAACCCGGCGAGACGCTGTTGATTCTGGGTGCTGCAGGTGGTGTTGGCGCTGCCGCGATTGAATTGGGTAAAGCTGCAGGTGCCACGGTGATCGCCGCGGTCTCGACCGAAGATAAGGCTGCGTTCTGCAAATCTATTGGTGCAGATCATACGATCATCTATCCACGCGAAATGGATCGCGACGCGCAGAGGGCATTTTCGACCAAGATCAAAGAGCTGTCGGGCGGCGAAGGTGTCGATGTCGTTTATGACGCGGTTGGTGGTGATTATGCTGAACCAGCGCTGCGCGGTATCGGTTGGCAGGGGCGGTATTTGGTTGTGGGCTTTCCCGCAGGCATTCCAAAGCTGCCGCTAAATCTGCCGCTTCTAAAGGGAAGTCAGATTATAGGTGTTTTTTGGGGGGCGGCTGTCCGGCGTGATCCAAAAGGCCATGCAGAAAACATGGATGATCTGTTCCGCTTATATGCGGAAGGTAAAATTCGGCCGCACATTCACGCCAGTTATCCGCTTGCACAGGCGGGCGATGCGATCAACATGATGTCGGACCGCAAGGCAATGGGCAAAGTCATCGTAAAAGTCGCTGAATAATCGACGCAGCTGAAGGAAGTAAAATGTCTGCAATCGCAAGGTCCTTGGCCGCGTCCGAACAGTTGATCGGTCGAGAGGTCGCTGTTTCTGACTGGGTGTTGGTTAATCAGGCGCGCATAGATGCCTTTGCGGCCGCGACGCTGGATCGCCAATGGATACACACCGAACCAGAGCGCGCCGCAAAAACACCATTCGGCGGCACGATTGCGCATGGATTTCTGACACTGTCATTGGCCGCCCATTTTGCGCAGTCATCGTTACCGCCGTCTGAAGGGAGCGTGATGGGCGTGAACTATGGTTTTGACAAAATTCGCTTTCTCGCTCCTGTCCGCGCCGGGTCGCGATTGCGCGGACGGTTTACGCTTACAGACGTGGTTCAGCGTAAGCCGACCGAATTGCTCAAAACTCACACGCTTACCATAGACATCGATGGCGCGGAAAAACCGGCCCTGACTGCGGTTTGGTTGGGGCTCACGATTTTCAGCGACTAGATCAGACTATTGCGGCAGCCCAAGCATGACTTTCAGCGCGTTTACCTTTGCGATCAGCTTAGGGCCGACATCGTTATGTATGCGATCAGCGTCCATTTCATCCATGCCAGCACCGCACAAAAATGCAAAGGGCAGGCCGGTTTGGTCGGGTACGAAAGGTACGGCGCAGGCGTTCACCTCGGCGTTCCAGCCGCCCAGTGATGTGACATAACCTTTTAAAATCAGCGCTTGCCGATCCTCGGTCGTCTGCGGTGCATCGTCCGGGGTGGGGGCCGCCAAAGCATTGATTGCGCGACCAGGTGCGCTGCGGTCCATCGGTAGGCGGTGGCCCTCTTGCAGCCAGATCGCGGAGCGTTCTGACGGTCGCCACACTCGCGCCAACATCACGGCGTCACCATCCTGAACACCAACTGCAACCAAGGCCGAGATGTCATCGGCGAGTTCCTGCATCAGGGGGTCTGCCAGCGACAGGAACGAATAACCTTCACGTGCGGTATACCCTAGCGCAATCGCAGCTGGACCCAGTCGAAATGTTTCCGACGGCTGAAGTTGCACAAGGAATCCATGTTTCGCGAGGGTGTAGGTCATTCGTGAAACGGTCGAAGAATGTATGCCTGTGCGTCGGGCGATTTCGCGGTTCCCAAGCGATGCGTCTTTTTGGCTGAACGCGCGCAGCACCTGCAAACCCTTAGCGAGCGTTGACGCATGTCGTCTATCTGTTTCGTCGACCACTTAATTTCCTTCGCAAAAACTGGTGCGTGCCGCCCATCTTACCTGTCTGAACAGGGCGGGTGAAGCCCTTGCTCACGTTAGCTAGAATGCTTTACATAGTAAAGCACTGTACTGCATGTTGACGCATGACGCTGTGTGTGTATGTTGCTCCCTAAGGGGAGAACATTTGGCGATGATGCATAGAATTCATGATTTGATTGGGGGAAATCCGTCAGACAGCATCGCTGTGCTTGATGATGGCGGTCGCACTTATACCTATGGCAATTTGGACCGCATCTCGGATGAGATGGTGCAGATGTTGCGCGCCCACGGCGTTCGCGGAGGCGACCGCGTCGTTCTGCTTGCCGAAAACGGGATGACTTATGCCGCTGCGATTTTGGCGATAAGTAAGATTGACGCGTGGATCGTTCCGCTAAATGCACGCGTGACAGAGCGTGATATAGACACTGCGTTGGCACATTCAGATGCGCGTTGCATTCTCTATACAGTTGATGATTCTGCTGCGGCTCTAGCGCATTCTGCTCATTTTGGGGGCGTTGATTTAGGTGCGCTAGATTGCGGGCGTATCGTCGCATCGCCTGTGCGCGACGTGGCGATTGAACCTATTGTGCCCGGTTCGGATCAGGTCGCTGCATTGTTCTACACATCAGGAACAACGGGCACTCCGAAGGGTGTGATGCTAACCCACGCGAACCTGATTTACGCTGCCACCGCAACAAGCGGCGTGCGCGGAATGGGTGACGGCGATGTTATTTTGGGTGTTTTGCCGGGCACGCATGTTTACGGATTTGGCGGCATCCTTCTTCCCGTATGGGAGGTCGGAGCGACGATCCGGCTGATGCCTCGGTTTGATCCAAAGCGCGTGCTTGATGCGTTGCAAGACGATGTCACGCTATTCCCGGCAGTACCGCAAATGTATGCCGCAATTCTAAAAGAACTGCACGACACCGGTGTCGATCACGTTGAAACATCATTGCGCATTATGTCTTCGGGCGGTGCGCCGCTTGATCCACACTGGAAGTCCGAGATCGAGCGCAAGTTTGGTGTGCATGTACACAATGGCTACGGAATGACCGAAGCCTCTCCAACAATTTCGGTCACGCGGCTTGATGATCTGCGCCAGGACACTTCGGTCGGGCTCGCGCTGCCGGGCTTGGAGGTGATTCTTCACAATTGTTCTGACGATGGGGCCGGTGAAATCTGTGTGCGCGGTCCCAACGTGATGAAGGGCTATTACAAAGATCCTGATGCCACTGCAGCGGCTATCACCGCTGACGGTTATTTAAAAACTGGTGATATTGGCCGCATTGATCCCGATGGCGCAATTCATATCGTTGGCCGTTGCAAAGAACTGATCGTGCATTCGGGTTTCAATGTGTATCCGGCCGAAGTGGAAAGCGCGTTGAATGCACACAAAGCCGTTGTTCAATCTGCCGTCGTCGGGCGCGAACGTGCGGGCAACGAGGACGTTTTGGCATTTGTCACCGTGTCAGGCGATGTGACCGAAGCAGAGTTACGTAGCTGGATGCGCGAGAATGTCGTTTCCTACAAAATCCCTTTGCACATCGTTCTGGTAGATAGCCTGCCACAGGCGGCAACTGGAAAAATCCTGAAAGGATCTTTGACGACCATCTTTGCCGAAACGATTAGCCAGATGGATGCTAAAAAAAATGCTTAATGCTTATGTTTACGACGGGCTGCGCAGCCCGTTTGGCCGTCATGGTGGCGCGCTTGCTGCGATCCGGCCTGATGATTTGGCCGCCCAAGTTATCGCAAAACTGGTCGAACGCAGCCCGTTTCCGCCTGACATGATCGAAGACGTTATTCTGGGGAATGTTTGCCAGTCTGGCGAAGACAGCCGCAATGTCGCGCGCTTTGCCGGATTGCTGGCTGGTTTGCCGATTGAGGTGGGCGGTCTGACAGTGAACCGTTTGTGCGGATCGTCGATGGCGTCGGCGCTTGACGCGGCGCGGTCTGTAACGCTGGGCGAGGCCCCGCTTTATATCGCGGGCGGTGTCGAAAGCATGACCCGTGCCCCCTTTACCATCGCCAAAAGCGCGAGCGCTTGGGATCGTAACAACACTATCTATGACAGTGCGATCGGTACCCGGTTTCCGAACCCGAAAATGGCCGAAATGTACGGCGATTTTCCGATGCCTGAAACGGCTGACAATCTTGCCGCTGATTATAAAATCACGCGCGCTGCGTCAGATGCGTTTGCCTTTGCTTCGCAAGAACGGTTCGAAGCGGCGCGTGCGCGTGGGTTTTTTGAAGATGAAATTACCCCGATCAGCGTTCCCGGCAAACGGGGGGCAGTCACGGTGGTCGACCAAGACGAACACCCCCGGCCCGACACCACCCTTGAAAAGATGAACGCGATGCGCCCGCTTTTTGCTGGGGGTGTCACGACCGCCGCCAATGCGTCAGGCATCAACGACGGGGCCGCAATGCTGATGATCGGCGCGGCGTCGGATAAGGCCAAGCCAATTGGCCGGATTGTTGCAGGCGCAATTGCGGGCGTGCCACCACGTGTCATGGGGATCGGTCCGGCCTTTGCTGTTCCCAAAGCATTGGAACGCGCTGGCCTAACCATGGCTGATATGGACCTGATTGAAATCAACGAAGCCTTTGCCGCACAGGCGCTTGCCTGCTGCAAACATCTGGGCATCGATGCAAACGACAGCCGTGTGAACCCACATGGCGGGGCAATTTCGGTGGGCCATCCACTGGGTGCCAGCGGTGCGCGGATCATTCTGACAGCACTGCGGAATTTACAAGAAACAGGCGGAAAATATGCCTGCCTCTCGATGTGTATCGGGGTGGGGCAGGGCATCGCCATTATCGTGGAGTCTATTAAATGAGGGTCTTAGTCCCCGTTAAACGCGTCATCGATTACAACGTGAAAGTGCGCGTCAAAGCGGACGGAAGCGGTGTCGATCTCGCCAACGTCAAAATGTCGATGAACCCATTCGATGAAATCGCTGTCGAAGAAGCGATCCGCCTAAAAGAGGCTGGCACAGTCGACGAAGTTGTCGTTGTTTCAATTGGCGTCAAACAGGCGCAAGAAACGCTGCGCACCGCGCTTGCGATGGGTGCAGACCGCGCGATTTTGATCGAAGCGGTCACGGATGTGCACGACGATATCGAACCTTTAAGCGTCGCGAAATTACTGGCCGAAGTGGTGAAGCAAGAAGCGCCCGGTTTGGTGCTTTGCGGCAAACAGGCGATCGACAATGACATGAACGCCACAGGCCAGATGCTGTCGGCATTGTTGGGTTGGTCGCAGGCGACTTTTGCGTCCGAAGTTGGCGTTGATGGTGATCATGCGACGGTCACACGCGAAGTCGACGGCGGGTTGCAAACCATCAAGGTCAAGATGCCGACGACTATCACCGTCGATCTACGCCTGAACGAACCGCGCTATGCGTCGCTGCCCAACATCATGAAAGCCAAGAAAAAGCCGCTTGAGGTGAAAACACCCGCCGATCTGGGTGTTGATGTTGCCCCGCGTCTTCAGATTATCAGCACTAAAGAACCCGCACAGCGTTCGGCAGGCGTGATCGTCAAAGACGTGAACGAACTGATTGCGAAACTCAAAGACGAAGCGGGGGTCATCTGATGGCTGTATTACTATTGGCCGAAATGCAGGGCGGGGACATCTCGCTTGATCAAACTGGCAAGGCTGTCACCGCGGCGCAGGCGCTTGGTGATGTGACTCTTCTTTGTGCATCTGCTGGATGTGCGGATGCGGCAGCGCAGGGTGCGAGATTGGCTGGCGTCAGCAAAGTCCTATGTGCTGATGATGCGGCATATGGCAACGGATTAGCTGAAACCGTGGCGGCGCTGATCGTATCGCTGGCAGGGGATTATTCCCATATCGTTGCCCCGGCGACGGCAAGTGCGAAAAACATCCTGCCACGTGTATCGGCGCTTCTTGATGTGATGGTTCTGTCGGATGTCACTGCGGTGGTTGATGGTAATACATTTGAACGCCCGGTCTATGCTGGCAATGCGATCCAGACAGTGAAATCAACTGACCCGACCAAGGTTCTGACCGTACGTACCGCTGGTTTTAGCGCCGCTGCCCAAACCGGGTCCGCGACCATTGAAACTATCGCCGCTGCGGATGATCCCGGTCTGTCCGAATGGGTCGAAGACAAGGTCCAGCAAAGCGACCGCCCAGACCTGACCTCGGCCAAGATCGTTGTGTCCGGTGGGCGTGGCGTTGGGTCCGAAGAACAATTCAAAGTCATCGAGGCTTTGGCCGATAAGCTTGATGCGGCTGTTGGTGCGTCCCGTGCCGCCGTTGATTCAGGCTATGCGCCCAATGACTGGCAAGTGGGGCAGACAGGCAAGGTGGTCGCACCTGATCTTTACATCGCCGCCGGTATTTCGGGCGCGATCCAGCATCTCGCGGGCATGAAAGACAGCAAGATCATCGTGGCAATCAACAAAGACGAAGAAGCGCCGATTTTTCAGGTCGCGGACTATGGGTTGGTCGCCGACCTATTCGATGCCGTGCCTGCGCTGACCGAAGCACTTTGAACAGATCGAGAGAAATATGACTGAAGTCGTTACAATTCAAAAATTCGATGACATCGCGACGATCTGCATCGACAATCCGCCAGTGAATGCGGCGGGCCACGCCATGCGCAAAGGCGTTGTTGATGCGTTAGACATGCTTGAGGCGGACCCCGAGGTAAAGGCGATCGCGTTATATTGCGCGGGCCGCACATTTGTCGCGGGTGCCGATATTCGTGAATTTGGCAAACCGTCGCAGCCGCCCGTGTTGCCGGATGTGTGCAATCGGTTAGAGGCATCCTCGAAACCCATCGTGGCTATCATGCATGGCACCGCACTTGGTGGGGGGCTTGAGCTGGCGTTATGCTGTCACGCCCGCGTCGGGATCACAGGGTCCAAGGTTGGTCTGCCCGAGGTAAATCTTGGTCTGTTGCCCGGCTCTGGTGGTACCATCCGCCTGCCACGTGTCGCGGACACGGCGACGACGATCAAGATGATCACTGGGGGCGCACCAATTTCGGCGGAAGACGCGCTAAAGCATGGCATTATTGATCGGCTAGAAGATGGCGATCCGGCACAGGTTGCCGTCACCATTGCCAAAGAATTGCGTGATTGGAAATTGAAGGCACGCGTCACACGTGATCTTCCAGTCAATCTGAACGGTGACAAAATGTCAGCCGCCCGGTCGAAATTCGAGGCGCTAGGTTCAAAAGGTGCAGTTGCTCTGCGCGCCTTGCGCGCCATCGAAGGTGCCGCAAAACCGATAGACGAAGGGTTGGCCGCCGAGCGTGCATTGTTCATCGAAGCATTGGCCAGCGACGAACACCATGGCCTGAAACACGCGTTCTTTGCGGAACGCGCGGTGGCGAACATCCCCGAAGCCAAAGAAACCCCGCGCGAGATCAAGACCGCTGGTGTAATTGGTGGCGGGACGATGGGATCAGGTATCGCGACATCTATGTTGCTGGCCGGAATTCCTGTCACGGTCATTGAAATGGCCGAAGACCGCGTCGCATTCGCCGTCAAAACCATCACGGGCAATCTGCAAGGTGCGGTCAAACGCGGTAAGCTGTCCCATGAAGCCTTTGACGCCACGGTCGCCAAGCTGACTGTGACCACGGATATGAGCAGCCTTTGCGATGTCGATTTGGTGATCGAGGCGGTGTTTGAAAGCATGGAAGTTAAGCACGAGGTATTCGCCAAGCTCGACGCCATTTGCAAAACTGGTGCGGTTCTTGCCTCGAACACATCATACCTGAACATTGACGAAATTGCGAAGGCGGTGACACGTCCGCAAGACGTGATCGGCTTGCACTTCTTTTCGCCCGCGCATGTGATGCGGCTATTAGAGGTTGTCGTCGCGGATAAAACAGCGCCGGATGTAGTTGCGACGGGATTTGCCTTGGCAAAACGCTTACGCAAAGTCGCAGTGCGGGCAGGGGTCTGTGACGGCTTTATCGGTAATCGGATATTGGCGCACTATGCGCGGTCCACTGGTTACATGATGATGGACGGCGCAGATTATGAACAGATCGATAATGCGTTAGTCGGGTTTGGCGCGGCCATGGGGCCGTTCACCGTGGGCGACCTGTCTGGTCTTGATATCGGTTGGGCAGAACGAAAACGCCGTGCGCCGCTGCGTCCGCCAGAGGAGCGCTATATCGGAGTTGCCGATAAGATTTGTGAAGCGGGCGATTTTGGCCGGAAGACTGGCAAGGGGTACTATGTGTATTGGCCCGATGGTTCGAAAACCAAGAACCCAGATGTCGCCCAGTTCATCGCGGATGAGCAGGCCGAAAAAGGCATCACACCGCGCAGCTTTACCGATGAAGAAATCGTTGATCGTTACATCACTGCGATGATCGTTGAATGCGCGCGCGTCGTCGAAGAGGGGATCGCGCTGCGCCCAATCGATGTCGATGCGGTGTTTTTGTTTGGGTACGGCTTTCCACGCCATCGCGGTGGACCGCTTTGTTATGCGGACAAGATCGGTGCGCAAGCGCTGGTCGATCGGATCAACAGCTATGCCAAAGACGACGCGTATTACTGGCGCGTGCCCGCACTGCTGCAAAAGATGGCCGATGACGGCACCACATTCGCTGATTTGAACAAGGAGCGCTGATCATGGATCTGCAATTCACCAAGGAAGAAGAAGACTTCCGTGACGAGGTCAGAGCATTCATTCGGGAAAATCTGCCAAAAGATATCCAGCGTAAGGTGCGTAACAATACGCCATTGGATAAGGCCGATTATGAAAAATGGCACGCCATCATGCAAAGCCGGAATTGGCTGGGCACCACATGGCCAGTGGAACACGGCGGACCCGGTTGGAATAACTATCAACGGCATATCGTTGGCGAAGAAACCGCCCTGGCCTATGCGCCGCGTTTGGTTGCATTTGGTGTCGCTATGTTGGGGCCAGTGTTGCTTAAGTTTGGCACCGAAGAGCAGAAAGCCGAAATTCTACCCCGAATATTGGATGGCACGGATTGGTGGTGTCAGGGCTATTCGGAACCGGGCGCTGGTTCTGATCTGGCGAGCTTGAAAACCCGGGCTGTGCGTGACGGGGATCACTATATCATCAACGGTCAAAAGACTTGGACCACTCTTGGCCAACACGCCAACAAGATTTTCTGCCTTGTGCGGACCGACGCCGCTGCAAAGGCCCAAGAAGGTATCAGCTTTATCTTGGTTGATCTCGATACGCCCGGCATTGAAATGCGTCCCATTAAACTGATTGAAGGCGGTCACGAGGTGAACGAGGTCTTCTTTACCGATGTGCGCGTGCCTGCGTCCAATTTGGTTGGAAAAGAAAACGAAGGCTGGACCATCGCGAAATACCTTCTAACCCACGAACGGACCAATATTGCGGGCACTGGTTTCGCGATCCGCGATTTGGCGGCGTTAAAAGAACTGGCAGCTAAGACCATTCGTAACGGTAAACCACTGATCGAAGATCCACTGTTCGCAAAAGAAATCGCTGAGATCGAGATCGACCTTGAGGCGATCCGTATCACCAATCTGCGCGTTCTGTCTGAGAGCGAAACGGGGGCGGCGAGCGGGTACGAAAGCTCGATGCTGAAAATCAAGGGCACTGTCATCGTGCAGCGCTTGAATAGCCTAACACGTCAGGCGTTAGGAGCCGCTGCCGCGCCTTTCCCGGCCGAAAAATTGCCAGCCAATGCCCTGACTGTACCCGAAGATGCCGCCGCTGCCGCTGCCGCCTATTTCAACAACCGCAAACTGTCGATCTTCGGTGGATCAAACGAGATCCAGCGCAACATCATCGCCAAAGACCTGTTCAGAGGATAACCCAATGGATTTCAAACTGAGTGAAGACCGCCGGATGCTCTCGGACACGCTGCGCCGCTATTTGACAGAGCAATACGATATCGAAACACGCAACAAAGCCGCCTACGAGGCACCGTTCTATTCGCCGGAAAAATACATCGAGATGGCCGACCTGGGCGTCATCGGTGCGTTCGTAACCGAAGACCAAGGCGGGTTTGGTGGCCAAGGGTTCGATATCACTACGGTGTTCGAAGAATTGGGCCGGGCCATCTGCCCTGAACCCATGCTGGCATCCTTGATGTCTGTGCGTTTGGTTGCTGATTTGGGGCAGGACGCGCTGGTCGAAGATATCATCGGTGGCAGCAAACGCCCGGCGCTTGCCGTGTTTGAACCCGAGGCAGGTGAACGTCTGGCTGACATCACCGCATCCTTTGCCAATGGTAAGCTGACTGGTCGCAAATCGGTCGTATATGGTGCGCCAAATGCTGATGTTATTCTTGTCGCGGCCAAGGCTGATGGCAAAATCGGCCTTTATCTGACTGAAACCGCCGAAACCATTGATTATGCAATGATCGATGGTGGCGGGGCTGCCGAAGTCATTCTTGATAACACCGCCGCCATTTGTCTGGCAGAGGACGCGGAAGGGGACTTGGAAGCGGCGTTAGACGCGGGTCGCTTGGCGTTATGCGCCGAGGCCGTGGGCGCAATGGACGTTCTGCTTGCGATGACGGTCGACTTCATGAAGCAGCGTCAGCAGTTCGGCCGCCCGATCGCCGTCTTTCAGGCGCTGCAACACCGCGTCGTCGATATGGCGATTGAGATCGAACAATGCCGTTCCATCACTGTTTTGGCGGCGTCGCACCTCGCCTCGGATCAGCGCGCGAAATACGTGGCGATGGCAAAGAACCTAATCGGACGCACGTCCGTGAAGTTCTCTGAGGAAGTGATCCAGCTGCACGGTGGTATCGGCATGACGTGGGAATATCCGGGCGCACATTATGCCAAACGTCTGACCATGATCGACCATCAGTTGGGCGATGCGATGATCCAACTTCACAAAGTGATGCACGCCGCCTAGCGCCAGCCATTCAGCACAAGAAATCCCAATTTGAGAGGGAACAAAAACCATGGAAGAGTTTGACTACATCATCGTCGGAGGCGGATCATCGGGCTGCGTTATGGCCGAAAGGTTATCCGAAAATCCAATGACGAAGGTCTTGATGATCGAACGTGGTCGCAATGACTTTCACCCGTGGATTCATATTCCTGCCGCGTTTTTCAAAATTCTGAAAAGCGGGCGGGATATTAAAAACTATGTCGCGGCCCCGTCCGAAGCGATGGCCGGTCGGCCAACCATCGTCCCAACAGGCAAGGTGATCGGCGGCGGTAGTTCTGTGAACGCGATGCTTTATGTGCGCGGACAAAGCGAAGATTACGACAATTGGGCGCAGTTGGGCGCAAAGGGCTGGTCCTATAGTGATTGCCTGCCAGTGTTCCGTGATCTTGAGAATAACGAGGTATACAGCAACGACTATCACGGCAGTAAGGGCGACCTGCACGTTTCTGAACCAAAGTTCAAACACCCGCTAAGTGAAGCGTTTGTTGCGGCGGCCCAAGAAACCGGCATCCCATTCAACCCGGACTTTAACGGCGCAGTACAAGAAGGCGTCGGGTTTTATCAAACCACCACGCATAATGGTCGGCGCTGGAGCGCAGCTCAGGCATTTCTGCGCAAGGCCGAAAAACGACCAAACCTAAAGATCATGAAAAACACCAGCGTCACTAAGCTGACGTTTGATGGGACGCGGGCGACGGGTGTGATGTTGGAAAGTGGTCAGCAGATCAAAGCAAGATCCGAGGTGGTGATGTGCGCCGGGGCCTTCGAAACGCCACGATTGCTGCAGCTGTCTGGCATTGGGAATTCCCAAGAACTGCGAGATCTGGGTATCGAGGTCATTAGCGATCTACCCGGTGTGGGCGAGAATTACCAAGACCACCTTGAATCAACAGTGCAGGGCGAAACCATCGACCCGATTTCGAACTATCGTCATGACAAAGGTGTGCGTGCGGCGATGCATATGCTGCAGTATCTGACCACGCGCAAAGGATTGCTGACATCGAATGTCTGTGAAACTGGCGGTTTCATTGATGTATCAGATGCTGGCATTCCTGATCTTCAGTTCCACGTATTGCCGTCGATGGTCGCAGGTCTGGACCGCCCAGCAATCGAGGCGCATGGGGTCTCTATCGGGCAATGTTTCTTGCGGCCAAAGTCGCGGGGATCATACAAGATCAGGTCTGCTGATCCGGCAGAGAAGCCAATTTTTGTCAGTGGCGCACTAACCGACCGGCACGATGTTGACGTGCTCATGCGCGGTGTACGCAAATCAATCGAAATTTTGGATGCGCCCGCCTTAGCCAAATACATCAAACGTCGGCATATGCCTGCGCCCGATGTGGAAAAGGATGATGCCGCGCTTGAAGAATACGTGCGCAAAACTGCGAAAACGCTGTTTCATCCGTCCTGCACGGTCAAAATGGGCGCAGACTCCGACCGCATGGCATGCCTTGATAGCGAATTGCGGGTGCGCGGTGTCCAAGGGCTTCGGGTTTGCGACGCCTCAGCAATGCCCGCATTGATCAGCGGCAACACCAACGCGCCAACAATGATGATCGCTGAACGCGGTGCACGGTTTATTTTGGGAAAAAAATGAAATGAATAAGATCAACGAAGATTTTTTGGCGCAGGGTACATGGAGCGGTAAGATCTACTCAAACGGCTGGATCGATGCCGCAGGCGGCACCGACAAAGTCACTGCACCTGCCGACAATGCACATCTAGCCGACGTTGGTCGAGCAACTGATAAAGACCTGAAGAAAGCGGCCGCCGCTGCAAGATCCGCTCAGCCCGCATGGGAAGCAACACCGGGTTCTGAACGCGCAGCTATATTGAACCGCGCGGCCGATATCCTAAGGCAAAACGCTGACAAACTCGTACCTTGGATTGTTCGCGAAAGTGGCTCCACTGCGCCCAAGGCAGCAGCCGAGATCGAGCTAAGTGTCGCGATCATGCGGGCCGCTGCAGCAGCTGCGCTTGAAAACCATAACACGACTTTGAAATCGGTCGATGGTCGCAACGCGCATGAAGAATTGATCCGGGTAGCTCACGGCGTCGTCGGTGTAATCTCTGCATTCAACTTTCCATTGTTCTTGTCGATCCGCGCGATTGCGGCTGCGCTCGCCACTGGCAACGCTGTCGTTCACAAGCCAGACCCACGAACACCGATCTCAGGCGGCATAATCATTGCACGCGCATTCGAAGAGGCAGGTCTTCCTGATGGTTTGCTGCATATCGTGTCGGGAGGCGCCGATGTTGGCGCTGCAATGTGCGAAGATAGAAACATCGCGATGGTGTCCTTTACGGGTTCACCCAAAGTAGGGGCCAAGGTCGCCGAGGCTTGCGGGAGGAACCTTAAGAAAGTCCAGCTCGAACTTGGCGGCAAGAACGCGATCATCGTGTTAGATGACGCAGACATGGACATTGCCGCATCGAATTGCGCTTGGGGGGCTTGGTTGCATCAAGGGCAAGTCTGCATCGCTGCAGGTCTAATCCTCGCGCCCGTGTCGCATGCTGAAAAGCTGGCCGAGATACTCTCTAATAAAGCCCGTCATTTGCCCGTTGGTGATCCTGCGACTGAACAGTGCGCGCTTGGACCTCTTATCGTCGAGGCAGAATGCAAACGCATCGAGGCGATCATTGAAGATGCTGTTCAAAAAGGCGCAAAGCTTCATGCCGGTGGCAAAGCTAAGGGGACAATGTTTCCAGCGACAGTGTTATCCGGAGTTAAGCCCGGTATGCGCGCGTTTGACGAAGAAATCTTTGGGCCCGTGGCTGTGATCGCTGCTTTTGATGACGATGATCACGCGGTAGCGTTAGCCAATATGACTGATTTTGGTCTTGCCGGTTCTGTAATCGGCGCCGATGTAGAACGCGCTCGCGCCGTCGGAAACCAACTGCGCGTTGGTCACCTGCATATCAACGATCAACCGATCATTACGTCGCCGCTCGCCCCCTTTGGTGGGCGCGGGCAATCGGGTAACGGTGGGCGGATTTCCGGTCCAGCCATATGGGAGGAATTCACTCAATACATGTGGGTCACGACCAAAGCTGCGGCGACACCTTACCCATTTTGAAGCACAGAGACCGGTGCCCGACAAGTCATATTCACGTTGGTAAAGTAAGCACTGACGTGAGTGTCGCTGTGGTGCCAAGCACCGCTAACACGACCAGCCACTCCATGTTAATCGAGTGAGAAAGATGCTTTGCAGCACGCGGATCACCAGCGCGAAGGTTAGGGATGAAACGCAACTTATTTGCGGCGGCTAGCATAAGAAGTCCCGCGACGAGAATGATTTTCAGGATGAGCGCTTGGCCGTATCCTGTCCCGAAAAACGCAGCGGTGGATCCGGTTAAGATAACGCCCATATACCCGCCAGCGACTATGAGCAGTGGAACGGTGAATGACGCGATAACACCAAACCGATGCCCGACATCGGCAGCCTTGGGCCACGTTTCCTGCGTTGACGCAAGGCGTTTGAGTGGCGTGAGAATGCCAATCCAAACCGCCAGAGCGATCAAATGGAAGGTCAGTGCAATGTCGAGCAAAGTTGTATCGCGCCCCGAGACGTGTCCGACGTGATCAAACGACCAAATCGCAAGGATGCCACCAAACGCAGATAACCACAGCCCAGAACGCGCTATGAACAGACCAAGGATAAGTAGGGCCAATCCCCCTATACGCAACGCGAGTGCTGTCCCGACCGGGGTACTCCATAATAGGCCGAGTATCTCTGGGTCAGACATGCCGCTAACATCGCCCGTCAGGACTGCGCCGCGCAAAGCAAAGGTAAGGATCGTCGCAACCAACCCAAGCAAAGCGAACTTCAGCGCAAAGTCTTTATGGTGATCAAGCCGAAATAACAGGGCGGTCATGACAGTCCCTGCAGATGTTAGTATGCTAAGATAAAGCGCAAACTTTGCACCAATCGCAGCCAGTCCCCAGACATCTGGCATGTCTATTCGACCGTAAAGTGAAACGAACCAGTCAGCGCGTGACCATCGGTACCAAGGCCGCGCCATTCGATCACGTATTCACCCGTTCCCATGGGCTGCACGGGGATTGCATAACTTGAGATGAAGCCAGAATGACCAGTCAAATCCATATCGACGCTTGGATGGTCTTTATGTGTCATCGTCACCCGAGTTAGGCGTATATCGCCCTTAAACTCCAACAAGACTTCTGTTGGCACTTCCGCAATGATCGCCTCATGGGCTGGCGTGATTCCGCTAAGTGGGGAGTGGGCCACTACGCCTGTTGCCCAAAGCATAGCCGCCCCGACCATCAGTATTTTCATTGTTGTGTTCTTTGCCATATTCAGTTGATCCCGTTGGCTCGTTGAAGCTCTCGTACGTATGCGACAATCATCGCTACATCTGCGCGTGTCACCTCTTCGACGGGCGGCATATTACCAAATGGCCAATGATGGGCACGCACACCCAGCGCCGCGGCCCTTTGAAAGCTTTCGTCGCCGTGGTGGTTTGGTTCATAAATGATGTGAACCAATGGCGGGGCCACGCCATTCTGACCAGCAGCGTTTTCACCATGGCAGGACACGCAGGCCGCCTCAAACGCTACTTTGCCGATCTGAGCATTCGAAGAAAGGGTTTCTGGGACTATTACATTAGCCAAGGCGCTACCGGCAGTCACTGTATCGGAGGTCAGCGCCACATTTGACTCTTGTGTCGGCCAAGTGGCAAATCCAATGGCACCCACGATAATGGCAGCACCTGCAGCAATAATTCGTCGTCTCATGACAGTCCTCGATTCCTTGACTGAGCTGCTGCTACACCTTCCAGCTGGCGGAAGGTCAAACATTTAAACGAACAGCTAGAAAGGTCGATCAGCGCGACTCACATAGCCTGAACTATTTAAAGCAAGGATTTCGCCATGTGGTATATTCTATACAATTTCTTCACATCGGTCTGACTTGCTGTGACCTTAGAAGGCAGAATTGATCGTCATACCAAGTGACCGCGTTTCGCGCGTAAATCGACTGACATTGCTGTCCGAGAGGCTATGGTGCCAAGTCAGGCCAGGAGTGAAGCCAGCGTAAGTCGCTGCCGGAAACCCCACATTGATCGTGTAGAAGTTGGTGGTGTCTTGGCGCCCGCCAGTGATGGGCGATCCGAATAGCGTATAGTCTGGGTATTCGGTCCAAGTGCGTCCAGCGCTTGCTCCCAATGTAATTGGCCCCACGTTTTCGTTCCAATTGTAACCAAACTGTATTGTCCAGGCGTTTGAGGTGTAATTGGCGCTGTCTCCCGTGCTGTCTGTATAAGACAGAGATGTGTTCCACCGATCCCCGTTGTCGAGCCGTTGCCCATAAGACGCGCGCACAATCTTGCGATTAACTTCCCCAATGGAGGTCTCTTGGTAGGTCAATCTCTCAATTTGTGCTGATAGCCCTAATTCTGATTGTGCAGAGATCGGATACCGGTAGTCCGCGCCGAGACGTATGTTGTCATATTTTCGTTTGTCGACAGACAAGTCTGTTGAATCCAGATCACGGTAATCCGTGGTTCCCGCAGCAAGGCTTAGCCCATAAGCGCCTGTGCTTAACGATTCATCATAGCGTGCGTTTAATTCGAAAGAATTCGTATCGAATGACGCGTCTGGCGTTTCCTCGGCATCGGTCAGTTTTACTCTCGCGCCCTGGTATCGAAGACCAACCGATAGGCGGCGCTTTTCATCTGAATACAAACGGTATTGTGTGCTGAAGCTGAAAGAGGCGCGGATGCCTTCTAGCGCGAGGGCGTCTTCTGACAATGTTGCTCCTGAACCGAACGGGTTATCCTCTAGGCCCGGCGCGGTCAGTTCTGAATTTACGGCACCACCATTCACGTTGTCGGATGGTACAACCGAAAACCCAAGATATGTCGACCATGGGTTAAGCTGCTTGACTGTTCGGGCGTCAGCGATGGTCCGGTTGTATTCGGCATCATTCGGCGCGACGGTCAATGCGCGGCGTAACCATAGGGTCGACAGAGTGAACCGCTTTTCACTCGCGGCGGCCAGTGCGGTCAGGCGAGCGGCTTCGTATTTCTGGGCATCGGTTTCGGACAATCGCCATGCGCGGGCACCTGCGGCGCGACCTTCGGCAGGATCACCCGATTGAGGGGCAGCCGCAGCTAGGACCAGCAGCGCAACGCGGTCATCGGGGTTTTGCGCCAACAGCTTACGAGCGATTTCTTGCGCAAGAGGAATGTCTCCGGAAAGAATTGCGTTGGTGGCAATGGCACGGGCCTGATCAATTGGAACATTGACTGTGGACTGGGCTGAAACGCTTTGGCCCAAAAGGCAGGCAGCAAATGCAATTGTGCGCGCATACATCAGCGGCATCTCCGAGAAATTGATTTTAGGGCACACTGCCACAGGTAGAACGACGCTGCCAGCAACATCTTGGGTGCCTGTGAGGCGCAGACACCCTATAGTGACCCTGACGCGAATCTAGCAGCCGGAGAAAAATATGCCCATCACCGCCGAACAACAGGCCGAAATCGACGAACTACGTGCAAACGCGAAACCGACCTTGCGGGCTGTTGCCGAAGGTATGGAGAACCACCTGTACAAGGCGCATGACGTGCTGGACCACGGGTTTATCCGGGTGATCGATTATATGGGCGACGATGCGGCGATCTGTCAGGCGGCACGGGTGTCTTACGGTAAGGGCACGAAATCCGTGCAAAACGACGAAGGGCTGATCCGCTACTTGATGCGCCACTGGCATTCGACCCCGTTTGAGATGTGCGAAATCAAACTGCACGTCAAACTGCCAGTCTTTGTTGCGCGTCAGTGGATCCGGCACCGGACGGCAAACGTAAACGAATACTCCGCGCGTTATTCGATCCTAGACCGCGAATTCTATATCCCTGAGCCCGACAAGCTGGCCGCGCAATCTGTGATCAACAATCAGGGCAGGGGCGAAGCACTCACCGGCGAAGAAGCCGCACGCGTGCTGGAATACCTCAAGGGCGACGCGGCGCGTTGCTATGACCACTATGCAGAAATGATCGACCAAGAAGGGCAGCAGGGGCTGGCCCGCGAATTGGCGCGGATGAACCTGCCTGCGAATATCTATACGCAGTGGTACTGGAAGGTCGACCTGCACAACCTGTTCCACTTCCTGCGCCTACGTGCCGACGCACACGCGCAATACGAAATCCGAGTCTATGCCGACGCGATCTGCAACGTCGTCGCCGACTGGGTGCCTGCCGCCTATTCCGCATTCGAAGACTACCGCATGGGCGGCGCCAACCTATCGGGCAAGGCGATTGACTGCGTGCGCCGTATGCTTAAGGGTGAAAAGGTCACGCAGGAAACCTCTGGGATGAGCAAAGGTGAATGGCGAGAGTTTGAGGGGATTATTGGGTGAGGGTTATTCGCTTCGCCAATATTCCTATTGGCCCCAAGAGAAACGTAGTGATTAGAGAAATAAGAACAATGAAAAAGGTAATGTTTGCAGCTCTGATCCCGCTTGCGGCATGTGTCTCGGCGCAGCCAGATGCTCTAAAGGACTATCCTGATGGATTTCTCTGTCAGCTTCTCGATCCCAATCAGTATATAACAACACCTCAAGAACAAATCGATATTCACAGAGAATTGGAAAATCGTGACGTGGCATGCAGCAGCGGTGGTGCGTCTATAAATCAGACTGTTGTCATTAATAATTAGCAGGCTGCTAATTGACGGACAACATCCTAGCTACTTTTCGCCCGGCATCGCCGGGCAGCGCCCGGACCTCCCCCATGGGGAGGGCGCTCCGCACCCACCCCGAGGTCCAGACGCTCCCCTGATGTTGCGCGCAATTGCAAGCGCTCCGCCTGTTCGGGCCGGACGCTCCCATAATGTTGTGCATGACTTCTTGCGCGGCTAAGCTTGGCCAGCAACTAACCCGGACCCAAGCACATGATCCTTTATGGCCTTCCCACCTGTTCCGACTGCAAAGCCGCAATCAAGGCGCTTGAAGCTGCGGGGCGGGATGTGGATTTCCGCGATGTCCGGGCCAATCCATTGTCTGAGGCAGAGTGGGCACCGCTGATTGCGCAGTTCGGCGACAACCTCGTCGACCGTAAGTCACAGAGCTACCGGAATCTCAACGCATGGCTCCGCGAGAGCGAGGCAGATGCGCAGCTAGAGGCACAACCTGCCCTTATGGCCCGTCCTGTCATCACCGATGGCATTAACTGGACCTTAGGTTGGGACGACGACGCCCGCGATGCGTGGCTCTGACCCACAGCCTCTAGCACTCTTTTGAATTCATGCAGGAATTAGACGCCTCGGTCTTTGGCCAAGCGGGCGCGTATTGTCATGCGCTGGTTACATGTCTGTGACGCGCGACTCGATTTCTGACCGATTCTGTTGGTCTATGGCGGTATTTTTACCACCCTTACCTAAAGGATAGGTTGGATCACTTGATCGGTTGTATTTTTTGAAAAATTACACGCTAAAGGCGGCGTGACCCTACGTCAGATGATGTAACCTATCCGAATTTCCCCATCACTGAACGGCAAATTCGCGATATATATAGTTTAGCAAATACGTCCCAGCTAACAGTAATTAAGCCAGGTAATGTAATGAGTGACCAAGTTAATTCCCAGTCTAACGCAGACACTACTCCACGCGATACTTTCTCTCCGATCCGCATGGATTTGGTCGACCGCCTAACCCGCACTTGTGAGCGTCTGGCCGGTGGCCAAGCCCACATTGAGCGGGCCAAGCTAAAGATCGCAGCGTAACGCTCTTGCTTTAGGCTTTGGCGAGATTGCCGGCCATCTTCCGGCCATCTCGCCCTTCGACCAAGTCAAAGGTCACTTTTTCATTATCGGCTAGTCCGGTAAGCCCCGCCTGTTCCACGGCAGTCACATGGACAAATACGTCCGATCCGCCTTCGTCAGGTGCAATAAATCCGAAACCTTTTGTTGTATTAAACCACTTTACAGTGCCGCTTGGCATTGGTCTTCCTCCGTCGTGTCTTGTTGGGTGCCGTTCACCCAAGCCTTGTATGTCTAGAGTTATGTGTTCTATGCAAAATGCAAGTGACAGCTTACCGCATGTACGGAACGCTGCAAGATGCTCAATCAGGAGGCGAAATGCGCTTTTTCGGTCTAAAATCATGCGATACGTGTCGCAAAGCATTAAAAGCACTACAGGCAGCAGGGCATAGCCCAGAGGTGATCGATGTCCGCGCTGATGGCGTATCAGACGCGGATCGCGCCCAGATTATTGCCCAGTTTGGTGACAAAGCGATCAACCGCGCTTCGACAACTTGGCGTGGTTTGTCTGATGAGGAAAAGGCCGGTGATCCTGCTGCGTTATTGGCGGCGCATCCAACATTGATGAAGCGCCCCGTGATCGAGGCCGATGGTCAATGGACGATCGGCTGGAAGGCCGACGCACAGGCCGTACACCTTGGCGAATAGCCAACGGGTGTTTATGTGACGTCCGAGCAGTAAGGAGACACAGATGCGCAATGCCGCACTCACCCTTGGTCTGATTGCAGGCATCATGGGTATTTTCGTTGGCCTGTTTGGCTATGGCTATGCCGAATTGACCGAACGCCATTCACAAGTGGGCGAGCTGTTAGGCTTTTTCGATAACCCTAGCTTCATCCGCTTCGCGAGCTTCATGGCACCGTTGCTGGCAATCGCCGGTGGCGCGATGGCCAAGGCGCGAGCCCTCTGGGGTGGTGGGCTAATGATCCTATCCGCGATGTGTATTTATGCGGCCTTTGGGTTCAATGTTGCGACCATGTTCCCAATTGGATTTGCAGGGCTAGGTGGTGTGTTGGCTATCGCAGCCGGTAAACCGGATGAGCCTACGGCGCATTTTTGAATAGTAAGCGGTCGGCGGATAATGCGCCGGCCCCTTTGAACACAAGTGTCGCCAGACACAGCACCCAAAACGCGCGTTGATCTAGGATTAATCCATCTGGCATCCGATCGAACCAAGCGCCTAATGTGCCCTCATGTGCGATCCCCCCGTGACCGAATAGGTCCGTCAGCGATTGCACCACGACAAACCCGATCATCCCCAGTGCTGCAAGCCGCGTCAAAAGCCCAATGACGATGAGAAGGGGCAAGATGAACTCGGCCAACGTTCCCGCTGTGACAACCGCCCAATGAAACAATGACAGCTGCGACGTGTCATAGCCTGCCGCCTCCATCGCGCGGGGGAAAATTTGTACGTATGCGCCCGACGAAGGCGATAAGAAGCCAAGTATCCCGTCACCTAATTTGGTCAGGCCCGAATTCCAAAAGTACATCAGCAGAACTGCGGCAAAGACAAATCGCGCAAGCAGGGGAAGGCCCTGATCACCTAAACGGTTCAACTGATCGGCGCTCCGGGTAATAAATGGGGGGAGTTGCATGTCTGCGCCTTTCAGTGAATTTCGGTAATGGCGGATTGGCCTAGTAAGACTGATAGCGTCGCACCCAGATCCAATCGGTCGTCGGTCAGTGTTTCGCCCAGTGGTGTGTTATCCATCAACGCTTTGATACAGTTCGCACTGCTCCCGTCGATAAGATTGATCTGCGGGTCAAAGCCGGGCCGGGTAATCAGAACAGCCTCGGGCTGCATCACGGGTTTGGGCGCGTCATTGGTTGTATTCGCACGGTATATACCGTGGATTGGATAGTCAGAGGTTAGCACTTGTATCGAAGGCGCAAGGCGTAAGCGCGATGCAAGCAACGTATCGGGTGCGAGCGCGGCGAGCGCCTGAGGGTCGACCGCTTTCGTATCTGCGGCGTGATATGCCCGGCGCATAGCCAGTTCCAGCTTCGCGATGTCAGGTAGATACGGCAGGCTTTGTGCAGGTGGAAAACGGCGCAGGAACTGCGGCATCTTTTCCCCGTAGAACATCATCAACGGAGAGCTCGGTGGGTGTTTGCGCAGATAGACGCCAGCCATCGCACGAAAGAACTGATCGCCGACTAATTTGTGAATAACGGGGAATGCGGTCTCTAACGCGTCAGACAGGCTGACGGCGACATTGTTGCGATAGACATCGAAACGTTTTGTTGTGGGTGCGCCGTCGGGGTTTTGCAGCCCAGTCGGGGCAGGCGCTGCAGGATCAAACAGCCCGGCCTGAAACGCGGCTTGGTTCACTTTCATGCCGCGACCTTTGTCAGCGCAGTTACAGCGCGGGTGGCTTCTTCTGCCAAGGTGGCCCAATCGGGCACGTCGTTATCCCATTCGATCAACAGCGGCTTTGGGCCAGACCGTTCAAGCGTGTAATCCAGCAGCGCCCAAACCGGATCGACGATTGGCTTGCCGTGACTGTCGATCAGTAGTGGCGCGCCAGTTTCATCTTCGTCCTCGTCATGGCCGCCAAGGTGCAATTCGCCGACGGCCTCTAATGGGAAGGCGTCGATATAGGCTTGGGGGGATGTTTTCAGGTTTGTCGCGCTGACGAAGACGTTGTTCACGTCAAGCAGCAGGCCACAGCCGGTGCGCGCGACGATCTCGCGTAGGAATTCGGTTTCGGACAACGTGGATTCCGCAAAGGCCAGATAGCTGGATGGGTTTTCTAATAGCATCTGACGGCCAAGTGTTTCTTGGACTTGGGTAATGTGGCTTGCCACCTGCGCAAGCGTTGTTTCGGTATAAGGCAGGGGTAACAGGTCGTTCAGGAAATGACTGTCGTGGGTAGACCACGCGAGGTGCTCAGAAAAGCTGGCAGGGTTCAGCCAATCAACAAGATGCTTGAGCCGGGCAAGGTGTTCGGGATCAAGATCACCCTCAGAGCCGATAGATAGGCCGACACCATGAACCGAAATCGGAAAGCGTTCGGCAAGGTGGCGCAACTGGGCGATGGGGCGTCCGCCGCCACCCATATAGTTTTCAGCGTGAATTTCGAGCCAGCCAATAGGGTCAGGGTTTTTGATTATGTCAGCGTAATGCTGTGGCTTGTAGCCAACACCGGGAAGTGGGGGTAACGGGGCATCGCGGGACACATCAAACATGGCAGGCTCCTGTCAGGACGGGTGTAAGGTGGGCGCAAACCCACCTTACCATATTTTGGGCTTATGCAGGGATGTCGCGCTCTAGCGCTTCTAGTGAACCCATGCGCTCTGTGCCGTCAGCCATCGCTGGCAGTTCCATAGTTGTGCATGTGCCTTCTGGAACCAGTGACCAAGCGTTGCCCTGATAATCAACAGAAGATGTGCCCGCACAGCTTGTACCTGGGCCAGCCGCACAGTCGTTTTCGCCGGCAAGTGAAACGCCATAGCATTTTTCGTCAGCAGCGTGTGCAGTCGTTGCTAGACCAGCAACAGCAGACGCAACAGCAGTAGCAAGAACAAGTGATTTTTTTGTGTTGGACATGGAAGGCTTCCTTCAATTGGATCAAATTTTTGCGTCGCCTATCAGCGGCGATGCCTAAATGTTAATCGGTCCAATTGCTGGTTTTCTATTCACAGCCGCGTGCATCGCGTTTCCGTGAGGTCGTGTGAACACCGTTATTCTGCCGCGACGCCCTGTCGCACCGCAGATTTTGACAAAAAAAGAACCCGCCGGGCGTAATGCGCGGCGGGTTTGTTACAGCTTCCAGCGCTGGAATGTTACAAAAGATCGGGTGGTGTGGCGCTTTTTCTTAACTCTGCAACGATCTCAGCAAGAGATGTTACAGATGTTTTGTTTTCGCCAAGGCGGCGGACAGTCACAGTTTTCTCTGTCACTTCGCGCGCCCCCAGCGCCAGAATGACCGGAACTTTACCGACAGAGTGTTCACGAACCTTGTAGTTGATCTTCTCATTTCGGGTGTCGGCCTCGGCGCGGACGCCAACGGCGCGCAGCGCTTCGACGACTTCGTTGGCATAATCATCTGCGTCAGAAACGATGGTCGCAACAACCACCTGACGCGGGGCCAGCCAGAACGGCAGCTTGCCTGCATGTTCTTCGATCAAGATACCGATAAAGCGTTCGAACGACCCAAGTGTCGCGCGGTGCAGCATGACGGGGCGATGCTTTGCACCGTCTTCACCAACAAAGTTAGCGTCCAGACGTTCGGGCAAGTTGGCATCGACTTGCAGCGTACCACATTGCCAGTTTCGGCCAATCGCGTCAGTTAGGGTGAACTCAAGCTTTGGACCGTAGAACGCGCCTTCACCTTCAAGCACTTCGTACTCATACCCAGCCGCACGGCAGGCATCGCCAAGCGCCTTTTCCATGTGATCCCATGTTTCATCCGAACCGATCCGCTTTTCAGGACGGGTGGATAGCTTGATGGTCCAATCGTGGAACCCAAGGTCAGCATAAATCTTCGACAGGAATTCGATGAAGCGCGCAGTTTCTGCTTCGATCTGATCATCGGTACAGAAAATATGCCCATCATCTTGGGTAAAGCCACGCACACGCATGATCCCATGTAGCGCACCTGACGGTTCATAGCGCGCACAAGACCCGAATTCCGCCATGCGTAATGGCAGGTCACGATAGGATTTCAGACCCTGATTGAAAATCTGCACGTGGCACGGGCAGTTCATTGGCTTCAGCGCGTTCACGGCTTTTTCACGTGCGTGCTCTTCGTCGACTTCGACGATGAACATGTTCTCTTGGTACTTTTCCCAGTGGCCTGAGGCTTCCCAAAGCTTGCGATCAACGACTTGCGGGGTGTTTACCTCTACATAGCCGCCCTTACGCTGTTGGCGGCGCATATAGTCTTGCAGTTCAGTGTAAACAGTCCAGCCGTTAGGGTGCCAGAACACCTGACCCGGGGCTTCTTCTTGCATGTGGAACAGGTTCATCTCGCGGCCCAGCTTGCGGTGGTCGCGCTTGGCTGCTTCTTCCAGCATATGCAGGTGGGCTTTTAGACCTTCTTTGTTGGTAAAGGCCGCGCCGTAGATGCGTTGCAGCATCGGGCGGTCGCTGTCACCGCGCCAATATGCACCCGCGATAGACATCAGTTTGAAACCATCAGCCGGAACTTGGCCGGTGTGCTGCAGGTGTGGGCCGCGGCACAGATCCTGCCAGTCACCGTGCCAGTACATGCGCAGAGGCTCGTCCCCCGGGATGCTTTCGATTAGCTCAACCTTATAAGGTTCGCCGCGATCTTGGTAATATGCGATCGCCTTTTCACGTTCCCAAATCTCGGTCCGGACTTCATCACGCTTGTTGATGATTTCCTTCATCTTCTTTTCGATGACGGTCAGGTCTTCGGGGGTAAACGGTTCTTTGCGGTCGAAGTCGTAGTACCAGCCGTCTTTGATTACCGGCCCAATGGTGACCTGTACGTCAGGCCACAGTTCTTGAACCGCGCGTGCCATGATGTGCGCAAGATCGTGGCGAACCAGTTCAAGCGCGGGCTCTTCGTCTTTCATTGTGTTGATCGCGATGCTGCTGTCCGCATCAATCGGCCACTGAAGATCCCAATGTTGGTCGTTTACAGTCGCAGAGATCGCTTTTTTACGCAGCGACGATGAAATGTCAGCAGCGACTTCGGCGGCAGTTACACCTGCGTCATAAGAACGGCTATTGCCATCAGGAAAAGTAAGAGAGATTTGGGCCATATGTTCGGCTCCTCGTCAGTTTGGCGCCCACGGAACGCCCGGTTGCGGGTTATGTGTGAGCTGCTAAATGGAGCCAATAAAAACGGCTGTCAAGCAATGCCTGACAGCCGAAATGGTTCAGGGTGCTGTAATGACAGCAAATCCCATGACCAGAACGCAAAGCACGCCAAGATTAAAGATCAACGGACGTAGCGGCATTTTCAATCGCCCCGAGATCATCCCAACGGCATGGATAATCCTGATCCAGAAAAACGCGATAGCGGTCCAATAGGTCAGTGCGCTGAACCCATCGAGACGGTCAACGATCAACACCAAGACCGCAAAAGGAAGAAGCTGTTCTAGCAAATTCAGATGCGCCCGGTGCGCGCGGTGCACCCATGCAGGTAGCGCGTATAAATCGTATGGCCGGTCAAATGGGTCGGGTGCGCCGTCTGGCGCTGTCGTTTTTGAGATGCCGACAATGTAGGGTATCCATAGCAATGCGGCCAATATGGAAAGGCATGCAAGGATACCTAATTCCGTAGGAAGGGTTTGCATCTACATACCTTCCATCAAATATGCGCCGCCAAAGTGCGCAGGTTTGCCGGTTTCCAGCCAAGTCTTCAGCCCTGCGATGCTGCGTACCCAGCCATCTGCGGTGCCGTCTGATGGATCGTTGTTCAGATTTTCGTGCAACACGGTCAGGCAGCAAAAATCGCCTTCGACAGCGATTTCATAAGTAATCTTGGATGGTGGGGCATCGGGTTCCCAAGTTGGTTCAAAGGTCGTGACAAGCTTGGTCTTGGGCGTCACCTCTAGGTCGCGGGCATAAAGCGTGACGGTACCGTCGGGCATCATATAAGTGACTTTGTCGTTATCGCGTGTCGCGGTTTGCTGAAGAAAGTCATAGTGCTGGAAAACATCGGCATTTATCAATGCGTCCCACAATGCGTCTTGGGTGCAGTTAATGTAGGTTTGCATCATAAATTTTGGTTTATCAGTCATCATCGTTTCCTTTGTTACATCGCTGCCTTAAGCGCCGCACCAGTTTCGAGGTATGATTTGAGAGAGGCTGCTAATCGCGCCCAGCCTTCGGCAAAGCCTTCTTGGCCCGGTGCGATATCGTAATGTTCAATGGTCAGTTTGCATTGACCTCCCTGATCTTCGATCAGATAGACCATGTGGCTAGACGGCGCATTGGGACCCATGAAAAGCGGTTCAAACGTCATCGCAATGCGGGTTTTGGGATCTAATGCTGTCGTCACTTGTCGCAACATTGCCTCGCCATTCGGCAGGATAAACGCGGTCGGTTGATCGACAGCAGCATTTCCTTGCACCACGTTACAGGCAAAGTGATAGGCCGCCATTTGGTCAGCCTCTGTCAGGGCAGACCAAAGCGCATCTTGGGTGCAGCGGATAAATGTCTGCATCATGAAATCGGGTTTTCCCATTTTCGTATCTCTTTCAAGTTTCTGTTTTAATTCAGTCAAAGCACGGGCCTGTGGCTGCAAAAATGGTGCAACCCAGCGATCCATCAGTTCCTGTAGCGGGAGTGCATTCAGATAGTGATATTTGAACCGCCCTTGTTTGCGCGTGACGATCAGCCCTGCATCTTCAAGTGACTTTAGGTGTTTCATTACGCCAAAACGGCTCAGACTTAGCACCTGTTCAAGATCACTTAGGCTTTGGCCGTCTTGCTTGCGCAAACTGTCTAACAGCGCACGGCGAGCGGGGTCGTTTAGGGCTTTGAATATCTTGTCCATAGAATCGCTTATAGGTTACTTTATAGTAACGTGACAATAGGGTAACCTAATGAAGCTTGCAGGATGGCGTCGCTTGTGATGGTCTCACTCTATGACAAAGACCTCTGACACCCCGACATTCACCACGCCACAAGGGCGCAAAATTGCATACCATCTGACGGATGGCACTGGCCCCGCAGTCGTATTTCTTGGCGGGTTCAAATCTGACATGGGCGGCACGAAGGCCGTGTATTTGGAAGACTGGGCGCGCAAAGAGGGCCACGCATTTCTACGGTTTGACTATTCTGGTCATGGTGAAAGCGACGGCGCGTTTACCGATGGCGCGATTGGTGACTGGTTTGAGGATGCCTGCGCGGCGCTGGGCCTGATCGCTGGAAAGGTCGTTCTTGTCGGATCGTCGATGGGGGGATGGATTTCGCTACAGATCGCCCGCGCGATGCCAGAACGCATTGCTGGGATGGTGACTATCGCAGCGGCCCCTGATTTTACCGAAGACAGCATGTGGGGCAGTTTTACCGATGTACAAAAGGCAGAATTGGCGCAAGGGCAGGTGGCATTACCGTCCGATTACGGCGAACCTTACATCATCACAAAGCGCCTAATCGAAGAAGGGCGTAACCGGTTGGTACTGCGTGATCCGCTTGCGTTGCCGTTCCCAGTGCGGTTCTTGCAAGGTACTGCAGATGCTGACGTGGATATGTCGGTGGCGCTGCGACTGTTAGATCATGCGACCGGGCCAGATATGCGTCTGACATTGGTGGATGGCGCTGATCATCGGTTTTCGGATGATGCCTGCCTCAAGCTGATTGAGCAGTCCGTCGAAGAAGTTCTAACCGCGGCCAGTTAGCGGCTAGCCGAGGGGCGCGAGCTTGGCTAAGGTGTTGTGAATTTGAAAAAATACGGTAGCGCACCCGATGGATATTACGACGCTTGAACAAGACTTGGCTGCGTCAGAAGCCAATGTGCCCAATCTTCGCGCTGGCTGCGAGAAAACAGTGGTCTGGGCAGGTGAACCCAGCACCAAGACGCAAGTCGTTGTTCTTTATATCCACGGGTTTTCTGCGTCGCCCGCTGAGCTTCGGCCGCTGCCTGATTTGGTTGCCAAAGATTTTGGTGCCAATATCTTCTATACGCGGCTCACAGGGCATGGGCAGGACGGTGCAGCAATGGCTGCCGCCACCTTTGACGATTGGACCCGCGACGTGGCGGAGGCTGTTGAAATCGCGCAAACCATTGGTGATGAGATCATTCTAATGGGGTGTTCAACCGGCTGCACGCTGGCCACGCTTGCGCTGGTTGGCGGGGTTCAGGCTAAGGCGGCGGTGCTTATCTCTCCCAATTTTGCACTGCGTAGCTGGTTTGCACAGAAGCTTTTGGACATGCCCGGCGTACGCTATTGGGGGCGCTATGTTGCTGGCAAAACCCGATCGTTTCCGCCGATCAACGATGGCCACGCGGCCTATTGGACGACTCGCTATCCAACCGAGGCGCTTTATCCGATGGCCGATGCGGTGCGCGCTGTTCGGCGGGCTGATCTGTCTGGTGTCAAAGCGCCGGCGCTATTTGTGCTGAATGAGGCGGACACTGTCGTGCATCCGGGCGCCGCGCGCAAAGTCATGGCGCGTTGGGGTGGTCCGGTGACCGAAGACGTCGTTGAGCCGGGGCCGGGGGACGATGAAAATGGGCACGTGATGGCTGGCGATGTGTTTAGCCCCAATCAGACTGAACCGCTGGCTCGGCGGATTTCGGCTTGGTTGAAAGGCGTTTAGCACTTTCATGTGGTTGCGTGGCGCGGCAGACCGCGTCAAGGTTGTGCGAACAACGCGCCTTTGGTGCGACATCTAGACAGGTCTAATTAAATGCCATGTGAAACACTGGTGATGATCCCCCCCATGCTGTGCGATGCACGCATATTTGAGCCGCAAATCAGTGATCTTGGCAATGACCATGCGGTTATGTTTGCTCCGACCACCAAAGGTGAGCGGATGGAGGAAATTGCCTCGCAAATCCTTTCATGGGCGCCATCAAAGTTTGCGCTGGCTGGTATGGGCATGGGCGGCATGGTTGCAATGGAAGTGCTGCGCCGGGCCCCAGAGCGTGTGACCCGGATCGCCTTGATCAGCTCCAGTCCGCAGCCGGATACGCCCGAAACGGCTTCTGCACGCGAACCGCAAATTATCGCGGCACGGGCAGGGCGCTGGGCTGATGTTCTTCAGCATGAGATCCATTCAACATGGATGTCGCCAAGCATTGATAAGGTGGCACTTGTTCGATTGCTCACGATGATGGGGAATACGCTAGGGCCAGAAGTCTATGTAAAGCAGGCGCGCGCGATGCAGCGCCGTAAAGACCAACAGCCTGTATTACGAAAGATTACGCAGCCGGCACTGGTGATTTGTGGGCGCCACGACGGGCATTACCCGGTCAAACGACACGAATTTATGGCCGAGCTGATCCCATATGCAACACTCGAGGTTATTGAAGATGCAGGATACCTGCCCACAGTCGAGTCACCTGACGAGGTGACCGCGGCGCTTCGGACTTGGATGAAAGCGCCGCTGATCCTGCGTAGCTGAATTAAGCAGCGGCGTTCTTGTTCGCAGCTTTCATGTTCTTTGGTGTGTCAGAGTTCGCGTCGATGAAATCCAATACAAGCGGGCGAATATTGTTCCGCCAGCTGCTGCCCGCAAAGATACCATAGTGACCAGCGCCTGGCTCAAGGTGTGACGCTTTTTTGCTTTCTGGCAGGTTGGTCAGCAGGTCTAGGGCAGCAAGGCACTGACCTGGTGCAGAGATATCATCTTCTTCACCTTCGACAATTTTTACGGCAACGGTGGTGATCTTGCCGATATCAACTTTGCGGCCTGCAACGGTAAAGTCGTTGCGCGCGATGTCGCGGTTTTTAAAGACACGCTCGACCGTGGATAGGTAGAATTCGGCGGTCATATCCATCACAGCAAGGTATTCGTCGTAGAACGCATTATGCTTGTCGTGCTCGCGTGCTTCGCCTTTGGCGGTTCGGATAATTTGATCGCGGAACGCGTTTGCGTGGGTTTCACCATTCATCGAAATGAATGATGCTAGCTGCAATAGGCCGGGATAGACCGTGCGGCCGACGCCAGCATACTTAAAGCCGACGCGTTGGATCATCGTTTGTTCAAGCTGACCCATGGTGACCGAGCGACCAAAGTCTGTGACTTCTGTGTGGTTTGCCTCTGGATCGACGGGGCCGCCGATAAGTGTCAGGGACCGTGGCTGCGCCTTAGGGTCTTCCTCGGCGAGGTATGCAGTGGCGGCTAGGGTCAATGGAACAGGCTGACAGACGGCAAGAACGTGGATGTCGGAACCCAGTTCACGCATGAAGTCGACCAGATACAGAGTATAGTCTTCGACATCGAATTTGCCTTCGCTGACAGGGATGTCGCGGGCGTTATGCCAGTCTGTAATATAGACGTCACAATCTGGCAGTAGGCTGATCACAGTCTTGCGCAATAAGGTGGCGTAGTGACCGGACATCGGCGCAACAACCAGAACCCGCCGTTTGCTTGGCTTACGGCCGGGCATTGTAAAGTGGATCAGATCGCCAAATGGGCGTTCCACAACGGTTTCAATGACGACAGGGTGATCTTTGCCCTTTTCGCATGTGACCGGAGGAATATTCCAATCCGGTTTTACGATCATGCGGGCAAATGTGCGTTCGGTCACTTCGCCCCATGCCATCAGCCAATCCATCGCGGGGTTCGCCCCCATGGACATCATTGGGTAAGAAGCGAAGGCACGCGCGGTAGCTCCGAGCCATTGGTTCGTGTTCCGCGCGCTTTCCATCAGGTCATAGGTCATCATATACTTCATAAGAGCATCTCCGAGTTAAGGCGCGCATATCATGCTGCACCTGCAGCATAGGCATAGGAACGTGAACATGACAACAAACGATTTAGGAACAAACGCCGCGTCTGATCAGAATGTTACTACCTTAGAGGCAAATCTTGTCCATATTGAGGAACTGACGCAACGTCTCCTAAAGGTTATGAGCGGAACTCGGAAGATTCCGAGCGCGTTGCAGGGGCCAAGTCACGAGCTCTATATGAAGGCCGCAAGCGGCTATATGGCGGAAATGATGAATAATCCGGCCAAGTTAATCGAGCATCAGGTCGAATTCTGGGGCAAATCCGTTAAGCATTTTGTCGAAGCACAGCATTTACTTGCGCAGGGGAAACTTTCGGCGACTTCAGACGAAACGCCCAAGGATCGACGGTTCTCACACGAGCTTTGGGACACGAATCCGTACTTCAATTACATAAAGCAACAATACTTGATGAATGCTGCTGCGGTGCAGCAGGCCGTTGATCATATCGACAACCTTGATTCGGAAGAAAAGAAGCGCTTGCGCTATTTCAGCCGGCAGATCGTCGATATGGCTTGCCCAACCAACTTTCTGGCAACCAACCCAGAAGCTTTGGCATTGGCCGCCGAAACCGAAGGCGAAAGCTTGATCGCGGGTCTTGAGAACTTGATCGCAGATTTAGAGGCGAACAATGGCGATCTGGTTGTCACCTTAGCGGATAAGTCTGCTTTCAGGCTCGGTGAGAACCTTGCGACAACGCCGGGATCTGTGGTCTTTCGCAATCATATGTTCGAGCTCATCCAATATGCGCCAACAACCGAAAAAGTGTATGAAACCCCACTGATCATTTTCCCGCCTTGGATCAACAAATTCTACATTCTCGACCTGAAACCTCAAAACAGTCTTATCAAATGGGCTGTTGAGCAGGGGTACACTGTCTTCGTCGTATCTTGGGTGAACCCAGACGAAAGCTACAAAAATACTTCGATGACAAATTACATCGAGGACGGATATCTGACCGCGATCAACGAGGTCAAAAGAATATGTAACGTGAAAAAGGTGAATGCTGTCGGCTATTGCATCGCGGGCACGACGCTTTCGTTGACGCTTGCGTTGCTGAAGCAGCGCAAGGACACCTCAATTAATAGTGCGACGTTCTTTACGACCCTCACTGATTTCTCGGATCAGGGCGAAGTAGGTGTGTTTCTGAACGATGATTTTGTCGATGGGATCGAACAGGAAGTCGCACAAAGCGGGATGCTCGATTCATTCTTTATGTCGCGGACGTTCTCGTTTTTGCGCTCAAATGACTTAATTTATGGTCCTGCAATCAAAAGCTACATGATGGGCAAAGCACCCCCAGCGTTCGATCTGCTGTATTGGAATGGGGATGGCACAAACCTGCCCGCAAAGATGTCCGTGGAATACCTGCGTGGCCTTTGCCAAAAAGATCTATTCGCCACCGACGGGTTCGAAGTTTGCGGAACCAAGGTGAAGCTAAAGGACGTGAACGTCCCACTTTGTGCAATCGCCTGCGAGACGGATCACATCGCTGCATGGAAAAGCAGCTATGCGGGCATCCAGAAAATGGGATCAAAGGACAAAACATTTATTCTGTCTGAGTCAGGCCATATCGCTGGGATTATTAACCCACCCGCAAAGCGCAAATACGGGCATTATACGAACCCAGAATTAGGGCTAAGTGCCGAAGATTGGCAGGACTCGGCAGACAAGCATGACGGGTCTTGGTGGCCGCGATGGGATTCGTGGTTGTCAGGAAAATCTGGTAAAAAAGTGGATGCGCGACAACCAGGGGATGATACGCATCCCGTTTTGGCCGCTGCCCCCGGAACATATGTATTGTCTAAGTAGCGGTGCCTATTGATTTATTTTGCAACCGCAAAATAAATCATGCTGCAATGCAGAAAAGACTTGAAATGCTGCGCTGCAGCATGCATATTGGTGTCACGAATTCACAGCGCGGCAAAAACCACGCTTTACCCGAAAGGCTGATACTATGGCTACTAAGACACAAGATTTCACTGCGATCTTTAAAGATATGGCAGACGCTTTCCCTGTCGATACAAAAGCGATGGAAGAGCAATTCAAAAACCAAACTGCTCTCGCAGAGAAAATGTCCGCAGTTGCATTGGACGCGGCTGGCAAATCGGCTGATCAGTCTGCGAAGTGGACACAAGACACAATCGCAAAATTGGAAGCGATGTCTAAAGCCAAGCCAGAGCCTGCTGATTACGCAAAAGCAATGACAGATTTCGCTTCTGCGACTGCTGAATCTGCTGCAGAGCACATGTCTGCTTTCGCTGAAATCGCGAAAAAAGTTCAGACACAGACAATGGAACTGGTTCTTGCTGCTGGCAAAGACATGTCAGAAGACATGACTGCCGCTGCGAAGAAGGCAACAAACGAAGTTACTGCGGCTGCAAAGAAAGCAACTGCAGCAAAGTAACCCCCGGTGAAATCGATCCTTGCCTCCCTGCGGATCTGATCTCTCCTAACGGCTCGCATTATGCGGGCCGTTTCTTTTTTGAACGTGATTTTTCGTATCGATGAAATCTTAGCTATGCCTGCGTATCTAAAACGCTTTCTTTTTGCGCAGACGCGGCATAGGCTTCTCTGCACTGCAATATATCTTGGGAGGGATCGCTGTGGCCGACACAAATAAACCGCTTCTCATCAAGCGCTACGCGAGCCGACGTCTGTATAATACCGAAACAAGCGACTATGTGACGCTTGAGGATATCGCTTTGTTCATTCGTGAGGGACGCGAAGTTCAGATCGTTGATTTGAAATCAGGCGACGACCTAACGCGGCAATACCTGCTGCAAATCATCGCCGAGCATGAAAGCCGCGGCGAAAGCGTTCTACCCGTTGACGTATTGACCGATCTCGTTCGAAGCTACACCAGTCAGGCTGCATCAGTGGTACCTGATTTTCTTCAGGCCAGCTTTGAAATGCTGCGCGAAGGGCAGTCCAAAGCCTTGGATAACATGGGCAAGGCAAACCCAATGGTCGCAATGCCCGGGTTTGAGGCGATGCAAGCCCAGCAGGCAGCATTCTTTAAGGCAATGACGGGTGGCATCATGCCGACCAGTAGCGTTCCCGAAAAAGAAAGCGATGATCTGGGAGAGATCAAAGACCAGCTCGCGGCACTGCAAGAAAAACTAGCGAAGTTGGGGAAGTAGTAGTGAAGGAATTTCTAGAAATTCCTTCTGATAGATCAAATTTCTAGAAATTTGATCGCGGCTAGCAGATCAGCCGGATTGGCCCATCATCACAAATAATGACGTAGTAATGGTTGGTGCGGATCAAACGAAATCCGCGCCTTCTTACTTCGCCAACAAAGGCATCAGCGCCGACTTCGCGTTCTACATCAATGATCTGGCGGCGGATCACGCCGCCGATTTTGGTCGCTCGGCACTGAAATACTTGCATTAGCCATTCTTGGCTATCGCGTCGCTGATATCGCATTATTTCCATCGCCGCAGTATGTCGCGGCGATGGTTAATCAGGACTTAAGCGACGTCAGCAAACACGCCATCAAGCGCTTTCTCAAGTTTGCTGAACATTTCGTCCATATGGCCGGGTGTAAAGATAAACGGTGGGCACAGCACAACAGCCTGACCCAATGGACGGCAAATTAGGCCCTGATCGGTACAGGCGTTTGCAATCCGTTCGCTGACGGATAGAGACCCGTCAAACGGGCGCTTAGTGTCTTTGTCGGCTACTGCCTCAAGCGCGCCCATCAGCCCCTTGCCGCGCCATTCGCCAATGTTCTTCTTTTCGGCTAGTCGCGCCATGCCTTCTTCGAACAGCGGGGTCACGGTCCGCACGTTTTCTTCCAGGCCTTCGTTCATCACGACGTCGATCGCTTTCAGGGCGATAGCACAGCCAACGGGGTGGCCGGACGCAGTAAACCCATGCGGGAATTCTTCAATCGCTTCCGATGCCGCCTGCAAGCGATCTGTCAGATCAGGCCCAAGAATTACAGCGCCCATCGGAAAGAACCCAGCTGTTAGGTTCTTGGATGAGATGATCGCATCTGGAACGAAATCATAGGTCTGGCAACCCCAAGTGTTCCCAGTCCGGCCAAAACCAGTAATCACCTCATCTGCGATCAATGGAATCCCGTATTTCTTAAGGATCGGTTGAACGGCTTGGAAATACCCTGCGGACGGTGGGATTACACCACCGGCACCCATAACAGGTTCAGCGAAAAAGCCTGCAATTGTATCTGGACCTTCGCGCAAAATAGTTTCTTCCAGTTCCGCAGCCATCCGGGCCGTAAATTGGGCCTCGGTTTCACCTTCTTTGCCAAAGCGCCAGTAGTGTGGGCAGGACAGGTGGATGAACCCTTCCAACGGCAACCCAAAGACGCTGTTATAAGGCTTGCCTGTCATCGAGGCGGATACCGCCGTCACGCCATGATAGCCGTTAATGCGGGTCAGGATTTTCCGGCGCTGTGGTTTGCCTTCGGCCCCCGCAAGAAACCAAAGCATCTTGACCATTGTGTCGTTCGCTTCGGAACCCGAGTTCGTGTAAAACACTTTGCCGCGCGCAAAGGGTGATACCTCGACCAGCTTTTCGGACAGCATGACAGTTTGATCGGACATGCGGCCAAAGAATGCGTGGTAGCCTGGAAAACGGTCATACTGGGCTTTTGCCGCAGCGATTAGACCAGCGTGGTCGAAGCCCGCGACCATGTTCCAAAGGCCCGAGTTCGCGTCTAGGTATTCGCGCCCATGCACGTCATAGACATAGGGCCCTTTGCCGTGCGTAAGCACGACGGTGCCGCGCTCTTTGACAGTAGGCAAATCGGTGAACCCGTAGAACGAGTTTTCATCAGCACGGGCTTCCCAGCTGTTGGGGGCTTCGTCAGACATTTTGAACCTCATGAATATACTAACAAGACGATATTCCTGTCCGGCAGACCTTACAATGACCTGATTGATGCGCCGCGCATTTCACCCTAGCTTGGCAGCAACGCGCAAGAGGGTCAGATGGCGACAACAGGAAAAATCACGCTTTGGGGCGTAGAGGTCTTTGTCGCCACGGCAGAGGAAGCGTCGATTTCAGGCGCCGCACGCCGCCTAGGCAGTTCAGCTGCGACAGTGAGCCAGCAACTGACCAACCTCGAAGGTGCAATTGGTGCGACACTACTAAATCGTAGCGAACGGCCCGTAACCCTCACCCCGGCCGGAGAGATGTTTCTGCGTCGTGCCAATACGATCCTGAACGAGGCTGATCAGGCCAAGGCCGAGCTCGCGATGGCCGATTTCAGTCGTCTTACCCGGTTTCGTCTGGGCATGATCGAAGATTTCGATGCAGACGTGACCCCTGGTCTTTTGACGGAGATGAGCGACGATTTGAAGAACTGCCAGTTCCTGCTGGAAACCGGGGCGTCGCATCGTCTGTTTGACCTTCTTGATAGTCGTGCTTTGGACGTGATCGTCGCGGGCGATATGGGGCAGGCCAGCGCCGGGATGGAGGTTCACCCGCTGTTAGAAGAACCCTTTGTTGTTGCGGTGCCCAAAGGCGCAATCAAAGACGGTGATGTCGCCAAGCAGCTTCGCCGGATGCAGTTGATCCAATACACGACCCGGCATCATATGGGGCGGGTGATTGCTGCGCATCTTGCGCGGCAGAACCTACGGATAACGCATAAGTTCGAATTGGATAGCTACCACGCGATTATGGCGATGGTTGCGGCCGGGTCAGGATGGACGATCCTGACGCCATTGGGGTGTTTGCGTGCTCAGCGCTTTGGCGATGACGTCGACCTTTTACCGCTGCCTTTCGCGCCATTGTCGCGGACGATATCACTGACCGCGCGCCGGGACATTTTGGGCGACATGCCAGCGACGATAGCCACGCGGCTGAAACCGCTGTTGTTAGACATGATCGTGCAGCCCGCAGTAACGCGCTACCCTTGGCTGCATGACCAATTACACTTGCTTTAACCGTAGGCGCGGGCAGGGGCCATTGTTGCAGCGGCTGCGTCTGTGATGATCTGTGCAATCACATCGCATTCGTCCAGCGTCAGCCGTGCAGGCAGGCGCACATCGCATGCCTTCATCAGCATCGCACGCGTTTTGGGTAGGTCTGGAATTGCTCCAATGAACTGCCAATTCCAGAATGCCCGCGCGTTGTCTTCGCTTTTTCCAAAGACCTGAATTTTGACGCCAGCGGCTGCAGCCGCATCAACAAAGCTTGCGGTATCCGTTTCAGACATATCAACAAGATTGAACTGAATTGAATCTGGAGCACGCTCTTCAGGTGGCAGGCAATCTGGGACCGTCAACCAAGGCGATTCATTCAACTGTGCGGCAACGTGATCATGGTTACGACGTCCATCGGCCACACGACGTGGTAGTTCGTTGAGCTGAGGCCGGATTAGGGCAGCTGAGAGGTTGTTCAGACGCTGGTTATAAAGTGGCAGCTTGTTTTGCCACTTTGCAAAGCCATCCAGAAGAACTGGATGCTTTTTCCAGTTGTGTTCATAGGCGCCGGACATAATGACAGCACGTGCAATCAAGTCTGCATCGTCGGTGATCATAATGCCGCCTTCGCCCGCGTTTAGCAGCTTATAAGATTGAAAGCTAAAGCACCCGATCTTGCCAATAGTCCCGATCTTGCTGCCGCCCCAGATGGTCCCCAACGAATGGGCAGCGTCTTCGATCACTGGGATGCCGGCAGCGTCGCATAGCTGCATGATGGCATCCATATCAGAGGTATGCCCGCGCATGTGACTGATAATAACCGCATCAACTGTCGGCAGCTTGGCGGCAAAGTCATCCAAGTCGATGCGGTAGTTGTCACCACATTCGCAAAGCACAGGCAGGTAATCCGCATGCACGACTGCCGAAGGAACCGCGCCAAACGTAAACGCAGGGATCATAACGCGCGCGTCACGTGGCAGACCAAGTGCCTTCAGTGACAAGAATAGCGCCGCCGAACATGATGACACCGCTAGCGCGTATTTGCTTCCCAGCGCTGCGGCGAACTCTGCTTCAAGCAACGCGACAGGCGAGCTGTCAGATGTGTAGCGGAATAGATCGCCTGACTGCAAAATGCGCGTGACCTCGGCCATGGCAGATTCTGGAATAGGCTCTGCATCGTAAACATTGGGGACTTGAGTCATATTTTCAGCATTCCCGAAACTAGATTTCGGCAAAACCTAACATAAGCGAGGTCACAAATCTATGACAGTTAGACGCCCAGCCTGTCGCGCAAAGCGTACCATGTCATCGCCAGTGTCAGTAAAGGGGCACGGAATGTTGGGCCGCCAGGAAAGTTGGGAACTTTTAGGCTCGAAAGCGTATCAAACCGGCTTGCTTGTCCAGCGATTGCTTCGGCCATGACCTTGCCTGCCAGCCCCGACAGCGCAACGCCATGCCCAGAGAAACCAGCACCAGAAAGGATATTCGGCGCAACGCGCTGAACGGCGGGCAGGCGGGTCATAGTGATGCCCAATGTGCCGCCCCAAACGTAATCGACCTTCACGTCTGATAGTTGGGGAAAGAGGTTGGTCATACGTTGGATGAGGGCGGTGTTGATGTCCTTGGGAAAACCAATGGAGTAGCTTTCGCGCCCGCCAAACAAGAACCGATTATCTTCGGACATGCGATAATAGTTCACGACGAATTTGCTATCTGCTACTGCGATATCGCGGGCCAATACGGATGCGGCACGATCCCCCAAAGGCTCTGTCGCGCAGATGAAGCTGTTGATCGGCATGACCTTGGCCGATGTCTTGCGGTCGATGTTGGGCAGGTAGCCGTTGCCAGCGATAATCACGTGGCGGGCTTTGACGGTTCCCTTGGGGGTGTGCAACGTGGCCGGGTCGCCATGCTCGATCTGAGTGACTTCGGTTCGTTCAAAGATACGCGCGCCTGCGGCCTCGGCCAGTCGGGCAAGCCCAAGTACATAGCGCAGCGGGTGGATGTGACCCGCGCCCATATCTAACAGGCCGCCTTGATATAGCGGCGATTTGACCACGTCGCGCATGGCGTCAGGGCCAAGCACCTCAATCTGGTCATAGCCATAGTTATCGGCGAGATAGGCGGCATCAGCGGCATAGCTGTCTGCCTCTTTCGCATTATAGAACCCATGTGCCACACCGGGGCGATAACGGGCCTCTGGGATGTCGCTTTTACACAGGTCGCGGACGTCTTGTTTGGCTTCTTCGGCTAAAGCCCAAAGCGCGGTGGCAGCGTCAGCGCCCAGCTTTTTAGTCAAGGTTGCTTGGTCGCTATTGTAGCCACTACCAACCTGACCTCCGTTGCGTCCTGACGCGCCAAAGCCCGCACGATGGGCATCAAGCACGACCACATCAAGCCCCTTTGCAGCGAGATGCCGTGCGGCGGACAGCCCTGTGAACCCCGCACCGATAATGCAAACATCAACCGACAGATCACCATCCAAAGATGGGCGTTCCGTTGGTAAATCCGTACTGGCCACATACCAGCTGTTTGGGAATTTTCCGGGTTCGTCGTTGCGATAAAGCGGGTTCATAGGGCGGGTCCAAAGCTTGCGTTATTGAGTTATTGATATGCATGCTGGTGAAAACCCGCAATCTAAACCGAAAGGGATACGGAATGCCATCAAGCGATACCTACAACGGCGCCTGCCATTGCGGCGCGGTCCAGTTCAAAGTCACACTAAAAGGCGGGTTAGAAAGCGCGCGGCGCTGTACCTGTTCATATTGCTCAATGCGCGGGGCAGTGGCGGTGACAGCTGCGTTGGATGGCCTGAACTTTACGAAAGGCAAGGACCTGCTGACGCTGTATCAATTCAACACAAAATCTGCTGAACATTATTTTTGCCCGACCTGCGGGATTTACACACACCATAAACGGCGCTCAAACCCGAATGAATTTGGCGTGAACGCCGCATGTCTCGAAGGGATCAGCCCGTTTGATTTCGCCGAGGTCATTGTGAACAACGGTGTGCAACATCCCAACGATGACCCTAGCGCGCCAACTGTCGCCGGGGTGCTGCGGTTTATTAAGGCTTAGACGTTCAGCAGTAGGTGTTCGCGTTCCCATGGGCTGATGACCTGGAGGAACTCTTTGTACTCTAGCCGTTTCACGATGGAGTAGACCCGCGCAAAATCAGGGCCAAGGACGTTGTGCAGGTCTTTGCATTCCTCAAAAAGATCCAGCGCTTCACTGAGCGAACCAGAGATTTCAGCCTCTGATTCATATGCTTCACCGCGCCAGCGCTTGTCAGGGCGGATTTCGTTCTTCAGGCCCAGATACCCACAAGCAAGTGATGCCGCGATGCAAAGGTAGGGGTTGCAGTCCATACCGGGCAGGCGGTTTTCGATCCGGCGCGCGGATGGATCGCTGATTGGGATACGAATTCCAGTCGTCCGGTTGTCGCGCCCCCATTCAAGGTTAACAGGCGCGGCGCTGTCCGGCACATAGCGACGGTAGCTGTTCACATAGGGCGCGATCAACGCGATTGCGCTGGGCATATATTCCTGAAGACCACCGATAAAGTGGAAGAACGCATCGGTTTCGCCGCCCTGTGGGCCGGTAAATATATTCCGGCCGTCTGCATCGATCACGGAGTGGTGGATATGCATCGCGCTGCCCGGTTCGCCTTCGATCGGCTTCGCCATGAAGGTGGCAAAGCAATCATGTTTAAGCGCTGCTTCGCGGATCAGGCGTTTGAAATAGAATACCTCATCGGCGAGTTTGATCGGGTTGCCGTGGCGTAGGTTGATCTCAAGCTGACCAGCGCCGCCTTCTTGCGCGATACCGTCGATTTCAAATCCTTGGATTTCAGCGTATTCATAGATGTCGTCAATCACCGGGCCATAGTCATCTACCGCAGTCATTGAATAGGCCTGACGGCCAGCAGCAGGGCGGCCGGTACGCCCCATCATTGGCTCAATCGGTTTTGCTGGGTCGATGTTGCGGGCAACGAGATAGAATTCCATTTCCGGTGCGACGACTGGTGTCCAACCTTCAGCTTTGTAAAGATCGACGACACGGCGCAAGACGTTGCGCGGTGAAAACGGAACTGGTTTTCCCTTTTGGTCAAACGCGTCATGAATGACTTGAAGCGTGCCGTCTTCAGCCCAAGGGGCGGCGGTCGCTGTGGACATGTCTGGCTTTAGGATCATGTCGGGTTCTAGAAAACCATCCGGACCCGATGCTTCACCCCAATCGCCGGTAATCGTTTGAAAGAAGATTGAGTTGGGAAGATGGAAATGCGCCTGCTTTTCCCATTTTCCTGCTGGAACGGCCTTACCGCGGGCGATACCGGGTAGGTCAGCGATAACGCACTCGACCTCGTCCAAGCGATTGTTTTCTAGATATGTACGGGCGGCCTCTGGGATTTTGTCGGTCCAGCTCATGCCAGTTGTCTTTCTTTAAAAAACTGCGCGATCTGCGCAGCAAGACGGTCGCTATCGACCGGTTTGTTCAAGTTATCTCGGACCTCGGCAAGCTGCTGATCCGGCACATTGCCCGGACCACGATAAGTCGCAAGGCCATCAATGACAGCAGTATCGAATTCCGGATGTGGCTGAACGGTAAAGGCGCGTTTGCCATAAAGTAACGCGGCATTTGTGCAAAAGTCGTTACTGCCAATCACCGTGGCGTCGGCGGGGGCGCTGATGACCTGATCTTGGTGCCACGCATTAAGCGCGATCTGTTCACCGTTCAGATCGTAAGTTTGGCGGCCCACGGCCCAGCCACCATCGAATTTCGCCACTTTGCCACCCAATGCCTGCGCAATGATCTGATGCCCAAAACAAATGCCGACCAATGGAATTTCAGCGTCATAGATTTCGCGGATAAGGTTTTCGAGCGGTGGAATGAATGGGTGATCCTCGTAGGCGCCATGTTTGGATCCTGTGATCAGCCATCCATCGCAATCGCTGATAGAGGTCGGGAACTCCATGTCCACTACGCTGTAAGTATGAAACTCGAAATCATTGCCGTCGAGCAGACGTTTAAATAGATCGGCAAAATCGCCAACCTGAGGTCGCAATTCATCCGGCGCGTGGCCCGTTTGCAAAATGCCGATTTTCATGAGGTCACCGTAGTTTGGGTTTCGTCCCAAACTACATCGGCGCGGGCGCTGCCGCAAGCGCGAAGGATTTTAGCTAAAATCCTTCTACACGGTAAATTTCTAGAAATTTACCGCCTTCAAACCGTATCGAGATAAAGGTCGAGTTGTTCTTCGGGGCTGAGTTCTTGGAAGTGGCGCATTTCTTGTCGTTTGGTGCGCAGTAGGTTGTCGACCAACTGCCCGTCAAACACGCGGCGCGCGAGCGCACTTTTTTCAAAGGCGTCGATCGCTTCTTTCCAATCGCCCGGTACTTGGGGCAGTTTTTGGATATAGGCATTCCCAGTGATCGGAGCAGGCGGGACGAGCTTGTCTTCGATACCAACCAAGGCGGAGCCTAGGACCGCTGCCAAGAACAAATAGGGGTTCACATCGCCACCCGCGACACGATGCTCGATACGGCGCGCTTTGAGGCTTCCACCGGGTACGCGAATGGATGCGGTCCGGTTGTCGTAGGCCCAACAAATACTTGTCGGAGCGTGGTTGCCCGGAACAAGCCGTTCATAGCTGTTGCCATGTGGCGCAAATATCAGCGCAAGATCAGGGATGCCTTTCAGGCAACCCGCAATCGCGTGCTGCAGCAATGGCGTACCTTCGTGTGTGTCATTGGCAAAGACGTTGTTACCCTCGGCATCAATCACCGAGAAATGCGTATGAAGCCCGTTGCCTGCGTAATCTTCATATGGTTTGGCCATAAAGCTGGCGGCCATCCCGTGGTTTCGGGCCAAGCCACGTACCAGCATCTTAAACAGCCAAGCGTCGTCTGCTGCCTTTAACGCGTCAGGCACATGTTCAAGGTTCACTTCGAATTGGCCAAGACCACCTTCGGAAATCGCGGCCTCTGCGGGAATGTCCATCGCATCGCAGGCGTCGTAGAGTTCGTTGAAGAACTGATCGAATGCATCCAGCGCACGAAGGGATAATACCTCGGCACCAGCGCGACGTTTTCCTGATTTGGGCGACTTTGGCTGACGAATGCCGCGCCCGGAATCATCAACCAGATAGAATTCCATTTCGGTTGCGACGACTGGCGTTAGCCCTAGCGCCTTATAGCGGTCGACGACTTCCGCAAGCGCGTGGCGTGGATCGCCTGCAAACGCTGTTCCGTCTTCGTGAAACGCCCAAAGGGGGAGGATAGCAGAGGGAGACGAAAGCCAAGGCATCGGTACATACCCGCGCTCGGTCGGGAGTAAAACGCCATCGGCGTCGCCGCTTTCCAATACAAGCGGGCTATCATCGATATCTTCGCCCCAGATATCAAGGTTCAGAACGGATAGGGGAAACCGCGTTCCTTCTTGTTCTAACTTAGCCGCAAAACGGCGCGGAACGCGTTTACCACGCGCCTGACCGTTTAGGTCGGCCGCACCACATCTTACGTTTTTTACGTCCGGGTTGTCGTCCAACCAACTCATCTAATGACCTGCGGTTTGATTTTCAGCCGCTTGCGCCGCTCTTGGGGAAGATGGCGATTAAGTCGGGTATTCACCAGCCCAAAAACACCAATCACAACCAAAGTCAGCAGAATAAAATACCCAGCGAGTATTGGGTAGGGAATGAATGGGTTGAACGTCTTATCGGCAAAGTAGTTTGCGTAATAAAGTGCGTCACCGCGTTGCTGAAGCGCTGGAAAGCCAGAGAAGAACACAAGCGTTGTTGCATGGAATAAAAAGATAGCTTCGTTCGTATACGCGGGCCATGCAAGGCGCAGCATCGTTGGCCAGATCACACGACGAAAACGCGACCAGCCTGAAAGCCCATATGCGTCAGCGGCTTCGATCTCTCCCTTCGGGATGGACTGAAGCGCACCGTAAAAGATCTCAGCGGAATAGGCGGCAGTGTTCAAGAACAATACAACCAACGCCCCGGCCCATGCAGAGGTCAGGGGGCTGAACACCGGATACTGAGCCTTAAGGCTAAGGAACAGGAAGTAGGCAAAGAAGAACTGAATAAACAGCGGTGACCCACGGAAGATAAAGATGAACCATTCGGCTGGTTTACGTATCCAAGCTGATTGCGCGGCTTTGCCCAATGCGACCGCCGTCGCCATAAAAAATCCGGTGCAAAGCGCGATCAGCCCGAAATACACATTCCAGATCATCCCTGAGCCGATCAGCGTGAACTGCTGGCACAGCGTGAAATCATTGCGCGGCAATAGCCGTTCGCCAATACCTTGGCTGCGCAGACCGTAATCGATAATCGTTTCCCAACAGCTCATGCCGCCGCCTTTCGCTGTGCTTCGCCTGCGGCGGTCGCTTGGCCGTGTGTGAGACGCGCCATGATGCGGTCAAGAACGACTTCAGATACTTTGGTGAACGCGAGGTAGAACACCAACAGCGCTAGGAAATACCACATCCGCCAGTCGGGGTGCGGGTAGTCCGTGAACTGGGGTTGCTTAGACCCGCCAAGTTCACGCGCCCAATAAACGATGTCTTCGACACCCAGCAGGAACAGTAGTGGCGTTGCTTTGATTAGGACCATCCACAGGTTAGACAGGCCGGGCAGGGCATAGACCCACATTTGCGGAACAAGGATACGCCAGAACGTCTGGCGGCGCGACATGCCGTAGGCTTCGGCTGTTTCTAGTTGGCCATGGGGCACTGCGCGCATCGCACCAAACAGAACGTTGGCGGCGAATGCACCAAAGACGATTGCAAATGTTAGAACAGCCAAAGCAAACCCATAGGTTTCATGCACCCATTGCGGGGCGTTGCCCAAGGGCAGTTTGGCAGCGGTACAGACAACAAAATCATTGCCTTGCCGGACTGGTTCTTGCCAGTCGGGGCATTTGATCTTGTGTCGGATGAATTCGAAACCTTGATCCAGTGCAATCACAAAGAACAAGAAGAACGCGATGTCGGGGATGCCACGGACGATTGCGATATAGGCTTTGCCGAACCAGCGAAGCGGGGCAAAGTGGCTACGGGCGGCAGAAGCGCCACCAAAGCCAAAGGCCAAGGCGACAGGCGCGGTGATCGCCAACAAAAGCAGAACAGTGCCGAATGCATAATACATCGACATGTGCTTGCCTGTGGTCAGGTAGCAGCTAAGCCATTGAAGACCTTCAAGGCTGGCGGGGTCTGTACAGTAACTAAAAATGAAGTTCACCAGTCGGGTGGGATGAGGGGGCATGACGCCCCCTCAAGTGTCTTAGAAAGTAGCGGAGTCTGGCAGCCACTTAACGATCAGTTCGTTCAATGTGCCGTCAGCTTTCATAGACTGAATAGCAGCAGTGAATTTGTCACGCAGTTCGGTGTCGCTTTGGCGCACGCCAAGGCCGATACCGCCACCGATCAGAACGTCTTCACCGATGATAGACACTTCAGCGTCGGATTCTGCGATTGGCAGCAAGAATGCTTTGTCAGCAAGAACTGCGTCTGCTTCGCCGTTTTTGACAGCAGCAACAGTTTCGTCAGGTGTCGCGAACTCAAGAAGGGTCGCGCCTTCCATGCCAGCAACATATGCAGCTTGGATTGTGCTTGCTTGTGCTGCAACAACAGCAGTCGTCACGTCAACGTCACCCATTGCAAGGAATGCAGATGGATCAGGCTGTGTATAGTTTTCAGAGAAGTCGATGACTTCTTTGCGCTCGTCCGTGATGGACATGCCAGCGATGATCGCATCGTAGTTGCCGGACACAAGGTTCGGAATGATGCTGTCCCATTCGTTGGTGACCCACTCACAAGTCAGTTCAGCACGTGCGCACAGTTCGTCGCCCAGTTCGCGCTCAAAACCATCAACTTCGCCAGCGTCGTTGATGAAGTTATATGGAGGGTAGGCGCCCTCGGTGCCCAGACGGACAACAGAGTGGCTTTCGGCCATCGCCATGCTGCCGGTAAGGGCTAGCACTGCAGTGCTTAGGATCAGGTTTTTCATCAGTTTTCTCCCAATTGATGATTATGAAACCGTCGCGGATAGAAACCCGCGAAGTCGGTCGGTTTTTGGTTGTCCGAATAGAACGTCTGGTGCGCCCTCTTCTTCGATCTTACCTTGGTGCAAGAACACCACATGGTCGCTGACGTCAGCGGCCATCCGCATGTCGTGCGTCACAATCAGCATTGTCCGGCCTTCGTTTGCCAGATCTTTGATCACTTTGACCACTTCTTGTTCCAGTTCAGGATCAAGCGCACTTGTCGGTTCGTCAAACAACAGGGCCTTTGGCTCCATGCACAGGGCACGCGCGATTGCGGCACGCTGTTGTTGTCCGCCAGACAGTTGGGCAGGATATGCATCACATTTATCGCCGATGCCGACCTTAGCAAGATACTTGCGTGCGGCTTCCTCGACTTCGGCCTTGTCACGTTTAAGCACGGTTACCGGTGCCTCCATGACATTTTGCAGAATCGTCATATGGGCCCAAAGGTTAAACTGCTGAAACACCATCGACAGGTTCGTACGTATGCGGATCAGTTGATCGCGGTCACCGGGGCGGCGGTTTGCACCGGTCCCTTTCCAAATTACGGGTTCGCCACAAAACAAGACATCACCTTGCTGGCTGTCTTCTAACAGGTTCGCACAGCGTAAAAGCGTTGATTTTCCAGACCCTGACGACCCAATCAAAGATACGACATGACCAGCGGGGGCCGTAATGTCGACGCCTTTCAACACCTCCAATTCGCCATAGGCTTTGTGAAGGTTGCGGATTTCGATAACGGGGGCTTGGTCTGTCACGTTTGGTCGCTTTTTTTGTTTGTGCTGGCGATTAGGGCTTATTTTTTCAGCTTTTGCAACGATAGCATCGCGTCAACGGGTGATTACAGGGGCAAACGATTATGGCTTGGGCGGATGCGGCGGATCGTGGGCGCTTTGCGGCAGGCCTATGATACTGTGCTGACCCTTAGACGCGCTGCATTGCTGTCTTGGTCCGAAACACCCAACAAAGACGATATCATACGCATGTTGCTGTCTTCGGCTTCGTCACGCACACCATCGGCCATAACCACTGCCCACATCGCCTCGATCACCGAGACGCGGTGATCGTGATCAACAGCGTCTTTGATGGCACGTGTAAAGCGCACAGTGTCTGGGGCTTCTGCTTCAAGTGCTTCGCAATCTTGGCGCAGTGCCGCGGTTTCGGCGTCGCTGAGGCCGTAGCGTTTGGACAGCGCTTGGTCGATTTGCACAATCTCTTCTTCGGCATAATCCCCGTCTGCCCGCGCAAGGCGCACCAGCAGCGCACCAATCGCAAGGCGGGCATCAGGATCAGAAAGAGGGGCAGGAGCGGGGGCGGTCAAACGCCGAAGGAAATCACTAAACATATTGGTTACATAGTTCCGTGAATGGGGCCTGCAAAGTCAAACAGGCTTCAGGTTATTGTGAAACAGCTTTGCAAGGCGCGCGGACTCTTGTTCAAAACCGTATGGTGCGTTCACGACGAAAAGCCCAGATCCCACCATACGGTGACCCGGACGGGCTGGCGGAAATGATACCTCTGACACAACGCCATCAGGAATGGCTGTGCGCAGGGCGTCAATCATTGGCTTGTGCGGGGCATCGGTTAGGATCGGGTACCACAGCATGATAACGCCAACGCCCCATTTGCGGTGAAGCTTGGCAATCGTGTCGGGGATAGTGTCGTAATCTGATTTGACTTCAAACGAAGGGTCAATCAGCAACAGCCCGCGGCGCGGCTCTGGCGGGCACAGCGACATCGCCATTTCCCAACCGTCACGCTGACGATAGATACCGCCATATGGGGCCATATTGGCCTGAAGAGCGGCGAATTCTTGTGGATGAAGCTCAGAAAGATGGATATTGTCCATCGGGCGCAGGCTTTCGGCAGCGACTAGTGGCGACCCGGGATAAGCGGTAGCCCCGTGTTTTGCACGAATGCGATCCAAGACCTGCACATAAGGGTGATCAGAGGCGAACCAGTCTGCAGCAAGTGCGATGCCTTTGGCAGCTTCACCAGTCTTGACCGCTGCTTCGTCCGTCATGTCATACAGACCGCGTCCGGCATGGGTTTCCAGATAACTAAGCGGTTTATCCTTACGGATCATATACGCCAGCGACCACGCCAGCAGCGCGTGCTTGTGCACGTCTGCCATGTTTCCGGCGTGGTAACCATGTTGATACGATAGCATCAGGCGCTCTTTCGATCAGAATAATGTGCGGGCAATGCCCGCTCATTGAGCTCAAACAAGACGCGATGTTTCGACTGCGGCGCGGACAAAGTCAGCGAACAGCGGATGCGGTGCGAATGGCTTGGATTTCAGTTCTGGGTGGAACTGCACGCCGATGAACCAAGGGTGGTCCTTCCATTCGACGATTTCAGGCAGTTTGCCATCTGGTGACATGCCTGAGAAGTTCAGCCCGACTTTTTCCAACGCGTCACGGTATTTCGTGTCGACTTCGTAACGGTGGCGGTGGCGTTCTTCGATAGAGGTACTACCGTAGATTTCCGCAACTTTAGACCCTTCAGTCAATGTCGCGCTGTAGGCACCTAGACGCATTGTGCCACCTTTGTCGTCATCGGCCTTACGGGCGACCTTGTGGTTGCCTTGGACCCATTCTTTCAGGTGGTAGACAACAGGTTCGAAACGTTTCTTGCCTGCTTCGTGGTCGAATTCTTCGGAACCAGCTTTTTCCATGCCTGCGACATTGCGCGCGGCCTCGATGACGGCCATCTGCATGCCTAGGCAAATCCCGAGGTATGGGATCTTCTTTTCACGGGCGAATTGGGCCGCTTTGATCTTACCTTCGGTGCCGCGTTCGCCAAATCCACCAGGAACAAGGATCGCGTGGAAACCTTCTAGATATGGGGTCGCATCTTTGTCGTCGAACAGTTCTGCGTCGACCCATTCGATTTTGACCTTCACGCGGTTCGCCATGCCACCGTGGGTCAGGGCCTCGGCAATGGATTTATATGCGTCTTCTAGCTGGGTGTACTTACCAACGATGGCAACTTTGACTTCGCCTTCGGGGTTGTGAATGCGGTCATACACATCGTGCCATACGTCCAGTTTCGGAGATGGAGCCGGTGAAATGTCGAACGCATCCAGCACAGCCTGATCAAGACCCTGCTTGTGATAGGCAAGCGGCGCTTCATAGATCGATTTCAGGTCATAGGCTGCAACTACGCATTCTTTGCGCACGTTACAGAAAAGGGCGATTTTCTCGCGCTCTTTTTCTGGGATTGGCTGTTCGGAACGGCAAACCAGAACATCAGGCGCGATACCGATGGACTGAAGTTCTTTTACACTGTGCTGTGTCGGCTTTGTTTTCAGCTCACCACTTGCCGCCAAGTAGGGCAGAAGGGTCAGGTGCATAAAGATGCACTGGCCGCGCGGTTTGTCGTGGCTAAACTGACGGATCGCTTCAAAGAAGGGTAGGCCTTCGATGTCGCCGACTGTGCCGCCGATTTCACAAAGCATAAAGTCGACTTCGTCTTCGCCAATGCTGATGAAATCTTTGATCTCGTTGGTGACGTGAGGGACCACCTGAATGGTTTTGCCTAGGTAATCACCACGACGTTCTTTCTCGAGAACGTTGGAATAGATTCGGCCAGAGCTAACCGAATCTGTTTTGCGGGCGGGGACACCCGTGAAACGTTCGTAGTGGCCAAGGTCTAGGTCAGTTTCGGCACCGTCGTCTGTGACAAATACCTCACCGTGTTCAAACGGGGACATCGTGCCCGGATCAACGTTGAGATAGGGGTCAAGTTTGCGCAAACGCACGGAAAATCCGCGTGCTTGCAGCAGCGATCCCAGCGCTGCCGATGCGAGCCCTTTGCCAAGTGACGAAACCACGCCACCTGTAATGAAAATGAAACGCGCCATGAGCAGGGATCCCCCGTGAAAACTTACAGATATTGTTGGAAAACGAACGCCGAAATTCGCACCATCACGGGATTTAACTCATACCGGATTCGGATGAGTTGCGCAACCGCTGACGCAATATGGTGTTGCCGAACGTTGCCGTTCGGCAATCAGTAGTGGTTAGTCGGCAGATGGAACCAATGGTGCGTCATCGCTAGACGGCGGCAGCAAGCTTTCGCCAAGGTCTGGGAGAGTGACGTCATCGGACGCTTCGTTCGTGATGTCCACGCGATCAACGACTGATGAATTCGATGATTTGCTGGCAGCAATCAATGTCAGTGCAATCGAGGTGCAGATAAACGCAACAGCAAGGATCCAAGTGAACTTGCTCATTGCTGTGGGGGCAGGGCGCCCGCCTGTTGCTCCGCCGGCACCGCCGCCCATTCCAAGACCGCCACCTTCAGACCGTTGCAGTAGAACGGTGCCAATCAGGCTCAGAGCCAGAATGAGGTGAATGACTAGGACAACATTTTCCATCGAGGTGCCTTTCGGGCGTGCGTGAACACGCGGTATCTAAAAGCTGCGAGCGATTGCTGCAACCCCTGAAAATCGGGTTAATCGTCAAGATCATCCACATCAGTCTGCCCAGTAAGGCGTCTGCGGACAATCGACCAGCTAAGCCCTACCGATAAAACGATAGAAAGTGCGACAATTGCGATCCAAGTATTGATGGTCGGATTGTCCAAATTGATCAGACCTTGGTCATACATCACCCAAAGCAAAGTCGCGACCACAGCAAGAATCAGTATCATGCCGAATATGCCAATCGACCGCAGAGTCGCGCGTAAATAGATAATGTAGCCAACAAACAGCACGAGACCGAACAGAACAGTCAGCGAAAGGCTTGTTTCATAGTTCGCCATGCTCCAGCGAACAAAGTTCCATTCGGATGGGTTATAGGTTGCTGCAAGCAGGCCAAATGCGAATATCCAGCGTATAATGAAACCCATAGGTGCCTCTTTTTGTATTTCGACGCTGACAATGCCGACCTGAATAGGGGCTGTCCAGCCAATGGGCGCAAATTTGCGGTTCCCCCAGCAGCCGCGCAACGATATAGGGGGCACGAAGTTCAAAAAGGACAGTATTCTTATGGCAAATGTGGTGGTCGTTGGTGCCCAATGGGGCGACGAAGGCAAAGGCAAAATCGTTGATTGGCTTTCAGAACGTGCGGACGTCATTGCGCGTTTTCAAGGCGGACACAACGCAGGCCATACGCTGGTTGTAGACGGTGAAGTTTACAAACTGCACGCGCTTCCGTCCGGTGTTGTGCGGGGTGGTAAGCTGTCTGTCATCGGTAACGGCGTTGTGCTGGATCCTTGGCACCTGCTGAAAGAAATCGAAACCATCCGTGCGCAAGGTGTGTCGATTACACCTGAAACACTGATGATTGCGGAAAATACACCACTTATCCTTCCGATCCACGGTGAATTGGACCGTGCCCGCGAAGAGGCATCTTCGAAGGGAACCAAAATCGGCACGACTGGCCGTGGTATTGGCCCTGCATACGAAGATAAGGTTGGTCGCCGCTCTGTCCGCGTCGCTGATCTAGCCGATATGGCGACGCTTGAGGCGCGCGTTGATCGTGCGTTGCAGCACCATGACCCACTGCGCAAGGGGCTAGGCATTGCACCAGTCGACCGCGACAGTTTGATCGCAGATCTCAAAGAGGTTGCTCAACACATTCTGCCTTATGCAGCACCTGTGTGGAAAGTGCTGAATGAAAAGCGCAAAGCTGGCAAGCGAATCCTATTTGAAGGCGCACAAGGTGCTTTGCTTGACATCGACTTTGGCACTTACCCATTCGTGACGTCTTCAAACGTTATTGCAGGGCAAGCCGCGACAGGTGTCGGTGTTGGCCCGAACGCGATTGACTATGTGCTGGGTATCGTAAAGGCCTACACCACACGCGTCGGCGAAGGCCCGTTCCCAACTGAACTGGACGACGCTGATGGTCAGCGTCTTGGTGAACGCGGCCATGAATTTGGTACTACAACAGGCCGCAAGCGCCGTTGTGGTTGGTTTGATGCCTGCCTTGTACGTCAAACCTGTGCGACATCTGGCGTGTCAGGTATTTCATTGACCAAACTGGACGTTCTTGATGGTTTTGAAACACTGAAAATCTGTGTGGGCTATGAACTGGACGGCAAATCACTTGATTACCTTCCGACAGCTGCTGACGAACAGGCGCGCTGCACACCGGTCTATGAAGAAATCGAAGGCTGGTCCGAATCTACCGAAGGCGCACGGTCTTGGGCTGATCTGCCAGCGCAGGCGATCAAATACGTTCGTCGGATCGAGGAGCTGATCGAATGCCCAGTGGCTCTGGTATCAACCTCGCCTGAGCGCGAAGATACGATCCTCGTTACCGATCCATTCTCGGACTGATGGCAATGGGATACAAAGCCCGCAAGCGTCTTGCGCTTTTCATTCTGGTGATTGGCTTGCCGGCTTACATCGTGCTGGCTGTCACCATGATGAACATCGCGCCGGGCTTTGCGAAACCCGTTGAGCTGTTGATCTACGTACTGCTTGGCGTTGGTTGGATTTTTCCGCTGAAATGGGTGTTCAAGGGGATAGGCCAAGCCGACCCCGATCAAAACGACTAACCCCAAGTGTCTAAAACAAAAAAGGCGAGGATTAATCCTCGCCTTTTTTCGTTATGCTGTCAGCTTATGCCGAAGTACCGTTTGGCCGGAACCGAGTGTTTTCGGCAACTTGGAAACGGCCGTTGTTCAGCTTCACGATCTTGCTTTGGCGTAGCAGGCGACCAAATGAACGCAGCCCGTCTTCGCGGCTGATCTCCTGTGCTGTTGCGCTTTGGACCTTCTTCATGACCTGTGGGCGCGAGAAATCGTCGTCACCTTCGACAAATGCGATATAGGCTGCTGCTGCTTCTAGCAGGTCACCCAACTCAGTCGCACCTTGTTGCTGTGCGAACTCGGCAAAGCCACCAGCGGATGATCCACCACCAGAGTCCTTTTTAGATGCGATCCGGCGCAGGCGTTCGGCCGCTGCGTCGACAGGCTTATCCTCTTCCGCAGCACGTTGCGAAGGAACAAGGCGCAGTGGCGCGGATTCACGTGCTTCGCTTTGGATTTCTGCTTCATGCGCCCCTAAGTCTTCGCGGAATGCATCGCCTTTTTCATCGGTTGGACCTTCGTCACCCAGTTGGCGGGCTGCTTCGGTTGCGGCAACTGCTGCCTTGAGCTGTGCAAACGCATCGCGGTGACGGCGGCCTTCCGGTTCGTTCAGGCGCTCATCAGTCTGCATCAGAATGCGGCTCATCGCAGACTCAGGCGTGCCAGCAAGGTCGTCGCGCTTTGAGCGATGTTCTTCGTGGTCTTCAGCCTCTTCAGCAACTTCTTCGCCTTGAAGCTCGAAGTGATCTTCTTCTTCGTCGTCTTCATCGGCTGCAGGAGCGGCAGTCAACACAAGCGGACCAGCGTCATCTTCTTCAGGCTCGGCTTCGGCTACCGCCTCAATCTCGTCTTCGTCTGCGACAACCTCATCTTCGAATTCTTCAAAGTCGTCGCCGAGTTCTTCCTCTGCAGCTTCTTCAGCTTCGGCCGCTGCTGCCTCTTCAGCCGCGGCGTCAGCGGCGGCCAGTTCTACGTTGCGTTTTGCAAGGTCGGCCAATCGCTGGGCGAGCGGGTTTACAGGTACTTCTTCGTCATCTTCTTCGATGGCGCCATCTGCATCGTCAGCTTCGGCGGAAGGCTCAGCAGCTGGTGCCTGAACATGGCCACGACCAACAACTGCGCGAATGCGCTGCAGTTTGGCGGCAATGCTTTCTTCTTCGTCTACTTCGTCGATGTCATCAGATTCAGCCAGTGTTTCAGCCTGAAGTGGTTCTTCTTCGTCTTCTAGGTCTTCAACGTATTCTTCTTCGTCGGTGATGTTGGTGAAATCATCGTCGTCAAATGCCTCATCGTCGCTGTCGTCATCTTCGGCAGTCAGCGAAATGGGGTCTTCGTCATCCTCGATATCGGCTTCGTCATCGGCAGCTACGATGTTTTCAGCGTCTAGGTCAGCGTCGTCGTCGCTAAGGATTTCGTCTTCAGCGACAAATTCTTCGTCTTCTGCAAAAGCCTCTACTTCGTCATCAGCTGCAAGTTCGTCCTCTTCGGGCGCTGCGCGCAGGCTTACGTTCTGACCTTCGCCAGCGATTTCGACGTCCGTTCCAGCCTGCTCTGCGGTTAGCAGCGCAAGCGTTTCCATGTCTGGTGCTTGCGGCTCAACATCCATGAAGCGATCATGGCCGGCGAGTTCGTGGAAGTAGGATACGACGGTCTTCATCGTTTCAACCGAATCCTCGAACCCTTCTAGTCGGCAGGAAAAGGTTCCATAGGAGACATCTAAAATCTGGTTGCTCTTGGTCATAGATGATGCGCTTTCTTCGGTTTTTCGTGGCCGTCTGCTCGATTGACGATTGTACCTATTCACGATGAGGATGAGGTTACATTCAGGATCATTTTGTGACCTTTTGGGGGAATGTTTGTGAATGAGGGTTGAATCATTGTCTCTGAATAGGATTGTTTCGAGTAACCATACGATCTGCTTGGTCGGTGGTGCAAGGGTGCATGACGATACGATTACGTCCATTTTACCGTTGGTTGATCAATTTGTGGCCGTGGATGGCGGGGCTAATCATTTGTTAGCAGCGGGTATTTCACCTGCTGCAGTCATTGGTGATCTTGATAGTATCTCTTTGACCGCGCGTGCCACATTTGCTGATCTGACCCATCACATACCGGAACAGGATACGACGGACTTTGAAAAGGCGCTTAGTCGTGTTGAGGCCCCAGTCGTACTGGCCGTTGGTTTTACGGGCGGACGCATGGATCATACCTTGGCAGTTTTGAATGTGCTTGCCCGTTATTCGGACCGCGCGGTCGTCTTGCTGGACGATACCGACATTTGCTTTGTCGCAACGCAAGGGATGACGAGGCTAAGTTCGCCAATTGGAACGCGTATGTCATTGATGCCACTGGCGGAATGCAGGGTAACAGCGACCGGATTGCGTTGGCCATTTGAGGACAAACAGATGCACCCGACAGGTTTCATTAGCTCTTCGAACGAGGTGGCGGGCGATGTGACAATCCACGCGGATGGTCCGCTGTTGATTACACTGCCGGTGGAGTTTTTGGCGTCTGCAATGAAAGCCGCCGTTCGCGCGCGATGATGTAAAGCCCTGCTGCCACGGTGATACATATGCCGAGACCAGCCAATCCGTTGGGTAGATCAGCAAAGATCACCCAGCCGATCATCGTGCCAAATGGGATTTCTAGATACTGCATTGGCGCGAGCGTCGACGCAGGCGCGAACCGTAAGCTCCAAGTCATGAATAGATGTGCTGATGTGCCGACGATCCCCAACAACAACAGCATCGACCAAGTACCCGGTGTCATCGCGAGTTTATGGTTTAATGCCGATAGCGCCAAAACAGGCAAGAGCATGATGCAAGCCTGTACGCCGCTAATTGCCTGAAGCTTGATTGGATCGATTCTTTGCGCCAGTCGTCGCGTAACCATCATGAAAAGCGCAAATATGATCGCGACGCCGAGGGGGAGTAGCGCAGGGAACCCGACCGCCACAAAGTTGGGTTGGATTACTAAAAGAGTGCCGATGAAACCCACCGCACAGGCCGCCATGCGATGCGCGCCTACATCTTCGCCCATCACGAAATAACCTAGCAAAAGCATGATGAACGGCATCACGAACGCAATGGCCAGCGCATCGGCAAGAGGCAGGTATCGAAGTGCGCTAAACATTAGTCCGATGCCAGCGATGTGCAAAAGGGTGCGCAGTAATGTCCAGCCTATTGTGCCTTTGGGCAGTGCTAACCCTGATTTGCTATGCCAAACCAGCGGCAACAGTATTATGGCTTGCACCGCAAATCGCGCAAAAACCAGCACGCCTAGCGACACAGTCCCACCTAATAGTTTGGCGAGGCTATCGCCTAAGGGGGCCAAGACGCAAAACGCAAGCATCAGCATGATGCCAAGAAATGGTCGATCAGCAGTTAGGGACATTCACCGCCAAACCGCCAAGCGCGGTTTCCTTGTATTTCTCTGACATATCAACACCGGTTTGGCGCATCGTTTCCACAGCCACATCTAGTGACACAAGGTGTTGTCCGTCCCCACGCAAGGCAAGGGACGCGGCTGACACTGCCTTGATCGCGCCCAATCCATTACGTTCGATGCATGGGACTTGGACCAACCCTTTGACCGGGTCGCAGGTCATTCCAAGATGGTGCTCTAACGCGATTTCGGCAGCGTTTTCGACTTGTTCAGGTGTGCCACCCAAAACAGCAGCCAGACCTGCGGCAGCCATTGCGGCCGCACTGCCGACTTCGGCTTGGCATCCGCATTCGGCACCGGAAATAGAGGCGTTGAATTTGATCAGACCACCAACAGCTGCAGCGGTCAGCAGAAATTCGGGCACGCGAGCGCTGGTTGCGCCGGGCACGTGATCTAGCCAATAGCGGATTGTCGCAGGTACAACGCCTGCTGCCCCATTTGTTGGGGCAGTCACGACCTGACCTCCGGCTGCGTTTTCTTCGTTCACGGCCATGGCGTAGGTCGACATGTAGTCGTTGATCGTATGTGGCGCGGTTAGGTTCATGCCGCGTTCGGCCATCAAGGCATCATAGATACCTTTGGCGCGACGCCGTACGTTTAACCCGCCGGGCAGCGTGCCGTCGGTGGTCAGTCCGCGATCAATGCAGGTGTTCATCACCTCCCATATCCGCGCAAGACCACGATCAAGGTCAGCGTTCGGCATCCGCGATAGTTCGTTCGCGCGCTTCATTGCCGCGATTGATTTTCCCGATGTCGCCGCCATGCGCATCATTTCGTCCGCGCTGTGGAACGGAAAGGGGACGGTCGGGCCGTCATCGGTGTCCTTGCCCGCGTTTAGCTCTGCCTCGGTCAAGACAAAACCACCGCCAATCGAATAGTAAGTCACTTGGGTAAGTATATCGCCCTGCGCATCTGTTCCTGCCAAAATGAGGCCGTTGGAATGCCCAGGCAGCGCCGGGCCATAGTCAAACAGCAAATCTTCCGGGGGACTAAAACGCAGGCTGCCAAGACCTTCTGGTGTAACGGTTCTTTCGGCTTTGATCCGACTAAGCTCAGCCTCGGCCTTGTCCGCGTCGTAGTCGTCAGAGCGGAGCCCCGCGAGCCCAAGGATTACCGCGCGATCCGTTGCATGGCCGACCCCGGTAAAAGCCAAACTGCCGTGTAGTGACGCCCGCAGGCCCACCACTTTGAACGGCTGTGCGCGCAGGTGGTCCAGAAACCGCGCTGCGGCAACCATGGGGCCAATTGTATGTGATGATGAAGGGCCAACACCCACTTTGAACATATCAAACACGGACAAAAACATTACAGCGCGGTCCCTTCGGGTGGGCAGCAAGGTGATGGGGCCGAGATTGGCGTTGGTCCTAGACCTTCGGCCTTTGCTGCGCGAACAACGGCTGGGCGGGTCTCAAACCGTTGGGCGAAGGCATGGAGTTTGGGCCAGCGGCTAAGATCGAACCATTCGGTTGATCCACCATAAAGTGCGCACCACCTCAAAAGCGGCGCAAGATAACAGGCGTGAATCGTTACGTCTTGGCTGTCGCGCCACGGCACGGATTGCGCGGCTTCAAGCATATCAAGCTGCGCGACAAGCCGTTCACGCGTCATTTCGCGCAGTGTGTCAGAAGCTTTGCGCGTGTATTTGTCCGGATAGAACAACATCCGCAGCGACGCATGAAATGTGTTTGAGAGCCAGAATAGCCATTGCAATGCATGCGAGCGTTCAGGGGTGTCCGGCGCGGGGACCATCATTTTTTCGCGGTCGGCAAGCCAGAGCAAAATTGCCGCAGTTTCAAACATCGGGCCATGCGGCGTTTCAAGAACCGGGATCAAACCATTTGGATTCATTGCCAAATATTGCGCAGACTTTTGTGCTGATGTGCTACGGTCAACCAATACCGTTTCGAACGGCAGGGCCATTTCTTCCAAAACAAGGCGAACACAGAGTGATGCGTTGTCGGGGGCGTAGTGAAGGCGTAATGCGTTTTCCATGTCCAAAGCTTAGCTGATGACATTGTTCTGGACTGCCCAAATACGACGTCTTCTTTCGAAAAACGTATCAAGCCCAAGAATAATAACAGCAATTGGGGTCTCGCACCCTGTTCATATCTTGCCTATAAGTTCGCAGGACTTTTGGGGGAATGTTTAGATGGCTAGTGAATTGTCACCGATCGACAGGGCGAAATTTCTTGCGGCAAAGCAAGCGACGGAATACGTCGAATCCGGCATGAAGGTCGGTTTGGGAACCGGATCTACTGCTGCTTGGTTGGTACAGTGCTTGGGTGAAATGGTCCGTGAGGAAGGGCTCCGGATCAAAGGTGTTCCGACATCGACCCGCACAGCGAACCTTGCCCGTAAGGTTGGGATCGAAGTCATCACTTTGGATGATGCCAAATGGTTGGATCTAACCATCGATGGCACTGACGAATACGACAAAGATCTTACCCTGATCAAAGGCGGCGGTGGTGCGCATCTTCAAGAAAAAGTGGTTGCAACAGCAAGTGACCGGATGATTGTTATCGCTGATGCCAGCAAAAAAGTCGACACATTGGGCGCGTTCCCTCTGCCCGTCGAGGTGATCCCCTTTGGTGCGAAGATCACCAAAAAACTGATTGAAGAGACTTTGATCGGTATGGATGTGCTGGGCCGCGAAGTGACCCAACGGATGGATGGCGACAAACCGTTCATCTCGGACGAGGGTAATTTTATCTTTGACCTGCACCTGAAACGCATCGGTAACCCGTATCAGCTTAGCCTCGCGCTTAATCAAATTCCGGGCTTGGTTGAAAACGGGCTGTTCATAGATATCTGTGACGTTGTGATTGTTGGACACGGTGACGGGCGCGTTGATGTGCGTGACATTAGCAATGACACTGACGAGGTCGTGCGGTTTGATCTGCGCGACGATGACAATATTTTCACTGACTTGGACGAGTAAGTCTTTGATCAGCGCTGACACGGATGGAGCCTATAGATGACTTTTGACTATGACCTTTTTGTCATTGGTGGTGGCTCGGGCGGGGTGCGCGCAGGCCGCGTGGCCGCAGCAAACGGTGCCAAAGTCGCACTGGCAGAGGAATTCCGCATGGGGGGCACTTGTGTCATCCGTGGCTGTGTTCCCAAGAAATTGATGGTCTTCGCATCCGGTTATTCCGAGATGTTTGAAGACGCGCGTTCATACGGCTGGGACTTGGATGACGGTGATTTTGATTGGTCCCGCTTCCGTGGCAAATTGGATGCGGAACTTGAACGGCTTGAGGGCATTTACCGCAAGCTGTTGAAGGGATCGAATGTCGAAATTTTCGACGCCCGTGCAACGGTTAAAGATGCACATACCGTGACCCTCTCCACAGGTCAGGAAATCACAGCAAAGCAAATCTTGGTTGCGACAGGTGGACGTCCGGTTGTGCCTGACATGCCCGGCGCCGAACTTGGCATTACCTCGAACGAGATTTTCAATCTTGAAGAGCTGCCAAAATCGATCTTGATCGTGGGCGGTGGTTATATCGCATCTGAATTTGCGGGTATTTTGAACGGCTTGGGCGTTAAGGTAACGCAGTTCTACCGCGGTGCACAGATCCTTCGCGGTTTCGATGATGAGGCCCGTGGGCTAGTCGCGGAAGGGATGCGCGCCAAGGGCGTTGATTTGCATCTGGGCACAAATGTTGTCGAAATGCGGGCAGCGACCGAAAACGACCTGAAAGGTATTGACGGTGGTACGCTGATGGATGGAGGCAAACCTGCGCCGATGCCGGGCAAGGCCGCTGGTCATGGGATTTGGGTGAAGGCCACAAATGGTAACGAACAAGTCTATGATCAGGTGATGTTTGCGACCGGCCGCGCGCCAAATACTGATGGTATGGGTTTGGAAAACCTTGGCGTGGCGCTTGGTCGTAAAGGCGAGATCATCGTCGATGAATATAGCCAGACCAAGGTGCCGTCGATTTACGCAATCGGTGATGTGACTGATCGGGTTCAACTGACACCAGTCGCTATTCGCGAAGGCATGGCCTTTGTCGAAACCGTGTTTAAAGGTAATCCGACACCAGTTGATCATGACTTGATCCCATCTGCTGTCTTCACGCAGCCTGAATTGGGCACAGTTGGCCTAACCGAAGAACAAGCAGCCGAGCAAGGCCCGATCGAAGTATACTGTTCGTCGTTTAAACCGATGAACCATTCGTTCGCAGGGCGTGAAGATCGCGTATTGATGAAACTGATCGTCTGCGCCGACACCCGTAAGGTGCTTGGCTGTCACATCGTGTCAGATCACGCTGGCGAATTGATCCAACTTGTCGGCATTGCCGTAAAGATGGGGGCGACGAAAGAAGATTTTGATCGTACAGTAGCGGTCCATCCAACGATGGCAGAAGAGCTTGTTACGATGAAGGAACCTGTCCGGACTGCTTGATTTTGCAGGTTTGGGGCACACATGGCATTATGAAAACCCATCGTGATGGGTGAAGAATAAGGGAAGCTGAGACAGAACATGGCAGGAAATTCAGGTGGCCCGTGGGGCGGCGGCGGTAACAATGGCGGGGGCGGTGATGATGATCGCAACCGTGGTGGCGGACGCAAGCCAAGTAACGACGGTGCTGGCATCCCCGAAATCGATGAGCTGGTAAACAAAGGCCGCGAACAACTGCGCGTTCTGATGGGCGGTCGCAATGACAATCGTGGTAATCGTCCCACAAGCGGTGGCGGAAGCGATGGAGGACCCGAAATCACACGTGGCATGGTTGGTCTGGGCGTGTTTGGAGCCGTTGCGTTATGGGTACTTGCCTCTGTCTATACTGTGAAGCCCGAAGAACAAGCGGTTGAGCTTCTGTTCGGCAAACACCTTGAAACCAATGGAGAAGGTTTGAACTTTGCGCCATGGCCGCTGGTGAGCCATGAAATTCAAGCTGTCACAACTGAACGCAGTATCGATATCGGTACCAGCCGATCTGGTCTTGATGCTGGTCTGATGTTGACTGGCGATGAAAATATTGTCGATATCGACTTCCAAGTGGTTTGGAATATTTCAGATCTCGAACTTTATCTCTTTAACCTCGCTGATCCGCCGCAAACTATTGCAGCTGTCGCAGAGTCCGCAATGCGTGAAATTATTGCGCAGAGCCAGCTTGCACCAATCTTGAACCGTGACCGTGGGTCTATTGCCGAACGCTTGACTGATGAGATTCAACTGACACTGGATTCATATAACTCAGGTGTCAAAATCGTGCGTGTGAACTTTAACAAAGCTGATCCGCCTGAACCCGTGATCGCGTCTTTTCGTAAGGTGCAGGACGCAGAGCAGGAACGGGATAGGGTTCAAAACGTAGCTGACGCATATGCGAACCGGGTGGTCGCCGAAGCTCGTGGTGAAGCGGCTCAAATTCTTGAGCAAGCTGAAGGTTACCGGGCCCGAGTGGTTAATGAGGCGGAAGGTGAAGCCAGCCGTTTCTCCGCTGTCTTAGCGGAATATGAACGCGCACCGGAAGTGACGCGTAAGCGCCTATACCTTGAAACAATGGAACGTGTTTTGGGGGGGACTGATATCATTTTATTGGATGAGGGTGCCCAGGGAGGGTCGGGGGTCGTTCCGTACCTACCGTTGAATGAACTGCGCAGTAACAAAACTGGAGGCTCGAACTAATGAAGAAGTCAGCATTTATTCTGCCCGCCATAGCAGTGGCTATCATCGGTGTGATGTCGTCACTGTTCATCGTTGATGAGCGTCAAAAAGCTCTCGTTCTACAATTTGGTCAGATCGTTTCCGTTAAAACAGAGCCGGGCCTCTATATGAAAATTCCGGTGTTCCAAGATGTTGTTCGCTATGACGATCGTATCCTGAGCCGCGATCTCGATCCACTTGAAGTAACCCCTTCGGATGATCGCCGCCTCGTGGTCGATGCGTTCGCAAGATATCGGATTTCGGACGTTGAACAGTTCCGTCGTGCTGTTGGTGACGGTGCCGAAGCACGCGCTGCTGAACGTCTTGATGGTATTTTGCGAGACAAAACCCGCAATGTACTTGGGACGGTTGCGAGCAACGACATCCTATCAACGGACCGCGCGGCACTGATGTTGCGTATCCGTAATGATGCGATCCCAGAAGCACGGGGGCTGGGGCTCGAACTGATTGACGTGCGTCTCAAGCGCACAGATTTGCCACCGGAAAACCTCAACGCGACCTACGAACGGATGAAGGCGGAGCGGGAACGTGAAGCGGCCGATGAAATCGCACGTGGTAATGAAGCTGCGCTGCGTATCCAAGCGGGTGCCGACCGGACCGTGATCGAGCTCGTGTCTGATGCGGGACGCCAAAGTCAGATTACACAAGGTGAGGCAGATGCACGGCGCAACGAAATTTTTGCGAATGCCTTTGGCGCGAACCCAGAATTTTTCGAGTTTTATCGCTCGATGACCGCGTATGAACGGTCGTTGCAAACGGGTAATGCAACGATGGTTCTGTCGCCGGACAATGAGTTCTTTGAATATCTCAAGTCCGATACGGGCAACGCCGCGTCTGAATAATGTGACGCTATGAGCGCAAATTCAAAGGGCCAGCCATTGCGCTGGCCCTTTTCTTTCAGATTTATGTTAAAAGTTCACAGGCTGGTGAAATAGTTTGTGTTGAATGTTTTTGTTCCTACATAGAACAATGCAAAGACTGGGCGCCAGCGATGTGCGTCTTCTACCATAACAAGGAGTAATGCCCGTGGAATCAAAGGTAATCGCAATTCAGCAAGATCAGGGGCAAGCGCGCCGCTTGCTTATCGCGGGTTTTGCGGCACTGACATTGGCCGTGGCCTTTGTCCTTGCACAGGTTACAGCGACTTACGCACAAGAGCGTCCTCAGACGTTCGCTGAATTGGCTGAACAAGTAAGCCCATCAGTTGTAAACATTACGACTTCGACTGTGATCGCCGGCCGGACAGGTCCACAAGGTCTGCTGCCAGAAGGGTCACCGTTCGAAGATTTCTTTGATGATCTTGACCGTGGCCCGGGCCAAGGGCCGGGTGCCCGCCGTTCTTCGGCTTTGGGATCTGGTTTTGTTATCTCGGCTGACGGTTACATCGTCACTAACAATCACGTGATTGAAGGTGCTGATGAAATCTTGATCGAATTCTATCCTGGTGGCGAACCGGGCGTTCCTGCCGAACTGATCGGCACAGACCCAAACACTGACATCGCGGTTCTAAAGGTTGATCTTGAAAACCTGCCATACGTTGAATTCGGCGATAGCAACGCCGAAGGCGCACGCGTGGGCGATTGGGTTATGGCCGTGGGTAACCCGCTGGGGCAGGGGTTCTCTGTTTCGGCGGGTATCGTGTCGGCGCGCAACCGTTCGCTTCAGGGTACCTACGACGACTACATCCAGACTGATGCCGCGATTAACCGTGGTAACTCTGGTGGGCCGCTGTTCAACATGGATGGTCAGGTCGTTGGTGTGAACACAGCGATCCTATCACCTAATGGTGGTTCGATCGGTATCGGTTTTGCTATGTCCTCTGCAGTTGTCGAGAACGTTGTTGAGCAGCTTCAAGAATTCGGTGAAACTCGCCGTGGATGGTTGGGTGTCCGCATTCAAGATGTGACACCTGATATGATTGACGCGATCGATGGTCTTGATCTTGCTCGTGGTGCTTTGGTTACAGATGTGCCAGCTGGACCTGCCGAAGATGCCGGGATGCTGTCTGGCGACGTGATCGTTAACTTTGATGGTATTGCAATCGAGGACACTCGTGAACTCGTGCGCATTGTTGGCAACTCGCCTGTTGGCAAAGAAGTCCCTGTCGAAGTTCTGCGCAATGGCGACATGGAGCAACTGACTGTTGTTCTAGGACGTCGTGAAACATCAGAGGCGGTGGCTTTCCCCGCTTCGGGTGAAGCTGAAGAAGCACCTGAATCTTCGGATGTCTTGGGTCTTGCATTGTCAGAAATCACCCCAGAGCTGACAGAGCAATACGGCCTGAACGTAGAGACTGGGCTTGTCATCACAGCGATCGACCCAACTTCGGAAGCTGCTTCAAAAGGTCTGCTAGAAGGTGACGTGATCACCGAAGCTGGCCAGCAGGCGGTAACTACGGTTGCTGACCTTGAGGGCCGCATCCAAGAAGCCAAAGATGGCGGTCGCAAGTCGCTATTGATGCTCGTGCGTCGTGGCGGTGACCCGCGCTTTGTGGCGCTTCCACTCGAAGACTAATTCGATCAAAAGTTACAAAAAGGGCGGGCTGCTTCGTGCGGCCCGCCCTTTTTTATGTCTGGTTCTGCGGCAACCCATCACCGATATCGTAATAGTCGCCTTTTTCACTGACATAGATATGCATCGACAGCTTCATTTGTGTGGGCTGATCTAGGGCACCCATCGCCACTGACGTCCAATCGCGAAACACCGGGTCCCAGAAAAGAGTTGATCCGCAAGTATCACAAAACCCACGACGTACCTTTTCAGATGACTGGTACCAAACGATATGGTCATTGCCTTCAATTGTCAGGGCATCGCGGGGTACGTCGATAGACGCCCAGTAGTGCCCAGATTGTTTGCGACAACTTGTGCAGTGGCAGGCATTGCCCGTTGATACATCCGCGTTGATCGTGAAGGAAATCGCGCCGCACATGCAGCTTCCTTGATGTGCCATATCTTAGACCTCTTGCGTAATCCCCTGACGGTTCCAGACGAGCATCCCAATGACAAACACCGCCGCCATGAGGTGGACCCAGACAGGTGCAGGCCAAATGCAAGCCGCACCAGCAATCAACAGCACTGCGCGAAGGGGCGTGTTAATGGGCTGTTCCATGCATCCTTGCAGCGCGGCAGCGATCGCATAGATGCCGACAACGCCAAACGCAAAGATCACGATCATCGCGGCCCAGTCGCCAGACAGGAATGGTGTGTAGGCGATCATCAGTGGTACGATGTACAGCCCCTTTGCAAGCTTCCAACTGGCGAAACCAGTGGCCATGGCTGGTGCCTTGGCGATAGCCGCAGCCGTAAACGCCGCAAGCGCAACAGGCGGTGTCACGTTGCTGTCCTGTGACAGCCAAAAGATGATCATATGTGCGGACAACAGGGCTGCCATTGCAACCTCTTGCGGCACAACGAGATCACGCAACGGGGCTGCCACCTCAAGTGGAAGGGTTTTGATAATCTCTGCGGCCTCTGCGCTGGTCAAGTGTCCGGCCAAAACGGACGGATCGGGGATGCCGAACATCAAGATCGCGTTGCCCGCGTCGCCCAAGGTACCTGCGGCCAAAGCCTCGATCACAAAGCGGTCGCTAATCATGCCGGCTAGGGCAGGGGCCGATAGGGTCGCGAGAACGATGTAGGCTGCTGTCACGGGCAGCCCCATGCCCAAAACAAGGCTCGCGATTGCGATCAGGACGATTGCGATCAATAGATTGCCGCCAGCCCATTTCGCGATCATCAAGCTAAAGGTGTTGCCGATGCCCGCTGTGGCAATGACGTTCACAACAAGGCCCACAGCACAAAGCAGTACAGCCGTCATGATCATGCCCTTGGTGCCCATGATCATCGCCTCGATGACGGCGCGTGGGGTCATTGGGTTCTGGGTCAGCCAGCTAGATCCGATCACTGCGAGGATACCAAAGACCGCGGCATAGGCTGGGGTAAACCCGGCAACCAGCATTCCGATCAATCCACCGATGGGGATAACGAAGCTCGCACCACCTTTGGCAAATGCAGAACCAAGCGTCTCTCCATCGCTTTCCATTGGCTTGAGGCCGAGACGGCGCGCTTCGATCCGGACAAAAAAGGTGACCGACAGGAAGTAGAGCAAGGCGGGCAGGGCAGCGACTGCGACGATTGTTTCGTATGGAATTTGGGTGAAGCTCGCCATGACAAATGCGCCAGCACCCATGATCGGCGGCATAAGCTGGCCACCGGTGGATGCAGCTGCTTCTACACCACCCGCGAATTTGGGTGGAAAGCCTGCTTTCTTCATCAATGGGATCGTGATCACGCCGGTGGACGCGGTGTTAGCGACCGCCGATCCAGAAATTGTTCCGGTCAATCCGGACGCGATCACCGCAACAATGCCGGGACCGCCGACCATACGGCCAGCGACCGCACGGGCGAGGTTGATCACGAAATCGCCAGCGCCAGACCGCAGTAAGAATGCGCCAAAAATGATAAATAGGAACACATAGGTCGATGAAATCCGGGCAATGGTTCCGAACATCGCATCATCGCCATAGATCGACCGAAATGCGATGGATTCCCATGAAAGGCCCGGGAATGAAAAGACGCCGCCGATGTATTTGCCCCAAAACCCAATGTAGCTGAGCGAAAGGACGATCAAAATCGGGATGACCCAACCTGTCAGCCGCCGGGTCAGTTCAATTGCGCCGACAATACATAGGCCAGCCGCAACCCAATCAAGTGCGATAAACTTTACGCCTCTGTCGTAGATGCCGTCTTCTGCATAAGGCAGATAGATTGCTGAAGCCGCGATCAAAACACCAAAGCACAGGTCAAACGCCAACATGCCCCGACTGCGCGTTGCCCCAGATATCGCCGGATGCAAAACTGCGGCCAAAAAGGCAAAGCCGGCAAAGTGATAGGCATTGCGCTGTGTCTCGGAAATGATCGGATCGAAGGCGACATAGATGTGCCCGGCAGCGATCAAGAAACATAAGACAGATAAGGCAATGTTGGGCAGGCCATCAAAGGCACGCTGCGCCAAGCCTTCGGCGGGGCGTTCATCGGACATGAGAATTCCTTAGATGCAAAAAGGCCCGCAGTAATCTGCGGGCCAAAATTGGCTTAGTTCGCGATCAGGCGGTCAGGGATATCAACCCCAACTTCTTGGTAGTAGCGCACAGCACCGGGGTGCAGCGGCACAGGCAGACCTGCAATCGCAGATTCGATTGCCATCACTTTGGTTGCCGGGTGGATCGCCTGCAGGAATGGCAGGTTCTCGTAGATCGCTTTGGTGATCTGATAGACGTTTTCCTCTGGCAGATCAGCGTGCGTCGCAAGGAAGTTTGGCTGCGCGATTGTGTTCACGTCTGCCTCTTGGCCCGGGTAAGTACCCGCTGGGATCACATATGGTGTCCACAGTTCACGACCACCGTCAGCAGCTGCCAGTTCTTCAGCCGTGAAGGATAGCATTGTGACGTTGTCACCTGCTGCGGCCATCAATTGGCTGATCGCACCTGTTGGTACGCCCGCAGGTGTGCCGATGCCCTTAACCTGTCCGTTTTGCAGGGCCTCGGCTGATGGGCCGTAGCCGCCGTAAACCAGTTCGTAGTCAGTGTTGATATCAACACCAAGACCAGAAAGCAGCGCCGCGTTTGAACCGATAGTGCCCGAGTTTTGGTTGCCAAAGGCCATTGCTTCGCCCTTGAGCGCAACCAAATCGGCCATCGTGCCGGTCGTAGCCGCGTCAGATGAGATCACGAATTGTTCGACGTTTTGCCAAAGCATTGTGACCGAACGCAGGTGTTCTTGAGGGCCGGATTCCTCTAGTGGGCCCGTGCCGGATGCTGCGTAATAACCGTATAGGCCCTGAAGGATCGCAAACTGCGCTTCGCCTTCGCGGATCAAACGCACGTTTTCGCCCGAACCCGCAGAGCTGATCGCGGACATACCGATCTTTTCTTTTGGCTCTAGCTTAACCTTCACAAGTGTCGAAAGCGCTACGCCTACAGGGTAGTAGGTACCGCCAGTCGAGGCTGTCGCCAGAATATAGCTGGCTTCTTCAGCTTGGGCAGCTGGGGCTGCCAGCACAAAACCTGCCGCAACAGCGGCCTTAAAAAATGTCATGGTGTCTCCTCCCAAAGATATCGTTACCGCCGACAGGGTCAGCGTACCCAATAAAGAAACTATTTCGCCGACCAAGGGGCAAGGCGTTTGTTCTGAATTTGGATAACTAAATGTTTTTTTAAGAATAATTTTGCGGTACCGATGCTTCGATGGGCGTGATGTGTGGAAAATCGCACAATCTGTGGCGCAACGTTTTGGATAATACCTTTGTGATTAGCGCTGGCCCCGCGTTTGCAGGTGATTTACTAATGCTTGAAACACACGAGAAAGCACGAAGGATCATAGCAAGATGGCCAAGATTACCTATGTCGAACACAGTGGCAAAGAACACGTCGTGGATGTTGCCAATGGGCTGACCGTCATGGAAGGTGCCCGCGACAACGGTATCCCAGGGATCGAGGCTGACTGCGGCGGCGCATGTGCCTGTTCGACCTGCCATGTTTATATCGACGATGCGTGGGTTGATAAGCTTCCTGCCAAAGACGGTATGGAAGAAGACATGCTTGATTTCGCTTACGAACCAGATCCAGTGAAATCCCGCCTGACCTGCCAGATCAAAGTCACTGACGCGCTCGAAGGTTTGCGCGTTCAGATGCCAGAAAAGCAAATCTGATGCGGCTTTGCGCACTTGCTTTGGCTATGTGGCCTGCGGTTGCAGGTGCGCAGACGATTGCTTCGGCGGAATTTGTCGAACCCACCACACGCTATGATCACGGTATCTTAGGCGATGCTGTTGAATGGGGCGGGTTGAGGTTTACCGCGGATGGTACGACTTACCAAATCACGTTGCCAGAAACGCATGTATTCGAAGACTTTGAGCCACGGCTTTGGGATTTGAACAGTGATGGCGCCCCAGAGATGGTGGTGATCGAAACTGACATGGCGCGCGGTGCCGCGCTGGCTGTCTATGGGCCGGAAGGCAAAATCGCCCAAACGCCTTATATCGGTCGTACGCATCGGTGGCTTGCTCCGATCGGAGCAGCAGACTTGGATGGCGATGGTGCGATTGAGATCGCTTATATTGACCGTCCTCATTTAGCGAAAACGCTACGTATTTGGCGTTTCTCTGATGGCGTGTTGTCCCATGTTCTTGATGTGCCGGGACTGACAAATCACCGGATCGGTGAGGACAACATTGCAGGCGGCATACGTGACTGTGGGCAGGGGCCCGAGATGATTACGGCCAACGCCGATTGGACCCGACTGATTGCAACGACATTTGTTGATGGCCGTGCGCAGACACGCGACATCGGTACACACGAAGGTCGCACGTCCTTTGCTGCTGCTATGGCCTGCGATCCTAGCTGAGTATAACCAGTAGCAACAAAATCTCGGTGATTTGCTGGGTGGCCCCTAGGATGTCACCGGTCTGCCCCCCAATTTTTCGCTGGGCAATCATACCGCAAATCAGAACAGCGATTGCTGCGGCGAATATCAGGCTGATCTGTCCACATAGCACCGTAATGAGGGCCGATATCCCAACGGCAACCCATGCGGTTGGTGCAGATGGTCGGCCCACGCTTTGGCTTAGCCCGCTTTCACGCGCGTTTGTCATGGTCGTCATCAAAACAACCATTCCACCACGGCTGAGTACCGCGATAGCAATCAGGCCTGTCCAGTGGATTTCCAACACGATCAGTGCGCTGATGCCCATCCAGCGGATCAACAGCGAGAGCGCTAATGCCAGTACACCATAGACCCCGATACTGCTGTCTTTCATGATCTCAAGCCGCCGCGCGCGGTCCCAGCCGCCCCAAAGCCCGTCTGCGCTATCGGCAAGCCCATCTTCGTGCATAGCGCCTGTGACAATTGCACCGATGGCCAGCACAAGCGCAGCAACAATGCCAACAGGTAGGCCAACCCATGACAAGACACTGGCTGACGCGGCCAAGATTACCCCAATTACAAGCCCAGCCAGTGGATAAGCCCAAGCTGCCGCCTCACCGCGTTCCATTGCGCGTTCTTGTGGAACGGGAATTGGTAGTCTGGTCAACAACCCGATCGCTGCGGGCAGATCGATAGCTTCAATCAGTTTGACGTCGCGATTGTCCAAAAGGATGCCCCTTGTAGCCTTTTCATTACCTGTCTGATCGTTAGACATAACCAACGATTCACGCAACGAGGTCACGATGCAAGCGCCCTTCACCACACTTTCCGAATTTCGCGAAACCTTGGCGAAAGCGCCAGTCACTGACGACACTGCTGTTCAAGCGGCTCAAGAACGGAACGGTCAGCTGACCAAACCGCCCGGCGCGTTAGGACAGCTAGAGGATATCGCGATTTGGTACGCCGGATGGCGCGGTAACCCGCAGCCACAGATTAACGCGCCGCAAGTCGTGATTTTTGCTGGCAATCATGGCGTTTGTGCGCAAGGCGTGTCGGCCTTCCCGCCAGAGGTGACCGTGCAGATGGTCGCGAATTTCGAAAATGGCGGGGCGGCGATCAACCAGCTGTCCAAGGCGTTTGGCGCAAAGATGGACGTCCACGCATTATCGCTTGAAACGCCGACCGCTGACTTTACCCAAGCCCCAGCAATGACCGAGGCTGAAGTCGTGACCGCACTGAGAATCGGTTGGGAGGCTGTTGATCCTGCCAGCGACCTTTTGGTCACGGGCGAAATGGGGATTGGTAATACCACTTCGGCTTCTGCGGTTGCAGCGGCTGTGCTGGGTGGCGATGCTGCCGATTGGACCGGGCGCGGAACGGGCGTTGATGACGCGGGCCTTGCGCGCAAGACCGAGGTCGTCGCGAAAGGGCTTGTGCTTCATGCGACGGATGATCCGCTAGAGGCATTGCGCTGCCTTGGCGGTCGTGAACTTGCCGCGATGGCAGGGGCAATTGCGGCCGCACGACACCATCGCATTCCAGTCATCCTTGATGGTTTCATTTGTTGTGCTGCTGCTGCGACGTTGGCAAAGGCGGCGGATGGCGCGTTGGATCACGCAATTGCGGGTCACCAAAGCGCTGAGGGCGCGCATGCGCGTTTGCTCGCCGCGCTGGATAAGAAGCCATTGCTGCAATTGGGCCTGCGTCTCGGCGAAGGGTCCGGCGCCGCGCTCGCAATTGGTGTTCTGAAGGGCGCGATTGCCTGCCATTCAGGCATGGCAACCTTTGCCGAAGCCGGCGTGAGCGAAGGCTAGGTCTTTTTGTTTTCGTTGGCCTGTTGGCGTGTGGCCAACGCGGTCTCTAGATCGTTGTTAAGCGCACGCGAACGCGCCACGTAATCGGGCAAATCGGCAACCGGCACGCCCGGTTGCCACAGATCCGCAAGTTCGCGCATGGCTTTCCGGTCGTGCTGATAGAACGTCTGCTCGGCCTCAGCGGCCTCAAATTCGGTCAGGCCAAGGTTTTCCAAGGCATAACGACCTGCACGCAGCGAGCTATCAAACATCTCACGCACGATGTCATTGGCACCTGCAGCGTATAGTTCGTAGACATGCACACGGTCACGCGCACGGGCAACGATATGCAGGTCAGGGCGGGCCTTGCGGGCATAGGCAACCAGCTTGGTCGCAGAGGCTTTGTCGTCGATGGCGACAACCAGCACCTTGGCTTCTTCTAGTCCAGCAGCGCTAAGTAGATCAGGCCGGGTAGGGTCGCCAAAGAAACCGCGAAAGCCGAACTTGCGCATCATCTGGACGGTCTGAAGATTGCTGTCGATCACGACAGTTGAAAACCCGGCGCTTTGAACAAGGCGGTTCACGATTTGCCCAAAACGACCGATGCCTGCAATAATCACAGTGCCTTTTTCGTCGACTTCATCATGTTCAGGATCGTCAGTCTCGCCCATACGGCGGCTTAGCAGGTCGTAGATGATGAACAGCAGCGGCGTGATGAGCATTGACAGCGCGATCACCAGCAAAAGCCGCCCGGCTAGCCCGTCTGACAAGACACCCTGTTGCGAGGAAAACGAAACCAAGACAAAACCGAATTCACCTGCCTGCGCCAGCCCAAGCGTGAAAAGCCACTGGTCCTTACCTTTGAGCCGGAACACGCGGCCCAATCCGTATAGGATCACACCTTTGATCAGCATGACGCCAGCTGTCAGAGCAAGAATGTAGAGCGGGTCAGCAAAGAAAAGGTCAAAGTTGATGCCCGCGCCGACCGTGATAAAAAACAACCCAAGCAACAGGCCTTTGAAAGGCTCAAGATCGCTTTCTAGCTCGTGCCGGAACTCAGAGTTGGCAAGGACAACACCTGCTAAAAACGTGCCCAACGCGGGCGACAGACCCACCATGCCCATAAGCACCGCAATGGATACCACCAACAGCAGCGCGAATGCAGTGTACATTTCGCGAAGGCGTGCGTGATGGATATAGCGAAACAACGGGCGGATCAGGAATATCCCCGCCAGAATGATCGTAATCACCGCACCAAGGGTTACCAGCGTGACGCCCCATCCTGGAAGACCGTCGACAAGGCTCATCGTGCCGTGGCCGTCATGCGCGTCATCGCTAATGCGTTGCATCGACCCATCAGGTGCAAGCCGCAGAAGGGCCGGCGTCGCAAGCAGCGGCAATAGTGCAAGCATCGGGATAACCGCGATATCTTGGGTCAAAAGAACAGAAAATGCTGATCGCCCACCGCCCGTCTGCATTAGCTTTTTTTCGGTCAGCGTTTGCAGAACGATAGCTGTGGAAGACAGGGCAAATATCATACCGATCGCAAGCGAAACGGTCCAATCGTATCCCATGATCATGCTGACAGTCATGACCGCTAGCATCGTCAACATGACCTGCATGCCGCCCAGCCCAACAAGCCGCTTGCGCATATCCCACAGGGCGCGAGGCTCAAGCTCTAGCCCGATGAGGAATAGCATCATGACGACGCCAAATTCAGCGAAGTGCTGAATGTCTTGGGCCTCGGTCCCGACTAATCCTGTGATCGGGCCAATGACGATCCCGGCAAGTAGATAGCCTAGTACAGAGCCAAGCCCCAAACGTGCGGCGAAGGGCACAGCGATCACTGCCGCACCAAGATAGATCGTGGCCTGAAGGAGAAAATTTTCCATGGTTTCAGATATGGATATCCGATGTCTGATGCGCAACGCGTGACAAAGTCACATACGCGATTAATAGATTGATCAATTGAAAGAACAGTGTGGGCTTAATCACCCGGCAGTTCCAGCACCAGTGTGCGACCGCGTTTGACGTAGTTCAATACACCGTTGCCAATTGCCGTAACCTGTCCACCATCAAGACTGCTGCCGACTTCAACATGTTGGTAACGTCCGTTGCCCAATCGTACGAGAGCACGGGGGGAATTCGGACGCCCGTAAATCCCAATCAAGTTGAGGTCGCGCAGACGAATGGCCCCGTCCTGAGTCGCTGCACGCGCAACGCCACCTGGAACGGGTGCGTAATTTTGCGGTGCAACGGATGCGGCTGCTGGTGGTGCAGCGGCGGGCGCCGGTGCGGGTTGCGTGGCCTGCCGTTGCCGCGCTGCAGTGACCACACGATCAAAGTTGCGGGGGCGTGTTGTAGGTCGCAAAGAAGTCGCGACAGCCTGTGGTGTAGCATCGACGAACGGCTGTGCTGCGCTTTCTGCAATTACTTCTTCAAGGATCGAAGTGATATCCGGTGTACTGAGGTCAGGTGTTGGCGATAGCGGAACCAGCCCTTCGGGCCGCGCCCGCGGGCGTACCGTATTGTCAGGGGCTGCACTCGCGATCAGGCTTTCGGTATCGCCCGTAAGTGCATCTAAGCCAACTGCGCCAGCTGACGGCGCGTCGGATGTTTCGTCGGGTTCAGGAAGTGCGGCGTCTTCTGGACGGACGGGCGGCACGACATCTGGCCGCCCCGCAATCACCACGACACCATCTGGGGCGTCGGCCGTCAGTGCCATTTGCGCAAGCTCTTCTTCTGAAAGCTCAGGACGAACGCGCACATTCAAATCGGGCAGCCCAGCGTAGACGACAGCGCCTTGCGGCGTAAGCGTACCCTCGGCCGTAGGGATGATGTGGCCGTTTTCGTCAACTTCGAACACCACGTCAGGTGCTGGCGGGTTCACTGGCGCGATAAAGCTAAGGTCGGTTTCGACGCCCCCCACCGACGGTGCCCCCGGCTGCGCCAAACGATCAGGCGCTGCGACAGAGGCAGGAATGTCAACTTCTGCTGCGTGAACGATACGCGGAGTATCAAAGAACCGCGGTGCACGTTGCCAAACGCCTGTTGCATCATATGCCGCCTGTGCCTCAGCCGGGCTAAGGACGCGACCCGGTGTTGCAGATGACGCGACCTGAGCAGGTTTTTCGCGTGGCGGTGGTGGTGTGGTGGTAAAGACTGTTGGCGGCGTTCCGACTGTGCTGCGGATCACCGCGACCGGCACTGTGGGTGTAATAAACGCGTTTAGCTGTGCCGGGATGTTGGTTTCACTGGTGTTCACGCTCGCCTGTGCGATGCCAGCAATGGTCAGATCTGGCGCCGTAGGGGCAACATCCGACAGTGGCGCTTCAGCTACGACAACTTCGGGAGCTTCTTCAGCTACGGTCTCTGGGGCCTCAGCAATTGTGGTGCTTGGCGAAACATCAGTCGCTTCTAGAACGACAGTTTCTGACACAGGTGTGGCAATAGGGGCGTCATCTACTTGGGCCCAAGCGAATAGTGCAACCGCTGCAACGCTCGCCGCGATCCCGCCTGCAATGAAGAAAGGCTTTTTCGTGCTATTCGCGGCGGGTTGTGTTGTCTGCGATTTGGTTGCGCTGATGGCTGCACCAAGATTAGGCGCAGATGCAGTAGCCGAGAAAGCGCGCAGCACTGGCTTTCTCGCTTTGGCAACAGGGGCATGGTACTCAGCGATTATCGGGTTCAACCCGCTGATATCGGCAAGCACAGGGTTCTCGGGGATCACTGATGCGCGCGGTGCCTCAACTGTTTCCGGCACGATTACGTCCGGCAATTCAGGCATAGGTGCGTGGAATTCGGGCAAGATGCGGTCGATCCAGACGATGTTTTCTGCGACAGGGGCGGCTTGTTGTTCGAGCGCTATCTCAGGTTCGGTAACTTCTTCAATTTCAGCAGCAGGTTCCGGCGCTTCGGTCGCCTGTTCGTCTATGATTGATGCCAAAGCTGCGGCAAGATCAAATCCTTCACTTTCTTGGACCATCTCATCTGGTAGCGGATCCATGATCAGCAATCTGGATTTTACCCGCGTTCCGACTTTCATTACCGGAAGGATGTCACGATCTACTGTGACGTCTGCACCCAAGATGTCTGACGCAACTGACGTCGCGCCAAAGAAAACCTCTTTCTGAAAAGTGAACGGTTCCGGGACAGCGACAAAGGCAACCGGATTGAATTGATGCGCGCTGGCAAAGCTTTCGGCCTCTTGCAGCGTTTCACGGGCAACCGCTGCGACATGGGTCCGACCGCCGGAACGTTCGTAATCGACAACGAGATCGTCCAGATCATAAGGCGTCGCACCGTCAAGGGCGGCATGAATATCATCAAGATTGGTCTGAGTGCTGTCGATGGCCAGATATTTAATCTGGTCCATAGGTATCACAAGCTTGCAATACAGGCCGCTTGGTTCCAGCTTCAGCGCCTTGGCGCGTAACTCTGCTAGGACGGTATCAAGGTTCTCATCTTCAACATCAGCCGTGCCGACACGTTTCCAACCACGCGTGACACGATGCAAAAGTTCAATACCTTCGAAGGAAAGGGATAGCGCGAAATTTGTCGTCATGTGCCGCATCTAGCATATTGGTGTTACCGGCAAAACGCGTTTTGCCCCCGCAACCAAAGCCTATAGCAGAAACCCGCCCACGCCAAGGGCACGGACGGGTTTGTGATCTGTCAGCTTGTCGCCGCCGAAAGCGCCTGATCTAGGTCCGCGATCAGGTCGTTCGCGTCCTCGATCCCAATGGACAGGCGCACGATGTTTGGCCCTGCGCCGGCGGCTTCTTGTTGTTCAGGGGACAGCTGTCGGTGAGTGGTACTGGCAGAGTGAATAATCAGGCTGCGCGTGTCGCCAAGGTTTGCCACATGACTAAAGATTTCCAGACTATCAACGAGTTTGACGCAGGCGTCATACCCACCTTTAACGGCCACAGTGAACAGTGCGCCTGCACCTTTGGGGCAAATCTTTGGGACCAATCCAGCATAGCGTGATGACGCAAGCCCTGCATAAGTCACGTAATCGACACGCGGATCGGCCTCGAGCCATTTTGCGATGGTTTGGGCGTTTTGCACATGGCGGTCCATCCGAAGCGAAAGCGTTTCAATCCCCATCAGCGTATAATGGGCCGCTTGGGGGTTCATCGTCATGCCAAGGTCGCGCAATCCAACTGCGATCCCATGAAAGGTAAACGCGAGCGGGCCAAACGTCTCGGCGAATGTTGTGCCATGATAGGCCGGCTCGGGCGCGGATAGGGACGGGAACTTGTCATTGGCAGACCAGTCAAATTTCCCGCTGTCCACGACACAACCACCCGTGACGGTCCCGTTGCCAGTTAGGTATTTGGTTGTCGAATGCACGACCAATGTCGCGCCATGTTCGATGGGGCGGCACAGGTATGGGGTCGCTGATGTATTGTCGACGATCAGCGGTACGCCCGCGTCATCGGTAATCGCAGAAATCGCATCAAGATCAGAAATATGCCCGCCGGGGTTCGCGATCGTTTCGCAGAACACCGCACGCGTATCGTCGTCAATAGCGGCTTTCACAGCAGCATGGTCATCAAAGTCAACGAATTTCGCGGACCATCCGAAACGTTTGATTGTCTGGCTGAACTGCGTAACCGTGCCGCCATAAAGGCGGCTGGATGCCACGATGTTACGCCCCGGCTGCATGAGCGGAAACAACGCCATAATTTGAGCTGCATGACCTGATGAACAACAAACGGCACCTGCACCGCCTTCTAATGTGGCAATGCGTTCCTGAAGTGCGGCCACTGTCGGGTTGGTCAGGCGGGAATAAATATATCCCACTTCCTGCAGGTTAAACAAAGCCGCTGCATGCTCTGCGTCGCGGAACACATATGCAGTGGTCTGATAAATCGGAACTTGTCGTGCTCCGGTCGCAGGGTCGGGGCGGGCGCCCGCGTGAACCTGAAGCGTGTCGAACCCTAAATTGGGACCATCAGTCATTGTCTCTCTCCCTATGAAAATTCATATTGAAAAACTGTAGGTGGACTGCTGGGTTTGCTCAATAGATATCAGATGAAGGACCGTACCAATGCTTGTTCCGTTTCACTTTGCCTTTCACGTGACAGATCTGGATGTCGCTCGCGAATTCTATGGTGACGCGCTAGGCGCGACCGAAGGACGCTCAACCGACACCTGGGTCGATTTTGATTTCTTCGGTCATCAGCTTAGCCTGCATTTGGGCGAACCGTTCCCTAACGCCGCGACAGGCAAGGTCGGCGACCACATGGTGCCAATGCCGCATTTCGGTGTCGTTTTGCCATTAGATGCATGGAACACATTGGCCGGACGGCTGGAAGAGCGGCAAACTGATTTCATCATCGCCCCGTCCGTGCGGTTCAAAGGCGAACCGGGCGAACAATGGACAATGTTCTTCCGGGACCCATCCGGCAACCCAATTGAGGTAAAGGGGTTTGCAGAGGTGAGTGGGGTATTCGCGAAACAGTAAGCTCTAAGCGTGCGCTCCCCTAATTTCGCTATCAGCAGCACCTGTCACAGATCGCGTGTTGGGCGAGTGACGTATTAGCCTTGATGCCGTGTTTTGTTGCAATATGACGCTGGCTGATATGTGCCCAAACCGGCGTGCTTACTGTGGTGAAAGATACAAGAACGCGCATCGCATCAAGTTGCTGCCCAAGTTGGAACATATTTTCGTTTATTTTAGCAATTTTACAGATTGCAGACTTAAAGCGTTTTATTGGAGTAGATTATGATCAAGCAGGTCTTTTGCGTATCCGGCTTATTAGCCGCTGTTTCAGCTTGTGGTGGTGGTTCTGGTGGGGCAGGTGCGGGTGACTCTGTGACCTCATACGAACCTGCATTTGCCACGTCTGCCACAGATACGATCGCCACTAATGCTTCGACGACCGGCGTGAGCGGGATCGTTGCGTTTAGCGATGTCATAGGGGGAACGACTCGCCTTGGCTCAGTCAAAGTCAGGTTAAGTGAGGACCGATCAACAGCATATGTGTCGGTTGCTGGTGGAAGCGAAAAGCAGTTGAGCCTGACTTCCTCGAGTGGCACCTTGTATAGCTATAACGCTGGGGTTGAGTATCTGATTATCAATGTTGATGGATCGACGGTTGGAAATATTAATTACGGCAAGGGCACATTGAATACGATGGGTGCGGTCGGCTTAGAAACCCCCATTGCCAATCTGCCGACATCCGGAACCGCGCGATATAGCGGATTATATGCGGGTCACGCCCTTGGCCCAGATCAGATCGGAGCAAGCGAAAGCTTAGCCGGAACAATCTACATGGATGTCGATTTTGACAGTAATGACGTGAGTGGTGCTCTTGGTATAGAGCCGCTGACGTCGATTGAGACTGGCGATCTCGTCGGCGAGATTGACGGCACTCTAAACGGCAACGGGCTTTCCGGGGGTGTTACACTGACTGGTGGTGACTACAGTGGCACTATCTCTTTTGGTGCAAAATTTATGGGTTATGATGGAGCCGAAATCTCTGGCGCAGCGGCTGGTGCCGCGACCCTTGATAGTGATGGTTCAGATCGTAACATTGCAGTGTCGTTTGAGTTGGAATGAGGCTCCTTAGCGCATCCAGAATCCAGCTGACTTGATCTTGTTGCGTAGTGATTTTTCTTGGCGCGGCAGGTTGTTTTGGTCGAACATCGCTCGCACTTTTTGGCCGCGGCCCTGATAGATCATGCGCTTGAATGGGTCATATTGCTTTAGGATTTTCTTAACTTTGTTGGGGGCTGCGATTGCTTCTAAAGCGGCGACTGCTGCGTCGCTTTCGCGCGCATAGAATAGTGGCAGCACCCGGTAGTGGCAGCTAATGTTGCCGTCCAGACTATCGAGTTCAGGGCCGGGGCGTCCTCCGCCGAAAGAGTGGATGACAAGCGGCAGTACGATTTGGTCCAACCACGGGTCTAGTGGTTGGATCACCAGTTCTTCGGGCGGGTTGTCGCGGACAGATACTGCATATTCGGTAAAGCGTTCGCCGAAGGCGACCGGGTCGGCCCCGTAGAACCATCCTGCGTTAAAGTATAAATACCGCTCCCAATATTCATCTGGTTGGGACGTATCGAGGCTGCTTTCGAAATCCAGATCAAAGCGATCATAAAGCGATTTCCATATAGCGGTGTACCCGGGCCAATATAGTTCCTCCACTGGCCATGTGCCTTCGCGTTGCATTGATGCTGCGGGTCGATCAAAGTCAAAGGGCAGGGCGCTAATGTCGCCAATGATAATTGTGTCGGTATCGAAGAAGATGAAAGGCTCGCCTTCTGGCATCGCCTTTAGTGCTTCGATTTTGTTACCGTAAGGGTAGGACGATCCGAAGTGCTCTGATGTGAATGGCCGAACCTCTGCACCCATCGTAACAAGCGCGCCTTTTACATCACCTGGCATGCGTGGGTCATTATCCCAACGCGGTCCCGGCTGTGGTTCAGCGACGATGAGCTTGCCCGCAAAGTCGGGTGAATACTGTTTCAGCGACGCTGCAAATAGAACTGCTTCGTAGGCCAGTCGGCCGGACTGGCCGATGATGACGATGTTGAAGTCTTTCTTCGTATCCGGCTTGCGCGTCATTGGTGATCCATTCGAATTTGCGACCTTGCGACGGTCCTATACCGTTCTTTGACAATGAGGCAACAATGCAGGCTTGTCGCGTTGCTGCCTTTGATTGAAAAAGTTAATGCAAGCTCAACTATTAATGTTAGAAAACTATCATCAAGGATTCGCTCAGGCTGCTTGGATGTGCTATTCTGCAGCTGCGGCGAAATGTACGAATATTATGCTGCGACTGCGAAGGTCATACTTTCCGTTCACTAAATTCGAGATTTCGCGGTATTTAGCTACGTTTCGTATATCAACTTGTTAAAAACGTATAGGATGAGATCGTAATCATCCGGCAGTCTTGTGGAACGCGTTGCCAAAGCAACCCGTCGACTTTTTGGGAGGAAAATATGAATACTCTTCGTAACACTGCGCTGGGGCTGACCCTGGGCGTAGCCGGTGCCTCTATGGCTTTCGCCGGTGAACTAACCATCGCGACTGTGAACAACGGTCACATGATTGAAATGCAGAAGCTGACACCTGCATTCGAAGCTGCAAACCCTGGCATCACCGTGAACTGGGTTACTTTGGACGAGGGCACACTGCGTAGCCGCGTTACAACGGACATCACCACCAAAGGTGGCCAGTTCGACATCATGACAATCGGCATGTACGAGGCTCCAATCTGGGGCGAGCGTGGCTGGCTGCAAGCGCTGGAATTCTCTGACGCATATGACGTTGAAGATATCCTGCCCGCAATGCGCAACGGTCTGAGCCACGACGGCACGCTATACGCTGCTCCGTTCTACGGCGAATCTTCGATGATCATGTATCGCAAAGACCTGCTGGACGCTGCTGGCATGGAAATGCCTGACAACCCAAGCTGGGGTCACATCCAAGACGCTGCTGCGGCAATGACTGACAAAGACAATGGCGTTTACGGCATCTGTCTGCGCGGCAAGCCGGGCTGGGGCGACAACATGGCGTTCCTGTCTACAATGGCGAACTCTTTCGGCGCACAGTGGTTCAACGAAGATTGGACACCTGCACTGGATAGCCCAGCATGGAACCACGCTGTAAACTTCTACGTTGACCTGCTCAACAACTACGGCCCTCCAGGTTCTTCTGGTAACTCGTTCAACGAAATCCTTGCCCTGATCAACGAAGGTAAATGCGGCATGTGGATCGATGCGACTATCGCAGCGTCCTTCGTGTCCAACCCTGAGCAGTCTCAGGTTGCTGACGTGATCGCATTCGCACAGTCGCCACAAGCGGTGACAACACGTGGTGCGAACTGGCTGTGGGCATGGGCATTGGCTGTACCAGCAGGTACAAACCAAGCTGAAGACGCACAGAAGTTCATCGAATGGGCGACTTCAAAAGAGTACATTGAGCTGGTTGCTGAAACCAACGGTTGGGGTGCTGTTCCAACAGGTACACGTCAGTCAACATACGACAACTCGAACTTCACAGACGCTGCTGTATTCGCAGAAGCTGAGCTGAAGGCGATCCTGTCGGCTGACCCTGAGAACTCTACACAGAACCCATCACCTTACACAGGCGTACAGTTCGCTGCGATCCCAGAGTTCCAAGCAATTGGTACGGCTGTTGGTCAACAAATGACTGCTGCACTGGCTGGTGACATCACCGTAGAGGAAGCTCTTGAAGCTGCTCAAGAAGCTGCTGACCGCGAAATGCGCAAGGCTGGCTACTACTAAATTCCTCCCGATTTGGGGCGGCGCTGTTTTGCCGCCCCAAATTTTTTTCGATCAGCAGGAAATCCGGTCATGAACCCCACACTTGTTAGATGGCTCCAAGCGCCAAGTATCATTGTCCTGTTTCTATGGATGATCGTACCGCTTTCGATGACAATCTATTTTTCGACAATTCGCTACAACCTGCTCTACCCAGAGCGCACGGGTTTCATTGGCTTACAGAACTATGAGTTCTTTTGGACCGACCCGTCTTTCTTTCCGGCACTGCTGAATACGTTGATCCTTGTTGGGTCCGTTCTAGCGATTACTGTTATTTTGGGGCTAGCAATCTCTATCCTGATCGACCGCCCCTTTAAGGGCCGTGGCATCGTGCGGGTCATGCTGATTTCCCCATTCTTTATCATGCCCACCGTTTCTGCGCTGATCTGGAAGAACATGTTGATGGACCCTAACAACGGGCTGTTTGCATTCTTTGCCAATGTCATCGGTGCGACCCCCGTTGAATGGCTGCAAGATATGCCGCTGGCGTCGATCATTGTGATGGTCAGCTGGCAGTGGACCCCGTTTGCGATCTTGATCTTCATGACCTCGCTGCAGTCGCAAGACCAAGAACAAAAAGAAGCCGCCACATTGGATGGCGCTGGTTTCTGGTCGCAGTTCCGTCACCTCACTCTGCCACATCTGGCGCGTCCGATCTCGATCGTGATCCTGATCCAACTGATCTTTCACCTTGCGATTTTCGCCGAGATTTTTGTCACAACAAGTGGCGGACCCGGTGTGCAATCTACGAACCTGACCTACCTGATCTACATCCAATCCCAACAGGCGTTTGATGTGGGCGTGGCCTCTGCCGGTGGTGTCTTTGCAATTATCCTCGCCAATATCGTCGCGATCTTCTTGATCCGTGCGGTTGGCAAAACGCTGACGGTGTAAACATGACTGATAAACAACGCGAGCACCTTAAGAACCGTATTGCTGTCGTCTTCGCATGGATCGTCGCCTGTATCTTTTTCTTCCCGATCTTTTGGATGGTTCTGACCAGCTTTAAGACCGAGGCGCAGGCAATTGCGATCCCGCCACAGCTGTTCTTTGAGCCAACATTGGAAAACTATACAGAAATCCAAGAGCGCACGAACTACAGTAAGTTTGCGATCAACTCGGTTATCACCGCATTCGGCGGCACGCTATTGGCCCTGCTGATCGCAATTCCGTCGGCTTATGCGATGGCGTTCAACACTGGCCGTTGGACCAAAGACATTCTGATGTGGATGCTGTCGACTAAGATGCTTCCTGCTGTTGGTGTGTTGATGCCGATCTACTTTTTGGCGCAAAAGACCGGGCTGTATGACACCAAAGGTCTGCTGGTCATTATCTATGCGCTGATGAACCTGCCAATCGTGATGTTGATCCTGTTCAACTACTTCCGCGAAATCCCCAAGGAAATCCTTGAGGCATCGCGCATGGACGGTACATCAACCTATAACGAAATCCGCCAGATTGTGATGCCATTGGCATGGGGCGGGATTGCGTCAACTGCGTTACTGTCGATCATCCTTTGCTGGAACGAGGCATTCTGGTCTATCGTTTTGACAACAACAGACGCAACGACGCTGACATCATTTGTTGCATCATTCCAAGCACCTGAAGGTCTGTTCTGGGCCAAAGTATCAGCTGTTTCGACGCTCGCTTGTGCACCTATCGTGGTCTTTGGCTGGCTTGCGCAAAAGCAACTGGTGCAAGGTCTGACATTCGGGGCGGTGAAGTAATGGCACTGAATGCTGCCCCTGTCGATCTGACTGGCAAGGTCTGTTTTGTGACTGGCGCTTGCGGAGGCATTGGTGCCGCCGCAGTCGCCCACTTTGCAGCGCTTGGCGCGACAGTTTACGCAACCGATGTAGCCGACAGTTTTGACGGCCCCGCGACATACAAACCGTTTGATCTTCTGTCTGATGACGGGTTGGCCGCTGCGCAGGAATGGATCAAATCCATTGCCCCAGACGTGTTGTTCAACAACGCGGCAATCTTTGACATGGGCGACGTGTTGACCGCTGATCTTGCGCAATACGACCGTCTGTTCGGGGTCAACGTGCGTGCGTTTTATGCCGTTATGCAGGCAACAGCACAGGCGATGGTGGCTGCCGGTAAACCCGGTTCGATCATCAATCTATCCAGCCAAGCGGGGCACCGTGGCGAAGCCTTGGTTGCGCATTATTGTGCGACTAAAGCAGCCGTTATCAGCTATACACAATCTGCGGCGCTGGCTTTGGCGCCACATAAGATCCGCGTAAATGCGATATCCCCGGGTGTGATCGACACACCGATGTGGAAACACGTTGATAGCCTATTCGCAAAGTTCGAAGGCAAAGAGCCCGGACAGAAAAAGCGCGAAGTCGGAGAGGCCGTTCCGCTAGGCTATATGGGGTCACCCGACGATGTTGCGCGGGTTGCTGTTTTCCTAGCGTGTGACCAATCATCTTATATGACCGCACAGACCATCGGCGTCGATGGCGGCAACGTGCTGAGGTAGCGCGATGTCGATTATCCAACCAGAGCTTGAGGTTCTAGAAAGTAGCCCAGACAGTCTGCGCTATCTGGAACACGGCTGGCCGGATCCGTTATGCCGCTGGCATTCGCATAAAGAATGCGAATTGCACCTGATCGTGGCAACCAATGGCCGTAGCTATGTTGGTGACTATATTGGTGACTTTGCACCGGGCGATTTGTTTCTGATCGGGCCACATCTGCCGCACAACTGGATCACAGACGAAGTCTGGACCGATCCCGTCGCCCAACGTGATATGGTCATCCAATTTGATCATGAAAAGATCGAAGGTCTGGTGAAATCGTTCCCAGAGTTCGAACCATCGCAAAACCTGATCAAGCGATCCCAATGCGGTATTAAGTTCAGTGGCTATCCACTTGATGATGCAATGGCCCGTATGGCGTCACTGCGCGACGGCACAGGGCCGCACCGCATTCTAGAATTCTTTGATTTCCTAACGGTTCTGGCAGAACACCCAGACACAGAAACCATGTCGATCCAGAAAATCGATCATGCCAAACGCAGCAAACAACAGATCAAGATTTGCGATGTTGTTGACCACATCGTTCAGAACTTCTCGGATGAGATATCGGTCGAAAGCGCCGCAAAAATGGCCGGCATGACCGAGGCTACGTTCCGCCGGAATTTTCAAGCCACCACAGGCCACCGGTTTGTTGAATTCGTGAATGGTGTGCGCATCGGGCAAGCCTGCGGGATGCTTTATGCGACCGACGAACAAGTGGCCGCGATCTGTTACCAAGTTGGGTTCCAAAACCTTGCGAACTTTAACCGGCACTTTCTAAAAATGAAGGGCATGACGCCGTCTGCCTATCGGGACAAAGCCCGAAAAGATTTGATCCCTACAAAGGAAACCGCGTGATGACTCAATCCGCTAAGGCCAACATCTTTGAGACGACTTACGACCGTGCGAACTGCGCGGTAGGTGTTGTGCATCTTGGGTTTGGCGCATTTCACCGCGCACACCAAGCCCAGTACATTGATGACTATATGCAAGAAACGGGCGATCTTGCTTGGGGCATTGCCGCAGTAAATCTGCGCGCACCAGAGGCCGACACATTTGCGCAATGCGCGACATGGGACAACGGTTATCTGCTGAAATCAACGACCCCAGAAGGTGTGGTTTCGCTGCGCCGGGTGCGTAGCCACGTGGGCTTTGCCGATTGGTCAAAAGATGCGTCTGGCGCTGAAGCGCTGCTTGAGCAGCCAAGCGTGCACATGGTGACCATCACGGTCACCGAAAGCGGCTATTATACTGACCCGAAAGGCGCGTTGGACGCAAACGATGCAACCATCAAGGCCGAGGTTTCAGGCGGCGCGCAGACAACAGTCTATGCCTATCTGCAGGCCGCACTTTTGCGTCGGATGGCCGCGAGTGGTCAGCCGATTACAATTTGTTGCTGCGATAACATCCGCCAAAACGGCAAAATGCTGAAAGCAAACTTTGCTGCTTATCTGGCGCTGACAGGGCAGGGTGATTTGGCCGCTTGGGTCGCGGAAAATGTTACTTTCCCTTGCTCAATGGTTGACCGGATCACTCCGCGTTCGACACCGGCGTTGACGACCGAACTATCTGAAACAACCGGCGAAATCGTTGTGCAACCCATTGCGGCTGAAGCATTCGTTCAGTGGGTATTGCAGGACAATTTTGCTGGTCCAATGCCTGCGTTGGATAAGGTCGACGTTACGATCACGGCGAATGTCGATCCTTATGAAGAGACAAAAATCCGTGTCCTGAATGGTGGGCATACTTGTCTGACCTATCTTGGGGCGTTGCATGGGATCGAAACCTTTGATCAGGCGATGCGTGTACCAGAACTGTTCGACCATTTCTGGAATTACGAAACCCAAGAGGTGCTGCCGGCGCTAACGATCGAGCTACCGTTCTCAAAAGAGGCGTATCTTGATGACATCGCGGCACGGTTTAAGAACGAAGCCATTGCCGACACAGTCGCACGTATCTGCGCCGACGGTGTGGCAAAGTTCCCGATCTTCATTCGTCCGACGCTGGAAGGGTGCCTAAAGCAAGGTATCATGCCACATCATGGCATTCGCAGCATCGCGAGCTGGTACGTCTTCGCGCAGCACGTTGCAGCGGGCCGCATTCCTTTTGATTACCTCGAGCCAAGCTGGGACGCTTTGAAGTCCATGCTTGGCACCGATGACTTTATCACTTCTCAGCAGCTTTGGGGTGATCTTCCCACAGCCTTCCCCGCATTCGCCGACACATTGCGTGCGGCCATCAAAGACATGGAGCAATCATGGCCAGTTTGACAATTCGCGACGTACGCAAATCATACGGTCCAGTGCAGGTAATGCACGGGATCGACCTTGATATCGAAGACGGCGAATTCGTCGTGTTCGTTGGCCCGTCAGGTTGCGGTAAATCTACGCTGCTGCGGATGATTGCTGGGCTTGAAGATATTACCAGCGGTACCGTCGCTATCGACGATAACGTCGTGAACGAGGTTGCCCCATCTAAGCGCGAAGTCGCGATGGTGTTCCAGACATATGCGCTTTATCCGCATATGACCGTTTATAAAAACATGGCATTCGGTCTTCAGCAGATCAAAACACCCGAAGACGAAATTGATCGCCGCGTGAAAGCTGCCGCTGAGGTTTTGCAGATCACAGATTATCTGGACCGCAGCCCCCGTAACCTTTCGGGTGGTCAGCGTCAGCGTGTGGCCATCGGCCGTGCGATTGTACGCGATCCAAAGGTATTCTTGTTCGACGAACCACTGTCGAACCTTGATGCCGCCCTTCGTGTTCAGACCCGGTTTGAAATCTCAAAACTGCATGAACGTCTTGGGTCAACCATGATCTATGTGACACACGATCAGGTCGAAGCGATGACGCTGGCTGATAAGATCGTGGTTCTGCGCGATGGCCGTGTTGAACAAGTTGGATCGCCAACTGATCTGTACGATCATCCTGATAACATGTTCGTTGCGCAGTTTATCGGCAGCCCAAAGATGAACTTCTTCGTGCCCTCTGAGCTGGACGCTGGCGTAGGCGTACAAGTTGGCGCAGGCCAAGTTCTGGGCATCCGGCCAGAGCACCTGCTGCCCGCTACAGAAGGCGAGGGATGGCTGTCAGGTACAGTAGATCTGGTTGAAAACCTTGGCGAATACGTTCTGGTTCACTTGACGACGCGCGAAGGAAATTCCTTTGTCGCGAAGATGGAACGCACTGCGATCAAGAGCGGCACAACACTGTCATTCAAAGCGGACCCAGCGATGACACATCGTTTTGACGAGGCATCAGGCGCACGCGTCTAAATATTAACAGCACCGCCCTGCGTTTTGCGGGGCGGTGGGTTGAAACCCACCCTACATTGTCCGGTCAAATGTCTGGCGAAGTGCGACATCCAGATCATTCATTGTGACCGGCAGTCCAAGGTCGACAAGGCTGGTCACGCCATGATCCGTGATCCCGCAGGGCACGATCCCTTCAAAGTGGCCTAGGTCTGGATCGACATTGATCGACATCCCGTGAAACGACACCCATTTGCGCAAGCGAATACCAAGGGCCGCAATTTTGTCTTCGGCGGGATTTCCATCTGCTTGCAGGGGCTTTTCTGGGCGCTGCACCCAGACACCCACCCGGCCTTCGCGAATTTCGCCTTTGACGTTGAACGTATCAAGCGTCGCAATCACCCATGTCTCGAGGTCTTTGACAAATTGGCGGACATCGCGTCCACGCTTTGAAACATCAAGCATGACATATGCAACACGCTGACCCGGACCATGGTAGGTGTATTCGCCGCCGCGCCGTGCCTCGAACACAGGAAAACGATCAGGGTCGATAAGGTCTGCTGACTTGGCGGACGTACCCGCCGTATACAGCGGGGGATGTTCAAGCAGCCAAATGCATTCTTCGGCCTCACCACGCGAGATTGCATCAACGCGGGCTTCCATGAAGCTTAGCGCTTCGGCATAGTCGGTTAACCCGTCTGATATGATCCATTCAACCATGGTGTGGTGTCTCCTGTTGGTTTTGATATGGCGGCGCGCGCTTGAAATGTCACCCCTGTTCGCACCAACATGCACTGGTTGCGCTTTGAGTGCGTTTTGCCTCTTGGCAAGCCGGGACCGCTGCACTAGAAGCGCGGCAGCTAATGACTTGCGGTCGTGGCGGAATTGGTAGACGCGCAGCGTTGAGGTCGCTGTGAGGTAACACTCGTGGGGGTTCGAGTCCCCCCGACCGCACCAAATTTTTTTGTCTTGTTGGTATGCAAGTTTTCTAGGGCATTCAAAATAGAAAACCAAACTTTTCTATTTTGAATGCCCTTCATTGGCTAATACACTTTTCAGGAGGCACTAGTTGAAGGTAACATCAAAGTGTCTGTGTCTTCAGGGGCTATGATCACTGAATTCCGTAGACCAATGTCTTTGTGAATTAAATAGCGATATCTATGCACCCAATTTTGAATAAATACGACGACTTCGTCGTAGTGAGCAACGATCTTACCAATGACGCAAGCTTTACACTGACAGCCTTGGTGCATAACGAACTGCACTTTTTGGGCCCGTTTCTTGAGCACTACCGCAAACTTGGGGTAAGGCGTTTTGTTTTGTTGAACGATCGCTCTACCGATGGAAGTCTCGAGTTTTTGTGCAACCAGCCTGACGTGATGGTTGTTCAAAGTAAACGAAAATTCGGTGACAAGGTATCGTCGGAGGATGCCTCGGCTCTTGAGTTGCCGCACCAGCGTGTCGACTTAGTTTGGCGTATGTTGTTGCTAGAAAAATATACGCTTGGAAAGTGGTCGCTGCATTTAGATGTTGATGAGTTTTTAGAGCTACCAGAGGGAGTCAGCATCGACGATTTTACTGCAAGCCTAGGCGATGAAGACGGCAATGTTATCTGGTCTGTAATGATTGACATGTACCCTAAAACACTCACAGCTTTGAAAGCCATGGAACAGGACGAAGTCGTCGACCTTAGTAAGTCGTGGTATTTCGATGGGCGTAAGCATCTAAGGCTTCGCAAGAATGGCGAGCCACTAACACAGTACCCGGGTTGTCGTGCTCGGCTGCTTGCGAAATTTGGTCTGACGCGCAAGCGCAAACCGTTGAAATATGCGCTAAAGCGAATACTTGGCATGCACCCTCCGTCGCAGAATTGCATTCGAAAGCCTGTTCTTTTGCGGTGGTTCTCAGGCTGCCGTTTCAATAGTTCGCATTCCGTAAATGCCCGAGGATCGATTACCTATCTGTTGCCTTTGCGCCATTACAAATTCAATGGACCAATACATGCGCGGATTACTCGCGCATTGACGACTGCAGGGTACCCTGACGGGGGAGGCGAGTATGGAAGGCTCCAGCGTTTGTTGTCCGCTATGTCCGAAAGGGATGAGAATTTTTGTGATTCAAAATCAGTACAATTCACTGGGTTCGATGATTTTAAACGCACGGGAAATGCCGTGGGATTTGATTGATATGGAGATTCCAGCGCGTTTGACCAAAGGCGCGGTCGCGTATTTTACGGCTTGGGGTCATGGCGACTTCTCTTGCACCTGTGGTGCTGATCGGGGCAATGTCTGCGCAAATACGCAGTGAGGCAAAGATGATTCCAGTTCAGGGCTATGTAGGTCAGACAGTCGCCGTTTTGGGGCTTGGCCGTTCGGGACGTGCCACGGCTGCCGCACTTATTGAAGGTGGTGCTGATGTAGTTGTTTGGGACGATAGTGTGCCCGCGCGCGAGGCGGCAGAAGCGGATGGTCTAACGATCCGTGACCTGACCAAGCAAGGTGCATTTGATGGTGTTTCCAAACTGATCGTCAGCCCTGGAATCCCGCATCTTTACCCGCACCCGAATCCTGTGATTGCCTCGGCTTGGGATGCTGTGGTGCCTGTGGACAATGATATCGGGTTGTTTTTCCAGTCTTTCGCGACTGATGCTTGGAACAGTTTTGATGTGGCACCACGCGTCGTTGCCGTCACTGGATCAAATGGGAAATCCACGACCTCGGCTCTTATCCATCATATTCTGATCGAGAATGGCCGCCCGTCGCAATTGGCTGGGAATATTGGGCGTGGGGTCTTGGATATTGAACCGGCACATGATGGTGAGGTTATCGTCCTTGAGCTGTCCTCCTATCAAACTGATCTGGCGCGTGCACTGACGCCGGATATTGCTGTCTTTACTAATCTTTCTCCGGACCACTTGGACCGCCACGCAGGGCTTGGCGGATATTTCGCAGCTAAGCGTCGGTTGTTTGCGGAGGGTGGTCCTGATCGGGCGATTATTGGCGTTGATGAGGTCGAAGGTCGCTATCTTGCCAATCAGTTGATCGAAGGGGCAGGGGATGATCGCGTGATCCAGATATCAACTGGTCGCAAGTTGACGGACGGTTGGGCTGTGTCTGCCCGCAAGGGGTTCTTGTCTGAGATGCGCAAGGGACGGCAGGTTGCATCGATAGATCTGCGCAATGTTCCGGGATTGCCCGGTGCACATAACCACCAAAACGCCTGTGCCGCCTATGCGGTTTGCCGTAGCCTTGGACTTGGTCCCAAGGGGATCGAGGCTGCGATGCACAGCTACCCCGGCCTGCCGCATCGGTCGCAACTGGTTACCGAACATAACGGCGTGCGCTATGTGAATGACAGTAAGGCGACCAACGTCGATAGCGCCGCTAAGGCATTGCAAGCGTTCACAAAGATCCGTTGGATTTGTGGCGGGCTGCAAAAAGAAGGTGGTTTGGATACGCTGCTGCCGCATTTGCAAAACGTGGCAAAAGCCTATGTGATTGGTCGGGAATCCGAAGAATTTGCGCGCCAGTTAAGCGGAGCTGAGGCCGAGGTATGTGGTACTATGGCAGTCGCTGTATCCCGTGCCGCAGACGAAGCGCAGGCTGGCGAAGTCGTGCTGCTCGCGCCTGCCGCTGCATCGTTTGATCAGTATGATAGTTTTGAAAAACGGGGCGAGGATTTCATCGCATGCGTGAAAGAAGCAACGACGTAAGGTGGATCTTGATCCACCTTACCTGGCGGAAATTGCTTGCCCCGCCGCCCAGCCTGACGACCATGCCCATTGGAAGTTATACCCGCCAAGCCAGCCTGTGACGTCGACTGCTTCGCCGATGAAGTAGAGGCCGGGGACGGATTTTGCGCCCATTGTTTTTGACGACAGCGCATCGGTGTCGATCCCGCCGAGTGTGACTTCGGCGGTGCGGTAGCCTTCGGTGCCGGATGGCGTCAGTTCCCAGTGTGATAGTTGATCGGCGATTTCCTGTAGTCGTGCGTCGCTTTGGTCGGCGATGTTGCCGGCTAGCTGTAGGTCGCCCGAAAGGAATTCGACCAAACGCGCTGGCAGGTATTGGGACATGACGGTGGTCAGGGCTTTGCGGCCTTGGGTTTGGCGCGCGGATTTCAATGTGTTGAATAGGCCCGCTGACGGATCGACGTTGACGGTGATTTGCTCGCCCTCGTGCCAATAGGACGAGGCTTGTAGTACGGCGGGGCCCGACAGGCCGCGGTGCGTGAACAGGATTGCTTCGTCAAAGCTGGTGTTATTGGCGCTGACACGAGCGGGCAGGGCGACCCCGGCGAGCGGTTTGAAACGATCTTCGCCAAAGGTGAAGGGAACCAGCCCGGGCCGCGTTTCGATAACGGGCACATCAAACTGCCCGGCGATTTGATAAGCAAGGCCCGTCGCACCCATTTTGGGAATGGATTTCCCGCCAGAGGCCACAACAAGGTTTTTCGCGATAATCTGCGTGATGCGCCCGTCACGCGTTAGCTGTGCATGAAAATGGGTGCCATCGTGACGTATGTTGTCGACAGATGTTTGCAGCCAAAGCTGTGCGCCTGACTTGTCCATCTCTGCACGCAGCATTGCGACAATGTCTTTGGCAGTCTCATCGCAGAACAGCTGCCCGAGTGTTTTTTCATGCCATGCGATCCGGTACTGATCGACCAGCGCGATGAAGTCCCATTGCGTATAGCGTTTGAGCGCAGATTTGCAGAAGTGTTTGTTCTGGCTAATGAAATTGGCAGGGCTTGCGTGCATGTTGGTAAAATTGCAGCGTCCGCCGCCCGAGATTCGGATCTTCTCGCCTGCTGCTTTGGCGTGATCCACGACAAGCGTATTTGGCCCGGCATGCGCCGCACACATCATGCCAGCAGCGCCGGCGCCAATGATCAAAGTATCAATATTCATGCGATGGATGTGCCGTGGAATGCGTAGTCATGCAAGGGTGATCAATTCGGTCGAAACATGGACCGTTGTGCACTTAGCCCGAATCAAAATCGTAAACCCCTAAATTTCAGTAGAATCAGTCGCAAATGCTGGCTATGCTGGGATCAGACCCGGAAAACGGGCAGTTGAGGCAGTAAGGCGGTGATCCATGACGGAAATGGTCTATGGGGCGGTCCCGGTGCAATCCGGCGACCCAGTTCTTCCCCGGTGGTGGCGGACAATTGACAAGTGGACGTTGTCCAGCATTCTGATCCTGTTTGGGATTGGTCTGTTGTTGGGCTTAGCGTCTTCTCCGCCATTGGCGGCGAAAAACGGGCTTGAACCGTTTCACTATGTGACCCGGCAGGCCATTTTTGGCGGCATGGCCATTTTGGTTATGTTTACCGTATCGATGATGTCTCCAACTCTTGTGCGCCGATTGGCGGTTCTTGGATTTCTAGGTGCATTTGCTGCGCTCGTTATGCTTCCTGTATTCGGTACGGATTTCGGCAAAGGTGCGACCCGCTGGTATTCGCTGGGCTTTGCATCTGTTCAGCCGTCAGAGTTCCTAAAGCCGGGGTTTATCGTGATGGCCGCATGGATGCTGTCAGCGTCGCAGCAGTTGGGTGGCCCGCCGGGCAAGGCGTATTCATTCATTATGACCGTGACGATCGTACTGATCCTTGCGATGCAGCCTGATTTTGGTCAGGCCTGTTTGATCCTGTTTTCATGGGGTGTGATGTATTTTGTTGCGGGTGCGCCGATGGTGCTTCTCATGGTGCTTGCTGGCCTCGTCGTGTTGGGTGGGACCGTTGCCTATAGCAACTCTGAACACTTTGCGCGGCGTATTGATGGGTTCTTGTCGCCTGATTTGGACCCGACAACACAGCTTGGCTATGCGACCAACGCGATCCGCGAGGGCGGGTTTTTTGGTGTTGGTGTGGGGGAGGGCCAAGTGAAATGGTCGCTGCCTGATGCACATACCGACTTTATTATCGCCGTTGCAGCTGAAGAATATGGGTTGATCTGCGTCTTAGTAATCATCGCACTTTATAGCGTGATCGTTGTGCGGTCATTGCTGCGTTTGATGAAAGAACGTGATCCGTTCATTCGCCTTGCTGGAACGGGGCTTGCTTGCGTGTTTGGTGTGCAAGCGATGATCAACATGGGCGTCGCTGTCCGTTTACTGCCAGCGAAGGGGATGACCTTGCCGTTCGTATCATACGGCGGATCGTCGCTGATTGCGGGGGGTATTACAGTTGGAATGCTACTTGCATTTACGCGCTCGCGCCCGCAGGGCAAGATGGAAGATATTTTGCTACGTAGGGCCAATAGATGACCGCACCTCTTTTGATTATTGCAGCCGGTGGAACAGGGGGACACATGTTCCCTGCGCAAGCTTTGGCCGAGGCAATGTTGGCCAAGGGCTGGCGCGTCCGTCTTTCGACAGATGCGCGTGGCGCGCGCTACACCAGTGGTTTCCCTGATGCGGTCGAAATAAGCGTTGTCGGTAGCGCGACTTTTGCGCGTGGTGGTATCCTGCAAAAACTAGCGGTTCCATTTCGGATTATCGGTGGTATCGCTGCCGCCAAATGGAAGATGCTGTTCGACCGTCCTGCTGTAGTTGTTGGTTTCGGTGGCTATCCGGCCATTCCTGCAATGGCCGCTGCATGGGCGTTGCGCGTTCCACGTATGGTCCATGAGCAAAATGGTGTCTTGGGACGCGTAAACCAATTGTTTGCCAAGCGCGTGAATAAGGTCGCTTGTGGCACGTGGCCAACTGCTTTGCCAAAAGGGGTTGAAGGCGTTCACACCGGCAACCCGGTACGCTCTGCCGTGCTTGAACGTGCGGCCGCGCCATATATTCCGCCGGGTGATTATCCAATGTCGGTTGTTGTATTGGGCGGCAGTCAGGGCGCTCGCATCATGTCTGATATTGCGCCACCCGCGATTGCTGCACTGCCTGAACATATTCGCCGCAATGTGCGTGTTAGCCATCAGGCCCGCGAGGAAGATCTGGAGCGCGTCAGCAATTACTACGAAGCCGAGATGATCAATGCAGAGGTGCAAACATTCTTTGCGGATGTTCCTGATCGTATGGCCGAAGCGCAATTGGTAATTTCGCGCTCTGGTGCGTCCACAGTTGCTGACGTAAGCATCATTGGCCGCCCTGCGATCTGGGTTCCGCTGGCAAGCGCGATCCGAGATGAGCAGACTGCGAATGCACGCCAATTGGTGGAAAATGATGCTGCGGTGATCATGACCGAAACCGAATTCGAGGTCGCCCCGCTGACTGCGATGCTTGAAAAGCTGCTGTCAGATGAAACAGGCATGATGAAAATGTCCCAAGCTGCCGTGCGTTGCAGCGTCCCAGACGCGACCGAGCGTCTTGTCGGACTTGTCGAAGAACTGGCCGCACCGGCCCAAAAATAAGATGGAAATCAAGCGATGAACGCTGCTGCAACTAAACTGCCTTTGGACGTTGGCCCGATTCACTTTGTCGGGATTGGCGGCATTGGGATGTCAGGCATTGCCGAGGTGTTGATTAACCACGGGTACACCGTGCAAGGGTCAGACCTGAAGGCATCGAAAATCACCGACCGGCTCAAATCGCTTGGCGCTACGGTTTTTGAAGGTCAGCGTGCCGAGAACCTAGAAGGCGCTGAGGTCATCGTGATCTCCTCCGCCATCAAGCCGGGTAACCCTGAACTGGACGCCGCCCGCGCCAAAGGTTTGCCAGTTGTGCGCCGTGCCGAGATGTTGGCCGAACTGATGCGGTTGAAATCGAATATCGCTGTGGCTGGGACACACGGTAAAACGACTACGACCACTATGGTTGCAGCCTTGTTGGACGAAGGCGGCATTGACCCAACCGTTATCAACGGTGGGATCATCCACGCCTATGGTTCGAACGCCCGTATGGGGCAGGGCGAATGGATGGTGGTCGAAGCTGATGAAAGCGACGGCACATTCAACCGTTTGCCCGCAACAATCGCGATTGTAACGAACATCGACCCAGAACACATGGAACACTGGGGCACCGAAGAGGCCCTGCACAAAGGCTTCTATGATTTTGTGTCGAATATCCCGTTTTACGGGCTGGCTGTTTGCTGCACGGACGACCCTGATGTGCAGGCTTTGGTTGGTAAGATATCCGATCGCCGGGTCACAACATTTGGATTTAACGCCCAAGCTGATGTGCGTGCGATTAACCTTACCTACAAGGCTGGCGTTGCGCATTTCGACATTGCTTTGCAGGACGAAGGCACGACAATTGACGGTTGTGAACTGCCCATGCCGGGTGATCACAACGTATCCAACGCGCTTTCAGCTGTTGCCGTCGCCCGTCACCTTGGCATGAAGCGCGACGAAATTCGTGCCGCGCTGAAGGGTTTCAAGGGCGTGAACCGCCGCTTTACTAAAGTCGGTGAAGTGAACGGCGTTACCATCATTGATGACTATGGCCACCACCCGGTTGAGATTGCTGCCGTGCTAAAGGCTGCGCGTCAGGCGACCGAAGGCCGTGTTATCGCAGTGCATCAACCGCACCGCTATAGCCGTCTTTCGCATCACTTTGACGATTTCTGCGCCTGTTTCAACGATGCGGATGTTGTCGGTATTTCTGACATTTTCTCAGCTGGTGAAGATCCGATTCCGGGTGCAGGGCGCGACGATCTGGTTGCCGGGCTTGTTCGCCACGGCCACCGACATGCACGCAGCGTTGAATCCGAAGAAGACTTGGAACGTCTCGTCCGCGAGCAGGCGAATGCCGGCGACATGGTTGTTTGCCTTGGTGCAGGGACTATTAGTGCGTGGGCGAACCGCTTGCCTGAAAGATTGGCCAAGTAATGACGGCTTCGCTCTGGGCTGCGTGTTTGTGGGTCGTTCTGGCGTTTATTCTTCAGTCGATCCCATCCAGTGACAATCACTGGCGCAGAGCATATGTGCTGATCGCGCTTGGCATTCCCATACTGATTTGGGTCTTCGTTCAAAACGGAGCCATGTTCGGTGTGGTTGTTGCTGTTGCGCAGGCCTCGGTTTTGCGGTGGCCATTGTATTATCTCTACAAGTGGATGCGCGGTCGCTCAGACTAGTGTCCCTTGTTTCGAAATTTGAAGATTGCCAGTGTAACTGGTCAAGGAAGGAATGGGATGGTCAATCTCCCTCAGGTGCGCGGCACGCTAACTGAACAACGCGCGATGGCGGAACTGACATGGATGCGCGTTGGTGGGCCAGCTGATGTGCTATTCCAGCCCGCCGATGTTGACGACCTGCGCGAATTCCTTGCGGCTTTGCCCGCTGACGTACCCGTTTTTCCGATGGGTGTTGGAAGCAACCTTATCGTTCGCGATGGTGGTATCGGCGGAGTGGTGATCCGGCTTGGGCGCGGATTTAACAGCATTGACGCGTCTGGTGACCACGTTGTTGCGGGTGCTGCGGCGCTTGATGCTCATGTCGCACGTAAGGCGGCGGACGCGGGGCGTGATCTGACGTTTCTGCGGACTATTCCCGGCACGATTGGTGGCGCTGTTTGCATGAATGCTGGCTGCTACGGTGATTATGTCGCTGACGTTTTGGTTTCGGTCACTGTCGTCACGCGGGGTGGGGACCTTGTTGAACTTGCGGCAGATGAGCTGCAATTCGCCTATCGGCAAAGCAAGCTGCCAGACGGTGCGATTGTCGTCAGCGCACGTTTTGATGCGCCAAAGGGCGATCCGGCTGAACTGGTGCAGCGCATGACGGAGCAATTGGCGAAGCGTGATGAAACGCAACCGACCAAAGACCGCACTGCTGGTTCAACCTTCCGCAATCCTGCGGGTTTCTCGTCGACTGGGCGTGCTGATGACGTGCATGATCTGAAGGCCTGGAAAGTTATTGATAACGCAGGAATGCGTGGCGCGACCCTTGGTGGGGCTGTGATGAATGAGAAACACTCGAACTTTTTAACCAACGCGGGTGGGGCCACTGCGGCTGATCTAGAAGATTTGGGCGAACTGGTGCGGAAAAAGGTTTACGATTCGCAAGGTATTACGCTAGAGTGGGAAATTATGCGGGTCGGTAAACGTTTGGATGGCGGCACTGCAAAATAAATGGCCAAAAAATGGCTTGATCCACAAAGGATCACATAAATGACGGGTCGCAAAAGACCCGCAAAAAGAGGCGGATGGGTATGTCGAGCAGGGCAAACCCGAAAGTTGCGAGAATATTGAAACGGTCGATGGCTGCGCGGGTAGGCGTGTCATCGTTTGTAGTGGATTCTAAAGCAGCTTTGCGGGGCAAAACATGTGAAGTGATAATGACCGATGGCGGTCATTCGAATGCGGCGACGGATGCGTCGTCGGGCGTTTGGGTGTTGGAGGCAGGGTCATGCGAAGCCTGATCCGTCGCCCGGTCGCGGCTGCACCACACGATCCGGCGCCGTCACGGCTTGGCTATCGGTATCAGCGTTTGCTGCTGACCCCCGGTTTTCGCGCAACGATGCGGATTGGCGTGCCAATCTTGTTGATTGCTGCGATCACTGGCTCGCATTTTTCAAAGCCTGAAAGCCGTGCCGCGCTGGTCGCGCAAATCGAAACGACAAAGCAACGTTTTCAAGAGCGTCCGCAGTTCATGGTGAAAGCCATGACCATTACTGGGGCGGACCAAGCGACTATGACTGCTGTCATTGATTTGTTGCCAAGCGAATATCCGGTGTCTTCCTTTGATCTTGATCTTGAACAGACCCGCCGCGCAATTGAGGCGTTGGATCCTGTGAAATCTGCCAGCGTGCGTGTTGGTGCGGCTGGAACGCTTGAGGTGCGGTTAACACCACGTGTTCCTGCAGCGCTTTGGCGCGATGGTACAACCCTACAACTCATTGACGGGACGGGGGTCGTGTCAGGCACTGTGACCTCTCGTTCTGCCCGGCTTGATCTTCCACTTATTGCTGGTGATGGCGCAGAACAGCACATCGAAGAAGCGCTTGCACTTTATGCCGGGGCGGGGCCGTTGCGCACCCGTGTGCGTGGCCTTGTTCGTATGGGGGAACGCCGCTGGGATATCGTGCTGGACCGCGATCAACGCATTTTACTGCCGGGCGAAGGTGCAGTTGCAGCGCTTGACCGCGTGATCGCGTTGAATGCGGCGCAGGACATGTTGGAACGTGACGTGGTTGTTGTCGATATGCGCAATGCAAACCGTCCGACTTTGCGAATGAACGAAGAAGCGGTCGCCGCGTTGCGCCGCGTGAATGAAACAGTATCTACTAACGGGGCAGGCAACTAATGGGCGATGTATACGACAACCAGCGGGCAATGCGCCAAATGCGCAAAGCAGCGATGCAGCGCGGTGTTGTGGCTATTCTGGATGTAGGTACATCCAAGATCGCCTGCCTTGTTTTGCGTTTTGACGGACCAGAGCAGTTCCGCAATGTTGATGGTGTCGGTTCGATGGCTGGCCAGTCGCAATTCCGTGTCATTGGTGCTGCAACGACGCGCTCACGCGGTGTTCGTTTTGGTGAAATCGAAGCGATGCAAGAAACCGAACGTGCGATCCGTACGGTTGTTCAAGCTGCGCAAAAGATGGCGAAGGTCCGTGTCGATCACGTGATTGCATCGCTTTCCGGTGGGCGCCCGCGCTCTTACGGGTTGGATGGCGCATTGGATGTGTCGGGCGGCATGGTGACTGAGCAAGATATCAGCCAAGTCATGGCCAACTGTGATGTGCCTGACTACGGCGCGGATCGCGAAGTGCTACATGCCCAGCCTGTTAACTTTGCTTTGGATCACCGATCCGGTCTTGCCGATCCACGTGGTCAAATAGGTCATAAGTTGACGACTGACATGCATATGCTGACGGTTGATTCAACGGCGCTGCAAAACCTGTTCTACTGTATCAAACGCTGTGATCTTGAACTGGCAGGGCTGGCATCGTCTGCCTATGTATCCGGTATGTCGTCGCTTGTTGAGGACGAACAGGAGCTTGGCGCGGCTTGTATTGATCTAGGCGGCGGATCGACTGGTATTTCCGTGTTTATGAAAAAACACATGATCTATGCGGACTCTGTTCGTATGGGCGGGGACCATGTGACGTCTGACATCTCAATGGGGCTGCAAATTCCGACTGCGACGGCTGAACGGATCAAGACATTCTACGGTGGCGTTGTTGCGACCGGCATGGATGATCGTGAAATGATCGAAACTGGCGGTGACACTGGCGATTGGGAACATGATCGCCGCACCGTGAGCCGTGCCGAATTGATCGGCATCATGCGTCCACGCGTCGAAGAAATCTTGGAAGAGGTACGTGCGCGTTTGGATGCGGCCGGGTTTGAACACCTGCCGAGCCAGCAGATCGTGTTGACCGGTGGCGGCAGCCAAATTCCGGGTCTTGATGGTTTGGCCAGTAAAATTCTTGGCCAGCAAGTACGTCTTGGTCGCCCGTTGCGTGTGCAGGGGCTTCCTCAGGCGGCGATTGGCCCGGCGTTTTCTAGCTCGGTCGGTCTGTCGTTGTTCGCGGCGAACCCCCAAGATGAATGGTGGGACTTTGAAATTCCGGCGGATCGCTACCCGGCGAGATCGCTTAAACGTGCTGTAAAATGGTTTAAAGACAACTGGTGATGCGCAACATTTTGCCGATTGGTCGAAATCAAGCGGGCCTTTGATAAAATATGTCCAGATTTGGTGGCTATTTTGTGTTTTTCCCGTGACCTTTCGGCATCACCCGGTTAAGATGAGCCTAATAAGCAGTCAGGCGCCCGGTGGGACGGGCTCATAAAAACAGGCGGATCGAGTTATGACATTGAACCTATCCCTCCCGGGGCATGAAGAACTGAAGCCACGTATCACCGTATTTGGTGTAGGTGGAGCTGGCGGTAACGCTGTGAACAACATGATTGAACAGGCGCTTGAAGGCGTTGAGTTCGTCGTAGCGAACACAGATGCGCAAGCACTGCAGCAATCGCGTTCAGAGCAGAAAATCCAGATGGGTCTAAAAGTGACCGAAGGTCTGGGTGCTGGTGCGCGCGCAACTGTTGGCGCAGCAGCTGCTGAAGAAAGCATTGAACAAATCGTTGATCACCTTGCTGGGGCGCACATGTGCTTTATCACGGCGGGTATGGGCGGCGGCACCGGTACTGGTGCAGCCCCAATCATCGCACAAGCAGCCCGTGAACTGGGCGTCCTGACTGTTGGTGTTGTCACCAAACCTTTCCAGTTCGAAGGCGGCAAACGCATGAAGCAAGCGGATGCAGGCATCGAAGCCCTGCAAAAGGTTGTTGATACGTTGATCATCATTCCAAACCAGAACCTGTTCCGGTTGGCCAATGAAAACACAACATTTACCGAAGCTTTCGCACTTGCAGATGACGTTCTGTATCAAGGTGTGAAAGGTGTGACTGACCTTATGGTTCGTCCGGGCCTTATCAACCTCGACTTTGCCGACGTTCGCGCCGTAATGGACGAAATGGGCAAGGCGATGATGGGTACTGGCGAAGCCGAAGGCGAAAACCGCGCGGTACAAGCTGCGGAAAAAGCAATCGCGAACCCGCTGCTGGACGAAATCAGCCTCGAGGGCGCGAAGGGTGTTCTTATCAACATCACTGGTTCGCACGATCTGACATTGTTCGAACTGGACGAAGCTGCGAACAAGATCCGCGAAAAAGTCGACCCAGAAGCAAACATCATCGTTGGTTCTACTCTGGACACCAGCATGGAAGGCAAGATGCGCGTTTCTGTGGTTGCCACAGGTATCGACGCTGCTGTCAGCAATGCAGATACGCCGCTACCACGTCGCAGCATGGCCGCGCCTTTGGCGCCAGCAGTAGCTATCGAAGCACCTGCGCCAGCACCGGTTCAAGAAACGCCAGCACCTGTCGTTGCACAAGCGGCACCGCAGGAAGAGCGCACATTGTTCCAAGATCTGGAAATGCCATCTGCGCCAGCACCGGCACCACAGCCCGCGCCACAACCAGCAGCGGTTCAGCCTCAGCAAGCGCAGCCTGCACCACAGCAGCCTGCCGCAACGCATGATCTGCCACCGCCCGCTTATACGCCACGCCCAGAACCAACACTGAGCGACGCGGATAGCTTTGTTGCACCACGCGCACCAGGCACACCTTCGCCGGAAGCTATGGCCCGTTTGCAGGCAGCTGTGAACCGTGCGCCAAAGCAAGCCGAGCAGCAGCCACAGGCCGCAGCGCCAACAGCTGAAGAAGCTGAAAAGCCACGTTTTGGTATCAACTCTTTGATCAACCGGATGACTGGTGCACAGGCAGAAGCCGCAGCTCAGCAGCCAGCGCGTGCGCAGCCTCAGGTTACGCCGCTGCATCAAGAGCCAGAAGCGAACGAAGATCAGGATCGGATCGAAATTCCGGCATTCCTACGTCGTCAGGCGAACTAATACGGCGTGTCACTAAAGAGTGACGTGATGTAAATATGACAGAAAGGGTCGCCGCTTGGCGGCCTTTTTTCGTTTTATCCCAGTAATTTATGGGCGTTGCCACATTCATGTCATTAAATCGCCCCCCGATGTTTCATACCGTTGTAAAGAGTGAGTTGAGCCGGAGGCGGCTGCGTTTTAGTTCTAGTATTAACTTTGAAGCTGAAAGGCGCGTACCCCGTGCAAACAACACTGAAATCTAAAGTCGCTTTTGACGGCACTGGTCTGCACACAGGTGCGCCGGTCACTGTTGTGTTGCATCCTGCGTCAGCAAATACTGGGATTGTATTTCGTCGCGTCGATTTGGCGGACAAGCCAGAGCTTCTTGCGAAATGGGATCGCGTAATCGTTTCTCCGCTGAATACCCGCCTGACCAATGAAGATGGCGTAACGGTTTCTACAATCGAACACCTGATGGCTGCGCTTTCTGGCTGTGGCGTGCACAATGTCATCGTCGATATTGACGGGCCTGAAGTTCCGATCTTGGATGGTAGTGCTGCGACCTTTGTACGTGGCATCGTGAACGTTGGGTTGACCCGGCTGTCTGCGCAACTGCGTGCGATTGAGATTCTAAAGGATGTGTCAGTGTCCGACGGGCCTGCTTTTGCACAGCTTTCACCATCGACATCACTGCAAATCGACTTTGCAATTGATTTCGCGGATGCGGCGATCGGTAAGCAGCACAAGACCCTGAACATGGCCAACGGTACATTTGTCCGCGAACTGTGTGACAGTCGGACCTTCTGTCGTTCGGCTGACGTTGACGCGATGCGCGCCAATGGTTTGGCACTGGGTGGCACGATGGAAAACGCAGTCGTCGTGGATGGTGCAACCGTTCTAACGCCTGGTGGTCTTCGCCACGCGGATGAGGCAGTGCGCCATAAGATGCTTGATGCGCTGGGTGATTTGTACACTGCTGGTGCTCCGATCTTGGGGCGTTACACTGGCACGCGATCTGGTCACGCGCTGACAAACCGTCTGTTGCATGCGTTGTTCAGTGATTCCTCGGCTTGTCGCTGGGTGAATTGTGATGCAAAAATCGCTGCACGCTTGCCCGGCGTAGGTGTGAGCGTCGCTGATCTGCATGCTGTTGCATAAGCCTGCTGCGAACAGTTGATCACAGCGTGTTCAAAAGGCATTTTGCCCCCCATTTTTCTATGCTAGACCGATCCGCAACAAATGGTGCGCGGAACGCGTGCGCAGTCAGTAATGAGGTCGCAGTCATGCCGGTCAGCTTGGACAATATTCGTCGCCGCACAACGGGTTACGGCGCAGCGATGGCATTGGCGCTATTGGCTGCCTGCGGTGGTGACTATGCGGGCGCGCCGCTTGACGACTTGTCTGCTGAACAGATTTATCAGCGTGGCGAGCGTCAGATTGAACAGGGCAACCCAGACGACGCGGCCTATACCTTTGGCGAGATCGAACGTCTTTATCCTTATTCCGAATTTGCCCAACGCGGTTTGATTATGCAGGCCTATGCCTATCACCGCGACGCAGATTACGAAAACAGCCGCGCCTCAGCGCAGCGTTTCTTGGACTTCTATCCAGCCGAACAAGATGCCCCTTATGCCGCTTATCTACTGGCTTTGTCGTATTATGATCAGATTGACGACATTGGTCGTGATCAAGGTCTGACATTTCAAGCGCTGCAAGCATTGCGCGCGGTAATCGAAAACTATCCAGACAGTGAATATGCGCGCAGCTCCATTCTTAAGTTTGACCTCGCGTTTGATCACCTTGCTGCCAAAGAAATGGAAATCGGCCGGTACTATCTAAAGCGGGGGCATTACGCCGCTGCTGCGAACCGTTTCCGGACTGTTGTCGAAGATTTCCAAACGACAATTCACACACCCGAAGCGCTACACCGTTTGGTGGAAACCTATCTTTCGCTTGGGTTGGTCGACGAAGCGCAAAGCGCGGGCGCGATTTTGGGCCACAACTATCGTTCAACTGAGTGGTACGAATCTAGCTATGCGCAGTTGACGGGGCAGGGCCTGTCGCCAGAAGTATCCGGTGACAACTGGCTTGCATCAATCTATCGGCAGGTGCTGCGCGGTGAATGGCTTTAATCAGAAATTGGATCGGGGGCTAGAATGCTACGCGGTCTAGATATCCGGGACATGCTGATCATTGATCGGCTTGAATTGGCGTTTCAGCCGGGGCTGAATGTTCTGACGGGTGAAACCGGTGCTGGTAAATCCATCTTGCTCGATTCACTTGGGTTTGTTCTGGGATGGCGCGGTCGCGCCGAACTGGTCCGGCAAGGTGCTGAGCAGGGCGAGGTAACTGCTTGGTTTGATCTGCCTGCGGGACATCCTGCGTTTGCGGTTCTAGAAGATGCTGGGATCACGGCAGAGGATGAGCTGATCTTGCGGCGCGTGAATACGCGCGACGGTCGCAAGACCGCTTGGATCAATGATCGCCGCGTGAGCGGAGAAGTCCTGCGTAATTTGTCCGAGACTTTGGTCGAACTGCATGGACAGCATGATGACCGTGGATTGCTAAATCCACGCGGTCACCGACAGATGCTTGATACCTATGCTGATATTCAAGGTGATCTTGATAAAACGCGCGCAGCATGGCGTCAGCTTGCAGATGCCCGAAAGGCCTTGACCGCTGCAGAGGCGCGGATCGCTGAGGCGCAGGCCGAAGAAGAATATTTGCGCCATTCCGTGGCAGAGCTGGACGCATTGTCGCCGGAAGCCGGCGAAGAGGCCACATTAGATACGCAGCGCCGCCTCATGCAGGCTGCTGAAAAGATACGTGCTGATATTGGCAAAGCATGCGAGGCTTTGGGCCTAAATGGTGCCGAGGGACTAGTTAGCGACGCTTCGCGTTGGCTGGCAGGCGTTGCAGATAAAGCTGAAGGGCAGCTTGACGAGCCGCTCAGTGCCATTGAGCGGGCCATGCTGGCCTTGGATGAAGCGCAAAGCGGCATTGCGACTTGTCTTGATTCACTGTCGTTTAATACGTCGGAACTAGAAGATGTCGAAGAGCGGCTGTTCGCTATCCGTGGGCTTGCGCGCAAACATGGTGTGATTGCCGATGACTTGCGTGGTTTTGCGGATGGTCTACGTGAAAGGTTGGCGGTTCTCGACGATGGTGCGCGTGATCTAAAGACGTTGACCGGGAACCTGCAAACGGCCCAGGCGATTTATGATGCTGCCGCCGTCCAGCTGACCGAAAAACGGACCAAGGCGGCAAAGGCATTGGACGCTGCAATGGCTGCAGAGCTTGCGCCGCTCAAGATGGAGCGCGCGGTTTTCGCGACCCATATCACGACATCTGAAGCAGGTCCTGAAGGCGCTGACGCAGTCGCATTTACCGTCGCGACGAACCCAGGTGCACCTGCGGGCCCATTGAACAAGATCGCGTCGGGTGGTGAGCTTAGCCGTTTCTTGTTAGCGCTCAAGGTATGTCTGACGCAGGCAGATGCTGGCCTGACGATGATTTTTGATGAAATCGATCGTGGGGTAGGTGGGGCAACCGCTGATGCCGTTGGGCGCCGCTTGGCAGAGCTGGCATCTGGTGGGCAGGTTTTAGTGGTCACCCATTCACCGCAAGTTGCGGCACTTGGTGGGCATCACTGGCGTGTTGAAAAGCGGCAAGATGACGAGGCAACCACGTCAACTGTCGTGCCACTGGATAGTGACGCACGTGTTGATGAAATTGCACGGATGATTTCAGGTGACCGGGTCACAGACGCAGCCAGAGAAGCAGCTAAAGCTTTGATCGCAAGCTAGTTCAAACAAATTAGGGGCGGAGAGTACCGCCGCAGCGCGACAACACATACACCCCACCCCCAGAACACTTGGTTACCCGACCCACTCTTCACGCGCATGCCACAGCCACTCACCTCCGTGACAAGCATTTACAATTTGTCCTGAGAAAGGTCCGCAAACGACCCTTTCCGTAACGCCGAGAAGACTTTGCTAAACACTCCATCGTCCCCGGAAACTCGTTAATACGCGAGGTCAAATACCCCATGAGATAATAACTACCAGAGCGCGAAGTCGTTGATCAACCTGTCCCAAAGTATGTCAAGATTTGTGACCTATTTGCCGTGGCGTAATTAATTCAATCATATGGTGTGTGAAGTATTTGCGTGAAATTTCATAACTGTTTAATTGCTATATTTCTCTTTGCGTCTGTTTGAGTTAGTTCACTATAATTACTAATATTAATCGCCTTTAGGGGGTCTGAAAGTGATCGGATTAATTTGCGCGCGAGTTAACTTTCGCAACTGCCGCGTGTGGTCCCGTCTCTGCTGGTAAATCAGCGCGCATATTCAGTGTTTCAAATACGTAACGTAATTTAATTTATATCGCGCTTTGTCGCTGTTTATTTTGGATGAATCCCTTTGCGGTAGTCGATTCGCCTGCATTCAACTCATACGAATCGTTGGGTTGGGACGCACAAAACACAGTTGTTCACGTTCTCGGTGAAAGCCACTTGGACCACCGGGTGGGATCGCATACACGATTAGTGAAGGTGTATAGATGTAGGCACCACTAATCACAGTTCGCGACACGAGTATTTGTAGGAATTTTCAGCGGCATGGGTGAGCCGATTAAAAAACTTATGCGGCAAGGTGTCGATGACGCACGGACTGCTTGCTATGAGGCTGCTCGCGTCATCAAAACACGCGGCCCTACGCAAATACAATTTTGGTTTATTGCGCTGGCTATTGGTATTGGTGCCGGGCTCGCGGCGCTCTTTTTTCGGCTTGGGATCGAGTATATCCAGTCCACGCTTTACGGGACCGAGGATATCACCCGCCTTCACAGCTTTATTGCCGGGCTTGAGTGGTATCAGATCGTGGCGATCCCTGTTGCCGGTGGGCTTGCCGTTGGTGTTATTCTGGACAGGTTTACCGACGACGGGCGGGTTCGTTCTGTCGGCGATGTTATCGAAGGGGCAGCACTGTCAGAAGGGCGGGTAGAGGTCCGGCGCGGGCTGGCATCGGCTGTTGCGTCTTTGTTGACGCTTTCATCTGGCGGATCAACGGGCCGCGAAGGCCCAGTTGTGCACCTTGCCGCTGTATTATCGACAGTTATCTGCAGGTGGCTTAACGCTAACGGGATCACAGGACGTGACTTGTTGGGGTGTGCTGTTGCTGCGGCAGTGTCCGCCAGCTTTAACGCGCCGATTGCGGGTGCGCTATTCGCGCTCGAGGTCGTGTTGCGACACTTCGCGGTCCACGCCTTTGCGCCGATCGTCATTGCGTCTGCTGCAGGTACCGTCATTAACCGTCTGGCATTTGGTGATGTCACTGAATTTGTCTTACCGGTGCAAAACGCGCTGGCGTTTTATGTTGAACTCCCTGCATTCCTCATCCTTGGCTTAGTATGCGGCCTCGTGGCCGTCATCTTGATGAAGGCCATCTTTTGGGCGGATGATTTTGGCACCTATGTTCAAAACGAAACCGGGTTGCCGCGGTTTTTGCGTCCTGCGATTGCGGGCGGCTTGCTTGGGGTCATCGCGATCTGGTGGCCGCATATCATTGGGGTCGGCTACGAGACGACTTCTGCCGCGCTTCAGGGTAATCTTATTCTACGTGAGGCAATCACGTTCGGTATCCTAAAGGTGATCGCTGTCGCTATCACGATGGGCGGGCGCATGGGGGGCGGTGTCTTCTCTCCGTCGTTGATGGTTGGCGCGCTGACGGGGCTGGCATTTGGTGCAATCGCGACGTCTATTTTTCCAACCGTGTCGGGGGAGGGTACACTTTATGCCCTTGCTGGAATGGGTGCGGTTGCGGCCGCCGTTTTGGGAGCACCGATTTCTACCACATTGATTGTGTTCGAATTGACAGGTGACTGGCAGACCGGATTGGCCGTGATGGTTGCCGTGTCTCTGTCCACTGCGTTGTCATCGCGGTTGGTGGACCGGTCATTCTTTCTTACCCAACTTGAGCGGCGCAACGTGCATTTGGCGGCAGGCCCGCAGGCATATCTATTAGCGACATTCAAAGTGTCGAGCGTAATGCGCCCTGCGGACACGCCACGCGCAGCACCAGAGGAAGTCTGCTGGGAGTTGATCCGTGAAGGGGTGTACATCGACGGCAATGCGACGCTTGAACAGGCGATGCCGCTTTTTGAGCAGGCCAGCCATACGTATATTCCCGTTGTGACATTGGGTGGCGAAGACAGCCCGCCGCAATTATGGGGCGCGCTGTTCCAAGTTGATGCATTGAAAGCGATGAACCGCGCCTTGTCAGAGACAGCCGCCGAAGAACATTCTTAGATCTGCTCGACAGCAACTTTGTTTGTATAAAACGCAAGGTAATCTTTGATCTCAGCAACCTCTGCATTGGGGTTCGTATAGGACCACACAGCATCTGCAATCGGGCCGCTTTTAGCAACGATCGAGAAATAGCTCGCTTCGCCTTTGTAGGGGCAGGATGATGTTGTTTTGGATGGCTCAAGAAATGCCATCGCGATATCACTGCGCGGGAAATAGATCACGGCAGGGTAATCGCCCTCTGTCAGCTCAAGCGCGTTCTGGCTTTCGCCAAGTACAGCACCACCTGCGCGTACAACCCAAGTTCCAGTTGCCGGACGAATTTTGATGTGGTCAGCCATGAGCGAATTCCTTTTGGTCAAGGCCGCAACAAATGTTACCGCCGTAGCGTGTTATGGGCGCAGTATGACAGTTTCATGTCAAAGCGGTGCGCAGGCATTGGTCAGCCAAGCGCGCGTCGCGTCGTCAAGACGCGGCGCAAGAAGCGTGACTGTATCCGCATGATAGCGATCAATCCAGTCCCGTTCTGCCTTAGTCAACAATCCGGTATCAATGAGGCGACGGTCTAGCGGGACAAAGGTCAAAGTGTCAAAGGACAACATGTCGCGGGCGTCTGCGCCGGGCAGGTCTGGGGCAAGGATCACGGTGATCAGGTTCTCAATCCGAATGCCAAACGCACCCTCGCGGTAATAACCGGGTTCGTTCGAAAGGATCATGCCGGGTTCTAGCGCGATCTCGGACCTGCGCGAAATGCCTTGCGGTCCTTCGTGGACGCTGAGGTAGCTACCAACGCCGTGGCCGGTTCCATGATCATAGTCCTGACCTGCCAGCCAAAGCGGCGCGCGCGCCAAAACATCTAGGTGCTGACCGCCGACCCCTTTGGGAAATCGAATACGGCTGATCGCGATCATGCCCTGCAGCACGCGGGTATAACACGCACGATATTCTGCGCTTGGTTCTCCAACGATGATTGTACGGGTGATATCGGTCGTGCCGTCTACATATTGACCGCCGCTGTCGACCAAAAGTAGCTCACCTTTGTTCACTTCTCGGTTCGTCTTTTCGTTGACGCGATAATGGACAATAGCACCGTTCGGTCCCGCGCCGCTAATCGTTTCAAAGCTGATGTCACGCAGCGCGTTAGTCTGAATGCGAAATCCCTCGAGCGCTTTGACAACATCAATTTCGGTCAGCTGCCCTTTGGGGGCCTCCTCATCTAACCACGCCAAAAATTTGACCATTGCAACGCCGTCGCGCGCGTGCGCGGCCTTGGCACCCGCAATCTCTGTCAGGTTCTTGATCGCTTTTGGCAGCAGGCAAGGGTCAGCCCGTTTCACCGTCGCGATTTTGGCAGCCTCTAATGTGCTAGCGACGATTTCGGGGCAGGATTTGGCATCAATCTGAACGGGGCCGGGGAGCTGCGCGACCGCCTCTAAGAAATGCGCGATATCATGTACGAACACATCTTGGCCAAGGTGCTCGACAATATCGTCAGCCTTGCCAGGCCCAGCGAATAGATCGACCTTTCCGCTGGCGTGTAGAATGGCAAAAGCCTGCGGCACCGGATTTCGCTCAATATCAGTACCGCGAATATTCAACAGCCAAGCAATGCTATCGGGCAGCGTGATAATTGCGGCCTGCGCAGCAAGCTTTTTGGCAATACGCTCACGTTTATCGTCATGCGTCTCGCCAGCGTGCTCAAGTGCATGGACCGTGAACGGTTGCGTGGGTGCGCTTGGTTGATCAGCCCAAATGGCATCGACCAAATTGTCGACCGGGCGTAGCACATATTCTTGTAGGTCTTCGGTCAGTGTTTTGATTTCTTGTGCTGTATGCAGCCATGGATCAAACCCAATCGTCGCGCCCGTTGGCAGGTGTTCCGTTAACCAGTCTGAAAGCCGGGTTTCCGGCCAATCAACTGGGGTAAAGACATCTGCAACCTCGGCCCGGACCTGCACGCGATAGCGACCATCAACGAAAACGCCTGCAATGTCAGGAAGAACCGCGCAAAACCCAGCGGAGCCAGAAAAGCCTGTCAGCCAAGCCAGACGCGCATCACGAGGTGCCACATATTCACCCTGATGCGCATCGGCGCGGGGGACAAGAAATGCGTCGACATCATGCGCTCGCATTTGCACGCGCAGGTCAGCAAGCCGGGGCGGGCCTTGTTCAGGGTGGGTTTGCGCCGCAAAAGATTGAAACATATCGAGGCCCTACAAATTAGATTTCTGAAATTACGACGCCGGGTAGATCAAATTTAGCAAAATTTGATCGTGCCTAGCCGGCTTTACGCATACCTAACACACGTGCACGTTTGCGCGGATCTGTGTCAAACAGGCTAGCAAGCTGTTCTGTCATCGCACCGGCCAATTGTTCAACATCAGTGATCGTCACTGCGCGTTCGTAATAGCGCGTCACGTCGTGGCCAATGCCAATCGCAACCAGCTCCACGGCTTTGCGCTTTTCGACCATAGCGATCACATCGCGCAGGTGTTTTTCCAGATAGTTCGCGGGGTTCACTGACAATGTGGAATCGTCAACTGGCGCACCGTCAGAGATTACCATCAACACTTTGCGTTGTTCGGGGCGGTTCACGACACGGCGGTGCGCCCATTCGAGCGCCTCCCCGTCGATGTTTTCCTTCAGCAAGCCCTCTTTCATCATCAGCCCAAGGTTCGGACGGGTCCGGCGCCATGGTGCGTCAGCGGATTTATAGACGATGTGGCGCAGATCGTTCAGGCGACCGGGTTTTGCGCTACGGCCTTCGCCTAACCATTTCTCGCGGGACTGGCCGCCTTTCCATGCTTTCGTGGTAAAGCCTAGAATCTCGACCTTTACGTCGCAGCGTTCAAGTGTCCGTGCCATCACATCCGCGCAGATTGCAGCGATCGAGATGGGGCGTCCGCGCATTGAACCAGAGTTGTCGAGCAATAGCGTCACAACGGTATCGCGGAATTCGGTGTCTTTTTCGACTTTGAACGAAAGCGGGGTCGTCGGTGATGCAACAATCCGCGCCAAACGGCCTGCGTCCAAAATGCCCTCTTCTCGGTCAAATTCCCATGACCGGTTTTGTTGGGCCTGAAGACGACGTTGCAGTTTATTCGCCAACCGGCTTACTGCGCCCTTCAGCGGTTCAAGCTGCTGGTCCAAGTATGCGCGAAGTCGTTCAAGTTCTGCCGCTTCTGCTAAATCTTCCGCGCCGATTTCTTCGTCAAACTCGGTCGTGAATACCGTGTAGTCTGGATCAGCATCCGAAACAGGTTGCGGGGCAGGCGGGTCAAGCGGGGCCTCGCCCTCGGGCATTTCGGCTTCTTCGCCCATCTCTTGATCAGCTTGATCGTCCATGCTGACTTGCGCCTGGCTGGCGTCTTGTTGTTCGTCTTGCGATTGCTCAGGCGCTGCGTCGGCTTCTTCACCTTCGTCATCATCGTCGCCGGTGCTGTCGGGTTCCTGCTGATCGTCGTCGCTGCCTTCTTCGGCTTGGTCTTCCTGATCGTCATCAAGGCTGTCTGGATCGTCGCCGAGCTGGTCGCCATAACCCATGTCACTGATCAGCTGACGCGCCAGTTTTGCAAAGGCCTGTTGGTCGTTCAATGTATCTGCAAGGTTATCGAGCGTGCCATCGCAATGGTCCTCGATAAAACCACGCCATAGCTCCATGACGTTGTCCGCCCCTTTGGGGAGATCACGGCCGGTCGCCAAATGGCGGATCAGATAGCCTGCAGCAACAGCAAGCGGTGCGTCAGAAGCCTGCGTAATCTGGTCATAGCCTTTACGCATGGCTTCGTTTTCGATTTTCGCGTCGATATTGCCTGCGGTGCCGGGCATGTGCTGTGCGCCGACGGCTTCGATCCGGGCGGTTTCCATGGCATCATACAAGTCACGGGCCATCTGGCCCTGCGGCATGTATTTTGCGGATACTTTTGGGTCGTGGAATTTGTGGCGTAATGCAAAGGCGTCAGCTGTTCCGCGCGCTAGCAATACTTCATCACGGGTCATGCGCCGTGTAACTTGGGGTAGACGGATACTGTCAGCCGTCTGCCCCGCTGGGTCCACCGAATATGTGACCGACAACTCTGAATCGTCGGCCAAAACCTTGGTCGCCTCGGCAAGTGCCTTTTTGAACGGGTCAGCGGGGTTGTCGGTGGGTTTGTTCATCGGCTGCGTCCTTTGTTGCTATGCAAACTAGAACCCGATGCGCGCAATGACCAGAGGGCAAGACGCGGAAACCTACTCTATTCCTCTTCGACCTCGACTTCTTCGAAGGTGATCATTCCTTCGGGCGCGATGTCAAAAACGGAATCAACCATTTGGTGCATTGTGTTGAGTTGTGCAGCACCGCGGATTGAAGTGCCTTCCTCATCTACAAATGCAAGGCGGGGACGGTAGGTCTTGCCGCCGACTTCGATTGAACCTTCGTCGAACAGATATGCGATCTCAGTGACGATACCTTCGACGTTTGCCTTTGCCATCTCTTCACTCATATTATCTGCAAACAATGGCAGCAGAGTATGGGCAACCAACGCGGTTGCGGCCTCTACTAAGTCTTCGTGACCAATGACATAACCTTCCGGCAATTCGGTCCCAATCTTCATCTTCATTGTCGGCTCCTACTTGTAAACTGAGCGCGATATTACGAACAAAACGGACGGGATTGTGACGAACTTGGGGCGATTCGTGTGCACTTTTAAGTTTAGCTTAATAATATTCCGGTACACTCATGCGTCAGTCGTGTTGCCTGCTGATGTGCCCAGCTTGCGTCAGCCTGATTATCGTTAAATGTCGCACGGGTTAGTAAAGCTGAATGCGCTAGTTTCGCAGACAATCGCCAATGTAAAACTTCGCGCCCATCATCGGGGGGCATCACAGCATCAAGCAGTTGAAGCACGGTTTCGCGCTGCGACTTTGTGCGCTCAGATCCTTCGCCATCGAACATCCATTGAAACTCCATTAGCGCTGACAAACGGCCAGCGCATGTTGCGAATAGTCTAAGCTGATCGTTGGGGGACTGCGCGCGCGCGGTGGGCGCTGCCAGTTGCAGGCTGACAATGGAGACTGTGATGAGAGTTTTTATTCTGCTCATAAATTGAGCATAAATTGAAATGCCGCGCTTCAATAAGGCGAAAGATGGGCATTTTATATGGCGCTAAATGTAGCCGCGCCTCGGCTTACCGGGCGGCTGGAGACCCACAAAAAAGGGACGGAGAAAGCTCCATCCCTTTCGAATTATTGAACGAAACCTTAGCCGAGGCTGAGGCTTGCCGCGCTTTCTGGTAGTTCTTCGTCAAAGCAACGTTGGTAGAACTCTGCAACGGTCTGGCGTTCGAGTTCGTCACATTTGTTCAGGAATGACAGGCGGAAGGCATAACCGACATCTTGGAAGATTCGCGTATTTTCGGCCCAAGCCAGCACTGTCCGTGGCGACATCACTGTCGAGAGGTCGCCATTCATAAACGCGGTCCGCGTCAGGTCCGCGACGGTCACCATCTGGCTGATCGTCTTGCGGCCTTTTTCGGTATTGAAGTGTGGTGACTTGGCCAGCACAATTGCCGCTTCGGCGTCATGTGAAAGATAGTTCAACGTCGCAACCAGTGACCAGCGGTCCATCTGGGCTTGGTTAATCTGTTGTGTGCCGTGGTACAGGCCAGTTGTGTCACCCAAGCCGACAGTGTTCGCCGTTGCAAACAGGCGGAAGTATTTGTTGGGGGTGATGATCTCGTTTTGGTCCATCAGTGTCAGTTTGCCGTCGGCCTCGAGGACGCGTTGGATGACAAACATAACGTCTGCGCGGCCCGCGTCATATTCGTCGAATACGATTGCAACGGGATTACGCAGCGCCCACGGCAGGATGCCTTCGTGGAATTCAGTGACCTGTACGCCGTCACGCAATTTAATGGCGTCTTTACCGATGAGATCGATTCTTGAGATATGGCTATCAAGGTTCACACGTACACAGGGCCAATTTAGGCGCGCTGCTACTTGTTCAATGTGCGAAGATTTCCCAGTGCCGTGGTACCCTTGGATCATCACGCGACGATTGTAGCCAAAGCCTGCAAGGATCGCCAACGTCGTGTCTGGGTCGAACTTATAGGTGCTGTCGATTTCTGGCACGCGGTCGGTGCGATCCGCAAAACCCTTAATCTTCATCTCACTGTCGATGCCAAAGACTTCGCGAACCGAAATATCTTCGGTTGGTTTTGCGTTCATATCGAGGGTGCCGTCAGCCATTTGCGCGCCTTTGCGTTTGTCGTCGAGTGTTGTGTTATCGGATGCAGCATATCGTCTGGAGTAGCAAGTACCAGTGGGCACGGCCAAGTTTGCACGATCTATTTGTCGCAATACAAAAGGGGGCGGGCGGTTCAAGACTGTAGTTTTTGCTCACAGCAAGGTGCATCGCGTGAAATGTGCAAATGGGCTAGGTTTGGTGCAGTTTTTGAAAGGGTATGATGATGCAGCGCAGAGATTTCGTTTTTGGAGCATTCGCCAGCGGGTTGGCGGCAAGCGGTGTTTATGCACAAGAAGCATTTGAAATCACCCGAACTGATGCCGAATGGCGGGCGATGCTCACTGATTTACAGTATCAGGTGATGCGCCATGAAGCGACCGAGCGGGCAGGGTCGTCGCCTTTAGACAAGAACTATTCCGCGGGTACCTATTTCTGCCGCGGGTGTGATTTGCCCCTGTATCCTTCGGAAACAAAGTACGACAGCGGAACGGGTTGGCCCAGTTTCTACGAAAGCCTACCGAACGCGATAGGAACCAAAGAAGACCGTAAATTATTCTCTGTTCGAACAGAATGTCACTGTCGCCGCTGTGGTAGCCACTTGGGGCATATTTTTGACGATGGCCCCCAACCAACCGGAAAGCGCCACTGCCTGAACGGGGTGAGCTTGGTTTTCCGGGAAACTTAACCAATCGTGGCGAAATAGCGGCTTTCGTCCAAATTGGGCGCCTATTGCGCATGCACTGGCAACATTTTTGAATATTTCATCGCATTGTTGTTCTGTTGTTCGCGCCGTTATTTGTGGTCAATGCACATTACAATACTGATATTAAATAAAAGTTTTGCGATTTCGCGCATCGGCGGCTTGTTGCCGATTTTTCTTGTTTGGCCCGGTTAAATATGGCACAAAAAAGGCGTTGGGGGCTTGGTTGATGTGTCCCAAGACACAGATTGAAAACAATCAAGTTTGTATGTTGCTATTATTGAGATGAGTGTGGGGGTAGCAAATTGTTGAAACGGGTTTCGCAAATAATTCATTTGTCACGAGGCGAAAAAGCGTTGGCCACGGCATATGCCGCGATTAGCGCAGCATCAGCCGGGATTACAATGTTCATTATGTCTGGCGTCCATGGCGGACAGTTCCAATCGGTCTATCCTGCGGGATATGAAGCATGGATCATGTTGGTCGGCGCATTCAGTGGGGCGTTGGCCCTTTATCTGACACGCAGCTGGATGGGGATGTTCGGTAAGTTAGGTGTTGCGCGCGCGCTGTTTGGCGGATGCGCGATGGCACTGATCGCGGCGTTGATCGCCGGTACTTTGATCGTTCCTGTATACGGTACATTCTTTGCGCCAATCTTGGTGGTCGCCGCAGTTGGCCTTAAGCCTTGGCTAGGGGTTGCTTGGTTTGCGGTGGTTTTGATGGCGCACGTGCTTCTGCAGCGTCGCGCTTCTGACCTGCGCATGGCTGCGCTTGCGGCTGACAATTCAGCCATCGGACAGCTAAGCCCGATGTCGCGTGCTAACTTGTACCCGCGCCACAAGCAAATGCACTGAGCTGAACATACAGAATACGTAAAGAAAAAGGGGCCGTTTGGCCCCTTTTTTGCATCTCATCAGTCCTTGTCGCGAAAGTGCTTACTGACTTTGATCTGTTCCCAAGCCCAGACAACTTCGGACAGTTGTTCTTCTTGGCTGCGGTCCCCGCCGTTCATATCGGGGTGAAGTACCTTGATCAGCGATTTGTATACTTTGCGGATCTGTGGTTTTGACCAGTTGTCATCAGCTTCCAAAATTTCGACAGCGCGGCGTTCGGTTGGCGGCAGTTTGCGGCCCTTCTTCGCACCTTTGCCAGGATTGCGCGTCGCGTTTGCACCAAGCACCTGATGAGGATCCTCGATCCCTAGACGAGCCCAGGCACGTTCTTCGACACTGCGCTTCATTGGCTTTGTTGGGCGTTCCCAAACACGATCCTTTGTCATCTGCGCTGCAAGCTCGGCCTCTGTGGTCGTCTCAAAGAAGTTCCACTTTAGGTTATACTCGCGAACGTGCTGCTGGCAGAACCACAGGTAGTCGTCCAAGATATCGGGCGATTTGGGTGCACGGAATTTTGCGGCTTCTTCGCAACCTTCGTGTTCGCAAACCCGCTGCGATGTCTCGGACGCGCCAGACAAACCGCGTCGTCCGCGGGGGTTCTTTTTCTTAGAGCTCGACACTGACATGTCGAAACCAAAGGGATCATCTTTTTTCATGGTGCGTCTCACCTTTCCGACTCGGACAACAGACTTTAAACCCCACAGCGTGAGATTGAAGAGGGTAGAGGAAAAATAATGGCCATAGAGGCAGAAATTCGCACAGCATTGGCTACACTTTCACCAACAATGCTCGAAGTGATTAACGAAAGTGCCATGCACAGTGGTCATGCTGGTGACGATGGGTCAGGCGAAAGCCATTGGCGGATTGTGATTAAGGCGTCGCAATTGGATGACATGTCACGCATCGCGCGGCATCGGGCCATTCACAGCGCCTTGGGGAAAGATATTATCGGACGCATTCATGCGTTGGCGATTGATATCCAGTGATTACTCGGCAGCAACATCCGGGGAAGGCTTTGCCGGAGGTGTGACCTTTTTGGGTTCTACCTTTGGCTCGCTTTCGGCTGCGGGCTCGTCAACTTTCGGCGCTTCAACCTTTGGTGCTGGTTTGGGCGCCGGGGCCGCAACAACCGGTGCTGGCGCAGGTGCAGCAGGACGCTGAGCCTGTTTTTCGCGGCGGAACACCAACATGTTTTGGTAAACTGTTGTTTTGCCCATCAAACCTTCGCGCTGCTCAGAAGGCAGGGTATCTGCACGCAGATAGTCCCAACCATCACCAGCCATTTTGTTCATCACTGTTTCCAGCGCGATCGCAAAGCGATCTTCGGCTGTTTTTGCGCCTTTGGCTTTTACACCGCGCGTAGGTGCCGGCACGACCATATATTCGTATGACATTCCGTCACCCCTAATTTCCATCAACCGTATATAGCAATAACGGTGCGCGATTCCAAGGACGCACCGTTACCCATAAGTTGCTTTATAGCCCGAGCTTAGCCGATACCAACTGGTTGACGACAGCAGGGTTTGCCTTGCCACCAGTCGCTTTCATCACCTGACCAACGAACCAGCCTGCCAATTTGGGGTTGGCTTGCGCCTTTTCGACCTGCGCTGGGTTTGCGGCGATGATTTCATCCACTGCAGCCTCAATCGCGCCGGTGTCAGTGACCTGCCTCATGCCTTCAGTTTCGACAATCTCGGCTGGGTCGCGACCCGTTGTATAGCAAATCTCAAAGACCTCTTTGGCGATTTTGCCAGAGATATCGCTGGATTTGATGAGGCCAATCAATTCGCCCAGCTGCGTCGCAGAGACAGGGCTGTCTTCGATGCCATGGTCTTCTTTCTTTAGGCGGCCAAACAATTCGTTGATGACCCAGTTCGCAGCCAACTTACCGTCGCGACCTTCGGCTACTTTTTCAAAGTACTGAGCATTCGCAACTTCGGCAGTCAGAACAGATGCGTCGTAATCGGATAGGCCGAACGCACTGATAAAGCGTGCTTTCTTGGCGTCGGGCAATTCAGGTAGGGATGCCGCAATATCATCGACCCATGACTGTTCGATCTCAAGCGGAAGCAAATCTGGATCAGGGAAGTAGCGGTAGTCGTGTGCTTCTTCCTTGGAACGCATTGAACGGGTTTCGTTCTTGTCCGGATCATAAAGGCGCGTTTCTTGCACGACCTCTTTGCCGTCTTCCAGCAGCGCAATCTGGCGACGTGCCTCAACATCAATCGCGGCTTGGATAAACCGAGTCGAGTTCATGTTTTTGATTTCGCAACGTGTACCAAGATGGCTGAAATCTTGAGTTGCTTGATATTTTTCGTAATCGCCGGGGCGGCAGATCGACACGTTTACGTCGGCACGCATGTTGCCGTTTTGCATGTTGCCGTCGCAGGTGCCCAAATAGCGCAGGATTTGGCGAAGCTTAAGTACGTAAGCAGCCGCTTCTTCTGGGCCGCGGATGTCGGGGCGGCTGACGATTTCCATCAGCGCAACGCCTGTACGGTTCAGGTCCACGAAGGACATGTTTGGATCCATGTCGTGGATGGATTTACCGGCGTCTTGTTCAAGGTGGATGCGTTCGATACGCACGGTGCGTGCTGTGCCGTCGCCCATTTCGACCAGCACTTCGCCTTCGCCCACAATCGGGTGGTAAAGCTGCGAAATCTGATAGCCCTGTGGCAAGTCAGGGTAGAAATAGTTTTTGCGGTCAAAAGCAGACATCAGGTTGATTTCGGCCTTTAGGCCCAGGCCGGTACGTACGGCTTGTGCAACACATGCTTCGTTGATGACTGGCAACATGCCGGGCATGCCTGCATCAACGAAGGCCACATTGCTGTTAGGCTCTGCACCGAATTGGGTGGATGCACCCGAGAACAGTTTCGCCTTGGTGGCGACCTGTGCGTGCACCTCTAGGCCGATTACAAGTTCCCAGTCGTGCCTGGCGCCCGCGATTACCTTTGGGGTCGGGGCATCATAAGTCAGGTCGAGCATCTGCGCATCCTTTGGTCAAGTTTGACTGGTGTCTAAAAGAACCCGCTGCCAGCTTCAAGACAACAAGCTGCGCGATCAGTCCGCCTGAGGCCACTTTAACCATGGTCGCGATGCTTCGACTAGATTTACAGCGGGTGCATCCTTACCGCCAAGGGCAAGCGTTGCCTTGCGCAACATCGCAATTCCGTCTTCCGCATTTTTAGGCAGCGCTGCAGCAGAGATGGGTTCGCCGACGGTTACCCTGAACGGCTGTTTGGATTTATTCAGGGTTTCGTGGAACAGAGTGATGTCCCGCAATGTCGGGTGAAGCGCATCAAACAAGTAGAAAAGGGCGGAGTTGCGCGCCTGTATGTTAACCGGAATTACAGGCAGGTCGAATTTCCGAGCAAGCATTGCGGCGGATGCCATCCATGGCCGTTCATACAAGCGCAAGCCCCGCCGTTTCGCGAGCCGACCTGACGGAAAGATAACGCCCATCCGGCCCTCGTTCGTGGCTTGTCTGACATAGGCCATGGTTTCGCGTGTCTTTGCATGGCACCGTTTTTCGATGCGCCATTCAACAGGGGCGATCATGGATGACATCTGCGGCAGGATCCGCAGGATGTCGCTATTGGCAAAGAAGTAGGCATCAGGGCGGGCTTGCGACAGCAGGTGGTTTAGTATGATTCCATCGGCAATGCCGGTTGGGTGGTTCGCGACGACAAGGGCAGCACCATGGGCCGGGATGTTTCCAAGCCCGGACACCGTGACGGACTTCGCCAGTCGCGCCCCCATCGTGCCCATGATTTCTGATGGGGGTGCATGTTCGAATGTTTTCGCGATTTCGACGGTGGTTTTATAACCCAGCATCTTATGAAGCCCGCTCCGGATAATCCGGGTGCCCGGTCGGCTGCGATACAGCCAAGGTGCGCGCTCTGCTATCAACGGTTCAATACGATGTTCCATTTGGGAAAACTATAATCGCCGCGTAACGGTTCCACGACAAATTTTTTTAGGCGTGGCAAAATACTGCCACGCCAGTTAACAGCTTGATTTACTAGCCCAAGATACGCGTCACCATTTCGGTGGTGTCACGCGACAGGTTCGGTGTTTCCGCGATCCGCTGTAGGGCCGCCTTCATCTTGGTCTGGCGATCCGCGTCATAGCGTTTCCAAGTATCAAATGATGTGCTCATTCGTGCGGTGGTTTGCGGATTTAGCGCATCAAGCTTGATAAGCCAGTCGGCCAGCAGATCGTAAGAGGCGCCTGATGGATCATGGAAACCCGCCGTGTTGCCTTTGAGCGCACCAAATACAGCGCGGAACCGGTTGGGGTTCTTCATGGTGAATGCTGGGTGCTCGGTCAGTTTGGCTGCGACTTTCGCGGCATCTTCGGGTGCGGCGCAGCTGACCTGCAACCCAAACCACTTGTCCATAACCAGGCGATCATGATGCCAGCGTTGTTCAAATGCCGCGAGTTCATCCGCGCCTTTGCCGATTTTCAACAGTGACGCCAGCGCCGCGAGTTGCTGAGTCATGTTGTCGGCAGTTGCATATTGTTGCGAGGCTTGTTTGCCACCGTCCAGTTTCGACATGAGCGTAAGCATACGGTTGCCAAGTGACCGTTTGCCGGCAGAAACAGCGTCGGGCGTGTATGGACCAGTGACCATCATATCCGCATAGATGCGGGGCAGGGTGTCTTGCAGGTGTTGCGCGATGTGCAACGTCAGCGCCTCATGCGCGCGATAGATTGCCGTTGGGTCCGGTGTTTCGCCTGCATCGACAAGCGCCTGTGCTGTGTCGTCTTGGCTTGGCAGTGATAGTGCCAATGCACGGAAAGCCGGATCAAGGCTGTCGTCACGTAGAAGTGCCAGTAACCCGTCCAAGTAGGCCGTATCGGGTGTCGCGTCTTCGCGAACCATTTGAATCAGTACGTCTTGGGCCAGTGTCCGGCCTGCGTCCCATCGGTTAAATGGGTCGGTATCATGCGCCAGCAGGAACGCGCGTTCGGCGTTGGTTTGGTCGTGTTCTAGGATGACAGGGGCGGAGAACCCGCGCAGGATGGATGGAACTGGTTTGCTGGCCAATCCATCGAAAGTGAACGTTTGCGTTGCTTCGGTTAGTTCTAGGATGCGTGTCGGAACGATTTCGTCACCGTTATCGTTCAAAAGGCCCACGGCGACAGGGATGACCATCGGTGTCTTTTCATCTTGGTCCGGTGTGGCTGGCGTATGTTGTGAAAGCGTCAACGAATACGTGCCATCTGCATAGCTGTCAGTGATAGAAACACGCGGTGTCCCGGCTTGCGAATACCATTTCGCGAACTGACTTAGGTCGCGGCCAGTTGCGTCTTCGAATACTTGCAGCCAATCCTCGATCGTGGCGGCATCGCCGTCGTGACGGTCAAAGTAAAGATCAAGTGCCTTTTTGTATCCGTCATCACCAACTAGCCGTTTGAGCATCCCGATAATCTCGGCACCTTTTTCATAGACGGTCACAGTGTAGAAATTGTTGATCTCGACAAAGCTTTCTGGCCGCACTGGGTGGGCAAGCGGGCCGTTATCTTCGCGGAACTGATGCGCACGCAGAACAACGGCATCGTCGATGCGTTTCACTGCGTGGCTACGCATATCACCGGTGAACTGCTGATCGCGGAAGACTGTTAGCCCTTCTTTTAGGCAGAGCTGGAACCAATCACGGCAGGTAATCCGGTTGCCGGTCCAGTTGTGGAAATACTCATGCGCGATGATCGCTTCGATCCGTTCAAAGTTCGCATCGGTTGATGTTTCCGGGCTGGCCAAAACCGCGGAAGAGTTGAAAATATTCAAGCCCTTGTTTTCCATTGCCCCCATGTTGAAGTCATCAACGGCTACGATGTTGAAGATATCCAAGTCGTATTCACGACCGTAAACGTCTTCATCCCATTTCATCGACTTTTTCAGTGCCGCCATCCCGAAGGCGCATTTTTGTTCGTCGTCACCGGGGCGGACCCAGATGTTCAGTTCAACGTCTTTACCGGACATGGTTGTGAAACGGTCGGGGTGGTTCACAAGATCGCCGCCGACAAGTGCAAACAGATAGGCGGGTTTGGGCCATGGATCATGCCATTCGGCCCAACCGTCGCCCTTGGCCGCCGGGTTGCCGTTGGACAGCAGCACGGGCAGGTCGCTTTCGATGCGGACGGTAAAGACCGACATGACGTCAGGGCGATCTGGGTAATACGTGATCTTACGGAACCCTTCGGCTTCGCATTGGGTGCAGTACATGCCGTTTGACATATAAAGGCCTTCAAGCGCGGTGTTAGTCTCGGGGCTAATTTCGACCTCTGCCTCGAACACAAATGGTGCATTGGGCACTGTGTGCGTCAGCCCGGTCGCGGTGATCTCTGGGGTGATCGACACGCCGTCGATGGACGCTGAGATTAGCTTGAGCTGTTCACCATGTAAAAAGAAGTCGCGCGACTGCGCATCTGGGTTTGGGCGAAACGCGATGCGGGACAAGACGCGTGTCGTCGTTGGCGCCAGCTTGAAGGTCAATTCGACGCTGTCCACCAGATAGGCGGGTGGGGTGTAGTCTTTGAGGTATATCTTTTGCGGTGCAGCGGTTTGCATGGGGATTTCCTTGTTCTTTGTGCAAACGTTATGCCTGTGTCCGACCCGCTGCAACCGGCGTTGGATCGCGATTGCCTTGTGTTTGAAATAGGTGCTGCTGGGATGTGCGAAGAATTGGTAAAAAAACATTACCGCGTTTGTTGCCTATCGGAAACTTCTGTTCTAACCCTATCGGAATATGCAACGTTGTCGCCACTGGCTGGCTGAGCAAAAGGGGAGATGTCATGACAGAACGGGTCGAGAAGCACGGATTGCAGGTCGCAACTGAACTTGCGCAATTCATTGATGAAAAGGCGCTTGTCGGAACAGGCGTAAGTGCTGATGCGTTTTGGAAAGGCTTTGCTGATCTTGTCACCGAGATGGGCCCACGTGGCCGTGACCTGCTGCAAAAGCGCGAAGACATCCAAGCCGCCGTCGATGACTGGCACGTTGCGAACCGGGGCAAGCCGCATGACGCGGTCGCCTATGAAGCATTCTTGCAAGAACTAGGGTATCTGGTTCCCGAAGGCCCAGAATTCGCCATTGAAACGGTCAGTGTTGATCCTGAAATCGCAACAGTGCCAGGCCCGCAGCTGGTTGTGCCGATCACAAATGCACGTTTTGCGTTGAACGCTGCCAATGCGCGTTGGGGCAGCCTTTATGATGCGCTTTATGGCACAGATGCGCTGGGCGATTTGCCAGCAGGTAAGGGCTATGATGCTGAACGCGGCGCACGCGTTATTGCGTGGGGGCGGGCGCATCTGGATAAGGTAGCGCCGCTGGCGAACGGTTCATGGGCCGATATTGCAGGCGTGAGTGTTTCCGGTGGTGTCCTAACGCCAGCCTTGAAAGACCCAAGCCAGTTCGCAGGTCATAACGCCGATGCAGAGGTTTTCCTGCGCGCGAACGGTTTGCTAATCAAGATCGTAGTTGACGCATCTAGCACGATTGGCGCGACAGATGCCGCTGGCATTTCTGACATTGTCTTGGAATCAGCATTGTCGACGATCATGGATTGCGAAGACTCGGTCGCCGCAGTGGATGCAGAAGATAAGGTCGTTGCCTATACCAACTGGCTTGGCCTGATGCGCGGCGATCTAGAAGAAGAGGTCAGTAAGGGCGGTAAGACACTTACCCGCAAATTGAACCCAGATGTGACCTATACTGCGCCAGATGGTTCAGCACAGGTACACAAGGGCCGGTCACTGATGTTGGTCCGTAACGTGGGGCACCTGATGACCAACCCTGCGATTTTGGATGCGGATGGCGAAGAAGTCGGCGAAGGACTGATGGACGCGATGTGCACCACACTGATTGCGATGCATGATTTGCAGCGTGATGGTGGCAACTCACTGCATGGCTCTGTCTATGTTGTGAAGCCCAAGATGCACGGCCCCGAAGAAGTCCGCTTTGCGTGCGAAATTTTTGATCGCGTCGAAGCTGCGCTGGGCCTGCCTGCGAACACCGTCAAGCTGGGTATCATGGACGAAGAACGCCGCACGTCGGTGAACCTTAAGGAATGTATCCGCGCGGCGAAATCGCGTGTGGCCTTTATCAATACAGGGTTCCTTGATCGCACGGGTGACGAAATTCACACCAGCATGGAAGCTGGTCCGATGATCCCAAAGGGCGAAATGAAAGACAGCGCCTGGATCAAATCCTACGAGGATCGGAACGTGGATATCGGTTTGGCTTGCGGTTTGCAGGGCAAGGCGCAGATCGGCAAGGGGATGTGGGCGATGCCCGACAAGATGGCCGATATGCTGGTCGCTAAGGTTGGGCACCCGATGTCTGGTGCGAACTGCGCATGGGTGCCATCACCAACAGCTGCGACACTGCACGCAACCCATTATCACGCGATCGATGTGATTGCGCGTCAGGATGAGATTAAGGCTGGTGGTGCGCGTGGCACGCTTGATGACCTGCTGAGCATTCCCGTCGCAACAAATCCGAATTGGTCAGACGACGTAATCACGCTTGAGGTCGAAAACAACGCGCAGGGTATTCTTGGATATGTTGTGCGCTGGATTGATCAGGGCGTCGGTTGTTCCAAAGTGCCTGACATCCACGATGTTGGTCTGATGGAAGACCGCGCGACTTGCCGGATTTCCAGCCAAGCGCTTGCCAACTGGCTGCACCATGATGTCGTGTCTGAAGGGCAAGTCATGGATGCTATGCGCAAGATGGCCGCTGTTGTGGACAGCCAGAACGCGAATGACCCGGCTTATCGCCCAATGGCACCAAATTTCGATGGTATCGCCTTTCAGGCGGCCTGCGATCTGGTATTCAAAGGCCGTATCCAGCCATCAGGCTATACCGAACCCGTGCTGCACCAGCGTCGTCTGGAACTAAAAGCGCAGCGCAACCATTAACGCGGGTGGATTAAAATCCACCCTACGAGGAGACCACAGATGGCAGAGATTTCAGCGAGCAAAGCACGTACGATTATTCGTAAGGCAATGGCCAAAGGCGACGAGATGGGTTTCAAACCACTTTCTGTTGTTGTCTTGGATGCAGGCGGGCATGTGAAAGCGTTTGAACGCGCTGATGGCGCAGCACCGGGTCGTTTCGGTATAGCCCATGGCAAAGCCTATGGTGCAATCATGCTAGGCATGGCAGGCACGGCGCAGATGGCACGTGCCGAGCAGCAGGCCTATTTCATGGCTGCCGTAAACGGCGTTTATGGTGGTCAAGTTGTTCCTGTGCCCGGCGGCATTCTGGTGCATGACAAGCGTGGCGCAGTTATCGGCGCTGTTGGCGTGACAGGTGACACATCCGACAACGATGTGATTGCTGCGATGGCAGGCCTTGAGGGTGCGGGGCTAACCGGCGAAGCTTAACTAAGCGACATTACTAACTATTGAGGCCGCGCTTTTGTATAAAGGCGCGGCTTTCATCTTTTTTGGGGCCTGCTGCCTTTTGGATGTGCTGTGCGTTTGGGACCGGCTGCCTGTGCGGTTACGACATCTTTTGTTTGGTTTCGTTAGGCGGTACTAATGGGGCATGCAAAAGGACAAAATGGTATGAAGCCAGTCATCGGTATCATTGGTAATAGTCACCTTATTAACGACGAATATCCGGCTTTTGCCGCTGGGGCAATGAACGTCCATGCGGTTGCCGAAGTTTCAAATGGGTTGCCGTTGATTGTGCCCACGGGGGCAGGGACGATTTGTGTGCAGTCGCTCATGGATCGTTGTGATGGCTTCTTGTTTACAGGCGGCCGTCCAAACGTGCATCCCGAAGAATACGGCGAACCAGCAACCGATGCGCATGGCGCGTTTGATCGCGAGCGTGATGGGATTGCTTTGCCATTGATCCGGGCTTGTGTGATGCGCGGTCAGCCGATTTTAGGAATTTGCCGTGGCTTTCAAGAGGTGAACGTCGCCATGGGCGGAACGCTATACCCTGAAATCCGCGATCTGCCGGGGCGCGATAACCACCGCATGCCCCCTGATGGCACACTCGAAGAGAAATTCGCACTGCGCCACAAAGTGACGTTCACGAAGGACGGGCCGTTTCATGCGTTGATGGGCGCGCAGGAGGTCATGACCAACACGCTACACGGTCAGGGTATCAAAACGGCTGGTCAGCGCGTCGTCATTGACGGTCACGCACCCGATGGCACGCCAGAAGCGATCTATATCGCTGACGCCCCCGGCTTTACGATGTCGGTGCAGTGGCATCCGGAATGGAACGCGAGCGACGATCCCGTATCGCGCCCCTTGTTCGAAGCGTTCGGCAACGCTTGTCGCGATTGGGCTACGCGTGGAATGCGCAAAAGCGCTTAAGCGGTCTTGTGCCGCAAGACGATTTTCGGCATCAATTCCGTAAACGTTTTAGGGGGTGAGCATGAAACGGTCTCGTATCAACGATATTATGGCGGAAGCGGATGATATGATCCGTTCGTATGGGTTCACTTTGCCGCCTTGGGCCTATTGGACACCCGAAGAATTTAAAGCACGCGCAGGTGACGCCAAAGCTGTAATCGAGGCGCGCAATGGCTGGGACATCACGGACTACGGCGCTGGCCGCTATGACGAAATGGGATTGTTCCTATTCACCTTGCGCAACGGACGTTTGGCTGATCTGCAGCGTGGCGGCGGCATGTGTTATGCGGAGAAGCTATTGATTTCTAAGCAGGATCAGCTGTCACCAATGCACACACACGTCATCAAAGCCGAAGACATCATTAACCGTGGCGGTGCAACGCTGGTGATCGAACTGTTTGGGTCTGATGCCGAAGGCAATTTTGACGAAACTAAGGGCGGAACGGTCTTCTGCGACGGTATTCGTCGCGACTTTGCACCCGGCGAGAAGCTACGTTTTGACCCCGGTGAAAGCGTCACATTGATGCCCGGCGATTGGCATGCGTTTTGGGGCGAGGGTGGCGATGTGTTGATCGGCGAGGTTTCGACTGTCAACGACGACGAGACTGACAATATCTTCCGTGAACCAATAGGTCGCTTTGCAGACATCGAAGAAGATGTTGCGCCAACCCATCTATTGGTCAGCGACTATAAGACCTGGCTGTCGTAAATGATCGTGCATTCTTGACACCAGCGCGCAGTCGGTTCAACGCTGCCACATGCTTGATTTACGCCCTGTTGGATATGTTGTTGGTCTGCTTGTTGCCGCGCTTGGCGCGACAATGTTGGCGTCATTGCTTGCTGATGTCTTGGCGCAGAACGGGCATTGGCCTGTCTTTTTCGAAAGCGCTGTCATCACGATTTTGACGGGCGGTTTGATGGCGATGGCCTGCTCAAACGGGGTGTCGCAGGGCCTGAATTTGCGTCAGACATTCTTGCTGACCTCTTTGGTTTGGTTGACGTTGCCGGTGTTTGGTGCGCTGCCGCTTATGTTGGGCGCACCTAACGCAAGTTTCACCAATGCATTCTTCGAGGCAATGTCAGGATTGACGACAACGGGTTCAACGACCTTCGAAGGGTTGGATGCCTTACCCGAAGGGATCAAGCTATGGCGGGCCACGCTTCAGTGGCTGGGCGGCGTTGGTATTATTGTGGTTGCGATGGTTTTCTTGCCTGAGCTGCGGGTCGGGGGGATGCAGATTTTCCGCTCTGAAGCATTTGATACAATGGGTAAAATTCTTCCAAGGGCAGGTGAGATTGCAAGCAGCATTTCGGTTATCTACATCGGCCTCACTGTTGCCTGTGCTTTGGCTTATGGCGCATCCGGCATGGGGCCGTTTGATGCGCTTGTGCATTCGATGACGACCGTATCCACAGGTGGGATGGCGAATTACGATAGTTCGTTCGGTGGTTTTGGTGCCGCCGCCCACTATATCGGTACAGTCTTTATGATCCTTGCGGCGCTGCCGTTTGTGCGGTTTGTGCAGCTCATGTCAGGCACAGCAAAGCCGCTTTTGCACGATAGCCAGATACGCGTGTTTTTAGCGGTCATCGGCATTTGTGTTCTGTTGATCACATCTTGGGTATGGGGTCGCGAAGGTAAGTTCACGGAACTCGCGTTCCGAGAAGCGCTTTTTAACGTCGTCTCGGTTATGTCCGGTACAGGTTATTCCAGCGCCGACTATATGACATGGGGCACATTCCCCGTCGTGATCTTCTTTTTCGTAGGACTGGTTGGCGGTTGCGCGGGATCAACAGCATGTTCGGTCAAGATCTTCCGCTACCAGATCCTATTCGCATCTATCAAAGCGCAGGTGCGTCAAATCCATTCGCCACACGGAATTTTTACGCCTCGTTTTGAGGGGCGCACCATCAGCGAAGACGTCATGAGCTCTGTTATGGCGTTCTTTGTGGCCTTTGTATTGCTGCTGGGCGTGACTGCTGTGTTGCTTGGGATGACTGGCCTTGATTTCATCACGTCTATTTCAGGCGCCGCGACCGCCATCGCGAATATCGGCCCCGGCCTTGGTCCAGAAATTGGCCCCGCCGGGAACTTTGCTCATATCAACGACAGCGCGAAATGGATTTTGTCCATCGCGATGTTTATCGGTCGTCTTGAGATTATGGTCGTGCTGACCATCCTGACCGTCAAATTCTGGAAGACCTGATTACCAGCAGCTAACCAGAACGGTGACATCCGCCGCCTGACGCGTCATAGCAACAGGAGAGATTTCTTGTGCGGCGTCGCTGCGCTTGGCCTCAATCCCGTTGGTTTCCATCATGGTAACGATCTGGCTCGCGTCGAGCGAAAAGTTGACCTCGGGTGGCAGGACCCGTGTGTTGCCGTCGATCCGCGGAAGCAGCATTCCGATCACTGCACCATGCTTGTCGAATACAGGGCCGCCAGCATCGCTGGGCTGTGGCAGGATCGACAGGCGCCCAAGGCGGTCGTCGCCGGTTAGGCTGCGGATATCGACGACTTGTCCAAAGGTCAGCGTTGGGGCGCTAAGCACACCGTTGTAGGGGTATCCACCCACGACGATTTGGTCTTGCAGGCGCGGAGTGCGGGTTTCAAACGCTACGACATTCAACGGTGATATCGTTTCAGTTGGACGCAGCAGTGCAATACCCAAATCCATATCGGCGGCGATGACTTCGGCTTCGTACTCTCGGTCCAAGGTGATGCGGTCACATTGACCAAGCACCTCTGGTGTCGTCGCAACGATACCGCTGTCCGATACATAAAAGCCCGAACGCGACATTTGTGGCTGGCGCACTGCTAGGCCCGCAACCATGTCGATCGCCTGATCTTCGCCGGGCGGGGCAATGGCCGGGTCAAGCACACCGTCAAGTCGTGTGAAGCTCGACTTCATGATATCTAATACGCGTTCGCGGCGCGCCTCGTCATCCGCAGGCCAAACAAGAGTAAACCCCTTGATGTCCGATCCTTCTAGGGAAACGCTGGTGTAGGAATGCAGGTCATCGCTGATACCCTCAATTTCGAATCCAGTCTTGCTAAGCTGACGCGGGCCCTGTGGTGGTACAATACTAAGTACCTGCATAATTTCATACAGGCCTTCCAAACGCCCAGCGTCACCTTGTTGGGAAATGAAAAGGACTTGCGCCTGATCAACATCCGCATTTGGGTCAAAGCGTACGAACGGCGGCTTGTATTCGGTGAACGCAACAAGACCCGTAGGGATTTCCATCTGAATGCCAGACGCATCGTCACGGACAAGGCGCATCTTAGTACCCTCAAGTACGCTGTTATACTGATCAAACAGCATCTCACGCTGGCGGGTCGTCAGAATGCCTGTGGGGTCTTGATTGTTCGCTGTTTGCCATGCTTGCATAGCGCCACGGGTACCACGACCAAAGGATCCGTCGATTGCCGCATCGTAAAAGCCAGCCCATTTTAGCGCCTTTTGGAGCTCTTCGCGGGCAGGGCGGTCTAGCGCTGCTTCTGAAACGCGTGCCTCTGCTACGGTTTCATCGCTTGGGGCAATGATGTCGGATGATGCTGGGACGACTGCTGTTGCCTCTGGTTCCCGAGGAAGCTGCGCAGAAGGGGCGGGACGCCCACCAATCGGCCAGAACTGTTGTTTGAAGTACTGGCCGTTTTTTACAAAGCTATCGCTTGGAATGACCCCAATGCTTAGTAATGTTCCAAGGGCGGTTTCTGCGTCAGCTTCGGAATACGGGCCGATAAAGATGCCGTAAAAACCGTCGCCCAAGTAATAACCATGCACAGAGTCAACTGTTCCAGCATATTCACGTGCCCGGTCTTGCGCCCCAGTCAGGGTTCTTCTTGCTTCGATTTGAACCCAAAAATTGTCTTGTGCTGTTGCTGAAACTGCCGAAGCGCCCAAAAACAAAAGCGCCGCAAGTACCTTGATCATTTCCACCCCGAAGATCTTCTTGTCATCTCGTAGGGTATGACTGGCCCCCTCAGTTCCAAGACGCAAGGGTTCCAGAGACAATTCACGCAAAATTCAAACATTATATCGCAACCCGTTGCCCAATTGACCCTTTGGGCGCAGCAGCCTATTGAACGCTTAATCGTAGACGAGGGTCATCATGGCAGACAAACCACGCAGTTTTCAGGAAATAATCCTGCGGCTTCAGAACTATTGGGCCAGCAAGGGCTGTGCCATTTTGCAACCCTATGACATGGAGGTCGGGGCAGGCACATTCCACCCGGCAACAACCCTGCGTGCGCTGGGTTCGAAATCATGGGCTGCTGCCTATGTGCAGCCGTCGCGTCGCCCAACAGATGGCCGCTATGGTGAGAACCCAAACCGTCTACAGCACTATTATCAATATCAGGTCTTGATCAAACCAAGCCCGCCGGATTTGCAGGAACTCTATCTTGGTTCATTGAAAGCCATCGGCATTGATGCATCCTTGCATGACATCCGCTTTGTCGAGGACGATTGGGAAAGCCCAACATTGGGCGCTTGGGGGCTTGGCTGGGAGGTCTGGTGTGACGGGATGGAAGTATCTCAGTTCACATATTTCCAGCAGGTCGGTGGCCATGACTGTAAACCAGTCTCAGGCGAGCTGACTTATGGTCTGGAGCGTCTGGCGATGTACGTCTTGGGCGTGGATCACGTGATGGACATGCCGTTCAACGACCCAAGTTCGCCGAACCCGCTGACTTACCGTGATGTGTTTAAGCAAACCGAAGAAGAATACGCGCGCTGGAACTTTGACATTGCCGACACGGATATCCTGCTGCAGCATTTCAAAGACGCCGAAGCCGAATGCCAACGCATTTTGGAACAACCTGCCGAGGACCCAAAAACCGGCAAGCGCATCATCATGGCCCACCCGGCCTATGACCAATGCATCAAAGCATCGCACCTGTTTAACTTGCTGGACGCACGCGGCGTGATTTCGGTCACCGAACGCCAAGCCTATATCGGTCGAGTGCGGGCGCTGGCGAAGCAATGTGCTGATGCGTTCGTCCAAACCGAAGCAGGCGGGGCAGCGGCATAATGCCTTGGAACCGTATCGCAATTGTGGGGATCGTCGTGTCAGCTTTGATCGCAGGAGCCGCGCTTTATTACCTTCAGGTGTACGCCTACTACACACCAGTAGCAGGCGATAATGCGCGTGTTGAACTGACCTCGGTCGTGACTGGCGAGGCCGAGCCGATCATCTTTGACAGCTTTGATGGCATCGATTCCGACAGCAGCCCAATCCGGTATCGCGCGTGTTTCACGACTGTTCTTAGTCAAGCAATGCTAACAGAAACCTACGTGATCAAGGACGATGCCGAACCACGCGTCGCACCAAGCTGGTTTGAATGCTTCGACGCAGAACAGATCGGTGCTGACCTTGAACACGGCGATGCGATTGCGTTTCTTGGCACCGAAAACATCCACTACGGGATCGACCGCGTTGTTGCGGTTTACCCCGATGGCCGCGCCTATGCGTGGCACCAAATCAATGCCTGTGGCGAGGTCGTCTTTGACGGCAATCCGGCCCCTGACACCTGCCCACCTGTACCCGAAAGCCAGAACTGATGCCTGATCTTCTGATTGAACTTTTTTCCGAAGAAATCCCTGCGCGGATGCAAAAACGCGCCAGCGATGATCTGAAAAAACTGGTCACTGACGGTCTCGTTGAGGCTGGATTGACCTATTCGGGCGCAGCTGCGTTTTCGACACCGCGCCGACTGGCGCTGTCCGTCGAAGGGCTGACAGCGGAAAGCCAAGCCACCAAAGAGGAACGCAAAGGCCCCAAAGTCGGCGCGCCTGACAAAGCCATCGAAGGGTTCTTGCGTGGCGCTGGCGTGACCCGCGAAGACCTAGAGGTCCGCGACGACAAGAAGGGCCAAGTTTACTTTGCCGTGATTGAAAAGCCGGGCCGCTTGGCTGCGGACATCATTGCCGAAGTGCTTGAAGGTGCGATCCGCAACTTCCCATGGCCGAAATCTATGCGCTGGGGTGACGGCCCGTTGAAATGGGTGCGCCCGCTGCATTCAATCCTGTGCATCACATCAGACGAGGCTGGCGCGCAGGTCGTGCCGCTGGACGTTGATGGGATCACATCTAGTAACACCACACGCGGGCACCGCTTCCTTGCGCCTGATACAATTACCGTCACAGGTTTCGATGATTACGAGGCAAAGCTGAAACGCGCCCACGTCATCCTGCGCGCCGATGAACGGGCCGAGATGATATGGCATGAAGCCACCAATCAGGCCTTTGCATTGGGGCTAGAGGTCGTCGAAGATCGCGGTCTATTGGCCGAGGTCGCAGGGTTGGTCGAATGGCCCGTCGTGTTGCTGGGCAAGATCGACGATGACTTCCTTGGCCTGCCGCCAGAGGTGCTCCAAACATCCATGAAAGAACACCAAAAGTTCTTTTCCGTCCGGAACCCCAAAACCAACCGGATTGAGCGTTTCGTGACCGTCGCAAACATGGAAACCGCCGACAACGGCGCGACCATTCTGGCGGGGAACCAAAAGGTGCTGTCGGCGCGTTTGGCCGATGCAAAGTTCTTTTGGGAAAACGATCTGCGCACGGTTAAGACCGTTGGTCTAGAAGGCATGGGCGCAAGCCTTGCCGATGTGACATTCCACAACAAATTGGGATCGCAGGCTGACCGGATCAAACGGATCGAGGCATTAGCACGCGAGATTGCACCTGCCGTTGGTGCAAAGCCTGATCTGGCTGCCGAGGCCGCGCGGATTTGTAAATCTGACCTGTCGTCTGAAATGGTCTATGAGTTCCCTGAATTACAGGGGCTTATGGGGCGCTATTACGCCGAAGCAGCAGGTCACGACGACGGCGTGCCAGCAGCCTGCCAAGAACACTACTCACCACTGGGGCCATCAGACGATGTGCCAACTGCGCCTGTGTCTGTCGCCGTGGCTCTGGCCGATAAGATCGACACGCTGACCGGGTTCTGGGCGATTGAGGAGACGCCGACCGGAAGCAAGGACCCGTTTGCGCTTCGCAGAGCGGCATTGGGTGTTATCCGGCTAGTCTTGGAGAACAAGCATTCTATTTCGCTCGCTGGCCTGACTGCGGAACCAATATATACACACCTCGACAAGCGTTTCGAAAACGAGGTCAAGGAGGATCTGGCTTCGTATGGTGGTTTTCCAGCTGGGTTAAAATCTCTGATCGAGGAAAGTGAAAAAAATAGAATCGAAGAGATTGAGCAGACACTGGAGGCTCTCGGTGAGGAGCAAATAGCGGACAAAACGAAGGTTTATGAAATCATGGGGAAGGCAATGGGAAGGCATCTACTCTCCTTCTTCCACGACCGCCTGAAAGTCTTCCTTAAGGACAAGGGCATCCGTCACGATATCATCGATGCTTGCATTGCGATGCCGGGGAATGATGATCTGACGTTGTTGGTCAAACGGGCAGAGGCACTGGCTGCGACATTGGCCACGGATGACGGTGAAAACCTGATTCAGGGGTTCAAGCGCGCCAACAACATCCTGACCCAAGCCGAAGAAAAAGACGGTGTTGAATATTCATACGGTGCGGACATTAAATTTGCCGAAGATGACGCTGAAAAGGCGCTGTTTTCTGCCCTTGATGCTGCAGACGCAAAGATCGCTCCAGCGATGAAAAACGAGGATTTCAGCACCGCGATGACCGCTATGGCAGCACTTCGTGGGCCGATTGATGCATTTTTCACCGATGTGCAAGTTAACGCCGATAGCGAGATTTTACGTCGCAACCGGCTTAACCTATTGTCACGCATCCGGAATATCTGTCTGTCTGTTGCCGATTTGACCAAAATCGAAGGCTAGTTGCAAAAGCTTCAAGTTTTCTTTGCTAAATAGGGGGGGAACCCCCTATGCTGCACTCACAGAATAAGGTGACGCCGCAGTGCAGCATATGACGAATATCCAGCCTTTGACCTTAATCACGCCGACCGCAGCAATGTCGGCGGAGGTGCATGGTGGCCGCGCGAAATGCCTGCAACGCTTGATTCGCTTGGATATGCCTGTGCCGATGACGGTTGCCCTGTCATTTGAAACCGTGCGCAGTATTGCGCAGGGGCATATGCCCGATATGGATGCGCTGCTGGCCCCATTTGGTGATCAGCCGCTCTTGTCGGTTCGTCCGTCCAGCCTTGACCCAGATTGGGGCGGCCCGAGTGCTGTGCTGAACGTGGGCATGAACGACGCCCGCCACGCACGTTTGAGCGATGACATCGGCGCAGAAGCCGCAACCGCGATCTATCTGCGCTTTGTGCAGTCCTACGCGATTCACGTGGCCCGGCTTGATCCTGATGAGTTCTTTTTGCCGGATGTCGCAGATGCCGACAGCCTGAAGGCAATGCTGGATACTTACGAATTCGAAACAGACGAACCGTTTCCTCAAGATGCCAGCGTGCAACTGGCCGAAGTCTTGCGTTCGATGGCCCGCGCATGGGACGGCACGACCGCCCGTTTGCTGCGACAGGCCAAAGGTGCGCCTGTTGACGCTGGGCTTGGCCTTGTTGTTCAGGCAATGGCGCTTGGCGTGGGGCAGGGCGAATGCGGGTCCGGTGTGATCGAATTCGTCGACGCGAGCTCTGGTCTGCCGAAAATCGTTGGTCGCTATCTTAATCAAAGCCAAGGCCGCGAAAGCATTCGTGACGCCGACGGTGCGATGTATTTGACGTGTGATGATCGTGGGCCGTCGCTCGAAGAACGTTGCCCTGATGTCTTTTTGCAATTGCTGAGCTTTGGTGCATTGGCCCGCAAAAAGCTGCGCGAAGAAATGCAGATTAAGTTCACGATTGAACATGGTGTGCTGCATATTTTGGATGCGGTTCGTGTGCAGCGGTCGTCGCGTGCGACAGTGCGTATCGCTGTGGCACTTGCTAATGATGGGATTATTCCGCGCGAAGAGGCCGTGATGCGGGTCGAACCTGCGGCGCTGTCTGAATTGCTGCACCGGCAGGTCGATCCACGTGCAAAACGTGATCTGATCGTGCGTGGCATTGCGGCTAGCCCGGGGGCCGCCGCTGGTCGCATCGTGCTGACTGCCGCAGAGGCCCAAGCAAGCGCTGCCCGTGGCGAGGCATGTGTGTTGGTGCGCCGGGAAACCACCCCAGAGGATATCCGCGGGATGCATGCCGCCCAAGCGGTGCTGACCATGCGTGGTGGGGTTACAAGCCATGCCGCTGTGATCGGCCGTGGCTTAGGGTTGCCTTGTGTGGTTGGTGCTTCTGATCTGTCGATTGATCGCAAGAAAGGCCTGATCAAGGGGCCTGATGGTCGCAAATTTGCTGTGGGTGACGTGATTACTGTGGATGGAACTACCGGGCAGATCCTTGCTGGAGAGGCCCCGATGGTTGAGGCGGCGTTGGATGGCGCGTTCCAGACCCTTCTTGAGTGGGCCGACGATTACCGTGATATCGGTGTGCGTGCGAACGCGGATACCCCCGCCGACGCCCAAGCCGCCCGTAACTTTGCCGCCGAAGGAATCGGCCTTTGTCGGACGGAACATATGTTCTTTGAGGGCGACCGGCTGGGCGTGATGCGCGAAATGATCTTTGCCGAAGGGTCGGATGATCGCCGTGCAGTCTTGGATCGGTTGCTCCCCATGCAGCGCGAAGACTTTGAGGCGCTCTTTACCATTATGGCGGGCAAGAACGTTTGCGTCCGTCTGTTTGACCCGCCGCTGCATGAATTCCTACCTTCCGATAAGGCGGGCTTGCGCGATTTGGCCGAACAACTGGCCCTGCCGGTGCCAGAGGTGACCGAACGCGTGAATGCGTTGACCGAGTATAACCCCATGCTTGGCATGCGCGGTGTTAGGCTGGGGATCGCGATCCCGGAAATCTATGACATGCAGGCACGCGCAATTTTTGACGCGATGGTCGCTGTCGGCAAAGCTGGCGTTGATATCTCGGTCGAGATTATGATCCCGCTGGTCAGCGCGATGCGCGAAGTCGAACTCGTGAAGACGCGGGTCGATGGTGTCGCGAATGCTGTGCGTGCGAAAAGCAAAACAGCATTGAATTACCGTTTGGGCGTAATGGTTGAAACGCCACGGGCTGCGTTGCGTGCACAAGACATCGCCGGACATGCAGAGTTTCTGTCATTCGGCACAAACGACCTTACTCAGATGACCTATGGGCTTTCTCGCGATGACGCAGGGCGCTTTATGTCGGCTTACGTGCAACAGGGCGTCTATGCCGAAGATCCATTTCACACCTTAGACGTTGAAGGGGTGGGTGAACTTGTTGCGCTGGGGGCAGAGCGTGGCCGTCTGGGGCGCAAAGATGTGATTCTCTCGATCTGTGGCGAACACGCTGGTAGCCGGACAGCGATCGCGTTTTGTCGCGAGCACAAGTTCGACTATGTTTCTTGTTCGCCGTTTCGGGTTCCGGTTGCGCGACTCACTGCGGCACAACTGGCAATTCTGGACCGCACCAAGGCTGGCTTAACCCCATAATAAGCTGGCCAAACCTCATAATATTGTGCCGTTCCACTCCAGAGTGATCGGATATTGTTCTCGATTGGCAGACTTCCGCTGTGCCGTAGCGTCTTTTTATGGCTGGTTGACGTCGGGGTAGACGTAACGACAACTTTGGCCTAAAGACACCAGCGCCTGCGTGGGGCTGTTCCACGTAGTTTCCTGGGTGGGAAAAGATGACGTTTTTTAGATCAGTAGTGGCCGCAGTTACCGCGGCATCGGTTTCGTTCGGCGCATCGACTGCGGTAGCGGACGAATTGATGGCAAGTCGCCTTGGTGCGATTCTTGGGCAAGAGCGAGAAGCGCTCTCGGTGGTGCCAGATACCCGCCTAAGTCTTTTGACAAGTCTGCCCCCAGCTGAAGAACGTGGTGTCGACACCCAAACTGGCGAAATCTATAGCCGTGAATTCCTTGCTAAACGCCCAGCTGCCTCTGGTGGCGAACAGTGGGAATGCCTTGCCGAGGCGCTGTACTTCGAAGCGCGTGGCGAAAGCGTTGAAGGCATGTTTGCCGTTGGCGAAGTCATCCTGAACCGCGTGGATAGCGGGTCTTACCCCAACACATTGTGTGCCGTGATCAATCAGGGAACTGGTCGTCGCTTTGCGTGCCAGTTCACATATACCTGTGATGGACGCGCCGAAGTTATTGCTGAACCACGTGCATGGGCGCGTGTTGGTAAGGTCGCGCGCATCTTGATTGATGGTGCACCTCGTGTTCTGACCGGTGGTGCAACGCACTATCATACGAAGGCTGTGAACCCGTCTTGGGCACAGCGCTTTCCGCGCACCGCGTCTATCGGATCACATTACTTCTACCGCCAGCCGGTCCGTACAGCCTCTAAATAAAGTCGCATGTGTGACTGCGGGCGTCGTGGGTGATGCTTGTCGGAATGGTCTTGGCCCTGTATCTGGGCCGGGATTGACCTCGATTGACTGGACGGCCCATGACCGATGATATTCGCCTTGCATTTGCACATCCAAGCGAGCGGGCCGAGGCCAGTAGTCAGACCCCTTGTGACCGGATTTCTTTGCGCGATTACGTTGTCGAAGTCGAGATCGGTGCATTCCAACAAGAGCGCGGGCTCCTTCAACGCGTTCGTTTCAATGTTGTGGTCGAAGTTTCCCCACTCGGCGTTATCGACGACGATGTGGATCGCATCCTATCATATGACAAAGTCACCGAAGCTATCGGCATAGAGCTTGAGGCCGAACGCATTAATTTGCTCGAAACGCTGGCCGCCCGAGTGGCCGAGCGTATTCTGCTAGAACCCCAAGCTGAACGCGTCTTTGTACGGATCGAAAAACTGGATCGTGGACCGTTTTCGTTGGGGGTTGAGATCGTTCGCGCCCGCGATGGTGCGCCAGCCGCAGGCCAAGCGCATGTAGAAGCGCCGCACCCCCGTGTCGTCTATTTCTCAAATGAAGCAATGGCGTCACCGTATTTTTCGGATTGGGTTGATCATCTTGCTGGCCGTGATGCGCCCTTGATCATTTGTGTGGGTCCTTCGGATGTAGCGGCCCCTCAGTCTGGGAATGCGCTTGCCCAGCGTCGTATCGATCTGTTGGCGATTGAACAAAATGCATGGATGCTGGCTAGTCGTGATCGCCGCTGCATGGTTGTCGGCACGCGGACCGAGCTCGACTGGGCAATGAAGAACGACCAGATATGCATTTGGGCACCGTCTAAGATCGTGCTGGATGCGGTGGATGGCCCTTCGGCCAGTCCACGAGATGCCGTCGAGCTGGTCGCATGGTTCGCGCAAGAAATGACTGCGAAAGAACTATTGGTTGTCGGTGCCGAAGCCCCGGTATCAACCGTCCCTGTACGCGTATTGGATGGTACGCAACCGGCACTATCATGAAGAAGTACTATCAACCGATTGCCCGTTTGGGCGGGTCGCCCAGTGCTGGGGCACAACAACTTGCAGGAGGCATATGTTGGTTTGACCAAGTGGTATTGCGTCAGCGCGGTCAGGCAGACAGAGTTGTTAGTGTCGATGACATACCCAAAGATGTTTTAGATCGGATCACTGCGCCTCGTCCTTCGGTGGCTGGGATGCCGATGAATACTCCGCAGGTGATGGGGATATTAAACGTCACGCCTGATAGTTTTTCGGACGGCGGAAAATATTCAGGTCAGGACGTGGCAGTTCAACATGCGCTGTCTATGGTCAAGGCGGGTGCTTCTATTATCGATATCGGCGGCGAAAGCACGCGACCGGGTGCAGAAACAGTAAGCGTCGATGATGAAATAGCGCGGACTGCCCCAGTTATCGATGCGATCCGGGAGCACAGCGCTATTCCGATTTCTATCGATACACGCAAGGCTGCCGTCGCACTGGCTGCGATTGAGGCAGGTGCAAACCTTGTTAACGATGTCGCGGCCCTTAGCTATGATCAGGAACTGGCTGGCGTCACTGCGCGTTCGGGGCTTCCGGTTTGTCTTATGCATGCGCAAGGCGACCCCGAGACGATGCAAAACGACCCGCAGTACGACGATGTCTTGCTCGATGTTTATGACTACCTCGAACAACGCGTTTCGACAGCAGAGGCAGCGGGCATCGCGCGTAAAAACATCATCGTCGATCCCGGCATCGGATTTGGCAAGACATTGGAACATAACCTGATCTTGCTACGTGGACTTTCCCTGTTTCATTCATTGGGCTGTCCAATCTTGCTGGGCGCTTCACGTAAAAAGTTTATCGGAACGCTTGGCGGGGGTGCGTCAGCAACTGATCGGGTGGCCGGATCCGTTGCCGTGGCGTTGCATGGTGTCCGGCAGGGGGTGCAACTTCTGCGGGTTCACGATACATTTGAAACCAAACAGGCGATCGACTTGGAATTAGCGATTAACAAGGCAGAATAGACATGGCACGAAAGTTTTTTGGTACTGATGGTGTGCGCGGTAGGGCGAATACGTATCCGATGACCGCTGATATGGCACTTAAGATTGGCGCCGCTGCAGGCCGCTATTTCCGTAATGACGGTTCGAATGGCCACCGTGTGGTGATTGGTAAAGACACACGGCTATCTGGCTATATGTTTGAGAATGCTTTGACAGCTGGTCTGACAAGTACAGGCATGAACGTTTTGCTGCTTGGCCCTGTTCCGACACCCGCTGTCGGTCTGTTGACGACATCAATGCGTGCGGACGTCGGGATCATGATCTCGGCCAGCCACAACCCACACCACGACAACGGTATCAAGTTCTTTGGCCCAGATGGATTCAAGCTGTCGGATGACGCGGAAACCGAAATCGAAGCCCTGATCGAGAGCGAAATCGAACCTGCGCAGGCGCAGAACATTGGTCGCGCAAAGCGTGTGGACGATGGGCGGTTCCGTTATGCTGAGCGTATAAAATCAACGTTCCCGCAGGGTATGCGTCTCGATGGGCTGAAGGTTGTAATTGATTGCGCCAATGGTGCAGCACACCGCGTTGCGCCTGAAGTCCTTTGGGAGCTTGGTGCCGAAGTTATTCCAGTCGGTGTCAGCCCCAACGGCCTGAACATTAACGAAAACTGTGGTTCGACCAGTACGGGAACGGCTGCTGCAAAAATACTTGAGACCGGTGCAGACGTTGGCATTTGCCTTGATGGTGACGCTGACCGCGTGATGATCATCGATGAGACGGGGCAGGTCGCGGATGGCGATCAACTGATGGCGCTGATGGCGGCGCGTTGGGCGGATCAGGGGCGCCTGAGTGGCGGCACCTTGGTCGCGACTGTTATGTCTAACCTTGGCCTAGAGCGTTACCTTGACGCGCGTGGCCTGCGCCTCGAACGCACAGCCGTCGGCGACCGTTATGTGGTTGAGGCAATGCGCGCGAATGGTTGGAACCTTGGCGGTGAGCAATCGGGTCACATCGTGATGACAGATTTCGCGACGACTGGTGATGGCCTGCTGGCTGGGCTGCAATTCTTGGCTGCGATGATTGAGACCGGACAAAAAGCGAGCGCGCTGACCAAGTCATTTGAGACAGTCCCACAGATGCTTAAGAACGTGCGCTACGCGGTTGGCCAAGACCCGTTGGGTGCCGCATCAGTGCAAAAGGCGATCAAAGATTCCGAGGCGGCGTTGGTCGGCAAAGGGCGGTTGTTGATCCGCAAGTCAGGGACAGAGCCTCTTATCCGCGTTATGGCCGAATGCGAAGACGACGCGCTTTTGGCGCAGGTCGTCGATGGCATCGTCGCAGAGGTGGAGGCGGCCGTTTAAGCCGCCCCACAGTGTTCTAAGCAGGCGCCTGTTGACTGACGACCTCGGACAACAGCGTTTTAACGACATCTCCGTTCATCCTCATCGCCTTGGCGAGTCCGCCGACAAATACCTGTTCTTTGCCTGCAAACTGGCCATCAGCTGCAACGACCATAAGAACGCCGCGCATCATATCCAGCTGTTCATCCTTGCTGCGCCCTTTGACAAGCCGTTTAAAGTCGGCTTCGGCTGGGGTTGCTTCGGCAAGATCCGCCATGCGTTTGACGATTTCTGGTGAAAACGCCTGTCCGGTCATTTCTTCGGCAACACTTTTGATTGTCGCGATCTCGGATGGGTCGATCTGCCCGTCAGCTTTCGCTGCGTGGCACATTGCATCAAGGATCGCGTGCGATGCGGGTGATCCTTCGCCCATCAGCCCGCGCCGTTCTTTGCGCCGCGTGCGAGCCTTTGCCATTTTGGCTACCGCGAAGATGAGCAGCGCAGCAAGAATTCCGAAACCCCAGAACCCACCTGCGATTTGACCGATGGACAACTTAGGTGTGACGGGAATATCGGCGGGAACAAGTCCCGCAGTCTGCGCCGCCTTCAGCTGTGTTGCATCAAATTCAAAGTAGCTGTCAGTCGCGCACCCGTTTTCAGCGAGTGCGTAACTTTCAACTGTGCGCCAGAAGTTGACGAAGATAACCGAAGTCGTCGAAACAAGATGACATAGCGCGATGGGGCTGTCCGCACTGCCAAGGTCGGTCGGGGAAACGAATAACAACTCTTCGCTGGTTGAGCCGCCGCCGCGTCGTGCTTCGGCTGTGGTCGCGGCCGACGACATGAAAAGCACGGCCAGAAGGCCAAGTAGGAATGCACGCATGAAAAACTCCGTTAAATGATAGGGAGCAAGTTTGCGTTCAAATGTGTCGATAGTTTGGCCTATCAGCGAAGGATTGTTTACTTGAAGGCAAGTTTTCGCAGGCTATTCCATTGGCTTATCAGTAGCCCGCACAAAATAAGCGCGAGGGCCGTGAAGAACCGTATTGGCAGGTCTTCGTTCAAAACAATGGCTCCGAAGATCATTGACCAGACGGGAACCTGATAGTTCACGAGCGTCATGAAGATCGATCCTGCTGATCGGATAACCAATACGCGGATAAGTGCAGCAAGTGCTGTGGGCACAAACCCTAGTAAAATGATTGCGATTACTGTTCTTTGGTCGGTGGCTTGTGGCACGCCTTCGATTAGTAGCATGGCCGGGATTAATGCGCTGGCCCCGACGACCAGTAGCAACGCCGCCATCGTGATCGGATCTATGGGTGGGCAGCGTCGCGTCATAATAGCGGATATCGCGTAAGATAGAGCCGCAAGGATGCAGGCGATTTGTCCCAAAGGTTCGATCCCGGTGCCGATCCGTAAAACGCCGGGGCCAATTAGGACGAGCGCGCCGATGAATCCCAGCGTCACACCCAGCCCGTTGCGCAGGTTCATTTTCTCATCCGTGAACACATGGGCCAACGGCAGAACGAACAACGGCAGGACCGCCATCGAAATTCCGGCAAAGGCCGAGGGCACATATTGCTGCCCCCAGCTAAGCAGCGCAAAAGGCACCGCAGTATTCAACAGCCCGATAACCAGCAGGTATTTCACCATAGTGCGTGTAAAGACGGGCAGGGGCCGACGCATCACGCGCATCAGCACCAGCAGTGCCACAGCGCCCAAGCTGGTCCGCGCACAGGCAACGGTTAGCGGGCCGTATCCCTCGAGCGCGATGGCAACGACCATAAACGTCCCGCCCCAGATCACCCCAAGTGTCAAGATAGAGAGCCAGTTGGAAAGGCTAGGTTGGGTGGTCATTGCCCGCGTCCGCTATTCGTGAATTTCTCTGCTATCAGTGGGCGCCTGCGCACGATCATGCAACCCGTAGTCACGAGAAACTTCTGCAATACGAATGCGATAATCGTTAAACACACCGTCACGCCCCACTGCTTGCGATCCGCGGTGTTCTATCGTGTTGCGCCACTGCTTAACGGCGTCTTCGTCGGTGAAGAAAGACAGGGACAGGAGTTTGTTCGGGTCAGTTAGGCTTTGAAAGCGCTCAACGGAGATGGAGCCGGGAACCTGTGCTAGGAGCGGCCTAAGCTGCGCTGCATGATCAAGATATGTATCGTGTTGGCCTGTGGCGGGGGTTGCCTCAAATATAACGGCAATCATTGCACGACCCCATGCGGTGTAGATGCGAGCCTTAGAAAGGTGCGATCTTCGCGAAGGATGAACTTTTCCTTTTGTGCGAATTCGTAGTTTTCGCGTCCTAGCGGATCCGCACTTAGGCGCTCGCGATATGTTTCATAGGCGGCAAGCGATGGGACGTTGTAGATGCCATAGGCCAATGTGGTCGATCCTTCGTGCGGGGCGTAATAACCAATAAGATCAGCGCCGTTGCGTGGGATGGCTTGGCCCCAGTTTTGGGCATATGTTTCGAATTGCGATTTCTTGGTTGGGTCGATTTGGTATCGAATGATGCAGGTCAGCATTTGGGCTCCTTTGTTGTACGGGTTAGCATAGCAGGTAGATTTGCGCGGATGCTTCGGCTAAGATCGAAGTATGAAGGAAGGTCCCGACATATCCCGTGTTGCTGCATTGATAGGTGATCCTGCCCGCGCGAACATGCTGACGGCGCTGATGACTGGCAAGGCGCTGACTGCGACGGAACTCGCCGTTGAAGCAGGGGTAACCCCGCAAACAGCCAGCGGGCATTTGGCGAAACTATTCGACGGTGGGCTGGTGCAATCGCGCAAGCAAGGCAGGCACAAATATTTCGCGCTCGCTCATGGAGATGTTGCTGTTGTCCTCGAAGGGTTGATGGGACTGGCCGGTGGAGAGCTGCGTACGCGGACGGGACCAAAGGATGCCGCGCTGCGACAGGCACGTGTGTGCTATAATCACCTAGCAGGCCAAATGGGGGTTCAAATGTTTTCTAGTTTGATTTTTCGTGGCTTAATGCGTGACGATCCCGATGCGCCGGTTTTGACGGCTGGTGGCCAAGAATTTATCGTACAATTTGGCGTAGACCTTGAATCGTTAACGCAACAGCGCGCGCCATTGTGCCGCAGTTGTTTGGACTGGAGCGAACGTCGTACGCATCTTGCCGGGTCGCTTGGCCGGGCGATGTTAACCAAAATGGAACAATCCGGTTGGGTGAAACGCGACGATAAAAGCCGTGCGCTATTGTTTAGTCAGGCAGGCGCTTCTGCATTTCAGGTGGCGTTCCCGGAAACTGGCTGACGCTGCGTTTATCTTGAATAGGGGCGATCTATCGCGAAGCTATCAACATGACAGAACAACCCACAGACCCCGCAGAGATTTTTGACGCGCAGGCTGCACTTGTGCCGGACCGCCGCGTTAGCTTTGATTTCAACGCGCGCCGCGATGCGCTGTTGCGTTTGAAACAGGCGATCATTGCGCGTGAAGATGCGATCATTGAGGCGATTGGTGCTGACTTCGGGAAACATCCGGTTGAGGTTCGCCTGACCGAAATCGTACCGATCTACCAAGAGATCGGGGATGCACTGCGCCATCTTCGGCGCTGGATGCGCCCCAAGCGCGTGATGCCAGGCCTTACGATGTTCGGAACATCGGGTCGGATACAGCCGACGCCCAAAGGTACTTCCTTGATTATCGCGCCTTGGAATTTTCCGTTCATGTTGGCACTTGGGCCGCTTGTTTCGGCGCTGGCCGCTGGTTGTTCCGCCGTTATCAAACCGTCGGAAATGACGCCTGCGACCTCGGCTGTGATTGCCGATGTGATTGCAGATGCTTTTGAACCTGATTTGGTTGCGGTGGTTCAGGGCGGTCCTGACGTTGCGAATGCGCTGTTGGAACAGCCGTTCGACCATATCTTCTTTACCGGCAGTCCGGCGGTCGGCAAAATCGTGATGGCAGCAGCGGCCAAGACACTGGCCAGTGTTACACTTGAGCTGGGTGGGAAATCCCCTGTCGTCGTCGGGCCAGAAGCCAACGTTCACAAGGCTGCCAAGTGGATCGCATGGGGACGTTTTATCAATGCGGGCCAAACCTGTGTCGCGCCAGACCACGTTTACGTTCACGAAAGCGTCCATGACGCGCTTGCCGATGCTTTGCGTGCGCGGATTACAAAGATGTACGGCACTGATCCGACGCAATCCCCTGCGCTTGCCAAGGTAATAAACCCGCGTCATTGGGCGCGGCTGACTGGCCTGATCGCCGACGCCGAAGGCAAAGGTGCAACGCGTGCCATCGGGAACTCCGACGAAGCCAGTCGAAAGATTTCGCCCACGATCTTGCTAGACACTCAGCCTGATATGGAAATCTCACGAGAAGAGATTTTCGGACCGGTGCTTCCGCTCATCAAATATAGCGATCTGTCGGATGTAATCGGGCAGATCAATGACGCGCCGCACCCGCTCGCGCTTTATGTTTTTGGAGATGCCGAAACGGCGGATCGTGTGACCAATGGTACAGCATCGGGTAGCGTTGGTGTGAATCTTACGATTCTACCGGTCATTCATCCGAACCTTCCTTTTGGTGGGGTCGGGAATTCTGGGATGGGCGCTGCGCATGGCAAGGCTGGGTTCGATGCGTTTAGCCACCTACGGCCCGTGCTGAAAAACAGATTTATTGCATTGCCTATGATCTTTCCGCCCTACACGTCGCGCGTTGATAAGCTGTCTAAGTTTCTGCTTCGCTTTGTCGGGCGCTAACGAAAAAGGGCTAGCGTTTCCGCCAGCCCCGATCACGTGAACTAAGCAGGCTTAGTTCTTTGCTTTGTCGACCATTTTGCCTTCGGAGATCCAAGGCATCATTGCGCGCAGCTTTGCACCAACCTGTTCGATCTGGTGCTCGTCGTTTGCACGACGGGACGCTTTGATTGTTGGCTGACCAACAGCGTTTTCCAGCATGAAGTCACGCACGAATTTGCCGGACTGAATGTCAGCAAGCGTCTCTTTCATCGCTTTCTTTGTCTGCTCATATGGCAGGATGCGTGGGCCAGAAACGTACTGACCGTATTCAGCAGTGTTCGAGATGGAGTAATCCATGTTCGCGATGCCGCCTTCATAGATCAGGTCAACGATCAGCTTGGTTTCGTGCAAGCACTCAAAGTAGGCCATTTCAGGCTCGTAACCAGCTTCGACCAGTGTTTCAAAGCCACAACGGATCAGTTCAACGATACCGCCACACAGAACGGCTTGTTCGCCGAACAGGTCAGTTTCACATTCCTGACGGAAGTTGGTTTCGATGATGCCGGAACGACCGCCACCGATTGCAGAACAGTATGACAGGCCGATTTCGTGGGCTTTGCCAGACGCGTCAGTGTCGACAGCGATCAGGCAAGGCACGCCGCCGCCTTTGGTGTATTCGCCGCGAACAGTGTGACCTGGGCCTTTGGGCGCCATCATGATCACGTCAACGCCTTCTTTTGGCTCGATCAAGCCAAAGTGCACGTTCAGGCCGTGTGCGAATGCGATTGCTGCACCTGGCTTGATGTTGTCGTGGACGTATTTTTTGTATGTTTCTGCCTGCAGTTCGTCGGGCATTGTGAACATGATCACATCACACCAAGCAGCAGCTTCTGCGATGCCCATAACTTTCAGGCCTTCGCCTTCGGCTTTGGCTTGTGAAGGAGAACCTTCACGCAGCGCAACAACAAGGTTCTTCGCGCCAGAATCACGCAGGTTCAGCGCATGCGCGTGACCTTGTGAACCATAGCCAAGAATAGCAACTTTTTTGTCTTTGATCAGGTTAACATCGCAATCGCGATCGTAATAAACGCGCATGTTCGCATTCCTTATTGGGTTATCTCTGCTGCGGTTTATAGCGGTGTTTTCGCTGATAAGTGAGTGTTGATTTTATGTAATTTTCAGTTTTGATGTGATTGTTATTCGTAAAAATGTAAAATATATAAATTATTATGCTTGATGACGTTGATCGCCGAATTCTACGCCTGCTTCAGGCGGACCCAGCACAACCCGTGCCGGAGCTTGCCTCTGCGACGGGCATGACCGCAGCCCGCGTAACGCGCCGTTTGGACCGATTGCGCGCGGACGGGGTTTTGATGCCAAGCCAAGCTGTGATTGATTGGCGTGCGCTTGGTTTCACCGTCGAGGTCAGTTTGCGTGTAACGCTGGATAAAACTGTTCCGCGTGCTTTTGATGAGTTTCTGTCCGCGGCCCGTCAGGTGCGGGCGGTCATTGAAATTCAGACCTTCTTGGGCCGAGTAGATGTGCGCCTGTCGCTGATCGCGCGTGATTTGCCTGATTATCAACGTATCTACCGCGAAGAAATTCTGACCCTTCCGCATATTGCAGACATCGAGGCGCTGATGACTGTTGCCCGTGTGAAATACGACGAAAGCCTGCCGCTATGACTTTGGATGACATCGACCGAGAATTGCTGCGGGCAGTCGCGCTAAATGCGGATCAGTCAACGACCCAGCTGGGACAAAAGCTGGGGTTGAGCCAGCCTGCAACTTGGCGTCGGTTGCGGCGTTTGCAAGATGCAGGCGTGATTTCAGGGCGGCGTTTGGTATTGGACGCCGAGAAGGTCGGCTTTGGTGTGACTGTATTCTTGGGGGTAAAGCTCGCCACCAAAGGCCGGATCAGCCTAGAGGATTTTGAACGCGCCGTGTCGGCGATCCCCGAAGTTCAATCGGTCGAACACGTCTTGGGGCTTTATGATTATCGTTTGCGGGTTGTAGCGCGTGATTTGGCAGATTTTGAGCGCGTATTGCGACGGCGGGTTATGACTTTGCCGGGCGTGGGTAATGTCGAAGCAAATGTTTTGCTATCCGAAGAACGTAGACCCGGGCCGCTTTAGCGTCCGGCACCTAGTCCCAATTCCATCAGCTTGCGGCGTACTGGCGTTAGCCCATAAAGCATCTGAATGCCTTTGGCGCGTAGGTCCTGTGCCAGTGCACCGCCTGAAATGGATGCCCGGTTCAGCGCATCAATACCTGCGATACGTAGCTTAATATCTGGATGGCGCGCGCGGGCGTAGGCATCAAGCATCTGACGATCACCCAACTCCGTTGGATTAGCCTGCGCCAATTCCAAAAGGCTGGCCAGATCGCGCAGTGACATATTCAAACCCTGCGCACCAATCGGGGGCATCACATGAGCCGCTTCGGCGACAAGCGCCACGCGCGGTCCGGTAATCTTATCCGCGATCTGACTAATGATCGGCCATACGCTGCGCTTGGATACAAGCGTTAGCGGGCCGTAAACACCGGCGGAACGATCATTCGCTGCGGCTTCGAATGCAGCTTGGTCGAGCTTGCTTAGGTGAACTGCCTCGGGGCCGTGATCCATCCAGACGACAGCAGAGCAAGGCTTGCCATCGTGGTCGGGTAGGGGAACCAGCGTGAAGGGGCCACCGTCACGATGTATCTCGGTCGATACATTGTTATGCGGCGCATCATGGGTCAAGGCAAAAGTAATCGCCTTTTGCCCATAACGTTTTGTTTTTACGCCAATCTCAGCGGCATTGCGTACGGCTGAACCGCGCCCGTCAGCACCAATTACCAGTTTTGCATCTAGCTGCGTGCCATCAGATAGGGTCACAATCGCGGATCGGTCGCGGGCCAACATGTTTTTGAAACCTGTGCCCGAACGAAAATCGACATTTGGTAAGTCATTTAACCGCGCGACCATTTCGCGGCGTAACAGCCAGTTGGGTAGGTTCCACCCAAATGGTTGGTCAGAGATGTCTGCAGCGTCAAAATCGCGGATCACATGTGGATCAGCAGCTGCATCAACAATGCGCATGATCTGAAGTGGCGCCGCGAATGGGGCAAGGCGCTGCCATAGACCCGCTGCCTCTAGGAATTGTTGTGCTGGCTGCAAAAATGCCGTGGTGCGCAAATCCGCGCCAGTCGCTTCGCTGCTTGTCACCGGAGGGGTCGGATCAACGATTGTAACGTCAAAGCCTGCAGTGCCAAATGCAGCTGCAGCCGTGAGGCCAGCGACACCGCCGCCCGCGATCAGAATATCGGTCGATTTGCGTTCCATAGGTCTGACATAGGGCGTTGATCGTGGCGCGGAAAGGGTTACCGCGTCACCTGCGACAAGAAATCTGTCAGGTTATCGGTGCTATGGTGGACATGCGGCGCATCCAGTGGCGTTTCATGGACGTGCACCGTCCGCATCCCAAGCGCGTGGGGAACCGCAAGATTGCGTGCCTCGTCTTCGAACATCGCGGCAGACGTAGGCGTCACTTTTGCGCGTGCAAAGACGGTGGCAAAGCTTTGGGCATGGGGTTTGGGCGTAAGTTCGGCATGTTCAATCGCATAAACGGCGTCAAACGCATGTGACAAACCGCGCGCCTTTAGTACCCGCGTTGCGTGATAGTTCGATCCGTTCGTGTAAACGATCTTGCGGCCGGGCAAGACCCCGATAGCCTCGGCTAATTCCGGGGCTTTGGTCAGGTGCGAAATGTCGATATCGTGAACCTCGGCCAGAAAATGATGCGGATCGACGTTATGTTCTTTCATCAGGCCAGCCAGCGTCGAACCATGCGTTTCCCAATAGGCATTCGCTTGCTCAGCAGCGCGGTCTTTGTCAAAGCCCGTGACGCGCATGACATAGGCAGCAAATTTCGGATCCATCAGGCCAAATAAATCAGCCGATGGGTGATACAGCGTATTGTCGAGGTCAAAGACCCAAGTGTCGACATGTTCAAAGTGTTCAGCAACCATGCGCGGAACCTATGCGACTGTTTCGCGCTGTACAATCAGTTTGGGTTGATTGCAGGGGGCTGGCAAGGGTAGGGTCGGCGGATCAAGAAAGGCCTAACGCCATGCACGATCCGCGCGGAACACAAAAAGACGCTTACGCCCTTATCCTAGAGGCAATCGATAGCCACACCTACAAGCCCGGTGATCGGTTGGTGGAAAGCGAGTTGGCTGAACGATTTGGCGTGTCGCGCACCCCGATTCGCGAGGCATTGCAACGACTTGAGACGCAATCCTTGCTAACGCGTGATGGTCGTTCGTTGATCGTGGCATCGCTAGATCATACGCAACTGTCCGAACTTTATGTGGTCCGTGGTGAGCTGGAAGGGCTCGCGGCCCGCCTTGCAGCGCGTCATGCGGCACCCGAAGAAACCAAAGTACTGCGGGACATGCTTGAGGAAGATAAGAAGCTGGTTGGCGATCCCATGGCGCTTAGCCGCGCAAACCGCCGTTTTCATAAACAAATCCATCTGGCTTCACACAACAGGTTTTTGGTCCGGCAGCTGGATCTGGTGCATCGTTCTATGGCGCTTCTTGCGACGACTTCGCTCGCTGCTGAAGGGCGTACGGTAGAAACCTTGGATGAACACGAAGAGATCGTTGAAGCCATTGAGGCAGGCGATGGTGACGCGGCCTATAAGGCGCTGCGCGACCATATTTCAGAGGCCTTTGTCACCCGTTTGAAACTTGATGCTGCGGCGGTTGAGGCGGCTGAGTAGTCGTTGTTTGCCAGCTTTGCGGCAGTAAAATGCCGTGGGCGGTTTTGTCCCAATAGAATGGCTTTACGACCAGTTCATAAATACCCTTATACGCGGCCAATGCACCCAGCGGAAAGTAGAACGTCAAAGTCAGCGCCCATTTGAATAGCCAAGGTTTGTTGGCCTTTTGCAGTGCGACGTAGGCGACAATCCAACCGACCATTTCTGACGTAATGAAAAGCCCGGCGAGCGTCCAAAACGACCACGCTGGCATGATTGCGGAAAGCGGATGACTTAGCCCTAGCATCGGCAACCAAAACGTCCAAAGCAAAGGTGCTAAGACAAATTGCGAAAGCGTTCCTAAGAACAACAATTGCACGCCGAAAAACTGCCATGCTCCTAGGTCGCGCCAAAGTCGGGCGGGATTTCGCATATGCACACAATAAGTAATCGCGTATCCCTTTAGCCAACGGGATCGCTGTTTGACCCATGGCCACGCGCGACCGTTTGCTTCTTCTTCGGTGACGGTATCTATCAATGCGGTGCGATACCCGTGACGCGCCAGCCGAATACCCAAGTCAGCGTCTTCTGTGACATTGTGGGCATCCCAGCCCCCCAGTTCCTGCAATGCGTCGCGTTTGAAAAACAGGGTTGTGCCACCAAGCGGTACAGCAAGGCCAAGCCGCTGTAATCCGGGCAGAACGACGCGAAACCAGCTTGCGTATTCGACAGTAAAACAACGCGTTAGCCAGTTGGCCTTTGCGTTATAGTAATCTAGCTTCCCTTGCAGGCAGACGACATCAGGTGGGCTGTTTGCAAAGGCGTTAGCCACGCAGTGCAGCTGATCAGGGGCAGGCGCGTCTTCGGCGTCCCAGACGCCGATAATGCTGCCGCGGGCGAAATCTAGCGCGTAGTTTAGTGCCCGTGGCTTGGTCTTAATTGTGCCCTTGGGCACCACGATAGGCCGAACACCACGGGGTAGGGTAGTGCGTCCTAATGTGGCCCGGGTAGTGCGGTCATCCGCCTCTAACACGAGGCATAGATCAAGCAATTCGGGTGGATAATCGAGCGCATCGAGCCGAGCCAACAGGTGTTCGGCAATCGCGGTTTCATTGTATAATGGCACCAGCATAGTGATCGTCGGTAAACGCGCCGGGACGACATTGGGTGTCGTGTCTTCGGGTTTGCGCATCCCGATCACGGCGGCGACCGCTTTCAATGCGGTTGTCAGGGCAAGCGTGACGACAGCCCAGCCCACAAGCGCAGCCCACAAGGCAAGCGGGGCAAAAACTATACCTGAAAGCGTTACGGTTGCTAATAATGCCCAGACGGCAAGGGCACGTGCCGGATTCCAATCTCGGCAACTTTCGGCTTGAGGCGTTTTCGTTTCCGCCTGCATTACCAAGGTGTTCATGCATTGCTGGGCAATGGCACCGCTAAGCTGATCGTTAGTTGTGATCGCCATGCGGACAGGGCCGAACTGCGCACATAGATCGTCAGCGTGGAGATGAAATTCGTCCGGACGCACGGTCAGGATAACGGTCTGCCCTCCGATCTTTCGCCAAGGTATCAATCCCATTTGCAAACAGTTTGCGGGCCCGATGGCGTGAATAAGCGTGGTATCAGCAGGTTCCGACAGCGGGTCAATTAGCCGGGTTTTATATGCTGTGGCGAACGCAGTTGCGACAGAAAATTGGGAAATACCAAAGCGGCTAGTCATAACATCCGCAAGCCGCAATCCCCTGTTGTTCGCGATTTCTTCGGCTTGCAGTGCGATATCGTGGGGGATAGCGCCAATGAAGACCAATTCTTGGGCTAATAAACTGCGAACGGCGCCCACAGTAGGTAGGACGCCGACATTCTTAGTTTCTATTTGGACGCCTGACATGATTAACCCAACAGTTTGTCAGTCAGACGATGCGCCCATATTAGTTAATGTGCGGTTAAGGATACCCGAAGTAATCAGGCATCCATTGCCGCAGCAAAACGTTCAAATAGATAGTAGCTGTCCTGAGGGCCTGGGCTGGCCTCTGGGTGATATTGCACACTGAACACCGGACGGTCAGCGACTTTGATCCCGCAGTTACTGCCATCAAACAGCGAAACATGCGTTTCAATCACGCCAGCAGGCAATGTCTGCGCATCAACGGTAAACCCGTGGTTCATGGACGTGATTTCGACTTTGCCGGTTTCTTTGTCTTTTACCGGGTGGTTCGCACCGTGGTGACCGTGGTTCATTTTGATTGTCTTCGCACCCAGCGCCAAGGCAAGCATTTGGTGACCCAAGCAAATCCCAAATACAGGGATATCCGCGCCAAGCACGCCTTTAATCATTGGAACGGCATATTCACCTGTCGCAGCAGGGTCGCCCGGTCCGTTGGACAAAAAGACACCATCGGGGTTCAGGGCCAGCACGTCTTCAGCTGTTGCAGTGGCGGGCAATACGGTCACATCGCAGCCTGCGCTTGCGAGGCAGCGTAGAATGTTGCGCTTTGCACCAAAGTCGATTGCAACGACCTTGTGGCGTGGCTCTGTTTGCGTGCCAAAGCCGTCAGGCCATGCCCAACGTGTTTCGTTCCAGCTGTATGACTGCGCACATGTGACTTCTTTCGCAAGATCCAGACCTTCAAGGCCTGCAAAATCGCGAGCCTTCTGAACCAAAGCGGCAATATCAAAATTGCCTTCGGGGTCATGGGCTAGCGCAACATGTGGTGCGCCCTGCTGCCGGATCGCACGTGTCAGACGACGCGTGTCGATACCGCCCATGCCGATCCGATTTCTGCTTTCCAGCCAAGATGTTAGGTTCTGGGTCATCCGCCAGTTGGATGGCTCTGTCGGGTCCCATTTAACGACCATGCCTTCCGCAACGGGATCAGCCGTTTCGTCATCTTCGGGTGTGACGCCGGTGTTGCCGATATGCGGGAAAGTAAATGTCACAACCTGCCCAGCATATGATGGGTCAGTCATGATTTCCTGATAACCAGTCATCGCGGTATTAAAGCAAAGTTCGGCGACAGTTTCGCCAGTGGCCCCAAATCCGACACCATAAAAGATCGTACCATCGGCAAGTGCCAAGCAGGCTGTTGGTTTCTGCGTCATCCCAAGTCTCCGATCAGTCAAATTGGGCCGGGTTTACGAGGGCAAGCAGGCCGGGTCAAGGCCGTATCTCGCCCTTTGAAACAAGGCGGTGACGCGACGCAAGCCCGGCTTGTCATGCGCAACCGGCCACAGTAAGGTGGCGTTTCGTTTTAAGCTTCGTGATCGGGAAAACTCATGAACATGCGCGACCGGGTCAATCAGGCCCTCAAGGATGCGATGAAGTCGAAAGAGGCGGACCGCCTTTCGACATTGCGGCTGATTAATGCAGCCATCAAAGATAAAGATATTGCCCTGCGCGGCACCGCCGATGAAGAAGGCGGCGTGAGCGACGCAGATGTGCTTGGCATTCTGGGACGGATGGTAAAGCAACGCCAAGAAAGCGCACGCGCTTATGAAGAAGGCGGGCGGCTTGAACTGGCTGAGAAGGAGCTGTCAGAGATCAAAGTGATCGAAGACTTCCTGCCGCGTCAGTTAACCGACGAAGAAGCCGAAAGCGCAGTCGACGCTGCGATTTCTGAAGCGGGCGCAGCAAGCATCCGTGACATGGGCAAGGTGATGGCCGTACTTAAGGCCAAATATACCGGACAAATGGATTTCGGCAAAGCCGGTCCACTTGTCAAATCCCGCTTGGGATAACTGCAGGGCGTTTCTAACGGAACGCCCTTTTCAAATCATGATAAAGTTCGGCGCGTTCAGCGACATCTAAGAACGCGCCTATCTCAACCTCGCGGTCACCGCCGCGTAGTGTGATGTAGTTCTCGACTGGGCCGTCCTTGGGATGCAGATGAACGCTCACCCAATAACGGTTTGCTTGCCAAGTTTGTGTTTGGCCGCCTGGGTTATGGCGAATGAGTTCGACGGTGGTGTCATCTACAGTCAGTTCCTCAAGAACCTCACCGCGTCGATAGCTGACGTTGATGGCCCACCAAAGCCCCGAAAACATCAAGATAAAGAACGGCAACACGTACCACATCGCGCCAGTGCCAAGGATGGCCATTAGTGGGATCAATGTCAGCGCTGCCGTACCGCCCATAAAAATCACAAAGTCTTTGCGCAGTAACGACCGATAGGGCCAAAGGCTTAGCCGCCAATTGGTATGATGATCTGTCGGTCGTGGATTCCATTCATAAGGCATGTTTTAAGTTTATGCCTCGGCGATCCAGAGTGAAACGTGCGCGTTTGTCGCGCAGTAGTTTGTGGAATTTGCATGTAAGCAAAGCAAGGTATGACCTGTGCCAATAAGTCGTTTCGATCGCCTCTACCAATAGCATCACCACCAGCGCCTTAAAGATGGCGCAAGCTCTTCACAAATTTCCAGACTTTGAGCGAGAAGGCTCCTTGCGACGTTTCCAATTCTACTGTTCGCTCGCCAGTATTGTGCCATCCAGATTTTTTATAGAATCTTGCCGCTTGGTCGTTGCCCATTGCACAGGCAAGCCATGCAGACAGATATCCAGTTTCAAGAAGGCTACTTTCTGCATCCATCATTAGAGCCGGCGCGACACCGCGTCCACGAGCTTTGGGCGAGACGTATATTTGATATAGCTCGTTTTCCCGCGTTATGCAGAGACCAAGAACCTCATCGTCCTGAATGCAAACGCGTGGATACACGGTATCGTCTTTCAGTCGTCGTTTGAAACTCTCAATTGTTCTGAGTGCGACCAGTTTGCTTGGCACTATTTTCGCGTGTGCCTCGTGCCAGCCATTGTTCCAAAGCTGGGCGGCTTGAAACAGGTGCATTTCGTCTAGGGTAGCAATGCGAAAGGTCATATTGGCAAGCTAAGGGAGGAAGATTCTATCGGCAAGTTTTGACTGTGTCGGACTCTGAATTGGTATTCTTGATAAACAAAAAAAGGCCCCGCAAATTGCGAGGCCTTTTTCTTTTTTGTTGAGCAGTTAGTGAGCGGGTTGTTTGTCCCAGTCTTCCTGCTTTGGAAGTGTCTCGAATGTGTGCTCTGGAGGAGGGCACGGCAGTGTCCACTCAAGAGTATCTGCGAATTCGTTCCATGGGTTGTTCTCTTCGACCTTTTTCCCTTTCAGCAGGGTGTAGGCAATGACGCCCAAGAAGAAGACAAATGAAGCGAATGACAAGAACGCGCCCCAGCTGGAAACGAGGTTCCAAGTTGCAAATGCATCTGGGTAGTCGATGTAACGACGTGGCATACCCTGGCGACCCAAGAAGTGCTGTGGGAAGAAGGTCAGGTTTGCACCGATGAACATCATCCAGAAGTGCAGCTTACCAGCCCATTCAGGTGCCATACGGCCCGAGAATTTTGGCAGATAAAAGTAGATGCCTGCAAAGATCGAGAACACCGCACCAAGGGACATAACATAGTGGAAGTGTGCAACCACATAGTATGTGTCGTGGTAAACGCGGTCGACGCCTGCTTGTGACAGAACGATGCCTGTAACGCCACCAACGGTGAACAGGAACAAGAACCCGAACGCCCAAAGCATTGGCGTTCTCATTTCAACCGAGCCGCCCCACATTGTCGCGATCCAAGAGAAGATCTTAACCCCAGTTGGAACCGCGATGACCATGGTTGCCAGCATAAAGTAGGACTGCTGTGTCAGGGACATACCAACGGTGTACATGTGGTGCGCCCAAACGACAAAGCCCAGAACACCAATTGCTACCATCGCGTAAACCATCGGCAGGTAGCCAAAGATTGGTTTGCGAGAGAACGTCGCGATGATGTGGCTGACGATACCGAAGCCCGGGATAATGATGATGTACACTTCGGGGTGACCAAAGAACCACAGGATGTGCTGGTACAAGATTGGGTCGCCGCCGCCTTCTGGTTGGAAGAACGTGGTGCCAAAGTTGCGGTCAGTCAGCAGCATTGTGATCGCGCCGGCCAGAACAGGCAGGGCAAGAAGGATCAACCAAGATGTAACAAAGATCGACCAAGCAAACAGCGGCACTTTGTGCATTGTCATACCTGGCGCGCGCATGTTTAGGAATGTGGTGATCATGTTGATCGCACCAAGGATCGAAGAGGCACCAGAAAGGTGAACCGCAAAGATCGCAAGGTCCATCGACATGCCGCCCTCAGAGGTCGACAGCGGAGGGTACAGAACCCAACCAACGCCCGAACCCAGTTGGCCGTTACCACCCGGTGTCAGCATCGAAGCCACACCCAGTGACGCACCCGCAACGAACATCCAGTAAGACAGGTTGTTCAGGCGTGGGAACGCCATGTCAGGAGCACCGATTTGCAGCGGCATAAGGTAGTTACCAAAACCACCAAATAGGGCTGGAATAACCACGAAGAACATCATCAGAACGCCGTGATAAGTGATCATCACGTTCCAAAGGTGGCCGTTTGGTGTACATTCAGCTGCGCTATCCGCGATGAAGCGCGCGCCTTCTAGACACATGTACTGAACGCCCGGATGCATCAATTCCAGACGCATATAGACGGTGAACAGCACAGAAACGAAACCTAGCGCACCAGCGGTGAACAGGTACAGAATCCCGATATCTTTATGGTTTGTCGACATAAACCACCGGGTAAAGAACCCCCGGTCGTCGTGATGTTCATCGCCGTGGATGGCTGCATCTGCCATTTTGGCTCTCCTCGTGTTGGCTACTCTGCGACGGCGCCGATTCCGAAGAATGACGCACGTTTGGGCTGGTTCTAATGCGTTGGGCGTAAAGGAGCAATAAAGGAAGCACGTATTAAGATGGGTTATATTGGCGCAGCTAGATCTGCCCTGGCTATGTTGCTTAGCGCGCGGTGCTGTTTTTGCCTAATTTTTGGGCAGCGGCTCACGTAATGGCTGTGGTGCGTTTTTCGGGTGTCTGACTGGGCGTGTATTTTGGCGAAATTCTGCGCAAAAAGATCATATTATATAGGCTTTTCCTAGCCTTCACGGTGCGTGTTTGGTAGCGGCCATGGACCAATAAGACACGCGCACGGAATTGTACTAAGTTAATGGCTATTGTATTCGAGGCAACCGCAGTTGCTACTTTTGATAACCCTGCGGGTGGTAACTACCAGCGTATCTTTGACTTCGGCACAGGCGGCGGGGGCGCTGACGACGAAATCTGGTTCGGGCAGGTCGGCAACAGTAATACCATCGCGTTAGAAGTATACGACGGCGGAACCGCCTATCGCCTTTCGGTAAATAACGCGATCGTTGCAGGTGAAACAGCGACTTGGAACGTCACAATCGACGATTCCGGCCAATACACCATCATTAAGAATGGCGTTGTCATAGGCAGCCAGAACTTGGGGGCTGCGGCCGTTCCTGCCGATGTTGATCGGAATTTTAATCTTATTGGGCAGTCCAACTGGCCCGATACAGATCTGATCGGCAGTGTGGATTCACTCGAGGTGACGACAACCTTTGAGAACGGTATTGATATTACCGATACCCGATCTCTTGAAATGGTCGATAATCTATCCTTGACCAATGCAGGCGAAGTCATCGATGCATCCGGGACAACATCGGATTTGGTCGCGGATGGCGGCGGCGGTGATGATACGATCACCGGTGGTTCGGGCAATGACACACTAACCGGCGGAGATGGCAATGACACGCTGAACGGCGGTGACGGAAACGACACGCTGATCGGTGACGGCGGGACACCGGGCGAAACAACGGCAATTGACTACGACGACATCCCCGACCCGTCAGGGAACGGAACGACGATTGACGATGGCGATAACGTTGCCGGCGGCTTCACTGTAAATGCAGGGAACGTAGATGTTACTTACGCTTTCCAAGACAATACAGCGAACGGCTCGGCGACTTTTACCTTCAACTCGAATGAAGCCCAGTACATTGCCGGTCTGGATGATGAAGTCACTCAGAACACAATCTCGCTGGGTGGCGGGACTGCCAGTTCCGGCGTAACCCCAACTTCAACAACGACCATCAATTTTTCGCCGGAAAATCCGGACGTTCCAGACGAGGTCGAAAACGTATCGTTCCGCATCAACGATATTGATGATGCGACTTGGAACGATGTTATTAAGATCACAGCGATCGATGTAAATGGTCAGCCGGTATCGGTCACGCTTACTGGTAGCGGGACAATGACGTTGTCCGACAGTAACGGTGATGGCGAAGTAGATACCGCGAGGTCGATAAACAATAATACGAACCTCAATCCTGATAACGCGAACGGCTCGCTGTTGGTCGAGATTGCCGGTCCAGTTTCGCAAATCACCATTAACTACAGCAACGGTGAAACGAACGGTCAGCGGGTTGAAATAACTGAGCTAAGCTTTGACCCCGTTTCGAGCGGTTCAAACGACGTTCTGGACGGTGGCGCTGGTGATGATGACCTTTTTGGCGGCGTGGGTGTTGATACGCTGATTGGCGGAACAGGCAACGACTCGCTTGATGGCGGTGATGGGAACGACAGCCTTGATGGTGGTGCAGGAACCGATGCGCTTGTTGGGGGGGCTGGTGACGACACGCTAGATGGTGGCGCTGGCAACGATACCATTGACGGTGGTGCGGGAACGAACACAGCAACCGGTGGGACAGGGGATGACACGTTTGTTTACACAAACGGCGAAAACCTCACGATCACTGATTTCGGTGCTGGTGCGACCAATGCTGATGATGGCGATAGCACCAACAACGATTACATTGATCTGACACCGTACTATACGAACCAAAAAGAGCTTGAAGCCGATTTGGCCGATGACGGCGTGCTGAACCAAAGCGCGACAGGGCCAGATGTAGACTTCAGCGATAACACTGTGATCGAAGGTACGATTTCAGGCCTTGCAGGGCTGGATGGGATCACCGCGTCAGAGTTGCTTGAGCAAACCGGTGTTGCTTGTTTCGCTGCAAATACGTTGATCGAAACCGTGGCCGGTGCCCGTGAGATTAGCGGGCTTTCAGTCGGCGATGTCGTTCTTAACACTGCTGGTCAATCCCTTGAAATAAAATGGATCGGTGGTCGCAGTGTGACTGCCGAAGAATTCGCCGCCAAACCCAAACTGCGTCCAATCCGGATCACCAAGGGTGCGCTAGGGAATGGATTACCAACACAGGATTTGTTGGTTTCGCGTCAGCACCGCATGCAGGTGTCATCAAAAATCACGGAACGTATGTTCGGCGCTAAGGATGTGTTGGTCGCGGCCATCAAGCTGACTGAGATTCCCGGTATTTATGTTGATGAAACGATTGAGCAGATCACCTATTTCCACATGCTGTTTGATCAGCACGAAGTGGTCATCGCAAATGGTGCACCATCTGAGAGCCTATACACTGGTCCAGAAGCGCTACGCTCTGTTTCACAAGAAGCACGTGATGAAATCCTAACGCTCTTTCCTGAGCTTGAGGATATGGATTACGAGTGTGAACCTGCTTTGCCGCTGATCGAAGGGCCAGAACGGCGCACACTGATTGCGCGGCATGTGAAAAACAGCAAGCCACTGTTGGAAACTTGGACTCTCGGTAAGTAGTCGCCTGAGTTCACGGCTCAGCGGCTATCACTGGGATTAATTGTGTGTTCCGAGGAGGGCGAGGCGGGTTCTGAATGGCCGTTGGCTGCCATTCAGAACGCAGCGCCCCGCAAAGAAGTGGAAACGCGATAAAACGGGGGCAGCCGTTGGTTTCGCAATGCTTGCCTTCAACTGATGAACGCGCCTAGGCCAAATGTCGGGGCAGGCCGTTACCGTGAGTGGGGGGCGGTGCCGCGCTATCGTTGATCTCTTCTTCAAAATCACATTAGCAAAGAGTTTGGATGGATGCCTGTGCGCAAAGGTCGCGTTCTTTGGTGCAAAAGTGATCAAACAACATCCTTAAGGATAGTTCAGAAGAGACCTGCCTCACGTGCAATCATTGCTGCTTGGGTACGATTCGTTGCATCGAGCTTGCGGAACAGCGTCTTCATATGCAGTTTCACGGTTGGCTCTGTGATGTCGAGGTCGCGCGCGATCTCTTTATTGGACTTCCCTTCTGTCAGACCTTTCAGAACATCAAGTTCACGTGGGGTCAATTTAGCCGCCAGCGGATTTTCAGGCGCGGATTCGGCTGCTGTCATGAAATCAAGTGGCGCATATTGTTCGCCCATTGCCATGAAACGCACAGCGTTGATCATAGATTTCGCAGGTAGCGTTTTAGGTACAAAACCTGCGGCCCCCGCTTCGAGCGCCCTTTCGGCAATCTCGCGTGTGGCTTCACCTGAAATTAGGGCCACGCGCTGGCCACCATCAAGCGTCAGTGTTTGGTTCAAACCATCAAGGCCATTCATGCCCGGCATGTTGTAATCAAGTAAGACTAGATCGTATTTCGGATCTTGTTCGATACGAGCATGCGCTTCGTCAAGCGTGCCGACAGCCGCGACTTCCATTCCGTTGCCGTTTTCCAAAAACAGCACGAGGGTGTCACGCAGCAGGTCGTGATCATCGGCAATTAATACTCTCAAAAGATGTCCTTTCGGCAGATAGCTAACCTTTAGCAATTATTATGAACTTAAAAAATAGGCAAGGTCACCTGCCTTTTTAGCTATTCGTAAGGAGCCCCGCCGAGGGCCACCCTAGTCACCATCACTCTTTAAGCATAACTTTGATGGATTTACAGCACTATCCGAAAGGGTAGGTCACTATCCGTATGCTTTAATGAGCATGTTGCGAAACTATGCGATAAACGCGCGAGTTATGAATTCTGGAGACAATTTATGTCCTACATGTTACGTTCGATTATTCCTGCTTGCCTCGTCGCTGTGTCAATGGCCACTGGAGCACAGGCAGAGGAACTAGGCGTGCCTGAAAACGATGTTGTATTAACAGCTAGTGGTGAACTCGCTGTCACGAACGTCAACGACACCGCACAGTTTGATATGGACATGCTGATGGCGATGGATTCGACCGTCATCGAAACCTCGACGATTTGGACCGACGGTGTTCAGGAATTTGAAGGGGTGCAATTGCACGTACTTTTGGAACGCCTTGGTGTGACGAGCGGAACGATTCTTGCAACTGCTATCAACGACTACACGATCGAAATCCCTGTAGAAGATGCAGTCGTTGACGGACCGATGATCGCCTACAAGCTTAATCAAGAATTCATGTCTGTCCGGGACAAGGGCCCGCTTTGGGTTGTTTATCCTTACGATGACAATACGGACTACCGTAGCGAAGTGACATATTCGCGGAGCATCTGGCAACTCGACCGAATTGAGTTTGTCGAATAGGGTGGTGCCGACATCATAGGGGCTAGTCGTTGAAAACAGGCTTAACTGATCAAAATTGGATCCGCCGCGCATATATCGTGCTGGCGGGTTTTGCCGTTTTGGCTGCAATTATTTTTCTAACGGCTACGGTTGCCCGCGACCTACGCGAGCTCGAGTCGGCAAGCTCTGACAATGTTCAATGGACGATTTCACAAACGGAAGTCGAGTTTCTTGAATTTACCAAACAACTGACAGTAGTGGCCAGCGACCCCGAAGAGCGGCTAAGCCAGATGCGACGTCGGTTTGACGTGTTTTACAGCCGAATTGATACGCTGCAATCGGCATCCGTTTATTCTGCTTTGCAGCAGCAGCCCGGCTATGCGACTGCGCTAAATGCGGTTCGACAGTTTCTTGATGAAACGGTTCCGTTGATCGACAGTGATGATGAAACATTACGCGCAGGTCTGCCCGCATTGGTCGAGCGCGCAGAGCGAATGCGCCCGACGGTCCGTAAGATCGCAAATGTCGCCTTGGACTATTTCGCGACAGAGGCCGACCGACGTCGTCAGGTCTTCGCAGAAACACTTCTGCAACTCGCCATTCTCGTGATCATCCTTATTCTCGTGTTGGCACTGGCGATTTACTATCTGCGCCGATTGAACCTTCAAAACATGACCCGACAGCGCGAAATTGAACAAAGCGCTGAACGCATGACGACTGTCATTGAAACTTCACTAGACGGTGTGATCGTCGGTGACACGCTTGGTAATATTTTGGCCTTCAACGCCGCGGCAGAAAACATTTTTGGCTACAAGTCTGAAGACGTGTTGGGCAAGGCGCTTGGCCCGCTCATCGTGCCGGATCACTTGATGGATGCGCATTCAAAAGGGATGCGACGCTTGCGACGTGGTGGCGAAAGGCACGTCGTAGGGAAAGGGCGGGTTGAATTAGAGGGCAAGCGGGCGAATGGTGAAATTTTCCCAATTGAGCTTGCCGTTCAAGCTGCAAATACAGACGCCGGTGAAATCTTCATCGCATTCTTGCGTGACATTTCAGCCAGTGTTAAGGCCGAAAAAGAACTGATTAGTGCGCGCGATCAGGCGCTTGCTGCCGATAGGTTAAAGACTGATTTTCTTGCAACCATGAGTCACGAAATTCGTACGCCGCTCAATGGTTTGTTGGGTAATCTTTCACTGATCCAAGATACGAACCTCAACGCACAACAGTTGCGCTATATTCAAAACATGGAAACCTCGGGTCAGCTGTTGCTGCGCCATGTTACCGACGTACTTGATATTTCACGCTATGATGTGGGGCAGCTTGAGCTGCGCAAAGTTCCCTTAGACTTGGATGCGCTTATTCAGGCAATTGCCGACAACCAAAGTGGCATGGCCGCAGCCAATCATACTCAGATTGATTGGTCTTGGATCGGGAAACCCCAGAATTGGGTGCTGTCTGATCCAGATCGCTTGCAGCATATTCTTATGAATCTTGTCGGTAACGCGGTTAAGTTCACGCATAATGGTCGCGTTTCTATTACGGCAGAGGTCGTGGCCGAACGCGACGACGATGTAGAAGTTCAATTCTCAGTGACCGACACGGGGCAGGGGATTGCTGACGATCTCAAAAGCCGCATTTTCGATGACTTTGTGACCGGAACGACGGCATATGATCGCAAAGTCGGGGGGACAGGGTTAGGCCTAAGTATTGCGCGACGGTTTGCAACAGCAATGGGGGGTGATATTTCCGTTGAAAGCGCTGTGGGCAGAGGTAGTACCTTTAGCGTGCGACTGCCGTTAACACCCACAGAACCGGTCGTTACCTCTAAAATACCAAAGGCCATGCAGGGCGTACCCAGTATCGGACTGCGGATTTTGATTGTGGAAGACAATGAGATAAACCGCGCGGTTGTGCGCGGCATGCTGCATGCTGATGGTCACACCACGATGGAAGCATTCGACGGAGCCGCAGCCGTCGAAATGACAGCCAATACGCCATTTGATCTGATACTCATGGATATTAGTATGCCCGTGATGGACGGAAGATCCGCGACGCGGGCGATCCGAAACGGAGGCGGGAAATGCGCAGACACGCCAATCGTCGCGCTGACAGCCAATGCAATGGCTGCTGAACAAGAAGCCTTTATTCAAGACGGCATGAATGACATCTTGATCAAACCGCTCTCACGACCTGCGTTGCAGGACTTGTTACGCCATATAGCGGCGGAAAAGAACGCCGCGGAAGCTGAGGTGTTAGACGATGAAAATCAGAACCAGAACGAGATGCGCGAAATCCTTGGGGAGGAGGCATACGACGGCCTTAAAAGGCAGTTTCTTGGTGAGGTAGAAGAGCTGCACCTTTGGCTGCGGGACGTCCAAGCCCATGACCTGACTGAAATCGCAGGACGCTGCCACAAGGTCGCCGGCAGCGCAGCGGTCTTTGGCCTCACCCAGTATAGGGAAGCTTTGATCACTATCGAAAACGCCGCAAAGGCGGAGAGCCAGGATGATATCAAACTGGGAGTTTCGGCTCTGCCCACGGTTTGGGAGCAGGCGAAGGTGCGGCTGTAGAAGGTGGCTGCAGGCAACAACGCATTACGCGTTCCCAGTGGCGGATTTTTGTCGGCTACTAGAATGCTAACTAAGCTTTGGCCTCTACCTCATCTAAGAAATTAGAAATCTCTTCTACGATTCCCGCCATCGTTGCATTGTCAATGGTATGGGCGTTCAGTTCGATCTCACGAGTGAGCTCTGCAGTGCGGACGAACCCCAACAAGAGCGATGAACCTTTTAAGGAATGGGCCTGCGCACTCAGCGCGGTGTGGGAGTTTGTTTCGTGCAGTGACTGCATCTTCTCAACGATTGATCGAGAGTCGATGGCATAACGCTTGACCAAGTCGACCAGATCTTCGGACGAAAACGTTCCGAGCAGTTGTTGGACTGTGTCGTCGGACATGAGCTTGAATACGGTCGGTTTATCGTCCTTTGCGCTATTGGCAGTTTCGGAAGAGGAGGTGGCCGTATTCGTTAGGTCAGCTGTGCCAACCGCAACTTCCATAGCTGTTTTCAGCTCTTCGTATGGGATCGGTTTACTTAGCACAGTCTTGACGCCGACTGATGCTGCCTCGTCTTGGATCGCATCCATGACGTGTGCGGTCAGGATTAAAATAGGAGGCACATCGCTGTCGTCCCATTTGGCCCTGATCTGGCGGGTAGCGTCTAGGCCGTCGACCTCCGGCATTGCGACGTCCATGAGGATCAGATCGTATTTTCCGGGCGCGAACTTTTCCATTGCGATGCGACCGTTTTCCGCGAGGTCCGCCTGCACGTTCATACGCTTGAGGTAGGTAAGTAATAGCTTTTGATTGATGACATTATCTTCGGCAAGAAGAACGCTTAGCCCGTCAAGCGATGCCTTGTTTTCATCAAATGGAATTGGGGTCGCGTCTTCTTCAGTTGCCTGATCGGTCGCCAATACCTCGGCTGGAAGTTCGAACCAGAATGTTGAACCTGCGTTGGGGGTGCTATCAACTCCGATCTCACCGCCGCAGCCTTCGACGATGCGCTTGCTGATGGCAAGTCCAAGGCCAGTTCCCTGTGCCGCGGCTGTCAGTGAGGTCGAAATTTGTGAGAAATCCTTAAACAGATTGTCGAGCTGATCTGGTTCAATGCCTATACCAAAATCTTCGACTTCGACGCGCAGTAGAACACCTTTTGGATCAGGCGTCGCCTTGACGCGCACGATGATCGGTCCGTCGCGCGAATATCTTAGCGCGTTGCTGACAAAGTTGGAAATGATCTGGCGGATACGTGTTGCGTCACCGAAAAACAGCTTAGGTACCGCCGTTTCGATCTTAGCAAGAATTGATCGATCCGCACCTTTGGGATTGGTGCGTGCCAATACAATCACGCTTTCGACGAGCGCACGAATGTCGACGCTTTCTTCCTCAAACACAAAGAGGCCCGCATCCATTTTTGAAAAATCGAGCACATCATTCACGATCCGATTTAGCGCTTCACCCGATGTCTTTGCGTATTTCAGAAGTTCGAGCTTGGACGCATCCGTTTCATCTGTTGCCAGTAGGTCAATCATGCCTAGCAGGCCACCTAGCGGTGTCCGTATTTCATGGCTCATCGTTGCCACGAACCGTGACCGCATAGTGGACGCTGCCTCTGCCTTCTCTAACGCATCGCGCAATTTCGCGGTCCGGTCTAGAACAGCGTCTTCCAGTGTCGTTGAGTATTCGCTCAGTTGTTTATTAGCGAGAAAGAGTTCTCGGCTTTTTTCTTCCAGAAGTTTTTCGGCTTCTGCGCGCGCACGTTGCTCTCTCTCGTAACGCTTTCGCGAAACGCGGTCATCTGATTCACTGGCCATACTTTTAACCTGGTAATTAAGTAACTTTGATCTGGAACGTTGTGCTGTTATCGGACGGTCGCGTTGGGCCGCGGTCGATTTCAGCAGTCTCGTCAAATCTTTCAACACATGCTTCGATGAGGCCATGGCAGAACGCAGCAAGCGGGCGCGGAGATGAATACGTCATTTCTAGATGCTTGTCTGATTTACGCTCGGTCACGAATTTTGGCAGTTCAGCGTCCGGATAGAGCTTGCGCACCTCAACGTGAATTTCACCGTCAACAGCCTCTAGCATCGCAAAGGAATCCGTTTTGCCCTTGAAGAAATCCGGGTAGTTTTCGCCGAAATGATCAAGCATCCACGCGCCAAACTTGCGCTGCAGTACTTCAGCGCTTAGCCCGGAGTGTTCACTAAAAGCTTCGACGATTTTGACGAGCTCCGAACAGGGATAGTTGCCAACAGTAGTGAAAGCGCCACCGCTTTCTAGGTCCGCCTTATCAAGTACGTCGTCGACAACGTCTTCACCAAAGGCGCTCTCCGCCATTTTGATGAGCTCGACAAATACTGTACCTTTCATCCCCATACCTCCCTGAAACTAGTTACTTTGTACGCTGTGAAAGACGCTGATGCGTCTGGCTGATGAACCGTATCAGCAGTTATCGTCAATCATAGGTCAAAATTATGATCAAGATATTGCCCGAATGCAAAATACACGCAAAAATTGCAAGCAAAAATCGCGTGCAGTTGGAAAACGAAGAAGCGCGCGCGCGCTCACGGAAAAATCTGTGTGTTGCAATTCCCTAGCTGTGCAGAACGAAAGGTCGCCAAGCGTCGGATTATTTGGATTTTGCAGGCGAGATGAACAGGACTAAATCGGTTAAGGCACCTGAAGCGGTTCTGACTGATCCAAACCGTAAGCAACAGCGCAGCAATCTTGCCAGCCCATATACAACTAGCCTTGAAGGCTAATTGTGCCAAGTGAGTTGCTTGTTGAATTGTCCTACCTGATTTCGTGCAATTGCAAAAAATGAGTGGGTGGCGGAGGCTCAGGGAAGCTACGCCAAGTGCACACAATTCCCTTTTTCTATTGATTATCATGATCTTGTGAGTATCAAATTGGTCAATGGGGTTGGTCAATGGAGAGGGTTATGACCGTCAAATCGAACCGTTCAGAGCGTTTGTTGGTGCTCAAGGGGAACACGTTTTGGTTTCGTCAGGGTGTCCCTAAACCCGTCCGTCAGATGATCGGTGGACCTGCATTCATCATGATCAATTTACAGACTTCGAACATCACCGAAGCGAAACACCTCAGGGATGATTTAGAGGCAGCAACACGGGTCCAATTCAGGGACGTCATAGCGGGCCGTAGAGGAGCTTTTGAGTTACCCGGCCTAAGCGCTAGCGCTACCAACGCGTCAGTATCGCGCTCGCAGGCCCTCCCAGCGGCTCTCAGGGGTGATCTGATACGCAATGCTATGGCTGATGCTGAGGATGGTGATGAACTGCATTTAATCGTTGAGGCGGCGGAGGCTGAGGCGGATGCAATGCGCCCAGCCCAGCGCAAGGCATTCGAACGGGCAATGGCGGGCAAGGTCGAGATTGAACACCACCTTGAGGACTATCTCAGCAAAGCCGAACTAGCACCAAAGACAACCAATGAGAGACGTGGACACGTTATGAAGTTGGCCCGATGGTGTAGTGAAAAGGGCCGGACCTTGGACCAGATCGACAGGCGCGAGGCGGGTCGATATGTTTCTGATGAGTTGGACCAGATGCACCCGGTCACGCAGGGCAAGCACATCACAGCGTTGCGGCAATATTGGATTTATCTAGCACGTAGGGGGCATGTTCAATTGCCCGTGGGGGAAGGCGTTAAGACTGGTTGGCCGTGGAATGATCAGTTGGTAGAGAAGAAGGGCAAGCGTGTCGAGAGAGGCGGTAAAAAGGCTGTAGAGCGCCCGTTCACAGACGCCGAGGTGTCAACCCTGCTAAACTCCCCATTCCCTCTCAGGGAAGCCTATAAGGCCCCTATGCAGGACATTTTGCGCATAGGTTTGTTGTCTGGAATGCGGCAAGCTGAGATCAGCACCCTATGGGTGGAGGAGGTTATTGAGAAAGATGGTCACCTTTGGTTCGACCTCCAACAAGGTAAAAACGGGTCAGCGGCAAGGGTGGTTCCCGTTCACAGCACCCTCGCATCCATGATCAGTGACCGTATGGTGGGCAAAGCGGGCCAAGATATGCTGTTCCATGAACTATCATCAGTCAAAAATCCATCAGATGCTTACGGGAAACGCTTCAAGCGCTATAGGGAAGGCTTGGGGGTCAAAGATGACCTGCCCGGTGTGCGTCGATCACTGGTCAACTTTCACAGTGCAAGGCGTTGGTTTACGACCAAGGCAAGGCATGCGGGTATTGATAAGGACACCATCGGGGATGTGATTGGGCATCAATCGGACAAGCAAGACGTGACCTTTGGTGTATATGCGAGAAGGGCCAGTGATCGGCAATTGATCGCGTGTGTTGAGGCTGTGAGGCTGGACTAGGCGGCGTATCCAGTCTGCACCCGCTGATGATTGACCAGATGCAGCGCCCAGCGCCCAACATTGCATACAACTTCACCTGCAACAGGGCGGGTCATCACTAACCAACCCTCACATGCGCGTTCACAATGCCGTTCAAGATGAACCTCAAGGTGACCGATACGCACAAAGGCAAAGGGACGTTCGATTGCGATAGAGATTTGCATAGCTTTTCCTTTCGTTGATGTGATGATTGCATGGGGTAATTCATGTCTAAGTATTTGTAAAGATTGAATTTAGTTCCACTGTCGGGAATGTTCCAGTGGTGGAATGGTTGGGGTTGGCACAGACCATGGGCAAGGGAGGCATCACCGGGCAAGGGGGAAGGTGGCTGCCGAGATCGGTGAAGAGCTGATCAAGGTGAAACAAGAACTGAGGCACGGAGAGTTCAAGCCGTGGGTCGTAGAGAACTCCGGTGGTGGTATGTTCGCCAAGCTTCTACAACCTCACCTTTCTAAGATTGGCTATCCATGTACGATTGAAGAGGTGCGACACAGTAAGCAGAAAGAACTTAGCATCATCGACACCCTAGAACCTGTACTCATGCAGCACCGTCTGACCGTAGACATGGACCTAATCAACAAGGACTATGAGAGCGCTCAGGACCCACGCTACAGCCTCTTCTATCAGATGACGAGGGTTACCCGCGACCGGCGCGCGCTTCAGCATGACGACCGCTTAGACGCACTGGCAATTGCTGTTGCGTACTGGGTCGAGCAAATGTCTTCGGACAATGACAAGCACGTCGAGTAGCATCAGGACAAGCTACTCAAACAAGAGCTGAAGGACTTTGCTAAGAACATCTTTGGCTCCAAGAGGGGCCGTAAAAAGCGCTTCGTATAACCCTTCTGGTGCCCCTTCGGGGGCATCGGTAAAGGATTCATAGATTACAATGACTTAGGTATATAACCCAACCACTCCCAGCCAATTAACCCACACAATGGGATAGGTGTAAATGAAGGTTATATATAGAGGGTATATGAGGGTGTAGGAGAAGGTAGTCCTTCTTTATTACCTACACCCCCACATACCCTTTAAGGTTCACCAGTAGGGTTCCCCTAGGTGACTGAGATCGGTTACACCTCAGTGTAATCCTCCTCATCATTTCTAACAAGAAACTCATGTTAGAGATGAACTGCGATGGTGAAGTGAACGATCACATAAGTTGAATGCGAAAACTTCACACTATGGTTCATGAGAACCGTAATTAGGGCTTCGCCCTGAGATTGAATTTAGAGATGATGATAAGATTGATCTAACTTTAGTGGTCTTTCCAAGCGCGTTAGTGCGCCTCTGGTCTTCATGCTCACATGCCCGCTCAGGTTCACCTTAACAGTCCCTCCTCCATCTTCATCCCAACCAACATCTCCCAAGAGGTTCCCTAATGCATGAACCGAGAACATGCCTGATATGTGCAACCTCATTCATACCTAAACAGATCAACAGCACAGTTTGTTGTCGTAAATGCCAGAAGCGTGCTGACAGGTTGCGTGAGCGTGGTCGCGACTATGACCGAGGCATTTTGAGCATCACCAAAAAGACGCTGGAAGGCGTGTTGCGGGTGCGTGAAGCTGATGCAGTGGTTCAGGCTATCATTGATACGCGAGAGGCTGAGGAGGCCGCGACAGAGCTTGCACGACAGCGTCATGATGGAGACCTTGTCTATCAGCAAGAACTCGAATGGATGGCGAAGTATCGCGAGATTGATGCCCAGCGCAAAGCCCGTGGCTGGAAACCCATGACCATCGGCGCAGCCCCACCAGACCAACGTCGCCGCTTCACTTTAACACCACCTTCCCAAAGGAAGCTGACCAATGACCAGATCGGCCAATGATGACTTTGCAGACACACTGCACCCAACCCCAACAGACCACCGCCCCAAGATCACTGACTTCTTGTCTAAGGTGCCAAGCACCCCAACAGGCCCCGATACATCCCTCAGCATGCCCGAGTTGTTCACCTTCGCATCCCGATACATGACCCTGCACGGTTCTATTGTGTTCTGGAAGCAGAGCGGTGACCCAGTGTCCCAGCGACACACGGCTGATGTTGAGGCTATGTTGTCCTTTCGGTTCCGTGGTCAGACACACCTTTTGCGCCATGCAGACGTTGCGTGGATGCTTTGTCATGAGCGACCAATCCCCGAGGGTCATGTGGTCAAGTACAGTGGCGGCGACATAACGAACCGTGACAGGCACAACTTGTGGCTTGTCGATTATACCTAACAAACACCGAAGTGCACCCATAGCGGGCCCGCTTCCCATCCCCTGAACATGTGTTCTGGCGGATGCTTCTGGACGAAGACCGAGGTTGGACAAAGACGCAGCAATGACTGCATGGCGTTTAGCAGACTTTCCACAAGCTCTGATCGATGCTGGCCTTGAGCCTGTGTTTGATGGTGGTGTGGTCTCTATCAACATCCCCGGTCGCGGTGTTGTGAAGTGGACCGATGCGGTGTCTCAAGGTTTGGTGAAGGTGTCGCGGTCATGAGTAACATGTTCAAGCCTGAAGTGCCTGACAAGCCAGCGTCAGCACCACCTCCAATGAAAACAGACCCGGCCCGCTTAGTCCTTGCTAAGGATAACGCTCGCAAGGCTTCAACGCGTGGCAAAGGTAAACTGCGCATTGACCTGAACAAGCCCAAGACAAGCAGCAACACGGGCTTGCAGGTGCCGCGCTGACAAACAAATTAAGAATGGTTGACGGGTAAGGCGGAATTAGAGCGCCGCCTCCTGTCTTTAAGCAGCGGGCATCCGGTGGAAACATCGGGTGTCTTCACTTTGACCGTAAACGGTTATGTGAGGTCGTATCCTCACCTCGAAAACCTCAAATATTTGGTCGCAAAAATCTGTGTAGCAGTCATATTTAGTAGCTGGCGCGATTACCCCCGGCGGGGTGGGGTAGACAAGCTCACACGCACCATCACATGCCTTTTCCATCCACCAGCGTGAATACCTCGTTCTTTTCAACGGTCCAACAGGCAGAAAGCACGGTGTGTCCGTTGGGGTATACCTCAACGGTCGCCGGTAAAGGTGTCTGATAAGGTGTCCGTAAGGGTTGACTTGTATTAACGGACATGCATATTAACGGACATAACCTTTACGAACACTAGAGAATGACCATGACACAGACCATCCTTTATGCCCGCGTATCAACTTCAGAGCAAACGCTAGACCACCAACGCACCCAAGCTGAGGCAGCAGGCTTTGTTATAGATGAGGTGATTGCTGACCACGGTGTGAGCGGCGTTACGACCGCCTTGAGAGATCGTGATGAAGGTAAGAGGCTGTTTGACAAGCTGCGCGAGGGTGACACTCTCGTTGTCCGCTGGGTGGACCGTTTGGGCCGCAACTATCAAGACGTGACAGACACTATCCGAGAGTTCATGCGGCGTGGTGTCATCATCCGCACAGTGATCAATAACATGACCTTCGATGGCGCGACCACAGACCCGATGCAGGAAGCTGTCAGGGACGCTCTCATTGCTTTCATGGCGGCAACCGCACAGGCACAGGCAGAGGCTACGAAAGAGGCCCAGAAGGCGGGCATAGCGGCTAAGAAAGACCAAGCACCACAGGCATACCTTGGCAGGAAACCCTCATATGACCGCAAGGCACTTGATCAGGTGACCGATATGTTGACCCAAGGGGCAGGGACGTCCGTCATTGCCAAGGCAGTAGGACTATCCCGGCAAGCGGTTCTCCGTATCAAGGCCGACCCGGTGCATGCTGAGGTGGTGTTGGGTGCATGGGAGGGGCGTGAGGCATAGTTCCTAGCGTCAACTCCAAATCGTGCGAGCCGTGCGTATATTTCGCTTAGGCGTAAGCGCTTCGGTGTATCAGTTTTTAGTCTCACTTGCGCTAGTCGCGAGGGTCATTCTGAAACATATCCAGAATTGCGTTCTGAAACTGACTTAGCTTCTCAGACATCGAAAGAAGCTTGACCATCTGCTTTTGTTGGGCTTCGCTACTGTTCAGAATTGCCTCCTCTACAGCTTTTGGAAAGTCACCTAAAAGGGCTTGTTCGCGGGTATTGTTCGCAATTTGGGTTACGACCCTTTGGTTCTCCGCTACCTTGTCTTTGATGGTTCTAGCATAGCTGAGCATGTCGTCGTCGGTCAGTCCGTCGCCCGCGAATATCTCATTCAAGCGTTCAATGATTTGTGAAAGAAATTCTTCTTGCTTGTCCTTAGCCTTGCCGCTGCCCAATCCGCTGCCGGGTTCAAGCCCCTCGGCTGCATCCTGCGCCAGCTTGAGGTTCTGTTGTTTGATCTTCGAGAGGCGATAGTGGCTGAGCGCGACGTCACCTAAGTCCAACTCATCTTCTTCAATGTTCGCCTCGCGTAGAAGCGGTCCAAGTTGGCGGGCATAAAGGCTGAGTTTTTCAAGGTCTTTGTCGTCGTAATCCACAATCTGAGATATGAATTCATAGAAACGCACGAACGTCCCAAGGTCTTTTTTGAAAAGCTCAAGGGCGTCCTTTTCCTTCTTACAGTCTTTGAAGGTGTTATCCGTATTCGCGATAAGAACAGCATCACCACTCTTCTTGGCCCGCTCAAGCATCTCTAATGCGGTTCTGTAAGCTTGGGTTGCTGACGTGTAACGCGATGCCCAGCGATCAATTGCTGGCTTGCAGATATTCGCAACCGCTGCATTACTCATTGTTTGCTTGAGGAATGCTTCACAGAACCTTTCCACCTCGGACCATGTGAAAATGCCAAAGGCACGTAGTTTTTCAGATAAATCGAAAACAAGATTGGGGTTGGATACATCAACCAATTCCGCAGTCTGATAATACTCTTGGAAAGCAGCAAGCACATCGTCAGGCTCATTGAAGAAGTCGAGGACATAGGTCCCGCTTACATCTTTACCGGGGTAAGTGCGGTTCAGTCGCGATAGTGTTTGGACGCACTCCACGCCTGCCAGCTTCTTATCGACATACATTGCGCACAGCTTTGGTTGATCAAAACCAGTCTGGAACTTGTTGGCCACGATCATCACCTGATAGTCGTCGCTATCGAAGGCCTTGCGCATGTCACGGCCCTTAAGGCGGGGGTTCATACCCGTTTCGGTGAACTTTTCGCCAATCAAGCCTTCAACATTTGGGTCACTTTCCGAGAACTCGACTTCCCCCGAAAAGGCCACCATCGCATGCACTTTATCATAGCCCATTTCGGCAATGTATTTGTCGAACCCCATCTTGTATCTAACGGCTTCCTTGCGGGAACTGGTGACGACCATCGCTTTGGCTTGGCCACCTAACAGGCCACTGATGTTGTCCTTAAAGTGTTCGACGATCACACGCACTTTCTGCGAGATGTTGTAATCATGCAGACGGACCCATTGGTTCAGCTTGACCTTGGCTTTCTTACTATCAACCTCAGCATCCGCCTCTTGGGCCTTCAGGGCCAGATTATAGGCCACCTTGTAGCTCGTGTAGTTGCGCAAGACGTCAAGGATGAAACCTTCCTCAATCGCCTGACGCATGGAATAGACGTGATATGCCTCGGGGCGGTTTGTCTTTGACGGTTGCTCATCGGGGTTCGGAACGCGCCCGAACAGTTCAAGCGTCTTGGTCTTTGGGGTGGCGGTAAACGCAAAGTAGCTGAGGTTTGTTGCAGTACGGCGGGCGGCGACAGTTGCATCGAGAATATCCTCTGAACTCAGCTCCTCATCACCGTCGCGCTCATCCAGCATCAACACCTCTTTCAGTTTCCGCGCGGTGGAACCCGTCTGCGATGAATGGGCCTCATCTGCGATAATGGCGTAGTTGCGTTCTTTTAGGCTGGTGCTGTTTTCAATCGCCTTCAACACGTGGGGGAATGTCTGGATTGTCACGATGATAATGGGCTGTGACTCTTCCAACGCATGGGCCAGCTTTTCCGACTTCGACCCATCACCTTCTTCACGGTTGATGCGGCCAACCACGCCGTCCACATGTTCGAACTGATAGATGGTTTCTTGCAACTGATCATCCAGCACCGTGCGGTCGGTGACGATGATGACGCTATCGAACACTTTCTTTGGGCCATCATAAAGGGATGAAAGCTGATGCGCGGTCCATGCGATGGAATTGGATTTGCCCGAGCCAGCGCTATGTTGGATTAAATACTTGTTGCCCGGCCCCTCGACCTTACCAGCTTCGACCAGTTTCCCGACCACATCCCACTGGTGATAGCGGGGAAAGATCATCGTTTCTTTCTTGAATTTGCGGCCTTCAAAGTCCTCGCGGTCTTCGATTTGCAAATGCATGAACCGGGCAAGGATGTTCAGCAGGGCGTCGGGTTGCAGCACCTCTTGCCACAGATAGGCGGTGGCGTATTCGTTTTCGTCCTCGGGCACGTCATTGCCTGCGCCGCCGTCCTTGGTGCCTTTGTTGAAGGGCAGAAAATAGGTGTCCGCGCCCTCCAGCTTGGTCGCCATATAGACCTCGTACTGACTGACCGCGAAATGCACTAAGGCACCGCGCTTGAACGTCAGCAGCGGCTCTGGCTTCTTGGTGGTTGGGTCCACGGGCGGGCGGGTTTTCTTGTATTGATTGACGGCGTTTTGCACGGATTGTTTGAATTCTGATTTCAGCTCAAGCGTGACAATCGGCAGACCGTTCACGAACAGCACCAGATCAATGCGCCACTTCTTGGCCTGAGTGCCTTCCGCTGCCAAATGCGCATCAGTGGCGTAGGGACTGTAGACCAGCTCTGGCACGATGCGCAGGCGGTTTTGTTTGTAGCGGGTCAGGGTGTCGGGGTTCAGGTCATGTTCGGGCTTGAACTGGCACAGCTTGAACTTGGCGTTGCGGTCTTTGACGCCGTGGCGCAACACGCCGAGGGTGCCAAAGGTGCGCAGCTGTTTGCCAGTGGCGTTGGGGTCAGCCTTGTTCAGCTGGCTGGCGACACGGGCCAACAGTTTGGCCTCTGGGTCGCTTGGGTAATTCTTGCAGTGCTTTTGCCATTCGGCGTCTTGCGTATCTTTGACAAAGCCAATCAGGTCTTCGGTATAAATCGCCAAGTCACGGTTATAGCCCGCAGGGCTGCCAAGCTGCCAACCAGAGGCGACCATTTGAGCAATCATGTCGTTTTGAAACACCTGTTCGACGGTGACTTCCTTGATCATGCCATAGCCTCTTTGTCTTGAGTGGTGTCTGTTGCCGCTGCCGGAGCCTGCCAATCGCGCAGATCAATTTTTCCCGTCACAGCGGCAGAGATCAGCGCCGTGCGGCGTTCTTTGAGAAGGGTGATGGCGGATTGGGCTTTGTCTAATAGCTCATTAAACTTCGCAACTTGCTGGCCTAAGAATTTCACGATTTCCCCTCTTTCTTTTTCCGGGGGGAGAGGTATCTCAAAGCTTAATAAGTTGCCGGTTGTAAGCTGGTTAATCGTCGACGTCAAAAAAGTGCCTGATTGGAATTCAAACAACGAGGAATTGAGAACGGCTGACAAATAGGCATTCATCTCACTTCGAAAAATGCACATAAACGCCCCGAATGCAGCACCTTCCAGATCAGCGGTGATTTGAGCGTTTTTCCCAATTAATGCGCGACTTCCGTTTCGCGAACATATCAGCAGGTCTCCCTCTATGACACATGCTTTCTTGGGTATTACGCCCTTCACATAAACATTGTCGTTAAATGCGAGTTTAGCGTTTTGAATATTTGAGGAACGTAGAACTAATGTACCGTCGCCCTCAGCGACTACGTCATCAGGCGAATAAGTTAACCCGTTCCATGCATTGCCAAGATACTTAAGCCGTTTCACCTCCCAATGTGCAGGGACATCGCCGAGCCAGTCGATGCCGGAGGGGCGCAGGGGGGCGGTCGGGTCGAGGCCCTTGGTCACCGCATGGCTGATCACCGCTTGGCGCTTTTCCTCAAGCAGCGCAATCAACCGCTGCTGCTTGGCAATCAACGCATCAATCTTGGCCGTCTCATAATCCAAAAAAGCCGCGATTTTGGTTTGTTCTTGTTCGGGGACGATAGGCAAGGACACTTGTGCAAAATTATCAAACCTCAATGCCTGCCCATCTCGAACAAGATTTGAAGTGCTTTGAAGGGCCTGAATGTACTGTTTGCACTTGAAAAAATAAGAGAAAAAAGCAGGAACTACATGCTTTTGTGGAATTACCCCAACATATGCTGAACTAACACATCCTGCGTATTTGCACCATTCAAGGCCGCCCTGAAAGCTGCGCATACTGATAACGAAATCATCGGCTTCAACGTGCTTGAGAATTTCAGAACCTGTAATGACTTGAACCACTCGTTGACTCTCGATTTTCATAAATTCTTTTTGATAGATAATTCCGTACTTTTGCGAAGCGGTTAGCTGCTCATCGTCAGGTCGCGCTCTCTCTTTTCTTTGAGAGAACAAACGACGGCTTTGGATCATTTCCCAACCCTCAGGAATATCTCCTAACCACTCCAAGCCTGACGGCTTATAGGCCGGATAAGGTCGATACTTCGCTTGTCCTGCGCCTGTCATCACACATGCACCTCTTGCAGCAGGGCCATGATCTCGGCGCTGACCGCGTCCAGCTCTGCGTCGATCTCGGCCAGATCGCGGGGTGGGGTGTAGGTATAGAAATGCCGGTTGAATGGGATTTCATAGCCAACGATGCCAATGCCGCCGTCAATCGCATCCACCTTGCCCGCATCGATCCACGCGTCCGGCACATGGGGCGCGACCTCGGCCTTAAAATACGCCTCGTTCACCGTATTCACAGGTTGCGATGGGTCCAGCGGGACGTTCTCATTATCGCGCAGATCGCCGTCAGGTTTATATTCAATCGTCTGCCCATCCACCTCAAACAGCCCGTAAAGCGGATTGGCGGGGGTACCTTTGTGGACCTTCTTGATGACCTTCACGGCCTTGGGGTTTTTCCAGCTGACAGCGGCGGTGATCTGTTTCTTGGCGGTGGTGTCCAGCTTGACACCCGTGGCTTTCAGCGTGGCATCAAACCCGTTCATATCGTCGTGCTGGTCCGTCCCGATCTTGGCCTGCAACGCCCGTGCGGCCTGCAAAATCGCCAATTGATCGCGCCATGTCTTGGGGTCCAGCGCATCCTTGATCTGTTTCTCTTTCAGTTCAGGGAACTCTGCCTTGATATGGGTGCGGATTTCAATTTCATGCGCAGTCAACACGCCATAGTCGGTTCCGTCCTCATCCCAGTTGGTGCCGTAGGTTTCATAAATCCATTGGGTGACGGCGTTCAGGGGCTTGGGCGCAAAGCGTAAGCTGGCGATACGGTCATCGCTGAACTGATAACTTTCGCGCAAGGGCCGCTCAATCGTGAGTCGACGATAGCCGAATTCATGGCTGTCAAAGATTTTAGCGGCAAAGGTTTTTGGGGTCTCAGCTTTGGGCGTGTCCGATTGTCTGCCCCGGTTGCTTTTGGCATCGGCGGGTTTGTCCAAGGTTTCGGCCTGCACAGGTTCAAAGGCCCCAAAGCAGCGGGTGATTGTCGCGATATCGTCGGTGTCCATCCATTTCCGTTTGGAACCCAGCGATTTGCGCATCTTGCTATACAGATCTGTACCGTTGATCAGCTGGACCTTGCCTTTACGCTCTGGGGTCTTTTTGTTCGTCAGTATCCAAACATATGTCGCAATGCCGGTATTGTAGAACATGTCTGTGGGCAGGGCGATGATGGCCTCTAACAAATCAGATTCAAGGATATGGCGGCGAATTTCGCTTTCGCCTGACCCAGCGCCGCCTGTGAACAGGGGCGACCCGTTCAGAATAATCCCAATGCGCCCGCCGCCTGTGTCCGTGTCACGCAGTTTGGAAATCAAGTGCATGAGGAACAGAAGGGACCCATCAGAGACACGCGGGAGGCCGGGGCCAAAGCGCCCGTCAAAGCCCTTGATCGCATTTTCGTCTTTGATGTCTTTTTCGATCTTTTTCCAGTCCACACCAAACGGCGGGTTGGAGAGCATATAGTCGAACTTGTCGTTGACCAGTTGGTCCTGCGATAGGGTGTTGCCCAGTTTGATGTTGGTGACATCTTGCCCTTTGATCAGCATGTCCGCTTTACAGATCGCATAGCTTTCGGGGTTCAATTCCTGACCAAAGGCCCGCATGACCGCGCCGGGGTTCATTTGCAGAACATATTCCATCCCCGCAGACAGGAACCCACCCGTGCCCGCTGTGGGGTCATAAATGGTGCGGATGATGCCGTCGCCCGAAAGGCTGCTATCGTCATCTGTAAAGACAAGCGAGGTGGTAAGATCAACGATATCGCGCGGTGTGAAGTGTTCCCCAGCGGTTTCATTGGACCCCTCGGCAAAGCGGCGGATGAGTTCCTCAAACACCAGCCCCATGTCGTGGTTCGAGACGACTTCGGGTCTTAGGTCTGCGCCTTTGACCTGTTGCACGGCTTTGTAGAGAAGGTTTGCATCGGCGAGCTGCGCGATGAATTCACCGAACTTGAAATGTTCGAATATCTCGCGGGCGTCTTTGGAAAAGCACTGAATGTAGCTTTCCAAATTGTCTTTTATGCCAGTGGCACCCAAGGTGGACAGGTCCATCTGCGAGGTGTTGTAGAACGATAGTCCCGATGCGCGTAACAGAAATTTTTCTTTTGCTTCTTCTTGTAGGCCTAAGCTTTCAAGCCGTTCAACTTCAGCCAGCACCGCCGCCTTATGTTCACTGAACACACATTCGAGGCGACGTAGGAGCGTAAAGGGTAGGATGATGCGCCCGTATTGGCTCTGTTTGAAGTCGCCGCGTAGAAGATCAGCAAGCGACCAGATGTAGGACGCGAGGTTGTTTGTCGATTGAGACACGATTGCTACCCGTAATAGAATTAATTGTTATTGCTAAGACCGTAGTTCGGCAAAGTTTTAATGTACAGATGAACGCAATCAATAGGAGTGCGAAACGCTATGAACAGTTTAAAACGCATGACATCACAGTCAGTAAATGGGAACACGCTTGACTGGTGAGAAGTGGAACTTGGTCAATAGCATTGGTCAATGATGGTCAATGTTTGCCCGTAAGTCATTGTTTTGCAATGATATATGGGTAATGGCGGAGGCTCAGGGATTCGAACCCTGGGAGGACTTTCACCCTCGTCGGTTTTCAAGACCGGTGCATTCGACCACTCTGCCAAGCCTCCGTTGCGCGGTCTCTAACGGGTCCGAAATGATTCGAAAAGCAGGTTTTTGCATTGGGGAAATCCGCCGACATTTTTGCCTTGAGACTTCCATAAGGCGCGGGGGGGCGTTATCGTTCAACCAAACAGGCGTCGCTTGTGGGGTTGGTCTTGTGCGATGGCCAAGTTTTACAGGGCGCGAGCATTAATAAGAGCAGTTGGTAAACAACTGAAATCCCCGCAGTTATGGGGCGCAACATGGGGGCGAAGAATGACGGGCAAAAAAAATATTATTGGTAGCCGTAAGCCGTTTGTATTGGCGGTTGTCGCAGCGGTGGGACTAACTGCATGTGATGAGAACGGAGAATTTGCGTTTCCATCAGGCGACGATAGCGCATCTTCTGAGGCTCCGGCGAAACGCACCACGCAATTGGTGCAGACAGAAACAGACGTTGAGCGCCCGGATATCTTTGAGGTCAATGACCGTGGCCTGTGGGATGGTCGCCCATCGCTAGGTGGTGTTTGGGTTGCGCATCCTGATGTTGCCGACCCTGAGCGCGTGATCATTCGTAATCCAGAGAACGGAAAATCAATCGTTGGTGCGCTTTTCCGTCGTGAACGCGAAAACCCAGGCCCGCTGTTGCAGGTGTCCTCTGACGCGGCCGAGGCCTTGGGCCTATTGGCAGGGGCACCAACAGAGTTGAGCGTCGTTGCCTTGCGCCGTGAAGAAATCGAAGTTCCGCAAGAGCCAGCCGAAACACCAGAAGAAAACCCAGTTGTGGCCAGCCTCGCGGCACCTGTGAATGTTGCGGAAACACCATTGGATGCTGAACCTGTAAAGGCTGCAGGAAACGCTGCTGTGAAGGTTGATCTTCCTGATGCGCCATCTATTGATCCAATCGCTGGCGCGGCTGCTGCTATCGCAGCCGTTGAGGCCGGGCAGGGCGGCGGTGCTGAAAAAGCGGCAGAGGCAGTGCCCGCAGTTGTTGCGGCAACGGGTGACGCTACCGCACCACTGGCCCAAATCGGGGTCTTTAGTGTTGAGCGTAACGCAAATGACGCCGCGCAGAAAATTCGCAACGCGGGCATTCGTGCCTCGGTTGAGCCACAAGATGCTGGCGGTCGGACCGTTTGGCGCGTAGTGGCTGGACCTGTGTCGGATGATGCGACGCTTGCCCAGTTGAAATCGATTGGTTTTGTTGACGCGTTTGTTCTTCCCGCCGAGTAGTGCACAAAAATTCGGAGCATTGATCAGATGATCTATTCCAAACTACGCCTGACTGTGATCGCGCTGTGCTTTGGCGCAACGACAAGTTTCGCCCAAACCTTTGATACGTCGGCACGCGCGGCCTATGTCTTTGACCAGACAACGGGCACTGTCTTGCTGGCAAAAGAAGAAGACGTACCGCTGCCACCTGCGTCGATGTCCAAGCTCATGACTGTCTATATGGCGTTTGAGGCAATCGCAGATGGGCGTCTGACGATTGACGAAGAATTGCCCGTGTCTTCGCATGCGGCCGCATATACCGGGTCGTCGATGTTCTTGGACACGACTGATCGGGTCACCGTCGAAGATCTGTTGCGTGGCGTGATTATTCTATCTGGCAATGACGCAAGCGCCGTTCTGGCCGAGGCGCTGTCCCCTGATGGGTCAGAGGCTGGTTTCGCCCGAATGATGACACAGCGCGCACAGCAAATGGGGATGGAGAATTCGACCTTTGCAAACTCAAACGGATGGCCCGCAGCCGGTCACCGAATGTCGGTCGAAGATTTGGGCATTCTTGCGGACCGTTTGATTAAGGATTTTCCGACGTACTATCCTTTGTTCGCAGAACGTGAATTCGCGTTTGATGGCCGTGTGCCTTCAAATTCCCGCAACCGTAACCCTGTGCTGTCTCTTGGGATTGGTGCGGATGGTCTGAAAACGGGCCACACGAGCGAGGCAGGGTATGGGCTTGTTGGCTCTGCCAAGCAGGGCGATCGTCGCATTATCTTTGTTTTGACGGGGCTCTCATCCGAACAAGCGCGTGCAGAAGAAGCCGAGCGTCTAGTGAACTGGGCTTATCGTCAGTTCGCGCAAAAGGATGTCGTTGATGCAGGAAGCCGCATTGCTACTGCGGATGTATGGATGGGCGCAGCGCCGACTGTTGGTCTAACGGTTGCCGAAAACCTATCGCTGTTGGTGCCGGTTCTTAACCAAGGTAACGTTGAAGCAGAAGTGGTCTACAACGGTCCAATCCAAGCGCCAATCGCAGCAGGCGACCAGTTGGCAGAGCTTGTGATCAACCTTGATGGTCTGCCCGAAAAACGCGTGCCGCTTATCGCAGAGGCCGATGTGCCAGAAGGCGGCTTTGCGACGCGGTTGCGGACGGCTGCAACGGTGCTGTGGACCAAATTCGGCCCGCAATCATCAGAGGCACCCGAAGAGGCATGACCACGCCCAAGTTCATTACGTTTGAAGGCATCGACGGTTCCGGAAAATCCACGCAGTCACGGTTGTTCGCAGATCATCTGCGGGCGCAGGGGCATGATGTTATCTTAACGCGCGAACCGGGCGGTAGCCCCGGTGCCGAGGAAATCCGGCAGCTTGTCTTAACGGGTGACCCGGATCGTTGGTCTGCCGAGACCGAAATTTTGCTATTCACGGCAGCCCGCCGTGATCATCTGGAAAAAACCATCCAACCGGCTTTGGCCGCTGGAAAGACGGTTATCTGTGACCGCTTTGCCGATAGCACCCGCGTTTATCAGGGCGCGACACGTGGCGATCTTCGTACGATGGTCGACAGCCTGCATGAACTGATGATCGGGCGCGAACCTGATCTGACCTTTATTATCGACATGGACCCAGCTACGGCGCTTGAGCGCGGACTAGCGCGTAAATCTGGTGAAGACCGGTTCGAAGACTTCGGTTTGGGTTTTCAAGAAACGCTGCGCCACGGCTTTTTGGCGCTGGCACATGCCCATCCCAATCGCTGTGTGCTGGTTGATGGTAATCGGACGCCTGAACAAATTGCCAGTGAAATCGCGGCCCATCTATGACTGACGATACCCTCCCTGAACCCGACCGGATCGAGGGCGCACCCCATCCGCGCGAAACAGCCCTGCTGTTTGGTCAGGCAAAAGCCGAAGCTGATTTTCTAGACGCGTTTCAATCCGGACGGATGCATTCTGGTTGGTTGATCACGGGTCCGCGCGGTGTTGGTAAGGCCACGCTTGCGTGGAAGATTGCGACGTTTTTGTTGGCTGACGAAGGCGTCGGGCTATTCGGTAATCCGAGTCTTTATGTCGATCCAGAGCATCCAGATGCGCGGCTCGTCCATTCTGGCGCGCATCCGCGCCTATCGGTGATCCGTCGTCCTTGGGATGAAAAGACAAAAAAACTGCGCAGTGAAATCACTGTCGATGCTGTGCGCACGCTTAAAACATTTTTTCAGATGTCATCAGCGGATGGTGGGCGACGTGTTGTGATTGTCGATGCGGCGGATGAATTGAACCGGAACGCTGCCAACGCGATCCTGAAAGAACTGGAAGAGCCGCCCGCGAACACGGTGATTATGCTGATCGCGCATCAGCCGTCACGGCTATTGCCGACGATCCGGTCTCGGTGCCGGGAGTTACGCTGCAGTTCTTTGAACGCATCTGATTTGCAGCAAGCGCTAGAACAATCTGGTCACGCGGCTGACAATGCTGAAAGTCTTGCCGCCTTGGCTGGCGGTTCGGCAGGCGATGCGATCCGGCTATTGAACCACGATGGCCTGCAATTGTACGGCGAACTGGTCAAACTTTTTGAAGGAATGCCACGTATCGACCGGCCAGCGGCGCTCAAACTTGCGGATAGCTGCACGGGGCGTGCGGCCGATGTGCGCTTTGGTATGACGCTAGATTTAATTGATCTGTTCTTGTCGCGTGCCGCGCGGGCAGGGCTGATGGGGGAACCGAAGGCCCAAGGCGCAATGGGCGAGGCCCGTTTGCTGACACGGATATCCCCGGATGATCGGATGGCCCGCAAGTGGGCGCAGCTTCAACAAGATTTGTCGAACAGATCTCGGTATGGGCGTGCGGTGAACCTTGACCCTGCTGCGCTGATCCTTGATATCATTTTCAAGATAGAAGAGACGGCGCTAGGCGTCGCTGCAGCCTGAAAGCCGCGCCATGAGCCAACCAACAATCGTCGATAGCCACTGCCACCTAGATTTCCCGGATTTCGAAGGCGAACTGCCTGATGTCATCCAGCGCGCATTAGATGCGGGCGTAGAACGGATGGTGACAATTTGTACGCGGCTTGATGCAGAACCCACCGTCCGCGCCATCGCCGAGACATATTCACCTGTCTACTATGCGGCTGGTATTCACCCGATGCGTGCTGGCGAGGAACCATTGGTTTCGGCTGATCAACTGATCAGTTTTGCAAAGCACCCTAAGTTCGTTGGTATTGGTGAGACCGGTTTAGATTACCACTACACTGCCGAAACCAAGGATATCCAACAGGAAAGCTTGCGGGTGCATATCGCTGCGGCACGCGAAACAAAGCTGCCACTGATTATCCACGCGCGCGCCGCTGACGATGATATGGCTCGGATACTGTCCGAGGAATATGCGAATGGTGCGTACACTTGCGTGATGCATTGCTTTTCTAGCTCTGCCGAGCTTGGCAAGGCTGCACTGGACCTTGGGTTCTATTTGTCGATGTCAGGCATCGCTGCGTTCCCGAAAAGCAAAGAACTGCGCGATATTTTCGTGAGCGCGCCGATTGATCGGATATTGGTCGAAACGGACAGCCCGTACCTTGCGCCACCGCCGCACCGTGGCAAACGCAATGAGCCAGCTTACTCGGCGCTGACCGCGCGCGTGGGGGCCGAAGCATTTGGCATGGACTACGCCGACTTTGCCCGCCAAACGACCGAGAACTTTGATCGGCTGTTCTGGAAAGCCGCGCAATGACAGATACCCTCACGGTTACCATTTTGGGCTGTGGTTCCTCTGGTGGAGTGCCAAGGCTTGGTGGGCTGTGGGGAGACTGTGATCCGACCAATCCAAAGAACCGTCGCCGTCGTTGTTCTATTCTACTGACCCGATCAAACGGGCAGGGCGAAACGCGGGTCTTGATCGACACGTCACCTGATCTGCGCGACCAACTGTTGGATGCCGATGTCGGGACATTGGATGCTGTGGTTTACACACATGGCCACGCTGACCATGTGCACGGGATCGACGACCTACGGATGATCGTGTTCAACACACGTAAGATGCTTCCTGTCTGGGCTGACGCGGAAACGGCTTTGGGTTTACGCAAACGTTTTGGGTATATCTTTGAAACCCCAGCAGGGTCATCTTATCCGCCGATTTGCGAGCTAAATGAAATTGCCCATGATGTGACTGTTACCGGGGCAGGGGGCGCGATTACGCTGTCGCCCTTTACAGTCAGTCATGGTGAGATAGACGCGCTTGGTTTCAGGATGAATGACGTGGCCTATATCCCCGACGTTTCCGGGATATCCGAAGCTGCATGGGATCAACTCCAAAACCTAGACTGCTGGATTATTGATGCGCTGCGCCGTTCGCCGCATCCTTCGCATTCACATCTTGAACAAACGCTGAATTGGGTCGCAAAAGCGCAGCCAAAACAGGCAGTTCTGACGAATATGCATAACGATTTAGATTACGCGACGGTGGCGGCTGAAACGCCCGCGCATGTCGTGCCTGCCTATGATGGTATGACCCTGACGTTCGACGTTACCTAACCTTTAACAAGGAAGGGTTAAGGAAAGATTTGCGGCGCAGCCGTATCTAAAGGAATGGCTACTGATGACCGCGCTTATTGATGTGATTTTGCCCGTCTTTTTTGTGATTGGGTTTGGATACCTTGCAGTTTGGAAAGGTTATTTTGACGATAGCGTTGTCGATGGATTGATGAAATTCACCCAAGGCTTTGCGATCCCGTGCCTTTTGTTCCGTGCGATTTCGACGTTGGATTTGCAGCAAAACTTCGATGTAGCGTTGCTGTTTTCATTTTACACGGGGGCCTTGGTCGGGTTCGCCGCTAGTTTTGTTGGCGCGCGCGTGTTTTTCAAACGTGACTGGGAAGATTGCGTTGCTTTCGGGTTTTGCGGCTTGTTCTCAAACTCTTTGTTGTTGGGACTGCCGATTACGGAACGTGCTTATGGCCCCGACGCGCTGGAATCCAACTATGCCATCATCGCGATCCATTCGCCGTTTTGTTACGGGGTTGGCATTACCGCGATGGAGATCGTGCGCAATTGGGGCGGCAGCGTCGCTGCGCTGCCGCGCAAGGTGCTGACCGCGATGTTCAGCAACGCACTCATTATTGGTATCAGCCTTGGGTTTGTCGTGAACCTTGGCGGCATCCCGGTTCCTGGCGTTCTTACCGATGCAGTCGACTTGATCGCGCGCGCCGCGTTGCCTGCGGCGCTGTTTGGGTTGGGCGGTGTGCTTTATCGCTATCGCCCCGAAGGCGACATGCGGGCGATTTTGTTCGTGGTGTCGATTTCGCTTTTGCTACACCCTGCAATCGTGTGGGTTCTTGGCGGGATGAATGACCTTAGCACGTCTGCCACACGGTCTGCGATCCTGACCAGCGCGATGGCGCCCGGTGTGAATGCTTACGTCTTTGCCAACATGTATGGTCGGGCGCGTCGCGTTGCGGCCTCTGCGGTTCTGATGGGTACGGGGTTATCGATCATTACTGTCTGGGGTTGGTTACACGTTCTTCCCTGAAACGGACGATCAGAAACGAAAAAGGCGGGCCGTGATTGGCCCGCCTTTTGTGTTCAGAAACTAGAATTGTTAGCTTGGTGACATACCGCGCAGGCGCTCAGACCGGCGGCGCAGCAGTTCTACAGTTGCCAGCAGCAAGATCGAAATGCCGACCAAGACAGTCGCAACCGCTAGGATCGTCGGGCTGATTTGTTCGCGTAAGCCTGTGAACATCTGCCATGGCAGTGTTTTCTGTGCAGCGGCACCCACAAACAGGACCACGACGACCTCGTCAAATGACGTGATGAAGGCGAACAAGCCGCCTGAGATCACACCGGGCAGGATCAGTGGCATTTGCACCCGAAAGAACGTCACAGTAGGCGTTGCACCCATGTTTGCGGCTGCACGTGTCAGTGACTGGTCAAATCCCACTAGCGTCGCAGTCACAGTGATGATGACAAAAGGGATGCCCAGTGCAGCATGTGCCAAGATGACCTTGATATAACCGGACAGGGATTTGGAGATACCAAAGGTTTGCTCCATCCAAAGGCCCATCTGGCTGTAGAAAAAGAACATACCTGTCGCCGAGATAATCAATGGAACGATCATCGGTGAAATCAGGATCGCCATGATCCCACGGCGGAAGGGCACGTGCGATTGCGACAGACCTATAGCGGCCAAAGTGCCCAGTGAAACCGAGATGATCGTCGCGAACGGCGCAATGATCAGAGAGTTTTTGAGAGGTCTGATCCAGTCAGGGTTCGTAAAGAAATCACGGTAGTGTTTCAGCGAATATCCCTCTGGGTCCAACGCGAGCATCTTTGGCGTGAACGTAAAGAAGTTCTCTGCGTTAAACGACAGCGGGATGATGATGATAATCGGGGCGATCAAGAAGAACAGGATCAGCCCCACGATAACGCGGAAAGAATAATACCAGATCTTCTGACCGGTGGTTGCGTAGATTGGCAAGCTCATCAGATCAGCCCCCTAGTTTCACGTTGTCGATGCCGACGATCCGGTCATAGGCCCAGTAAAGCGCCAGAACGATTGCCAACAAGATTGCGCCAAGTGCCGCAGCCAAACCCCAGTTAAGCGAGCTAGAGATGTGGTATGCGATCCGGTTCGAGATAAAGACACCCTTGGTACCACCCACGATTTCAGGCGTGATGTAGTAACCAATCGACAGGATAAACACGAGGATCGAACCAGCGCCGATACCCGGCACGGATTGCGGAAAGTAGACGCGCCAAAAGGCTGTCCAGTTTGTAGCACCCAGTGATTTCGCAGCCCGCAGATAGGTCACAGGGATTGTCTGCATCACGGAATACAGCGGCAAGATCATGAATGGCAGCAGGATATGTGTCATCGCGATGATCGTGCCTGTCGCGTTGTTGATCAAAGCCAGACGGTTGTCGTCGGCGACAAATCCCACCCAGACCAGCAGGTCATTGATAACACCTTGGTTTTGCAGCAGGACTTTCCATGCGGATGTCCGAACAAGAAGCGATGTCCAGAATGGCAATAGCACAAGAATCATCAGCATGTTTGCTTTGCGCGCTGGTAGGTTCGCGAGCATCCAAGCGACCGGATAGCCAAGCAGGATACAGCTGATCGTAATCGTCATAGACATCAGCATCGTACGCCAGAAGAGGGTCAGATAGATCTGCTCGTTCTCTGGCTGCCATGCGACGCCTTCGTTTGTTTTCTGAAGATCAACAGCGTTCAGGAAATAGCCGTTTGTGTAGGCCGGGCTGTAGGTAAAGATGGTCTCCCAGACCTCTGGGTTTTTCCAGTCATCGTCAAAGCTTTCAAAGGTAGCAGCTACGTCTTCGGTCTCAAAGCTAGGGACTGCCGCAGCGGCAGAGCTAACGAGGCCGGATAGCGGTCCTGTGACCTCTAACGATGGACTCGTGGTTAGGTCGTTATAAAGCGCCAAGTAGACAACATGCCACGGCTCTTCCTCGGCGGGGCTATCGTTGTCTTCGGTTTGGATCACACGCGCAAAGTCCGCATAAATGCTGGCAGTCTGCGGTAGAACGGTCTTAGCGGCGCGCGACATGATGAAGGCGGGCTCATCGCCTGTGCCATCCCATGCCTCACGTGCGGCAATCCATTTCGGATCAGCAAGTAGGCCGACCCATGTTGCGGGTTCTTCCCACGCTGGATCAAGCGCCACGAACTGGTCGGTGTAAACTTCGCCGATGTCGTCAACCTTGCGGCCCGATTTACGGAACAGGGACGAGATACCGGACATTTCATAGTTCAGGCGGCTACCAAGGCGCGTGTGCTCTTTCAGCTCGACTGCGACCATCAAATCTTGGGCAAGCGCATCGAAGACAGGGGCAGGGGGGACGGCATCAGCGTCGTGGTCCCAGCTATCAAGCGCCTCGACCGTACGTGGAATTGTATCGCCAACGATCTGGTTCTCGACCGAGCGGAACAACATTTGTCCGATCGGGATAATGAACGTTAGCATAATGAACAAAAGCAGGGGCGCGATTAACAACAGCGCGCGCATCTTTTGGCGGCGTAATGCGCGGTTTAGGCTTGCCTTAAGTGGTGTGCCGTCTGCGGCAAGGACTTGCTCTGCCATGGTTTAGACCCCTTCGACCAAGATGATCATACTGGTTGCGTTTTCGCGGCGGATACGCGCGACCTCTTGGTATTCTTTGGAATAATATAGCGCTTTGGCGCTATCAAAGTCTGGAAACTCAAAAATCACGTGGCGATCAAAGTCGGCCCCTTCGGGCGTTTCGGACTGTCCGCCGCGGACAATGGGTGTGCCGCCGTAAGCTTCGATCATGGGCGTATCTTTGACGATATACTCCTGATAGGCATCAGGATCGTTCACGGTGATATGACCGATGATATAGCCTTTTGGCATCTTGAATTCCCGTAGATGAAAATACGCAAGGCAGGTTCCCCCACCTTGCGTAATTATTAAGGCTTATTGAGCAAGCCAGCTTTGGAATTTTGCATCCAGATCGTCGCGGTAATCAGCCCACCATTCGTAGTTGTACAGGAAGGTGTTTGTCGCGTTCGCTGGATCTGTTGGCATGTGTGGTGCCATGTCGATACCCAGTGTTGCGTGCTGACCAACAAGCGGTGCAGAAGATGCACGTGCTGGACCGTATGAGATGTATTTCGCTTGGTCAGCAAGACGCTGTGTGTCTGTTGCAAAGCGGACGTAGTCCAGCGCGCGTGCTTCACGCTCTGGGCTTAGGCCAGTTGGAATGATCCAACCGTCAAGGTCAAACACTTGCGCGTCCCAAAGCATGGCAACTGGCTGCTCTTGTTCAACGATCAGGCTGAACAGACGGCCGTTGTATGTTGTGCCCATGACGACTTCGCCATCAGCCAACAGCTGTGGGGTATCCGCACCAGCAGACCACCAAACAACGCTGTCTTTGATTGTGTCGAGCTTCGCGAACGCTTGCGCTTGGCCTTCTTCTGTTTCCAGAACGTCATAGACGTCTTCTTTTGCAACGCCGTCACAAAGCAAAGCCCATTCCATGTTGTTGATTGGACGCTTTTCAAGCGAACGCATGCCTGGGTATGCTTCAAGATCGAAGAACGCACAGATAGACGTTGGCGCAGTATCACCAACAAGGTCTGTGCGGTAGCCAGCAGTTGTCGAGTAAACGATCTGCGGGATGAAGCAATCAGATACGATCAGATCGCCAAAGTCATCGGAAGCAGATGAGCCGTCATCGCCGGGTGCAAGCTGTTCGTCCGCGTCGATTTCCAGCGCAAGGCCTTCGTCGCACAAGCGGATCGCGTCAGATGCAACAACGTCAACAACGTCCCATGTCACGTTGCCAGCTTCGTTCATCGCGCGTAGTTTTGCGACCGCTTCGTTCGAGCTTTCATCGTTGACGATCGTGACGCCAGTCATTTCCATATAGGGGTCGTGATACGCGGCTTGTTGCGATGCAGAGTATGCACCGCCCCAGCTGACGATAGTCATTTCGTCGGCCATGTGGCTTTCTGCAAAGGCAGTTGAACCCGCCAGCGTCAGAGCCGAAGTGGCCATGAGTGCTTTGGTCAAAGTCATTGTAGTCTCCCGTTATTATACCCGGTTTAGTTCGTTCGAGCCGGCCCTCCGGGTGAAGGCCTGCCCTGTCTCAGCCGCTATGCGTCTAGCGCGCGGCAATCATCTGCAAGCCAGCCAATTTCGATCTGGCTGCCCGGTGTCAGGCGGACCTGATCGGGGGCGTTGCGTGTCTTGATAATAAAGTCATCGGTGCCTGCCACACGAAGACGCGTCCGGAAGATGTCACCCATATAGATGAATTCCAGCACTTCAGCTTTTAGCGTATGCGCATCTGGGCTTAGGCGGGATTTGTCGAACTCAACACGTTCTGGGCGGATCGAAACCTTGGTCCGGTCACCGACGTTGCTCACGTTTACCGGTTTAGCGTCAATGACATCGCCGCTGTCGAGCTTAACAATGCAGCTATCGCCACGGATTTCCTGAACGACGCCTTCTAGGGTGTTATTCTCGCCAATGAATTGCGCAACAAAGCTGTTTTGCGGCGCTTCATAAAGCTCATCTGGTGGGGCAAGCTGCTGAATGCGGCCGTCGTCGAATACGGCAACGCGGTCGGACATTGTCAGGGCTTCGGTTTGGTCGTGGGTCACGTAAACCACGGTAATGCCCAGCTCATGCGCAAGGTTCGTGATTTCAAACTGCAGCGTTTCCCGCAGCTGTTTATCAAGCGCCCCAAGTGGTTCATCCATCAAAACCAGCTCTGGTTCAAAGACCAGTGCACGCGCAAGGGCGATACGCTGTTGTTGACCACCCGAAAGCTGGGCAGGGCGGCGCCCTGCGAAATCTTGCATCTGCACCATACCAAGTGCGCGCATGACTTTTTCTTCGCGGTCCGACTTGCCGATTTTGCGTACTTCCAATGGGAAGGACAGGTTTTCGGCCACAGTCATATGCGGGAAAAGCGCATAGTTTTGGAAAACCATGCCAATGCCGCGTTTGTGTGGTGGAATATTATTGATTGAAACGCCATCAAGCCGGATTTCTCCGTGCGTGGCCGTCTCAAAACCAGCAAGCATCATAAGGCAGGTGGTTTTCCCGGACCCTGACGGCCCAAGCATTGTAAGAAATTCGCCCTTAGGCATTGATAGGTTCAGGTCTTTGACGACCAGATTTTCACCATCATAACTCTTCTGTACGCGTTCAAATTCTACGAACGCACTGTCGCTCTTGGCTGCTGACAAACCAGTTCCCCCGAGGATTGGCATTTTCGCCTCTAACTAAATCTGTCCTCACAATGTTTTGCAACGCGAAAGGCCGAGATTTTTCGTTTCAGGCTATTTGAGTGCTTAAGTGGCTAATATTTAGGGAAATTTGATATAGGAATCGTCATTTCCGGGCGTTTTGTCCTTTGCGGTTCGTTCGATTTCGTGTCGTGGTTGCGCTGATTTTATCATGAGGCACGGTTTGGGATGCTTTGTCACTGTTCATTTGCGGCAAAACTAGGCGCTAAAACGGCAGTCGTGCCCATTTGACGTGTTTACAGTTGCGAATAATTCTCATATGCATCTTTGAGAAAGCATATTTCGGAGCATTTTCTATGCGTCATCTGTTAAAACGCACACTTCTTGGGCTGTCGGTTCTGTTATCGGGCAGTGCCGCATTCGCTGACGGCGATAAGTTCAAGGCGGTCACAACGTTTACTGTTATTGCGGACATGGCTCGCAATGTAGCAGGGGACGCCGCTATCGTTGAAAGCATCACAAAACCGGGTGCGGAAATCCACGGGTACCAACCAACACCGCGCGATATCATCCGTGCGCATGATGCTGATCTAATCTTGTGGAACGGGTTGAACCTCGAACTGTGGTTCGAACAGTTTCTTGCGAATTTGGGCGATGTCCCAAGTGTCACGCTATCTGATGGTATTGAACCAATAAGCATCACCGCCGGTGAATATGAAGGTAAGCCAAACCCACACGCGTGGATGAGCATGGAAAGCGCCTTGGTCTACGTTGATAATATTCGCGACGCTTTTGTCGCGCATGATCCTGATAACGCAGATGTCTATGCCGTTAACGCGGAGGCGTATAAGGCCGAAATCGCGGCGGCCATTGATCCGCTGCGCGCGGCCATCATGGCTGTGCCTGAAGATCGCCGCTGGCTAGTTACCTGTGAAGGCGCGTTTAGCTATCTGGCCCGTGATTTCGAAATGCATGAACTATACCTGTGGCCGATCAACGCCGACAGCCAAGGCACGCCGCAACAGGTGCGTCGCGTGATCGACACGGTGCGTGATAACGATATTCAGGCTGTATTTTGCGAAAGCACTGTATCACAGTCGCCTGCGCAGCAGGTCGCACGCGAAACCGGGGCCAACTATGGTGGGGTGCTTTATGTCGATAGCCTTACCGAAGAAGATGGCCCGGTACCGTCATATATTGACCTGCTACGTGTGACGTCAGAAACCATAGCCGCGGGATTAACTGAATGACAAACAAGCCAGGCATTATCGCAGACGATGTGACTGTTACTTATCGTAACGGTCACACTGCGCTGCGACACGCCAGCTTTGAAATTCCGTCTGGAACCATCACCGCATTGGTGGGCGTCAACGGGGCAGGTAAATCCACGCTTTTCAAGGCGATCATGGGGTTTGTTCCTGCAGCTGGCGGCAGCATCAGCGTTCTTGGCATGCCGGTGAAAGAAGCCCTGCGGCAAAACATTGTCGCCTATGTCCCGCAGTCAGAAGAGGTCGATTGGTCTTTTCCGGTATTGGTCGAAGACGTCGTGATGATGGGGCGATATGGCCACATGGGGTTCTTTCGTACGCCCAAGCAGTCCGACCGCGATGCGGTGACTTCGGCGTTGGCGCGTGTCGGGATGGAAGAATTCCGCCATCGTCAGATCGGTGAATTGTCTGGCGGGCAACGCAAACGCGTATTCCTTGCCCGCGCTTTGGCACAGGAAGGTCAAGTCATCTTGCTCGATGAACCCTTCACTGGTGTTGATGTTCAAACTGAAGAGGCGATTGTTCAGCTGTTGCGCGATATGCGTGACGAAGGGCGTGTGATGCTCGTTTCCACTCACAACCTTGGTTCGGTCCCAGAGTTTTGCGATCGGACAGTATTGGTCAAGGAAACGGTGCTGGCTTATGGGCCAACCGAAACGACATTTACCCGTGAAAACCTAGAATTGGCTTTCGGTGGGGTCCTGCGTCATTTTGTGATCGGTGGCTCTGACCTGCACGACGATGACGACGCCCGGCAGATCCGCGTGATCACCGACGATGAACGCCCGTTTGTTGTCTATGGCCATGACGAAGGCGACAGCATATGATCGAAACGCTGCTTCAGCCCTTTGGTTACAGCTACATGTTTAACGCCATGTGGGTCAGTGCTTTGGTCGGCGGGGTATGTGCGTTTTTGTCTGCATATCTGATGCTTAAGGGGTGGTCTTTGATCGGTGACGCGCTGTCGCATTCGATCGTTCCGGGCGTCGCAGGGGCCTATATGCTGGGGCTTCCGTTCGCGTTGGGTGCTTTCGCTGCTGGCGGTCTGGCCGCCGGTGCAATGCTATTCCTGAACCAAAGGTCGGGACTAAAAGAAGATACCATTATCGGGATCATCTTTACGTCGTTTTTTGGGCTTGGCCTGTTCATGGTTTCGTTATCGCCCACATCAGTGAGCGTTGAGACAATCACGATGGGCAATATTCTTGCCATTACGCCATCCGACACGCTGCAACTTGCGATTATTGGTTTCGTGACGCTGGCGATCCTGTTGGCAAAGTGGAAAGATCTGATGGTCACGTTTTTCGACGAAACTCATGCGCGGTCTATTGGGCTGCGCGTAGATCTGTTGCGGGTGGTGTTCTTTACATTGCTGTCGGCGTCATGTGTCGCGGCGTTGCAAACTGTTGGTGCATTCCTTGTGATCGCGATGGTCGTCACACCGGGCGCAACGGCCTATTTGTTGACCGACCGTTTTCCGCGTCTGCTGATGCTTAGTGTCGCCATCGGCGCAGGAACCAGCTTTGTCGGGGCCTATCTTAGCTATTTTCTTGATGGGGCGACTGGCGGGATTATCGTAACACTTCAAACAGTGATTTTCCTGGCGGTCTTTATGCTCGCGCCCAAGCATGGCTACCTTGCTGCACGTCGTCGTGCCGCCGAAGCATTGAGAGGATAGTGATGGAAGCGCTGCTATTTCCTTTTCAGTTCGCGTTCATGAACAAAGCTTTCTTGATGATGGCGATCATCGCGGTGCCAACAAGCCTGCTGTCTTGCTATCTTGTCCTGAAAGGGTGGTCATTAATGGGCGATGCAATCAGCCATGCGGTGCTACCTGGTGTGGTGATTGCATATCTGCTGAATATTCCGTTGATTATCGGGGCATTTGTGGCCGGGATGGTCTGTGCCGTGGGCACGGGTTTTCTGTCGGAAAACAGTCGGGTGAAACAAGACACGGTGATGGGGATCGTGTTTTCCGGGATGTTTGGATTTGGGATCGTGCTGTACACGAAGATCTCGACCGACGTGCATTTGGATCACATTCTATTTGGAAACATGCTTGGCGTTGGCACGGTAGACCTGTGGACCGCAGGGATTATCGCCGGCTTTGTTGCTGCCGTGATTTTGGCGAAACGACGCGATTTCCTGCTTCACGCTTTTGATCCGGTACAGGCACAAGCCGTTGGGCTGCGGGTTGGATGGTTGCATTATGGGCTGCTTTCGCTGATTTCGCTTACTATTGTTGCAACGCTTTCGGCTGTTGGGATCATTCTGGCGATTGGTCTGCTGATTGCACCCGGCGCAATTGCTTTTTTGTTAACAAAGCGGTTCGAATTTATGCTGCCCATTGCCGTGGCCGTGACACTGTTTTCCGGAATTGCAGGCGTCTACATTAGCTTCTTTATCGACAGCGCACCGGCACCAACGGTTATCCTTGTTCTGACAGCAATCTTCATTGCAGCGTTTATCCGGGCGGGGCGCAAGACGCGCCAAGCCGCTGCCGTTGTTTGATTTTTATTGATCCCAAGCGCGTTGCATGAAAGCCTGCCCTCAGGGGCAGGTGAGTAGGCAAGACATATGGGGGATATCTGGGAAGGATTGGTCGCTGGCTTTTGGCTGGTTGTGACCCTTGATCCTGATCTTGTTGAAATCACGCTACGGTCTTTGCAAGTTACAGTTACGGCGACAGTGATCGCATCGCTGATTGCGCTTCCCTTTGGGGCTTGGTTGGCAATCAGACGGTTCAGGCACAGGCGCGCGACAATTGCTGTACTGAATGCATTGATGGGCCTGCCGCCCGTTGTGGTCGGCTTGATCGTTTATCTGCTTTTGTCGCGTTCCGGCCCGTTTGGAGTGTTTGGCCTGTTGTTCACGCCCACCGCGATGATTATCGCGCAGGTCATTATTATCACACCGCTTATTGCGTCTATCGCCCATCAGTCGGTTCGCGACATCTGGGCCGAATATCATGACCTCCTGATCTCGTTTTCCACCACTAAACGCCAGCGGATTGCCACACTGATTTGGGATGGCAGACGGGCACTAATGACGGCCGCGCTGGCTGGTTTTGGTCGTGCGATAGGCGAGGTTGGCGCGATCATGATTGTCGGCGGTAACATTGACCATGCGACGCGCGTGCTGACCACGGCCATCGCACTTGAGACAGGAAAAGGCGATTTCGCCTTGGCGCTGGGCTTGGGCTTTGTCTTGATCGCTTTGGCAGTCGCGGTGAATATCGCAATTCACGCGATCGGCCAGACAGAGAGTGAGGGGAAATGGTGACCCCAATCCTTCCACTCGAGGTGTCACAGGCGTTGGTGAAACGTCGCGGTAAGACGCTGTTGGGGCCGGTTGATCTGAGGGTTTCACAAACTGGGTTTACCATTGTGATGGGGCCGAATGGCGCAGGTAAAACGACATTCTTGCGCACGCTTCACGGGTTGGAGCGGCTGTCACAAGGCGAAGTTACGTGGCAGGTTCCATTGACCGAAGCACGCTTACGACAAGCCTTCGTCTTTCAAACGCCGATCATGTTGCGGCGCAGCGTGAGGGATAATCTGATCTATCCACTAACCCTGCGCGGGACCAATAAAACAACGGCCCGAGAAAAGGCAGAGGCATGGGCTGGTCGTGTTGGATTAGGCGGTGCGCTTGACCAACAAGCACCGCAATTGTCTGGCGGAGAAAAGCAGAAGCTCGCATTGGCGCGGGCGCTGATATTGGACCCTGATATCATTTTTCTAGATGAACCCTGTGCTAATCTAGATGGGCGTGCCATGCGAGAGATTGAAACGATCCTGCTAGACGCCTGCGACGCCGGTACGCGCATCATCATGGCGACGCATGACATTGGCCAAGCCAAACGGCTGGCGACAGATGTTGTGTTTCTCATGCATGGGCATATCATCGAAAACAGCCCCGCTCAGGATTTTTTCGCGGGGCCGAAAACGCCGCAAGCTGCGGCGCTACTTCAGGGAGATATTGTAGAATGATCCGCGTACTTGCATGTGTGATGGCATTAACTGGTACTGCGTCTGCCGCCGAAGATTTGAAGATGGCGGTGACGACTTCGTTTCATAATTCTGGTTTGTCCGAAATTTTGTTGCCTGCGATCAAAGAAGACACCGGAATTGATGTACAGCTTTTGGTCGTGGGGACCGGGCAGGCGCTGCGTCTTGGCGAAGCTGGTGACGTTGATGCGATCCTTGTGCATTCGCGCGCCTCAGAGGAAGCGTTTATTGAAGGTGGTTATGGCACCCATCGCCGCGAAATTATGTACAACGACTTTGTCTTTGTCGGGCCTGACGCAGACCCTGCTGCAATTGCCGAAGCCACCACTGCGGTCGATGCGCTGACCCGCATTGCGCAGATAGAGGGACCATTCGTAAGTCGTGGCGACGATAGTGGCACCCACAAAAAAGAGCTATCTTTGTGGGATGCCGCGGGCGTGTCACGTGGGGGTGATTGGTATCGTCCCGTTGGGGCAGGGATGGGAGCATCGCTGAACACGGCGGCTGGCATGAATGCCTATATCCTTGCGGATCGGGCAAGCTGGCTGAACTTTGGTAACAAGGCTGATTTGGCACTCTTGTTTTCTGGCGACCCAGTGCTGTTTAACCAATATGCCTATATCCCAGTGAACCCGGAACTGCATCCGCATGTGAAGAATGAGCTGGCGATGGAATTGGAAGGGTGGCTCACGTCAGCACGTGCCGCAACATTGATCAACGAATATACAATCAATGGTGAAACCTTGTTCACGTTCAACGCGCAGCCCGCGTTTTAAGTGACGCGATCAAATTTAACTAAATTTGATCTGGTTCATCCAACGAACCATGAACCGCAAACTGATCCAGCCCGGCAGATTGCGGTTCAACCATTCGGTAGCTTTCTTTGACGCCAGCCTCTGTTAATTCACGACTGACCATCAGGAGCGTGTTGGGTGGCTGGTCCGCGCAAAGATCGCACATCTGGCTGATCTCTTCGATTGCCACGCCCAGTGCGGCCTCAATGTTCGGTGCGCCATAGTGGCTGATGAAATGGGCGGCGAGCGCCTGTGTGAGCGCATCTAACTCTTGGTCTTCGACCTTTGTGATCGCTATGACCGTGACGCGCCCGAATGTCTCAAGTCCCAACCATCCGTTGGAAAATGCCTGCCGCGCTTTGCCGGATAGGTCGCCTTCGGACCAGTTTGAGAACTCAAAACCGCCTGAAATGCACCATTCGCCGGTGCGCGCAGGGGTATGAAAGATCATCTGATCGCTTTCGTCGAAATGGATCGCACGGGCAAGGAAGCGGTCGGTCATACGGGCTCCAGTAATGTGGTGAGTGGCATCAGGATCATGACATCGTCTGATTTCGATAGTAGTCCCATATCGGGATCAAGGCCCAATTCGCCTGCGTTTTTCTGCCATAGCCCGGTGAATTCAGCGTGAATCGGGCGCGTGCCTTCATCCAGCCAGCGGTTGATCCAGACAAGCGTATGCCGCGCCCAGCCTTCAAGTAGATCAACTGGGGTGATGTCAGAACAGCCTTCTGCATATAGTGCAGTGATATCAGGCGTTTCGCCCGGCGCGTCATTCTCGGGCCACAGCGGCACGGTCAGTCCGATAGTTAGCCAATCTGGCAATTGATTTTGCGCGCCTGTTGCGCTGTGCGCCGTCAATGCGCCGCATGCCGCCCCATTGACCATGATTGTGCCGTCCCACTTGAGGTGCACGGCAACCTCGGGCGGGGCCACGGACCCTAGCGCGTTTTGAAAGCCGATGCCGCAAACCGGAAGCATCGCCATTGCCTGTGCAAGCGGAACTTCTGGGGCAAAGATGATTGCGGCGCGTAGATCGCGGCCAGATAGATTGTACACGATTGTGCCTGCGTCGCAGCCCTGTCGCGCCATGTCGACGGCGACTCGCATCGGGTCATCGACGGTTGCCTGTCCCGTAAATAGTGGAGGGAATACGGGCCCGGTCATGCATCTCCGCTTTCGATCAGCTTTCGTGCGACGGCGCGAAATGCTTGCGCTGAAGAACTGTCAGGCTTTGACACCACGATCGGCGCACCACCGTCCGCAGCAAGGCGGATATCTAAGTGCAGTGGTAGCTCTGCCAGCAGGGGCACGTCCAGTTTGGCGGCCTCTTGCGCGACGCCACCGTGACCAAAGGTGTGTTCTTCGTGGCCACAGTTCGAACAGATGTGAGTGCTCATGTTTTCGATCATGCCGATGATGGGCGTGTGCAGTTGTTTGAACATGTCGATCCCTTTGCGGGCGTCCAGTAGCGCGATGTCTTGTGGGGTGGACACGACAATCGCGCCAGACAGGTCGAATTTCTGCGCCAGCGTCATTTGGACATCGCCGGTCCCGGGGGGCAGGTCCACGATCAGGATATCAAGCGCACCCCATTGGACTTGGTTCATCATCTGCTGCAACGCGCCCATTAGCATAGGACCGCGCCAGACAACGGCCTGATCTTCGTTTTGCATCAGTCCTATCGACATCATCGTGACGCCGTGGTTGCGCATCGGCAGGATTGTCTTGCCATCAGGAGAGGCAGGGCGCCCAGAAACGCCAAGCATCCGTGGTTGCGATGGTCCGTAGACATCTGCATCCAGCAACCCAACGCGTCGCCCTTCGGCTGCGAGCGCACAGGCAAGGTTGGCAGATACGGTTGATTTCCCAACGCCACCTTTGCCAGACGCAATCGCAACGATCCGATCAATGCCGGGTACCTTTTGTGGGCCTGTTGGTTCCGACTGACGGTTTGGTTTCAGATCGGGTGGGGCAGCTGGCGTGTTATGCGCCGTCATGATGGCGGAGACCGACCCGATGCCGGGCATGGCCTTCAGTGCTGCCTCTGCTGAGGCGCGCACGGGTTCCAATTGCTGTACAAGCGATGGGGCAACTTCGAACACGAAGCGCACGTTGCCGTCATCCACGGATAGTGCCCGCACGAGGCCCGCTGCCATGATATCGTCGCCAGTAATGGGGTCTTTGATCGTCTTTAGGGTCGCGATAACCGCGTCACGGGTAATTGTCACTTTAGTCGTCCTGCCCCGTGATGGTGCCTGTTACGACATGTTGAAGATCTAGGTCGCCAATGGTCAGTACGACCTTGGCTTCAAATGATTTTCCGGCAGTGTCCGCGCCACGCATTGCTTCTTCGATTGCTTGTTGGGACGTGACCCCCACCTGTTTTAGAAACTTGCGCATGGACATGTTGAAATCGTCGCTCATGGGTTTTCCTTATTAATGATCGCGGCGCTTGGACAGGTAGTCGTCTGTCGTGCGAACGCGTGGGCGTTCTGCGCCGGTGAATGGGTTGTCGGTAGAATGATACTGAGCCTGAATACGACAGTTGTCGCACATTTGAATCATCTTGGCGGCGTCAGGATTGCCAAACATTGCATGTTTGCCAGCCAGTTTTTCAGTAATCATCTCGATTGTGGATTTAACGCCAAATAGGCTGCCGCATTCGATACAGGCGAAAGGTTCTTCTTCGTTCAATACGACTTGGGTCAATGCCGTGTCAGTCGTGTTGAAGCGCGGTTCAAGTGTGATTGCTTTTTCCGGGCAGATATTGCTGCAAAGCCCGCACTGCAGGCAGGCATCTTCTTGGAACCGAAGCTGTGGCATATCGGGGTTGTCAGCCAATGCACCCGACGGACAAAGCGAAACACATGACAGGCACAGCGTACATGCGTCGGTATCAACCAGAACAGCGCCATAGGGCGCGGTTTCAGGCAGCGCGATGATACCTTTCGGGTTCAGTGCCTTAGTTGCTGTGCGTGTCACCCGACGGCGTGTACCAATCGGCAGGATCGGGGTTTCCACTGCGATACTTGGTGTCGCGTCGTATAATGCATCTGACATCGCATCGGGATCTGTGACATCAAGAAGGGGCACCGGGCGACTGCTAAGCGCTGCGGCTAGTGCTGCCTCTTGTATAATCGTGTCTCGGTCGGATTTGGGTGAAAGCAGAACGTGGACGTCTGCAAATCCTGCGCCAAAGGCGGCGAGCATCTCGGCATGACCAAAGCCAGCGAGCGCAAAGACTGCGAACGGGATTACATCACTCGGCAGACCGCGACCAAATCGAGAGGAAAGCTGTATCATCTCAGCGCCGTGTTCATCATCGTGAACCAACAGGCGGGGGTTCTGACCACCTGCATTACGGTATGTCCGAGCGAGCGTTTCAAGCCGTCGGAAGGTATCGTCGACGGGTGGGGCGTCATAGGTGATAGCGCCTGACGGGCATAAGGAAGAACAGGCACCGCAGCCTGCGCAAATCAGCGGGTCAATCGCCACATGGTCACCTGCGGATGTGATTGCCCCAGTTGGGCAGGCGTTTAGACAGTTAGAACAGGCGGCCTGTTCGGCACGTGAATGGGCGCAAAGGCTTTCTTCTAGTTTGACATAAAGCGGTTTTTCGAATGTCCCGACCATTTGTGCAGCATCAAACACAGCCTTCGCCACGGATGGCACGTGTTTCGGATCAGCACGAAGATAACCGTCACGTTTTTCATGTGCCGGGAACAGCGGGCTGTTGCCACTTAGATCAAGGATAATATCGCAGTGTGATTGCGCACCATCTTGAGGGGCGGTGAATAGCTGTGCGCCGCGCCCTGTTGGATCGACCTCTTGCAGGGCGTCGAAATGGATTTCAAAATGTGCCAAGCTACCGACCGCACGAGTGACTTGGCCTTTTACTGTATCAAAACTGCCACTCATTGGGGCGTCATCCGCTGCAGTCAAAAGCAGCGTCACGCTTAAGATCTCTGCCAGTTGGGTGGCGGCACCTATTGCAACGGGGCCTGTACCGATAATCAGGCAAGTCCCTTCCGACGTGATATCGCGTACCTTTGGTTCTGACTGCGGTAATAGGCCTTCGGCGATAAGGGCGGACATCTTTGGTGTGGGAGCGGTTTTGTCGGCCGTCCATCCAGCACGGTCACGTATGTCAACGAAATCAGGCGTGCTGACATTGTGGTCATGGGCAAGTTCTTGGAAGCGTTCAGTTTCTTGCCCGCAGGCAATTATCACATCACCGCTACAAATTGCCTCCTTCGCGATCGCGATTTCGTGGGTGCAAAGCGCGGTGTGGACCTTCGAACATGATAGGCCCGTCGAGGCCGAGATCGCCTCTGGGTCGATCTGCTGTGTCCCAGAACAATCGCATAAAATCAGTCGCTTGCCGTGGGTTGGCTGGCTTGTCATTGGCTGTCTCTCCCCGCTCTACGTCACCGTAGTAGGGTGAGCTTAGCCATTGCTGGTCCCGCAATCAAACCCCAAAAATGGGGACTTGCGATGCTGCGCTGCGGCGTAACCGCGTGATAATAATGCTTTTTTTGAAATCAGTTTTGGTGCAGCATGTTGTTAGATTCTGGAAGAGGCAGCTTTGATACGCAACCCACAACAGTATCAGTCCATGCCAATGGGCATTGTCGTGCGTCGCACCCCGGGTGCAACGCGCTGGGCGAAATGGGCGTGGCGCGCGGTAGCGGTTCTGCCCGGTGCAGGGCCTGCTGACTGGGTAATTCTACGCGAGGAAGGTGACGTTGCTGAATTTCATGCACAGACGGTGCAGCTGGAATTACATGGCGCCGAAAGCGAAGCTTACCTAACCGGCATCTCAGATATGGAACCTGCGATTTATGTGGTCATGCGTGGCACTGATGATGCAGCGCGCCCATTCCATGTGACATTGGTGACTGCATCACCCTACGAGGCACAGGATTACGCTGACAATGGTGAAGACATTGTAGAGAAAGTTCCAATGCCTGCTGGCTTAGTTGCTTGGGTTCGTGATTTTGCGCAGGCTTATTTTGAAGAAGAAGTATTCGTAAAGCGTCGCCGCGATCGCAAGCGCGTTGATGGCGCCGAAGATGGCGTAGGCGATGCAAGGATTGCGCAGCTTACCGACGTTTACCGCGCCCCGGTCCGCAAGGGGACGGTCGCATGACACAAGATTTCTGGTCACGTCGCAAAGCAAAAGTCGCTGCCGAAACAGAGGCGGAGACAGAGGTTGCGGTCGCAGAGCCAGAAATGACCGATGCCGAGGTCCTCGCTGCGTTTGATCTGCCTGATCCTGATACGCTGATTGCGGGTGATGACATCAAAGGATTTATGGCGAAAGCTGTTCCAGACCACCTGCGCCGCCGGGCGCTGCGTCGTTTGTGGCGGCTGAACCCGGTCTTGGCGAATGTCGATGGCCTAGTCGATTATGGCGAAGACTTTACCGATAGCGCCAAAGTCGTCGAGCACATGCAAACAGCCTATCAGGTGGGCAAGGGCATGCTGACGCATCTTGAAAAACTGACCGCACCGACAGAGGCCGTGGCCGAAGACAAAGATGAAGAACCAGAAGAAGAGCCAATTCAGATTGACGCGACGGTTACGGCCTACGCCGAAATTGAAACCGAATTAGACGAAGCCCCCGCACCGCGCCGTCGCATGCGCTTTGAATATCAGCAGGAGGTGGCATCGTGACTGCAATGGCTGACATCGCCCAAGTACATCCAGAGGATCGCATGCGTGCGGACCTGTACAATTTCCTTGGGTTGCTTTTGGCGGGGCCACCAGATGAAATGTTGCTAGCGCAATGCGCGTCGCTTTCGGGTGACGATACGGCGCTTGGCCAAGCAATTGCGCAATTGGCGCAGGTTGCGCGGGTTTCAAAGCCCAAAGCGGTCACACGCGAATTCAACGCATTATTCATCGGCCTCGGGCGCGGTGAACTATTACCATTCGCCAGCTACTATTTGACGGGTTTCTTGAACGAAAAACCACTCGCAGTGCTACGCGCCGATATGTCTGCACGTGGAATAGCGCGGGCAGAAAACGTATACGAACCAGAGGATAACATCGCATCCTTAATGGAAATGATGGGCGGTCTAATCGTTGGCCGCTTTGCTGGCGGCGTCGCTGACCTAACCGCGCAAAAGACATTTTTTAACAAACATGTCGGCCCGTGGGCTGGGCATTTTTATAGCGACCTCGAGGCGGCAAAGAACTCTGTTCTTTACGCATCAGTGGGCGCAGTTGGACGAGAATTTATGGGGATCGAACGCGAAGCGTTTCGAATGATTGCGGAGTAGTCCGCGTATTATCGGCGGCTTGGCCGCAATAAGTAAGGGGAGTGTATCTGATGGCAAAGAGCAAAGAGGACGGCAGCAGCCGCCGCGATTTTCTCAAACTTGGGGTGGCCGCACCAGCGGCAGCAGCAGTGGCGGTGTCGGGAGCCGAAGCTGCGGCACAGCCGGTTGATCCGACCTCGGACAAGATGCAGGACACCGCCCATACCCGCGCATATTTCGAGAGCGCCCGTTTTTAATGGGTGTCTAATTTAATAACCGAGCAAGCCCGCATTGACGGCGCCAGCAAGGGAGACAAGACATGTTAAGAAAGAAGACGACAGGCGCTGCACGCCGCGCTGGAATTCAATCGACCAGCACCAAAGGGGCCATTGATCGCCGTACATTTTTGCGCGGATCTGGCCTGACCATCGGTGGCCTAACCGCCATCGCCGCCACTGGTGGCACAGTCACCGCAGCAAACGCGCAAGAGGCGATGGCCGGTGCCGTTGAAACCATTAAATCAGTTTGTACCCACTGTTCCGTCGGCTGCACGGTCTTAGCCGAAGTCGATAACGGTGTTTGGGTTGGACAAGAACCCGCTTGGGACAGCCCGTTCAACCTTGGTGCGCATTGCGCCAAAGGGGCGGCCGTTCGGGAACACGCCCATGGTGAACGTCGCCTGCGCTATCCGATGAAACGTGAAAACGGCGAATGGGTTCGCATTAGCTGGGAACAGGCCATCGACGAAATTGGCGATGGTATGATGAATATCCGCGAAGAAAGCGGCCCAGACAGCGTTTATTGGCTGGGTTCAGCTAAGCACAATAACGAACAAGCCTATCTATTCCGCAAATTTGCGGCCTATTGGGGCACGAATAACGTGGACCATCAGGCGCGTATTTGTCACTCGACCACCGTTGCTGGTGTGGCGAACACATGGGGCTATGGCGCCATGACCAACAGCTACAACGATATGCATCAGTCAAAGGCGATCTTTATCATCGGTGGTAACCCGGCCGAGGCGCACCCTGTTTCGCTACAGCATATTCTGAAAGCCAAAGAGCAAAACAATGCGCCTTTGATCGTGTGTGATCCGCGCTTTACCCGGACTGCGGCACATGCCGACGAATTTGTGCGCTTCCGTCCAGGTTCGGATGTTCCGCTTGTTTGGGGTATCCTGTGGCACATCTTTGAAAATAGCTGGGAAGATACTGAATTCATCCGCACCCGCGTTTGGGGGATGGATCAGATCCGCGAAGAAGTCGCGCGTTGGACACCAGACGAGGTAGAGCGTGTAACTGGCGTTCCCGGTGAACAGCTGCGCCGCGTCGCATTTACGCTTGCGAACAACCGCCCCGGCACCGTCGTTTGGTGCATGGGTGGCACACAGCACACCACAGGCAACAACAATACCCGCGCATACTGCGTGTTGCAGCTTGCGCTGGGTAACATGGGTACTTCGGGTGGTGGCACAAACATCTTCCGTGGCCATGACAACGTGCAGGGCGCGACTGACCTTGGGGTACTGTCGCACACATTGCCCGGATACTACGGCCTTGCCGAAGGATCATGGAAGCATTGGGCACGTGTCTGGAACGAAGACTATGATTGGCTACAAGGGCAGTTCGAATCCAAGGACATGATGGAATCCACCGGTATTCCTGTTTCGCGCTGGATTGATGGCGTCTTGGAAGACCCTGAAAACATGGATCAACCGAACAAAGTACGGGCCATGGTTCTTTGGGGGCATGCGCCCAATTCGCAGACCCGGATGAAGGAAATGAAAACCGCGATGGAAGAGCTTGATATGCTTGTCGTCGTGGACCCATATCCGACCGTTTCCGCGGTTCTGCACGACCGTACAGACGGGGTCTACCTGCTTCCGGCATGTACACAGTTTGAAACACGCGGATCAGTAACCGCATCAAACCGGTCGTTACAGTGGCGTGACAAGGTCGTTGAGCCACTGTTCGAAAGCCTGCCAGATCACGTGATCATGGCGAAGTTCGCGAACAAATTCGGTTGGGCAGATAAATTCTTCCGCAACATCGAGATGGAAGGCGACGAAACGCCGAATATCGAAAGCATCACCCGCGAATTCAACAACGGTATGTGGACGGTTGGTTATACTGGGCAAAGCCCAGAACGCATTAAGCTTCATATGGCGAACCAGCATACGTTCGACAAAACGACGTTGCAGGCGATTGGTGGTCCGGCTGATGGGGACTATTACGGTATGCCGTGGCCATGTTGGGGTACACCCGAGATGAACCACCCAGGCACGCCAAACCTGTATGACATGAGCAAACCAGTGTCCAAAGGCGGTCTGACCTTCCGCGCCCGTTTCGGTGTGGAACGTGATGGCGACAACCTTTTGGCCGAAGGCGTCTATTCTGCAGGGTCGGAGATCACCGATGGTTACCCAGAATTCACCTATCAGATGCTTATTGATCTGGGCTGGGACAGCGATCTAACCGACGCTGAAAAACGTGTCATCGGTCATATTGCAGGCGTTGAAGGCATGTCTTCTGATGTGGGGCAGTCTGATGACGGTGCCGATGAAGAAGTCGGCGAGGCAGGCATGTCGCCGTTCCCATCTGACTATGATGGGCGTGTTTCTGGGATTAACTGGAAGACTGACCTTTCTGGCGGCATCCAGCGCGTTGCGATTAAACACGAATGCGCGCCATTTGGGAACGCCAAGGCGCGTGCAGTCGTCTGGACATTCCCAGATCCCGTACCGATCCACCGCGAACCGCTTTATTCGAACCGTCGGGATTTGGTGGCAGATTATCCGACCTATGAGGACCGGAAATTCTACCGTCTACCAACGCTTTACGCGTCGATCCAAAAGAACGACTTTTCGGAGGAATACCCAATCATTCTGACTTCGGGTCGATTGGTTGAATATGAAGGTGGCGGGGATGAAACCCGGTCAAACCCTTGGTTGGCCGAGCTTCAGCAAGACATGTTCGTCGAGATCAACCCGCGCGACGCTAACAATCTTGGTGTTCGTGATGGCACTCAAGTTTGGGTCGAAGGCCCAGAAGGCGGCAAGGTCAAAGTAATGGCCATGGTGACCGAACGGGTCGGGGCTGGCGTTGCCTTTATGCCGTTCCACTTTGGTGGCCATTTTGAGGGCGAAGACCTGCGGGGCAAATACCCCGACGGTGCGGACCCTTACGTCTTGGGTGAAAGCACCAACACCGCACAGACCTATGGCTATGATTCAGTGACCCAGATGCAAGAGACTAAAGCGACCCTCTGCAAAATCTGGACAGCGTAAGGAGAAGTAAGATGGCAAGAGCAAAATTCCTCTGCGACGCCGAACGCTGCATTGAATGCAACGCCTGCGTCACCGCATGTAAAAACGAACACGAAGTCCCTTGGGGCATCAATCGCCGCAAGGTGGTCACGATCAACGACGGCAAACCGGGGGAAAGGTCAATCTCGGTTGCTTGTATGCATTGTTCGGACGCTCCTTGCATGGCCGTTTGCCCAGTCGATTGCTTTTACCAAAGCGAAGACGGGATCGTGCTGCACTCCAAAGACCTGTGCATCGGTTGTGGCTACTGCTTTTATGCATGCCCATTCGGTGCGCCGCAGTATCCGCAAGCGGGTAACTTTGGATCACGGGGCAAGATGGACAAATGTACCTTCTGTTCCGGCGGCCCCGAAGAAAACCACAGCACCGCAGAATTTGCCAAATACGGACGCAACCGGATCGCCGAAGGTAAACTGCCGATCTGCGCCGAGATGTGTTCAACAAAGGCGCTACTGGCGGGCGATGGTGACACGGTCTCCAGCATCTACCGTGAACGCGTTGTGGCGCGCGGGTTTGGATCGGGCGCATGGGGCTGGGGCACAGCCTATGATCAAAAGGGCGGTTAAGCCGTTCACATAGGGCGAGGGGGCTCATCTATGATCCGGGCATTTGTCGCAGGTCTTGTGATTTGTTTGTTGGCGTTTGGCGCGCAGGCACAGGATGTACCTGTGCCTGACAGAAGCGCGACGGGCGGGGCGCAGACGCTCGAAGATATCCTCGCACGGCAATCCGCTATGGAGGTCGATGAGAGCTTTCGTAGCGATAATTTAGGCGATCCAGATTCGGCCGCAGATATTACCCAACAGTTGGGGACATTAGGCGGCCAGTCTGATCCGGATCTGTGGCGTGCCCTGCGCTATGGTTCTGCTGATGTGACGACACAGGCACGAGGACCGGCATCAACCACGCTGGTCCAAGACGGCGGCATGTGGTGGCTGAACTTTCGACAAGGTCCGCTGTTAACCTACGGTGGTTATCTGCTGCTCGGGACGCTTGGCCTGCTCCTGTTGTTCTACCTGATCAGAGGTCGCATTCGGATTGACGGCGAAAAGACAGGGCGGACGATAACCCGTTTCAAAGCAATCGAACGGTTCGGGCACTGGCTCATGGGCGGGTCGTTTATCTTGCTCGCGCTCACTGGTCTGATTTCGCTGTTTGGGCGTAAGTTTGTCATTCCCACGTTTGGGCACGATAGCTTTGCGCTGATCGCCGTGGCGTCCAAATGGATTCACAACAACGTTTCATGGGCGTTCATGATCGGCCTGACGATGGTGTTCTTCATGTGGGTGCTTGAGAACATCCCCAACCGCCACGACCTAAAGTGGGTCGCTGTCGGTGGCGGTCTGTTCAAAAAAGGGGTGCATCCACCTGCAAAGAAATTCAATGCGGGTCAAAAGGTGATCTTCTGGTCGGTTATTCTACTTGGAGGATCAATCTCTATTTCTGGCCTGTCACTGCTGTTTCCGTTCGAACTGCCGATGTTTGCCAAGACATTCGCCCATATGAATGATTTCGGGGTGTCGCAGCTATTGGGTTTTGGAACGCTGCCGACTGACCTATCTCCCCAAGAAGAAATGCAATACGCCCAGCTTTGGCATGCGATTGTGGGTTTCGTGCTGATGGCGATTATCCTTGCACATATCTACATTGGTTCCGTCGGCATGGAAGGCGCGTTTGACGCGATGGGCACCGGCGAGGTCGAGGAACAATGGGCGCGCGAACACCACAGCCTGTGGGTAGATGAGGTAAAGGCCAAAGAGGCCCAAAGCCAAACCACACCAGCGGAATAGAGACGGGGCGATCAAATGAAAACGATGCTTTTTGCCTTTTGTGCGGTCGCTTTGATTTCCGTTATTTCCTATTTCGGGCTGCACGCCGTAGGTTTTGGCGCTGCAGATCGAACAGTCAGCGCGACCGTGCGATTATCTGATTAATTAGCCAAATCTCACCTAAAATTTGATCAAAATTGGGGACTAGCACCTATCGCCTAAATCGATATAGTTTTCTCGAAACGAGGGAGGATTTCGATGAAAACGATTAAGGGACCAGGACTGTTTTTAGCGCAGTTCGCGGGTGATGAAGCGCCATTTAATACTTGGGATGGGATCACGAAATGGGCTGCTGACTGCGGCTATAAGGGCGTGCAAGTTCCCAGTTGGGATGGACGTTTTATTGATTTGGCCAAGGCCGCGTCATCCAAAGATTATTGCGATGAATTCAAAGGTCAGGCCGCCGCGAACGGTGTCGAGGTGACAGAACTGTCAACACACCTGCAGGGTCAGTTGGTTGCAGTGAACCCGGCTTATGACACTGCCTTTGACGGATTTGCTGCGCCAGAGGTCCAAGGCGACCCAAAGGCGCGTCAGGCTTGGGCCGTTGATCAGGTCAAGATGGCTCTGACCGCATCAAAGCATATGGGCATTTCTGAGATGGCGACGTTTTCCGGCGCGCTGGCTTGGCCCTATATCTATCCATGGCCGCAACGCCCAGCTGGTTTGGTCGAAGCAGCTTTTGATGAACTCGCCGCGCGCTGGCGTCCAATCTTGGACCATGCCGACGAATGCGGTGTTGATGTCTGCTATGAAATACATCCGGGCGAAGACCTGCATGACGGCGTAACATTTGAGATGTTCCTAGAACGCCTAGATGGTCACGCGCGTTGCAACATGCTGTATGATCCGTCGCACTATGTGCTGCAGTGCTTGGACTATCTGGACAATATCGACATCTACAAAGACCGGATCAAAATGTTCCACGTCAAAGATGCAGAGTTCAACCCAACGGGCCGTCAGGGCGTTTACGGTGGCTATCAGTCTTGGGTCGATCGGGCGGGGCGGTTTCGCAGCCTAGGTGATGGTCAGGTCGATTTTGCAGCGATCTTTTCCAAGATGGCTGCAAATGATTTCAGCGGCTGGGCCGTCGTCGAATGGGAATGCTGTCTGAAACACCCAGAAGATGGTGCCCGTGAAGGTGCGCAATTCGTCAAAGATCATATCATCCGTGTGACAGAGCGTGCGTTCGATGACTTTGCCGGTGGCGATGTTGATGATGCCACTAACCGTAAGATGCTGGGGATATAACATGACACATAGGCCAATTAGACTTGGTATGGTTGGTGGCGGGAATGACGCCTTTATTGGTGGCGTACACCGGATTGCGGCGCGCATTGATGGCCGCTTTGATTTGGTGGCGGGTGCATTGTCATCCACGCCCGAAAAGGCGCAAGCCTCTGGTGCTGCACTGGGGCTGTCGCCTGATCGCACCTATGACGATTTCAAAGCGATGGCGATCCGCGAGGCGCGCCTGAAAGACGGGATCGAGGCGGTGGCCATTGTGACGCCCAATCACGTGCACTATGCCGCTGCCCGCGAATTCCTAAAGCGGGGAATTCACGTGATCTGTGACAAGCCGCTGACTGCGACGATGGCGGATGCCAAAAAGCTCGTGAAGGCGGCGAACGACAGTGATGCGCTGTTTGTCCTAACCCACAACTACACTGGTTATCCCATGATACGCCAAGCGCGTGAGATGGTGGCCAATGGCGATCTTGGTAATATTCGCCTTGTGCAGGTGGAATATGTGCAGGACTGGCTGACCCAACAGGACGACAGCAAACAGGCCGCGTGGCGCACAGACCCAGAACGGTCGGGGCTTGGTGGATCAACCGGTGATATTGGAACCCATGCGTTCAATCTCGCAAGCTTTGTGAGTGGGCTGACGCTTGAAAGCCTAAGTGCGGATTTGCAGTCCTTCGTTCCAGGGCGTGCATTGGATGACAACGCCCATGTGATGATGCGCTATGAAGGCGGTGCGCGTGGTACGCTGTGGTGTTCCCAAGTTGCCCCCGGTAACGAAAACGGTCTGCGCTTGCGTATCTATGGCGACAAGGGCGGGATTGACTGGCACCAGGAAAACCCAACACAGCTTTGGTATACGCCGTTTGGTGAACCCAAACGCCTGTTAACCCGTGGTGGCGCCGGGACTGACGATGCTGCGGCACGTGTGACCCGTATTCCTGCTGGACACCCCGAAGGGTATCTAGAAGGGTTTGCGACCATCTATAACGAAGCTGCCGAAGCCATAGAGGCCCACAGGGATGGTAAACAAGTCAGCGCAGACGTGCTTTATCCGACCATCGAAGACGGCCTGCTTGGTATGCAGTTCGTTGATGCTTGCGTCCGGTCGTCCAAACGCGATGCAGCTTGGGTGAAACTAGCGGGCTAGCTTACGTGCGATGTCTTCGGAAAGAACGAGCAGCGCCGCCGCCTGTGCGTTGGCGATGCTCGACAGCTCTTGATCCGCCATCGGCTGACTGATCGCAAAGCGATGCGCGCTGTTTGGAAAATCGATCCCATCGCCCCCAACAAAGAACTGGCCAGACAGGCGGAACACACCGTCTGAACCCGCCAGCATTTGGGTAACGCGAACATCAATCGCAACATCGGGCAGGCCAACAAACGGCCAAGGATCGGGGCCGACATCGGTGTTGAGGATGTCACCAACCGTGTCCGCGATCGTAAGCGTCACAGCGCGTTGCGGATCATCCGCCCATAGGACGCTTTCGTTACTGCTGATCAAACCACTTGGGCCTTCAACCGCCAACTCTTCGGCTGCGGCGTAGGTTGGCAAGGATACGGTACGGACCATGGCGCTGCGCACCAATGGACGTAGTTCCAACGCAGAAGGTGCCGCGGTTAGCGCAAGCCGATCGGCCGGTGCAGAACAGGCCGCCATTGCGGTAAGAGCTAGAAAGGTGATCTTTTTCAACATCGTTAACGTCCTGTTAGCAGTGAACTCGGGTTACGTTGGATCGTACGCGCCAGCGCTGTCAATGAATCCGCAGCAGATTGGATGTCGCGCATGGTCGCCATTGTTTCAGCGCTAAAGCGTGAGCGTTCGCCATAGCTTGCGATGACGGCTTGAGTTTCTGACACAAGGCTGTTTGCGCGTGCAGACAGGTTTGGCAGACCAGCGACCGCTTCTTCAATCGCTTGGGCCGCTTCGTTTGCAGAGGCCAGTGCAGCATTCACGTTTTCAATCGCACCACCTTCGCGGACCTCAGCCAAGAACAGGCGCATTTCTTCCAAAGAGCCGTTAAGCGCGCCGGGCAGATCCATCGTGTCGTCGCTTGCAATCAATGCGTCGATTGAATCAAGCGTGCTATTCGCCGAGGCGACCAATGCATCTAATTCAAGCGCGTTGGCCTTTGCTGTCAGCGCTTCGATCTGTGCCGAGATCTCTGGCAGGTTGCGCGTTGCTTCTTCGATGTTCGTTGCGGCTTGGGTCGCACTTGCGATTGCGCCGTCGATGTCACCAACAAGGTCAAGCTCGGTCGCGCGGCTAACAATCGCGTCAAGTTCTGCGATAACTTCGCGCAGGTCCTTTGGCACGCTTTGTAGATCGTCGTTTGCGATCAATGCACGGCTTTCATCTAACAACGCGACAAGAGATTCAGGCGCCAAACGCGTGTTTTCGTCGTTGGCTAACCGTTCGATGCTGTCCATCAGGTCAATGGCACCATCCATCAGGTCCTCGACGGGAAGCGCGTTGATACGCGCCAACACGCCTTCGGCAGTCGCGGCAACATCTGAAATCTGGGATTCAGTTGTTGGGATAACCGGGTAGGGACCTTCGGTGAGGGTCATGATCGCAGGAAGCGCGTTTTCGATTTCGACCAGCTGGATCATCAATGTGCCGGATAGAATGTTACCAGTGACCATGCGCGCACGCAGCCCGCGCGCAACGAAATCGGACAATAGTGAAATTGCATCCTCGGTGGTTGATCCATCGGGCAGGCCCAAACGCGCTGGTTCAATTTCTAGAACCGTCTGCAACCGAACTTGCGCAGTGTCACCTTCACCGACAACGATCGCGCTGATTTCGCTGACTTCACCGACGCGAATACCTTGGAAACGCACTTCGGATCCGATTGTCAGTCCACTAACCGACTCTTCAAATAGAACGGCTACCTTAAGCACTTCGGCGTCAGGATCGGTGAACAGGCTATCACGTGCTGTCTGTTCGTCATCAAAGATCGAGAACATGTGACCGTCTTCAACGGGCGCGCCGCCTGATACAACCGTATCAAATGCCACGCCACCTTCGATAAGCGACGCAAGAGAGCTTACATCAAGCGACACGCCACCAGTGCCGAACGACACTGAAAACCCTGATGTATCCCAGAACCGTGTGCTGGTTGTGAGGCGCCGATCATAGGGGCTTTGGATAAAGGCCGTGACAATGACTTCTGTGCCGTCATGGTTCAGTTCGGGTGTTTCAAGATAACCGACTTCGATGCCTTTGTGCAGCACCGGCGCGCCAGCAGAGACAGAGCTGCCATCAATCGCGCGCAAAGTGACGCGCGTCCCTCGCTGACCTGCCAGTGTGAGAACGGCATTTTCCAGACCGACGAATTCTTCTTGGGCAACGTCTGCTTCTGTGTCCCAGTTGCCTTCGATGTATACGCCAGACAGCACAGTCTCGAGCCCGGTGATCCCGCGCACCGATACGTCAGGACGCACAACCCAGAATTCTGCATCGTCATCCAGATAGGGGGCGATATTTTTGTCGACCCGGGCGTGAACCAATACGTCGCCAAGGCCCGGTGCGAATTCGACTTTTTCGACTTCGCCGACGGTAACATCGCGATATTTGATCCGCGTTTCACCAGCGGTGACACCGGCCGCGTTTTCAAAGCTGATCGTGATCAGCGTGCCGCGATCATTATAGTTTTGCCACGCCGCAAATAATGACACACTGAGGGCCAAGATCGGCACAATCCACACCAAGGAAAGCCGTCGCCAGATGCGCTGTTTCACTGGGCGCACATCAAGTGGCGCTGGTCCTGTCGAATTTGGTTCACTCATTCTGTGTCCTGTCGGCATCCCATATTAACCGAGAGTCAAAGCTCTGTGCGGCTAGCATCGTAAAAATAACTGATAAAGCAAAGCTGACGGCAGCAATGCCAGGGTTAATCGTTGCGATTGTATCGAGTTGCACGAGTGCCGATAGGATTGCAACGACAAAGACATCAATCATTGACCATCTACCAATGAATTCGACCATTTCATATGCATGGTGGCGGCCGTGTTGGTTACTGCTTGATTGCTGTTGCACACTTAGGGCCAAGTAGATTACCGCGATGAATTTTCCGACAGGGATCACTACGGATGCCACGAATACGATGATCGCAATGCCCACAGATCCATGGTGGATCAGATCAACAACCCCGCCGATGATCGTGCTTTCGCTGTGTTCGACCAATGTGTTGGTCAGGAGCATTGGGTAAAGGTTCGCTGGAATATAGGCGATGACGCCTGCAACCAGCCACGCCCAGACCTTTTGCAGACTTTCGGTGTCACGGCTTTGCAGTGGCCCGTCACATCGCTTGCAGTAACGCACACCTTGGGCGTGCACTTGCCCGCAACGCTGGCAGGCCACCAATCCAGCCTCGCGGGCGGATATTAGGCCGTTGGATGTTCCAGAGCTTCCCAAATCGAATACCTACAAATCATTTGATCTTTTAGGACCGTGATAATCACAACCCCAGCAAATGCCCAGAATGCCGGGCCAACAGTAACCGCTGCTAGGCCAGCAACCTTAATCAGCGCGACTGTGACACCAACAATAAAGATTTCAGCCATGCTCCATGGCCGCAAGCGTTCCGCAAGGCCAAACGCGCGTTTCGCGCCCGCACGTGGCGGCTGTTCCCGTACTAAAGGACCAAGGGCATAGATCAGCGCGCCAAGCCGAATGAGCGGAATAACCACAATAAAGAACGCGACAGCGACGGCTAGCGGGATCGCATAGCCTTCGTTAAACGCGAGCACGGCATCTACAACTGAAGTTGCGTTGTGTAACCCCTTGGCATCAAGTGTTAAAAAAGGAAAGCTCACCGCAGCGATCATCATAACAAACGCTGTCAGCGCAAGGCTGATAATGCGTGCCATCGCCGCGGGCTGTGACGTCATCATGATCGTTCCGCAGCGCTGGCAGTATGCGCGGGTATGATCAGGCAAATCTTGCGCTACATGCAGCGTGTCACACTGATGGCATGCAACAAGATCGTCCAAAGGTGGCAGTTGGTGCGACAAAGCGGGCGACGTCCTATTTATATCAGGGGCTTGCCCCTTGTGGGTGGCGAAGTTATCGCATGTCTTACAGATAGGGTAGGCCCCACACTACGACAACGCAACAAAGTGAGAAATTTAAAAATGGCTCAGACTGTATTTGCGGCGGCAGCGACGCCGATCATTCCAATTGTCGGTAATGATGGCTTTCCTGTGCATCGTATTTTCTGTGTCGGCCGCAATTATGCGGCCCATGCTGCTGAGATGGGCCATTCAGTAGACCGCGAGGCACCGTTCTACTTCAATAAATCTGCTCATTCGTTGCTGCTGTCTGGCAACGACATGCCGTACCCGCCGCGCACGCATGATTTGCATCATGAAATGGAGCTCGTTGTCGCGATTGGCGCGCAGGCAAAGAATGTCACGGCTGACAAAGCGATGGATGTGGTGTTCGGCTATGCCTGTGGGCTGGATATGACGCGCCGCGACTTGCAGGCCGCAGCCAAAGACAAACGCCGCCCGTGGGACACTGGCAAGGATTTCGAGAACGCTGCGATTATTGCGCCGATCACAGTCGCGGCCGACGTTGGTCCATTAAAAGATCAAGCCATCCAGTTAACGGTAAACGGTGAAACACGCCAAGAGGCAACGCTGGCCGACATGGTCTGGTCAGTGCCAGAAATCATCGCGGACCTTTCGACCCTTTATACCTTGCAGCCTGGTGATTTGGTCATGACCGGCACGCCGGCAGGTGTTGGTGCAGTGACCCCGGGCGATGTTTTGCGCGGCACAATTGGTGACCTTACACCAGTCGAGACAACAATAACCTAGGCCGCTAGGGTGCAGATATTGCTACACTTTATTATTCAAAAAACTGCGCGCTTAATGGCGCTTCTTGGCGGGCTTGTCTTATGTGTGGTCATCGTTGCCGTCTGTATCAGCGTCGCTGGCCGCGAAGCTGCTGACCTCGCCAACACCGGATATCTAGGTGCTTTGGGGGCTTGGCTACTGGACATCGGGCTTGGCCCAATCTTGGGTGATTTTGAATTGGTAGAGGCAGGCACTGCCTTTGCGATCTTTGCATTTTTGCCGATCACGCAACTATCTGGCGCCCATGCGCGTGTTGATATCTTTACGGGCGGTTTTAGCGCGAAGACCCAGCATCGGATTGATGCATTCTGGAGCATCGTGATGGCAGTGATCGTCTTGCTGATTACGTGGCGGTTGTTTGAAGCGCTTCAAGATAAACACAGATATGGCGACACGACTTATCTGATCCAATTCCCCGTATGGTGGGCCTATGCGGCCTGTTTTGGGGCGGCATTGGTTGCCAGCGCGATCAGCCTGTATTCCGCTGCAATGCAGATCATGGGGAAAGAATACGATGCTCAGTGATCTTGCCCTTGGGTATTTGTCGTTCCCAGTTTTGCTTTTGCTTATCTTTGCGCGTGCGCCGATTGGCTTGGCGATGCTGATCTGCGGGATCGGTGGGCTATATTTTGTGACAGACGGCACGACGGTGTTCATGGCGCGCCTCAAGTCAGAGGTCTATTCCACGTTTTCAAACTATAACCTGTCGATCATTCCGATGTTTTTATTGATGGGGCAGTTCGCCACGCTTTCTGGCATGTCGCAGGCGCTGTTTCGCGCAGCCCAAAGCTGGCTGGGCCACCGCAAGGGCGGTATGGCGATGGCCGCTGTTGGGGCCTGTGCTGGCTTTGGCGCGATTTGCGGGTCGTCGTTGGCCACGGCCGCCACCATGAGCAGGGTCGCCCTGCCAGAGCTACGCAAGTACGGTTATTCCGGTGGATTTTCGACGGCGACGCTCGCGGCGGGCGGAACATTGGGCATACTGATCCCACCGTCCGTGATCCTTGTGATCTATGCGATGCTGACAGATCAAAACATCGCAAAGCTTTTTGCCGCAGCGATAATTCCCGGTATCTTGGCCGCTGTTGGCTACATGCTGACCATTGCGATTTATGTTCGCCTTCACCCGGATGAGGCCGGAACACACCCAAGCATGCCATTTGGCGAACGGTTCAAGGCATTGATGGCGGTTTGGCCTGTGCTGCTGGTTTTCGGTTTAGTTGTAGGGGGCATTTATCAAGGTTGGTTCACTCCAACAGAAGGGGCCGCAGTTGGTGCCGCTGGAACGGGGCTGATCGCCTTACTTTCGGGTCGCCTGAACTGGAAGGTTCTGCGCGATAGTATTCTTGAGACGGCGACAGGCACGGGGATGATCTTTTTCATTGTCTTAGGTGCTGCGTTTTATAACGGGTTTCTTGCGCTGACCCATGTGCCACAAGAATTGTCTGGTTGGGTAACAAGCCAAGGCTTTAGCCCATGGGTCGTGATGATCCTGATCTTGGTGTTTTATCTTATCTTGGGCTGTCTAATGGACAGCCTTTCAATGATCCTGTTGACGGTGCCGATCCTATGGCCAGTAATCAGTTCACTCGACTTCGGCATGACTACCGAAGAACTGGCAATCTGGTTTGGCATCATCGTTTTGATCGTCGTCGAGGTTGGGTTAATCACGCCACCCGTGGGGATGAACCTATTTATTATCAACAGTATGGACAAAGAAACGCCCATCACGGCGACCTATCGCGCCGTGATGTTCTTTGTCGCGTCTGACATCGCGCGGGTCGCAATACTGTTGCTTTTCCCCGCGATAACGCTGGTCTGGATTAGGTGATCACGTCGGGTGTGTCGCGTCCGGTGCGTGTCTTGATTTCGGCCAGTTCTTCGGCGGCGGCGATGACATCCGCAAGTGCTTCCTCAGGCGTCAGGTGCAGCTGGTTCGGCGATGTCTCGACCCGTTCAAGATAGACACGGATTGTTGCACCTTGGGTACCTGTGCCAGACAGGCGAAAGACAACGCGCGAACCACCCGAAAACATTACGCGAATGCCCTGACCGCTGGTGTAGCTATCGTCAACCGGATCACGATATGCGAATTCGTCTGCCTCGGTCACCGTAAGCCCCGCGACGTGATGGCCCGGCAGGCTGCCAAGTTGGCTGCGCAAGTGATCCATCAGACCGTTGGCTGCGTCGCTTTCGACGGCCTCGTAATCGTGGCGGGAATAATAGTTGCGCCCGTAGGTCGTCCAGTGATTATCCATCAAAACAGCGACAGAGTGCCCGCTGGCCGCAATAATGTTCAGCCACATCAGCACTGCCCAAAGCCCGTCCTTTTCACGAATATGGTCAGAGCCGGTACCAGCGCTTTCTTCGCCGCATAGGTTTGCTTTGCCTGCGTCCAGCAACGTGCCAAAGAATTTCCACCCGGTTGGCGTTTCAAAACATGGGATGCCCTTGGCCTTGGCAACCCGGTCAACGGCACCAGAGGTCGGCATAGACCGCGCGACGCCGGAAAGCCCCGCTTTATATCCGGGCGCAAGATGCGCATGCGCCGCAATCAGCGCAAGACTGTCGGAAGGGGTGACATAGGCTCCGCGACCCACAATCATGTTGCGGTCGCCGTCGCCATCGCTGGCCGCGCCAAAGTCGGGTGCGTCGTGCCCAGTCATAATGTCCATCAATTGATGGGCCCAAATTGGGTTTGGGTCGGGGTGGCCACCGCCAAAGTCGGGCGAGGGAACACCATTCAGCACGGTCCCCTTAGGCGCACCAAGTGTCCCTTCAAGGATCGCGGTCGCATAGGGGCCGGTCACCGCATGCATCGCGTCAAATGCCATACGAAATCCACCTGCAAACAGCGCACGGATTGCTTCAAAATCAAATAGTTCGCTCATCATTGCGGCGTAGTCTGACACGGAATCAATGACGGACACTTTCATGTCACCAAGTGTGGTCTCGCCAATTTTGGCAAGGTCGACATCATGGGCGTCAAGGATACGATATTCTGTCAGGGTCGTTGTCTGTTCAAAAATCGCTTGGGTCACGGCCTCGGTGGCTGGGCCGCCGTTGGCCATGTTGAACTTTAGCCCAAAATCCGCGTCGATGCCGCCGGGGTTATGGCTTGCCGATAGGATAAACCCGCCGTCGGTTTTCATCTTGCGGATCAGATGCGATGCCGCCGGGGTCGAAAGGATGCCGTTCTGCCCAACGATGACATGTGTTGCGCCGTTTGCTGCAGCCATCCGTAAAATGACTTGAATAGCGCGGTCATTGAAATAGCGACCGTCGCCGCCAACAACAAAGGTCTTCCCAGTTGCGCCGCCAATGCCGTTCAGGATGGCTTGCACGTAGTTTTCAAGGAAATGCGGGCCCATGAATGTACGGGTCTGTTTGCGCAAGCCAGATGTGCCAGCTTTTTGTCCTTCGATGGGCTGGGTAGAAACGGTCTGTAATGTCATGATCAAGCCTATTTGGTTTAGTCGGACTGAGGTTGTCCATCAAAGGTGAAGTCGCACGTTAATGCGTGATCAGCCACGCGTTGAGCATTGGGGATATCGTTGCCTTCGGCACGACGGGTTGCAACAGCACGCGAATAACTGAGGCTCAGCCAGCGATGGATCAATCGCGCGCGCAATTCAGGCATCGGGACTTCAAGGCGCGCGGTGACATCCCAAAGCGAGGCTAGCTCTGTCCATGGGGCCTCGTCAAACATGAGGTAATTACCCTCGACGATCACAAACTGCGTGTCAGCGGGAACAAGCACAGCTCCCGCGATTGATATATCACGCGTACGGTCAAATTTCGGCGCATAAACATCGTCGCCAGCCTTAAGGGCACGGATAAGTCGGATAAACCCGCTTGCATCAAATGTCTCAGGTGCGCCTTTGCGCTGGACCAAGCCTTTTTCTTCAAGAATAGCGTTATCAAGGTGAAAGCCATCCATAGGCACAACCACGGATTTTCGCCGTTGCGCGTTCAACCTGCGTGCCAATTCCTCGGCCAGGGTGGTTTTGCCGCTTGCCGGGGCGCCCGTGATTGCAACGATCTGCCGAGGGGCATCCTGCAGCAAAAGATGCTCGGCCAACGTATTGATATGAAGTGTAAGGTTATCCAATGATCTTTAGCCTGTGTTCGGGCTTTGCCCTGTTTTGAATTCAGCCTATCGTGAGATGGGCTGACTGGCGACTGCTTTTTCGCTTGTGTGCTAATGGTCGCCGATTGGCGCATCCGAAACGCCGTGATAAAGGGCGCGATGGTCAGTTTTGCGGCCAAGGTTGAGGAAAGAATGACGGTGACGACAGGTTCAAATGTGATTTCTGTGCTCAAGCACGTCTGGCGTGTTCTCTACTCTGTTTGGCAGACTGCGGGCGAAAAGCACCTTGGACTGATTGCAGCGGGTGTCGCATTCTTTGGGATATTCGGGATTTTCCCAGGAATCGCTGCCGTGATTGCTATCTTTGGCCTGCTAGCTGATCCGGTCGTGATTTCTGAATTAATGGTCATGATGGACGAGATCATTCCACCTGATGCCTATCGACTACTTTCCTCACAGGTCAATCGGCTGGTTCTCGCCCCTCCGGAAAAGCTGGGTTGGGCGACCGCCGTTTCTATCGGTCTGGCATTGTGGTCTTGCCGTGCTGGTGTTGGTGCGTTGATCGGTGGTTTGAACGCCATTGCCGGACAGCGTCAGCGGAACGGCGTACTGCAAGTGTTGATCGCCTTTGCCCTTACAATTGCGTTGGTGTCGCTCGCTATTGTGGCACTAACTGTGGTCGTTATCTTACCGATCATTCTAGCGTTTTTGCCAATCGCCGGATCAACGGTTTGGATTGTTGAAGGCGTGCGCTGGTTGATTGCGCTTGGCGTTCTTATGCTGGGCCTGAGCCTGCTTTATCGCTTTGGCCCTGCTCGTATTGGACCGCGTGGCCGTTGGATGACGGTAGGCGCATTTGCTGTGGTCATTCTGTGGGTCGGGGCGTCGTTTGGGCTTTCGTACTATCTGACCAATTTCGCGAGCTATAACGAAGTCTATGGATCAATCGGTGCGGTGATCGGTTTATTGTTGTGGCTGTATGTGACAGCCTATCTGATCTTGCTTGGTGCCGCGCTAAACGTCGAGGTCCACGGCTATGACGTGCCACCGTCTAAGGGCGACACGTCATTCTTAGACGAAAACTAGGTGACGGCGGACCGCGTCTGGTAGGCCGGATCACGCCAGAGTTCGTTTTGCATGACGTCCGCGATGATGCTGATTGCCTGATCAACATCATCCGCGTCGATGAATAGTGGCGTAAATCCAAACCGCATGATGTTTGGCGCACGAAAATCGCCGACAACGCCACGGGCAATACAGGCCTGCATCGCCGCATAGCCCTGATCAAACGCGAACGACACCTGACTGCCGCGCTGTTCGGGGTCACGCGGGCTTGCAAGGGTTAGCATAGGGCAGGTGGCCTCGACGCCTTTGATGAAGCGTTCGCTGAGTTCGATCGAAGCGGCACGCAGTTCGCCCATGTCGACGGTGTCCCAGATATCCAACGCAGCACTCAACGCGGCCATTTGAATGACCGGGGGCGTACCAACACGCATGCGTTCGATTCCAGTGCCGGGGCGATAATCGAGGTCAAAGGCAAAAGGGGCTTCGTGTCCCAACCATCCCGACAGCGCGGGCTGACAGTTTTCGACATGCTGAGGTGCCACGTAGATGAACGCCGGTGCCCCCGGTCCGCCGTTGAGGTATTTGTAAGTACATCCAACCGCAAAGTCGGCGTTGCATCCCTTAACATCGACAGGCAATGCGCCCGCTGAATGGGCCAAATCCCAAACGGTGACAGCCCCGACCGAGTGCGCCTTTGCAGTCAGATTGGCCATATCGTGCATCCGCCCGCTGCGGTAGTCGACTTGGGTTAGCATCAATACCGCGACTTCGTCGTTGATCGCGTTCTCAATGTCCTCGGGGGCAATGACCCGAAGCTCATGCCCGCGACCAAGTGCCTTTATCAACCCGTCAGCCATGTAGATATCAGACGGAAAGTTGCCGCTGTCAGTCAGAATGACTTTGCGTTCCGGGACCAAATCAACCGCCGCAGCGAGCGCTTGGTAAAGCTTGATAGACAACGTATCGCCGAGCACCACATGCCCTGTTGGCGCGCCAATCAACCGACCGATACGATCACCTAACTTGGTCGGTTGCGCCATCCAGCCGGCCTTGTTCCAGCCGGTGATTAGCATTTCTCCCCATTCGTCGCTCATTGTCTGGGCAACCCGTGATTTGGCAGCCTTGGGGAGGGGGCCAAGCGAATTGCCGTCGAGATAGATCATACCTTCTGGCAGGTCGAACTGTGCCTTCGTGATGCTAAAATCTGTCATAGGCCGACCAACATCGCGAATAGCGCAAGTGCCGCAAGGATAGATTGGAAGTATAGTGCAGAATTAATGCCGCTTAGGTAGCCAACAACCCCTGCAACAAGCACACAAGTTACGATGAATGCGACCAGTTGGGTATTTCCCAACAGCAGGCCAACAATGACGCCCGCTGCGAGAAACCCGTTATACAAACCTTGGTTCAGCGCGAGCGATTTTGTCTGGGTCGCGAATTCTTCGGTCGTGCCAAAGACGCGCCGACCGCGCGGTTTGTCCCACAGCAGCATTTCTAGAACAGTGATGTAAACATGGATCGCAGCAACGATCAGCGCAAGAATTGTTGAAAGCATTTGCTTTTCCTCATTAAGGGCAGGTTTGACCGCCCGCGATTTCAATCGTTTGGCCATTCACGCTGCGTGCTCCATCGCTGCAAAGCCACAGCGCGGCTGATGCGATTTCATCGACACCCAGCAGTTTGTTGTGACGGTTGCCTGCGGCCATTCGTGCGGTTGCATCATCTTCGGTCATACCAAAACGGGTTTGCATGCCTGTGATCTGATTACGCACGATATCGGTGTCCACATAGCCGGGGCAGAGCGCATTGAACGTGATGGGGCGGCCCATGTATTCCTCAGAAAGCCCATGGATCAGGCCAATGACCCCATGCTTGCTCGTGGTGTAGGGAACCGCGTTTTTCAATCCGCGCACCCCAGCGATTGAGCTGACAGCAATCATCCGGCCCGGCGTGTCGTCGGTCAATGTTTCAAGAGCCGCCTGTAGGGTCAGAAACACACCGTCCAGATTTGTGGTCATCATCTTGCGCCAATCTGACAGGCTGGTTTTCGCGAATGACCCGGCAGTGGCGATGCCCGCATTTGCAACGCAAATTTGGATCGGGCCACGTTCTTTGGCTGCCTGCGCGATACCATCACGAACCGATGCCTCGTTCGATACATCCATTTCAAGCGTGTGTAGGCGTGGATGTGCCTGTGCCAGTTCCGCCAGCTTTTCGACGCGGCGGCCCGTAATTGTCACATCTGCGCCAGCATTGGCCAGTGCCACCGCAATTGCTGCGCCGATGCCCGTGCCGCCCCCGGTCACAAGTGCATGTTTCCCTTGGTGTTCCATCGCAAATCCCCCTTTTGAAATGCATGGTATCTTGCGCTGAACAATGGACAAGCCCAATCGCCCAAGTCAGTGTGATAAGGGCGGAATGGGGCAATCTGTTTTGTGTTGATTGTCGTTGTGTCGTTACGTTTAGTTAGAAGACTGTTTGTAGTCCTGTTTTCGAGATGTTTTATTGTCCTGATGAGGGGTGAATCATACCAAAAGTTTCGCGCAAATTTTGCGCGTTTTGTACGAGAAGCGCACTGTCCGTATGGGCTGTTAGCGTATGACATAAGGAAAACAGGGGTTTGGGAGTTGTAATATGCTAGTCTGCCATATAACAAATCGCGGATTGCTGACTGATTAATGGGGGATTGTCTGTGAAAATCGGCACACCAAAAGAGACGTTTGAAGGCGAGAATAGGGTCGCGATGACCCCGGCCTCGGCCAAAGATTTGCAAAAGCTGGGCTATGAATGCTTGATCGAAACCGGCGCGGGCACGGCTGCTGGTTTTTCGGACCAAGCTTATGCCGATGCTGGCGTTGAGGTCGTAAAAACGGGTGCTGCGCTGTTCAAGGCGGCTGATATCGTCGCCAAGGTTCGCCCACCATCAGACACCGAAGTAAAGCGGTTGCGCGATGGCCAGACGCTGATTTCCTTCTTCTATCCAGCGCAGAACGCTGAGCTGATGGACGCCGCCAATAAAAAAGGCGCAAGCGTTATCGCAATGGACATGGTTCCGCGCATCAGCCGCGCCCAAAAGATGGATGCGCTTTCGTCGATGGCAAACATCGCGGGTTACCGCGCCGTGATCGAGGCTGGTAACAACTTTGGACGGTTCTTTACCGGGCAGATTACCGCTGCGGGCAAGGTTCCACCAGCAAAGGTATTGGTCGTGGGGGCAGGCGTTGCCGGTCTTGCTGCGATTGGTACGTCAACCAGTCTTGGTGCGATCACCTATGCATTCGACGTACGCCCAGAAGTGGCTGAGCAAGTTGAATCGATGGGCGCTGAATTTGTGTTCCTCGACTTTGAAGAAGAACAGCAAGACGGCTCCGCGACAGGCGGTTATGCCGCTGTTTCCAGCCCTGAATTTGCGGCGGCCCAACTGGCCAAGTTCCGTGAAATCGCGCCAGAAATGGACATCGTTATCACAACAGCCCTAATCCCAGGCCGCGACGCGCCAGAGCTGTGGACCAAAGACATGGTCGAAAGCATGAAGCCGGGTTCGGTTATTGTGGACCTTGCGGCCGAACGCGGTGGTAACTGTAAGCTGACCGTAAAAGATGAAAAGATCGTCACCGAAAACGGTGTGACAATCATCGGCTACACAGATTTCCCAAGCCGGATGGCAGCGCAGGCTTCAACATTATACGCTACGAACATTCGCCACATGATGACGGATCTGACACCCGAAAAAGATGGTGTGCCAAATCACAACATGGAAGACGATGTGATCCGAGGGGCGACTGCGACCCATAAGGGCGAAATTACGTTCCCACCGCCACCGCCCAAAGTGGCAGCGATTGCTGCTGCTCCGAAAAAGGAAGCTCCAAGAGAGCTAACAGCTGAGGAGAAGCGCGCCAAGGAAGTTGCTGACTTTAAAGCGCAAACCAAAAACCAAGTGACCCTACTAGCCGTTGGCGCGGCGCTGTTGCTTGGCGTCGGCCTTGTCGCTCCGGCCAGCTTTATGCAGCACTTTATCGTCTTTGTGTTGTCAGTATTCGTCGGCTTCCAAGTCATTTGGAATGTCTCGCACTCGCTTCATACACCGCTGATGGCGGTGACGAACGCGATTTCATCAATCATCATTCTTGGTGCGCTTATGCAGATCGGATCAGGGTCAGCCCTTGTGATCATCCTGGCGGCACTGTCGGTCTTTATGACTGGTATCAACATCTTTGGTGGTTTCCTCGTGACACGGCGCATGCTCGCCATGTTCCAGAAGTCGTAAGGGAGTAAGGGACAAATGGATTTCGGATTTACAACAGCGGCCTATGTGGTCGCAGCAGTCCTCTTTATCCTCTCACTTGGGGGGCTTTCGGGGCAAGAAAGCGCAAAACGCGCTGTTTGGTATGGCATTGCAGGCATGGCGCTTGCGGTTGTCGCAACTCTAATCGGACCGGGTTCTGGTCTATGGTTCTTGTCGCTAGTACTGATCGCTGGCGGTGGTGCCATCGGTTACATGCTGGCCACAAAGGTTCAGATGACCCAAATGCCAGAGCTGGTCGCAGCGATGCACAGCCTCGTTGGTTTGGCCGCAGTGTTTGTCGGCTTTATCGCCCACTTTGAAATCGGGAATGTACAAAGCGGCATTTACGGCGATGATCTGGGCACATTCGCTGACCTTATCGCACATAAGTCAGCGGTTGAGATCAACATCCTGCGCGTTGAGCTGTTCCTTGGCATCTTTATCGGTGCGGTCACGTTCACAGGTTCGGTCATTGCTTATGGCAAGCTGGCTGGCAAAGTGAACTCTGCCGCGACGAAACTGCCCGGCGGTCACATGCTGAACGCGGGTGCTGCGATCATCTCAGTGATCGCGCTGATCTGGTACTTCAATGCTGGTGCGTTCCTGCCTCTGTTCGTGATGACGTTGATGGCGCTGTTCATCGGTTATCACCTGATCATGGGAATTGGTGGCGCGGATATGCCTGTCGTTGTTTCCATGCTGAACAGCTACTCTGGCTGGGCGGCTGCCGCGATTGGTTTCAGCCTTGGCAACGATCTGCTGATTGTTGTGGGCGCGCTGGTTGGTTCTTCTGGTGCGATCCTGTCCTACATCATGTGTAAGGCGATGAACCGCAGCTTTGTTTCCGTGATCCTTGGTGGCTTCGGCGGTACTGCTGGGCCGCAGATGGAAGTCGAAGGCGAGCAGGTTGCGATCGATGCAGACGGTGTTGCAACTGCGCTGAACGAAGCTGACAGCATCATCATCATCCCCGGCTATGGTATGGCGGTTGCGCAGGCGCAGCAAAGCGTGTCTGAACTGGTGCGCAAGCTACGCGCCAAGGGAAAAAACGTGCGCTTTGCCATTCACCCTGTGGCGGGGCGTCTGCCGGGCCACATGAACGTGCTGCTGGCCGAAGCCAAAGTGCCATATGACATCGTGATGGAAATGGACGAGATCAACGAAGACTTCCCTGGTACGGACGTCGCCATCGTGATCGGCTCCAATGACATCGTGAACCCAGCGGCGCAAGACGATCCAAACAGCCCAATCGCAGGGATGCCTGTTCTAGAATGCTGGAAAGCGAAACAGGTGTTTGTATCCAAACGTGGTCAAGGTACTGGCTATTCCGGCATCGAAAACCCGCTGTTCTTTAAAGACAACACGCGGATGTTCTATGGCGATGCGAAGAAGTCTTTGGACGAGTTGTTGCCAAAAATCGATTAAGTTAGGTGGATTAAAATCCACCCTACGCAGGCCTCGCCATTTATTTGGCGGGGCTTTTTCGTTTTCGCGGGCGCAGGAAATACAAGGTTATTGGTAGTCCGACACCGGCAAACTCTAAATGACCCAAAACAACCTAATCTTAGACAATCCATGATAGTGTTTTGGGTATGAAAGCTTGGGGCAACAGAGAGCAGGCGGCGTTATGTCAACGAAAATGAAGTTGTCCGGAAAATGCATGTGCGGGGCAGATAAAGTCGTCGGCGCAGCGAATGAACCCAAGGTGACAACCTGTCATTGCGATATGTGCCGTCGCTGGTCGTCCGGGCCATTCTTTGAAGTGACCTGTGGCAATGTAGAATTCGAAGGTGAGGAAAACATTTCGAGGATACGCTCATCAAAATGGGCGGAACGTGGATTCTGTAACAAATGCGGATCAAATCTATTCTACCACATTATCGATAGTAGCGAATTTCAAATAGCGGCCGGACTTTTTGATGATCAGTCAGGTTTGCAGCTTTCTATGCAGGTATTCATCGATAGCAAACCGCCGTTCTATACATTGGCGGATAAGACAGACGCGATGACAGGCGCTGAAGTTTTTGCCGCATATGCTCCTCCGCCTGAGTAGCTTTTCCGCACGAATGCTCTCTTGGCGTCGCTAACAGGCTGACAATTCTTGCTTGCCGCATGGCCCCATTACGGGTCACGATATGACAAAAGCCGCAGGCATGGAGACCGAGAATGCCCATTACCGTTGGCCCGATCACCCTTTACATGGGCCCCGATACCGTCGGTGGGCCAGATAGCCTTGAGACGCCGATTATCGATTTTATTGGTGCCGCGCAGTCTGAGCTATTGGTCTGCGTGCAAGAGCTAGACCATCGTCCCATCGCAGACGCCTTGATCACTGCGTCGCGTCGTGGTGTTCGTGTGCGTGCAATTATGGAACAGGATTACCTGCGCGAGAAAAACGCACCTGATCCCGATAGCCTTGGTGCGCAAGAGGTAAACCGTGAATTGCTGATGCGTATTTTGCGGGCGGGTGTGGACGCCAAAGCGGATTATAACCCAGCCATTTTCCATCAGAAATTCATGATCCGCGACCGGGCGTCGGTGCTGACAGGATCGACCAATTTCACTACAACGGGCGTGACTAAAAACCTGAACCATATTTGCGTGATCCATGACGTCGAGGTCGCGCGCGAATATGGTCGCGAATTTAAACAGCTTCGCCAGGGTACATTTGGCGCGCGCAGCCTATTGATGCCGCGTAAACCGCTTGAAGGGCATGTCGTGGGTGGCATTCGTATTAAGCCGCTGTTTGCGCCAGATCACATGCCAGAGATGGAGTTCATAAAGCAGATGATCAAAGCGGCAGACCGGATTGATTTCGCGGTTTTCACGTTTGCGCAGTCGTCTGGGATTGACGATGCCTTGGTGAACGCTCGGCAAAAGGGTATTGCCGTGAACGGTGTGCTCGACCGCCGACAAGCTAACCAGAAGTGGGCATCGAAGGACACGCTAACCGAAGGGGGCGTGACCTTGCACCAGAACCGTACGGGAACTGGCGTTCGCAAGATTCATCATAAGCTGATGGTCATGGATGATGGGCTGACAATTGTGGGTAGCTACAACTACACCGGCCCCGCGAACCTTGTGAATGATGAGAATATCATCGTCCTAGGTGATCTTGATCTGCCTGATGGCGCGGACCGTGATGCGCAGTTGGCGCTTGGAACATACGCACGCACAGAGATTGAGCGCATCATTCAACATCAATCCGAGCCGATCCCGGTCTAACGATTTTGTACCTGAGTAGAAATGCGCCCCAGCGTGTAGGCTGAGGCGCATTAATCACATATGTGGTTGGCAATTACTGTGCTGGTTGGACCGTTTGGGGCGCAGATGCGACGTGCGAAGGAGCACGCAGCAAACGATCCATTAGCAGGCCACCTGCAGCGATTGACACAAGTGCAAGGATCGCCGCGAATGAGAGGGTGGGTACCCCGGCAAGGCCTGCGCCGACAGTGCAGCCTCCGGCGAGGACACCACCAACACCCATCAGTGCAGCGCCTGCTAGGTAGCGGCCGGTCTGGCGGGGGCTTTCAAAGCTTTGCCACTGGAACCTGCCAGAGATCAGCGACAACGCCAAAGCACCTGCCAGTACTCCCCCCAGAAGACCGACGCCGAAGCTTGGGGATATGGATGAGGACGCAATCCCCCAAAAGAGAGCTTCTGCCGACGGTAATGTGAAGGAGAGGCTTTCCATCGCGATTGGGTCGAACTCGTCATAAAGGACAAAGCCTGTCCCAGCCCATGCCGCGGGCACCAAGAGCCCGATCAATACGCCAAGCCCAAGGTGAACAGGGCGCGCGCCGGAACGCGCAGCAAAGCCAAAAGCGGTCACCGCGATGATAGCGGCCCAGAGCAGGGCACCGCCGGGAAGATCAGCTAATGATACAGTTTCACCCAAAGGCACAGTGACACTTCCCAACGCGCTGCGAACGGGCGCAAGCACGCCTTTCAACGTTGCGTGTGCGACGAAGGCGAAGACCAGCAGCACAGTCAATGCACGCAGATTGCCAGAACCCGTCAACACAGTCAGCCGAGAGACACAGCCGCGGGTCAAAACCATGCCAGCGCCAAACGCCAAGCCGCCGACAATAATTGCGAGGGCAGGTAGCTCGGATGCCATGAAACGATGATCGTCAAAGCTGATCAAACCCGTTGCGGTCACTAGCGTGGTGCCAATCACAGCGGCCGCTAGGGCCGCTAGCCACACGCCCATCGCAGGACGACGTTCTTCTTTGGGGCCAACAAGAGCGCGGCGGATACAGAACCGAGAAGCCTCAGCCAGCCCACCAAAAGCCAAGCCAAGTAGCAAGCCAAGCCAGACGGCAGCCTGGCGGGCGGTGGTTTCTTCAAACCCGAATGTTTCGAACATCATGAGACCTCAGTTAGACGAAATAGAAGCCTCATCTGATAGGGTCATATTCATGAATCAAGTTATTTTGTTTTGATGATGCCGCTGTTTCTAAGAACGCTTTTCCGGTCGAGCCGACGTCTTGGAAATATGTTCGGACAGAGCGGGCCAGGAGGGGATCAATGTTAATGATCTGCCCGCTCTGTCATGTTTTTTGTTCTTTTCTGCGCTCCGCGTTAATGACCGCGAATACGTGGGTCTAGCGCATCGCGCAGGCCGTCACCGATGTAGTTCACCGCCAATACAGTCAGTGAAATTGCAAGGCCAGGCCAGATGACTCGTTCAGGGAAGGCTGTCATCCGGTCGACGCTATCAAACAGGATTTTGCCCCATGTTGGGAAATCTGAAGGAAAGCCAAGACCAAGGAAGGACAGCGCGCTTTCAGTGATGATCGCAGTGGCGAGGCCAAGAGTAGCCGAGACGAGAATAGGGGACATCACGTTGGGCAATAGGTGGCGCGTAATCATGCGGCGGGCAGGGGTCCCGATGGAACGAGCGGCAAGTACGAACTCACGCTCTTTCAGAGCCATGACATCACCACGGACGATCCGCGCGGTTTGCATCCAAGATGTAATCCCGATGCCTGTCACGATCAGAATGAAGATCCCATTCTCTGGACCAAATGCAGCACGCAGAGGGTCGCGGAATAGCAGCATCATTACTAGCAAAAGCGGCAGCAATGGCAGTGCAAGAACAAGGTCGGTAAAGCGCATCAACAGACCGTCTAGGCGCTTGAAGTATCCTGCAAGAACGCCAATCAGCGTCCCAAGGAAAACTGACAAGATCATCGCCGTCCACCCAACAGCAAGCGAGATACGCCCGCCCTGCATGATGTTCGCCATGATATCGCGACCAAGGTTATCGGTGCCCATCGGGTTCGACCAAGCGATCTTTGCGTCGCTGTCAAACAGCCACATGTAAATCGGGCGCACGTCTTTGTTGCGGATATTCAGTTTGCCCGGATCGACGTCCCACAAGACTGGGCCGATCGTCACAAACAGTGAAATGAAGACCAGAAAGCACAGGCCAGCAACCGCACCTTTGTGCGTTTTGAACTGGGCCCAAACATCCCACCACTGATTGCGTGGCTTTTCGACGGCGTTCATGGTTGCATCAGTCATAGCGGATCCTCGGGTCAAGAATGCCGTAGAGAACATCGGCGATCAGGTTCATCATGACGATCAGTACCGCCAGCAGGAATGTGATGGTCATCACCATCGGAATGTCAGAGCCTTGCAGCGCGATGATCAGCAGCTGCCCAAGGCCGTTCACCTTAAAGATTTGCTCGGTGATGATGGCTCCGCCAAAGATCGACGGGATACCAAGCGCGATCACTGTAATGACCGGGATCATCGAATTCCGCAGCACGTGCTTAAGAACCACGACGCTTTCTGACATGCCTTTGGCGCGGGCTGTGCGGACGTAATCTTGGCCCAAGTTGTCTAGCATAGACGCACGCATGTAACGGCTGACCTGTGCCGTAGTTTGCAGTGCAAGAACCATCACCGGCATTACCATTTGGCGAAGTTGGAAGACAAAGCTATCCCAGTCATTCACCACATGGGTCGTGTCGTAGATTGATGGCAACCACTTTAGCTGGACCGAGAAGATCACGATCAGCAAGACACCGGAAAAGAAGGGCGGAACGGAAAAGCCAATCATCGAGACGAACGTTCCAGCCTGATCGAACACTGAATACTGGCGGTATGCACTGATGATCCCAATTGGCAGCGCGATAAGAACGCCGACCACATAGGACATGCCAACGACCCAAAGAGTCTGGGGCATACGTTCTGCAATCACGTCAAAGACGGGGCTGCGGGATTGAAAGCTGATGATCCGCTGTGCGCCATCGGCAAAGTTGGTCCCAAAGGCATTGTCGATCCAGTATTGTGGTTCAACAATAAAGAACTGCTTGAGCCAAAGCGGGAAGCGCACCCACCATGGTTCTCCCAGGCCAAGCGCGAGGCGCATTTTTTCTTTGACTTCTGGTGGGATGGTCAATGGCATTTGCGCCATTGGATCGCCGGGGGCGAGTTCAAGCAGCATGAAGATCACGAAAGCAATGAACAAAAGCGTCGGGATCGAGATGAGCAATCTGCGAATGGTATAGATCAGCACGGGCAACGCCTCAGGTCAGAACTTTGGAAAGGAAGCAGGGCGAAAGAATTCCGCCCTGCTGTGTCGTAAAAGGTAGGTGGGTTAAAACCCACCCTACGATGTCTTAGCGGTTGTCGCCGACACGGTACCAATCAGCTACGTTCCATAGCTCAGTGTCCCATGTGTTTAGAACAACACCAGCAAGGCTGTTTGCGTGCGCAGATACGCGACCACGATCAACCAGCGGCACGATTGTCATCGTGTCTTTGGTCAGCATGTCGTTCATTTCAATCGCGATACGGCTACGCTCTGCCTGATCGGCTGTGGCACCCAATTCTGCGACCAATGCGTCATACGCAGGATCACAGAAACGGTTGATGTTTTCACCCTGCCACTGTGTGTCTGGACGTGGAGCTTTGTCACAAGAATACATTGATAGGTATGCCTGTGGGTCTGTGCCATCAAAGTTGTTGGCGTACATTTCAACGTCTGCATAGAAACGCTGGAATGTGTCAGGCGAACCTGGGTCACCACCAAAGAAGACGGATGCGTCGATGTTGCGCAGTTCGGTTTCAACACCGATCTCGCCCCACCATTCTTTGATCAACGCTTGGAAATCCTGACGGACTGCGTTGGTCGAAGTCTGGTAAAGAATGCGCAGCTCAACACCGTCTTTTTCACGGACGCCGTCGCCGTTGCTATCTACCCAGCCAGCGCCATCAAGAAGTGCTTTTGCACCTTCGATGTCTTGAACCAAGCAACCTGTGTTTTCGGTAGAAGCATAGATTTCTGGACCGGGAACAAGGTTACATGTCGGGCGACCAGCCTGACCATAGCCAACTTCAACCAGAAGGTCGCGATCGATTGCCATGGAAAGCGCGCGGCGCACAGCTTCGTCGCTCAGGAATGGGTGCGGTGCATCAGCAGTTGAACGCACGCCTTCTTCCAGCGATGGGGATGGATCGGTCAGGTTCATTTCCAGACGCTCAACCAACGTGCCGAATGCAGACACAGGTGTACCAACACCAGCTTCGGCCATGGACGCGATGACATCGGGTGCCAGCTGCAGGTTCCAAGCGTAGTCAAACTCGCCTGTTTCTAGAACAGCACGACCAGCCGCAGTCGCGTCGCCGCCACCTTTGAAAGTCACTGTTGCAAAGGCTGGTTTGCCCGGGTCACGGTAGTTGTCGTTAGCGACTAGCTGGATCACGTCGTTTGTACGGAATTCAGTGACGACAAATGGACCAGTACCAATTGGGCCAAAGTTGGCATCTGTACACTCCGGCGCTTTGGCACCAAGGCAATCAGCAAACTGTGCCGCTTGGATGATAGGTGACTGACCGCCCATGAATGGGCCATATGGGTTTGGCTGTGGGCCTGTGAATGTGACCTTAACAGTCAGATCGTCGATGGCTTCAACTGTATCAACGCCTTCGAACTTTGAAAGCTGTGCACAGCCGCCCTCTGGGTCCATGCAGTATTGTGCAGTGAACACGACGTCAGCAGAAGTCACAGGCGTGCCGTCAGACCAAAGCAGGCCTTCTTTTAGCTTCCATGTGATGGATGTCAGGTCTTCGGAAACGCCACCGTTACCAACGGTTGGGATTTCTTCGGCCAGATATGCCACTTTGGCACCAGTCTGGTCGTAGCGCGCAAGTGGTTCGAGGATCAGGCTTGCAGATTCAATATCTTTTGTCCCGCCCGAAAGATATGGGTTCAGGATGGATGGCGCTTGCCAATAAATGATGTTGAGCTGACCGTCACGACCGCGTTCGCCTTCATGCGCATCGGCAAATGCCATTGGCGCAAGGGCGACTGTCGCAACAGCACTAAGCAGAGCTGTCTTGAGTTTCATTTTATCTTCTCCTTGTTGGTGCTCTTGTTTGACCTCGGGACCTGCCGTTTATTCGGCAGTGTCGTTGTTATTCTGGTAGAGGTGGCACGCCGTGAACCGGCCAGGTGCGACCTCAAAATACTCGGGTTCAACTGTTTTGCAGATGTCCATCACTGATGGGCAACGCGTGCAGAAATTGCAGCCTTCGGGTGGGTTCGCAGGCGATGGCACGTCGCCTTGCAAAACAATCCGTTCGTTTTTCTGCGCAAGGCTTGGGTCCGGCTCGGGTACAGCCGATAGCAGTGCTTGGGTGTAAGGGTGCAACGGTTCAGCATAAAGCGCCTCTCGCGGAGCGAGCTCGACGATTTTGCCAAGGTACATCACGGCCACGCGTGTCGCGATATGGCGCACCATTGATAGATCGTGACTGATAAACAGATATGTCAGGCCAAGCCGTTCTTGCAGATCTTCAAGTAGGTTAACCACTTGCGCCTGAATAGACACGTCAAGGGCGGCAATAGGTTCATCACAAACGATAAATTTGGGGTTCAGTGCAAGTGCACGTGCGATCCCAATACGTTGACGCTGCCCGCCGGAAAATGCTTGCGGATAGCGTTTGGCAAACTGGCGGTTCAGCCCGACGGCATCCATCAGTTCACCGACCTTTTCGCGCTTTTCAGCCTCGGTAAGGTTGGTGTGCTCGTCCAGAGGTTCTTTGATGATCGCCTCTACTGTCATGCGTGGGTTTAAAGATGCTTGCGGATCTTGGAACACCATCTGCATTGTAGGGCGCATTTTGCGTAGCTTGCTTTGTGATTTGTCACCGATCTCGGTGCCATCAATCGTGATCTCACCCGAGGTAATATCATAAAGACGCAGAACAGCGCGGCCACATGTGGATTTGCCGCAGCCGGATTCACCAACCAGACCAAGTGTTTCGCCTTCCATGACGTCAAAGCTAACGCCATCGACGGCTTTTACTTCGCCGACACGACGGCGCAACAGGCCAGCGTGAATTGGAAAGTGCATCTTTAGATCACGTACGCTGACCAGTGGCGTTTGCGGGGAATCAAGCATCGCGGGGTGCTCCGGTACGGGCATTATAGAAACAAGCGGCATCGTGGCCCGCTCCCAGATCATAACGGGGCGGGTTTTCGTTCGCGCAGCGATCGAATGCGACATCGCAACGATCACGGAATGGGCACGACGATGGAGCGGCTTTGATAATTGGCGGCTGGCCTTCGATTACGGTTAGTCGCGCTGCGCGTTCTCCGTGGATCGTAGGGATCGTTTTCAACAGCGCCCGTGTGTAGGGGTGTTGTGGGTCATTGAACAAATTCGCCACCGGGGCATGTTCAACCACCTGACCACCGTACATCACCATCACGCGATCAGCGATTCCCGCAATCACGCCAAGGTCATGGGTGATCCAAATAACGGCCATGCCCAGCTTAGTGCGCAGCTCTTTCATCAGTTCAAGAATTTGCGCCTGAATGGTCACGTCCAGCGCTGTCGTTGGTTCATCCGCGATCAGAACCTGCGGGTCACACGCCAATGCAATCGCGATCATGACGCGCTGGCGCATCCCGCCAGAAAACTGGTGCGGATAGTCACCCAAGCGGCGTTTCGCATCCGGTATACCGACAAGCTCCAGCAATTCTTGCGCACGCGCTGCTGCTTGCTTTTTATTCATTCCCATGTGTTTGCGCAGCGGTTCCATGACTTGGACACCGACTGTGAACACAGGGTTTAGCGAGGTCATTGGATCCTGGAAAACGAATCCGATTTTACCACCGCGCACGGCGCGCAGCGTTTCGGCATCGACGTCCAACAGATTCTTGTCGTCAAACATCACCGAGCCATGGCGTACCTCCGCAGGCGGAGAGGGCAGTAGCCCAAGCAACGACATCATCGTGACAGATTTTCCCGACCCGCTTTCGCCGACGACGCCCAGCAGTTCGCCGGGACGCAGTGAAAAGCTCACGTCATTTACGGCGTGCACTTCGCCGGATCGAGTTTTGAATACAGTTTTGAGGTCCCGGACATCCAGAACAGGCAAAGCCCCATCGGGCATATAGAACCTCCCACGTGGTTCGGATTAATTATTAGCACATCCACTGTTTTTTAGGCATTGTGGATTTTTACCAAACGGTAACATTTATTTTAGGGGCCGCAAGACGTTTCAAGTTTGCACCTCGTCGTCATCCACGCAAGACTGCGTTTGCCACCACTTTGAACAGATGCTCATACAAGTGGCGGCAATTGCAGCACAAGAAGGAAAACGCATGACGCTCACTGCACGAGCAATAATGGATCGTTTGGTTTCTTTTCCAACGGTTAGCACACAAAGCAATTTAGAACTTATTGAATTTGTTGAAAAATACCTAGAAGAAATAGGTGTGAAATCGCAACGCGTGATGAATGAAGACGGCGATAAAGCAGCACTTTATGCGCACGTAGGACCGCAAATTGATGGCGGTGTTGTGCTGTCCGGACACACCGATGTTGTTCCGATTGAAGGCCAAAAATGGGATAGCGACCCGTTCACAGTGACGGAACGTCAGGGTAAATTATATGGTCGCGGAACGTGTGACATGAAAGGGTTTGACGCGCTCGCGTTGTGGGCGGTGACACTTGCCAGCCAGCGCGAGTTGAAACGCCCGTTACAAATCGCACTAAGTTATGATGAAGAGATCGGCTGCACCGGTGCGCCGCCAATGATCGAACATATGATCAGCAAAGGAATGCCGCGTGCGGACACCGTAATTGTTGGCGAACCGTCGATGATGAAGGTCGTAACAGGCCACAAAGGCGGTATCGGCTATCACATGCATTTTCATGGATTCGAGGTGCATTCATCGCTGCTTCATACGGGTGTCAGTGCGATCATGATGGCTGCCAAATTAATTGATTGGGCGAATCAGGTGAACGCAGAAAACGCTGCAAAACCTGTTGCCGACATCGACAAAGATTTCGTGCCTCCCTACACAACGTTGCATGTTGGCACGATCAATGGTGGGACTGCCCATAATATCACCGCTAAGGACTGCACCTTTGACGTGACATTCCGCGTTGTGCCCGGCGAAAGCATCACTTTGTGGCGTGCGCGTTTCCTCGAAAAGGTCGCCGAACTGAGGGCCGAGATGAAGGCCGTGCATCCCGACGCAGGAATCACCGCTGAACAGTTTTTCGAATTACCCGGACTTGCACCAGAAACCGACGGCAGCGCCGAAACGCTTGCGCGACAGTTGACTGGGGCGAATGGAAGCGATGTTGTTAGCTATGGCACTGAAGCAGGTCATTTTCAGGCGCGCGGCTATTCTGTGGTGGTCTGCGGCCCGGGTAATATCGAACAGGCGCATCAGGCAAACGAATACATCAGCACTGAACAGTTCCAACAAGGCGAGGCCTTTATGACCGCACTAGTTGAAAGACTGTCGCAGTGAAGCCCTTTCCGATTTCCGTCGCCGACCCAATTTCTTACCCCGGTCCGCTACCTGCGCAGGCCGATGTTGTCGTCATCGGCGGTGGTATTCTTGGCGTGATGTCCGCATGGGAACTGGCAAAGCGCGGAACGAAAGTTGTCTTGCTTGAAAAAGGCCGAATCGCGGCCGAGCAATCATCGCGTAACTGGGGCTGGGTCCGTGCACAGGGTAGGGATGCCGCCGAGGTTCCGATTATGCTGGATGCCGCACAAATGTGGCGGCAGATGGCAGATGAAATCGGCGAAGACATTGGCCTGCGCCAAAGCGGAGTGACCTACCTTGCTGCGACCGAGAAAGACTTGGCGCGATACGCCGATTGGCTGCCGATCGCCAAAGAACATGGGCTAGATACCGTCGTTTTAGGTGCAAAAGAAACGGCCGCCCAATTCGAAGGTTCAGTCACGCCGTGGGCGGGCGCGCTATGGACACCCGGCGACATGCGCGCCGAACCATGGATTGCTGTTCCGGCACTGGCCCGAGCCGCCGCACGAGATGGCGTTACGATAATCGAAGGCTGCGCTGCGCGTATGATCGAAACCGCAGCAGGTCGCGTGTCTGGCGTTGTGACAGAAATGGGCAGCATTGCTGCTTCATCTGTTGTGGTCGCGGGCGGGGCGTGGTCGTCGCTATTTTTACGGCGACACGGCGTAAAAATTCCGCAATTGTCTGTGCGCGCAACGGTTGCTGCAACTGCCCCAATCGAGAATTTGCACGACGGTGCCGCAGTCGATAATCGCCTCGCGTTTCGGCGCAGGCAGGACGGTGGCTATACTCTAGCCGCGTCAGGATTTCATGAACTCTATGTCGGGCCAGACGCGTTTCGCGCCTTTGGCAGTTTTACGGCGCAATTGATGCAAGACCCAATGGGTACGCGTCTAAAGGCGGTAGCGCCAAAGGATTACCCGGATGCGTGGGGAACTTCGCGGCGTTGGTCCGCTGATGAAATCAGCCCGTTCGAGAAAATGCGCGTGCTGAACCCTGCGCCAAACATGAAGAAGGTACACGGCATGGCAAAGGCGTTTGCCGATACCTACCCACATCTTGGCAAGGTTGAGATCACGACCGCTTGGGCGGGGATGATCGACACGATGCCAGATTTGGTACCTGTCGTTGACAACGCTACTGATATTCCCGGGCTGACCATCGCGACCGGCATGTGTGGCCATGGCTTTGGCATTGGCCCCGGATTTGGTCGCGTCACGGCGCAGCTTGTGACCGGAGAAACACCAACCCACGATATTAGCCGCTTCCGGCTTTCCCGCTTTCACGATGGATCCAAGCTGACACTTGGCCCAAACCTTTGACCCCTTGTGACCTGTGAACAAACACGACACGATCACGCCTTACCTACTGGAGAGACCCCAATGCCCGTCAAAAACCGTTTCGCAGAACTGCTACCAGAAATCACCGCATGGCGACGAGACTTGCATGAGAACCCTGAAATCTTGTTCGAAACGCACCGGACTTCCGCGATGGTTGCCGACAAGCTTAAGGAATTCGGATGCGATGAGATCGTGACTGGCATCGGGCGGACCGGCGTCGTTGGCGTGATTAAAGGTAAGACAGATAGCTCTGGCAAGGTGATTGGTCTGCGTGCGGATATGGACGCATTGCCAATCCACGAACAAACCGGGCTTGAGTACAAATCAAAGACTGACGGCGCAATGCACGCCTGTGGTCATGACGGCCACACAGCAATGCTGCTGGGGGCCGCTAAATATCTGGCAGAAACGCGGAACTTTGACGGGACCGTTGTTGTGATTTTCCAGCCAGCCGAAGAAGGTGGCGGTGGCGGTCGCGAGATGTGCGAAGATGGCATGATGGACCGCTGGAATATCCAAGAGGTCTACGGCATGCACAACTGGCCGGGCCACGAAGTCGGATCATTCGCCATCCGCCCCGGCGCGTTTTTCGCTGCCACCGACCAATTCGACATCACTATCGAAGGGCTGGGCGGACACGCAGCCAAGCCGCATCAGACCGTGGATTCTGTCGTTGTTGCCGCCCATGTCGTGACGGCGCTACAAACAATCGCCAGCCGCAATGCCGACCCAGTTGATCAGGTCGTTGTCTCTGTCACATCAATCGAATCTTCGTCCAAAGCGTTCAACGTCATTGCGCAGCGAGTCCAACTAAAAGGAACCGTGCGTACGATGTCGAAAGAGATGCGTGATCAAGCGGAAACACGTCTGAAAGCCATCTGCGAAGGGACAGCGGCGACATTTGGCGCGACTGCTGAGGTGACATATTATCGTGGCTACCCATGCATGGTGAACCATGAAGAACAGACTGAATTTGCTGCAGATGTGGCGAAATCAGTGTCCGGAGCCTGTGAAGACGCCCCATTGGTCATGGGCGGCGAAGATTTCGCATTCATGCTCGAAGAACGTCCGGGCGCGTATATCCTTGTTGGAAACGGCGATTCCGCCGACGTGCACAATCCGCATTACAATTTCAACGACGATGCTATCCCGGCTGGCTGTAGCTGGTGGGCCGAAATCGTTGAGAAACGTATGCCCGCCGCGTAACTTGTCCGCGCGCAAGTCAACTTTGGAGTGCTGACATGTCTCCGAGAACCGTGTTAGCGTTCCTCCATCCATAAGTGGGGGAACACCATGATCTTGGAGCTAGATGAGATGCAGGGCCAAAATCATGACGATTACCTTTATTTAGGTGACGGTGATTGGATCAGATGGGACGATTTCGGAGAATTCGATCCAGATGAACCACACGTAGCGAGGCTGCCTGTTTTGGAATGGGAAGATAGGGTTACACGCCAATTCCCGAATGCAGACCTATCTGAGATCCGACTGTTCAAGGCGGCAAAAGAATATTACTCGGCAACAGGGAAACACCTAAACATTTACGGTGCCATTGGTGAACTTTTCGGTGCGGTCGTATGGGGAGTTCGCCTAAACCGAAAGCCCGATGCGCAGGGTTCAGATGGACGGTTGGGAAATGATCACATCGAAATTAAGACGATTGGTCCCCGTTCAAAGCGTAACAGGGTCGAAGTAAAGTTAAGTGGAAATTTTAGTAAATTGCTTGTGGTAAAGCTTGCGTTTAGCCCTAATCAAACATCTTTTGACGGATTTGAAAGTTTAATGAGCTCCAGTCGTATGATTGACCGTAGTGAGTTTAAGAACACTTCATCAGGGAAATTAACCGTTTCTTGGGAGCAGGCCTGCAAGATGGGTCAATCGTCCCCATTCTAGCCCCGTGTATACGCCCTTTGTATAGCTTGTTTTCGTAACAATCAGTCAGTTTTTCGCTAAGTATAAGACCCTATCAGCCTCCTGTGTGTGACATGTGGCGGCTGACTTGCCCGTCGACCTGTTGGCGGGAATAGTCGAAATCGTGCCCTTTGGGCTTTAGTGCGATTGCCGCGCGAATGGCGTCGTCGAGCTCGGCGTCAGCTTCGGAGGCGCGTAGCGGACCGCGTAGGTCTGAATGCCCTTCTTGACCCAGACAGGTATAAATCTCGCCTGTGCAGGTCACGCGCACGCGGTTGCAGCTTTCGCAGAAATTGTGGGACAGGGGGGTGATAAAGCCAATCTTCTGGCCTGTGCTTTCCATCCGCATGTAACGTGCCGGCCCGCCGGTTTTTTCGGTCAGCTCGGTGAGGTCAGAGCGGGTAGCAAGTTGCGCACGCAGGTCCTTGAGCGACCAGTATTGACCAAAACGGTCTTCGTTGCCGATGTCGCCCATTGGCATGACCTCGATAAAGGTCAGGTCCATATCGCGGGATGCACACCAATCAGTGAGTGTGAACAATTCGTCTTCGTTAAATCCCTTAAGCGCAACAGTATTGATCTTCACCCGCAGGCCAGCTTTTTGGGCGGCGTCAATGCCGCGGATCACTTGGGGCAGGCGGCCCCAGCGCGTGATATCTGCGAACTTTTGTTCGTTGAGCGTATCCAACGACACGTTAATCCGGCGGACCCCGGCCGCGTATAGATCTTCAGCAAAGCGTTCGAGCTGGCTGCCGTTTGTCGTGACGGTCAGTTCTTTCAATGCGCCACTATCAAGGTGCCGGGACATGCTGCGGAAAAACGTCATAATGTCGCGACGGACCAATGGTTCACCACCAGTGATCCGCAGTTTTCTGACGCCAAGCCGAATAAAGGCCGAACACATGCGATCAAGTTCTTCGAGCGTTAGTAGTTCTTTCTTTGGCAGAAAGGTCATGTTTTCGGACATGCAGTAAACGCACCGAAAGTCGCAACGATCAGTGACTGATACGCGAAGGTATTCAATGGCGCGGGCGAATGGATCGATCAATGGCTGGCTCATTAGGGTAGCGTAAGGCTGCGCGTTGATCTGCGCAAGCATGCTGAGCGGTGTTGTGTCTGATCCGCGCCGTGATTAAGTTTGCGATATGAATGCAAAACTGATCCTCCCGCTTATTGCCTTGGCTGGCTGCACGACCCCATCGTTCCAAGGGGTGTTTGGTCCAACGCCTGTGCCGACTGAAACTGTGGTTGATGAACCAACGCCGACATTGGATGAAACGCCTGCGCCGCCACCGCCTGCCAATGCGACGACTGTGGCTGAATTTGACACCACAACTGTAGAAGAACGCGAAGCAGCGGTTACGCAAGTTGCGGCCGTTGAGACACGCTTGGGCGTGACGATTGCATCGCTAGGGTCCCCGGCGGACCCAGGTATTTGGCTTAAAACACCGCTGGTGACTGAACTTAGCCCCGGTCGTGTCGTATATAATGGCAAGTCTGTGAATGTAGAGCTGCGCCCATCCGGTGGTGTCGCAGGATCAGGCAGCCAGATCAGCCTTGCTGCGATGCGATTGATCGAAGCGCCGCTGACTAGCCTGCCAGAATTGGAAGTTTTCAAACAGTAGTTGGGTTAAGACCCACCCTACGAGGTCAGTTTGCGCTGCGCCTCTTTGACGGCAAAGGGTTTCATATCTGCGCTATGGCGTTCCAAGAATGCACGCACACGATCAGCGTCGTGCTTCGACAATTCGCGCAGCCACCAGCCGATAGCTTTTTGAATAAACCAATCGTGATCAGTCACATACCCAGCTGCCCATCCTAAGACTCGGTCACGAATTGCAAGATCGGCTGACTTGGGGTTGTTCTGTTTTGTCCATGGCAAGGTCATCACAAGCGCTGCACGCCGTGTCCACATATGATCTGATGTTGTCCACTCAGCGACCTGATCCAAACGGGTGGGGTCGGCCACAAGCCGTTTTTGCCCTGCGATGCTGACGTGATCTGCAATCGCCCAAGCATCGAAATCAGGGACCCAAGACGCGATCAATTCCCACGCGGCCTGGTCATCGGGGCGAATGCGCGCCTGCGACAGCAGCTTGGCAGCTGCAATGCGGCCTTCATGAATGTTGCTTTTCCATAGACCACGCGCGAGCGTCAGGCGCGCGTCAAGGTCGTCTTCGGCGCGCCATTCCTTGACCAGCGCGTCGATTGCCGGATTAGCAATACCAAGATAGGGACGATCAACCTTATGATACTTATGCATTTCAGCTGCTTTGGCCGGATCGCCCGCTTCGCGTAGTGCTGCAATGGCTTGTTTTGTTGTTGTCATTTTGACGTGCTCAGCTTCCATGTGAGGTTGGCGCGAACGGCAGGCCATTCATGCGCAAGTATAGAGTAAACGCAGGTATCGCGAAGCGATCCATCTGCTGTGATTTGATGTGACCGCAAAACCCCATCAAGCTTTGCCCCAAGTCGTTCGATCGCCGCCCGACTTTGGTGGTTCATAAAATGGGTGCGAAATTCTACGACGTTGCATCCCAGATCGTCAAACGCATGCCCGAGCAATAACCGTTTGGCTTGCGAGTTTAGCGGACCGCGTTGGACGGATTTACGATACCATGTGCTGCCGATTTCGAGGCGCTTATGCGCTGCCTCGATGTTCATATAGGTCGTCATACCGACCGCTTTGCCATCCGTAGTCAGTACAGCAAAGGGAAGCATGTTCCCGTTTGCCTGCATGTCTAACCGCCGCTTGATTTCGTCGGCGACCAAATCAGGATGGGGCACAGCAGTGCACCACGTCTTCCAAAGTTCGCCCTCTGCCGCTGCTGCACTTAAGTCTGTCGCGTGCGCTTGTTCCAGTGGAACAAGCGTGACAGCACTGTCAGTCAAGGTCACAGGGCGAACATTGATCATTCTACGGTCACAGATTTGGCAAGGTTGCGGGGCTGGTCAACATCCGTGCCCTTAGCAATAGCTGTGTAATAGGCCAGCAACTGCGCAGGAACCGCGTAAAGGATCGGCGCGAGGAAGGGATCGATCTCGGGCATGATGATTGTATCCCATACACCGTCGCCAGCTTCGGCTGCGCCTTTTTGATCTGTGATCAAAAGAACCTTGCCGCCGCGCGCCATGACTTCTTGCATGTTTGAAATTGTCTTGTCGAACAATGCGTCACGTGGCGCCATGACAATCACCGGAACATGTTGGTCAACCAATGCGATTGGCCCGTGCTTGAGCTCGCCTGATGCGTAGGCTTCAGCGTGTATGTAGCTAATTTCTTTCAACTTTAGCGCACCTTCATGCGCGAGTGGATACATCGCGCCACGTCCCAAGAATAGGATGTCGCGTGCCTCTGACAGTTCTGCTGCCACGGCTTTGGTCTTGTCTTCGATGCCAAGTGCAAGGTTTACGATGCCCGGCATGCCGCGCAAGTTACCCAGCTTTTCAGCAAGTTCCGCATCCGTGATCCGGCCACGTGCGTGTGCCGCGTTCAAGGCTAGGATCGCGAGTGTCGTGAGCTGACATGTGAATGCTTTGGTCGAAGCAACGCCGATTTCGGTGCCCGCCAGAATTGGCAAGGGCAGGTCGCTTTCACGCGCAATAGAGCTTTCGGGTACGTTCACCACAGATACGATTTTTGCAGCTTTCCCTTCCATGTAGCGAAGGGCGGCCAGCGTATCGGCGGTTTCACCGGATTGGCTGACGAATAGCGCAACCGTACCCGGTGTGACTGGTGGCTCACGGTAGCGAAATTCTGAGGCAACATCGACCTCAACTGGGATGCCCGCGATCTGTTCGAACCAGTATTTCGCAACCAAGCAGGCGTAAAAAGCGGTGCCACATGCGACCATCGTCATGCGTTCAACCTGCGTGAAGTCCAAACCCGGTTCGGGCAGCGTCACGGCAGTTGCATCAGCATTAATATAATGGGCGAGCGCACCTTGCAGCACTGTTGGCTGCTCGGCGATTTCTTTGGCCATAAAGTGTTTATAGCCGCTTTTGTCGACCTGCGCGGTGTCGATCTGGATCGTTTTGATCTGGCGATTGGCAATGTTGCCTTCGCGGTCACGAATTTCGACTGATGTCCGGGTGATCACCGCCCAGTCACCTTCTTCGAGGTAACTAATCCGATCTGTCATTGGGGCCAGTGCAATGGCGTCCGACCCAACGAACATCTCTCCTTCGCCATAACCGATCGCGAGCGGCGAACCTTTGCGGGCAGCAATCAGCAGGTCGTCTTCGCCATCGAACAAGAAACACAGGGCATATGCACCTTCAAGTCGTGCAATTGTCTGCGCGGCCGCGTCGACGGGGGAGAAACCTTTGTCTCGGTAATACTGAGCGAGCAGGGCGACGGTTTCGGTATCCGTGTCTGTTTCAAATCCGATGCCTTCGGTCGCGAGGAACTCACGCAGTTCACGAAAATTTTCAACGATGCCGTTGTGAACAACTGCGACGCCGCCCGCGCGATGCGGGTGAGCGTTGCCAACGTTCGGAACACCATGGGTGGCCCAACGCGTGTGGCCGATGCCTGATTTTCCGGCCAGAGGTTCGTGAACCAATAGGTCGGACAGGTTTACAAGCTTGCCAACAGCACGGCGGCGATCAAGTCGAAGATCGTTGACGGTCGCGATCCCGGCACTGTCGTAGCCACGATATTCAAGCCGCTTTAGGGCCTCGACCAAGATTGGCGCGGCCTCGTGATTTCCCAGTACACCTACAATGCCACACATGGTTATTTTCCTTTTGCCTTTAGAGCACGCAGTTTGTCGAACAGGCGCACCGCAAGTCCGGGTTTGTTGTCTTGACGGGCGCGGCCTAATGCCAGATCGCCAGCAGGAACATCGCGTGTAATGACAGAGCCGGACGCGGTCATCGCTTCAGCGCCGACAGTCACAGGCGCGACCAACATCGTGTTTGATCCGATAAATGCATCAGGCCCGATGGTTGTTTTGTGCTTAAAGAACCCGTCATAATTACAGGTAATTGTACCCGCACCAATGTTTGCACGTGCGCCAACAGTTGCATCGCCGATATATGAAAGGTGGTTCACCTTGGCGCCTTCGAGGATTTCGGCGTTTTTGATTTCGACGAAATTGCCGACCTTTACGTTCTCAGACAGCTCCGCACCGGGACGCAAGCGGGCATAGGGGCCCACAACGGAGCCACGTGACACGTGGCAACCTTCAAGGTGGGAAAAGGCGCGGATCGTTGCTCCGGATTCGATGGTCACGCCGGGGCCGAAGACCACGTTTGGTTCAATGATTGTGTCACGGCCAATGACGGTGTCGTGGGCAAAGAACACAGTTTCGGGCGCAGTCAGCGTGACGCCATCTTCTTGCGCAATAGCGCGAACACGGGCTTGGTAAAGCGCCTCTGCACGCGACAATTCACGTCGTGAGTTGACCCCAAGGGTTTCGGATTCGTCGCAGCGCACAACGGTAGCCGACGATCCGCGTCGACGCGCAATACCGATGATGTCAGTCAGGTAGTATTCGCCTGATGCATTATCGTTTCCGACTGCGTCAATGAGGTCGAAAAGCATATTTGCATTGGCAGCTATAACGCCGCTATTACAGAGCGTTACCTTGCGTTCATCATCTGTCGCGTCTCTGAATTCGACGATTTTATCAAGTTGGTCTTCTTTGACAATAAGACGACCATAACGGCCGGGATCAGCGGCCTCAAAGCCTAAAACAACGATATCATGCGTTAGGCGGGCGGCGGTCATTGCTGCGAGTGTTTCAGGACTGATGAACGGTGTGTCGCCGTAAAGAACAATCGCGTCACCATCGAAACCAGCCAGCGCATCACGTGCCTGCGCCACAGCGTGACCAGTGCCAAGTTGTTCGGATTGTAGCGCGATCACGGCGTCGGGGTCATAGGCTTTCGCTGCTTTTTCAACAGCAGCGGCACCGTGCCCTGCGACGACAACGGTGTGTTCTGGGTTAAGCGCCGCTCCGGCTTTCATAGCGTGCACAAGCATAGGTGCGCCGGCGATCTGGTGCAGCACTTTGGGTAGATCGGAGTTCATCCGAGTGCCCATTCCTGCGCCAAGAATAATTAATGCGGTCGTCATTACTACCTCAGGGTTGTGGTTTGGTCTGTCTTCTACTTGGGTTTTTCATTTGCACAAGGGGGAAGGGCTTCACATCAGTTTACACGGCGTTACAGATGGTGGGGATACAATTGCAAAGGACCCCAGCATGCGCACTGTTATTTTTGATCTTGATGGCACGTTGGCGGATACCAGCGGTGATTTGATTTCTGCCGCCAATAGTTGCTTTCGCAGTTTGGGGTTGGGTGATCTATTAGATGCAAAGCAGGACGCCGGTACAGCGTTGCGCGGTGGGCGCGCGATGCTGACCCTTGGGTTTTCGCGCGTTGATGGGTTTGGTCATGATGAAATTGATCGTCAGTATCCAAACTTGTTAGAGGCCTATGCGCAGGACATTAACAGTCATACTGTACTGTATCCCGGGGCGATGGATTCTGTAGAGCAGCTTAAATCAGCGGGTTATGCCGTCGGTATCGCGACAAACAAACCCGAAGGGCTTGCTGAAACCTTGATGCAAAGCCTTGGCGTACGCGATGCGTTTGCCTCGCTGATCGGCGCGGATACTTTGCCGGTTCGCAAGCCAGACCCAGAGCATCACCTTGAGGCGGTACGCCGTGCAGGCGGGGACCCGCGTCAGTCGTTGCTGGTTGGAGATACGGCAACCGATCGTGATACCTCCCGGAATGCGGGGGTGCCGTCGGTGCTGGTGACATTTGGACCGGGTTCAGACGATGTGCGTGCGCTAGAGCCTGAGGCGACTATTGATCATTTCGACGAATTGCACGGGGTCGTTGCGCGTTTGATCGGCTAGCTATTGACGGAACGGGTTTTGCCCCACAAGGTCGCGTTATGACTGAAGTTTTTAATGGTAGTTTTACCCAGCAAGAGCCGATCCCAGACGAAGGGATCGCTGCGGCAAATGCCGTTATGCAACACGGTCGTTTGCACCGCTATAATACTGTGGCTGGCGAAGTCGCAGAGGTCGCGCTGTTGGAGGAAGAATTCGCTGACTGCGTCAGCGCGAGATACTGCCTTGCGGTGGCATCGGGCGGTTATGCACTGGCGACTGCACTGCGTGCTTGCGGTGTTGGTCATGGTGACAATGTTCTAACGAATACCTTCACCCTTGCCCCGGTTCCCGGCGCCATCGCCGCGGTGGGCGGGGTGCCGGTGTTCGTCGGCGTAACTGATGACCTTGTGATCGATTTAGATGATCTGGCAGAGAAGCTTTCTCAGGCCAAGGTCCTGTTGCTGAGCCACATGCGCGGCCACATTTGCGATATGGAGCGCTTAATGGCGCTATGTGACGCAGCTGGTGTTGTTGTGATTGAAGATTGCGCTCATACGATGGGGGCGTCTTGGAATGGTGTACCAAGCGGCCGATGGGGGCGCTTTGGCTGCTATTCGACCCAAACCTATAAACACATTAATTCGGGCGAAGGTGGGCTGCTTATCTCTAACGACGCGGACAGCATGGCGCGGGCGATTATGCTATCAGGGAGCTATATGCTTTTTGATCGCCATCGCGCCGCACCAGCGCCTGAGGTATTCGCGCAAATCAAATATGACACGCCGAATATTTCGGGGCGTATGGATAATTTGAGAGCGGCCATTTTGCGCCCGCAACTTCGAAACCTCTCTGAGCAGGCAAAAAAATGGAATGCGCGGTATGACGCAGTTGAGGCGGGTTTAATGGAAACACCCGGCTTGCGACTGATCAAGCGCCCGGTGAATGAACAGTTTGTCGCGTCTTCATTTCAGTTTCTTTTGCTGGATTGGACGGCGGAGGCTGTGAAGGAAGTCATCAGTCGATGCGCACAACGCGGGGTCGAACTTAAGTGGTTCGGCGCTGCGGAGCCGGCTGGTTTCACATCGCGCTATGACAGCTGGAAATATGCGCCAAGCAATCCAATGCCCGCGTCAGATCGTATTCTGGCGGGTATCGTCGATATGCGGCTGCCCTTAACCTTTAGCCTTGATGATTGCGCGTTAATCACGCGGATCATTCGCGCCGAAGTAGGTGCGGTTTTTCAGGCGCAGTCTGCACCGAGTTAATGGCGTGATTCCGCCGCCTTAGCTTGAAAAGCCGGAATTCTGTCGCAGTTCTGACCGAATTGCGAATTACTGGGAGCGAAAGGGGAGCAAAATGCCTTTCAGCTGGCCGACATTTGCACAAGCGATCTATCGGATTTCGCGGCTACGACGCTTGATCGTTGCCGCAATTGTCATGTCTGGACTGCTGCTTGCGGTCGTTTCAGTGATCGATCCAACTATCTTACCGCCAATGCGGGCGCTGCGCATTTTGGCAATTATAGGATTTGTCGTGACGACGCATGTCGTGTTGTTTCCAAATGTTCCCGTCGAAACGCTTAGCTTGGCGGTGTCCACGGCCTGCTTCATGGTCGTGCTTCCACTGCTAGAGGTATTGTCAGATATCGCTCCGATTCCCTACCGTGGGGCGGCATTGGTCTTGCTGATCTTTTTGGCCGTTTTATTGATCGTCGTTTTGACCTTGATCACTCATTTTTTGATCGAAACGTTGGTTTATATCGGGCCATCTGTTCACATGCGTCTGACGACAGACATCCACGTGCCTTTCGCCCCATCGGTGGCGAGCCGGCAATTTGGTCTACGACCTGATACGCGCCGTGGCCGGGTGATGGCTGGTCCGGTGGATGATAAGGGATTCTTTGATGTTGCAGTGGTATCGCAACATGAAGCTGATCCAGATGATCCAACGCGCCCGATGGTCGTGAAAATCGACGCTAAAGTGCTTCAGTCCGATTCTGAAAACCACGAAGTCATGCTTGTGCTTGCTGGCGGTGACGTCACGGTCACATCATACAAGTACATCCCCGAAGGCGACGGCTGCCGGGTCGAGATCACTGAAATGCCCGGTGATTTCACCTTGGGAATGCATGCAATGTTTTGGCTCATGGATCAGCAGACAGATAATTTGGTCGAAGTGGCCGAACTAATGCAAAGCACACCAAGCTGTGCAAACGGGTTGGCCCATGCTGTGTCGCTGCTTTCACTTGCTGGGATCATTTTGCATCCGCGTCAGCCAGCGCTCGACAAATTCTAGGCATTACGTGCCTTTGATTTCGTGTTGCCGCTTGTTGACCCTTTGTGGGGGCAGGGGTATGCAGCAGACAGCTATATTAAGGTGCGCAGTTCCGTGTGCCGTGCCAAAAGGGACCCGTCATGCAGGAAATGCTTGTTGAATATCTGCCGATCATGATTTTTCTGGGGCTGGCGATTGCCCTTGGTCTGATCCTGATTCTTGCCGCTGCGATTGTCGCTGTGCGCAATCCAGATCCTGAAAAAGTTTCTGCTTATGAATGTGGGTTTAACGCTTTTGACGATGCGCGTATGAAATTCGATGTACGCTTCTACCTCGTTTCGATCCTATTCATCATCTTCGATCTTGAGGTCGCGTTCCTGTTTCCATGGGCCGTTGCTTTTAAAGATATCAGCATGGTGGGCTTCTGGTCGATGATGGTCTTCTTGGGCGTTTTGACCGCCGGATTTGCCTATGAGTGGAAAAAAGGCGCGCTTGAGTGGGAATAACCCGCCGGACACGATGAAATTTTGAAATGCCGGTTGCAAACGCAACCGGCATTTTTCGTTGCAGGACCGGATCAATCGCGCCCCAAAACCCATTATCCGCTAGATTCAGCGCCATTCATTGAAAACCGGACTTATTGATCGCCTACGGAGGGCTGTGCAGTCTTGACCTTAGGGGGGACCAAGCGTAGTTCCTGAGTTGCAAAAGGTAGGCCCTTGGTCTGCATGGGAACTGATAAGGAAAGACGCACTTATGGGGATCGCCACCGGCCCGAACGATGCGGGCGCCGACAAGGAAGCTGCCACCCAGACCCTTAATCGCGAACTGCAGGACAAGGGTTTCCTTGTGACCAGCACCGCAGATATGATTAATTGGGCGCGCACCGGATCACTGCACTGGATGACCTTTGGTCTTGCCTGTTGTGCCGTTGAGATGATGCACACATCTATGCCACGCTACGATCTTGAGCGGTTTGGCACTGCACCTCGTGCTTCTCCACGTCAATCTGACCTGATGATTGTTGCTGGTACGCTGACCAATAAAATGGCGCCTGCGCTGCGCAAGGTTTACGACCAGATGCCCGAGCCACGTTATGTGATCTCAATGGGGTCATGCGCAAATGGCGGCGGCTATTATCACTATAGCTATTCAGTCGTACGTGGTTGTGATCGCATTGTGCCTGTTGATGTCTATGTGCCGGGTTGCCCGCCAACCGCCGAGGCACTGCTTTATGGTATTTTGCAGCTGCAACGCAAAATTCGCCGGACCGGGACGATCGTGCGCTAAGGCGCGTGCTGAAAGGATATAAAATGACCGAAGCACTCAATGAACTCGGCGCTCTTTTGGAAGCCAAGCGTAATGACTGCGTCCAATCGTGGGAAGTTACCCATGATGAGCTGACCGTCACTGTCGCGCCAACGTCTCTTGTGACATTGGTCGAGTTCCTAAAAACCGATCAGGCTTGCAAGTTTTCATCATTGGTCGATATCACGGCTGTCGATTATCCAAGCCGCGATAAACGGTTTGATGTCGTCTACCATTTCCTCAGCATGTATCAGAACCAGCGCATTCGTTTGCGGGTTCAGATTCGCGAAGATGAAATGATGCCGTCAATTTTGTCGGTTCACCCCAGTGCTAACTGGTTTGAACGTGAAATCTTTGACATGTTCGGCATTTTGTTTTCAGGGCACCCAGATTTGCGTCGCATCCTGACAGACTATGGTTTCCGCGGATATCCGCTGCGCAAGGATTTCCCGACAACGGGTTATACCGAAGTACGCTATGATGAAGTTCAAAAGCGGGTTGTTTATGAGCCAGTGAAGCTGGTCCAAGAATACCGTCAGTTTGACTTCATGTCTCCTTGGGAAGGTGCGCAGTACATCCTGCCCGGCGACGAAAAGAAAGAAGCGTAACGCGGATGCCACTTTTGGCTCACATATTTCAAGTTGAAGCGAGGTGCCACGCGTGACCTCTGCTTCGCTTGTTTATTGCGCTGGTGCGACAAAGGCGGGGACGTCTTGGTTGTACCGCTATCTTCATGACCACCAATCCTGTCACGTCACTGCTGTGAAAGAGGCGCATTACTGGGATACTTTTCCCGACAAGCGCCGCAAAAGCCAGATTGCTGCATTCAAATTGCGGGCAGCCGGACTGGAGATGAAAGCAGCCAAGTGTGAAGTCGACGGCGATTTTGATCGCGCGCAGAACCTGCTGCGTCAGCGCGATGAGATGAATGATCTGATCAGCGTTCTTGCGGGTGACCGGGCAGGGGATGCAGCCTATTGGGAGTGGCTTTCGCGCAATGCGGGTCCTGTACCCGTAGTGGCTGATGTGACCCCGGCTTACGGTTTGCTTGACGTACCAATGCTAAAGCGGATGACCGATTTGCGTCCTGAGACACGCTTTATCTATATTATGCGTGATCCGCTGGATCGCCTTTGGAGCAACGTTCGCATGATCGTATCTCGCGAAAGCGGTCAGAAAGATCTGCGGGCGAAAGCGAATGACAGACTGGCATCCGTGATTGCGGGGGATAGCGACAAAGGCATGGTTGCACGTAGCGATTACCGCGATGCAGTGACAAAACTGCAAACAGCGGTGCCATCGGCAAAACTGCTAACGACGTTTAGTGAGCAGCTGATCAGCGATGAAGGTGTTAAGTCCCTTTGCGCGTTTATCGGCATTGACCACAAAGCGGCGAATACAAAAACCAAAGTCCATGCAGGCCCTGCGGCCGCTATGGATGAAGGGCTGGCAGCGCGTGCTGTGCAGTTCTTAAAAGAACAATACGAATGGGTGGCCCAAAACTTGGGTCCACTGCCACAAAGGTGGCAAGACAATTTAGCGAGGGCTGTATCATGATGGATGGTGATATCCGTGTGAATACCTACGACGACGGATCAACAGACGCTGCAACTGACGAGCAGCAGATTCGTAATTTCAACATTAACTTTGGTCCGCAACACCCTGCGGCTCACGGTGTTTTGCGTTTGGTTCTTGAACTAGACGGCGAGATTGTTGAACGTTGTGACCCACACATCGGTCTGCTGCACCGTGGTACCGAAAAGCTGATGGAAAGCCGCACTTACTTACAGAACCTGCCGTATTTCGACCGGTTGGATTATGTGGCCCCAATGAACCAGGAACATGCTTGGTGTCTTGCGATTGAAAAGCTGACAGGTACCGAAGTACCGCGTCGCGCGTCGCTGATCCGCGTGCTTTATTCTGAAATTGGCCGGGTATTGAACCACCTGCTGAACGTTACGACCCAAGCGATGGACGTTGGCGCGCTGACCCCACCTCTCTGGGGCTTTGAAGAGCGTGAAAAGCTGATGGTGTTTTACGAGCGCGCCTGTGGTGCCCGTTTGCACGCTGCATACTTCCGTCCGGGCGGTGTTCACCAGGATCTGCCTGATCAACTGATCGAGGATATTGATACTTGGGCAGTTGAGTTCCCGAAGGTTCTGGCTGACATTGACGGCCTGCTGACTGAAAATCGGATTTTCAAACAGCGTAACGCTGACATAGGCATCGTCACTGAGGAAGACATCCAAGAGTGGGGCTTCTCTGGTGTAATGGTGCGTGGTTCCGGCCTTGCGTGGGATTTGCGCCGTGCGCAGCCATATGAATGCTATGACGAATTCGAATTCCAAATTCCTGTTGGCAAAAACGGTGACTGCTATGACCGTTACCTGTGCCGCATGGAAGAAATGCGTCAGTCGACATCAATCATTCGTCAGGCCTGTGAAAAGCTGCGCCACGAAAAGGGTGACGTGATGGCGCGTGGTAAGATGACACCGCCTACACGTGGCGAGATGAAGACATCAATGGAATCACTGATCCATCACTTCAAGCTGTATACCGAAGGTTTCCACGTACCAGCAGGCGAAGTTTACGCCGCGGTCGAGGCACCTAAAGGTGAGTTTGGCGTCTATCTGGTAGCTGATGGATCAAATAAACCATACCGCGCAAAACTGCGCGCGCCCGGCTTCTTGCACTTGCAGGCGATGGACCACGTTGCTGGTGGTCACCAGCTTGCCGACGTTGCTGCGATTATCGGTACGATGGACGTCGTGTTCGGTGAGATCGACCGCTAATGGGTTCGATTACGCTTGACATTTGGTTGCTGGTTCTTGGTGCCGTTGCCGGCATCGCTGGTGGGCTTGTCGCGCGTGGTCGTGGTCGTTTTGCGAAATCTGCGATTGCTGGTGCAGTCGCTGTGCTTTTGGCGACGTTTCTGCGTGGCCTACTTTGAACCGCTCGGCGGATATTGGAAGGAATTGAAGACATGAAGCGTAAACTGATCGGTCTTTCGTTTGTTGTACTCTCGGCCTGTGCCGGCCCGATGCCCGATTTCCGCCCTACACCTGCACCTACTCCAGAGCCCGCGCCCGTCGCTGCTCCTGTTATCGTGAACCCGCTGTCTGCAAAGGAACGCTTTGTGACGACGGTTGAGCAGAACGGGTGTGTTGTCGACGAAAGCAACTCTGCGATTATTCTTGCTGATGCGACACTGTCGGTCGAAGACTTGGGTCGTATTATGAAAGAACTGAAAGACGAAGGACGTGGGCAAGTGGCTGCTGATCAGCGGTCGTTTGAGATCATTTCCGCCAACTGCCCCTGATGGATGCTGGCCCAAAGCCGAATTATTTCGGCTTGCCGGGCCTGCTGCTTCTGTTAGGTGGTCTTAATCTTGGTGGGATCGCTTCCACCACCTTGTTTGCGCTGATCACTTCAGCCGCCGTAATGACTGGGATAAACTAATGCTACGCCGCCTTTACCACGACCAACCTGCCACGTTTGCATTTACGCCTGATAACCAAAAATGGGCTGAAGCGCAGACGAAGAAATTCCCCGAAGGTCGTCAGGCCTCGGCTGTGATCCCGCTTTTGTGGCGCGCTCAAGAGCAAGAAGGCTGGCTGACACGTCCGGCAATCGAATACATCGCCGAGATGCTGGATATGGCATATATCCGTGTGCTTGAGGTTGCGTCGTTCTACTTCATGTTCCAATTGCAGCCCGTGGGCTCAATCGCGCACATTCAGGTTTGTGGCACATTGTCATGCATGATCTGTGGCGCCGAGGATCTGATCGGCGTCTGTAAAGATAAGATCGCGGATAAGGCGCATACGCTTTCAGCCGACGGTAAGTTCTCGTGGGAAGAGGTCGAATGCCTTGGTTCCTGTGCAAACGCGCCGATGGCTCAGATCGGCAAAGATTATTACGAAGACCTGACCGCAGCACGCCTGAGCGAGATCATCGACGAGCTTGCAGCAGGGCAGGTGCCAGTACCCGGTCCGCAAAATGGTCGTTTCGCAGCAGAGCCTTTGAAAGGCCTGACATCGCTGCGCGGTTATGACAGTGGCAAAACTAAGTACAACGCCAGCGTTCAGGCCGCAGTTGATATCGGCGATACCGTAAAGCGTATCGACGGAACTGAAGTGCCGCTTCTTACGCCGTGGGTAAAAGACGAAAAAGCAACGCCAGCAAAAGCACCCGCAAAACCTGCGGCGCCTGCGAAGGCAGAAGCTCCTGCGAAAGCTAAGGCTCCAAAACCTGCAGCTAAGAAGCCTGTCGATAAAACAGGCATCACCAAGCAAGAGGCTGTCGCGACGTCGAAAGCCAAGCCAGAGGTACAAGCCGCGACAACTGAAGTTGCCGAAAAGAAGCCACGCACCATGTCAGCCCCCCGCAAAGCGGGCGCTGATGATCTGAAGCTGATCAAAGGTGTTGGTCCAAAGCTTGAGGGCGTGTTGAACGAACTCGGGTTCTGGCACTTTGATCAGATCTCCAAATGGACCGATTCCGAGATCGCATGGGTCGATAACCGTCTCAAATTCAAAGGTCGTATCGTCCGGGACGGTTGGATCGCGCAAGCCACGGAACTGGCTGCAAAAGGATAAGAACGCGGCGATTGGGTCGCATATGCGGCCTAATCGTTTGATTTTCTGGCATTTGCGAGAAAATGTTTAGGTTTTTTCAGCCCGACAGGTAATTGTTCTGGGAAGCGCGGTTCGGGACAGCCGAATTGGCCGTGCTTTGACGAAAACGGGACAATGTCGGCAGACTGCCGTCCTAGGGAGACTGAAAAGATGAACGAAGCAAAACCTATTACCACGCGTATGATTGCGATTGCGGCCTGTTTTGGCGGCGTCTTGGCTCTGCTGTTGCTTATTATTAGCAAGCTTGGCTTTTTTGGTGCACTTTTGATTGGTCTGATCGTTGCGGCGATTGTTCTATTGGTTCTGATGTTCGGCTGGGCCGATGCATATTTGAAACCAGCTGAGCCGCCAGCGTCTGCTGTTACTTCCCCGAAACCTTCTTCTGCTGCGGCAAGCGAACCAGCGCCTGTTGCTGAACCAGTCGCAGAAGTTGAACCCGTTGCCGCGCCAAAGCCACCAGCTGCTCCAGAACCGCCAGTCGCGCCAGAGCCAGTTGTTGAGCCAGCCCCCGCGCCAGAGCCAGTGGCGAAACCAAAGCCTGCTGCGGTTAAGCCCGCCGAAGAGCCAGCTCCGGTTGCGGCTGAAGCGGTCGACGCTGGAAAACCCGCTGCATTGACTACGGCACGCGAAGGTGGGGCCGATGATCTTAAGCTGATTAAGGGCGTTGGTCCAAAGCTCGAAACAATGCTGAACGGCATGGGAATCTACCATTTTGATCAGGTCGCATCATGGGGTCCGGCCGAACAAAAATGGGTCGATGAAAATTTGCAGGGCTTTAAGGGTCGTGCAACCCGTGACAAATGGGTAGAACAAGCCAAGACACTGGCGGCTGGGTAAGCAGTCAGGTAAAGAAAACGAAAGGCGGCGTCGCAAGGCGCCGTTTCACACATGAGCCAAAAACAAGATGTAAAACAGGCGAAGGCCGGACAACGCACAGCGTTGATTCTTGCCGGAACTGGTGCTTTATGGATTTTGGCTACATGGGCGGGGTCACATTTCGGTTGGTCCAATCGGACACGCGCGTTATTTGACCTTGCAGCGCTCGCTGGTTTCGGCTTTGCGCTGTGGCAGACATTTCAACTCTGGCGGGCTCGCCAGAACGACAAGGGCGAAAGCTGATGCTCAAAGACGAAGACCGTATTTTCACCAACCTTTATGGTATGCATGACCGTACCTTGGCAGGCGCACAAGCACGTGGTCATTGGGATGGTACAGCCGCCATTATCAAAAAAGGTCGCGACTGGATCGTTGACGAGATGAAGGCCTCAGGTCTGCGTGGTCGTGGCGGAGCTGGCTTCCCGACTGGTTTGAAATGGTCGTTCATGCCCAAAGAAAGCGACGGTCGCCCGTCTTATCTTGTCGTCAACGCCGACGAATCTGAGCCAGGTACATGTAAAGACCGCGAAATCATGCGCCACGATCCGCACACGCTGGTCGAAGGTTGCTTGATCGCATCTTTCGCGATGAACGCGCATGCCTGCTATATCTATATCCGTGGCGAATACATTCGCGAACGCGAAGCGCTGCAAGCCGCCATTGACGAAGCATATGCTGCTGGTCTGGTTGGTAAGAACGCTGCGAAATCCGGTTGGGATTTCGACATTTACCTGACCCACGGGGCAGGCGCCTATATCTGTGGTGAAGAAACTGCGCTGCTTGAAAGCCTTGAAGGCAAAAAGGGTATGCCGCGGATGAAGCCGCCATTCCCAGCGGGTGCTGGTCTTTATGGCTGCCCAACGACTGTGAACAACGTCGAATCAATCGCTGTGGTTCCAACGATTCTGCGTCGTGGTGGTAGCTGGTTCTCTGGCATTGGCCGCGCGAATAACGCAGGCACAAAGCTTTTCGCGATCTCAGGTCACGTGAACAACCCATGTGTTGTCGAAGAAGAAATGGGTATTTCGTTCGAAGAACTGATCGAAAAGCACTGCGGTGGTATCAAAGGCGGCTGGGATAACCTGAAAGCAGTTATTCCTGGCGGTTCATCAGTTCCAAACGTACGCGGCGAAAATATGCGTGACGCGATTATGGACTTTGATGGTTTGAAAGAAAAGGGGTCCTCATTGGGGACTGCAGCCGTGATTGTGATGGATCAGTCGACTGACATGATCAAAGCGATCTGGCGTTTGTCAAAATTCTACAAGCACGAAAGCTGTGGTCAGTGCACGCCGTGTCGCGAAGGCACCGGCTGGATGATGCGCGTTATGGAGCGTTTGGTAAAAGGTGATGCGTCGGTTGAAGAAATCGATATGCTTTTTGATGTGACCAAACAGGTTGAGGGCCACACAATTTGTGCGCTTGGTGATGCGGCTGCATGGCCAATTCAGGCTCTTATCCGGAACTTCCGGGACGAAATTGAGGACCGGATCAAACATAAACGTATTGCGGGGATTGCTGCAGAATGATCATGCGCGGAGTAATGTTTGGAGCAGCTTTATCACTAGCTGCTTGTGCAACTGGATCGGGCGCTGCGCGTTCGTTCGAAGATGCGGCTGTACAAAAACTGTATAATCTACCAACGCCTTTGTATTACGCGACACTCAAGGTCGCTAATGATGTTGCACGTAACTGCGGCCGCTATCGTTATGATGCGATCTTGGATGCCGAGCTAAACGAAAAGCGCAACGAAGTTGGGCGCGGTTCGCTGTCGGCCATTCCAATGCGCGTAGCGATTGAAACTGAAACAGGCGTCAGCGAACGGAGCTTTGTTGCAAAACACGGTGTTGAACTGACTGGCGCGGATTTATGCGCGGCTGCGGATGCTGAAACACTAGAAGGCACAGCGCTAAGCGCGCTTTTGGTGCCGGTCTAAGCGACAATGGCTTTTCGTAATTTTCTTGATGGGGCCGCCAGCTTTTGCGCGGCCCTTGTCACATCCGCAGTTTGCGGTTTGCCCACATGGTTTACGGTTGTCGCTGTACGCGCCGAAGTCGCGCCGATCTGGGCATATGCCGCCGCCGCTGGGCTGGCTTTCGTTGGCGTGATCTTAACAATCGCCTTTCTACGCAAAGCGTTTGCAGGCGTGGCGCCTACGCGACATCGGCGACGCTAACGTACTACTATATAGCCACTGCAACGGGGATTGTTCGGCCGAAAGTCACCGATATCAACGCCGTGATATTGAATAACGTCATCGCAAACGCAATTTGATGTGCAGCAATACACGCGTATTGTCGGTACTTCGAAGGAGAGACGACATGAAAAATACTTTACCGCTGCTTGCCGCAATTATCCTTGCTGCTGCGGGTGTCGCGGTGCCTGCCTCTGCGCAGCCGCCGTTGAAAGATGTCGCCGAAGTGCGTGACGGCATTATTTACGTCGGGATGGCGTATGAGATTTCTCGTAAGTGCGATGAGATCGGTGCACGAACTTGGCGCGGGATCAATTACCTTCAATCGCTCAAGCGTCGTGCGAATGAATTGGGGTATTCGGACGCTCAGATCGACGCCTACGTCGATGATCGTGCAGAAAAAAACCGTCTTGAAGGTATCGCGCGGCAACAACTTGCTCATCTTGGCGTCGTAGATGGTGATCCTACAACTTATTGCGCTGTTGGGCATGCGCAAATCGCTGCAAATACGCGCGTTGGTTGGTTGTTACGCTAACACGCCGAATTTGACGTGAAATTTGGCGTCTTTTTTGCCAAACTGACTGGCATCATGTTCCCGGTCGCGCTAGAACGCGTCCAACGCGGTCCCACCTCATGTCGTTGAGGAAGGCGCGAACGGGAATATAAAGGCACGCCATGTCTGATCTACGCAAAGTCGTCATTGATGGAACTGAGGTCGAAGTTGACGGGGCGATGACCCTGATTCAGGCCTGTGAACAAGTCGGGATCGAGATCCCGCGTTTTTGTTATCACGAACGTCTATCGATCGCGGGTAACTGCCGCATGTGTTTGGTTGAGGTCGTCGGCGGCCCACCAAAGCCTGCTGCGTCTTGTGCAATGCAGGTGCGCGATTTGCGCCCCGGCCCAGAAGGCCAGCCGCCAGTTGTGAAAACCAACTCGCCCATGGTCAAAAAGGCCCGCGAAGGCGTGATGGAGTTTTTGCTGATCAACCACCCACTTGATTGTCCGATCTGTGACCAAGGCGGTGAATGTGATCTGCAGGATCAGGCCATGGCATACGGCGTAGACTTTAGCCGATTCCGCGAGCCAAAGCGTGCGACTGACGATCTGGATCTTGGTCCGCTAGTTGAAACACACATGACGCGCTGCATTTCATGCACGCGCTGCGTACGTTTCACGACAGAGGTTGCTGGCATTTCTCAGATGGGCCAGACGGGCCGTGGCGAAGATGCTGAAATCACAAGCTATCTTGGTGAAACGCTTGATTCGAATTTGCAGGGCAACATCATCGATTTGTGTCCAGTTGGTGCACTGGTGTCGAAACCATACGCATTTACGGCGCGCCCATGGGAACTGACAAAAACCGAATCGATCGACGTCATGGACGCGCTTGGTTCTAACATCCGCGTTGACACCAAAGGCCGCGAAGTGATGCGTATCATGCCGCGTAACCATGATGGCGTGAATGAAGAGTGGATTTCCGATAAAACCCGTTTCGTTTGGGATGGCCTGCGTCGCCAGCGTTTGGACACACCTTATATTCGTGAAAACGGCAAACTGCGCAAAGCAGGTTGGAGTGAGGCATTAACTGCTGTCGCCGCGGCGATGAAGGGCAAGAAGCTAGCTGGTCTTGTTGGCGACCTAGCACCTGTCGAAGCGACCTTTGCTTTGAAACAATTGATCGAAGGGCAGGGTGGTGTTGTTGAAAGCCGTATTAATGGTGTGAAACTGCCTGCTGATAACCGCTCTGCCTATGTTGGTACTGCGGCAATCGAAGACATTGATGATGCAGAAATGATTCTGCTGATTGGCACTGATCCTCGTCTTGAGGCACCAGTGCTGAACGCACGTATTCGCAAGGCTTGGTCAAAAGGCGCAAAAGTTGCCCGTATCGGCGAAGCCACTGACCTTACTTATGATGTCGAAGAATTGGGAACTGATCGCGCTGCGTTGGAAAAATTGGCAGCGATGGACCATTCGGACAAGCAAGGCGTTCGCGGTGTTGTCATCATCGGGCAGGGCGCATTGAACGAAGTCGATGGCGAGGCCGTTCTTGGTCAAGCCATGAAAGCAGCCGGCAAAGCGGGCGCAAAATTCATGGTGCTGCACACAGCAGCGTCACGTGTTGGAGCGCTTGATGTTGGTGCCGTTGCCGAAGGTGGCATGGACGCCGTTTCAGACGCAGAAGTTGTTTATAACCTTGGCGCGGACGAGGTTGATATCGCCCCCGGTGCATTCGTGATCTATCAGGGCTCGCATGGTGATCGTGGTGCGCACCGCGCCGACATCATTCTGCCGGGCGCTGCATACACCGAAGAAAACGGATTGTTTGTAAACACCGAAGGCCGTCCGCAGCTTGCGCTGCGCGCCAGCTTCCCTCCGGGTGAGGCAAAAGAAAACTGGGCAATCTTGCGGGCGCTGTCCGCAGAATTAGGGGCGACCCTGCCGTTTGATAGTTTGGCGCAGTTGCGTCAGGCGATCGTCGCGGCGCATCCGCATTTGGGTCAGATTGACGAAGTCACGGAAAATGAATGGAAACCGATCCCGGTCAAAAAACCGGGCAAGGCGGATTTCAAGTACGCAATCACGGATTTCTACCTGACAAACCCAATCGCACGCGCGTCTAGCCTGATGGCTGAACTGAGTGCGAATGCCAAAACACGGAATAATCCTGCGATGGCGGCGGAGTAAGACGGGGCTTGCCCCATGAATTTCGGCCCCTTGGGCTGGCACCTGCGGCGTGACATAAATACGCGCTGCATCAAAATGAGCACCGCCCAAAACGGTGTGAGGGAATAAAGATGGTCGAGTTCTTCACCAATACCAACCTTGGGATCGTTCTTGTGATCTTGGCGCAGTGTTTGCTGGTTCTGATCCCCCTGCTGCTGGCGCTGGCGTTTTTGATGTACGGCGACCGCAAGATCTGGGCTGCGGTTCAGATGCGCAAAGGGCCAAACGTCGTTGGTGCATTCGGTTTGCTGCAATCATTTGCCGATTTCTTGAAGTATATCGTCAAAGAAATCGTCGTGCCTGCGGGTGCAGACAAGTTCGTCTTTTTCCTCGCGCCGATGATTTCATTTGTCCTCGCCGTGGTTGCTTGGTCGGTCATTCCGTTTAACGACGGTTGGGTTCTGTCTGATATTAACGTTGCGATCCTGTTCGTCTTCGCTGTCTCCTCGCTCGAGGTTTACGGCGTGATTATGGGTGGTTGGGCGTCCAACTCGAAATACCCATTCCTTGGCTCATTGCGGTCTGCCGCGCAGATGATTTCTTACGAAGTCTCACTTGGCCTGATCATCATCGGTGTGATTATCTCGACCGGTTCTATGAACTTTGGCGACATCGTTGCGGCCCAAGACGGGAAGGGCGGATTGTTCAGCTGGTACTGGGTTGCGCACTTCCCAATGCTGTTCCTCTTCTTCATCTCGGCCTTGGCCGAAACCAACCGCCCGCCATTTGACCTTCCCGAAGCGGAATCAGAATTGGTTGCGGGTTATCAGGTTGAGTATTCATCCACACCATTCCTCTTGTTCATGATCGGTGAACTGATGGCTGTGGTGCTGATGTGTGCGCTGATTTCATTGCTGTTCTTTGGCGGTTGGCTGTCACCACTGCCGTTCCTGCCCGATGGCATCCTTTGGATGGTCCTCAAAATGGCGCTCTGCTTCTTTATGTTCTCGATGGTAAAGGCGATCACACCGCGCTACCGCTATGACCAACTGATGCGGATCGGCTGGAAAGTATTCCTGCCAATGTCACTCGCTTGGGTGGTTCTGGTGTCATTCCTTGCAAAATACGAAGTGCTCGGCGGCTTCTGGGCCCGCTGGACAATGGGAGGCTGATATGAGCCAAATGGATTACACCCGCGCTGCGAAATATTTCCTGCTTCAGGATTTCTATGTCGGTTTTAAACTGGGTTTGAAGTATTTCTTCTCGCCCAAGGCGACGTTGAACTACCCGCATGAAAAGGGGCCATTGAGCCCTCGTTTTCGTGGTGAGCACGCTTTGCGTCGTTATCCAAACGGTGAAGAGCGTTGTATCGCTTGTAAACTCTGCGAGGCGGTTTGCCCTGCGCAGGCGATCACCATTGATGCGGAACCTCGTGATGACGGTTCACGCCGTACGACACGTTATGACATCGACATGACCAAATGCATCTACTGCGGTTTCTGCCAAGAAGCTTGCCCAGTTGATGCGATTGTCGAAGGTCCGAATTTTGAATTCAGCACCGAAACCCGCGAAGAGCTTTATTATGATAAAGCAAAGCTGCTGGAAAACGGTGACCGTTGGGAAGCCGAGATTGCGCGCAATCTCGAACTCGACGCGCCGTATCGGTAAGGGGACAGAACGATGGGCGCTTGGGGCGTAGGATCACTGGACAATGACGGCAGCCAAGATTGGCTGACCGACTTTAGTGAATTTGGCGCGTCTGCTGCGACAGATATTCTTGATGCATGCTCTGATGCCATCGCGAGCGGTTATATCGACGGTGATATCGGCTCTGGGATCATTGCCTTGGCCGAAGTCGTTGCTGCCGCACTTGGTGCGATGGATGAGGATCTGTCTGATCAGCTCGAAGAGCCTGTCGAAAATCACAAAGACGCTTTGCTGGACGTGGACAATGTACAAGCCCGCACAAGCGAAGCAGTCGAAGCCGTGACATCTGATGCAGAAGCCTCTGAACTTTTTGACTTGTGGCAAGAAGCTGGCGAATTGGATGAATGGCTTAGCCAAGTTAACGCATTGCGCGCGAGGTTAGACGCCGCATGAGTGATCAAAACCCCTTTGAAGCCATGATGAAGATGGGCCAGGACTGGGCCAAGTCGATGAATGTCGACTTGGAAGCGTTCACGCCCAAGGGCTTTGAAAACCTTTGGCCGACGATGCCCAAAGAAACGATGGAGATGTTCTTTGGCAAAGGCGTCAACCCTGATGGGCTTGATGCCAAAACGCGTTTGTTGTTGACCCTTGCTGGGTTGACCGTACTGGGCGCGCAGGCCGAGGCACAAATCCGGTTGACCGTTAGGCATCTGACCGAAGCGGGCGCCACGAAACAGGAAATCGCTGAAACGATCGCCCAGATGGGTATGTTTGGCGGTGTACCTGCAATGAATAAGGCCATGCAATTGGCCAACGAAGTGTTGGAAAAGGACGAAACCGCATGAGTGTTTTCGCGTTCACATTCTATCTGTTTGCGATCACCACGGTCGTGGGTGGGTTGTTTACAGTCATTAGCCGGAACCCAGTGCACTCTGTGCTTTGGTTGATCCTTGCATTCCTGTCATCTGCGGGGCTGTTCGTCACGCTTGGTGCAGAGTTCGTGGCGATGCTGTTGATCATCGTTTACGTCGGCGCGGTCGCTGTTCTTTTCTTGTTTGTTGTCATGATGTTGGACGTCGACTTTGCCGAACTAAAGGCAGAGATGGCGAAATACATGCCGCTCGCTTTGTTGATTGGGATCGTGATCATCATGCAGCTGGCGCTGGCATTCGGCGTCTGGGGCTTTTCTGACGGTGTTACCGAGCGCGTTGCGGCACCGCAGGGTGACGCGAATAACACTGCGGCCCTCGGGATGCTGATTTACGACAAATACATCATGCTCTTCCAATTGGCTGGTTTGATCCTGCTGGTTGCGATGATCGGGGCGATTGTCCTGACACTTCGTCACCGCGTGGACATCAAGCGCCAAAACGTGATCGCGCAAATGCACCGTGATCCAGCGAAGGCAATGGAACTCAAAGACGTAAAACCGGGGCAGGGGCTATGATTGGACTTGAACATTATCTCGCGGTGGCTGCGGCCCTGTTTGTCATCGGCATCTTTGGTCTTTTCCTGAACCGAAAGAACGTGATCATCCTGCTGATGAGCATTGAATTGATGCTGCTGGCGGTGAACATCAACTTTGTCGCGTTCTCTAGCTATCTGAATGATCTGGTTGGTCAGGTCTTTACGCTTTTCGTTCTGACTGTTGCCGCCGCCGAGGCCGCGATTGGTCTGGCAATTCTTGTATGTTTCTTCCGTAACCGCGGAACCATCGACGTTGAAGACGTCAACGTGATGAAGGGCTAACGCAAATGGAAACCACCATCCTCTTTGCCCCGTTAGTGGGCGCGATTATTGGCGGCTTTGGTTGGAAGCTGATCGGCGAAACCGCCGCGCAGTGGATTACCACAGGCTTGCTATTCCTTGCGGCGTTCCTGTCGTGGATCGTATTCCTGTCGTTTGATGGCACGACCGAGACAATCCACATCCTGCGTTGGATCGAAAGCGGCACGCTGTCGACTGATTGGTCGATCCGTATGGACCGTCTGACCGCGATCATGTTGATCGTGATCACGACTGTTTCTGCGTTGGTGCACCTCTATTCATTCGGCTACATGGCGCATGATGAGCATTTCAGCGAAGGCCAGCACTACAAGGCCCGCTTCTTTGCGTATCTGTCGTTCTTTACCTTTGCGATGTTGATGCTGGTGACTTCTGACAACCTTGTTCAGATGTTCTTTGGCTGGGAAGGTGTGGGCGTTGCGTCATACTTGCTGATCGGTTTCTACTACAAAAAACCATCTGCTGGTGCTGCTGCGATCAAAGCGTTTGTTGTGAACCGTGTCGGTGACTTTGGTTTCGCGCTGGGTATCTTTGCACTGTATATGATGACGGATAGCATCCGCTTTGATGACATCTTTGCTGCTGTGCCGCACCTAGCGGAACAAAACCTGCATTTCCTTTGGAGAGACTGGTCCGCAACGAACCTGATTGCGATGCTTCTGTTCATCGGTGCGATGGGTAAGTCTGCGCAACTGATCTTGCACACTTGGTTGCCCGACGCGATGGAAGGTCCGACACCAGTGTCGGCGCTGATCCACGCAGCGACCATGGTTACTGCGGGTGTCTTCCTTGTTTGCCGTATGTCACCGCTGATGGAATATGCGCCGGAAACGACGAACTTCATCGTGTTCCTTGGTGCGACGACAGCATTCTTTGCTGCGACTGTTGGTCTGGTGCAGAACGACATCAAACGCGTCATTGCATATTCAACCTGTTCGCAGCTTGGCTATATGTTTGTGGCAGCTGGCGTTGGTGTTTATTCGGTCGCGATGTTCCACCTGCTGACACACGCGTTTTTTAAGGCAATGTTGTTCCTTGGTGCTGGTTCCGTGATCCACGGCATGCATCACGAACAAGATATGCGAAACTATGGCGGGCTACGCAAAAAGCTGCCCTATACGTTCTGGGCGATGATGATCGGAACGCTGGCGATCACGGGTGTCGGTATTCCGCTGACGCATTTCGGTTTCGCAGGTTTCTTGTCCAAAGACGCCGTGATCGAAAGCGCATACGCAGGTACTTCTGGTGGTTATGCTTTCTGGATGTTGGTGATCGCTGCATTCATGACAAGCTTCTACAGCTGGCGCCTGATGTTCATGACGTTCTACGGCGAACCGCGTGGTGACAAGCATACGCATGACCACGCGCATGAAAGCCCAACTGTTATGTTGATCCCGCTTGGCGTGCTTAGCCTTGGTGCGATCTTCTCGGGGATGCTTTGGTACAATTCGTTCTTTGGGGATCACCACAAAGTCGAAGTCTTCTTTGGGATCGCTCACGAAGAAACCCACGAAGAGGATCACGCAACAGGCTTTAGCCTGATTGCACCTGCATATGCTGAAACCGCGTCACATGATGCAGCAGAGGATGATCATGCTGCCGACGAAGGCCACGCCACTGCGGCTGTACCGGGGCAGGGCGCGATCCATATGGCGCCTGACAATCACGTCATGGATGATGCACACCACGCACCGAAATGGGTGAAGGTATCGCCATTCGTTGCGATGATCCTTGGCTTGGCTTTGGCTTATCTGATGTACATTCGTCGCCCCGATCTGCCGGCTAAATTGGCCAAGCAGCAGGCGCCGCTTTACAACTTCTTGCTCAACAAATGGTACTTTGATGAGCTGTACGACTTTATCTTCGTTCGTCCAGCAATGGCGATCGGGCGGTTCCTGTGGAAGCAGGGCGATACGAAACTAATCGACGGTGGGATTAACGGTTTGGCAATGGGCATCATTCCATTCTTCACAAAGCTCGCAGGACGTGCGCAGTCTGGCTATGTGTTCACTTATGCGCTGGCAATGGTCATAGGGATTGCGGTGCTGCTGACCTGGGTCACGATGACCGGGGGGGCAAACTAATGGGCAACATTCTATCGCTGACCACGTTTATCCCGCTATTGGGTGCTGTCATCCTTGCGCTTTTCCTGCGCGGTGATGACGCTGCCGCCCAGCGGAACGCCAAATGGGTCGCCATGGTGACCACATTGGTTACGTTCCTGACGTCGCTGTTCATCTTGTCGAACTTCAACCCTGACGACACCGGCTTCCAAATGGTCGAGACACGGTCTTGGCTTGCTGGCTTGCAGTACAAGATGGGTGTTGATGGTATCAGCATTCTGTTCGTGATGTTGACCACATTCCTAATGCCTCTTGTTATTGCGTCCTGCTGGAACGTCACAACGCGCGTCAAAGAATACATGATCGCTTTCTTGATCTTGGAAACTTTGATGTTGGGCGTGTTCATGGCGCTTGATCTGGTACTGTTCTACCTGTTCTTCGAGGCCGGCCTGATCCCGATGTTCCTGATCATCGGCATCTGGGGGGGCAAGAACCGGATCTATGCATCTTTCAAGTTCTTCCTATATACCTTCCTTGGCTCAGTGCTGATGCTGGTTGCGATGGTTGCGATGTTCTCGCAAGCGGGCACCACAGATATTCCGACACTGATGACATTCACGTTCGGGTCTGAAAACTTCAGCATCCTTGGCGTGCAGATCGTTGGTGGTATGCAGACTCTGCTATGGCTCGCGTTCTTTGCAAGCTTTGCTGTGAAAATGCCAATGTGGCCTGTGCACACATGGTTGCCAGATGCGCACGTTCAGGCGCCGACTGCTGGTTCGGTCGTGCTGGCGGCAATCCTTTTGAAGATGGGTGGTTACGGCTTCTTACGCTTCAGTCTGCCAATGTTCCCAATCGGGTCCGAGGTGATGGGGCCGCTGGTTCTATGGCTGTCCGCAATCGCGATCGTCTACACGTCGCTGGTCGCACTTGTCCAAGAAGACATGAAAAAGCTGATCGCCTATTCATCGGTAGCCCACATGGGTTACGTAACGATGGGCATCTTTGCTGTGAACCAACAGGGTATCGACGGTGCGATTTTCCAGATGATCAGCCACGGCTTTATCTCTGGCGCGTTGTTCCTTTGTGTTGGTGTGATCTATGACCGTATGCATACACGTGAAATCGACGCTTACGGTGGTCTGGTTAACCGGATGCCTGCATACGCGCTGATCTTTATGTTCTTCACGATGGCAAACGTTGGTCTGCCCGGCACATCTGGCTTTATCGGCGAATTCTTGGTTCTGGTTGGTATCTTCCAAGTGAACACTTGGGTTGCTGCTATCGCGACAACTGGTGTTATCTTCTCGGCGGCTTATGCGCTGTGGCTGTACCGCCGCGTTGTGATGGGTGACCTGATCAAGGAAAGCCTGAAGACAATCTCTGACATGACCAAGCGTGAAAAGGTGATCTTTGTCCCACTGGTTGTCATGACCCTGCTGCTGGGTGTTTACCCTGCTCTGGTTCTGGACATCATCGGGCCAAGCGTTGCTGCGCTGGTTGAAAATTACGAAACGGCTGTGGCGGGGTTTGAAACCGTCGGCCAAGTTGCGTCGCATTAAGGAACGGATGACATGATTTCCGCAGATATCCAAATCGTCATGCCTGAAATCCTGCTGGCAGTTTATGCCATGCTGGCCCTTCTTGGCGCTGTATACACAACCAAAGACAAGATGGCGTCACTGCTGACTTGGACGACCTCTGGTTTGTTCGTTTTGCTGGCCCTTTGGATCGGCATGAACGGGCAGGGCACTCAAACAGCCTTTGACGGCATGTTCAACGACGACGCTTTTGCGCGTTTCGCGAAGGTCACAATCCTGCTGTCCGCTGCAGCGGTACTCGTGATGTCCGAAGCCTATATGAAACGCCGTGGTCTGCTGCGTTTTGAGTACCCAATTCTGGTTGCACTTGCTGTGGTCGGGATGATGGTCATGGTGTCAGCTGGTGACCTGATGGCGCTTTACATGGGGCTAGAGCTGCAATCGCTTTCACTCTACGTCGTGGCATCGCTACGCCGTGATAGCGTGAAATCAACCGAAGCAGGGCTGAAGTACTTTGTTCTGGGTGCGCTTTCATCTGGTCTACTGCTATACGGCGCATCGCTGACCTACGGTTTCGCAGGTACCACACTATTCAGCGGCATCATCGAAGCAACTGCACATCACCCATCACTAGGTCTGTTGTTCGGGATCGTCTTCTTGCTGGCTGGTTTCGCGTTCAAAGTATCTGCAGCACCATTTCACATGTGGACCCCAGATGTTTACGAAGGCTCGCCAACGCCTGTAACTGCGTTCTTCGCGACGGCCCCAAAGGTTGCTGCGATGGCATTGTTTGCGCGCGTTGTGCATGACGCGTTCGGCGATATCGTTAGCGAATGGCAGCAGATCGTGGCGTTCTTGGCTGTTGTGTCCATGTTCCTTGGCGCGATTGCAGCGATCGGTCAAAAAGACATCAAACGTCTGATGGCTTATTCTTCTATTGCGCATATGGGCTTTGCTTTGATGGGCCTGGCTGCTGGTACTGCGCTGGGTGTGCAGGCGATGCTGATCTACATGGCGATCTACGTCACCATGAACGTTGGTACATTCGCGTTTATCCTTGGGATGGAACGTGATGGTCGCCCGGTTACGTCGATTGAAAGCCTTAAGATGTATTCAAAGCGTCAGCCGTTACGCGCGCTTGCAATGTTGGTGCTGATGTTCAGCCTTGCTGGCGTGCCGCCAATGGTTGGCTTCTTCGGTAAGTTCTATGTGTTGCGTGCAGCATATGACGCGGGCCTTGGCTGGTTGGCTGTGGCTGGCGTGATCGCATCCGTGATCGGTGCGTTCTACTATCTGCGCATCGTTTACTACATGTACTTCGGCGAAGAGACTGACGCGCTTGACGGTAAGATGAACCCAGTTCTTTGGACATTCCTGATGGCCTCTGCACTGATCATGCTGGTTGGCGTCGTGAACCTTTTCGGAATCGAACCAATGGCCGCAAGCGCGGCAGCAGCGCTTGTCCACTGACGGAACGCACGCGCATTGGCCCGCGGGCTATGGGCGTGTGATCCACGATAGTGTGGATAGCACAATGGCCGAGGCTGCGCGCCTCGCGCCAACTTTAGAACAACCCACTTGGATTATGGCCCGCACCCAAACCGCTGCACGCGGTCGGCGCGGGCGTCCGTGGATCGTTCCCACCGGAAACTTAAACGCGACTTTGGTTTTTAAACCGGACTGTAGCCCGGCCGACGCGGCAAAGCGGTCTTTCCTTGCCGCGAACGCACTTCAAGCGGCGCTCGCGATTTATGTCCAACCAGAAAAACTTGCGCTGAAGTGGCCTAATGATGTGCTGCTTTCGGGCGGAAAAGTCGCTGGCATTTTGCTCGAAAGTAGCGGGCAGGGTGGAGTTGTTGACTGGCTGTCGATTGGGATCGGCGTGAATCTGGCCCATACACCGGACGGCGTGACAGACGCGGCCTTTGCCCCAACGAGCCTACGTGCCGCTGGTGGCTGGGATGTAGACCCAAAAAATTTTCTATCTGTTCTTGCTGATGCCTACGCCACGCAAGAAGAGAAACTGCGGACGATCGGCTTTGCACGCATCCGCGACGACTGGTTATCCAAGGCCGCCCGCCTAGGAGAAGTCATCACCGCTCGCACGGGCAGGGAAGAGATCACCGGCTTGTTTGAGACGGTTGATCTGGATGGCAATCTTGTTTTGCAAACAGCGCAAGGGCCGCGGGTTATTCCCGCCGCCGATGTCTATTTCTGATAAGGGGACGCCTCATGCTTTTGGCAATTGATTGCGGCAACACCAATACCGTGTTTTCGATCTGGGACGGCAAATCGTTTATTGCGACTTGGCGTACCAGCACCGAGTGGCAGCGTACTGCGGATCAATACTATGTCTGGCTGTCCACGCTGATGGAATTCCAAAAGATCGACGTGGCCATCAACGAGGTGATCATCAGCTCGACTGTGCCGCGCGTGGTGTTTAACTTGCGCGTGTTGTCGGATCGCTATTTCAATTGCAGACCGCTTGTCGTCGGCAAACCTGATTGCCTGCTGCCCCAACCACCACGCGTTGATGAAGGCACGCAAGTTGGACCCGACCGCGTTGTTAACGCCGCTGGCGCATTTGATCGCCACGGTGGCAACCTGATCGTCGTCGATTTCGGCACCGCGACCACCTTTGATGTCGTCGACACTGACGGGGCCTATGTTGGCGGTGTCATCGCACCGGGCGTGAACCTGAGCCTTGAGGCACTGCACAATGCGGCGGCTGCCTTGCCACATGTCGACATTTCGAAACCTCAAAGCGTTGTGGGTACAAATACTGTTGCCTGTATGCAATCTGGGGTCTTTTGGGGTTACATCGGCCTAGTCCGCGAGATATGTGCGCGGATCAAAGCAGAACGTGGCGTCCCGATGCAGGTCATCTCGACCGGGGGGCTTGCGCCCTTGTTCCAACAGGCCGAAAACCTGTTCGACGCGTTCGAAGACGACCTGACGATGCACGGCCTGACCGTCATCCACAAATACAACAAGGATAACACATGACCGACCGCCTGATTTACCTGCCTCTTGGGGGCGCCGGCGAGATCGGCATGAACGCTTATGTCTACGGATATGGCGCACCGGGTAAGGAACGGCTGATCGTGGTCGACTTGGGCGTTACATTCCCTGACATGGACGGGACACCGGGCGTAGACCTCATCCTGCCCGACATTGCGTGGCTCAAAGAGCGTAAGGCACAGATCGAAGGTATCTTCATCACACACGCACACGAAGACCACGTCGGTGCGATCGGTCATTATTGGGAAGATCTGGGCGCACCAGTCTATGCACGCCCATTCACCGCGAATATTGCCCGCCGCAAGTTGGGCGAACACGGTCTGCCAGATAGCGTTGTGAACGTCGTGGATATTTACCCGCAGGTGATCAATTGCGGGCCGTTCAAAGTGTCTTACCTGCCAATCAGCCACTCTATTCCAGAAAGCGCTGGTTTGTTGATTGATACGCCAGATGGCCGCGTGCTGCATTCGGGTGATTTTAAAATCGACGAAACCCCAGTGGTAGGCGACCCGTGGAACGCAGCACTTTGGGAGGAAGTATCCAAGGATGGCGTTAAGGCACTTGTCTGCGATAGTACGAACATCTTTTCTAATGCACCCGGGCGGTCCGAGGCCACAATCGGTGATGCAATCGCTGACATGATGAAAGAGGCGACAGGGATGGTCGTTGCGACAACCTTCGCTTCGAATATCGCACGTTTGAAAACGCTGGCAATCGCCGCGCAAAAAGGCGGCCGCTCTGTCGTGCTGCTTGGCCGTGCGATGCGCCGCATGGTAGAAGCTGCCACCGAAGTGGGCATCCTGAAAGGCTTCCCGCCAGTCGTATCTCCCGAAGACGCGCTGAACATGCCGCGTGAGAACGTGATGCTGTTGGTGACCGGATCCCAAGGCGAACGCCGTGCCGCATCCGCGCAGCTTGCCCAAGGGTCATATCTGGGCTTGAAGCTAAAGGAAGGGGATACCTTCCTGTTCTCATCCAAGACTATTCCCGGGAATGAACGCGGTGTAATCCGTATCATGAACCAGCTGTCTGAACTGGGCGTTGATGTGATCGACGATGCGGGTGGCAAATACCACGTGTCGGGCCACGCGAACCGCCCTGATCTGGAAACCATGCACCAGATCGTTAAGCCTCAAATCCTGATCCCAATGCATGGCGAACACCGCCATCTGCGTGAACATGTGAAGGTTGGTAATGCAGCTGGGCTAACAGGCATTGTCGCCGTCAACGGTATGATGATCGACCTGTCAGGCAACGCACCTAAGGTCGCTGAATATATCGATACAGGTCGGACATATCTCGATGGCACAGTGCAGATAGGCGCAATGGATGGCATCGTGCGCGACCGCATCCGCATGGCGTTGAACGGCCACATGATTGTGACGCTCATCATCGACGAAAACGACGAGCCACTGGGCGATCCATGGGTCGAAATCTCGGGCCTTGCCGAAACAGGCCGCAACAACGCCGCCTTGGTCGAAGTCGTCGAAGAAGACCTGAGCCAATTTATCAACCGTGCAAACGCCAAAACCCTGCGTGACGAAGTGAAGCTGGAAAAAGAGCTAAGAACAATCGCACGTCGCTCCGCCCAAGGCGAGATCGGCAAAAAGCCAGAAGTGACGGTGATTGTATCGCGGTTGGGCTGAGTTCGTGAAATGGGTGGGTTCTAGAGCCCACCCTGCGATCATCGGTCAGCGCGTGGTCGTAAATAGTTCATGCAATAATGCAGATTCTATCTTAGTCGTAATGGGCCAAGCGGAATTTTGATGGTTATGTTCAGGCCAAGTTAATTGTACTCGGAAGAATAGACCCTCTAAGCTTTCACGGGCAACGATCACTTCGTCAGTGCAATCCATTTTTGCGACAACAACTAGTTGGTCTAGATGCTGCGCTAGTAATTGAGGCTACCCAACTTCATTTCTAAGTTGATTGGTCAGAAGCGTCGACAGATCGGTGTCGACACTCGACCAATCCGACGCATCTGGAATATTGAGTAGAAGGCGCTCGGGGAGGGGTATCAACCCTTCGCTCGTTCCTCAAAGCTGAGTGCGATAAACGCTGGTGTATCGTCGCCCATACCTACGATCGCGGGACCATTGTCACGCGGTTGGTTGCGGCCGCGGTTACTGCGAGGGCGCTCTTCGCGTGGCTTTTGTTCGCGCTGAGGCTTTTCTTCGGGTTTCGGTGCGTCGGCTTTTACTTCGGGCTTTGCGTCTTCGCTCTTTGTATCCGATTTGCGGCTGCGTGATCGGCGTACGCGTTTTGGCTTTTCGCCGTCTTCGCCTGCCTCTGGGGCAGTTGCAGGGGCAGGGGCCGCCTTTGTCGGGATATTCAGACGTGGAATTTCTTCTTTGACGAGGTCTTCGACAGCCGCGAGGTTCTTTTCATCGCGTGACACGCAAATCATGATCGCGGTGCCAGTACGCCCAGCACGGCCCGTACGGCCAATGCGGTGAACATAGTCTTCGGCGTGGCTAGGCACATCAAAGTTGAATACATGCGTCACGGCAGGAATATCGAGGCCTCGCGCCGCAACATCTGATGCCACAAGGAACCGCAGCTTGTTGTCACGGAACGCTTCGAGCGTGCGTGTCCGGTGGGCCTGATCCAAGTCACCGTGGATCGGCGCGGCCTCATAACCGTATTTGTTCAGTGATTTTGCAACGATATCGACGTCCGACTTGCGGTTGCAGAAGATAATCGCGTTGGTGCAGCTATCGCCTTCTTCGTCGATCAGGGCACGCAGAAGGGCGCGTTTTTCGGACGGCCCTTTACGTTTGTCAGACCCTTTGAACACCACAACACCCTGTTTGATGTTCGTATTTGTCGTCGCGGCGCGGGCCACTTCGACCTTAGCAGGGTTCGACAGGAACGTGTTGGTGATCCGTTCGATTTCAGGCGCCATGGTGGCCGAGAAGAACAGTGTCTGGCGGGTAAACGGCGTGCGTTTAAAGATTTCTTCGATATCAGGGATGAAACCCATGTCGAGCATACGGTCAGCCTCGTCCACGACCATGATTTTTACATCAGTCAGGATCAATTTGCCGCGCTCTAGATGGTCAAGCAGGCGACCGGGGGTCGCGATTAGGACGTCCACACCTTTGTCGATCAGCTTGTCTTGGTCTTTGAATGACGTGCCGCCGATCAGCAGGGCCTTGGTCAGTTTGGTGTATTTCGCGTAGGCGTCAAAGTTTTCTGCAACTTGCGCTGCCAGTTCCCGTGTGGGTGCCAACACCAGCGAGCGGGGCATACGTGCTCGTGCGCGCCCACGGCCCAGAAGGGTGATCATCGGAAGTGTGAAGCTTGCGGTTTTCCCGGTGCCGGTTTGCGCGATCCCCAGAACATCGCGCCCTTCAAGAGCAGGAGGAATAGCACCCGCCTGAATAGGGGTCGGTGTTTCGTAGCCAGTTTCGGCGACAGCTTTCAGAACCTTGGCGTCAAGGTTCAAGTCTGAGAATTTCGTCATGTGCGTCCTAAGTGTGCGGGTTCGATCCGCATATGTGAGAGGACGCGATTTTCCGAGCGCCCCGGCGTCGACGATCAATATCGTCAAGGAGGCGGATACCTAAAATAAGGCTAAGGGTCAAGCGATGGCCCAGATTGCGGGCCTAAGGGGCGCGGTCGCTCGGTTTCAGGATTTTACGATGACTGCGTTTTCTAGAACAGCGGCGTTCCATGTTTGAGGATCAAGCACGGGCTTCATATCCCCGCGCAGGGTAATGCGTGTGCCTTCCTCAAGCGCTGGGATCGGTGTTTCTAAAGAAACTTGCACGCTCGCACCATGGCTTGGGTCACCGCAGAACGGGCAGAAACCCATGTCAGATACAAGAATAAGCTCGCTTATCTCAGAACCCGGCGTGATCGGCATGACGTAGCCGGTCAAAACCATGCCTTCCCGGCCATCTTTGATCTCTGACGGGAATGTCTTAGTCACGGTATAGGATGTGTCAGTGACGACCTCATCAACCGTGATGCCGCGCAATAGATCCCAGTCATCGGCCCAAACGGCAGTTGTTACCGTAGAAAGTGCAACGGTGAGGGCAGTGGTGCTTACGTTTTTCATATTAGGCTCATGCTGAATACGTTGGATTAGCTTAACGCGTTACTATGAAAATGGAATAACTGAATGCGACTATGGCAGTGGGGCAATCTTTCGCCAAGTCACTATTCTGTGCGCGCCGTATTTGGCGCGCACAGAATTTATACCATCATCTCTTTGGTCGCGGTCAGTTCAACATCGGGGTAGTCGCGCCCAACGCGGTCGATGTCCCATTGCAGACGTGTGAGGAACACTGTGTCCCCGTCGTTGTCTGTCGCGATGTGCTGCTTGTTTGCGTTGGCGAATTTATCGACGGCATCTTTCTTGCCCGACACCCAACGCGCGGAGGTGAATTGCGATTGCTCAAAGCGAACTGGTAGCCCGTATTCCATCTCGATCCGGCTAGCGAGGACTTCGAACTGAAGCGCACCAACAACCCCAACGATGAAACCAGACCCAAAGGTTGGTTTGAACACTTTTGCCGCGCCTTCTTCTGCAAATTGCATCAGCGCCTTTTCTAGGTGCTTGGCTTTCATCGGGTCGCCAGCACGGCACGACTGAAGAAGTTCAGGCGCGAATGAAGGAATGCCCGATACGCGAATTTCTTCACCTTCGGTCAATGTGTCACCAATGCGTAGCTGTCCGTGGTTCGGAATACCGATAATATCACCAGCCCACGCTTCCTCGGCCAATTCACGGTCAGCGGCAAGGAACAGGACAGGGTTGCTGATCGCCATCTGCTTTTTGGTGCGCACATGCGTCAGCTTCATGCCGCGTTCAAAGTGGCCAGATGCGAGACGAACAAAAGCAACGCGGTCCCGGTGTTTTGGGTCCATGTTCGCTTGAACTTTGAACACGAATCCTGTGACTTTGGTTTCTTCGGGGGCGATGTTGCGCGGCTGCGCGGATTGAATTTGCGGTTCTGGGCCGTAGGTGGCCAAGCCGTCCATCAATTCCTTAACTCCGAAAGAGTTCATCGCAGACCCAAACCAGATAGGTGTCATTGAACCGTTCAGCAACGCCTCTGGATCAAGTGTTGGCAGTAATTCCTTGGCCATCTCGATTTCTTCGAGGAACTTTTCAAGCAGGTGCGCAGGGACGTGTTCCGCCAATTTGGGGTCGTCCAATCCGCTGATCTGGATGCTTTCGGCAATCTTGTTCCGATCCGCGCGGTCCATCAGTTCGAGCTTGTCACGCAAAATATCATAGCATCCGATGAATTCACGACCGACACCAATTGGCCAAGACGCAGGTGTGACATCAATCGCAAGGTTTTCTTGGATTTCGTCAATAATCTCGAATGTATCGCGGCTTTCGCGGTCCATTTTGTTACAAAAGGTCAAGATCGGCAGGTCGCGCAAACGGCAAACTTCGAACAGTTTTTGCGTTTGGCTCTCAACACCTTTGGCGCCATCGATCACCATGACCGCAGCATCGACCGCCGTCAGTGTCCGATAGGTATCTTCTGAGAAGTCAGAGTGACCGGGCGTGTCAACAAGGTTGAACCGGTACTTGCCGAAATCAAACGACATCGCTGATGCCGAAACCGAAATCCCGCGGTCCTTTTCCATCTGCATAAAGTCGGACCGGGTCCGTCGTGCTTCGCCTTTTGCGCGCACCTGACCCGCCATTTGAATGGCGCCACCATACAAAAGGAATTTTTCGGTCAAGGTCGTCTTACCAGCATCCGGGTGCGAGATGATCGCAAAGGTGCGGCGGCGGGCAATTTCTGCGGGCAGTTCAGGGCGATTTGTCATGGCAGATGCTTTATGCGTTTGCAGAACAAAGGGCAATCCACACAGCGCTTAACGATTGCTTTGGGATTGCATTTTAGAAGTGCAGCCATGAGTGCCTCTAAGCTTTTGATAATCTGCGCTTTGGTCCTGCTCTCCGCCTGCGGCGGCGGTGGAGGAGGCGAAGACCCCGTTAGCCCCGTTGATGAGCGCCTTGCGCGTCTTGACGATTATGCGGTGCTGAACTTGCGTGTGCTGGGTGATCCGGACGGGATGACGCCAACGCCAGTTGCGGCAGTACCAGACACCGGAACTGCAGTGTTCGGCGGGTTCGCCACGATCCGCGTTGAACGTCCGGGCCAGGATCTGGTGTTGTACGGCGATACAACGGTGTCGATTGATTTTAGTGATAATTCTGTCGACGGTACGATGGATCGCTTTTTTGGCACGGACGCAACGGGCAGTGTGGTCGACTATAGCGGGGTGATTGCCATCGATAGTGGGGCATTCAACGAAGGGCTATGGCTCGGGTACGCTGGTGTGCTGGCCCATGGCGCAGATGAACTAGTTTTTGACGGAACAATGATGGGGGGCTTCTTGGGGAACCCATTGGCCGCGATTTCCGCTGCGGATTTAGAATCTGCGGTCGTCTACAATGGCGAAGTCATCGACGCGACGGTGATCATCGTAGGGGAGGTCGGAACCTAACCTCTGTCATTGAGTAGATGTCGTGATGGCCTGTTTCGGTGCCGAAAACCAAAGGGCATTATCCCGTCGATGCACGGCGCAGCAGGTTTGCGGCATTTGCTTTTGGAACCAGATTTCCCTGAATTTCGTAGTTTTGGTGATTGCGCGGCGCATGGTTTTGCAGCCCACCACCTTGCGCGAACGCGCCGCGGCTGCGCTGATCCACCAGATGGGATTCGGCTGCGATACCTTCTGCGAAGATGATGTAATGCTCATCAAAAACCAGCTGAAAGTAGTCCACGAACCCGCCTTTGCGGCGTGCCACTGTGGCATTGTCGATCAGATGGCGGGCTTTGATCAAAACTTCGGCACGACCCGCACCAAGATAGTCTTGACGCTGATAGACCAATAGGCGGTGGTCTGGTCGCAAGACAAGATCGTTTTCGTTGTGCAGTGCGCCTTTGGTGATCACGACAGGGGCAAATCGGCCCGTCGCACGCAGCGTACACTGGCCGATCATCTTGATAGGTTGCTTGCCGCTATCACGGGTGAGTACTTGATCGCCTGCAACCAGTTCCTCGATTGGGCGCATGGTGCCGTTGCCCATCGTGATCAAAGTACCTCGCGCGAATGATCCGCCTGCGGCTTGGGCGAATTGCGTTGTCGCCGCGTGGCGTTCAATGCCGATCAATCGGTAATCTGTGGCTGGTGCAAAATCACCAAGAGGCAGGACATAGATCGCCTCTGCAATGTCGTTCGCGACCTCAACAAGAATCAGCGCCTCATGCGTGCCGCCATCAGGGGCGATTAGAGTAAGGCAGCTATCGATGTGGACTAAGTTATGCGCGCCATTAGTCCGTCGCAGTGCTTCGCCGTCATCGCTTAGTTCAAGGTCACGGCTGCGGGCTGAAGCGTGCAGTTGGTAAAGATCGTCCATGACCAAATCATCAGCAAACGAAAGTGTGTCACCGATGCGCACACCATCAGTGGCCGTGAAATCTTCGGCCATGTAAACATCAACACTAAGTATATGGTCGCTCATGTTTTCCTAGCTACACCCTGTGGGGCGCGAATGGAATAGACCCTATTGGGGAGCGGTGGTAGTACGTTAGGATATCTTACTCGGAGGGAACACATGGATCTTGGCATCAAAGGTAAACGCGCGCTTGTCTGCGCTTCGTCAAAAGGACTGGGGCGCGGCTGTGCCGAGGCGCTCGCAGAAGCAGGCGTTGATCTGGTACTGAACGCACGCGGCGCAGAAGCGCTTGAGGCGACAGCGGCTGATATCCGCAGCAAATACGGCGTCTCCGTCACGACTGTCGCTGCCGATGTTTCCACCGAAGAGGGGCGTTCTGCATTGCTCGCTGCCGCAGGTGAAGTCGATATTTTGGTAAATAACGCTGGTGGTCCGCCTCCGGGCGTGTGGTCTGACTGGGATCGCGATGATTTCATTGCGGCATTGGACGCGAATATGCTTGCGCCGATTGCCCTGATGAAAGCGCTGATGCCCGGCATGATTAATCGTGGCTGGGGACGTGTTGTGAACATCACATCTGGATCCGTCAAAGCACCAATCCCACAATTGGGTCTTTCAAATTCGGCCCGTGCCGGTTTGACCGGTTATGTCGCAGGTACATCGCGTCAGGTCGCGCAACATGGTGTGAATATCAACAACTTGTTACCCGGCATTCACGCCACGGATCGTGCCGCCAGCCTCGACTCAGGCGTGGCTAAGGCGCAAGGCATCGACATGGCATCTGCCAAGGCGCAGCGCGAAGCAACGATCCCAGCCCGCCGTTATGGCACTGCTGCAGAATTCGGCGCAGCCTGTGCGTTCCTGTGTTCGCAGCATTCTGGCTTTATTGTGGGTCAGAACCTTGTTGTTGATGGCGGCGCGATTAACGCGACGATCTGATGGCACAGGGGTTCAGCCTAAAAGACCAGCTGTTCAATGCGGACACTGTTGGACTGTTAGGCGATCACTTTCAAAAGGCGGGCGTCTTTGATGCCGCCCCCTTTGTGGCCGATGTGTTGGCGCAGATGGGGCCGCTTGAGCTAAAAGAGCGGATCAACCTCATTGCCGACGTTCTGGCAGGATATCTTCCCAATGATTTTGAGGCTGCGGCTGATGCGATTATTTCGGCATTGCCGCCCGCATTGGACCCAACGAAAACTGACGGTGACTTTGGGCATTTCATTTACGCGCCATTGGGTGTGTACGTTGAAACGTATGGGATTGCAGCTCACCACAGTCTCAGCCTCGACTTGCTAGAGCAGCTCACCCAGCGATTTTCGATGGAATTCTCAATTCGCGCGTTTTTGAACAACCACGAGGGTGCGACTCTAGAGCGAATGCAGGACTGGTTAAGGCACGATAGCTACCACGTGCGGCGCTTAGTGTCCGAAGGCACCCGGCCCAAGCTGCCATGGGGGAAGGGGATTGGGCTGACGCAGGATCAAACCTTGCCGTTATTGGATCAGTTATATTCAGACCAAACCCGGTTTGTGACGCGGTCAGTTGCTAATCATCTGAACGACATCACGAAAAAGGACGGTGGGGCTGTCATCGAACGGCTTGCTGCGTGGCAAGATGCTGGCGGACAGGCCGAGGCAGAGCTGGATTGGATGCGCAAACATGCGTTACGTGGGCTAATTAAGGCCGGTGATCCAGATGCTATGCTGCATTTGGGGTATCGACCTGATGCGCCAATGAATGTTACCGCGTTTGGTATCCTGCCTGAGAACGTTCAGATTGATGACACCGTCGAAATATCACTGGAACTCACGGCAGCCGAGGATGCCCCGTTAATCATTGATTATGTGATCGACTTTGTGAAATCGAACGGCAAGACGGCACCAAAGGTGTTTAAGCTCAAGCAGCTAAATGCCAAGGCCGGTAAGGCCGTTGCGATCAGCAAGAAGCACAAGTTCAAAGGCGATGCGACCACGTTTCGGTTGTATCCGGGCGCACACCGCATCCATTGCCAAGTGAACGGGCGTATACTGCAAAGCCTTGATTTTGATTTGCGCTAAGCTTGCTCTGGCACGCGTTGCTTGCTAGGTGCTGGAAACCAAAATGTTTCAGTCAGGGATAAATCCCCCTTTATGTCAGTCCCCCGTCTAGAGATTAAGAATATCGTCAAACGTTTTGGTGGTCGTCAGGTTGTGGATGATGTGAGCCTTACGGTCATGCCGGGGCAGGTGACCTGCCTATTGGGGCCATCTGGTTGCGGCAAATCAACGACGCTTCGCATCATCGCGGGTGTCGAAATGCAAGACAGCGGCACGATCCATGTCGATGGTCAGCTCGTGTGCGACACCGTATATCGGGTTCCGCCCGAAGGCCGTTCGATTGGATTGATGTTCCAAGACTTCGCGCTGTTCCCACACCTCACGGTTGGTCAGAACGTCGCCTTCGGTCTGAAAAAGGGACGCGAAGCAGGGCAGCGCGTTCAAGAGCTTTTGTCCAAAGTCGGGATGGCGCGCTATATCGACGACTATCCGCACCAGCTTTCGGGTGGTGAACAGCAACGTGTTGCGCTTGCGCGCGCGTTGGCCCCGCGACCGCGGATCATGCTAATGGATGAGCCATTTTCGGGCCTCGATGATCGTCTACGTGATGATATCCGTGATGAAACTTTGGAAGTTCTCAAGGACGAAGGCACCGCAGTCCTGCTGGTCACGCATGAGCCGGGAGAAGCGATGCGCATGGCGGATGAAATCGCCTTGATGCGTGATGGTCAGATCGTGCAGCAAGGTGCGCCTTACAACATCTACAACTCTCCTGTAGATTTAAAGGCGGCAGCTTTTTTTAGTGATATCAATGTGATCAAAGGCGAAGTTCAGGGGGCATTGACCGATACTCCCTTCGGCGAATTCCTTGCGCCCGGCGTGCCGGACGGCACGGTCGTTGATATCGTGATCCGCCCACAGCATTTAAAAATCGACTTTGACCGTGGGGGTGTCGGACCCAATCCGACATCTGTAGATGGCACTGCTGCACGCGGTGTTGTTGAACGCGCGCGGTTCGTTGGTGCGTCAAGCTTAGTTGAATTCCGGATGGATTATGATGGGTCGATTTTGAAGGCGACAGTCCCGTCGGTTTTCTTGCCGAAACCCGGAACGCCACTGTGGCTGATGATCCGGCGCGATCGGTGCTTTGTGTTTCCACAGACTTAATTTCGTTAGGACTGATTGATCCTTGCCGCGCGTCCGCCGCGCCGCTTGGTAACTCTACCCGCCCGATCCGGTAGCTCGCTCATCACTGTGCGCCGTGCATCATCTGTCATGCTTGACCATGCACCGATCTCATCCATGCTGCGCAAGCATCCGGTGCACAGTCTGCTTTCGGGGTGAATGACGCATATCTTGATGCAAGGGCTTTCGATTTCATCGCGTGCCCAGATGTGGTCTGTGTTGTCTGGTTTGGTCACGATGCGGTCCTTAGGTGGCCAAGTCGGTCAAGCATACCTTGCAAGATATAACCTGCGGCCACGTGATCAATGACTTCGCCGCGACGTTTGCGTGATGTGTCAGCCTCTAGCAGGGCGCGTTCGGCGGCTACGGTGGATAGGCGCTCATCCCAGAATGTGATGGGCAAATCGGTTAGCCGTTCAAGGTTGCGGGCAAATGCGCGTGTCGCCTGACAGCGTGGCCCTTCGGACCCGTCCATGTTCATCGGAAGCCCTAGTACGAGCCCGTTGATCTCGCGTGCTGTTGTGATCTCAAGTAGTTTTGCCGCGTCGACGCCAAATTTTTTACGCTTGATCGTTTCAAGCGGGGTGGCGACGCCGCGCATCAGGTCTGACACGGCGACGCCAATCGTGACGGTCCCCAAGTCGAGCCCCGCGATGGCCCCGAAATCGGGGATAGCGGCGGCGAATTCTTGTGGGGTTTCGCAAATCATTCAAGTATTCCTGCTTGTTCGGCTGCATTGCGCAGCACTTCCATCGCTGCCGCGTTTGCGCCAAAGACCTCTTGCGCCTCGACCCAGATGCCGCGCGCAGCGTCTTGGTCGCCCAATACACCATAAGCCGTGATCAGGCGCGCCCAATCTGACGGTGGTCCGCCTTCGTTTGCCAAACGCTCGGACAGGCCGGCGACCATGCCGCCGATCATTGCGTCACGGTCGGCTTGTGACATGTCTTGGGCGTTTTCAATATCGGCTGCTGATGGGCCGCGAACTTCTGGTAGCGTATAGTCGATGCCTGCGCGGAATGCCGCATCTTCGATTTGTGATCGTGCCGATGCGACGTGGAAATTCTGCGGGTCGCCGTTTTCAGCAATGTCGCGCCATAGTCGATATGCGAAATCGGGGCGGTCTGTTTGGTTGTACAGTGCACCAAGATAGTATCGCGCCGCGATGTTCTGTTCGTCCTTACCCAAAATCTGGCGGATCGTTTTCTCCGCCTCGGGCGAGATCAGGCCATTGGCCGCTGCGACCTGCAGGTCGACAAGGCGCTGTTGGTCTTCGGTTGTTGCAGCGTCAGCAAGGATGCCGATCAGGTGTTCTTGGGCACGTGCGGCGGCGGCAAAGTTGCGCAACTCGGCCTCGTGAAATGCAAGACGTGACCATGCCTCTGGATCATCGGGGCGGGCAGGGGCGATGACCCGCAGTTTGGCAATGGCATCAAGGTATTCTTGGGGGGCGTCAACGGGCGGAGCCACTGGTGCCCCGGCTTCTAGCTCTGCCTGCGAGGGCCGGTTGGCCCGCATTTCCTTGCTTGCGGCAAGGCGTGCATCTAGCGGTAGATCGTCATAGCCCGGCGCGCCAAGGTTCCAGTACACACCAAACGCCATCAACCCCATCAATGCCACGATGCCGTAAGTCAGAAGTGGATTCGTTTTGTTCGTCTTATACGCCGGGGGTTCGGCCTTGCTTGCGGCCAGCAAGCGGCGCGCGACTTCGGCGCGGGCGCGCTCGGCCTCATCCGCAGGTAAAACACCGCGTTCAAGGTCGCGGGCGATTTCGCTAAGTTGCGCTTTGTAAACTGCGACATCGGGATTTTCGACATTTGCCGATGGCGTACGCATCATTGGCGCGGCCAATATACCTGCCACGCCCAAGGTCAAAATCGCACAAATTAGCCAAAATAACATTCGTATCCACCCTTCAGAGTCATGATGACATACCTGTCGCGTCCCGTGCTGGAAAGGGGGCTGCGACGTCGTGGCATTCTTGTGTAAATGTCCTATGTCGTAAAATGTCAGCCAGACGCCGCACACAGTATCCTCTTGGCACCGCGAAGCGTCCAGATAGGATGCAAGCCAAAGATCCGACCAAACTAGGGAATCGATGATCGCATGAAACGTTATTCCGCCTTTGCCATCGCCCGCGAAGCTATGCGCCAGCACACCGGTTGGGACCGGGCCTGGGCCAAGCGTGAACCCAAGAAGAAATACGATGTAATTATCGTTGGGGCTGGCGGCCACGGTCTGGCGACGGCCTATTACCTTGGTAAGAACTTTGGCATCACGAATGTTGCAATCTTGGAAAAGGGCTGGCTTGGTGGAGGGAATACCGGTCGGAATACAACGATTATTCGGTCGAACTACCTTCAAGACCCATCTGCTGCGATCTATGAAAAGGCGCGCAGCCTGTATGAGACGATGTCGCAGGACTTGAACTATAATGTCATGTTCAGCCCGCGTGGTGTGATCATGCTGGCGCAAACCCAGCATGAAATTCGTGGCTATCAGCGCACAGCGCAGGCGAATGCGTTGCAGGGCGTTAAGACCGAGTGGATCGGTCCCCAGCGTGTCAAAGAACTATGCCCGATCATGAATATCGATGGCCCACGTTACCCCGTTCTGGGCGGCCTCTATCAGGAACGGGGCGGCACGGCCCGCCATGATGCTGTTGCATGGGGATATGCACGAGCCTGTTCAGACATGGGCATGGATGTCATCCAGCAATGCGAAGTAACCGGCGTTCGCCAAGAAAACGGCAAAGTTGTTGGTGTCGATACCAGCAAGGGACCGATTGATTGCGATAAACTGGGTATGGTTGTCGCCGGACACGCCAGCGTGCTTGCGCAAAAAGCCGGTTTCAGACTGCCGATCGAATCTGTCGCGCTTCAGGCGCTGGTGTCAGAGCCGATCAAACCCTGCATGGATGTCGTTGTGATGGCGAACACCGTCCACGGCTATATGTCCCAGTCCGACAAAGGTGAGATGGTCATTGGCGGCGGTACTGACGGTTATAACAACTACACCCAGCGCGGGTCGTTCCACCATATCGAAGAAACCGTGCGCGCTTTGGTCGAGACGTTCCCAATGATCTCGCGGCTTAAGATGCTGCGCCAGTGGGGTGGGATAGTGGATGTTACGGGTGACCGTTCGCCGATCCTATCCAAAACCCCGGTCGACGGCATCTTCGTGAACTGCGGTTGGGGTACGGGCGGGTTCAAAGCAATCCCCGGTTCAGGATGGGCCATGGCCGAGCTGATGGCCAAAGGGCAATCTCCGCTCACCGACGAATTCAGCATGTTCCGCTTCCGCGAAGGCAAGTTCATTGATGAAAGTGTTGCAGCCGGGGTTGCGCACTAATGCAACATGTTCTGGCTAATTCCAAACACGGCATTCGTATGGCATTCAAAAACCACGCGGCGGGTTTTGGCCTACCTGAGGTTGCGTATTCGGCTGTGAATAGCCAAATCCTTGCGGGGAATTTCGCTTATCTTCCATTGCTGTCAGGGATCGGCAAAGTGAACGCATCACAGCAAGGAGATGCGACATGCTTGATTTCACGAAAAAGCCTCAACGTAACCGGGGTGGGTTCTCATTCTTCTTCGGGGTTGGTGTCGCATTTGCTGCGATGCTTGCCGTCATTTTTGCGATGGGCCAAGCCTCTGCTCAGGCCGCTCCCCACGGTCCTGCGCCGATCTACCCCATCACTGTGTCTACGCTTGACGGCACGCCTGTCTCTTCAGGAGCAGGCACCTTTTAACTACTCTCATACTTCTTCCCAAGTCGTGAAAGGCGGGCGCAGCGATGCGTTCGCCTTTTGCTCGTGGGTTCTGCGTCCGACCCTAAATACCGAGGCTTCGCTATGCTGATCTTGCATTGTCCCTATTGCGGCGTTGATGCCGATGAAACTGATCTACACGCAGGCGGCCAAGCGCACCTGAAACGTGAAGGGCCGGGATCGTCGGACGAGGCATTCGAAGATTACCTGTTCATGCGCGAGAACCCAAAGGGCGTCCATTTCGAACGTTGGCGTCATGTCTATGGCTGCGGCAAGTGGTTTCACGCAGCACGCTGCACATCAACGCTAGAGGTGTTCGGAACCTATCCGGCCCAAACCCTAGAGCCACCACAAGACATCAAAGACAAGATCTCTGGGACGCGACCCGGCTGGTCATGGGGGATTTTTAGATGAGCACCCGTCTGGCCGGAATGGGCCGTTTGATTAATAATAACAAAGCCGTATCGTTTACCTTTAATGGAAAGCACTTGCGCGGATTTGAGGGCGATACGCTTGCCTCTGCACTGCTGGCGAATGACCAGATGCTGATGGGCCGTTCGTTTAAATACCACCGTCCGCGTGGCGTTGTGGCCTCTGGTGCCGAAGAACCAAACGCCTTGGTGAACCTTGGTGAAGGCGGGCAGTTTGAACCGAACCAGCGCGTCACCACGACAGAGCTGTTCGACGGCCTAACCGCGACCTCACAAAACCACTGGCCAAGTCTTGAGTTTGACGTCGGCGCGATCAACACTGCTTTCTCTCGGTTTTTGCCGGCTGGGTTTTACTACAAAATGTTCATGTATCCGCGTGCATTTTGGAAACATGTCTATGAACCGATCATCCGCCAGTCCGCTGGTTTGGGCAAAGCCCCTAAGGATCGCGATAGCAGCACCTATGAACATTTCCATGCGCATATCGATGTATTGGTCGTTGGCGGTGGTATCGCTGGGCTTGCTGCGGCGCTTGCTGCGGGCGAGCGTGGCGCTCGTGTTCTGTTGGTTGAACAGGGTGCATATTGGGGCGGCCGTGCGGTAGTTGATACGCCAAAGATCGACGATTTACCTGCAGAGGAGTGGATTAATAACGCCATTCAAACCCTTGAAAATATGTCAAATGTTGACTTACGTTTGCGCTGCATGGGGGCGGGTGTATATGATCATGGCTATGCCTTGGCCTATGAACGTCTTACAGATCACACGCCAGAGGTCGAAGGTCCACGCCACCGTTTGTGGCGCATTCGCGCCAAGCAAATCGTGACAGCAACTGGCGCGATTGAACGTCCACTATCGTTCGCGGGTAATGACATTCCCGGCGTGACCTTGGCTGCTGCCGTGCGCGACTATGTTGTGAACTATGGCGTGTCACTAGGCGACCGTACCGTCGTTGTGACAAATAACGACGACGCCTACCGTACGGCGATTGTACTGAAGCGAGCGGGGCTAGATATCCCAGCGATCATCGACGCCCGCGCTGAGGCGGAAGGCCCGTTGATTGATGAGGCGCGCAACCTAGGTATCCGCGTTGAGCTTGGCAAAGGCATTGCCAAAGTCAAAGGCGGCAAGCGCGTGAAATCGGTTGGTCTTTGTGCACAAGCTGGTGAAGGCGCGATCCTTGAAGAAATTGAATGTGATTGCGTTGCGATGTCTGGTGGTTGGTCGCCCGTCGTGCACCTGTGGTCACATTGCGGCGGTAAACTCGTGTGGGATGCAGATCAGGTGATGTTCCGCCCCGACCATGAAAAGCCGCCAACAGGTGCTGATGGGCAGCCATTTGTGAACACTGCCGGTATCGCGAACGGCCACCTATTCACGGCCGAGGCGGTTGCCGATGGCTGGGCCGCTGGTCGCGCGGCGGCCAAGGCGGCAGGTCACGCAAAGCGCGGTGGTCAGGCCCCGATGGGCGAGGACATCGAGGAAGGTCCGATTTCCGCGGTTTGGCTGATGCCGCAGGGTGCTAAACACGCGCTACGATCTAAGGCGTGGTTGGATTTCCAGAACGACGTTAAGGTTTCTGATGTGCAGCTTGCTGCCCAAGAAGGTTTTGAAAGCGTCGAGCATGCAAAGCGTTATACCACGCTGGGCATGGCGACGGATCAGGGCAAGCTAAGCAACATCAACGGTCTGGCGATCCTGTCAAAGTCGTTGAATGCGGATATCCCCAATGTGGGGACGACGACGTTCCGTCCACCTTACACGCCGATCTCTATGGGGGCGATTACAGGTGCTGCGCGCGACGAGCTGTTTCAGCCAATCCGGAAAACCCCTGTTTCTGACTGGGCCAATGCAAACGGCGCAGATAATGAACCCGTCGGCCAATGGCGCAGGCCCTATACCTATCTGCGTGGCGATGAAGCGGTGCATGACGCCGTGAACCGTGAGGTCCGTAATGCCCGTGAAAACGTCGGGTTATTGGATGCAACAACGCTGGGTAAGCTGATCGTCAAAGGCCCAGATGCGGGTAAATTCCTTGATCTGATGTACACGAACATGATGTCCACGTTGCCTGTCGGTAAATGCCGGTATGGTCTGATGTGTTCTGAAAACGGGTTCTTGATGGATGACGGTGTCGTTGTTCGGATGGATGACAACACATGGCTATGTCACACGACGACCGGCGGCGCTGAGCGCATTCACGCCCATATGGAAGACTGGCTGCAGTGCGAATGGTGGGACATGCAGGTCCATGTGGCCAATGTGACCGAACAATACGCACAGATCGCGGTCGTCGGTCCCAAGGCGCGCAAGCTCTTGCGTAAACTGGGTGGCGATATGGATCTGTCGGCTGAGGCGCTGCCATTCATGCAGTGGAAGGCCGGAAAAATCGGCGCATTTGACGCGCGCGTTTTCCGGATCAGTTTCTCGGGTGAATTATCTTACGAGGTCGCTGTGCCTGCCGGGCAGGGTGCGGCGTTCTGGGACGCACTGCTTGAGGCCGGAGAAGAGTTCGGCGTGATGCCTTACGGCACCGAGGCGCTGCACATCATGCGCGCTGAAAAGGGCTTTATCATGATCGGGGATGAGACTGACGGGACTGTGATCCCGCAGGATTTGAACCTGAACTGGGCGCTATCCAAAAAGAAAGAAGACTACATTGGCAAGCGTGCACACACACGCAGCCATATGGCTGATCCAAATCGGTGGAAACTAGTAGGCTTGGAAACTGTCGATGGGTCTGTCTTGCCTGATGGCGCTTATGCGATTGCCGAAGGCGACAACGAAAACGGCCAACGCAATACACAAGGCCGCGTAACATCGACCTATTATTCACCAACCCTAGATAAGGGGATCGCTATGGGGCTTGTCCATAACGGCCCCGATCGCATGGGCGAGGTGATTGAATTCAACAAGGTTGACGGCACAACCATAGCCGCAAAAATCGTCGATCCGGTGTTCTACGATAAAGAAGGGGAAAAGCAGAATGTCTAATGCAGTCAGCGCATTGAATGGCAAAGTTGCCCCAGGAGAAGTCACAATCCGGGAGGCAGGCCTGCGTGGCATGATCACGCTGCGCGGCGATCTGTCCGATAGCAAACTAAAGTCCGTTTGCACCGGACTTTCCGGCGCGGATTTCCCAATGCCCGGTCAGGCGAATTGCGTTGACGACAAAGGGCTGTGCTGGATGTCGCCGGATGAAATGCTGATCCTCGTACCATATGCCGAGGTCGACGCTGCATTGGAATTGATTGAAAAGAACCTGAAAAAGAAACACCATCTGGCAGAAAACGTGTCCGACGCACGAGCGCTGATCCTTGTCGAAGGGGCATATGCGCGCGATGTGATCGCAAAGCTCGCACCAGTCGATTTGCATCCTGATAGCTTTGCCCCCGGAGATTTCCGCCGTACGCATTTGGGGCAGGTCGCGGCTGCCTTTTGGATGCGAGACGATGATACGTTCGAGGTGATCTGTTTTCGCTCTGTTGCCGAATACGCATTTGGTTTGCTCGAGGCATCGGCCAAAGCGGGGCCCGTCCGATATTTTAGCTAGGCTAGAGCTTGCGCAAGGCATTCTTTGCGCAAATATAACTCTGCGTTACTGTGTCTTCATGAAGAGGTGGAGACACAGATGGCACACCGGCACGCTTGGCGAAATCTGATCCTATATATCTTGCTGGTTCTGGCAGTAGGCAACTTTGGCGGTGCAAACTTTCATAACTGGGATGGCCTAGGTGGGCTGATCTTCATTTTGTCCCCGGTTGTCATCGCCCTTGGTTTGCGCACGTTTGCTGGCGACGGTTGGGGTGATGCAGGTTTTGTGCCGCGTGGCGGGGTGATGCCCTATTTGATCGCTGCTGTAATCTTTCCACTGGCGATGGTTGCTGCGATTGCTCTTGGTTCCTTGGCGGGGCAAGTAACTGTCCTGCCAAACGCGTGGAGTGAGATGCAGGTTGTGTTCACTGCGGCAAGCCTTGGAATATTGTTTTACGCAATATGCGAAGAGATTGGCTGGCGCGGATATCTCGATCCGCGTCTTGCTGCGCTTGGCGTTGGTCCCTTGCTGCGTATACTGATTACGACAGTCGTTTGGGGCCTTTGGCACATCGGCTATATTTCGGCGCAGGACGAATATATGCATGTGCCGCTCCACATTTTTGTTCCGCTTAATGTTCTGGCGATGCTGTGCATGACGACGATCTACGCGGCGCTGCGCGCGGCCAGCAGTAGTTTCTGGCCGGCCGCAATCGCGCATGGCATTGCGAACATCCTAGCGTGGCCATTGATAGGTGGCACGGTGATCAGCGAGGCAGATAGTCTAGTGTTTGCGCCTCGGCCAGAGGGGCTGATAGTGCTTGCAGTGCTGGCGATTTTCGCGATTTTAACCGCGCGTAAATGGTTGACGCAGCCAGTCGTTGCGCCGACACATTGAGAAATTTTTAGCGACCAGATTTGGCGTCATCCGCAGCTGGATTCGCGGGTATGCCCCTGTCGTGAACGCAAAATAGCAGATCAATATTTCGCTCTTGGTGTATATAATCAAGGGCATTCACGATACGTTGGACTGAGCGGGCGAAGATGCGGGGCAGTGCAGTTTATGTGCACCTTTGAACAGCGGTATGTGGATTTGGTATCCCTACGCGTACTAGCCCTTGACGTTGCGCCGCCATGTGACATGTATCATTGTATCCTGTCCTCAACACAGAAAGTTAAGACAATGGCATTTACACTCCCTGATCTTCCATATGCTCACGATGCGCTTGCTGCCAAAGGCATGTCAGCTGAAACGCTCGAGTATCACCACGATCTGCACCACAACGCCTATGTCACCAACGGTAACGCTGCGATTGCTGGCACCGAATGGGAAGGCAAGTCTCTCGAAGAGATCATCAAAGGCACCTACAACCCAACGGCTGTGGCGCAAAACGGTATCTTCAACAACATTTCACAGCTTTGGAACCACAACCAGTTCTGGGAAATGATGAGCCCGAACGACACAGCGATCCCAGGTGAGCTTGAAAAAGCGCTGAACGAGAGCTTTGGCTCTGTAGACGAATTCAAAAAGCAGTTCTCTGCTGCTGGCGCTGGTCAGTTTGGTTCTGGCTGGGCTTGGTTGGTAAAAGACACCGACGGCAGCCTGAAAGTGACCAAAACAGAAAACGGCGTGAACCCACTTTGCTTTGGTCAGACTGCGCTGCTTGGTTGTGATGTGTGGGAGCACTCATACTACATCGACTTCCGTAACAAGCGTCCTGTCTACCTGACCAACTTCCTAGATAACTTGGTCAACTGGGAAAACGTTGCAGGCCGCCTGTAACACTATCCTGAAAAGCTGATTTGAAGGCCCGTCACGCATCGCGTGGCGGGCCTTTGTCTTGAAAATTGCCAAGCGCATACACACATATATTTAGCTAGACTATTAATAACTAAAACTATTTTCGCGCAAATCATGCGCATCTAGCCACGCGTTCCCGCATTCAGCAGGAAAACGCATCGCCTGACATTCGGCAAGAAGATCACTGCGAATGCTTTCGCAGCGTTGGTCGTGGTCTGCCGTGAGAAAACCGATCTTTTGAAAGGAAACCAGTTTGATCCTATTGCGTAGCTTTCCGCTTTCATTGTCCATCTTTTGGCGCTTTTTGCTCGTTTTGCCGCTATGGATCGTATTCTATCTCGTGATTACGACGTTCTCTGTCTTTGGCAGTCTGATGCTCATTGGTAGCAATCTGATTGTAACGATTTTCGCGATGATCGTTATTCCGTTCGTGATGACGGCGATCGTCTATATTATTTCGATGCACCCTTACCTTATTGGGATCAGGATAGGTTTGCGGGTACTCGGTTTTAGAACGGACCCCTCGCAAAAGAGGCTGCTTATCGGTGCGACAGGCTATGGGTTACTCGAGGCAATCGTCGCATTCATATTTACATCAATCCTGTTTGCGGGGTCCTTGATTTTGCTACGAAGCGAAGTGGGCTTGTTGGCAGCATTGCAGGTTGATCCAGCGGTTGACCCGATCGCGACCCTATCAAGGGAACTGGCCTTTGGTGCGATGACGGTACTTTCGTTTCTAAGCGCCGTTGCCGTGATGGCGTTGCGCGCTGCTATACTTCCAGCGCTCGCGAATTTTGCGGCAGGGCGTAGCCCCAATGGCGTTTCGTATTCATCGGTTGATGGGTTCGGGGCTAACTTCGTCATGATGATGGCTTTGTTGCTGATGATCACTGCTATCTCTGCTGTGATTATTCCGGTCGCGGGCGATGCCTTTGAATACCTAGGCCTGACGAATGTTTTGACGAATGAACTGGGCGATATTGTTCTTTTCGTCTTTGGCGATAAGGATGTGTCTTTCACGATGCTTCACGCATTCATGGTGGCCACTGCCATTCTAGTATCGATCTGGCTGTTTTGTCTGCAATGTGCAGGAGCGGCCCTTAGCTATGCAAGCCGCGCTGAACAAAGTGTATCGCGCCGCGAGGTTGCGGTTCAGGCCCAACAGGCACGCTCAGATGATATCGGTGAATTGCTTCGCTCTCGGATGCCGAAGCATCCAAAATAACAGAGCCGAACTTTGTGGGCATTCACTTACCACCGCGCTTGAACACAAACGATGAAACCTATTCGCCCGTCGGCTGTTGTTAGGCTGATGGGCTCGCGCGGGAACCCCATAGGTTGGTCTCATACCAAAGGGCGAATTGATGTGGGTCAATGCTTTCGTGCCGCTCGGGCGTAAACGTTTAGCAGCATAGGCCGCTGCGAAAAGGCACATCATCAAGACGCCCGACGCATGCCAAAGATATCAGCCAACGCTGCATAAAGATTAACAAACCATTTCAAACGGAGGATAGGATCAATGACAAAGCTACGCAAAGGGACATGGGTGCTGGTTGCCGACGGTGAGAAGGCCTTGTTCTTGGCCAATAAGACCGACGGCGAAGATCCGTTTCTACAAGTCGTTCGCAAGAAACAGCAAGATAACCCCGCCGCTATCGCACAATCAGAGAGCCGGCCGGGGCGGGTTAGCGATGGTGGCCACGGGCAGAAATCTGCTTTGGAAGAAACCGATTGGCATGAGCTGGCGAAGGATCGTTTTGCTGCAGATTTGGCTGAATTGCTATATGGCTATGCGCACCACGGCGACTTCGATCGGATCGTCTTGGTCGCTGCCCCTCATGTCCTAGGCGAGCTGCGAGACCAATTACACCAAGAAGTATTGGACAAGGTGGTTGCCGAAATCCCCAAGACGCTCACCAATCATCCGCTGAACGAGATTGAACAAATCGTAAAGTCCGACATCGCGGCCTAATCACGTGTGGACAATGGCTTGGACCCGTGGGACACCTGCGGGTCTTTTATTCTGAGGCCACAATGTCCGGACCTTCCTTAGCTGAAATCAACCATGCCGCCGCTGCCCTAAAGGGTAGGGTAATCGAAACGCCCGTACTGCCGTTAGCTTCGGCGCGGTGGAACGGTGTTTTGCCCGACTGTGAAAGTGTAACGGTTAAGCTAGAGCTGTTTCAGCAAGCGGGTTCGTTCAAGGCGCGCGGTGTCTATTTGGGGCTTAGCCAGTTGGATGACGCCCAGCGCGCTGCTGGTGTCGTTGCAGCAAGTGGTGGGAATCATGCATTGGCTGTGTCGTGGGCGGCGCAGGCTGCGGGCCTAGATGCGCTGATCTGTATGCCGCGTGCGGTTGACCCGTCACGTATTCAAGGCTGCGAGGCCTTGGGTGCCACTGTTCAGTTATACGATGACATGGCAGCCGCCTTTGCCGCGATGAACGATGCGGCTGACGCAGGCCGTACCTTGATGCACCCGTTTGAAGGTGAGCATATGACGCTTGGTTCTGCGGTCTGCGGTGCAGAATACTATGCCCAAGCACCACAGATTGATACCTATGTCGTACCCATCGGGGGTGGGGGGCTGATTAGCGGGATGTCCTGCGCGATCAAACAGCTGAACCCGAAAGCGACTGTCATTGGTGTTGAACCATTCGGTGCGGATAGCATGTACCGCAGTTTTGAGGCAGGTGCGCCTGCCACGCTTGACCGGGTCGATACCATCGCCGATAGCCTAGGTGCGCCCTATGCAATGCCGTATTCCTATAGTGTCGCGCGGGAAAACGTGGACTGCATTGTGCGTGTCGAAGATGCTGAACTGCTAAATGCGATGAACCACTATCAGCGGATACTGCGGATCACGGCTGAACCGGCCTGCGCTGCGTCGCTTGCTGCTGTGCTCGGGCCGTTGCGTAATGAACTGGCTGGACGGCATGTTGGGATTATCGCTTGTGGGTCGAATATCTCGATTTCGCGGTATGCTGCGTTGATGGGTGATCTTGCGCAATGACCGACACGGTCAAGGGTATCATCGCGATTGTTGCGACCTGCGTGATCTGGGGGCTATCCCCGATCTATTACAAAGCATTGTCACATGTACCCCCGCTAGAGGTGCTATCGCATCGCGCGCTTTGGTCGTTTTTGCTGTTCGCGGTGATCTTGGTCGTTCAGCGCCGTTTTGGTCAGATGTTTGGCCTGATCCGCGAACAGCCTGTACTGATGGGACTGGCCGCGCTGATGATCTCAGCGAACTGGTTTCTGTTCATCCTATCGTCGCAGATTGATCGGTCGACTGAGGCGAGCGTGGGGTATTACATCTATCCGCTGCTATCGGTGTTGATCGGGCGCTTTGTCTTGTCAGAGCCGCTCAGCCCCCTGAAATGGATTGCGATTAGTTTGGTCTTTACTGCGGTGACAGTGCTGACCCTTGGGCTTGGCGTTGTGCCATTTGTGGCGCTTTCACTGGCTGTGACATTCGCAATCTATGGGCTGATCAAAAAGGGCGTGTCGGCAGGGCCAGTTCTAACGGTCGCGACCGAAGTCACGCTTGTGCTGCCGTTGGCCGTAATCTGGCTGGCAGGCGTGCATTTTGCTGGGTTCGAAGGGTTTAAGCCGACCACAGGCGGGGCGTTCGGCAGTAACTGGCGTGATAGTATCTTGCTGATCTGCGCGGGGCCGATCACGTCGATCCCACTACTGATGTTCAGCTATGGCGCGCGCCGGGTGTCGATGGCGACAACAGGCATCGCGTTCTACATCAATCCAACCCTCCAGTTCTTGGTCGCCGTGCTGATCTTTGCAGAGCCATTCGGCACCGTGCACATGATCGCATTCCCAATGATCTGGGCAGCGGTGGTTCTGTATTCGGTGACAGCAATCCGGCAGGACAGGGCGGCACGTTAGGTTTTGCCAAGTAAGCGGCCAAGGAATGAGCGTGGTTTTGGTACCTGTACGCTCGGCATTGTGAGCTTCGGAGTTTCATCCGTAGCCTCTTGCTCTTTCACAAACTGCAAGCCTGTTAGATTGAGTTTCATCAATCTCTCGGCGAACTCATCCGAGAACATGCGATCAGAATAGGCTTTGTCGACCCAAGCATGGCGTCCGCCAATAGCTTCGCTTGAAAAGACAATGCGGTCGTTTTCTCTCTGACCCAATGGGCTTGGATCCCACCACCCACGTTCGCTTAGTGGTGGGTAGCAATGCTCTCTACTGAGCGCACGAATACGGTGACAAGCGACAAACCAATACCGCAATGCGACCATCTCACCTTTGACATAAATCTCCATTGGCCAGAATTGATGAACGGCGGGTTCCAGCTCTTCCAACAGATCTTTGAGAGACTCGCATACTAGCAAGCTCCCACCCAGATAAGTTTCGACGTCCAACAACGGGACGCGATCAATACTCCACGGTTCACGGCTAAGCTTTGTCGGAATATGATCAGGTTTCAACGGTCGCCCCACGGCTCCGGTACCATCTACTATTCGATGCCCGTCATCCTGTGAGTTATCAACCAGTCTTATCAACGATCGATCACCATCCATATCCTCAAACGACGAGTTTCCTCGGCGTTCTTTGGCGTGAAAGCTTTCCTCAGGAAGTGGATGACCGCCTGTGATGAAATAAGCCATTATGGCTCCCTAACGATCTAAAGGGCTTCTTTCAGCGTCACCTCAAGCGATGCCACGTCAGGTACGATCGACACAAAGGACAGGATATCGTCGCCGGCAAAGCCCTCCTTCACGACGTGTTCTAGCAATGCCCAAAGCGGGTCCCAGAAACCGTCGATATTTAGCAGTACGATTGGTTTCGCGTGGAGTTTGAGTTGCCGCCAAGTGAGCGCCTCAAAGAATTCATCCAGTGATCCGGCCCCGCCGGGCAGTACGACCACGGCGTCGGCGTTCATAAACATCACCTTTTTGCGTTCGTGCATCGTTTCGGTGATGACAAAGCTATCAAGGTCGCGCTTGCCGACTTCCCAATCCATTAGGTGGGTGGGTATGACGCCGAATGTGTTGCCGCCTGCGTCTTGGACCGCATTTGCGACCCGGCCCATTAGCCCGACATCCCCTGCGCCATAGACCAGTCGCCAGCCATTTTGCACCAGCATTTCGCCGGTTGCTTTCGCAGCCTCTGCGTATGCGGGAGCAACGCCATCGCGGGACCCGCAATAGACACAAACGGATTTAGGAAATGTGGACATGGGCAACCTTTTTGCGCAGCTAAACTTTGACGCCTGATTGTGGCGTTGTTACGGTGACTTAAGCATGTGCGGTAGGGACGCCGATTACAATGGCTTGTTAGGGGAAAAGACGTGACCGAAGAAACCAAATCAAACGCCGTTCCACTTGCGCTGGGCGCAGTTGCCGCCGTTGTCGTGGGGGTGGGCGTTGTGATGTTCGCGCCGCAGCCGGAAAGCGTTTCCGCGAGCAAGGTGGAAGAAACTCCCGGTCAGGCGAATACCGAAGTCGTCGCAGTGCCAGAGCCAGAGACGGTCGCGCCAACCCCACCCGCCGTGCCGAAACCAGTCGGCCCCGAATTCGATACCTTCCGTGTCGAGGCAGACGGCAGCATGGTGATCGCAGGCCGCGCAGAGCCCGGGCAGGTGGTAGCGATTATGCTTGGCGGCGTAGAGCTTGAGCGCGCGACTGCAGATGCCTCTGGTAATTTTGTTGTCCTTCCGATGGCAGGTCCGTCAGCGACACCGCGTGGTTTAACGCTAATCGCTGATCCGGATGGCAAGGCCGTGCGATCCGAGACCAGCTATATCGTTGCTCCAATTGCGGAACCCGAAGTTTTCGTGGCCGAGGTGGAGCCGCCGAGGCAAGAGCCAGAACCGATCCCAAGCACCACATTTGATACAGTCATTGCTGCGCCGGAAACCGCACCTTCCGCACCAACGCCGCCGCCCTTGCCGGAAATTGATGCGACGCCAACGACCGCGCCCGAAATTCCCTCTGCGCCGACTGTTTTGCAGGCTGATGCCGAAGGTGTCCGGGTTGTGCAATCAGGCCCGAGCCTTGAGGCGCCCAACGTTGGCCTAGATGCGATCACCTATGACCCACAGGGCGAAGTGCAACTGTCTGGCCGCGCCACGGGCGATGGCTCTGTGCAGATTTATTTGGATAACGAGCCCGTCACGACCTCGCCCGTGATGGAGGGTGGAGACTGGCGTATCGATCTGCCTGATGTCCAAACCGGTGTTTATACGTTGCGCGTGGATGAGGTGGACAATGAAGGCACGGTCGTGTCCCGCCTAGAGACGCCATTTAAACGTGAAGAAGCGGCCGATGTAGCTGCGGTGTTGGCCGAGGAAACCACGGAAGCAGGTTTCGACGTGGCTGTCCGTACCGTTCAGCCTGGGTCGACGCTTTGGGCGATTGCCGAAGCGAACCTGGGCAACGGCATCTATTACGTGCAGGTCTATGAGGCGAACAGCGACCTGATCCGAGACCCTGATTTGATCTATCCGGGCCAAATCTTCCGCATTCCTGAGGTTAATCAATAATCCTGTAGGTCTGGTATTCGCGCGAACGGCATCCTAACTAAGGGGGCTGCTAGCCGGAGTGCCACACATGCGTCATCTATCTACGACCTCTGCCAATCTCGATAATACCAAGGTGCAGGGGTGGGATGTGATCCGTCGTGTTGCACCGTACCTATGGCCAGCCGGGCAAACTTGGGTGAAACGCCGCGTTGTGCTCGCCATGGTGGTTTTGTTCACAGCAAAGCTAATCGCAGTCACGACCCCATTGTTTTACAAGCAAGCCGTTGACGCACTGGCCCCAGAGGGCGCATCGGCTGCGACGTTCTTGGGCTTTGGCGCAGTTGGCCTGACATTGGCCTATGGCATTGCGCGGCTAATGAACGTCGGCTTTCAGCAGCTACGCGATGTTGTGTTTACGCCCGTGGGGCAGCGTGCGCTGCGGCAGCTCGCGCTTGAGACATTCACGCATATTCACCGTCTTTCGATGCGTTACCACATCATGCGTAAAACAGGCGGGTTAAGCCGCGTGATTGAACGCGGTGTGAAGGGCGTCGAATTCTTGCTTCGCTTTTTGCTATTTAGCATCGGTCCGTTGGTGCTGGAACTGCTGATGATCGCTGCGGTTTTGTTTTTCCTTTTTGATGTGTGGTACTTAGCTGTCGTTTTTGTCACGATATCGCTTTACATCGCCTTCACGTTCAAAGTGACTGAATGGCGGGTGAAGATTCGCAAGGTGATGAATGAACAGGATACCGACGCCAACCAAAAGGCGATTGATAGCCTGCTGAATTTCGAAACCGTCAAATACTTTGGTGCCGAGAAATGGGAGGCTGATCGTTACGATAGCGCGATGGCCGAGTACCAAAAGGCGGCTATTCGTACCAACTATTCTTTGGCCTTTCTGAACTTTGGGCAGTCGTTCCTGATCACCAGTGGCCTTGTTGCTGTCATGGTGATGGCGGCGATTGGTGTCGAACGCGGTGATCTAACAGTGGGCGACTTCGTTATGGTCAATGCTTACATGATCCAAATCACGATGCCGCTGAATTTCCTTGGGACTGTGTACCGCGAAATTCGCCAGGCATTGATCGATATGGGCGACATGTTTGATCTGCTCGAACAACCCGCCGAGGTCCAAGATAAGCAAAGTGCCAAGCCGCTAGCTGTCACTGGCGGGCAGGTCACGTTGGACAACGTTGCTTTTGGCTATGATGCAGAGCGCCCAATTCTGAAGGGCATAGACCTGACAATTGAACCTGGACAAACCGTTGCGATTGTTGGGTCGTCTGGTTCGGGGAAGTCTACCATTGGCCGTCTGTTGTTCCGCTTTTATGATGTGAATGGCGGTGCCTTGCGTATTGACGGCCAAGATGTACGTGACGTGACCCAAGACAGTCTACACGCTCAGATCGGTGTCGTGCCGCAGGATACGGTGCTGTTTAACGACACTGTGCATTACAACATCGCTTATGGCCGTCCTACTGCTTCCGAGGATGATATCATTGCAGCAGCGAAGGCCGCAAAAATCCACGATTTTATCGTCAGCCTACCTGATGGTTACCAAACCACGGTTGGCGAACGCGGCCTAAAGCTGTCGGGTGGTGAAAAGCAGCGGGTCGGCATTGCGCGGACGTTGCTAAAGAACCCACCGATTCTGCTACTGGACGAGGCGACATCGGCGCTGGACACGCAGACCGAGATGGAAATTCAGGCAGAGCTGAAGGCGATGGGGCAAGGGCGTACCGTCATTACGATTGCGCACCGCTTGTCGACGATTGCCGATGCAGATCAGATCGTCGTACTCGAAAATGGCGTGATCGTTGAGCAGGGCAAACATGATACGCTGTTGGCGCAGGCCGGACGTTATGCGAATTTATGGAACCGACAGTCCGAAGAGGAAGTTGCCTTACTGTAGCGTCACAATGCGCGGGTAGGGCAACATGCAGCAAGAGACACCAGTTTCGGATATCGTCGACAAAATCGATGAGACTGTGACTGACGATAACGTCAGAGCAGAAGAGCTCCTTGGTGCTTTTGGCCACAGTGCGTTGCTGCCAACGCTGATTGTTCCGGCTTTGCTGGTCACTTCACCGCTTAGCGCTATTCCGTTCTTTTCGTCGCTTTGTGGTATCGCAATAGTCCTGATCGCGATCCAAGGTGTGTTCGGTCGTGCGCAGCCGTGGCTGCCCCAGTTTCTACGCCGCCGCCGACTGCCTGCTGAAAAGACGCATAACGCGACTAAGACCATGGGGCGTGTCGCAGGTTGGCTGGATGCTGTGACCCACCAGCGCCTTCAGTTTCTTGTTGTCGGACCTGCGCGGCCCGTCATCTATTTGATATGTGCCTTAGCGGCGTCAATGATTCCGCTGTTAGAACTGGTGCCGATGTCATCATCGTTGATTGGGGCAGGGGTATCGTTGCTTGCAATTGGTATGCTTGCCCGTGACGGCATATTTGCTGTCGTCGGTTTCTTGTTTGTTTGCAGTGCGATGGCGCTGCCTTGGTTCATTTTTGCACAGGGCTCTGCGCTCTTGACCTGATTGCCAGATCATTCCATCGGGAATAACGTGACAGCGATTCACACAATTTCAGGTCCTCCCATGTCCATGTTACGCGCTGCCCTTATTCTAGGGCTTCTTTCCGCTGTTGGTCCCTTTGCAATCGACATGTATCTTCCCGCTATGCCCGCGATTGCCGCTAGTCTGAACGCCGATGTTTCGGCAGTTCAGCTAACGCTAACCGGTTACTTCGTCGCCTTTGGTCTTGCGCAGCTATTCTATGGCCCGTGGGCTGATCAGGTCGGGCGCAAGCTACCGCTTTATACCGGGATCGGTATTTTTATCATCGGTTCGATTGGCTGTGCGACAGCCCCGACCATTGGTTGGCTTATCGCTGCCCGTGCCGTCCAAGGGCTAGGTGGTGCTGTATTGATGGTTGTGCCGCGCGCGATCATTCGGGACATGCACACGGGAACCCAAGCCACAAAGCTGATGGCAATGGTTATGCTCGTGATTTCTGTGTCGCCCATGCTTGCCCCACTTGCGGGTAGTGGCCTGATCGCGCTGGGCGATTGGCACATCATCTTTTGGGTGCTGGCCTTTGTCGCAATGCTAAGCTTGGCACTGGTCGGGACTGTATTGCCTGAAACATTGACCGAAGAACACCGGGTGAAAGTGAACTTCGCCAACCTTTGGCAAGGCACCAAAGTCCTGATGCGTGATCCAGTCTTTATGGGGCTGACCTTGATCGGTGGCTTTGGATTTTCCAGCTTTATGGTTTTCATCGCCAGCGCGGCGTTCGTCTATACCGAAGAATTTGGCCTTAGCCCAACAGGGTTTAGCATTGCCTTTGCTGTAAACGCGCTGGGCTTTTTCGGTGCCTCGCAGCTGGCAGGACCACTGGGCGAGAAATTTGGTATTCTGGCGGTGATGCGCTGGGCGATCATCGGGTTTGCAGGATTTACCCTTGTGTTGCTGCTGATCGGTCTCGCAGGTTTCGCGAGCCTCTACGTCATCATCGCGGGCCTTTTCTTGGCCAATGCTTGCCTTGGCCTCATTCTGCCAACGACAATGGTGGTTGCACTTGATCCGCATGGCGACATTGCCGGCCTCGCGTCCAGCCTTGGTGGAACGCTTCAGATGGTTACTGGTGGCGTGATGGTCGTCATCACCGGATTGTTCTTTGACGGAACAGCTGTTCCGATGATCGGGGCAATCGCACTTTGTGCTGTTCTGGCGCTTGTTTTGGCGCTGCGAACGCTGGGCATTATGTCGAAAGAACAAGCCGCATCAGCAGCTGCAAGCTGATAAATTTTCTGTGTAATGTTGATTAGGCGCCCCTCGGGGCGCCTTCTTACTTGTCCATCTGGCCAGCTTCACGATATGAACGCCCAAACAGCGTATCGCATTTTGCGTTAATTGGGGGCCAAGGTGAGCAACTCGGACAGTTTTATCGATGAAGTCACCGAAGAGGTGAAGCGCGACAAACTCTATGGACAAATGCGGAAATACGGCCCGATTGCCGTTGCATTGGTGTTGGCGCTTGTCGGTGGGGCAGCTTGGACAGAGTATCGCTCTGCCAAAGAACAAGCCCGCGCCGAAGCCGCTGGTGACGCAATCTATGCCGCGCTTGACGAAGCTGACGCAGCTACACGGGCGACTGCCTTTGCAGATATGCCGTTGGAAGGCGGTGCAAATGCTGTTGCGGCGCTGATGGCGGCATCTTCCCAAGTGGAAGCAGGCGAGATAGACGCAGCAGCTGACATTTTGAATGGTTTGGCAGCGGATGATACAGCTCCGCAAATGTACCGCGATTTGGCGGCGTTAAAAGCCGCGATGCTGCCGAACGACGACACAGCAGCCAAGATCGCAGCGCTGGAGCCATTGGCTCGTCCTGGCCAGCCTTACTATCTACTTGCAATGGAGCAAATCGCTTATGCCCAACTGGGTAACGGCGAAACCGAAGCCGCGTTGACCGTTCTGCGTCAAATCGAAGAAGACGCTGCCGCGTCGCGGGGCTTGCGTGAACGTATACAAAATTTGATGATTGCTTTGGGTGAACCGATGCCCGAGCCTGTGACGCAATAGCACCCGGATTGGAACGCACCGTGACGGCAAAAACACTCCTCGGCGCTGGCCTTGCAATTGCTCTTTTGGCGGCATGTGGCGAAGAAGACGTGATCCTTCCCGGTGAACGTTTCGCGCTGCGTGACATCCCAGCCTTTGAAAACGCTGTGCAGCCGATCAGCCTGCCACAGGCGCGGGTGAATGCAGAATGGACCGACCGCAATGGTGGTCCTGCGCATCAGATCAGCCACCCCGCACTTGGTGCGTCGTTGACGCCCGTATTTGCGGTGCAGATTGGCGCCGGCGATAGCCGCCGTGCACGGATCACGGCAGAACCTGTCGTGGCTGGTGGTGTCATTTATACCGTTGATGCCCAAAGTCGTGTAACGGCGACAACTGTCGAAGGGCGTACCCTATGGTCGCGCAATTTGGTCCCATCACGTGACCAAGTAGGCGATGCCTCTGGTGGTGCGGTGATGGTTGGCGGCGGTCGCGTTTATGCGACGACCGGTTTTGGTGAAATCACTTCGCTGGATGCCGCCACAGGGGACACCTATTGGGTGCAGGATCTTGACGCGCCGGTGAATGCATCTGCTACGCTGCGTGGCGATCTGGTCTACGTTGTTGGTCGCGATAGCACTGCTTGGGCGCTGGACGTCGACACTGGCCGTATTCGCTGGCAGCAAACGGGTACACCGTCGATTGCGAATTTCGACCGTGGCGCTTCGCCTGCTGTGTCAGGTGACACAGTGGTACTGCCGTTCCCATCGGGCGAGATTATCGCGACTTACCCTGCGGGCGGTATTCGTCGTTGGTCTACTGTCGTTTCTGGTGATCGTTTAGGCCGCGCTGCATCGCTGATCAACGACATCGCTGGCGATCCGGTGATCGTTGGAAACCGCGTATATGTTGGAAACTTTGGTGGCCGAATCGTTGCACTTGATCTTAAGGACGGCAGCCGGGTCTGGACAGCCGCCGAAGGTGCGATCAGCCCAGTCTGGCCGGTTGGGAATGCTGTTTTCGTTATCAATGATATTAACGAACTCGTTCGTTTGGATGCGGAAACTGGCAACCCGGTTTGGCGCGTGAACCTGCCAAACTTTACAGATGGTAAAACTGAACGTCAGCGTCGCGTTTATGCCCATTATGGCCCTGTTTTGGCTGGTGGGCGGCTGATTGTGACGTCGTCGGACGGTGTGATCCGTCAGTTTGATCCAACATCGGGTGCGCTAATCGGGACTGTCGATTTACCCGGCGGTGCGGCATCTGCACCTGTCGTTGCGGGGCAAACGCTTTATGTTGTCAGCAAAGATGGCAAATTGCATGCTTTCCGTTAACCGCTGATTGGTGTATCGGCGGGCCTCAACATCCGTCAGGAGCCGAAAAGATGAGTTTTACCCTTGCTATTGTGGGTCGTCCCAATGTGGGCAAGTCCACGCTGTTCAACCGTTTGGTTGGCAAAAAGCTGGCTTTGGTCGATGACCAGCCGGGGGTAACGCGCGACCTACGCGAAGGCGAGGGACGGATCGCGGATCTACGATTCACCGTGATCGATAGTGCTGGTCTGGAAGAAGCCACCGACGATAGCCTTCAGGGCCGTATGCGCCGCCTGACAGAACGCGCCGTTGAAATGGCTGATGTCTGCCTGTTCATGATTGACGCGCGTGCGGGTGTTCTGCCTGCTGATATGGTTTTCGCTGAAATCCTGCGTAAGAAAAACGCAAACGTCATCCTTGCTGCCAACAAGGGCGAAGGCAAAGCCGCCGATGCAACAATCCTAGAGGCTTATTCGCTTGGTCTTGGCGAACCAATCCGCATGTCTGCTGAACACGGCGAAGGCATGGGCGAATTGATGGATATGTTGCGCCCGATCTATGACGAACACGAAGAACGCGCTGCCGCTGACGCGCCAGAGGTTGACGTTGACGTTGGTGAAGACGACGAAGACGCCCCACGCGTTCCAACAAATGCCAAGCCGCTTCAGATCGCTGTTGTCGGTCGTCCAAACGCGGGCAAGTCCACGCTGATCAACAAGATCATCGGCGAAGAGCGCCTGCTGACAGGCCCAGAGGCTGGCATCACCCGTGATGCGATTTCCGTCCAGCAAGACTGGGGCGGGGTGCCTATGCGGATATTTGACACCGCTGGTATGCGTAAAAAGGCCAAGGTTCAGGAAAAGCTGGAAAAGTTATCCGTTTCTGACGGTCTGCGCGCTGTTAAATTCGCCGAAGTTGTCGTTGTCTTGTTGGACGTTGAAATCCCATTTGAACAGCAAGATTTGCGTATCGCCGATTTGGCCGAACGCGAAGGCCGTGCCGTGGTTGTTGCGGTCAACAAATGGGACATCGAAGACGAAAAGCAAACAAAGCTGAAAGAACTGCGCGAAAGCTTTGAACGCCACTTGCCACAGCTGCGCGGTGCGCCTTTGGTGACTGTGTCTGCTAAGACAGGCAAGGGGCTTGATCGTTTGCAGCAGGCCATCATGCGCGCCCATGATGTGTGGAACCGCCGCGTGAGCACCGCGAACTTGAACCGCTGGCTAGTTGGGATGCTGGAACAGCACCCGCCACCCGCGCCGGGCGGTAAGCGCATCAAGATGCGTTACATGACCCAAGTAAAGACGCGTCCTCCTGCGTTTGTTGTGATGACCTCGCACCCGGATTTGATGCCGGAAAGTTATAAGCGTTATCTTATCAATGGCTTGCGTGTCGATTTTGATATGCCGGGTACGCCAATTCGTCTGTACCTGCGCGATCAGGGCGACAAGAACCCATACAAAGACAAGAAGTCTTCGCAGCCTTCACGTCTATCTAAGCACCTTAAGAAGGGACCGAGTGACCGCTAGACGCGACGCTTAGTCCCAGCAATACCACCGCCCCGATGCCTGCCAGAATACTGACACCAAGAGGGGCGGTGCCGTTTGCGACAACAATACCAACCAGCGCCCAAACCACAGCTAGCCCATAGGCTGGTCTTCGGCTATGGCGCATGGTGGCCAGTGCGACGACCATCGCTGCAATGATCCCGATATATGCCCAGCCCAGCTGTTCAGTCAGCAGGCCATAACCCGCTGCAGTGCTGCCCAGCGAAACAAAAGAAGCCGCTGTAAGCCACCCGGCGTAGAGCCCGACAGGCACCTGAAACGTCCAGCGGTCGTTAGGCGTGCGCAACAGCGCCATGATCGCGGTGATGAGCATTACAAAGATAAGGATGGTCGCCCAAATGGCGCTTTGATTAGCGACAGCGAGCCACGGGGTTCCCACGGCAAGGCTGGCAATCAGTGGCGTACGTGCATGGTCCCAACGCGGATCTCGCGGGTGTTTCCAAACGCCGTAAACAGCCGACACCACCAGCCACGCGTAGATCAGCCCCCAAATCGCAAAGGCATAGCCAGCGGGTTGGATCGGTGGGTCGATCTGCGGAATTGGTAGTTGATCCGCCGTGAACCCCGTGAATGGGCTGGTCAGGAAAGGCGAGACCACAAATGTCAGCGTAAGGATGAGTGTCAGGACTGAGCGCATATTCTTCATATAGCATGAACTAGCTCAGGTTTGTGAAAATCAAACAAAGGTCTGGAAACGCTGACTTGCCGTAGTGGGTTGGTTTGCTGAACATACGCATATTTTATGGGGGTAAATTGATATGAAGCGTATTGCTATTTTTTGTGACGGCACCTGGAACCGCCACGATGCAGAACACCCAACCAATGTTGTACGGCTTGCCCAAGCGGTGAAGCACACCGCGACAGATGGGCACAAACAAGAGGTGTTTTATGTGTTGGGTGTCGGCACGGGGCGCGGCTCAAACAAGGTGGCACGTTGGCTTGATCGTACGTTGGGCGGTGCGATGGGTATCGGCATGGTCGAGAATATCGAGGACGCGTACCGCGGTCTTGTCTTCGCCTATGAGCCGGGTGACGAGATTTACATCTTTGGTTTCTCGCGTGGTGCGTATACTGCGCGGTCACTTGCAGGGCTCATTCGATCTTGTGGTATTCCGCCACGCGAAAATGTGCACCGCTTGGGAGAGGCCATGGCCCGCTATCGTTCGCGCGACAAGAATACCCACCCAGACGATCCCGAAAGCTTTCTTTTCCGCTCTGATTTCGCGCCCTATACCGCGACAAGCAAGGCTGAATGGAACTGGCGGCTAAAGACCCGCCCACACCTATGCGTCAACCTTGGGATCAATTATCTGGGTGTTTGGGATACGGTCGGTGCGCTAGGTGTTCCGGGCCATTGGATCACCGCTAAGCTGTTCAACAAAAAACATCAATTTCATGACGCACACCTGAGCAGTATGGTTAAATCCGCCCGCCATGCCGTCGCAATTGACGAGCGTCGCAAGACCTTCCCGCCAGCGATGTGGTCAGAAAAGCTGGATGTAATGAACCGCGCGGCACTTGGCCTAGATGCCGATGTTTCGCTTGATCCAAAGAGCCGCACAGAATGGGCATATCGGCAGGAATGGTTCCCGGGCGATCATGGATCGGTTGGCGGTGGCGGCGACCGCGTTGGACTGTCGTCGTTTGCTTGCGACTGGATCGCCGAAGGGGCAGCGCGTGCCGGGCTTGAGATGGATAGCACCGTGTTGGAGCGCGTGCGTGAAACGCGAAATATTCGCGAAGCATTGATCAATCAAAGCCGGATCGGGCTCATGAAGAAGGCGATGTTATGGAGCGCTATTGATCGTGATGGCCCGACACGGGTCGAAGATGTCAGTCAGATCACGTTGGATCGGATCGCGTGTGACAAGGACTATCAACCCAAAACACTGGCCAAGGTCATGACCAAGTTGCAAGAGCAGATCACCAGTGATGATCTGCTCCCGCCTGATTAAGCCAGTTGGCCGTCGGCAGAAATGCGTGTTTTACCGGCCAAGTAGGGGTGCAATACGGCTGGTAGATCAACAGAGCCGTCTTCTTGCTGTCCGTTTTCTACGACGGCGATCAAGCAGCGCCCGACAGCCAAGCCAGAGCCATTCAACGTGTGCACATACTCTGGCTTGCCGCCTGCCGCAGGTTTGAACCGCGCATTCATGCGGCGTGCTTGGTAATCACCAGCAACCGAGATGGACGCGATTTCGCGGTAGGCGTTCTGACCGGGAAGCCAAACTTCGATATCGTGAGTCTTGCGCATGCCCGCGCCCAGATCGCCCGTGCACAATACAACGGTGCGGTAAGGAAGACCAAGCTTATCAAGAATGGTTTCTGCGCGTTTCGTCATCGCAAGGTGTTCGGCTGCGCTATCTTCTGGCTTTGTGACGCTGACCATTTCGACCTTTTCGAATTGGTGCTGACGCAGCATGCCGGATGTATCACGACCGGCCGAACCAGCCTCAGAACGGAAACACTGCGTATGCGCGACATAGCGACGGGGCAGGTAGCTTTCTTCGATGGTCACACCGTTAACGATGTTGGTCAGCGTGACCTCTGCCGTAGGAATAAGCCACCAACCGTTTGTGGTTTGATAGCTATCTTCGCCGAATTTTGGCAGCTGACCCGTACCGTACATCATTTCTTCACGAACCAGCACAGGGGTGATGGTTTCGGTCAAGCCATGTTCGTCGACATGTGTATCAAGCATGAACTGCGCAAGCGCGCGGTGTAGCCGTGCGACAGCGCCCGACAACAGCACAAAGCGGCTACCAGACAGTTTTGCAGCGGTTTCGAAATCCATGCCCGGGCGAATGCCGGGGATGTCGTAATGCTCCACAGGCGTAAAGCTAAAGTTGCGCGGAGCGCCCTCACGTTTGATTTCGACGTTGTCTTCTTCGTCTTCGCCGTCTGGAATGCTTTCGTCTGGCAGGTTCGGAATGCGCATCAACAGATCGTTTAGCGCAGCATCTTGGGCTTTCGCTTCGTCGTTTAGGGCAGCGATTTGCGATTTCTTTTCAGCAACCAATGCACGTAGGCGTTCAAATTCGGCTTCGTCACCGCGACCTTTGGCGGCTCCGACTTCTTTAGCCGCTTTGTTGGCTTCAGCTTGCGCAGTTTCTGCTGCCAAGATCTTGGCACGACGGGCTTCGTCGAGTTCCAAAATTTCGGACGACGCAGCCGAGATCCCACGACGAGACAGAGCCGCATCAAAAGCGGCGGGGTTGTCACGGATGGCGCGGATATCATGCATAGCATCGGTCCTTTTTGGCGTTAATTCTGCGCGTGATATGCCCTATCTAGTCTGCCAAGTGAACCGAAAATTACTCAAGTCGTGGGTCTTGTTGTCGCTTGGGCTTTTCGCTCAAGAAACAATGATAAGGTACCACGGTTAGATTCGAGATATAACCTTGCATCTGGTTGCCAATTGCTTATCTCGCCAGTAACGTGCCGCGACTTTGGGGTCGTACGGCCCCTGCGAATTAAAAGGATTGCGATATGAGACCTGCTGACCTGTTGATGCTACTACTGATCTTCGGGATCATGTATTTTTTGCTTATTCGCCCGCAGCAGAAAAAGCTGAAAGAGCATCAGGCGATGCTTGAGGCACTGCGCCGTGGCGACCAGATCGTGACCCAAGGTGGCGTGAAGGGCAAAGTGGTAAAAGTAAAAGACGACAACGAAGTTGAAGTCGAAATTGCTGCAGGCGTGATTGTGCGTGTGGTTAAATCTACTATCACGACCGTTCTGAACAAAACCGAACCGGCGAAATCCTAACCGCCGAAGGGCCGCGTCATGCTGAATATTTCGATGCCGAAGCAGATCCTGATTTGGGGAACTGTTGTTCTTGGCTTGCTGTTTGCGATGCCCAATGCGTTTTACACGCGGGTAGAAACACATAATGACGCGATGGCTGTCATTGATAGTGGGCAGACCAATGCCTCGCTTGAAGCGGATGCGGCCCAATGGCCGAGCGCACTGCCTTCTGGCCTCGTTAACCTTGGGCTGGACCTACGCGGGGGTGCGCATCTGCTGGTCGAAGTCGAACTGTCAGAAGTGCATGGATCATATCTCGAAGGGTTTTGGCCAGAAGTCCGCGATACACTAGCAGCTGAGCGTGACACTGTTGGTTTCGTGACACGTGATGACAGCCCCGCTGACGAACTGCGTGTGCGTATTTCTCAGACGGATGGCGCAACACGTGCACTGGAATTGGTGCGCGGTCTTGGCCGTCCTGTGACATCCCTGACAGGGGCGGCGGGTAGCAATCTGGATGTGTCTATCAACGGTCCTGTCCTAACGATCAAGCTCAGCGAGGCAGAGCAGGTCGCCATGAACGACCGCACGATGGCACAAACGCTAGAAATCGTGCGCCGTCGTATCGACGAAGCTGGTACACGCGAACCAACCATTCAACGCCAAGGCACTGATCGTGTATTGATTCAAGTTCCCGGCGTTGGTTCCGCACAAGAGGTGATCGACCTGATCGGTACGACAGCTAAGCTGACGTTCAATTCGGTTTTGGGTAGCACGAGCGACCCTGCTCAATCGCCCGGTACTGGCAATATCCTTGCGCCGGATGCCGAAAACGAGGGGCTATTTTACATTCTGGAAAAGCGCGCGGTTGTAACCGGCGAAGATTTGGAAAACGCGCAGCTTGATTTCGACCAGAATGGATCACCTGCTGTTGCATTCCGCTTTAACACAACTGCGGCCCGCAAATTCGGTGATTACACGTTAGAAAACATCGGGTCACCATTTGCGATCGTTCTGGATGGCGAAGTTATCTCTGCGCCACGTATCCAAAGCCACATTCCGGGTGGTTCTGGCATCATCACGGGTAACTTCACTGTCGAAGAAGCAACCAATCTTGCGATCTTGCTGCGTGCTGGTGCGTTGCCTGCACCGCTGACCGTTCTCGAAGAACGCACTGTTGGCCCTGAGCTGGGCCAAGACAGCATCGACGCTGGTAAGGTCGCTTGTATAGTCGCTGGTATCGCGATCCTTGTGTTCATGGTCCTTAGCTATGGCCTGTTTGGCCTGTTCGCGAACATCGCGCTGATCATCAACGTCGGCCTGATCTTTGGTCTGCTGTCGATAATCGGTGCCACGCTGACACTGCCGGGCATCGCAGGTATCGTGCTGACAATCGGTATGGCCGTCGACGCCAACGTCATCATCTTTGAACGTATCCGTGAAGAACTGAAGACAGCTAAAGGTGCTGCGCGCGCGATTGAGCTTGGCTATGAAAAAGCCCTGTCGTCGATCATTGATGCGAACATCACCACCTTTATCACGGCAGTCATCTTGTTTGTGATGGGTTCTGGTCCGGTGAGCGGCTTTGCTGTGACCCTTGGCTTTGGGATCATCACTTCGGTCTTTACTGCTATCTTTGTGACCCGTTCGCTGATTGTGATCTGGTTCTCCCGCGCCCGTCCTAAGACAATTGAGGTTTAACATGCGCTTGAAACTTATACGCGATAACACCTCTATCGACTTTTTCAGCAAGGCTCGGATTTGGCTTGGCATTTCGCTGGTCATGATGGTTGTGGCGCTTGGGTCGTTTCTGATCCAAGGGCTTGCTTATGGGATTGATTTCCAAGGCGGGACAAGCATCCGTACCCAGTCAGAGGTTTCGGTTGATGTGGCGGTTTACCGTGGTGCTCTCGAACCACTGGGCCTTGGTGATGTATCCATCGCCGAGGTCAACGACCCAAGCTTTGCCGATAACCAGCACGTTGCGATGATCCGTATTCAAGCCCAAGAGGGTGATGAGCGGATCGCATCGGATACAGTTGATGCCATCGAGGCAGCACTGGTTTCTGTCGATCCTACACTTACGTTCCAGTCGATTGAATCGGTTGGTCCTAAAGTATCGGGTGAATTGATCAACACTGCCATTCTGGCTGTGACTTTGGCTGTGGCTGCGATCTTGCTTTATATCTGGATGCGGTTTGAATGGCAGTTCGCTGTCGGTGCCGTATTGGCGCTGGTACACGATGTCTTACTGACCATCGGGATATTCTCGGAACTGCAAATCAAGTTCGACCTTGCGATCATTGCGGCACTTTTGACCATCGTGGGTTATTCCATCAACGATACGGTGATCGTGTTTGACCGGGTCCGCGAGAACCTGCGCAAGTACAAGAAAAAAGAGCTGAAAGAAGTCCTGAACCTGTCGATCAACGAAACACTAAGCCGGACATTGATGACTTCGTTCACGACATTGATCGCACTGATCGCGCTTTTCGTTCTGGGTGGTGATGTGATCCGTGGATTTGTTTTTGCGATGATCTGGGGCGTTGTGATCGGGACCTATTCGTCAATCTTCGTTGCTTCGACAATTCTGCTTGTTCTGGGTGTAAAACGCGACTGGTCTAAGAAAGATCCAGCCGCAGGTACCCGTTACGCCCATATCGACAACTAAGAGGCTCCGATGCGTTTAAATGAAATCAGCTATAACGATGCGGCCCCGGTCGATGGATATGGTCCAGGTTTCTTTCGCATCGGTGGCACGAAATATGACGGCGCGGTCGCGGCTTTCGCGACCGGGGTAAAGGCATGGGGCGGATATGAAGACACCGCTACTTTGCTCGAACAGGCCGAAACGCTGGATGTTTTGTTTGTGGGCACAGGCGCAGAGGTTGCGCATTTGCCCGCCGATTTTCGTACTACACTAGAAGACGCTGGCATCGGGGTCGAGGCAATGGCATCGCCTGCTGCCTGCCGGACTTATAATATTCTACTGTCAGAAGGGCGCCGCGTCGCTATCGCCCTGATCCCCGTCTAATGCTGCGCGTTAGTAACGTGACATGTGCGCGGGGCGGGATCCCTGTGCTAAGCGACATAAGCTTTGACGTACCCGCAGGGCAGGCACTGATCCTGCGAGGCCCAAATGGTATCGGGAAAACGACGTTGCTGCGGACATTGGCGGGGCTGCAACCCGCTTTGGCTGGCGAAGTCGACCACCCGGCGGATGAGGCGGCTTATGCGAGCCACGCTGACGGTATCAAAACCGCACTAAGCGTCACCGAGAATCTGACGTTTTGGGCCGATGTTTACGGCCAACCAGTCCCTGACGATATTTGGGACACCTTCGATTTGGCCGATTTGCGAGAGCGCATTGCCGGTACGCTTTCAGCCGGGCAAAAGCGCCGGCTAGGTTTGGCACGCCTTGGCGTGATCGGGCGCAAAGTGCTGTTCTTAGACGAACCTACTGTGTCGCTTGACGGGTTTTCGGTTCGGCTGTTTGCCGACTGGCTGCAAAACAAGCACCTTGCCAGCGGCGGTGTAGCTGTGATTGCCACGCATATTGACCTTGGCATTACCGCTCCTGAACTTGACCTAACCCCATTCAAATCAGCACCAGAGGCAGGCGGTGCCACAGACGAGGCATTCTTGTGATCGCTTTGCTCCTGCGTGACCTGCGGCTTGCGGTCCGGGCAGGGGGCGGGTTCGGATTAGGGCTCGCGTTTTTTCTGATCGTAGTTGTCCTTGTTCCACTTGGGGTGGGGCCTCAGACCGAATTGCTGTCGCGAATTGCACCAGGGATTTTATGGGTGGCTTCACTTTTGGCGGCCCTTCTTTCGCTGGACCGCATCTTTGCTTTGGATTTTGAGGATGGGTCGCTGGGCTTGCTCGCGACATCTCCGTTGCCTTTAGAGGGGGCCGCATTGGCCAAGGCGCTCGCGCATTGGATCACGACGGGACTGCCGCTGACGTTGGCCGCGCCTGCGCTTGGGTTTTTGTTGTCACTCGCGCCAGAAGCCTACAAATACCTACTTTTGTCGCTGTTGTTGGGAACGCCTGCGCTGTCGATGATCGGGACGTTTGGCGCGGCGCTGACAGTCGGGCTGCGTCGCGGAGGATTGCTTTTGTCACTATTGGTTCTGCCACTTTACGTTCCGACGTTGATTTTCGGGGCAGAAGCCGTGCGACGTGGTGCCGATGGTTTGGACCCAACTGGCGCTTTGATCCTGCTTGGGGTGATTACGGCAGGGTGCTTTGCGGTGTTGCCCTTCGCGACTGCGGCCACGTTACGCATCAATCTGCGTTGATCGGGCGCAACGGGCAGGATAGGTAATCGAAATGTCGATCTGGGAATATGCAAATCCGAAAAAGTTTATGGGCTGGACTACGCCCGTGCTGCCCTACGCTTTTGGGCTGGCTGCGCTCTGCCTGATTGTAGGCTTGGTCTGGGGGTTCTTCTTTACGCCTGATGACTACCGCCAAGGTTCGACGGTCAAGATTATCTATCTACATGTGCCAGCCGCGCTGATGGCGATTAACGCATGGATCATGATGCTGGTGGCATCGTTGATTTGGGTGGTGCGTCGGCACCACGTGTCGGCACTAGCAGCACGGGCCGCAGCGCCCGTAGGGCTTACAATGACACTGATTGCACTGTTTACGGGCGCGATCTGGGGGCAGCCGATGTGGGGCACCTATTGGGCATGGGACCCACGGCTTACGTCATTTCTGATCTTGTTTCTGTTTTACCTTGGCTACATCGCCCTGTGGGAGGCGATCGAAGACCCGGACACCGCTGCTGATCTAACTTCTGTCTTGTGCATGGTCGGGTCGATCTTTGCGATCTTGTCGCGCTACGCGGTGAATTTCTGGAACCAAGGGCTGCATCAGGGGGCGTCGCTGTCGCTCGATAAAGAAGAAAACGTATCAGACGTTTTCTGGCAACCGCTTGTGATTTGCATCGCTGGGTTTGTTCTGTTGTTTATTGGGTTGGTGCTGCTGCGCACCCGTACTGAAATCCGTGCCCGCCGTATCCGGGCCCTAGAAGCGAGGGCGCGCCGTGCCTGATTTGGGAAAATACGCAGTCGAAGTCCTAGCTGCCTATGGTGTGAGCCTTGGGCTGTTGGCCGTCGTCGTTCTGCTAAGCTGGCGTCGGTCTGTTCGCGTGCGAGCTGCCTTGGAACGGATTGAAAACAATGGCTAAAATATCGCCTTTGATGATTGCGCCTCCGGCAATATTTGCGGCACTCGCTGGCATGTTTGCAGTCAGCATGTGGCAAGGTAAAAACGATGATCTGCCGTCCACATTCATCGGCCAACAAGCCCCCGCCGTTCCGGTCGAGGCCGTAAATGGCACAGAGCAACTTACCGATGCCGATCTGCGCAGCGGTGAAATCACACTGGTGAATTTCTGGGCGAGCTGGTGCCCGCCTTGCCGTGCCGAGCATCCGCAACTGTTGGAACTTGCGGAACAAGGGTACCGAATCGCAGGTGTCAATTTCCGCGATGCGCAGGATCAGGCGTCTGCCTATCTAACAGATTATGAAGACCCTTTCTTTGCCACAGGGTTTGACCTGCGGGGCAGGGTGGCCATCGACTGGGGTGTCACCGCGCCACCCGAGACATTCATTGTGGATGGGGATGGAACGGTTCTGTTCCGCTTCGTCGGTCCGCTGGTCGGGTCAGACTATGAACAACGGTTTTTGCCTGAGTTGATGAAGGCGATTGAGTAAGTTGACACTAGTTGGTTAGCGGGCCATCTGCTGATTGAGCGGCGGGCAAGTCGAGGATTGTTAGCGCCTCTAAGCCGCCAATGATTGAATCAATCGCAATTGTTGCGAGGATCATGCCCATCACCCGGCTGATGACACTTGCGCCTGTATTGCCGATAATACGGTGAACATAGGTGGCGACCAGCAGCAATCCCAAGGTAAAGATCATCACCAATACTAACAGGCCCGCAGTAATTGCCTGTTCGATCAACGGTTGTTCGTGATTGTCGGTTAGAACGACCACGGCCAACATTGCGCCGGGCGAGGCGATCGACGGCATCGCAAGCGGGAAAACTGCCCCTGCTAGGTGGTCCTTTCCGGCTTCTTCGATTTCGGTCTCAGGTTTTGAGTGCCCAAAAATCATCGTCAGGGCAAAGAGAAATAAGATAATCCCACCTGCGATTTGAAACGACCCAAAGCGTAAGCCTAATGCCTCTAGCATGAACTGGCCGCCGACTAAAAAGCCAATCAGGACCAAGGTCGCAATCACGACTGCACGCAAGGCATAGCGTCTATGTAGATTTGCGGGGACCGAAGCGACCGCGAACAAAAAGACCGGGATAGAACCGACAGGGTCGATGACAACGAATAGGGTAACAAATTCACGAAGCAGGTTGGGCCAATCCACTAGAGACTCATTTATTTTAGGGGCAATAATTATGTCCTAAACGTAGTCACTGCTCGGATCAATCAACGAGCCCGTCGATGACGTAGATATTATCTGATTTAACTTAGTATGCACGAAAATGGCCCGATCAAATTGACCGGGCCCTATGTGTTGATATCGGTCCAGTTTAAGACGCTTTTGCCAAGTTCCGTAGAACATAGTGCAGCACGCCGCCGTTTTCGATGTATTCGATCTCGACCGCTGTATCGATCCGGCATTTGACCGTGATCTCTTTGGTGGTGCCGTCTGCCATTGTGATCTGTGCAGTCATTTCCTGCAGCGGTTTCACGGCATCCAAACCTTCGATAGTCACTGTTTCTTCGCCAGTCAGGCCAAGTGTTTTGCGGCTGTCGCCACCAGTGAATTCGAATGGAACAACGCCCATTCCAACAAGGTTGGAACGGTGGATACGCTCAAAGCTTTCTGCGATGACCGCTTTGACACCTAGCAGGGCCGTACCTTTGGCTGCCCAGTCACGCGAAGAACCCGCGCCGTACTGTTCACCAGCGAAGATCACAAGCGGTGTGCCTGCTTCTTGGTACTCCATCGCAGCATCAAAGATCGAAGTCTGCGCGCCATCTGGGCCTTTGGTGTAACCACCTTCGACGCCGTCCAGCATTTCGTTCTTGATGCGGATGTTGGCGAATGTGCCGCGCATCATGACTTCGTGGTTACCACGACGAGACCCGTAAGAGTTAAATTCGCGCACAGGCACCTGACGTTCGATCAGGTACTGACCGGCAGGGGTGGTGTCTTTGAACGAACCGGCAGGGCTGATGTGGTCTGTTGTGACCATGTCGCCAAGTACGGCCAGAACCTTTGCGTTCTCAACGTTTTTGATTGTTCCTGCATCCTTGGACATGCCGCGGAAGTAGGGTGGATTCTGAACGTATGTCGAAGCCGCTGGCCAGTCGTATGTTTCAGAATCAGGTGTCTGAACGGCTTGCCACTTTTCGTCGCCTTTGAATACGTCCGCATATTTCTTGAGGAACGCTTCGCGGGTAACTGTCTTTTCAACCAGTTCGTTGATCTCTTGGTTGGTTGGCCAGATGTCTTTCAGGTAAACGTCATTGCCGTTTTTGTCCTGCGCGATTGGATCAGTGGCAAGGTTGATATCCATTGTACCGGCCAGCGCGTAAGCCACGACCAAAGGAGGCGAGGCAAGGTAGTTGGCGCGGACGTCAGGCGAGATGCGGCCTTCAAAGTTCCGGTTACCTGATAGAACAGATGTCGCGACCAGATCGCCTTCGGCAATCGCGTCAGACAGTTCTTTTTGGATTGGACCAGAGTTACCGATACATGTTGTGCAGCCGTAACCAACAAGGTTGAAGCCGATTTTATCCAGATCTTCCTGCAGGCCAGCGGCCTCTAGGTATTCGGACACAACCTGTGAACCAGGTGCGAGCGATGTCTTAACCCAAGGTTTTCGATCCAGACCAAGTGCCGCCGCTTTGCGTGCCACCAGACCCGCGCCGATCATGACGTATGGGTTGGATGTGTTGGTGCAGGATGTGATCGACGCGATCACGACCTTACCTGATTCCATGGTGTAGTCTTCGCCAGCGACTGGAACTTCTTTGCCCATTGGGCGCTTGAAGGTGTTTTCCATTTCGTTTTCGAAGGCGGTCTTTGCGCTTGTCAGTGCAACGTAGTCTTGTGGACGCTTTGGACCCGAGATCGCAGGAACGATTGCACCCATGTCAAGGTGCAGTTTTGCGGTGTAGATTGGGTTGTAGTCCGCATCGCGCCAGAAACCGTTTTCCTTGGCGTAGGCTTCGACCAGGGCAATGCGGTCTTCGTCACGGCCAGTGTTGCGCAGGTAACGTAGTGTTTCGTTATCGATTGGGAAGAAGCCACATGTCGCGCCATATTCTGGTGCCATGTTCGCGATTGTCGCACGGTCTGCGAGTGGCAGACGGTCCAAACCTTCACCAAAGAATTCGACGAATTTGCCAACAACGCCAAGTTCGCGCAGCATTTCGACGACTTTCAACACAAGGTCAGTACCCGTGGTGCCCTCAACCATTTCGCCTGTCAGCTCAAAGCCGACAACTTCGGGGATCAGCATGGAAACTGGCTGACCCAGCATCGCAGCTTCGGCTTCGATACCGCCAACACCCCAACCAAGAACAGCAAGGCCGTTCACCATGGTTGTGTGAGAATCCGTACCGACCAATGTGTCAGGGTATGCAACTTCGACGCCGTTTTGGTCTTTGTCAGTCCAAACAGTCTGCGAAAGGTATTCAAGGTTCACTTGGTGACAGATACCTGTGCCCGGCGGCACAACGCGGAAGTTGTTGAATGCTTTTTGGCCCCACTTAAGGAAGGTATAGCGTTCTAGGTTACGTTCGTATTCGCGGTCCACGTTCATTTGGAACGCACGTGGATTACCGAATTCGTCAATCATGACCGAGTGGTCGATGACCAGATCAACAGGGTTCAGAGGGTTAATCTGCTGTGCGTCGCCGCCAAGTGCCACGATACCGTCGCGCATCGCTGCAAGGTCAACAACAGCAGGAACGCCGGTGAAATCCTGCATCAGAACGCGGGCAGGGCGGTAGGCGATTTCACGTGGGTTTTTGCCACCTTTGTCAGCCCATTCAGAGAACGCTTTGATGTCGTCAACTGAAACGGAGAAACCGTTGTCTTCAAAGCGTAGCAGGTTTTCTAGAACTACCTTCAATGCGGCTGGCAATTTCGAAAAATCACCAAGACCTGCGGCTTGTGCCGCTGGAATAGAATAGTAGGCGACCGACTGGTCCCCAACGGTAAGGGTTTTGCGGGTTTTGGCTGTATCTGTGCCGACAGTGATCGTCATGGCTATCCCTTTCAAGGCAGTTGCTGTGCAAGGCTATTGATTGGCTTTTGCATCATGCTGCGAGAGCGATCAAGGGGGTGTTTTGCTTTTTTGTATACCATTGCACACAATTCGGCGTAATTTGGCGTGTTGCCGTTGAAACATACATAACAAACTGTTCTCAATTCATTGATTGGTCATTACAGGCGGGCCGGGCTACACCGATGGGCAACTAGTAACAGGACGAACAATGCGTACGATTTTTTCTGCTCTTGCTGTATTCGGGATGCTTCAGTTTGCCCCAACGACAGCGCAAGCCGATCCGGTGGTGGTAGAACTATATACGTCGCAAGGCTGTTCGTCTTGTCCGCCCGCTGATGCGATGCTGCATGACCTTGCCAAGCGCGACGATGTTCTCGCTCTGGCGCTGCATGTCGATTATTGGGATTACATTGGCTGGACCGATATTTTTGGTCGCCCTGAAAACACGGCCCGCCAGCACGCATATGCCCGCGCAGCCCGTGCGACGACGGTTTATACGCCACAAATGATTATTGGCGGCGTTGATCACGTGATCGGATCGCGGCCAATGCAGGTAATGGACCTGATCCAAGCACATAGTCGTCAGGAATATCCGGTGTCTGTGTCGATAACCCGCAATGGCGATACTGTTCAAATTTCAGCGAGTTCGACCGAGATGAACAATTACGTCGTTGAACTTGTGCGCTATACACCTGCCGCGACTGTGAATATTCGGCGGGGTGAAAACGCGGGGCGCGAATTGGTCTATACGAACATAGTCAGTTCACTAGAGGCAGTCGCCGAATGGGATGGGGCGGGCACGCTGAAAATCACAGCACCTGCGCCCGGCAGTGATCCGGTCGCAGTTCTGGTGCAAAAGGCCGGACATGGCCCCATCGTTGGGGCCGCACAGTTGCGTTAACCGTTCTTGCGGACCTTCCAGCGGCGATGAACCCAGAACCATTGTGATGGATCACGCGCGACCTGAGCTTCTAATCTTTGGGTCATTTCAGTCATCATTGTTAACGGGTCACTGTGGCTAATTGGCGCTTCGACCTCGACTGCGAATGATAGCCCGTCCTCTTGCCTGATCCCAAAGTAAGGGATGACAAGGGCGTCCATCTTCAACGCAATGTCTGCAGCTGATGTTGCTGTGTGTGCCGGTTGTCCCAAGAACGGGATGCTGACGCCTTTGGCGGAAACATCAAACAGTAGCGTTCCCATCCCGCCAGATTTCAAATGACGTGCGAATCCCATTGTCCCACGGCGGCCTTGTTCAAAAACTGGTCCGCCCCATGACGTCATGGTCTTTGCATAATGCGCGTTAAAATAGGGGTTTAGCATCGGGCGATATAGCCCACCAATGGTAAGACCCATCGCGCTCAGGACTTGGCGTGGTGCTTCGTGGTTTCCATAATGCGCCGTAACAAAGATCACCGGGCGTTTGTCTTTTGCCGCTTCTGCAAGCGGGTTAAGGCCATCACCGGTTGGCTTTGTTTGACAAAGCCTTTGCCCAAATTCCTGCCACGAATAGTTTTCGATCAGCGTCCGTCCGAAATTGTCGCAACAATCGCGCGCAATCTTACGACGCTCTTCGGTGCCCATGTCAGGATAGATAAGCTGCAGGTTCTCTTCGGCGCGTTTGCTATACCCCGCTAAGGGCGCAACTGCACTGCTTAGGGCGCGGCCCATCGCGGGCACCCGTTTTTCATAGGGCAGGCGAAGCATGGTCCCGATCAAGCCGCGAAGAACACGGTCGGCGGCCCAATCAGCGAAAAGGCCTTTGGATGTTTCACGCTTACTCAACTGGCAACCTGCGCAATGTTGGGAAGGGCTTTCGCGCGCGGCGCATTGGTCTGTGTCATCTGGGCAGATTAGTGCAATTCGATGGGCAGTGTCCACGCGCTATTCGTCGGTGTCGGCCTCTGGGTCGCGCAAGGTAATCGTCCCACTCTCGACCAAATCGCGAATGGCTGATGTGACAGACGACATTGCCGCTTCGGCGTCGGCTTTCTTGATTGTACCCAATTCCTCAGCTTCTTCGCGGATTTGACCCGCCATTCGCTGCGAAACATTGCTCAATATAAACTCAGCGGCTGAAATCACAGGTTCGTCTGCGGCTAGGGCAGAGGCGATCGCAGAGCTTAGCTGCGCTGGATCAACGGTGCGGATGCAGTTGGGGATGTCCGTCGGCTTAACGCGCGCTGGGATGTCTTTGAACGTGAAGATCGCCTTTCTAAGGTCGTTGGCGAACTCGGGGTCATCTTCACCGAGTCCTCCTAACACTTCTTCGCGTGTTTGCGTGACCGCTGAATTGAGGATTGCCCCAAGGCGTTGAGCGGGGGCTTTATCGAATGCCGAGCTGACCGGACGCCCGTATTCTTTGGCCAATGATTGGCCAATCCGGTGTACGGCATCTGGCGAGATATCAGCTGTCAGCGACATCGCATATGTGATGCGTCGCGCGCGTTCGCCGGGCGTTTGAGCCAGTACGGCTGCCGCCTTGCTAGTTGGCAATTTCGACAGCGCGACCGCACAAATTTCGACACTTTCGGCATTCATGATGTCCACAATACGCGAATTCGGTAAGTCGATCACAATGTGCCAATGATCACCAAAGCGAACGCTTTCCATCTGCTCGCGCAAACGCGCGGCGACTGTTGGGCTGAGGTGATCTGAAAGCGCGGCAATCGCCCCATCGCGCGAACCAGGTGCCGATAAACCGAGGGAACCAAGCTCGGCTATGAACTCCTCAGCGACACCGAGGACCGTGTCACGATCCACCAGCCGAATCGCGCCAAGTTCGTCCGTTAGAAGTTCTTGAAGCGATTCGGGTAATTGAGACAACGACAGGTTGCCGCCATCGCTGATCATCATTTGGACGATCATAGCGGCCTTGCGTCGGCGAGAAATCGCAAACTCATTGTTGAGAGGGGACGAAACATTCATACCCAAACCATAAGGCAGTTGGGTAAATGAATATTTAAAACAGTCGTTTAAGAGCCTGGATGTGTGACCATAATAGACATGTTTTTCAACTGTTGCACCGTCTCGGGTAAAAGTTGTGCTTTGTCAGCTGTATTCGCGTGTAAGTATTCAACTTTATTGAATATTTCGCTAATTTCTTCGTCGGTGAATTCGCGATCCGCGCGCGCAAAGCCACAGATACTAAGGCTTTCGCCGGTTTTTATCGCGCAAACCACGCCGTGTGTCATACCGTGATCAGCCGCCTTTTGCATGACACCTGCTGGGTCATCTAAATCGGACCAACGGCATGTGCCGACATTCTCAAATCCCCACGCAACCATTGGATCAGACATGACCAAACCGTTTTGTGAATAGTAGTCCAACCATTTTTTAGGGTAAGATTGGAACATAAATTTGGGCGTTGTATACGCAATGTGTAATCCTAAGGCATAGCCCGCCGGAGCAAGTTTCCCTAAATTTCCCAGAAGTTCACTAATATTAAATTGTGTTGGTGACATTCTGTTACTCGCTTTCCAGTTGCCAAAGGTGGTCATATGGCAATAATCTCAACGAAGTATTGCGTATCTGCATTGTACAGATAACAGTGCACCAGCAACAAGTCCTTTGTCATTAATCAAGGGGCCCGAGGTAAACGGATGTCGACTTTAATGGGTCCGGACGAGATCGAGCAGTTAGCTCCGTCCGGGTATTACATTGCACTACGGATAGGATTTGCCTTTCCAATGGAGGAGGTGAACGCCTTTCCTCCTGAATGGGTGCAGCATTACACTACGCAACGCTTTATGTTGTTCGATCCAATAGTTAGGTGGGCCTACAGTAATGTAGGAATTTGCCGATGGAGCGAAATTCCGCTCGAAGATCCTAAACGGATTATTGCGCAAGCAAAGACATTCGGTATGCGGTATGGTGTTACTGTTTCCGTTTTTGATGGTAATGTTGATGCGCAACGTTCTTTTGCATCTTTCACTCGTGGAGACCGTGAATACACCGACCTAGAGGTGAAACTGTTAAAGGCTTTACTCGCTAGACGGCACAACGAAACCGCGCCACCGACGAACCTAACACGTGCCGAATTGGAGGCATTGGGGATGGTTAAAGACGGAAAGCGATTAAAGGAAATCGCTTTTGAGTTGAGCGTTAGTGAAGGTGCGGTAAAACAGCGCTTGAAAAACGCTAAATTAAAATTAGGTGCTAAAACGGGCACACAAGCGGCAGCACTCGCGAACCAATACGGCTTAATTTAGAATTTCTGTCGTTTTTTTTATCAATTATTGAAATTTTGAGGTTAATTTGTCATTGGCACGAAATTCGTGACAATCAATAGATGTAAACTGGCGCCAGTGTCGCTTATCGGTAGAGAGAAATCACCATGGAAAATATTTCGTTTAATTTTGCTCAGCTTCACCAGCATGGCACCGCATTCTATGAATTCCTTGCTTTGCGCAAACGGTTCTTTGTAGATCAACTGGGTTGGGATATTCCACATGACGATAGCGTTGAGATGGATCAGTATGACAACCCAAACGCGCATTACTCACTGGTTCTTCGAGATGGCAAAGTAATTGGCGGCATGCGTGCGATGGCTACAACGGCCCAGTGGGGATCGCACACTTATATGCTGCGTGACGCGGTTGCGGGTAAACTGATTGGTATTCCCGAAGACATTATCAAAGCGGCAAAGGTGACGCCAAATTTATGGGAAGCTACGCGCGTTGTGATTTCTGACGAGGTTACCACGCAGGCAGAACGTTCGGAGTGCTTAGGTCTTGTGCTTGATGGGGTGGTGGATCAAGCGACAGAACATGGCGCTACAGAGATCATGGCTTTGTGCCCACCAGTATTCGCACGAACGTTGCGCCAACTGGGATACGAAGTAGACCTGATTGGCGATCCTTACGTCAACTGCCACGACAATCGTCGGTATGTCGCAATGAGTATGCCAGCCAGACGTAGAGAGCGGAAAGTTGTGGGTGCGATGCCCGTTGGGAAGCCAAAAGTTGCTGGGGCTCAAGTGCCGCTACACGCGCCGTCAGTGGTGTAAGTCGTCTATGTTTTGCGGACGGGTGGGCGAACCCACCCGTCCGCAAATTCTTATTTATCGCCGAATACGCGCTTGAAGATCGTTTCAACGTGCTTTGTGTGATAGCCAAGGTCGAATTTCTCTTCGATCTCTTCAGCAGACAATGCGGCAAGGACTTCGTCATCGCCTAGAAGTTCTGTTTTGAAATCTTTCCCTTGCTCCCAAACTTTCATCGCATTGCGCTGAACCAGTTTGTACGCGTCTTCACGGCTCACGCCTGCTTGGGTCAGGGCAAGAAGAACGCGCTGAGACATGACCAGTCCGCGGAACTTGTTCATGTTGGCAAGCATGTTGTCGGGATAGATCACCAGCTTTTCGATCACGCCAGCCAAACGATGCAAGGCAAAGTCCAGTGTTACTGTCGTATCTGGGCCAATCGCGCGCTCAACAGATGAGTGGCTGATGTCGCGTTCGTGCCAAAGCGTCACGTTTTCCATTGCTGGAACGACTGACATACGCACCAGACGGGCAAGACCAGTCAGGTTTTCAGTCAAAACTGGGTTGCGCTTGTGTGGCATCGCAGATGAACCTTTTTGGCCCTTGGAGAAGAACTCTTCGGCCTCTAGGACTTCGGTCCGCTGCATGTGGCGGACTTCAGTCGCGATGTTTTCGATGGATGAAGCGATCACGCCCAAGGTGGCAAAGAACATTGCATGGCGGTCGCGTGGAATAACTTGGGTGCTGATTGGTTCAGGCGATAGACCCAGCTGTGCGCAAACATGCTCTTCAACAGATGGGTCGATGTTCGCGAATGTGCCTACAGCGCCAGAGATTGCACCCGTCGCGATTTCTTCGCGAGCAGCGACAAGGCGTTTACGACCGCGGTCCATTTCTGCGTAGAAACGGGCAAAAGTCAGACCCATTGTTGTGGGCTCAGCGTGAATACCGTGGCTGCGACCGATGCGAACGGTGTCTTTGTGTTCTAGCGCGCGAGTTTTCAGCGCGGTCAGAACGCGGTCCATGCCAGACAGCAGCAGGTCTGCGGCGCGAACAAGTTGAACATTCAGCGTTGTGTCCAGCACATCAGATGATGTCATGCCTTGGTGAACAAAGCGGGCCTCGGTTGATCCGATGTGTTCGGCAAGGTGCGTCAGAAACGCGATGACATCGTGTTTGGTAACAGCTTCGATTTCGTCGATGCGCGCCACGTCGAATTCAACGTCTTTGGCTTTCCAGACGGCCGCTGCGCTTTCTTTTGGGATCACGCCAATCGCGGCCTGAGCGTCACAGGCGTGCGCCTCGATCTCGTACCAGATTTTGAATTTGGTGGCGGGTTCCCAGATTGCGGTCATTTCCGGGCGAGAATAGCGAGGGATCATGAGGTAGCACCTTTTCTTGGGGTGGGCAGCAATATTCCCCTGCGTCATAAGGGGGACGGGCCAAAGCCTCAAGGGAAGATGACAGGAACATGACTGTAATGCTGAGGTCCGAGGACTTTGTGGGGCTGTGGCAGTTGTCTCGCGTGATTACAGACCGTCTGAGCGATCAGGCTGGTACGTTATTGGGAACTGCACGGTTTGATTCTGTGGGGGCAGGGGCGCTGGCATATGAAGAGGCCGGCAAGCTGCGATTTGGTGCCGCGCCTGAGATGGAGGCGACACGTCGCTATCATTGGCAGTTCGGCCAAGATGCCGTCGACGTCCATTTTGATAACGGTGCCGCGTTCCACAGTTTTGTTCCATGCGGCCATGCGCAGGGAACGGATCACCCCTGTGGCGATGATTTTTACCAGGTGCGCTATGATTTTACGAATTGGCCCGTATGGCAGGCGACATGGCATGTGGTCGGGCCACGCAAAGATTATGTGTCCGTTTCGCGCTATTGGCGGTGATTACTAGCCATTTCTGTTGTGATATGACTGCTGCGTTCTAGGGTGCGGTGCACCGGGCACTTATCTGCAATTTCCATCAGGCGTGTGCGTTGTTCATCCGATAGATTTCCAATAAGCGTGATGACCCGGTCAAAGTGATCAACCTTTGCGCCCGGATTCGCGGCGTCAGTTGCGTGTTCTTTGGCATGGCTGACATCAACATGTACTCCGTCTAGTGGCCAGCCTTTGCGCCGCGCGTACATTCGGATGGTCATGGATGTGCAAGCGCCAAGCCCTGCAGACACAAACCCATATGGGGTAAAGCCCTTACCCGTTCCGCCATGTTTTGCGGGCTCATCCGCCAAAGCGTGAAAACTGCCAGTTTGAACGTCCTGCAAATACCCATTTGGGTCAGCCTCGGTTACGCGGGTGATTCCTTCGGGGATATTTGCCGGTACTTCAGCTTCAGGCAGATCCAAGTACCGTTGTGACCAAGCTGCGATGACCTCTGCTGTATATTCGGCGTCTTCTGCCTTGGTGATTAAGTGGTCGGCATCGTCCAAAGTGACAAAGCTTTTGGGGTGTTTGGCGGTCATGAAAATCTCGGCTGCATTGTCGATGCTAACAACGGCGTCGCGTGGCGAATGAAGCACTAGTAATGCTGCGTCTAAATGTTTGATGGCTTCGGTCAGCGCGACTGTCGAGACATCGTCAATGAATGTTTTGCCAATGGTAAACGGGCGTCCGCCAAGCGACACTTGCGCTGTGCCGCTGGTTTGGATTTCGGGGATGGCATGTTGGAAGTGACGTGTGACATGTGACGGATCAAAAGGGGCGCCGATCGTCACGACAGCCTTTGTCGATGGGATCGCGTTTGTGGCTTTTAGGACTGCCGCCCCGCCAAGCGAATGACCGATTAATATGGAGGGCGCCAATCCTTTATCGGTCAGCGCCTGTGCCGCAGCAATCAGATCGTCGACGTTTGATGAAAACCCCGTGTTTTCGAATTCGCCTTCAGAATGCCCAAGACCGGTAAAGTCAAAACGCAGCACGGCGATTCCCATTGCGGCCAAACGTCCGGCGATCCGACGCGCCGCGGTAATGTCTTTTGAGCAAGTAAAACAATGCGCAAACAGCGCAGTCGCGCGCGGCTTTCCATGCGGCAAATCAAGTCGCGCAGCCAAAGCATCACCAGCGTGACCCGCGAATGTCATCTTTTCCGTATGCATTGATTTGCCTTCTGTCTGCTCAAACTCTGCACAAACTATGGCGAGCACCTGCAACTAAGACAACTTGAATGGGCGCAGTCCATAGCAGGTTGAAAGTAATTCTATGAAGAATCTATTACGCGGTGTGTTCGCCGTATTCGTACTGGGGTGTTGCCTGATCATTCTGGCCGGTTTTGCCGGGCAGTTGCATCCGTTGGGGGATAGTCTGTCGTTGTTACGGATTCCGACCGGGTTGCTTTGCCTTGCGTCGTTGGCATTCCCTATGCAGCGGATTGTCCGTGCCGGAGTCGCAGTGGTGGCATTCTTTGCACTATTGACCACTGCGCCACTTTTTTGGGGAACGCAGTCCGACGGCAACCTGACCCTCTATACCAAGAACCTCTTGTACCGTAATTCAGAGCTATCCTCTTTGGCGGATGACATTCGCGCAAGCGGTGCAGAAGTCGTCACTTTGCAAGAAGTGGGCAGGGCGAATGAGGCGTTTCTTACGATGATCGAACCTGACTACCCGTTTCAGCATCTTTGCAGGTTTATTGGGGGAAGCGGTGTCGCGGTCTTGGCGAAAACTCCGTTTGTTGGTACGCCCAAGTGTTCTGATCACAGGGGCGTGGCAGCGGCGCAAATTCAAAAGGATGGAAACCTTGTTTGGGTCACTTCGGTGCATCTGCCGTGGCCCTATCCATATGCACATGAAAAATCCGCCGAGGCGGCAGTCGCTTTGTTTGATGAATTAGAAGGGCCGGTCGTGATTGCTGGGGACTTTAATATTTTTCCATGGGCGTCATCGGCGCGGCGCATTAGGGCCGCATCAGGCACGATGGTCGCGGGGCCAGTACGGCCGACCTATAATCTTTATGGGGCACCGCTGTTCTTGGATCATGTTTACGCGCCCAATGGGGGCAACGTGAGCTATCGCGAACTATTGGGGTCCGATCATCTGGGGGTGTTGGCACGGCTGGATTTGGGCTGACCGTAACTATGAAACGAAAAAGGCATCGCCGTAGCGATGCCTTTTCCAATTGTGTGATCTGCGGAATTAGCAGCTGTAGTACAGCTTGTATTCCATTGGGTGTGGAGTGTGCTCGTATGCGTACACTTCTTCCCATTTCAGTTCCATGTAGCCTTCCAGCTGGTCCTTGGTGAATACGTCACCCTGAAGCAGGAATTCGTGGTCAGCTTCCAGCGCTTCCAGTGCTTCACGCAGTGAGCCACAAACAGTTGGGATGCCTGCCAGTTCTTCTGGTGGCAGATCGTAAAGATCTTTGTCAGAAGAGGGGCCTGGATCGATTTTGTTTTTGATGCCGTCAAGGCCAGCCATCAACAGTGCAGAGAAGCACAGGTATGGGTTGGCTGCTGGATCAGGGAAACGTGCTTCGACGCGTTTCGCCTTGGGGGATTCTGCCCAAGGAATACGTACACAACCCGAACGGTTAGACGCAGAGTATGCGCGCAGAACAGGTGCTTCGAAACCTGGGATCAGACGCTTGTAGCTGTTTGTCGATGGGTTTGTGATCGCGTTCAGCGCTTTCGCGTGCTTCAGGATACCGCCGATGAAGTACAGGGCTTCCTGAGACAGGTCAGCGTATTTGTCGCCAGCGAACAGTGGCTTGCCGTCTTTCCAGATCGACATGTTCACGTGCATACCAGTGCCGTTATCGCCTGCGATTGGCTTTGGCATGAATGTCGCGGATTTGCCGTATGCCTGTGCAACGTTGTGCACAACATATTTGTATTTCTGGATTTCGTCAGCTTGGTGCGTCAGCGTACCAAAGATCAGGCCCAGTTCGTGCTGGCAAGACGCCACTTCGTGGTGGTGCTTGTCAACTTTCATGCCCATGCGCTTCATGGTGGACAGCATTTCGGAACGCATTTCTTGTGCGTCGTCCACTGGGTTCACAGGGAAATAGCCGCCCTTAATGCCGGGACGGTGGCCTGTGTTGCCCATTTCGTACTCAGTGTCTGTGTTCCAAGCGCCGTCGATGGCGTCAACTTGGTAAGACACTTTGTTCATGGAAACTTGGAAGCGTACGTCGTCAAAGACGAAGAATTCAGCTTCTGGACCAAAGTATGCAGCGTCACCGATACCGGAAGACTTCAGGTATTCTTCGGCTTTTGCTGCTGTGCCACGTGGGTCACGGTCGTAGGCTTCCATTGTGTCTGGTTCGACCACGTTACAGTGGATGCAGACAGTTTTTTCAGCGTAGAAGGGGTCAACATATGCGCTGCTTGCCTGTGGCATCAGTTTCATGTCGGATTTGTCGATGGATTTCCAGCCAGCGATGGAAGAACCGTCAAACATAAAGCCTTCTTCAAGGAAGTCTTCGTCGACCAGATCTGCAACCACAGTTACGTGCTGAAGTTTGCCGCGTGGATCAGTGAAACGGATATCGACGTAATCGACTTCCTCGTCCTTGATCAGCTTTAGAACAGCTTTGTTGTCCATTTATTGGTACCTTTCTTAGCGTCTTTGGTATTCTTTGAAACCTCGGATAAATTCCGCGGCGTGATTAAAGTGCGTCGTCGCCAGATTCGCCGGTCCGGATGCGGATCGCTTGCTCAACAGGGGACACGAAGATTTTGCCATCACCGATCTTGTCGGTTTTTGCGGCGCCAATGATTGCTTCAACGGCGGCATCGACTTGATCATCGGCCAATACGACTTCGATTTTTACCTTTGGCAGGAAGTCGACCACGTATTCTGCACCACGGTACAGTTCAGTGTGACCCTTTTGGCGGCCAAATCCTTTGACCTCGACAACAGACAGACCTTGCACGCCCACTTCTTGGAGTGCTTCTTTCACTTCGTCGAGTTTGAATGGTTTGATGATCGCTTCGATCTTTTTCATAGGCCGCGACTCCCCTAGCGGTTATTTATGGTGGTCAGAACATTTCTGTTGCATCGGGACAATTCGTGGCGAACCTTGAAGGCAGATGCAACGGGGTAAAGAACAACAACTGATTAAATATTGTGCAATTGTCCCGAAAAATGTGCGAAATGTAAATTGGAATGCCTAAGCGATGACCGAACTTTTAACCGCTGCCCAAATGCGCGCCATCGAAGCGGCTGCGATTGCCTCTGGCGAAGTCACGGGGTTGGAACTGATGGAACGCGCGGGATGGGGTGTTGTTGAAGCCATCTTTGAGGAGTGGCCGGAGCTATCGCCGTCTTGGGGGCCAACCCCCAAACCCCCGGAGTATTTGTTGCAAGACGATGAGAAGGGGAAGCATAGGGCGGTCGTGCTATGCGGGCCGGGGAATAATGGTGGTGATGGGTTTGTAGTGGCGCGGCTGTTGCATGAGGCCGGGTGGGGTGTTGAGGTGTTTTTGTATGGTGATGCTGAAAAGCTGCCGCCGGATGCAAAGGTGAATTATGAGCGGTGGTGTGAGATGGGGGGCGTGGCTACTTTCGATGGCGGCGACGCCCATAAAGCTATATGGGGCGCGGATATTGTTCTTGATGCGATCTTTGGAACGGGGTTAACGCGTCCGATAGAGGGAGAACTTGCGGAAGCAATCTGGGCGATGAACGCTGACGGGGACCTTTGTATCGAACAGCCATCATCACCACGTTTTGTCTCGGTGGATGTGCCGACGGGTATATGTGCCGACAGTGGACGCTTTTTGCAAGCAGTTGCTCCATCACATCTGACTGTGACATTTCATAAGCCGAAGGTTGGCTTGTATTTAGATTGGGCGGTTGCGCTAGGGAGAAAGGTAGCCGTTTGCGATATTGGCTTAAAGCCAAGTTTCCATGCATTCGTAGCGCTTGAGCTGCATGAACAGGTAGCGCTCTCAACTGAACCCACGCGACGACATAGTTCCAATGCATATTCCTCGGGCAACTATTTGGGGAAGGGTCATACCCGAGATGACCCGTATCCAAGGTCGCTTCATAAATACTCCCACGGTCACGCTTTGTTTCTATCAGGTGGTTCCGGCAAAGGTGGTGCAACACGACTTGCGGCACGTGGTGCTTTGCGTATTGGCGCGGGCGCTGTGACTGTTGGTTGTCCTGAAAGGGCGCTTATCGAGAATGCGGCGCAGTTGAATGCGGTTATGCTGACTGTAATCGAAGATGACGGGTCACTTGTGAGTACCTTGGAAGATGAACGTATCAATGCGCTGTGTATTGGGCCGGGGTTCGGGTTGCGTGATCGCGAACATGATTTGCTTGCGACGGTTTTGGGCGAAGGTGGGACGAATCCTCGTGCCACGGTTTTGGATGCGGATGCGCTGACGCACTTGAATAACGACAAGGCGTTGTTCGATCGATTGCATAACCGTTGCGTGTTGACGCCACATGCCGGAGAGTTCGCACGGCTATTTCCGGATATTGCTGAAAAGCTGGATGCGCCCGCAACGACTGGCCCGGCCTATTCAAAGGTTGATGCCACGCGTGACGCCGCCAAGCGGGCAGGGTGTGTTGTGCTGTTTAAGGGGCCGGATACGGTGATTGCTGATCCATCCGGGCGATGCAGTATTAATGCATCGGTTTATGAACGTGCTGCACCTTGGTTGGCGACCGCCGGATCAGGTGATGTTTTGGCGGGCTTTATTACTGGATTGCTGGCGCGTGGGTTTGCGCCGATGCAGGCGGCCGAAACAGGTGCATGGCTTCATACGGAATGTGCTTTGAAGTTTGGGCCCGGTTTGATCGCAGAGGATTTACCAGAGCAGCTACCTGCGGTTTTCCGGGATTTAGGCATGTAGGTGAAAAAAAATCGCGATAAACGAAAAAATCGCATTTTCCCTCTCGCATCCCGGAGATAGCTTTGCTAGGTAGCGCCAGATCGACGCTTCGGGCGTTGAAAGTGCGGGTGTGGCGGAATTGGTAGACGCACCAGATTTAGGTTCTGGCGCCGCAAGGCGTGGGGGTTCAAGTCCCTTCACCCGCACCACTTTTATGTTTTCAAACATGATCAAGGTATCTCGTCTATAAATGCGCGAGTGCGATTTGTTGTGGCGATCCGCGTGCCCCCAATAAAAGAAGGGGCAGGGCTGAAAATCCTTATACCTAGGGGCTTGGCGCACGATTGCCCTTGCATGCCATGCGGTGCATCCCTAGAAGTGCCTTCGATTTATGTGGCCACGCCTTGCGCGGCCTGACGAAGATATGCGTGGTTTCCACGCCAGACGACTTGAAAAGGACGCTACCATGCAGGTCACAGAGACGCTGAACGAAGGTTTGAAACGCGGCTATGCCATCACCGTTACCGCGGCTGAATTGGATGCCAAAGTTGATGAAAAGCTGAAAGAAGCACAGCCAACCGTCGAGATGAAGGGTTTCCGCAAAGGTAAAGTGCCAATGGCACTCTTGCGCAAGCAGTTCGGCCAGCGCCTTATGGGCGAAAGCATGCAGGAAGCCATCGACGGCGCCCTGAGCAAGCACCTTGAAGAATCCGGTGACCGTCCTGCGGCACAGCCAGAAATGAAAATGACCAACGAAGACTGGAAAGAGGGCGACGATGTTGCCGTTGAAGTTTCTTACGAGAAACTGCCAGAAATCGCAGAGACAGATTTCAGCAAAATCAAGCTAGAGCGTCTGGTTGTGAAAGCTGACGAAGACTCAGTGAAAGAAGCGCTGGATAACCTTGCGTCTTCACCACAGGCTGTCACATACGAAGCGAAAAAAACGCAAGCAAAGAAAGACGACCAAGTCGTTCTGGATTTTGTTGGCAAGGTTGACGGCGAAGCTTTTGAAGGCGGCGCTGCGGAAGATTACCCGCTCGTGCTGGGTTCAAACTCTTTCATTCCCGGCTTTGAAGATGGCCTGCTGAAGGTCAAAGCTGGCGACGAAAAAGACGTCGAAGTAACCTTCCCAGAAGATTACCAAGCTGAAAACCTTGCTGGTAAGAAAGCTGTATTCACCTGCACAATCAAAGAAGTGAAGGCACCAAAGACGCCTGAGCTGGACGATGAGCTGGCGAAGAAATTCGGTGCAGAAGATCTGGAAGGCCTGAAGGCACAGATCACTGAGCGTCTGGAAGCTGAATACACTGGTGCATCACGTGCTGTTGCAAAACGCGCGCTGCTGGACGAGCTGGACAAAGTTGTTTCTTTCGACCTGCCAGAAACTTTGGTTACTGCTGAAGCAAACCAGATCGCTCACCAGCTGTGGCACGAAGAAAACCCAGAAGTTGAAGGTCACGATCACCCAGAGATCGAACCAACTGACGAGCACAAGAAGCTTGCTGAGCGTCGCGTAAAGCTGGGTCTTCTGTTGGCTGACATCGGTCAGAAGGCTGACGTGAAAGTCACCGATCAGGAAATGACACAAGCGATCATGAACCAAGCGCGCCAGTACCCAGGTCAAGAGCGTCAGTTCTTTGAATTCGTACAGCAGAACGCTCAGTTCCGTCAGCAACTGCAGGCGCCAATGTTCGAAGACAAAGTCGTTGACCACATCTTTGAAAAGGCTGCGGTGACTGACAAAGAAGTCAGCAAAGACGATCTGCAAAAAGCTGTTGAGAAGCTCGAAGAAGAGTAAGATCAACACCAGATTTATTCTGAAAAAGGCGCTCCGGTTTTGGGGCGCCTTTTGTTTTGCGAGTGTAGCCAAATTAGATCTGGCCCAGCCGCCCGTCAGAGGCTGGGCCCGAATTTGTTAAAGCGTGATGCGGAACAGAGCGAATCCAGATTCGCTGCTGCCTGCGGGTGTGATGGTCATGCCTGCAACGCTGTCTGCGTATTCTGCGCCAGCGGGTCCCGTTTCAAAGATGACGGAGGTGCCGTCCATTGGCACAAATGACCAATTCGCATCCGCGCGTGGGCTGACCGTACCTTTGTCGACGATGTAGCGCACGATCACGTCGCGATTCGTGTCGGGCCCTTCAAAAATGACCGTCGATCCATCTGCACCGGGGAAGCTGCCGCCACCCGATGCCCGGTAGTTGTTCGTCGCTAGGATGAATTCTTGCGATGGGTCGATAGGCGTACCATTGAACTGTAGATTTACGATCCGGTTTGTATTGGCGTTGATCACTTCGCCTTCACGGTCGAACATCGCCGGTTGGGATAGATCAATTTGGTAGGTGACTCCGTCAATCACATCGAAGTTGTAGCTTGGAAAATCAGGGTTCAGTAGCACTGCATCGGATGAGCCGGGTTCGATTTGGTTGAACATCCCGGCGCTGCGTTCCAGCCAGTTCTTGACCTGTGCGCCTGTTATTTTCACGGCCCGCACTGTGTTGGGGTAGAGGTACAAGTCCGCCACGTTTTTGATTGCGACGTCGCCAACAGGAACATCGGTAAAATACTCCGGACCGCCACGGCCACCCGCCTTGAACGGAGCGGCGGCCGATAGGATTGGTAGCCCTTCGAATTCGGTGCCGACCATTTGTTCCGTGATGTACCAAGTTTGCGCGTTCGATACGATCTGAATGGATGGATCATCGGCGACCAGCGCAAAATAGCTGTGAAGCGGTGCATCGGTTTTTCCGACCGCTGTGCGCACATAGGAAAGCGTCTGGTCGTGGATGTCTTGAATTGATTCCAAAACAGGCACGAAGTCTTCGACAAGTGGGGTGATGCTGCGGTCTTCTTCGCGGCGCGAGATTGGGCGCGCCTCGGATGTGTGCGAAAGAACCCGCCATCCGTTGCCGTCACGTTCAAGCAGTAGATCGACTAGGCCCATATGGCTGCCCCAAAAGCCGCCCATCACGCCGGGTTTGCCGTTGATCGTTCCGGCCGCGACATCGACACCCGCCCAGTCGTCATAGTTTGAGGACGGGAAGACGAGGTGGCTGTGGCCTGTCAAAATCGCGTCGATGCCGTCAACGCCTGCCAAAGGAATTGCCGCGTTTTCCATGCCCTCAGTTTCGTTGGCTTCGCCGATGCCAGAATGGCAAAGCGCGACGATAATGTCTGCGCCTTGCTCCTTCATCTGTGGAACATATGCGCGGGCGGATGCGACGATATCGCGGGCCTGTACGTTGCCTTCTAGATGCTTTCGGTCCCAGTTCATGATCTGCGGTGGCACGAATCCGATCAGCCCGATCTTGATCGGGTGTGTGACACCGGACCCGTCGGTCAGCGTGCGTTCAAGAATCGTGTAAGGCGGAAGCAGCGTTGTGTCCGCGATCGGTGTCGCGCCCATTTCTTTGACCACGTTGGCAGAAACAACAGGGAAGGCGGCACCAGCGACCGATTTCATCAAGAATGGAATGCCGTAATTGAATTCGTGGTTACCAAGCGTTGACGCGTCAAACCCAAGTGTGTTCATCGCGGTGATGACAGGGTGCATGTCGCCTTCTTTCATGCCGCGTTCATAGGCGATGTAATCGCCCATCGGGTTCCCCTGAAGAAAGTCACCATTGTCGAGAAGCAAAGAGTTGGTCGATTCTGCGCGGACGCCTTCGATGATGGATGCTGTGCGGGCTAGGCCGACCGTATCGACGGGGCGGTCAGCGTAATAATCGTAAGGAAAAACATGGACGTGAAGGTCAGTAGTTTCCATTAAACGCAGGTGCGCCTGATTGGTGGCTGCGCTGACGGAAAACGGATGCATCGCGATCAGCCCAGCAGAGCCTGCGATGAAGTGACGACGATTTAGACGAAGTGACATGAGATAATCCCCCGGATTTCTAGATGTATGACCAGTAGACATCTGGATGGGGTTTGTAACAAGGGTGTGTTTGTGGGCGGCAATGGCACAGATATTTGGATGCCTTGTTTGTGTCGTAAGTTATTTGAATTGCTGTAAAAATAGTCGATATAGCGAGCAGGGGAGCGGCATCGCTTCGGGTTGACGCGTGATTGGTGACGGCTGCCGTGCTATACTTTGTTTAGAAGCGGAGGCCGGGATTATGGAAATTCACAAAGGTCGACTTATTGATCACGTACATCTGCAGGTGGCGGATATTGTCGCGAGTAAGGCGTTCTATCGTGCAGTGCTGGCTTCACTTGGCAAAAGCATCTCAGTGGAAGCCGAGCATTTCTTCATAGCGGATGAGCTTTTTGTTTCTCAGTCCGTCGACGACCACAGCCGCGTCCACATCGCGTTTCAGGCTGCAGATCATGATGAGGTAAAAGCATTTCATCACGCGGCCATTACAAGCGGCGGCGTTGATAACGGACAACCGGGAGAGCGCGCGTATCACCCTGGTTATTTCGCAGCATTTGCGTTGGACCCCGATGGTAATAACATTGAAGCTGTCTATCACGGTCCGGCCGAACGCTCAGCCGAGAGTGTGGTATTCAGTACGCCGGAATAGGGCCGATTGGAGTGACATTTACTAAGTGGAATGCGCCCTAATAGTGTTGCTCGACCAAGGTAAATGTTTGGGCCCCGAAATGTCCGCTTACCTGTCCGCTTCCTGCGAAGCCACGTTCATCAATTGAGATTTCGCCGGACACTTTGCGTTCGCCGTTGCGGTCGGTTTCAACGTATTTGAAGCCGGTTTCTGTTGCTGTCGTGATGCGGGTCCATCTGATACGTTCATCGTTGGGGCGGATTTCGGTATAGCGGCATTTGCCAAGTTTACGAGTGCAGTCGTGCGGTTCATAGCGAACTTGATACCCGTCAGCGCGTTCCCAAATCAGGTAGTTTCCATTGCGATCAAGCAGCGTCGTGAACGCCGGTGTTCCTGTCGGGGTGGCGCCGCGATAGCTATTGATGACGTAGTTGTTGCCCTGACGTCCACTATAGACGTGGTGAATGCGGCCGGATCGGCTTTGGTCGACCGTAACATAGTCACCAGTGTTTAGAAGTTCAGGTTTCCATCGGATATCGCCATCCGGCACGGTACACGCCGTTGTGAGGATCGAAAGAAACAGGGGAGGTAACAATCTCAATTTACATACTCCGGTCCTGCGATCCCGGTTTTCATCGGGTGCAAAGATCTATGAGGTCATTCAACCGCATAATGTGCCGCAGGTTACTCGTTTACGAAAAAGGCCGCCCCAAAAAGGAGCGGCCTAATTACATTGCCAGTGAAGAAGGTATTAGTCTTCTTCGTTAACTTCAGCAGCAGGTGCTTCGTCGTCACCGAATTCGTCAGCGGCAGAGCCGATGTCGTCGAACAGTTCCTGAATTTCGAATTCAGCAGCTGCTTCTTCTTCGGCGGCCAGCTCTGCGATAGATTTACCAGCTGCTTGCAGCTCGGCTTCTTCGGTAGAACGTGCAACGTTCAGCGTGATTGTCGCGTTGACTTCTGGGTGTAGGTTGACGGAAACGTCGTGCAGGCCCAGATCTTTGATCGCGCCAAGCAGAACAACCTGCTTTTTGTCGACAGAGAAACCAGCTTCGGTTGCTGCATCGGCCGCGTCACGTGTTGTGACAGAACCGTAAAGCGAACCAGCGTCGGATGCAGAGCGGATGATGATGAATGTTTCACCGTCCAGCTTTTCAGCCAGTGCTTCTGCTTCTTTTTTGCTTTCGAGGTTGCGTGCTTCAAGCTGTGCTTTTTCTGCTTCGAAACGTGCAAGGTTTGCAGCGTTTACGCGCAGTGCTTTGCCTTGTGGCAGCAGGAAGTTACGTGCGTAGCCTTCTTTAACAGAAACGACTTCGCCCATCTGGCCCAGTTTGGCCACGCGCTCAAGGAGAATGATATCCATGTGTTGGTGTCCTTACTTTACTGCGTATGGCAGCAGGGCAAGGAAACGCGCGCGTTTGATCGCCTGGGCGAGCTTACGCTGGTTCTTGGCGCCAACAGCTGTGATACGGGCTGGAACGATTTTGCCGCGCTCAGAGATGTAGCGCTGCAAAAGGCGAGTGTCTTTGTAGTCGATCTTTGGCGCGTTTTCGCCATCAAACGGATCGGACTTACGACGACGGAAAAATGGTTTAGTAGCCATGATTGTTGTCCTTATCTAAGATCTGATTAGCGGCGCTCGCGGCGTTCGCCACGTTCTTCGCGTTTCTGCATCTGTACGGATGGGCCATCTTCGTGTGCGTCGACTTTGATCGTCAGTACGCGCATGACGTCGTCGTGAAGACGCATCAGACGTTCCATTTCCTGAATCGCAGGTGCTGGCGCATCAGTGCGCAGCAGGGCGTAGTGGCCCTTGCGGTTCTTGTTGATCTTATAGGCCATCGTTTTGACGCCCCAGTATTCGTTTTCCACAAGCTTGCCGCCATTGTCAGCAAGAACGGATCCGAAGTGTTCGATAAGGGCTTCAGCTTGCGAGTTGGAAAGATCCTGACGCGCAATCATGACATGCTCGTATAGCGGCATGCGTACTCCAGTTCATTTATCAGCGCATTTCAAAGCGTGGGGCAGTGACCCTTTCTGCACCCCACCCACGAGAGACTGCGCAGTTCAACATTACACAGAAAGGTTGCGGCCTTATACAGCGATCAAGTCGTGATGCAAGTCTCGCAGCCCTATTTTTCTTGGCGGAATGCGCGGCGGGTCTAATTTTTTGTCTTTGCCACGACTGCGCCAAGTTATCGCCCCGATTCATTGATAATTAGCATTAAAGCGACATTAAGGAGGCGTCATGACAGGAAACGTGGCAACTCAGCATTTAGGCGGTCAGGGGCTAATGGCAAAATCATCGAGTTTTTCAGTTGAAGACACCTTTTGGGGCTATCAGATTCGGTCTGGTCGTGCGCCAGCTATGGGTGTCGTTATCGCGCAATCGCTGTCTTACTTTTTCGGTGCCTGTTTCATGATAGCTGCCGTAAGCATGTTGGTCATGCCTGTGCTGTTTTTTGATGGCGGGGTTGGCGTTGTTCGTGTTGTAGCGGCGGTGCTTTTTGCGGCTGTCGGGTTTTATTTGCTGTGGTTTGCAAGTCGAGGATCGCAAGCTGAGGTTCATGTCGACACCAGTGTTGGCGAAATTCGCGAGGTGATTAGCAACCGTGCCGGGCGCCCAACCACCATTGGCGCATACGGATTTGACGCGATTGGCGGCGTGTATATCGAGCCTCTGCCGGAGGGCGCTCTTGCGTCTCTTGTGTTGAAATATCGCGATACAGATCAACGCGTTAGCGTTGCGGAAGGTATTGAGGCACAGTTGATTCCATTGCGTGATCGTTTGGCGCAGGATTTAATGATCGCGACGCCGACAGCGGCGTAAAATACGACAATCGGCAACATTGGTTCCTATGTTGCCGAACACAATTTGTTCAGAATTGCTGAATTGCTTTGCGCGGTGATGCACCTTCAATAGAGGGTGTAAACTAGTCGTAACTGGAGATTCCAATGAAGAACATTCTTTTCGCAGCCGCAATGGTTGCCTCGACCGCCGCTGCCCCAGCATTCGCAGCACCCGAAGCATACGTGCTTGATTCTAGCCACAGCCAGATTGTTTTCACCTATAATCACCTTGGTTTTTCGACCGGGATGGGCATGTTTTCAGGGTTCGAAGGCGAAATCAGCTTTGATCAAGAAGACCCATCAGCGTCCAGCGTGAACGTATCTTTCCCTGTGCGCAGCATGCTGACTGGCTGGGAAGCACGTTTTGAGCACTTTATGTCGGGTGACTTTTTCGGCGCTGATGCCGACGAAATGGTGACTTTCACGTCGACTGGCATCGAAGTGACTGGCGAAGGCACTGCGTTGATCACTGGTGATCTGACGTTGAATGGTGTGACGAAATCTGTCGTTTTGGACGCAAAGCTGAACCAAACAGGCATGCACCCGATGGCCGAAAAAGAATGGGCTGGCTTTGATGCTACGACAACTTTGCTGCGTTCAGATTTCGAAGTCGGTGCGTTTGCGCCTTACGTCAGCGACGAAGTTGAAGTGACAATTTCTGTTGAGGCGATGAAAGCGGAATAAATTCGCTATCGTTTTAAATGATTGGCTGCGTCCCAGATGATGGGGCGCAGCCTTTTTGTTAGCGTGTTGCTGTTAAGTTCACAGTGACCGCGACGTCAAAGCCAAGGTTGGTATCGTCGGCCATGCTTTGCCCGATTTGAAAGTCGCGGCGGTCAAGCGATAGTGATCCTGCCATTTCTGCAGTGTCACCCTGAAGGTTCAGAACAAAGGGTAGAGTAACCGGGATGGTGATGCCCTTGATCGTCAGCGTCCCGTCCGCAACGTAGGTGCTGCCGTCTTCTGTAATATCGGCATCGAATGTCGCTGTCGGGAAGGTGTCAGCGTTAAAGAAGTCCCTGCCCATTGCCTGATCGCTGACTGAACCAAGGTGTAGTGATCCTATTGCGATTGTCGCCGTCACGTGCCCGAGCGTTCCTGTTGCCTCTGGGTCAAAGTTAATAACCGCTGTCCAGTCGTCGAATTGTCCAGAAACTGGGTTGCCCAACTGGCGAATGGTGATGCCAATCGTACCATCACTGACCATCCAATCCGATGCTGCTTGTTCTAAGACTGGAGCTGCTGCGCGATCGCTATGTGAAAGCATCCCAGCTGCGGCAGCGCCACCAGCAGCCAGACCATATATGATGAGGGCGATGGCAGGTGCGGCGAGCGCTTTTTTACGTTCTGATGTTTCAGGCAGGCGTGGCCGACCGAACCACATCCGTGCAAGCGTCGTATCTTTGTCGATAATCTGATGTTTTAGCGCCCCGGCGATGTGCAGCAGGATCGAAACGATCAGGATCTTGCTCCAAATCCAATGCAGACCTGAGAAAATTTCGGCGAGCGTTTCGCTTTGGGGAATGAATGGCAGGCCTTGGCCGATTGGCAGCCAGATGGGCGCGAACCCTGATGTGGCTGCATGATGTAACCATCCAGAAAGTGGAACGACTACGAGCGCAATATACAAAAGCCAGTGCACGATATGGGCAACCAGCGTTTCCAAGCGGCGATCGGGATGCAAGTCACCAGGTTTCGTCTGGGTCAGCGCCCAGAGGATACGCGCCAAGGCCACAAAGAATATGATGACGCCAAGTGTCTTATGCGCCGAGAAAAGCGGGACCTTTAAAGGGGCATCAAACGCGAGGTCTTCGGCAATGAGACCGAGCGGAATGACAGTAAGAATCAGAAGGGCAGTAAGCCAATGAAAAACTTTGGTGATCGAACCATATGTGCTGGCTGTGTTCGTGGCGGGCATGAATGTTCTCCTAGTCGTTCTGGCCACGCTATCACCGGCATGGATTCGCGCAAGCGCAGGCTATGTGTGTGTGGTTACAGGTCGTGTGCGTATCCGATCAGGTGACGGGTCGCTTGTGTGCTTTGACGCAGCAAGGTAAGCCTAGCGGCAAATAACCTATCAAAGAGGAGAGGTCTGATGCGGGCATTCGTGTTTCCGGGCCAAGGGGCGCAGACAATTGGAATGGGGCGGGCTTTGGCTGACGCTTATCCAACTGCAAAAGCGATTTTTGACGAAGTTGACGAGGCGCTTGGTGAAAACCTGTCTGGTTTGATTTGGGACGGCGATATCGCTGAGCTGACTCTGACGCGTAACGCCCAGCCAGCGTTGATGGCGACATCATTGGCTGCAATGCGTGCGCTTGAGGCTGAAGGCGTTTCAATTTCCGCAGCGAGCTTTGTCGCAGGGCATTCGTTGGGCGAATATTCGGCATTGGCTGCGGCTGGTGCATTGACTGTGGCAGACACGGCCCGACTACTCCGTTTGCGCGGGACCGCGATGCAAGAGGCCGTGCCGGTTGGCGTTGGCGCAATGGCCGCGATCTTGGGGTTGGATTTCGCGACAGTTGCGGAAATCGCCGAAGAGGCTGCACAGGGTGAAGTGTGCCAAGCTGCAAACGATAACGATCCGGGGCAGGTGGTTGTGTCAGGGCACAAGGCAGCCGTGGAGCGCGCAACAGTGATTGCAAAGGAAAAGGGCGCAAAGCGCGCGCTTCTTTTGCCAGTGAGCGCGCCATTCCATTGTAGCTTGATGACGCCCGCGGCGACTGTGATGGCCGAGGCGCTGGATGATGTGGAAATCAAGACCCCAGCGGTACCGCTGGTCGCAAACGTTGAGGCAAGCAGCGTCACCGACCCTGCTGCGATCCGTTCATTGCTTGTTGAGCAGGTTACCGGCTCTGTGCGTTGGCGCGAAAGCGTTGCCTACATGGCGACGAAAGGCGTGACAGACGTGTTCGAAATCGGCGCTGGTAAGGCGCTATGCGGGATGGTTAAACGTATTGATCGCAGCTTGACTGCAACCGCAGTTGGTACACCAGAAGACGTCGTTGCCGTTGCTGCTGCGCTAAAGGATTGAAGAAGGAATTAGAAATGTTTGATTTAAATGGAAAAAATGTCCTGATTACGGGCGCTTCTGGTGGCATTGGCGGGGCAATTGCAAAGGCACTGCACGGCGCTGGTGCAACCGTCGCACTGTCCGGTACACGCGTTGAGCCGCTTGAGGCATTGGCCGCAGAGTTGGGCTATCGTGCGCATGTACTGCCATGTAACCTAAGTGACGCAGACGCAGTGAATGCATTGCCAAAGCAGGCTGCTGACGCGATGGGATCAGTCGATGTATTGGTGAACAACGCTGGCATCACGCGAGACAACATCTTTATGCGTATGTCGGATGAAGAATGGTCTTCGGTTCTAGAGGTCAACCTGACATCGACCATGCGTCTGTGCAAAGGTGTGATCCGCGGCATGATGAAGTCCCGCTGGGGGCGCATCGTGAATATTTCGTCTATTGTTGGCGCGACAGGTAACCCAGGGCAGGCGAACTATGCTGCATCAAAGGCTGGTATGGTCGGAATGTCCAAATCCATCGCCTATGAAGTTGCGAGCCGTGGAATCACCGTAAACTGTGTTGCACCCGGTTTTATCACCACTGCGATGACCGATAAGCTGAATGATGAGCAAAAGGCTGGTATTTTGTCGCAAGTTCCCGCCGGTCGTATGGGCGATGCAGAAGAGATTGCTGCGGCAGTTTTGTATCTTTCTAGCCCCGAAGCTGCTTATGTTACCGGTACCACCTTGCATGTGAACGGCGGGATGGCCATGCTCTAAAAGCCGGGCATGAAATCGTTTGCCTAAGCGGAATTCTCTGCTATAGGCCACCCAGATTTGCCGAAAAAAGTGCATGTGACGTCACGTCGGATGTTTGCTGCGCAGATCGGTGAAACCCCGATGGGGGAAAAATTAAGTCGGGCGCAAGCCCAAATCAGAACGGGCATCTGCCCAGAAAGACATGAGGAATTGATATGAGCGACGTTGCAGACCGCGTACGCAAGATCGTAGTAGAGCATCTTGGTGTTGAAGAAGACAAAGTGACGGAAACTGCGTCCTTCATCGATGATCTGGGCGCAGACAGCCTTGACACTGTTGAGCTGGTTATGGCGTTCGAAGAGGAATTCGGCATCGAAATCCCTGACGACGCTGCAGAAACCATCCAGACATTTGGTGACGCGGTTAAGTTCATCAACGGCGCACAATAAGCCGTTACGACAGAACAAAGAAACGGCGCCTTCGTGGCGCCGTTTTTTTTATGCTTGAAGGTTGTTTTAGCCACCTAACGTGACTTAATTTAACACCGAGCAGTTAATAAGTGCGGCATCTGAATGGTGTCTGAGTGTGATGTAGGGTGCGCGCGCCGACTCTGGCTATCAGCAAAGCAATGCTGGCAGCGTGACGTGGTCTTGCCCCTGTACTGCTGGCTAGGTTATCAGTGCATTCAAATACGCCAAGAGGTGAGGGCAGAATATGCGTCGAGTAGTTGTAACTGGCTTGGGTTTGGTAACCCCGCTGGCTGATGGGGTTGACGAATCCTGGGAACGAATTTTGGACGGCCAGTCTGGTGCCGGCAAGATTACTGGTTTTGATGCAAGTAAGCTGACCACTCAGTATGCGTGCGAAGTTCCGTTGGGCGATGGCACCGATGGTACATTCAACGCCGACAAATACATGGATCCAAAAGAACAGCGTAAGGTCGATACCTTTATCATGTTCGGTATGGCTGCTGCCCAGCAAGCGATTGAAGACGCAGGCTGGATGCCCGAAGATCGTGAAAGCCTCGAGCGGACCGGTGTTCTTATGGGCTCTGGTATCGGTGGTTTGAATTCGATTGCGAACACTGCTGTGATGATGGCCGAAAAAGGCCCGCGTCGCGTTTCCCCATTCTTTGTGCCGGGTGCATTGATCAACCTGATTTCTGGTCAGGTTTCGATCAAATACGGTTTCCGTGGTCCGAACCACGCTGTTGTGACCGCATGTTCAACTGGTGCGCACGCGATTGGTGATGCATCGCGTTTGATCCAGCACGGCGATGCTGACGTTATGGTCGCTGGCGGTGCTGAAGCTGCGATTTGTGAAATTGGCATTGCGGGCTTTAACGCCTGTAAGGCACTGAGCACGAAATATAACGACGATCCTGCAAAGGCGAGCCGCCCTTGGGACGAAGACCGTGACGGTTTTGTCATGGGCGAGGGATCTGGGATGGTCGTGCTTGAAGAATACGAACACGCTAAAGCGCGTGGTGCTAAGATCTATGCAGAGGTTCTGGGATATGGTCTGAGCGGCGACGCACACCACATCACAGCCCCACCACCTGATCATGAAGGTGCTGAGCGCGCGATGCGTGCGGCGTGCCGGAACGCGGGGATTGAACCGACGCAGATCGATTATGTGAACGCGCATGGTACTTCGACGATGGCTGATACCATTGAATTGGGCGCTGTTGAGCGTTTGGTTGGTCCAGAGGCAGCCGAGAAACTAACGATGTCTTCAACCAAATCAGCGACGGGTCACCTTTTGGGTGCCGCTGGTGCGATTGAGGCGATTTTCTCGATCCTTGCTATCCGTGATCAGGTTGCGCCGCCGACAATCAACTTGGACAATCCTGCAGTTGAAACCAAGATTGATCTTTGTGCGAATGCAAAGCGCGAGCGTAAGATCGACATCGCATTGTCGAACTCGTTTGGCTTTGGCGGCACGAATGCTAGCGTCGTGTTCGGAAAGGTCACCTAATGTGGCGCCATATCGCGTCTAATTTTCTGACGTTCTTTATTGTTGCTTTGTTCCTCTTGGTCGGTGGTATCGGCTGGGGGATGAAGCAATATTCTGCGCCGGGCCCCTTGGAGCAGGCAATTTGTTTTCAGGTCGATCGCGGGACGAACATGTCTCGTGTCGCGTCGAAACTGGTTGATCAAGGTGCAATTTCGTCTGAGTTCATTTTTGAGACGGGCGCGGATTATTCTGAGAAATCTCATCTTTTGAAGGCTGGTAGCTTTCTGGTGCCAGAGCAGGCCTCGATGGAAGAGATCGTGAGCATTGTGACCCGTGGTGGTCAGAATACTTGCGGTACCGAAGTCGTTTACCGTGTTGGTATCAACAAGATGCAGATTCAGGTGCGTGAGCTTGATCCTGCGACGAACCGTTTTGTTGAACTTGTGAACTATGATCCGTCCGAAGTTGAGACGCCTGCGGAATACACCGAAGTTCGTGAAGCATCCGATACCCGGTATCGTGTTGCCTTGGCTGAAGGTGTGACCAGCTGGCAGATCGTAAACGAGCTGAGCGCGATTGATATTTTGGTTGCTGACGTGCAAGAGACCCCGCCTGAAGGTTCGCTTGCGCCTGATAGCTATGACGTTACGCCAGACACGCGTGTGTCATCGATCATTGCGCAGATGACAGAGCGGCAGTCTGCGATCATCGCAGAGGCATGGGCCGAGCGCGCAGATGGTTTGCCTTTGGAATCTCCAGAAGAAGCAATGATTCTGGCAAGTATCGTCGAGAAAGAAACAGGTGTTCCTGAAGAACGTCGTCAAGTTGCGAGCGTATTTGTGAACCGCTTGAACCAAGGCATGAAGCTGCAAACAGACCCCACCGTCATCTATGGCATCACGCAGGGTGAGGGGATTCTGGGTCGTGGTTTGCGTCAAAGTGAATTGCGTGGTGAGACGCCTTGGAACACTTATGTGATCCCGGGGCTGCCGCCGACACCGATTGCCAACCCCGGCCGTGCGAGCATCGAAGCGGCGCTGAACCCAGACACCACAGAGTATATCTTCTTTGTGGCTGATGGTACTGGTGGCCACGCATTTGCGACAACATTGGACGAACATAATCGCAATGTTGCCCGCTGGCGCGAGATTGAAGCTGAGCGTGCATCTGATAATTAATGTGCTGTAAAGGTTAATAAAAAGTCAGTCGAGGGTGCGCGTCGGTACCCTCGGCTGATTGACTTTTGGGCCTGCCTGTGCCTATAGTTGTCGTGCTAGAAGGCGTCGATTATCGCCTCTCGATGTAACGGAAGCTCACCCCTTACAGGCGAATATACATGAACAAATTAGACGATCAGGGGCAGGTGGCCCTTGATGATGCATCGGCCCGCGTGACCGAGATTGCGGAGCTATATGTGAGTGTTCGGAATACTATCCGTCACATGATTGCAGAAATTGGGTTGCCGACTGATGTGGCCTCTAAACCCCTTTTGACAAAGCTAAGTGAATTACAATCCGCGCATCTCAAGGTGCTTGCGGCAGAGGAGGCGTTTCATGCCCAACAGCAAGCCAATCAATCTGACGCCGATATCGACTATGACGCCTTGCGCGCTGACATCGGGAGCCAGCTTGATCGCCTCCGCGCCGCGACCCGCGCAGGTTGAGTTTTTAGACCAACTGACGCCTGCACAGATCGCAGCACTGCCTTATCTGTTCGACTTTTGGGCTTTGCCACATCAATTGCCGCCTGACGGTGACTGGCGTACTTGGGTCATTATGGGCGGCCGCGGTGCGGGCAAAACACGGGCAGGGGCCGAATGGGTGCGTGCAATGCTAGAAGGACCACGCCCCACCGTGCCCGGCCGGGCCCGCCGAATGGCGATTGTCGCCGAAACTATGGATCAGGCTCGCGAGGTGATGGTCTTTGGTGAAAGTGGCATCATGGCTGTGAGTCCCCCGGATCGCCGCCCAGATTGGATTGCGACCCGTCGGCTACTCGTTTGGCCCAATGGTGCGCAAGCGCAGCTGTTTTCTGCGCATGAACCCGAAAGCCTGCGTGGTCCGCAGTTTGATGCGCTCTGGGCGGATGAATTGGCAAAATGGCGCAAAGGTGGTGACACGTGGGATATGCTGCAGTTTGGTTTGCGATTGGGGGATCATCCTCAGGCGTGCGTGACGACGACACCGCGCCGTGCGGCAGTTTTGCGTGATTTGCTTGAGTTGGACACGACCGTGGTCACCCGTGCGCCGACGCAGGCGAACCGTGCTAACCTTGCCCCGAGTTTTATCGCCGAGATTGAGGCGCGTTATGGTGGTACCTCTTTGGGGCGCCAAGAAATCGACGGTACCTTATTGGATGACGTCGATGATGCGCTTTGGGTGGGCGATCAATTGGCCGGGATGCAGGCCGATCATTTACCGCCCTGCACGCGGGTCGTCGTTGCGATTGATCCGCCGGGGACATCGCATAAAGGATCCGATGAATGTGGGATTGTGGTTGCGGGTGTCGTAATGGATGGCCCCCCACAGGATTGGCGTGCCTATGTGTTGGCTGATGTGTCTATGTCTGCGGCGCGTCCAACTGATTGGGCGCAAGCTGCGATCAATGCAATGGATCGGTTTGGCGCTGATCGTTTGGTCGCCGAGGTTAATCAGGGGGGTGACATGGTCGAGGCCGTTTTGCGGCAAGTCGATCCATTGGTATCCTATCGGTCTGTTCACGCCTCAAAGGGTAAGGTCGCGAGGGCAGAGCCGATTGCCGCGCTTTATGAGCAAGGTCGTGTGCGGCATGCGCGCGGGTTGGCCAAGCTGGAAGACCAGATGTGTCAGTTAACCATCCAAGGATTCGTCGGTCGCGGATCGCCTGACCGGGTCGATGCGTTGGTTTGGGCGCTTTATGATTTGATGATTGAACCAGCACAGAACTGGCGCAACCCCAGTATTCGCGGGCTTTGATCCCGTTGCGTAGGGGTGCGTACGCATCCCTACCATCTTTGTAATCATTTAAATGCAAATTGTTTTCATGGATCGCAGACGGTCATCAACGGCCGATTGGCACCAAAGGAGTTTTGAATGTTTGAATTCTTGAACCGCACTGCGTCGGAGCAGCCGGTGGCTGAGGTCAAAGCCTCGGCCACGGGGCGTGTGATGGCGATGTCAGGTGCGGGCCGTGTGGCGTGGAGCCCGCGTGATGTCGTGTCACTGACCCGGACAGGGTTTGCGAATAACCCGATCGGGTTTCGTGCAGTGAAGATGATTGCTGAGGCGGCCGCTGCAGTACCGGTTGTTTTACAGGATGCAGAGCGCCGCTATGACACCCATCCGGTATTGGCGCTGTTGAACCGTCCTAATGCTGGGCAGGGCCGTGCGGAGTTGCTTGAGGCGTTGTTTGGCCAGCTATTGTTGACTGGGAATGGTTATCTTGAGGCTGTTGGCGATGATGGTCTGCCACTTGAGATGCATGTCTTGCGCTCTGACCGGATGTCGGTTGTACCCGGTGCTGATGGTTGGCCGATGGCCTATGAATACAGTGTGAACGGTCGCAAGCATCGCTTTGCGGTTTCTGATGGCCAAGGCCCGATTTGCCATATTAAGAATTTCCACCCGCAGGATGATCATTATGGACTGTCTGCTTTGCAGGCCGCTGCGAATGCGGTGGATGTTCACAACGCTGCTTCTCGTTGGTCAAAGGCTTTACTGGATAATGCAGCCCGGCCATCTGGTGCGATTGTGTATCGCGGTGCGGACGGGCAGGCATCACTGTCGGCGGATCAGTATGATCGCCTGCTGAGTGAGATGGAAACCCAGCACCAGGGTGCCCGTAATGCTGGTCGCCCTATGCTGTTGGAAGGTGGGCTGGATTGGAAGCCAATGGGGTTTTCGCCATCAGATATGGAATTCCAGAAAACCAAAGAGGCCGCCGCGCGTGAAATCGCGATTGCCTTTGGTGTCCCGCCGATGCTGTTGGGGATTCCGGGTGATGCGACCTATGCCAATTACCAAGAGGCAAACCGCGCGTTTTACCGTTTGACGGTATTGCCACTGGTGACACGTGTCACCAGTACGATTGCAGATTGGTTGTCCGATTTCACTGGCGAGCGGATCGAGCTGCGCCCGGATTTGGACCAGATACCAGCGCTTTCAGCTGAACGAGATGCCCAATGGCGTCGTGTGGGAGAGGCCGCGTTTTTGACCGATCCCGAAAAGCGTGCGTTGCTTGGTCTTCCTGCGATTGAGGTTGGCGATGCCCGGTAAGGTCGTTGATCTGAAGGGTAAGCCACACCGTGAAGTGAAACCTCCGGTTTCTGATTTCTGGTTTGCCCAAGTCGATGTGCGTCTTGGTCGGATCGAATTCATGGTCACTCGGTTAGAGCGCCAAATTTGCGCCGTGGTCTGCGGCTGTTTTGGCCTGTTGGTTTTCGAAATTGTGAAAGCACTGAGCGGGAGAGCGCTATGAGTTTGGAACATAAATTTTGCCAGTTGGGTGCTGATGTCACTGTTACTGATGGATCGGTGATTAGTGGCTATGCATCCTTGTTTGGAAAGGCGGATCAGGGCGGTGATACTGTGGTGCCGGGGGCCTATGCCGCGTCACTGGCGCAGGGTCGCCAGATCAAGATGTTATGGCAGCACGACCCCGCCCAGCCGATTGGCGTTTGGGACGAGGTTCGTGAAGACGCCAATGGCCTATGGGTTAAGGGCCGATTGCTGACTGATGTTGCTAAGGGCCGCGAAGCTGCCTCATTGGTCAGCGCGGGTGCGATTGATGGGTTGTCCATTGGTTATCGCACTGTGAAGGTCCGAAAGAACGACAAGGGCGGACGCCTTTTGTCTCAGTTGGAGCTGTGGGAGGTGTCTTTGGTCACATTCCCCATGCTTCCCGATGCGCGTGTAGCGGCCAAGGGGGATGATCCTAGCGCCGGTGCAATGCGTGAATTGGCAGCGGTGTTTGAAGATGCCCGCCGTTTGATGGCGCGGGACTAACCCTCGCCGCACCACAATCAAAGGAAGATTGATGAGCAAGACTGAGAGCGATTCTCGGGTCGGGGAAGATGTGTCTCCTGCCCGCGAGCTGAATGTGGCCGTTGCCGGGTTCATGAGCGAATTCAAAGACTTTTCTAACGGCATTAATGCCAAACTTCAAAAACAGGATGACCGGATGAACAAGCTGGACCGTAAGACAATGATGAATGCCCGCACAGCGTTGGCGACAAATGCTGCCGAGGATGCGCCGCACCAAAAGGCGTTCGCAGCTTATTTGCGTTCCGGCGATGATGACGCGCTGCGTGGTCTGGAACTGGACGGCAAGTCGCTGAATACGTCAATTGCGGCTGACGGCGGTTATTTGGTTGACCCACAGACGTCGGACACCGTGAAAGGTACGCTTTCTTCGACGGCGTCGATCCGTGCGATTGCGAATGTCGTGAACGTCGATGCCACGTCGTATGATGTGCTGGTTGATCATACCGAAATGGGTGCGGGCTGGGCGACTGAAGCGGGTTCCGTGACTGAGACAGACACACCGCAGATCGATCGTATTACGATCCCACTGCATGAGCTGTCTGCGCTTCCAAAAGCGTCCCAGCGTTTGCTGGATGACAGCGCGTTCGACATCGAAGGTTGGCTGGCCGGTCGTATCGCTGATAAATTCGCACGCTCAGAGGCTGGAGCGTTTATCAATGGTGATGGCATCGACAAACCTACGGGTCTGATGACGTATCCAACTGTCGACAACGATGTTTGGGCTTGGGGTAACATTGGCTATGTGCCGACAGGTACAGCCGGTGGGATTGATGGCGGCGACGCGATTGTGGACCTTGTCTATTCGCTGGGTGCTGAATATCGCGCGAACGGCACATTCGTGATGAATTCCAAGACGGCAGGCACAATTCGCAAGCTGAAAGACAATGATGGTCGATTCCTTTGGTCTGATGGTCTGGCTGCGGGCGAACCTGCGCGTCTGATGGGTTACCCAGTGCTGATTGCCGAAGACATGCCTGATATCGCGGCGGACGCGATGGCGATTGCCTTTGGTGATTTTGGTGCGGGTTACACCGTTGCTGAACGTCCTGATCTACGCGTCCTGCGCGATCCGTTCTCGGCCAAGCCTCACGTGCTGTTTTATGCCACGAAACGTGTTGGCGGTGCCGTCAGCGATTTTGGTGCAATCAAGCTTTTGAAGTTCGCGACCAGCTAAGGCTGGCGTGAAAGCGGGGGCGTGATCGCCCCCGGTCCCCGGACGCATCCAAGGCGATCCTGTGTCGTCTAGCAGCTTCCTTCCGTCCGAGTGATGCAGGGTGGCCTGCGTCCGGGGTTCTTGACCTTAAAACGGTCCCAAGATCAGAAGATTTCGGAGATAATCCATGATGTTAGTCGAAGAGACCACCGTGCCGCAATCGGCGCTACCGGTCGCACAATTCAAAGACCATATGCGCCTTGGTTCGGGTTTCTCGGATGATGGGTTACAAGATGGTGTGCTGGAAAGTTATCTGCGCGCTGCTATGGCCGCGATTGAAGCTCGCACTGGTAAGATACTTATTGAGCGCGAGTTTAGCTGGACGTTGACCGCGTGGCGCGATGCCCGCCGTCAGCCGCTGCCTGTTGCCCCTGTGAGCGCGATTTCGTCCATGGCCCTGATCGCGATGAGTGGTGACGAGGTTACTCCTGATGCGGGGGCTTGGTATCTTGAACCAGATATGCAGCGCCCCAGCATAAAGGCGAGCGCTGCTGCGCTGCCGTCTATCCCGACAAATGGTACTGTGCGCATTGGGTTGATGGCTGGCTTCGGTCCCGAATGGTCAGACTTACCCGCTGATTTGGCGCACGCCGTATTGATGTTGGCTGCGCATTATTACGAGTTCCGTCATGAGGTTTCGCACGGCACTGCGTCGATGCCGTTTGGCGTGTCTGCCTTGATCGAACAGTACCGCACCGTGCGTCTGTTTATGGGGAACCCGGTATGAAAGCGCCGCATTTGAACCGCGCGTTTGTGTTAGAGGCCCCTTTGCAGGTGAGCGACGGTGCTGGTGGCTATGTTCGTGAATGGCAGCCGCTGGGCATACATTGGGCAGCGGTCAAGGCCGGGTCCGGCCGCGAGGCGGCTGCGTTTGCTGCGACTGTTTCACGTGTTCCTTACCGGATCACGGTGCGCGCGTCGCCCCAAGGTGCACACTCGCGTCCCGTTGCAGGTCAGCGTTTTCGCGAAGGTAACCGCATTTTCAGCATTACGGCAGTGGCGGAGCAGGGCAGTGATGGCCGGTTTCTGACCTGTCACGCGCTTGAGGAGACAGCATCATGAGCTACGGAGTTGCTTCAGCGCTGCAGGCCGCCGTCTATGGCCAATTGTCGAATGATCCCGATCTTACCGGTCTTGTTGGTACAGCAATCTATGACGCGTTGCCTAGTGGCGCGCTACCGCCGTTGTATGTGGTGTTGGGGGCCGAAGATGTACGCGATGCATCGGACAAAACCGGTGGCGGCGCGTTGCATGAATTCACGGTGACTGTCGTGACCGAGAGCGCGGGGTTTTCGACTGCTAAAACCGCCGCCGCCGCCGTGTCTGACGCTTTGGTCGATGCTGACCTGATGCTAACCCGCGGCGCACTGGTGTCCCTGAATTTTTACAAGGCGAAGGCCGCCCGTGTTGGCACGGGTGACGTCCGCCAGATCAACCTGATTTTCCGCGCGCGTGTCGCGGATGACGCTTAATCCCTAAAAGGAGTACTGGCTATGGTAGCCCAGAACGGTAAAGACCTGCTGGTCAAAATTGACATGACAGGCGGCGGTTTGTTTGAGACGGCCGCGGGCCTGCGTGCGACCCGGATCAGTTTTAACGCTGAGAGCGTGGATGTTACGAGCCTTGAAAGCACTGGCGGATGGCGTGAATTGCTGGGTGGCGCAGGTGTTAAGACTGCATCGATTTCGGGGTCAGGTGTGTTTAAAGATGACGCGACGGATGAACGTGCACGCCAAATTTTCTTTGATGGTGAGACGCCAAATTTTCAGGTGATCATTCCTGATTTTGGCACCGTTGAAGGCCCATTCCAGATCACGTCGATTGAATACGCTGGTTCGCATAACGGCGAGGCAACCTATGAGCTGTCGCTCGCATCGGCTGGTGCGCTGACCTTTACGGCGTTGATCTGATGACGAACCCTTGGACCGGCGAAGCCGAGGTGCGCATTGATGGCGTTTCACACATTTGCAAACTGACTTTGGGCGCATTGGCCGAGCTTGAGACGCGTTTGGGTGAAGGGTCATTGCTTGACTTGATCCGCCGGTTCGAGGGCGGCGCGTTTTCAAGCCGCGATGTGATGGCGGTCGTTGTCGCGGGGCTACGCGGCGGCGGATGGCGTGGGACGTCTGATGATTTGATGACCGCCGAAATTGAGGGTGGCCCCATCGGCGCGGCACAGGTGGCGGCCACTTTGCTCGCGCGTGCCTTTGCCACGCCCACATGATCGGGCTGGATTGGCGCGGTTTGATGGAGGCTGGGCTGCATGGATTGCGGTTAAGACCGGATCAGTTTTGGGCGCTTACCCCAGCTGAACTGCAAATCATGCTGGGCCTTACCCAAACGTCGCCCCCAATGCGACGAGACCGATTGGCCGAATTGCAGACCGCATTTCCTGATGTGGATAAGGAGAATTTGGATGGATGATTTGGATAAGATTGATCAGTTAGAGAGTGATGTCAGTGCGCTGGAGCAGACAATTGGTGAGGCGTCGCAAGTCACCGCTGCCTTTGATAGCCAGTTGCGCGGCGTCCAAGGAGCGCTGGCCGATACGACACGTGATTTAGGTAATCTTGAACGCGGGTTTTCTGGAGGGCTTCGCCGTGCGTTTGATGGCCTGGTTCTGGATGGGATGAAGTTGTCTGACGCGCTGAGTGGTCTCGCGCAATCCATGATCAACACCGCCTATTCGGCCGCTGTTAATCCGGTGATGAACCACATGGGTGGTGTTTTAGCTGATGGTCTGAACTCGGCCGTGTCGAGCATGATGCCATTTGCCGACGGTGGTGCGTTTACCCAAGGCCGCGTGATGCCGTTTGCCAAAGGTGGTGTTGTCAGCAGCCCAGTGACCTTTCCGATGCGCGGTGGCACCGGGTTGATGGGTGAGGCCGGGCCAGAGGCAATCATGCCGCTGTCGCGTGGCGCTGATGGTCGTTTGGGTGTGCGTACCCAGGGGGGCGGTGCTGTGACTGTGAATATGAACATCACAACGCCAGACGCCCAGAGCTTTCAACGGTCGCAAGGGCAGGTTGCGTCGCAGATGGCGCGTGCCTTGGGCCGTGGCCAACGTAACCGATAGGAGAAGAGCTGATGGCATTTCATGACATAAGATTTCCCGCCTCGCTGAGTTTCGGTTCGGTGGGCGGCCCGGAACGCCGTACCGATATTGTGACGCTTGCGAATGGGTTTGAAGAACGCAACACGCCTTGGGCGCACGCCCGTCGTCGTTATGACGCGGGTATGGGGTTACGGTCACTTGATGACGTCGAAACCTTGATCGCGTTTTTTGAGGCCCGCCAAGGCCAGCTTATTGGGTTCCGTTGGAAAGATTGGAGCGATTTCAAATCCTGCTCTCCATCAAAAGAGATTGATGCCGAGGACCAGTTGATCGCGATTGGGGATGAAGTCACAGCCCAGTTCCAACTGACCAAGACTTATCGGTCTGGTGACACAACATACGCACGTCCGATTTCCAAGCCTGTTCCTGGCTCAGTTCGTGTGTCGATTGGCGGGGTGCTGCAGCAAGAAGACGTTGATTTTAGCATCGACAACAACACGGGTGTGCTGACTTTTGGTCATCCGCCAGATGTTGGTTCAGATATTCGTGCGGGGTTTGAATTCGACGTGCCAGTAAGGTTCGACACTGATGCGATCATGACGTCGGTTTCAAACTTTCAGGCTGGTGAAGTTCCCAATGTTCCAATCGTGGAGGTCCGCGTATGACCGCTGCAGCATTGCACGAGCATTTGGCGACTGGGGCAACACATGTCTGCCATTGTTGGGCGCTAAAGCGTGCCGATGGCGTGACCCTAGGGTTCACAGACCACGACGCGGCTATCGCCTTTGACGGTATCACCTTTACCCCTGAAAGCGGGCTAAGCGCGCGTGCGCTGGCCAGTACCACAGGCCTGTCTGTCAACAATACCGAAGCGATTGGTGTGCTGTCTGCGTCGGCTATTACCGAAGCGGACATTGATGCGGGGCGCTATGATGGGGCGGAAGTGACGACTTGGTTGGTGCAATGGGATAACCCAGCGGCCCGGCAGGTGCGTTTCTTTGGCACAATAGGTGAGATCACGCGGGCGCAGGGTGGTTTTCAGGCAGAGCTGCGTGGATTGACCGAGGCCCTGAACCAACCGCAGGGCCGATCTTATCTAAAGACGTGTAGTTCGGTTCTGGGTGATCGGCGATGTGGCGTCGATTTGGATGATCCGGCGTTTGCGGTGACGACTGAACTGACCTCCACAACCGATGGTCAGGTGCTTTCGTTCGCTAATCTGTCTCCGTTCAATGACCGCTGGTTCGAAGGTGGTCAGCTTATCGTTGAGACCGGTAAGGCGGCCACGCTGCGCGGCGTGATAAAGTCGGATGTTGTGGTTGAAGGAATCCGCAAGATCACCTTGTGGGAACCGATCCGCGCCGCAATGGACATTGGTGATCGTGTTCGCCTGATCGCAGGTTGCGATAAGCGTGCGGCGTCGTGTCGTGACAAGTTTAGCAATTTCATTAACTTTCAGGGTTTTCCTGACATTCCCGGTGACGATTGGCTGGTAAGCGTACCGCGGAGTAGCGGCGTGAATTCCGGTGGGAGCCGCAGCCGATGACGCCTCCTATCGTAGAGGTGGCTCGGGATTGGATTGGCACGCCTTATCTACACCAGGCGTCTGTTCGGGGTGTCGGGTGCGATTGTTTGGGATTGCTGCGCGGTGTGTGGCGGACCCTTTATGGTGCTGAGCCTGAGCTTGTGCCAGCCTACACGGCGGATTGGTCCGAACCGCAGGGGCAAGAGGCGCTTTATCAGGCGGGGTTACGTCATATGGATGATGTGACGGGAACGCCTTTATCGGCCGGTCAGGTTTTGTTGTTTCGTATGCGGGCTGGGTCTGTCGCAAAGCATATTGGTATTCTCTCCAACACCTGTAGCGCCCCGGCATTTATTCATTCGTATTCCGGGCATGGCGTGGTCGAAAGCCCGCTTTCGACCCCTTGGCGTCGACGCATCGCCGCGCAATTTGATATTTCAAAAGGATAACTGGTCATGGCGACAATCGTTCTTTCTGCAGCTGGTATGGCTATTGGCGGTTCAATCGGTGGCACTGTCATGGGGCTGTCTATGGCGACCATTGGTCGTGCGGCAGGCGCTGCGATTGGCCGTCATATTGATCAAAAGATTATGGGCGCAGGTAGCGAGCCTGTCGAAACGGGGCGTGTTGATCGTCTGCGTTTGACGGGCGCGAATGAAGGCGCTGACCTGCAGCAAATCTATGGCCGTATGCGCGTTCCCGGGCAGGTAATTTGGGCGTCGGAGTTCGAAGAAAGCAGTAAGACATCTGGCGGCGGGAAAGGTGCGCCGCCGACGCCAGAGGTCAAATCGTTCTCGTACACCGTCAGCATTGCGATTGCGCTTTGTGAAGGTGAGATTAGCCGCGTAGGCCGGATTTGGGCCGATGGCACCGAGGTCCCGCAAGATGATCAGAACATGCGCGTCTACACAGGCGCGATGGACCAACAGCCCGATCCCAAGATCGCCGCAGTCGAAGGGGTTGAGAATACTCCTGCCTACCGAGGCACAGCCTATGTTGTATTCGAAGACATGCCCCTTGCGCAATTTGGTAACCGGATCCCGCAACTGACGTTCGAAGTCATGCGCGCCGGTGAAGAAGAACTGGGTGATCTGGTGACGGGTGTCGCACTGATCCCAGGTACGGGGGAATACGGGCTGGCTACGTCGCAGGTCTATATGTCGCCGTCATACGGTGAACAGGTCGCGGTTAATACGAATTCACCCTTAGGGCAAAGCGACTTTAGCGCCTCTATGGATGCGTTGCAGGGCGAAGTCCCGGCCTGTCAGTCCGTCGTTATGGTGGTCTCTTGGTTTGGCGATGACCTGCGCTGTGGTGAATGCCAGATCATGCCGAAGGTAGAACAGCGCCAAGTCGACGCGGACGCGATGCCTTGGGCGGTGTCAGGTGTCACTCGTGCCACAGCCGAGGAAGTCCCCGAACTAGATGGTGCGCCGGTTTATGGAGGGACGCCAACCGATGCTTCTGTCGTTGAGGCACTGCGCGATATGAAATCTCGCGGACTTTCGCCAGTGTTCTATCCGTTCATTTTGATGGAGCAGCTAAGCGATAATACTCTGACCGATCCGTGGACGGGGACCACGGGGCAACCTGCATTGCCATGGCGTGGACGCATCACGACTGCGCTTGCCCCATATATGGATGGCACTACTGATGGCACCGCAGGGGCAGTGTCCGAGGTGTCGGCATTTATGGGGCATGCGACTGCGTCTGATTTCAGCGTTGATGGAACGACCGTTAGCTATATTGGCCCTGCTGATTGGGGATATCGCCGGTTCATCCTTCATTATGCCCACCTATGTGCAGCAGCCGGAGGGGTGTCTGCATTCTGTATCGGGTCCGAGATGCGTGCGCTGACCCAAATCCGTGGGGCCGGGAACAGTTTTCCTGCTGTAGATGCTCTGCGCCAGCTGGCAGCTGACGTCCGTGCGATCCTTGGGCCAGACTGTAAGATTAGCTATGCGGCGGATTGGTCAGAATACCATGGGTACCAACCTGCAGGGACTGCTGACAAACTATTCCATCTCGACCCGCTGTGGGCTGATCCTAATATCGATTTCATTGGGGTCGATAACTACATGCCATTATCCGATTGGCGGGATGGGGACGATCACGCTGATATAGAAGCCCAATCTATTTATAACTTGGGTTACTTGCGTTCCAACGTGGCTGGTGGAGAGGGGTACGATTGGTACTACACGACACCGGAGGCACGCGAGGCCCAGCGTCGTACGCCGATCACTGATGGAGAAGGCGAGCCGTGGGTGTGGCGCAACAAGGATTTCCAAGGCTGGTGGTCTAACCCGCACCATAACCGAATAGATGGGGTCCGAGAGGAGAATCCAACTGAGTGGATCCCTGAAAGCAAACCGATTTGGTTCACTGAATTCGGCTGTGCGGCCATTGATAAGGGCGCGAACCAACCCAATAAGTTCATTGATCCCAAATCATCAGAGTCCCGATTGCCCCATTACTCTAATGGGAACCGTGATGACTTTATGCAGATGCAATACTTGCGTGCCGTGTACGGGTATTTCGGCGACAATGCGAACAACCCAGTCTCAACGGCATACGGGGCGCCTATGGTCGATACGAACCGTATGCACGTATGGGCATGGGATGCGCGACCATATCCGTTCTTTCCCGGCAACCGGACGCTCTGGTCTGATGGAGATAACTATGCGCGTGGGCATTGGTTGAATGGACGGGTGAGCAACCGCGCATTGGCATCTGTGGTTGCCGAGATATGTGAGCGCTCAGGGGTGACACGCTATGACGTGTCACGGCTATACGGTGTGGTGCGGGGTTTTGCCGTCGCTAACATCGGCTCTGGCCGCTCTGCGCTACAGCCGTTGATGATGGCCTATGGGTTTGATGCGATGGAACGCGATGGTGTTCTGGTCTTTGAAAACCGCGCTGGGCACGCGGATCACGTGCTTTCACATGATGATCTGGCCATTGATACCGAAAAGGATCAATCAATAGCGCTGACGCGCAGTCCAGCCGCCGAAGTTGCAGCGCGTATTCAGCTGGTTCACCTCGACAATGATGGCGACTACGAGGCCATTGCCGCAGAGGCAGTACACCCAGATACCCAAACCTATGGGGTAAACAAGACCGAAGTCCCGCTTGCGCTGACCCGGACAGAGGGGCGCAACACGGTAACCCGCTGGCTTCAAGAGGCGCGGGTTGCGCGAGATCAGGCCAGCTTTGCCTTGCCGCCGTCGCAAATGCAGGTTGGGGCAGGTGATGTGGTTGCGCTGGATACAGCAGATCATCGTGGTCGCTATCGTGTCGACCGGGTTGAAGAAGCCGGTTTGCGATTGGTCGAGGCCACGCGTATTGACGCCGAAGCCTATCGTGGCCAGACATTTGACGGTGACGGACCCGTTTTACAGCCATATGTTGGCCCAGTCCCTGTTGAGGCGCTCTTCATGGATTTGCCGATGCTGACTGGCGACGAACAACCCACTGCGCCCTATGTCGCCACGGCAGGACGTCCTTGGCCGGGTAGCATCGCCCTTTATGGCTCATCCGAGGATAGCGGTTACACTTTGCAGACCGTGATGGATCGCTCGGCCACGATTGGTCTTACAGCAGGTGTGGTCAGGCAGGGGCCTATTGGTATTTGGGATCGGCAAGCTGGGCTTGAGGTGACATTGATCAACGGGGAACTCAGTTCTTCCAGCGATGCCGCCGTTTTATCAGGTGCGAATACAATCGCGATTGGTGACGGGACACCCGACAAATGGGAGATCATCCAGTTCCGCCAAGCCGTGCCTATCGCTGAGCGCACATATCGTCTGACTGGTTTGCTGCGTGGGCAGGCGGGTAGTCGTGGACTGATGCCAGACGAATGGCCTGTCGGGTCGCGTGTCGTTGTGATGGATGGCACGTCAAAGCAAATCACCATTCCATCTGCGCTGCGCGGTCTTCCTCGGCATTTCCGCTACGGCCCTGCAAAGCGCCCAATGACCGACGCCAGCTATCGCTATGAGCTGCACACGTTCAAAGGAAATGGGCTTCGACCCTATCCGGTGGCACATCTACGGTCTAAACTTGGGGCAGACGCTATTGAGCTTTCATGGTTTCGAAGCTCTCGGATCGACGGGGATATTTGGGGCGAAGGTGATATCCCGCTTGGCGAAGAAAACGAGACCTACCAAATACGCGTGATGCAAGACGGCATCGTGCGGCGTCAGGAAACCGTTGATACGCCAGTCTGGTCCTATAGCGACAGTATTCGCGCCGCAGAGGTCGGGCTATTGCCCTACCGGATAGAGGTGGCACAGGTATCAACACGATACGGCGCTGGGCCATTCATGGGGGTGGATATGCAGGTGTAACCATGCGCCCGGTCCAACTGGCCGACCTTGAAGTCGCCGTGCGGGTGCTATTGGCCGTGCCAGTGCACGCACGGCACCAGATGGTCATTCAATTATACCAAGAGGCGTCAATTGCTGAACAGTACCGAAAAACGACAGGAAAACTGCATCCTCTGTATGGAAACGGGACGCTCATGTCGGCAGCACAGAAACACGCAATGATGCCTCGAAATGCCTTTTGCGATCCAGATTACTTGCGGTGCATGGCAATTCTTGCGACCGAATTGTCGGTCGATCGCGATCGGTGATACATAAAATCACAGCTTTGTTCTTGGCGACAGTACCCTATATGATCTACACAAAGGGTCTGAAACGCAAAGGATACCCCTATGGCACATCTGAAACCCTCACTGCGCGAACTTGATCCAGTTTGGCAGCGCATTTGTTCTGAGGCAGAAGAAGCTATCAAAGCAGAGCCTTTGATCGGTGGGATGATTCATGCCTGTATCCTGCATCACAACAGCTTTGACGATGCTTTGGCTTATCGGCTGTCGATGAAGCTCGCATCGCCTGAGATGTCCGAGCAAATCATTCGCGAAATTGCCGACGCAGCGTACGATGATGACGCTTCGCTAACGGCTGCCGCGCGCGCCGATATCGTGGCAATCTTTGATCGTGACCCAGCGTGTCACCGTTTCTTGCAGCCGCTCATGTTCTTTAAGGGCTTTCAGGCCGTACAGGCATACCGCCTAGGTCATTGGCTCTGGCTGCAAGGTCGCCGCGATCTGGCTTACTTCGTACAGATGCGGGTGAGCGAACTTTTCGGCGTCGATATTCATCCCGCAGCGAAGATCGGGCAGGGGATCATGATTGACCACGCCCATTCCATAGTCGTCGGTGAAACGGCTGTCGTGGGGGATAACGTCTCTATGCTACATTCCGTTACGCTTGGTGGAACCGGCAAGGAAGATGACGACCGCCACCCTAAGATTGGAAACGGTGTTCTCATTGGTGCTGGCGCCAAAGTGTTGGGCAATATCACGGTCGGGCATTGCAGCCGTGTTGCCGCTGGTTCCGTGGTTCTTGAAGACGTGCCACCGATGAAAACTGTTGCTGGCGTACCTGCGCGGATCGTGGGCGAGGCAGGGTGCTCTCAGCCGTCGATGTCGATGGACCAACGCTTTGACGGTGTGAACTAAACCTAGTTCACCGGGATTGCTGAATAGAACGCTCGCCATCTGGCGGGCGTTTTCTTTTTTGCAGGTGTCTTGCAATTTCGAACGAGTCGTAACATTGATAGTTACATGAAAAAAGATAGTCGCCTTTCCTCGGTCCTTCATGCTTTGCTTCACATGGCCGAACAAAACAAACCCGTCACGTCCGACATCCTTGCGATGTGTATGAAAACCAACCCCGTTGTTGTCCGGCGCACAATGGGGCTTTTGCGCAATGCGGGGCTTGTCACGTCAGAACGCGGTCACGCAGGCGGCTGGCGTATTACCGCAGATCTAAATAAAATAACGTTTTTCGATCTATACGAAGCATTGGGCGAGCCGACAGTGTTCGCGATCGGCAATCGGCATGAAAGCCCCGATTGTTTGGTCGAACAAGCTGTGAACAGTGCGCTCGACGGTGCCTTTGCCGAGGCAGAGGCGCTTTTAATCGAACGGTTTAAGACAGTTACCTTGGCCAGTCTTGCCGCTGACTTTGCGCAGCGACACGCGGAATACCGACAACAAAAGGATTAAATCATGACCCATGACGTGATCGTCATCGGGGGCAGCTACGCCGGAATGGCAGCAGCCCTGCAGCTTTTGCGCGCCCATCGCAAAGTGCTAATCATCGATGCAGGCGAACGGCGCAACCGTTTCGCGACACATGCACATGGCTTTGTCAGCCAAGACGGTATCGACCCGGCTGAAATTGCGGCGACCTCTAAGGCTCAGCTCGAAAAATACCCAACGCTGACTTGGGTAACGGGCAAGGCATTGCGCGCGACAGGTAAAAAGGACAACTTTTCCGTGACAACTGATGCTGGCGATACCCACGAAGGTCGCCGCATCATCTTTGCAACGGGCGTTTCAGATAAACTACCCGAAATAGAAGGCTTGCCCGAACGGTGGGGACGCCACGTGTTCCACTGCCCGTATTGCCATGGATATGAGCTGAACAAAGGCCGGATCGGCGTGATTGCAACCGGGCCAATGTCGGTGCATCAGGCGCGGTTGATCCCTGAATGGGGCGATGTCACATTCCTGTTGAACGATGCGCTGACATTGGATCAAGAAACAAGCGACCAGCTAATCGCGCGTGGAGTCGAGATCGAAACCGTTCCAATCACGCGATTGGCGGGTGCGGCCGACGTGGTTTTACAGAACGGGCGAACCCTATCATTTGCGGGCCTATTCACGGCCTCGACTAATGCGCCTGCATCGCCGATTGCGCAAAGCCTTGGCTGTGCAATTGTTGAAACGGGCTTTGGTACTATGATCGAAACTGACAGTGGCAAGGCCACGAGCATTCCGGGGGCATACGCATGTGGCGACGTGGCACGCGTTCCGCATTCTGTATCGCTGGCTGTCGGTGACGGAGCATGGGCCGGGGCCCAAGTCCATGCGTCGCTAGTGTTAGGCTAATCGTGAAACAAAAACGGCCGGCCCAATTTTCAAGGGCCGGCCGTTCGGTAATTCTTATGTGCTTAAGCAAGCATTGTCATTGGGTTCTCAAGGTTGTCCTTGATCGCGTTCAGAAGGTTTGCACCCAGAACGCCGTCAATCACACGGTGATCGACTGACAAAGTGCTGGACATGATGGTACCAACTGTCAGCTCGCCATCCGCTCCGACGATCGGTTTCTTGACGCCCGCGCCAACCGCCAGAATGGCCGAGTGTGGCGGGTTGATGATTGCGTCAAAGTTGTCGATGCCGAACATACCAAGGTTGGAAATCGCGAACGAACCGCCTTGATATTCATGCGGCGCAAGCTTGCGATCGCGCGCCCGGTTGGCCAGATCTTTCATCTCGCTTGAAAGGGCAGACAGGGATTTGCTGTCAGAGTCCTTCAAGACAGGGGTGAACAAACCTCCATCAATAGCCACAGCAACGGCGACGTCTGACTTTTCGAACTTCAGCGTGCGGTCACCAGCCCAAACAGCGTTAGCCTCGGGGACTTGCTGTAGTGCAAGCGCGCAGGCTTTGATGATAAAGTCGTTGACCGACAGCTTCACGCCACGTGGTTCAAGCTGTTTGTTCAACTGGCTACGGAATTTCAGCAGGGCATCAAGGTTGATGTCACGGCGCAGATAGAAATGCGGCACCGACTGTTTCGCTTCGGTCAGGCGGGCAGCAATGGTTTTACGCATACCGTCCAGTTTGACTTCTTCGAATGGACGATCCGCATATGTTTTTAGAACCGCACCCGTTGACGGACCCGCCGCCAATGTAGCAGCAGGCGCGTCAGCCTTGGCAGCTGCGGGCGCAGCAGCAGCTTTCGGTGCAGCGGTCGCGTTTTCAACATCTGCTTTCACGATACGACCATGTGGGCCGGAACCGGTGATTGCAGCCAGATCAAGACCTTTGTCCGCAGCGATGCGACGGGCCAAAGGCGTGGCAAACACGCGGTTACCATCTTTGACTGGTGCAGCTGGGGCAGGTGCGGCGACCTTATCGGAGCCCCCAGCGGGGGCCGCCTCTGCAGTCGCGGCAGGCTGCTCAGTCGGTGCTGCCGTAGGCGTCGCGGAAATGTCATCTGCGCTTTCGCCGTCTTCCAGCAAAATTGCAATCACATCGTTGACCTTCACACCTTCGGTACCTTCGGCGATCAGGATTTTGCCCATCACACCTTCGTCGACGGCTTCGAATTCCATCGTGGCTTTGTCAGTTTCGATCTCGGCCATGATGTCACCAGAGGAGACAGTGTCGCCCTCTTTGACGTGCCATTTGGCCAATGTGCCTTCCTCCATCGTGGGGGACAGGGCGGGCATCAGGATTTCTGTAGGCATCGCGTTGTCTCCTTAGCGGTAGGTCACTTTTTTGCAGGCGTCGACGACTTCGTCGGCGGTCAGCAAAGCGTGTTTTTCAAGGTTAGCTGCATATGGCATTGGAACGTCCTTGCCTGTGCAAGTGATGACAGGGGCATCAAGATAATCGAACGCCTCTTGCATGATAACGCCGCTGATATAGCCGCCGACTGAACCCTGCGGCCAGCCTTCTTCGACGGTGACGCAGCGGTTGGTCTTGCGGACTGATGCAAGGATGGTTTCGGTGTCCATCGGGCGTAATGTACGAAGGTTGATGACCTCGGCGTTGATGCCTTCTTCGGCCAGCTTTTCTGCTGCTGCCAAAGCGTAGGTCATGCCAATGCCGAAGGACACGATGGTTACATCGTCACCAGCGCGTTCGATCTTGGCCTTGCCGAATGGAATGGTGAAATCATCCATGACAGGAACATCGAATGACTTGCCGTACATGATTTCGTTCTCAAGGAAGATCACCGGGTTGGGGTCACGGATCGCAGTCTTCATCAGACCTTTAGCATCCGCCGCAGAGTAAGGCATCACGACCTTAAGACCTGGAATCTGCATGTACCAAGCTGCGTAGTCTTGGCTGTGCTGTGCACCCACGCGTGCCGCTGCACCGTTTGGACCACGGAACACCATCGGCGCACCCATTTGACCGCCAGACATATACAGCGTCTTGGCTGCAGAGTTGATAATGTGGTCAATGGCTTGCATAGCAAAGTTAAACGTCATGAACTCGACGATTGGCTTTAGTCCACCAAAGGCCGCACCAGTTGCGATACCAGCAAAACCGTGTTCGGTGATCGGCGTATCAATCACACGTTTCGCGCCAAATTCATCCAGCAGACCTTGGGAAATTTTATAGGCACCTTGGTATTCGGCAACCTCTTCACCCATCAAGAACACGTCTTCGTCGCGACGCATTTCTTCGGCCATCGCATCACGAAGGGCTTCGCGAACGGTGGTGGATTTGACTTCAACATCAGCAGGCCAATCAGGGGTCGCATCTGCAACCGGGGCCGCTGGTGCCGCAGCAACGGCTGGTGCGGCCTGTGGTGTAGCAGCAGCGGGTGCCGCAGCGGGGGCAGGTGCGGCACCTGCTTCTGGAACGGCTTCGCCTTCTTCAACCAAGATCGCGATGACGTCGTTCACTTTGACACCTTCGGTGCCTTCAGCGACGACGATCTTGCCAACGATACCTTCGTCAACGGCCTCGAATTCCATCGTGGCTTTGTCGGTTTCGATTTCGGCCATGATGTCGCCGGATGAAACAGTGTCACCCTCTTTGACGAGCCACTTGGCAAGCGTGCCTTCTTCCATTGTTGGGGAAAGGGCGGGCATGAGAATTTCGGTTGCCATGGCTTACGCCTCCACTTCTGCGTAAATGTCTGTCCAAAGCTCTTCCAATGCTGGCTCTGGGCTTTCTTTTGAGAACTCAGCAGCGTCGTTGACGATCGCTTTGATCTCTTTGTCGATGGCCTTCAGGTCATCTTCGGTTGCGTGTTTGCCTGTCAGCAGCATGTCACGGACCTGTTCAATCGGGTCACGCTCATCACGCATTTTCTGGACTTCTTCACGGGTCCGGTATTTCGCTGGGTCGGACATAGAGTGACCACGGTAGCGATATGTTTTGACCTCTAGGATATATGGGCCTTTCCCGGCACGGCAGTGCGCAACAGCACGTTCACCGGCGGCTTTCACAGCCAGAACATCCATACCGTCAACTTCTTCGCCTTCGATACCGTAGGCCGCGCCGCGTTCCCAAAGCGATGGGGACTTGGTTGAGCGCACAACAGATGTACCCATCGCGTAACCGTTATTTTCGATCACGAACACAACAGGGAGATCCCAAAGTTCAGCCATGTTGTATGTTTCATAAACCTGACCTTGGTTCGCAGCGCCATCACCAAAATAGGTAAAGGTCACGCGGTCATTGCCTTTGTATTTGTCAGAAAACGCAAGACCAGCACCCAGAGGCACCTGCGCGCCAACAATGCCGTGGCCGCCATAGAAATGCTTCTCTTTCGAGAACATATGCATAGAGCCGCCCTTACCTTTGGAAAACCCGCCTTCGCGGCCGGTCAGCTCAGCCATGATGCCCTTGGGGTCCATGCCGCAAGCCAACATGTGGCCGTGGTCGCGGTAAGATGTGACGCGTTTGTCGCCTTCTTCCGCTGCAGCCTCTAGGCCAACAACAACGGCTTCTTGTCCGATATAAAGGTGGCAGAAACCGCCAATCAGGCCCATGCCGTACAGTTGGCCTGCTTTTTCCTCAAATCGACGGATCAGCAACATTTCACGGTAATGACCCAGCAATTCCTCGGCTGAGACGTTTGGTTTCGCGGCGGCCTTTTTGGGCGGCATGGGTGCTCCTCCAGCGTTTTTGCAATATAGTTTAATGTTAAACTATATTATAAAGGAAGTGTGCGCGGATTACGAGGGGTAAAGTGAAGGGGGTGCGATAGGGGATGTGAAGTTTCGATATTACGAAGTTTTGCGTAGGCTGCACTGCTATATATCGTTTGGCCGAACTGCAGCGAACGGCGACTAAGAGCCCATCTTGCAGTATTTCTGTAATGCAGCGAATGTGAGGTTTGGATAGTGATAGGTGAGTTCTATGGACATTATGTGTTTAAACGGTTGGGGAGGAAAACTTTACGAAAACCTGCTGACCTACATCCAAACGGCAGCTCCTGAAATCCTATGCTTGCAAGAGGTCGTACATACCCCAGCCTCCGACAAAGACTGGCTGACGTATCGTGATGGCGACCATATCTTACCGCAACGTGCAAATTTCTTCCGCGATGTATCCCGAGCGTTGCCAGATCATGTCGCTATTTTTTGTCCAGCCGCGCAAGGCGTTTTGTGGGATGATGATCTATCCATCCCGTCGCAGTGGGGGTTGGCTACATTCGTCCAAAAATCCGTTCCGGTCATTGGTCAGGTTCAGGGTTTCGTCCACAAGACTTTCTCTCCAGTTGGCTATGGTGAGCACCCTCGATCCCGTAGCGCGCATGGCGTGTGCGTTTACGACTACAATTCCAATCGTTCCGTTAGCGTTACTCATATGCATGGCTTGCGCGATCTAAATGGAAAAATGGATACACCCGAACGTGCGGAGCAGGCGCAGAGCTTGCTTGATATTTCCCGGCAAGTATCGACGGTAGAAGACGTGCGAGTGATTTGTGGTGATTTCAACGTCGAGCCAGATAGCGAAACGCTTCGGATTTTAGCCGACGCAGGTTTTTCTGAACTGGTGACAGGACGCGGGTTCACCAGCACCCGAAACTCTCATTACAAAAAGCCGGGCAGCTTCGCCGATTATATGATGATCAGTGATGCCGACGTCGTGCGGAAGTTTGATGTGGTTTACGATCCAGAGGTTTCAGATCACTGCCCGCTTGTTCTGAGCATTTAACAGAAGCAGCCGTTCAACTTTTCTAGCTAACTTCAGCAATGTCCCGCACAGCGGGCTTTTGGGATGATGCAAATACTACCGAATAACGACTTCATCCGCCCGAATTAGCCCCAGTACGTCACGGGCTTGTTGGTCGAGTAGGTCAAGATCAAGGTAGTTGTCCGACAGGCGCGAGGTGAGGTTTTCCATGCGCCCCACCTCCGCCTGAAGGATTGCCAGTTCCTGTTCCAGCGCGACGCCCTCCGCTTGGATCTCAATACGTTTGAATAGACCGTAATCCCCTTGCACAGCGGCAAAGGTGAAATACAGCCCAAGCATTAACGCGCCTAGGAAATACAAAAGGGTGCCCATCGGGGGGCGGTTACGTCGGAACATGTGCTTGCCTCAAATGTCACCTCTTGCGGGTAACTGAAGCTAGAATCGCACAGATGATTCGGAATGTGAATCCCCTATTTTCCATAAATAGGGGATAATCACATATTTTTAGCGGCTTTACGCCTTGCCGCGGTAGATATCCATCAGCTTGCCAAGCATGGCGAGCGCATCGTCGCGATCGCGCTGGAACGAGTTGCGCCCGATGATCGAACCATTGCCGCCACCATCACGAATTGCGCGGGCGTCGTCATAGACCGCATCAGCACCTTTGGCCGCACCGCCAGAAAAGACCATCAGGCGGCGACCGCCCAAGGCGCTTTCGACACAATGCTTCACGCGTGCCGCTTGGGTGGCAATGTCGATTCCTTCGGCCTCGTAGACTTTCTTGGCTTCGGGCAGGGACAGATGATCAGTCGAGAGTTTTATCTTGATGATATGCGCACCCAATAGCGCCGCGATTTGCGCGGCGTAGGCAGCAATATCAATCGCGGTTTCGCCGTCTTTATCCAGCGCCTCACCACGTGGGTAGGACCAGATCACAGTTGCGATGCCCTTGGCTGCTGCTTCGCGGCGCATTTCTGCAATATCACCGAACATGTCCAAAGCTGCAGACGACCCAGGATAAACTGTAAATCCGATCGCCGACGCGCCAAGGCGCAGTGCATCGTCAACCGAAGCGGTGATTGCTTGTGTCTTTGGAGCGGCAGCAGGGATAAGTGAATTGGCTGAGTTCACTTTGAGAATAGTTGGGATTTGCCCAGCAAAGGTGTCAGCACCTGCCTCTAGCATACCAAGCGGCGCGGCATAGGCGTTTAGCCCCGCATCAATCGCCAACTGATAGTGGTAGTGTGGATCGTAAGCCGCCGGGTTCGGGGCAAATGAACGGGCGGGCCCGTGTTCAAAACCCTGATCAACTGGAAGGATGATCATCTTACCTGTTCCGCCCAGTTTCCCTGCCATCATAATACGCGCAAGGTTGGCTTTGACACCGGGTGTTTCACCTTCGTAATTGGCGAGAATTCGTTGGACGGCTTTCGTGGTTTTCATGACGTGGCATCCTTTTATGCAGTTCGCTATTAGCGGCTTTAACAGCAAGAAAACACAGCACAATAACGGTTGCGCTAACACTCAGGATGTTTGCGTTAACAATCTCAAGTTTGCAAAAGAATGCCTGGAATGAACACCAATTTTGCAGGAATTCATAGGTCCAAGTTATTCTAGCTAGGCGGCCCAAACGTTTGAGATCAGTCTGTTTGATTTCAAGAAAATTACAGAGTTGTTTGTCGCTACTCTCGATCGTCGATAGACCAGTATTTAGTGCTCCACATTCCGCCAGACTTTTCAATGATCTTGCGGAACAAGAATGGGCGACCAGTGATTGCGGCAGATACTAACGGAGAAAGAACATTGCGCTGCTTTAGTGCAGACGCAAAGCTGTGGCCTTCGCCGGGAAGAATAAAATGTCTTATACCTGCGATTTCAGAAAACTTGCGGGCATGGATCAGTTCGCCGAATGAGCTTCCATGCACAATATAGATGTTCTCATTCTGCTTTGGCTGTATTTTGATTTCGGGGTATTTGTAATCTTTTATCCTATTTCGAAAACGTAACCAGCGTGTCTCTTCTGGTACGATATCGGGGTGGACAGAATATTGTGGGGTGAGGGCGATGACAGTGTTGGTTGGTAATTTTGGTGCCAACAGCAGTGCCATTGACGCACCCATCGAATTGCCAAGCATCGAAAGGTTCGAAATGCCATTTTCAGCTATGGCTGAACGTATTTTGCCTACGATCTCGGCATCCAAGCCAGGATAGTTTAACCAACTGCGGCTCCGATCACTGATGAACAAAACATTGTTCCTGCGATCTTGTGTTGCCGCAGTAAAAAATTCAATGGGCGGGTGTTCTCGGTGGTTGCCCCCGACACCACTAAAAACGACAACAAGGTTGTCCGATATTCCTTTGAAAAATTGCATCTTGAGCGGATCTGAACATGCGATCTGTGTGAGCTCAATCATACCACTTCACCAAATAAATAGTTAATTGAGGCCACCATTGAGGTGGCCTCTTTCGATATGCTAACCTAAAGCAGCAACGCCGGGCAGTTCTTTGCCTTCCATCCATTCTAGGAAGGCTCCGCCGGCGGTGGAGATATAGGTGAAGTCATCGCCGTGGCCCGATGCGTTGATCGCTGCGACTGTGTCGCCGCCGCCGCCGACCGATACCAATTTGCCTGCTTTGGTTTGGGCGGCGATCTCATTCAGAATTGCAAAAGTGCCAGCATGGAATGGCTCGAGTTCGAACACACCTAGCGGTCCGTTCATGATGAGCGTTTTGGCGCCATCGACAACGCCGTTGATATAGGCAACGGTTTCGGGGCCAGCGTCAAAGATCATCGCGTCGTCAGGGCATTCGGTCGCGGGAATTGTTTCGTTTGCAGCGTTGGCTTTGAATTCGCGTGCAATCACGATGTCACGTGGCAGAATGATTTCGCATCCGGCAGATTCGGCCTTTGACAAAATTTCGCGCGCGGTGTCGGCCAAATCATGTTCACACAGTGATTTGCCTACGTTGATGCCTTGCGCAGCAAGGAATGTGTTCGCCATGCCTCCACCAATCACAAGGTGATCAACTTTACCAACTAGATTGCCTAGCAGGTCGAGCTTGGTTGAAACTTTTGCGCCGCCAACAACAGCAACAACCGGGCGTTCTGGGGAACCAAGCGCCTTTTCCAGCGCGCCCAATTCTTCGGCCATCAAACGACCGGCGCAAGCGGGCAGGAGGCGCGCGATTGCTTCGGTGCTGGCATGTGCGCGGTGCGCGGCTGAAAACGCATCGTTCACGTAGATGTCAGCGAGGCTGGCAAGACGTTTTGCGAAACCTTCGTCGTTCTTTTCTTCGCCCGGATTGAAACGCAGGTTTTCAAGCAACAACACGTCGCCTTCTTCCATCTCTGCGACGGCATCCGCATAGTCGCCATTCACAAATGTCACGGGCAGGCCCAAAACATCGGACACCGTTGGGGCAATGATCTCAAGCGACATTTCAGGGACGACTTGGCCCTGTGGGCGCCCAAAGTGCGCCATTAGGATTACTTTGCCGCCCTTGGCTTGGATGTCATCGACGGTTGCTGCGATGCGTTCGATCCGGCTTGTATCCGTGACCACGCCGTTTTCGACAGGCACGTTGATATCCACACGCACCAATGCGCGCTTACCGGCAAAATCCATATCGTCCAGAGTTTTCCAAGTCATTTGCTGTTCCTTTAGGGCGGGGTTCAGCGCTTTGTTGCGGTAATCACGCGCCCGCGTCAACTAGACGTGCTTGGCATTTTGCGCTTGGGCACATATGTCTTTGCCCAATACAGAAAAGAGGAGCCCAAAATGGCCGATATTAAAGATCCAGAAAACACTATCATCATGACTCTCAAAGGTGGTGACGTTGTTATCGAACTGCTGCCTGATGTGGCTCCGGCCCACACGGCGCGTATGAAAGAACTGGCGCGCGCAGGTTCTTACGACAACGTTGCATTCCACCGTGTGATCGACGGCTTCATGGCGCAGACTGGCGACGTGGCGAACGGGAACATGGAAAACAACTTTAACCTCAATCGCGCGGGTACTGGCGGCTCTGACTTGCCTGACCTACCTGCTGAGTTCTCAAAAATCCCGCACGCACGTGGTTCTTTGGGCGCTGCGCGTTCTGCAAACCCGAACTCGGCTAACAGCCAGTTCTTTATCAACTTTAAAGACAACGACTTCCTGAACGGCCAGTATACTGTTTACGGTCAGGTTGTTTCCGGCATGGAACACGTTGATGCGATCGTCAAAGGCGAGCCGCCAATGAACCCAGATCGCATGATCAGTGTAAAAGTTGCTGCCGATGTATAAGGTCGCAGCCCTATTAGCCGTGATGGCCACGCCTGCATTCAGCGCGGGTCTGGAGATTGATGTCGAAGGCGAAGCCAACGGTACAATCGTCATCGACCTTTTCGAAGATGTTGCGCCACTGCACACGGCCCAAATCACGGCGATCGCTGAAGCCGGAGAGTATGATGGGGTGGTATTCCATCGCGTTATCGATGGTTTCATGGCGCAGACCGGCGACGTGCAAAACGGTTTACTGGGTAGCGATCTGTCGCTGGCCGGTACTGGCGGTTCCGAGTTGGGTTCGCTAAAATCTGAGTTCTCGGATCTTCCTTTCGAGCGCGGCATCGTGGGAATGGCACGTGCGCAAAACCCTGACTCCGCTAGCAGCCAGTTCTTCATCATGTTTGAACCCGGGTATTTTTTGAACGGTCAGTACACCGTTGTGGGTGAAGTGACTGAGGGCATGGAGATTGTCGACGCGATCAAACGTGGCGCAGGACAAAATGGTGCGGTTATTGGCAAACCTGATGTCATGACTGCGGTACGCGTGACCGAATAATCAAATCTCTGGCCCCCTCACATCTACGCGAGGGGGCTAGTTCCACAACGCCGCTTCGGTCACCCTTGAAACGGGAGGACCAGAATGCACTTTTTTCGACTAATCGCAGTATTATTATTCGCAGGGCATAGTTCCGCTGCCGGTCCTGAATTCTGGGCGAACGAATGGCCGAATACTGATTTCAACAACACAAGTGTGAATAGTTGGGTCGAGGTGCTGTCTGGTGGCCCGTCCAAAGACGGTATTCCCGCGATAGATGCCCCCAGCTTTGTTCTCGCGAATGAAGGCAATAATTTTAGCTCTCTCGAACCAGTTATCACCGTTGAAATTCCGGGTGAAACGCCGCGCGCCTATCCGATCCGCTATTTGATATGGCACGAAATCGTAAATGACCAAGTCGGCGACATCCCGATTGCGGTGACCTTTTGCCCGCTATGCAATTCTGGGATTGTTTTCGATCGACGTACGGCTGAGGGCGTTCTGAGCTTTGGAGTATCAGGAAAACTGCGCAACTCAGACATGATCATGTACGACCGCGAAACTGAAAGCTGGTGGCAGCAAGCAATCGGCGAGGCTATCGTCGGTGAACTGACCGGGACAGAGCTTCAGAGCTTGCCAAGCTGGATGGAAAGTTGGGAAAAGTTCACCGCTCGTAATCCTGACGGACTGGTAGTGGCGCAGCCTGACTATTCCCGCGCCTATGGGAGTAACCCATATGTCAGCTATGACAGTTCTTATCGGCCGTTCTTATACTCTGGTGAATTTCCTCCTCATGACATTCCCGCACTTGCACGGGTCGTCCGCGTCGGCGATAGCGCTTGGCCGCTTAGCAGGATCGCCACTGAAGGGGTAGTTCAAGAATCCGATATCACCATCAGTTGGGAGGCAGGGCAAGCATCTGCCTTGGATGCAGGCTCTTTGGGGCAGGGGCGGGATGTTGGGAATATTCGTGTTCGAAACAACCTAGGCGAAGATGTTGCCCATGACGTCATGTTCGCCTTTGTATTCCACGCGTTCTGGCCCGACGGGAATTGGATGCTTGGACCTAGCTAACGTCTTGACTTAGCGCTGGTATCGGAATCAGCCGCGCCTATGGAACGCAAATCTCAGATCGATACGTTCGGCGCAGTTGCGTTGACAGGCTTTGCCTTTTTCTTGGCTTTCAATCAGGTCGTCATCAAGGTCACCAACGGTGGGTTGCAGCCCGTGTTTTTCGCGGGGCTACGTTCAGCCGGTGCAGTTGTTTGCATTTGGATGTACCTGCGTTGGCGCGGCATCCCATTGCGATTTGAACCGGGAACGCGTTTGGCTGGGTTTGCCGCGGGCGTATTCTTTGGTTTCCAGTTTTTATGCCTATTTGTGGCACTTGATCTCACAACTGTTGGGCGTTCAGCAGTCATCTTTTATTCGATGCCAGTGTGGCTTGCGATTATTGCACATTGGGTCATGCCAAATGACAAAATCACGCCCGTCAAAGCGGTCGGGTTGGCCTTTGCGATGTCAGGGGTTGCGTGGGCGATGCTCAGCAGGAATTCAGGCGCAGGAAGCATTTGGGGTGATCTTGCCGCCCTTGGTGGCGCTTTAGGCTGGGCAATTTGCGCCATGCTTGCAAAGGCGTCACCGCTGTCACGGGTGCGCCCCGAAATACAGTTGTTTTGGTAAGTAGGGGTGTCAGCCCCAATCCTTCTGATTGCGGCGTTCTTCTTTGGGCCGTTTGTCCGTGAATTGGGGCCCATTCATCTTGCAGGATTGGCCTTCCAGATTGTCGTCGTGGTCAGCGCCGGATTTATTCTTTGGCTCTGGCTTCCGTCGATCTATCCGGCCTCTGGCGTGGCATCGTTTAGCTTTCTTTCGCCAGTGTTGAGCGTTGGGCTGGGTTGGTTGCTGTTGGGTGAAACCGTGGGGCCAAATCTGATCGGCGCTTTGGTTTTGGTCGCAATCGGAATTGTCCTGATCAACCGACCCACTAGGTCCCGCAAAACGTCCGCGTCACCCGTTCATTCAGCGTAGGCGCGCGTGCGAATTTTTCGGTCGTATCAGTCAGCGCGGCGTAGGGCTGTGTCACCGCGGCCAACATGTCGTGAAACAGCGCAAAGTCACCTTCGCGTCCGGCTTGGATCACGGCCTCGACTTGATGGTTGCGCGGAATGACTTGAGGGTTCGCGGCCGCCATGATCTCAGCGGCGTTAGGCGATTTGCGGGCCTCCCAGCGTATTTTCCATGCGTCAAAGGCATCTCTGTCTAAAAACTGATCGCGGACGTTTTGCTCGGCTAAGTTAGCAAAGACATTGGTGAAATCAGCGCCATCAGTCGCCATCGTGTTTAATAGGTCTTTGATAAGCGCGGTGTCGTCTTCGTGCAGTTCATCAATGCCCAGTTTTGCTGCAAACACGCCCTTCCAAGCCTTGATATATATATCGGGAAAGCCGTTCACTGCTGCGCTGAATTGTTCAATCGCCTCGTCTTGATCTGGCATCAGCGGGATCAGTGCAGTAGCAAATTGCGCCATATTCCACGCGCCAATACCCGGCTGGTTTGAATAGGCATAGCGACCCTGTTGGTCGATCGCGCTAAAGACCTGATCAGGATGAAAACCGTCGATAAAGGCGCAAGGGCCATAATCAATCGTCTCACCCGCGATGGACACGTTGTCTGTGTTCATCACGCCGTGGATAAACCCAAGCCCCATCCATTTTGCAATCAGATGCGCGTAGCGTTCTATGACCTGATCCAGCAGTTCAGCAGGTCCAGTCGCCGTTGGGTAGTGGCGCGCGATAACGTGGTCTGTCAGAGCTTCCAGCGCTTGGATATCCTGACGTGCGGCAAAGTATTGAAACGTGCCGACGCGAATATGGCTTTGGGCGACGCGTGTTAACACCGCGCCAGGAAGGACTTCTTCGCGGTATACGTCTTCGCCTGTCGTCACGGCGGCCAGCGCGCGGGTCGTCGGAACACCCATCGCATGCATTGCCTCTGACACTAGGTACTCGCGCAACACTGGCCCAAGCCAAGCACGCCCATCACCGCGCCGCGAGAACGGTGTTTGACCCGATCCCTTAAGTTGGATGTCGCGGCGTATGCCATCTTTGTCCACAACCTCACCCAAAAGGACAGCGCGGCCATCGCCCAGCTGGGGGTTCCAGTTGCCAAACTGATGACCCGAATAGGCCTGCGCAATAGGGGATGCGCCTTCGGGTATTTCATTGCCGGCAAAGACAGCGACGTCAGGATCACCCGACAATCCCAACAGCTCGGCCAGAGGCTGGTTAAATGAGATCAATGTGGGGGATTGCACAGGCGTCGGACGCTGCGCCGCATACATCTGCGCAGGTAGCTTTACATAACTATTGTCGAACGGGATTTTCACAGCCGCGCCAATCTATCAGCCAGTAGGGCGTAGAACCTATCACTATCCAAATCGCCGATGAACAGCGCATTTGGTTCGCGATCTGTCACGCCCCACCAATCGGCGACGGTCATGCCAAGGGTAAGTTCGGATTCTGTTTCAATTTCGACGTTGATTTTGCGGCCTGTAAAGAGTGTCGGATCAATAAGATAGGCGATCGTGCAGGGGTCATGTAGTGGTGCGCCTTCGGACCCGTATTTTTCCATATCAAACCGTTCAAAGAAATCAGTCCAAGCGGCGACCATATCGCCAACCCTTGTGCCCATCGTACGGAAGGCTTCGATATGAGCCTTTGTCGTGAGCGCCTTATGGGTCACATCAAGGGGCATGACTACCAATGGCACACCAGAATCAAAGACGATTTTGGCGGCTTCTGGATCGACGTAGATGTTGAATTCGGCCGCTGGGGTAATATTGCCCACTTCGAAATAAGCACCCCCCATCAGCACGATGTCTTGGATCCGTGGAATGATGTCTGGCGCTTTTTCAAAGGCCGTCGCGATATTGGTAAGCGGACCAATCGGACACAGCGTAACGGTGCCTTCGGGTTCAGCGCGTAGCGTTTCAATAATGAAGTCAACGCCATGCTGTGCTTGGAGCGGCATCTTGGGGTCGTCCAGCTGTGGACCATCCAGCCCGGTTTTGCCATGGACATGTTCAGCAGTTACCAATTTGCGGTGCATCGGTGCTGTGCAGCCAGCGAAAACCAACGTGTCAGGCTTGCCTGCCAGTTCACACACGATCCGTGTGTTCTTTTCAGTCAGTGCCAAGGGGACATTGCCCGCCACCGCGGTGATCCCCAAAACGTCTATTTCTTCAGGCGACGCGAGCGCCAAAAGGATCGCAACCGCGTCGTCTTGGCCGGGGTCAGTGTCGATGATGATTTTGCGCGGTGCCATGTCGGTTTTCCTGTCGTGTTTCCGCCCCAGAGTGTCCCTTGCACGTGTTCGGGGCAAGGGGGTAAACGTCAACTTTCTCAAGTGGTTCTTCGATCACAATCGCGGCATTGGGCTGGGTCGGCCAAGCATTGCCATCTATATCTGAAATGAGAGTGCTTTTCGGCTAAATTGTGCCGAATGCGGAAACATAAGCGCATTATTGCATTCTTTGTTTCCGGTTTTGGCGGGGCTTCGCCGTTTTCGCTTTGCTTTTCTAATGGGCATGGTAAGCGATGCAAAGGACGACCATGTGTTATGGCGAAGGCAACAAGACCTTCGTAATGTCCTTAATGGAGAACGAAAATGACCCATGTTAAAACACTTCTGGCACCAGCTGCTATCGTGATGACGCTTGCTGTTCCTGCTTTCGCGCAGGACGCAGCAATCGATATCAATGGTGATGGAATGTACAGCTACCCAGAGCTGACAGCTGTTCTGCCTGACCTGACAGAAGCTGATTTTGAAGCAATGGATGCATCTGGTGACGGCCTTCTGGACGCCGACGAGATTGCCACAGGGCAAGAAGCTGGTCTTCTGCCAAGCTAAAAGAAATTGCGCCGGATCAGGGGGCTGATCCGGCGCGTTCTATTTATACAGCCCCACGCGAAAGCGCTGCGACACCTGTCCGGGCGATTTCCTGCAAGCCCAAAGGCTGCATCAATTCCGCAAACGCATCGATCTTCTCCGGCGTGCCGGTGATTTCAAAGATAAATGATTCTAGCGTGCTATCGACCACGTTTGCGCGGAAGATGTCAGCAAGACGAACGGCTTCGATCCGGTTCTCGCCTTTGCCAGATACCTTGAATAGCGCCAACTCGCGTTCGACAGATGGGCCTTCGACGGTCAGGTCATTTACTTTGTGAACATCAACGATGCGACCCAACTGGGCTTTGATCTGTTCGATGATCTGTGGCGTGCCGGATGTAACAATCGTAATGCGTGACCGGTGACCCAAATGATCGACCTCGGCCACGGTCAAACTGTCAATGTTGTAACCCCGTCCCGAAAACAACCCGATCACCCGTGCGAGAACACCGGGTTCGTTTTCAACGAGAACAGCCAACGTATGCTGTTCAATCGTGTCAGAATAGTTGGGGCGTAGGTTATAAGCAGAGTGGCTTGTAGCGCCTTTTTTGATTTTTAGTGCGGACATGTGATGTGCCTTGTTTTGATCTTTGACGGTCAGGGCAAAGTGCGGCCCCTGACCTTGGGTGGGGGTGAAGCCCCCTCCCGCGGGGAGGGTCGGGGGCTGCCCGGCCTATTGGCCGGGCCAGTGAGATTTAGACCAAAGCCTCGCCAGCACCTTGGATGGCGCCCTCGGTCGAGTCATCCCCCAACAGCATTTCGTTATGTGCCTTACCCGATGGGATCATCGGGAAGCAGTTTTCGTGTTTTTCGACCAAACAATCGAATAGGACAGGGCCGTCATACGTGATCATTTCCATGATCGCGTCATCCAGCGCATCAGGATCGTGACATTGAATGCCTTTCGCGCCAAAGGCTTCGGCCAATTTCACGAAATCGGGCAGGGACTCTGACCAGCTGGATGAATACCGCTCGCCATGCAGCAGCTCTTGCCATTGACGCACCATGCCCAGACGTTCGTTGTTCAAGATGAACTGTTTGACGGGCAGCTTGTACTGCATTGCAGTACCCAGTTCTTGCATGTTCATCAGCCATGATGCCTCACCCGCGACGTTGATGACCAAGGCATCTGGGTGCGCCATTTGCACGCCGATAGAGGCGGGGAAACCATAACCCATTGTGCCCAGACCACCCGAAGTCATCCAACGGTTGGGGTCTTCAAAGCCAAGGTATTGTGCGGCCCACATCTGGTGCTGACCCACTTCTGTCGTGATGTAGCGATCGTGCTTTTTGGTCAATTCTTCAAGACGTTGCAGGGCGTACTGCGGCTTGATGATCTTGCCGTCTTGCTTGAAGTCCAAGCATTTCACGTTGCGCCATTCGTTGATCTGATCCCACCACTTGGACAGGCCTTCTTTGTTGGTTTTGCGACCGCGGGCTTTCCAGACGTTCAGCAGATCCTCAAGCACATGGGCAACGTCGCCCAGAATTGGGATATCAACGTGAATAACCTTGTTGATCGAAGACGCATCGATATCGATATGCGCCTTTTTTGAGTTGGGGCTGAATGCATCCAGACGCCCGGTAATCCGGTCATCAAAACGCGCGCCGATGTTAATCATCAGGTCGCAATCGTGCATGGCCATGTTGGCCTCATAAAGACCGTGCATGCCCAGCATACCGATCCAGCTGTCGCCAGATGCAGGATATGCACCTAAACCCATCAGCGTGGATGTGATTGGGAAACCAGTCGCAGCAACCAGTTCACGCAGCAACTGCGATGCAGCCGGACCAGAGTTGATAACGCCGCCACCTGTGTAGAACACGGGGCGTTTCGCTGTTTCCATGGCTTTCGCCAGTTCAGTAATCGCATCCAGATCGCCCTTAACCTGCGGGTTATAGTGGGTCTCGACCTGTTTGGCCTGCGTATAGGCGCCTGTTGCGAACTGAACATCTTTGGGGATGTCGATCAGAACCGGGCCGGGACGACCAGATGTGGCAACGTGGAACGCCTCGTGCAGGGTCGCGGCCAGCTTGTCGGTTTCTTTCACCAGCCAGTTATGTTTGGTGCAGGGGCGGGTGATGCCAACGGTGTCGGCCTCTTGGAACGCATCTGACCCGATCATGAATGTCGGAACCTGACCCGTCAGAACGATCAATGGAATGCTGTCCAACAGGGCATCTGTCAGACCGGTCACCGCGTTCGTGGCGCCGGGACCAGATGTTACTAGTGCAACGCCGGGTTTGCCTGTGGAACGTGCGTAACCTTCGGCTGCGTGAACCGCGCCTTGTTCGTGGCGTACCAAAACATGCGTGATGCTGTTTTGCTGAAAAATCTCGTCATAGATCGGTAGGACGGCGCCACCGGGATATCCAAAGACGACTTCCACACCCTGATCGATCAGAGCCTGTACTACCATTTTTGCGCCCGTCATGGCTTTTGTCATTGTTCTCGCGTCCTATCCGCTAGTGTATCATTTGTCACAAAAAAACCCCCGATTGTGTCGGGGGCGCATGGGATCGTTATGGTCTTACCGTTACCGGCCCATGCGCGTGTATCTTAGAATGAGTACGACGTTGTTCATCGGGGTTCCTCTCGTGTGCGGTGACAATAGTGTTGGCAATTCTGAGGGTCAACCGTCCGTTTGGAGAAAATGTCGTTTGAGCGCGTGATTTTGGAACTTTCTTTCAAGTCCTGCCAATCGCGCTGCGTTTTAGTGAAGCAATCAGCGCCACGGCATAGCGCTGACTGCATGTCGGTAGGTTAGCTTTCGCCACCGATTTTATCTTGTGTTTTGGTGTCGAAATCGCTGGCATCATGACGTTCATGAAGCTGGTCTTCCGGCGCGCCAAAAGTGCGGTTCACTTTTGCGCCACGTATAAATGCGGGGCGCGACATGACTTCATCTGCCCAACGGATAACGTTTTTATAAATACCGACATCAAGGAATTCGCCCGCATCATAGGCATCACCTTTGACCATTCGGCCATACCATGGCGCAGTCGCCATATCGGCAATCGTATAATCATCCCCAGACAGGTAGCGGTTATCAGCCAGCTGACGGTCCAACACATCAAGTTGGCGCTTTGCTTCCATCGCGAAGCGGTTGATGGGGTATTCGAACTTTTCAGGTGCGTAGGCATAGAAGTGACCAAATCCGCCGCCCAAGTAGGGGGCCGAGCCTTGTAACCAAAAGAGCCAGTTCATTGCTTCGGTCCGCGCAGCTGGATCAGTAGGCAAGAAGGCCCCGAATTTTTCGGCGAGATACAAAAGGATCGCGCCGCTTTCAAAAACCCGGCTTCCGGTGCCGTGATCCATCAGGGCCGGAATTTTCGAGTTTGGGTTCACTTCGACAAACCCACTGCCAAATTGGTCGCCATCGCCAATCTTGATCAGCCACGCGTCATATTCGGCGTCATGTCCGGCAGCCAGCAGTTCTTCAAGCATGACGGTGACTTTGACGCCATTTGGGGTCGCGAGAGAGTAAAGCTGAAGCGGATGATCGCCGACCGGCAATTCTTTTTCGTGTGTGGATCCTGCGATGGGTCGGTTGATGCTTGCAAATTCACCACCGTTCTTTGCGTCCCATGTCCATACTTTGGGGGGAACATAACTAGCTGTGTCGGTCATGGTTGGCTCCGATTTCTGATTTGAATTCTATGTCAGCTACAAAGTGGTCTGGGATCGGCCCGATGCGCAAGCCGGTAATGATAAATTATTAGTGCGTTTCAAATGCGTAGCAATTTGATTTGACGCACAGCTTCGGATTGCATTTCAGATAGGTATTTTTTCGTAAGACATTTTCAGGTTCTGTGAAATAGTGGCTTCACGACGAAATGATAAGCGAAAGGGACGACAGATGTCGAATGCTAGAACCCAAGCCACTAAGTTGGCCTTATCACGAGTAAAGTTGTTTTCCTCTACGAGCCTTGCTGCTGTGTTTGCAACAAGTGTCGGAATAATGATGGCCGCAGCCGGACAGGTTCAGGCACAAGAACAATGTTCAACTTATACGGTTGTGAAGGGCGATACTCTTAGTCAGGTTGCTGGGCGCGCAGATGTCCGTGGCGGCTATCAGGTGCTGTTTAATGCCAATACTGATGTGCTGAGCAGCCCAAATGTGCTTGAGGTTGGGCAGGTGCTCAAGATTCCTTGCGCAGATGGTTCATTGCCAAGCACGACCACGACCGCCGCTGCTCCGGCCGCAACGGCTGCACCGACCCTACAACCCGAAAGCTTGGATCGCGCCCTGCGGTTCGTGACGTCAAGTGGGTATGCGCCGTTTACCGACGAAGCACTACCGGGCGGGGGCCTATTTACACAGATGGTGCGCCGGTCAATGGAGTTGGGAAACCCAGATCAAGAATTTAATATTCTGTTCGTGAACGACTGGAACTCGCATCTTGGTGTTTTGCTACCATCCGGTGCGATCGACATGGCATTTCCGTGGTTCAAGCCCGACTGCACGAAGGTCGCAAATCTGTCTGCGCCAAATGCCTATCGCTGCACGGATTTCAACCACTCAGAGCCGTTTTATGACGCGCTTGTTGGCTATTACACGCTCGCGGGAAGCCCTTATGCCGCTGCAACCAGCTATTCGGATCTGTTCGGCGCGCGCCTTTGCCGGCCTGATGCATGGTTCACGTTCGACCTAGAGGGCGAGGCATTAGTTTCGCCTAATATCGAGCTGACCCAACCACCGACGCAGGCCGCATGTTGGGAATTGCTTCGTGACGGTGCCGTTGATGTCGTGACTTATGACGCTTTGCCGGCAGAGGAAGATTCGACCAACGCAGGTATGACAGACATGATTGTCGATATCCCGGCGCTGACATCTAAGCAGACGCTGCATGTGTTCGTTTCGAAGAACAATCCGAACGGTGACGCCTATATGGAGATCATCAACGCTGGCTTGGAAGAGTTGCGCTTGTCCGGGGAATGGTTCGAGATCGTTCGCGAGGGTATCAAAGCGACAGTTGAGAACTAACCAAAAAAGCCGCGCCTTGCTCTTAAGAGGCGCGGCAAATTATCTGGATTTCGTAATTTTTAGTCGCTGAGACATTAGATGCTAGAACTAAGACCAAACTGCGAGTGGTGTGATAAAGATCTGCCTCCGAATGCAGGGGACGCAAGAATTTGCACTTATGAATGCACCTATTGCGCACATTGTGTCGAGACAGTTTTGCATAATGTATGCCCAACCTGTGGGGGCGGTTTTGCACCGCGACCGATCCGCCCGAAGAATGCCTACCGTGACCGCCCTAAGCTTGGTCTGGTGAACAATCCGGCCAGCACTGACAGGGTACACAGCAAGTTCACAGAGGCCGAGGTCGCGGAAATGACTGAAAAGCTGCGTAAAGTTGCGTCGCGCGACCGGTAGTTAAATGCCAGTCCCCTGTAAGACGCCGTGCTCCATCGCATAGCGCGTTAACCCAGCGGTGGAACTGATGCCGAGTTTGCATTTGATGTTGTTACGGTGTGTTTCGACGGTACGCACAGAGATATTCAGCGTGTTTGCGACTTCTTTGTTGGACTTGCCTTGGGCCAGTTCAAGCAGGATCGTTTGTTCGCGGCTGGTTAGCGTCTCGCGGCCGTCGCTGATTTTTGGCTGCAGCGATCCTTTGGCACCGGTGCAAAGATACTGTTCACCTGACATCACGGTATCAATTGCGGTTCGGATCGCATCGGTTGGCACATCTTTCAGGATATAACCGCGCGCGCCGTGGCTTAGTGCTGTCGAAATGTATTCTGGGCTGTCGTGCATGGACAGAATCACGATCCGCGTGTCTGGTCGTTTTTCAAGGATGAATTCGGTCGCGTTTAAGCCCGAAAGACCCGGCATATTCAGATCAAGCAAGATCACATCCGGTGCCAAATCCACGACCTGATCGACGGCGTCTTGGCCGTTGTTCAACGCTCCGACGACTTCGATGTCGTCATAGCTTTCTAGAATGGCCTGAATGCCTTCGGTGACCATTGGGTGATCATCCACGATCAGAATGCGGATCGTCATGCGTGTTCCTTTGGCGTCTTTGTTGGGCTCAGCAGGTGGGTCAGCGGTACCTGCGCCTCGATGGTGGTTCCGGTCGGAGCGCTGCGCGATGCAGTAATGCGCAGTGTGCCACCGATCTGTTCGATGCGTTCTTGCATATTGCGCAGCCCAAGGCCATGCGTTCCACGCCGTCCTGGTTGCGGCCACGTCATGCCGACACCATTATCAGACACACGCAGCATAGCGCCAGATCGATGTCCCTTGAGTGTCATGTGCACATGGGTGGCATGTGCGTGTCGTTCGATATTTGTCAGCGCCTCTTGGGCGATCCTATAAAGCGCGATCCGTGCTTCTTGGTCTAAGCGATTGCGGAAGACGACAGTCTCAAATTCGGTTTCAATCCCGGTCCGGGTTCGAAAATCATCGGTCAGCGCCTGAAGGGCAGGACCAAGCCCAAGGTCATCCAAAACCCCCGGGCGCAGGTCACGGCTGATGCGGCGCACCTCTTGGATCGTTTGGCCAAGCCCGTCTATACCTTTGTTCAGGCTGTCGCTGCTGTTTTCACCTAACTTGCGGCGGGTCAGTTCCAGTGCATAGCGCACCCCGACCAACATCTGACTGATCCCATCGTGTAATTCGCGGGCAACGCGGCCGCGTTCTTCTTCTTGGGTGTCGATAATGCGCTGGGTCAGTTCCTTTAGCTTAGCATCCGCCAGCCGCCTTTCGCGCAAGTTCAAGAACATCCCCGTTAGAAACACGCCTATTAGTGCGACGATCGCAATCGCGACGATATAGAATGAAGTGCGCGTAATGCGTGCCTGAACTTCGGCACGAGAGGCCGCAACGTTCTCAAGTACATCGTCGATAAATATGCCCGTGCCGATTACCCAACGCCAATCCTGAAAGCCATTTACATAGGTGATCATGCGCGCCTGTTCACCGGTTGACGGTTTGGTCCAGATAAAGCTGTGGTATCCGCCACCCGTACGCGCGATCCGGATCAGCGCATCTGTGATCTCTGTGCCGTTCGGATCCGTAAGTCCCAGCCAATTCCGTCCGATTAAATCCGTTTGGCGCGGCGCGACAAGGTTGTTCCCGTCATAATCAAACACAAAGAAATAACCGTCTTGCCCATAAAGCATCGAAGACAGTTCTTGGGTGACGGCCAGTTTGGCGGCCTCATCATCAGGGGCGGCACGGCCATAGGTGTTCACTACGGCGGTACGCGCAATTGACAGGTAGTTCTGAAGTTCTGCACGCTTTGTTGCGATCAACTGTTCCTCAAGTGCCTGAATTTCGCGTTCAGCAAGCTGGCGTGACTGAGTGGCGACCACCAATGAAATCAGAAAAACAGCAAGCACAAGCGGGACCGTCGCCAAAAGAAAGATCTTTTGGCCGTAGCTCATACTTACCCTATCGCGAAGTTGCGAAAACCATCCCGTCATAACTGGATCGTTAGCTGGGAATCGCGCCGAATCAAACCCCTAGACTGTCGCAGTTGGTGTGCTTAACTTTGCGTTTTCGCCTAATAATCGTGCGATATTGGTCAAGAAATGTAACAAAAATGTTCTTTCTACGTAGAACTACGTATTTTCGCTGACCAAATCACACGATAACCTGCCTGAACGAAAAACGATCTGCTTTTGCCTGTGTTTGGGGTGGAAGAATAATATCTGGGAGGAAATTTCATGGATCGCCGTTCATTTCTAAAGAACTCTGCACTTGGCGGTACGGCCGCTGCTGCGACAGCGCTTGCTGCACCAGCATATGCGCAGGGCAACCGCACGCTGACGCTTGTGACGACGTGGGGACGTGGTCTGGCAGGTGTGCACGATGCTGCACAACGTGCTGCTGATACGATCACTGCAATGTCTGGCGGTTCGCTGACAATCGACCTTAAGGCCGCTGGCGAACTCGTTGGTGCGTTTGAAGTATTTGATGCTGTGACTTCAGGTCAGGCAGACATGTACCACGGCGCGGACTACTACTTTGTTAACCAGCACCCTGGTTATGCATACTTCACATCCGTACCTTTCGGCATGACGCCACAAGAACTGGCGAACTGGTACTACCAAGGCGAAGGTCAGGGCTTCCACGACGAACTCGGCCAGATCTTTGGTCTGAAATCCTTCCTTGCTGGTAACACTGGCCCACAGGCTGGTGGTTGGTTCTCAAAAGAGATCACTGGTCCAGAGGATTTCCAAGGTCTGAAGTTCCGCATGCCAGGTCTGGGTGGTCAGGCTCTCGGTAAAATGGGTGCATCCGTACAAAACCTGCCAGGCGCAGAAGTGTACCAAGCACTGGCTTCCGGCGCGATCGACGGAACAGAGTGGATCGGCCCATGGGCAGATGAAAAAGCTGGTTTCCAAGAAATCACCAAGTTCTACTACACCGCTGGTATGCACGAGCCGGGCGCTGGTCTGTCGCTTGCGACGAACCTTGACGTGTTCGAAAGCCTAAGCCCAGAGCACCAGAAGATCATCGAAATCGCTTCTGGCGAAGCTCACCAGTGGAACCTTGCACAGTTCATGAACAACAACGGTGCAGCACTTCAGCGTCTACAAGCTGGCGGTGTTAAGGTTCTGGAATTCCCTGACACAGTTTGGGATGCTATGGGTTCAGCTGCGAAAGAAACACTGGACCAGTATGCTGGCGACGACATCTATGACCGTCTGCGTGCAAGCTACAACGCATCTATGGCTGCGTCTTCTGGCTGGATCCAGAAATCTGAAGGTGCTTATCGCGCCCAGCGTGACCGTGTAATGGGCTAAGGCCCATTCACTTAACGTGACTATCTAACGTGAGGGCCCGATGCGTTTTGCATAGGGGCCCTCATGCATAAGGGTGCAAGGGAAGCACCTATCAAAAAATTATCGCGACAGGGGGATTGGGACATGGGCCTGGTCGAAGCATGGGGGGGTAACCCCATTGGTTGGTTCTTTGCCAACCTAATCGAAGCATTTTACAATTTTGGCTACGCAGTGACGCATCCCGGCCAGTGGTTGTCGTGGGTTCCCTTTACCAATGCAGCAATGGACGATCTTGAGGTCAAACAGGCGCTCATGCGCTTTATCTACTACGGCGCCTCGGTCGAATTGTTCTTTGTCGTATTTGTCATTTTCATGATCGTCAGCATCTTTGGCTTTATGAACAACCAATTCATGTGGGGCTGCGTGCGCGTGCTAGAAGGCATCGCAAACAAGGTCGGCCGCTTTTTTGCTTGGGCAGGGTTGCTGATGGTCCTGCAGCAGATCGTCATCATCTTTATGCAGCGCATCTTTGCGGTGTCGGAAATCGGCATCGGCTTTGGCGTGAACTTTGCCAAGGACGTCAGCTGGTGGTCAGAAGAGCTCAAGCTATATAACGCGATGATCGTCTGCATGTGCGCGAGCTATACATTCGTCCAAGGCGGCCACGTCCGCGTTGATCTTGTGTATTCTGCGGTCAGTTTCCGCACCAAGCGGATTATCGATATGGTGGGCTCTCTACTGTTTATGATCCCAGCGGCCATCCTAACGTGGCTTTACGGCTGGTTCTTCTTATGGCGGCATCTAGTGGTACCAAACCCCTCGGCGTCCGATAGCCTTGATCGTTTGGTGAACAAGGCGCGTGCGCTGCGCTGGAACGTGGAGTTTACCGGCTTCTCACCAAACGGTTTCGACTACTATTACTTGTTCAAAATCCTGCTGGTTACCTTCACATTCATGGTGATGTTGCAGGCGGTTGCGTTCTTCTATCGCTCTTACCTAGAGCTGAAGGAAGGCCCGCAAAGCGAAGGTAAATATCTTGACCGTGATGTCATCGGCGATGCGACCGCTGAACTTGTCGCAGAAATTCACTAAGGTAGGGCGCGAGATATGCTTTTAGGTTTAGATGGCGTAGAAATCGGCATCATCATCGTCTTTTTGACGTTGTTTGCTGGGATTTTGTCGGGCTTTCCTGTCGCTTTTGCGATTAGTGGTTCTGCCGTTATTTCATTCGGAATTATCGCCGCTCTTGATAGCTCTGGTCTGTTGATCCATGCCGCGATTGATACAAACTCTGCGGAATACGCCGCTCTGATCGCCGAAGGTGTGCGGCCGGACGCGGTATCAGTGTTCCGATACCCCGAATTGCCGCGATATGAACATGTGTTGTTCCCCAACGGTTGGGAACAAGCTCTTGATCGTAACGTTGGTTTCCTTGTGAACCGCATGAACGAACGTGTTCTGGCTGGTCAGTCGATCGAAACACTGCTTGCTGTTGTGATGTTCGTCATGATGGGGATCGTGCTAGAGCGGTCGCGGATCGCGGACGAACTGCTGACAACAATGGCCAAAGTATTCGGCCCGTTGCCCGGCGGTTTGGCTGTGTCCATCGTGATCGTTGGCGCATTCCTTGCTGCTTCCACCGGTATTGTGGGCGCAACAGTTGTAACCATGGGCTTGCTGGCGCTGCCGACCATGTTGAAGAACGGGTATTCGCCCGAACTATCGACAGGTGTGATTGCGGCGTCCGGTACGCTGGGGCAGATCATTCCACCGTCCATTGTTATCGTTCTGTTGGGCACGCTTGCTGGTGACCTTTATTCAGCCGCCCAAGAAGAACGTGCGCAGCTTGCGGGTTGTTCTGATGCGCTGACATATCTGGGCGAACCCGCTGTTGTATCCGTCGGCACATTGTTCCAAGCGGCGATGCTTCCGGGGATCATGCTGGCGGTGCTTTATGCAGGATACGCTTTTGTCTTTGCGTTGCTGAACCCATCCAAAGCGCCTGCTGTTCAATTCGAAACTGGCGGCACAGGTGAAACTGTCACCCGTAATGAGGCCTTTACTTGGTTCCTCGCTGTGCCTGTTGGGATCATTGGTTTGACCATCGGGCTTGGCCAAACTGGTTTGCTAGGCAATCAAACGATTATCGTTGATAGCTTTACCGATGCCGGGCAAACAGCATCCTTGCGCACAAATGTCAGCGATGACTGTGCAGCAGCGATGCTTGATCTGCATGGTGAAGAGGCATGGAATACCGCGCTATCTGAACAAGCTGCAATTGACGAAGCTGGGGGCGTTGCCGAGGCGCGCGCGCTGAGCGACGAAGAGCGCGCAACGATCACAGCAGAGCGCGTTGCAAATGCTGCACCAATTGGTACAGGCATTGGGATCACCACGATGTTCCTTGCTCTGACGCTCGCCATTGCGCGTGGTGTCGCACCAAGCAAGGACGCACGTCCATTGCTGATTGGCGTCGCTGGGGTCGTGCTGTTGTTGCTTGCTGACCTTGCGTTCATTTCGCCGCTGACCTCACCTGGCGTCACGACGGTGATTATCGCATTGCCGCTCTTGGTCGCCTTCTTTGGGATGCGTGTCGCGATCAAGTATCTTTCTGCGAATGAGATCCTGCGCGTGGTCTTCCCACCGCTGGTTCTGATCGTGGCGGTTCTCGGCTCCATCCTTGGTGGGATCACGAACCCGACCCCGGCTGCGGCCTTGGGGGCAGGCGGTGCGCTATTGCTTGCCGCGTATCGTAAGCGTCAAGATCAAGGTCTGTCTGGCCGGATCGTTCTGCAGACTACCGGTGCTATTGCGCTGATGTTGCTGGTTGGTGTGAACTTTGACATGCGTATGGGCCAAGAGGTCGTGCTGTTCGAAAATCGCATTGCTTATCTCGTGGCGTTCGTTTCATTCCTTTACGCCATGTTTGGTCTGGGGTGGTCTTGCTGGGTTCTGCTTTCGGGTGGGGTTCTATCGCCGGTCGTGCGCGAAACCGCCAAGGTCACGTCGATGGTGTTTACGATCCTGATCGGGTCGCAACTGTTGAACCTCGTACTGATCTCATTCGGTGGCGAACACTATATCCAGCAGTTCTTGCGGTCGTTTGATAACGAATGGCAGGTGTTTCTGCTGGTCATGTTCGTTCTGTTCATCTTGGGGTTCGTCTTGGACTTCCTTGAGATCATCTACATCGTGATCCCAATCGTTGGGCCAGTCATCTATGGCGGTACATTTGATCCAAAATGGGTCACGATCATGATTGCGGTGAACCTGCAGACATCGTTCTTGACGCCACCGTTTGGGTTTGCACTGTTCTATCTGCGTGGTGTTGCACCCAAGTCGATTACAACGGGCCAAATCTACCGTGGTGTGATGCCATTCATCGCTATTCAGGTCGGTGCGCTGGTCCTACTGGCATTGGTGCCAAGCGTTGTGACAATCGTGCCAAACCTGCTGAAGTAATCGAGAACAAACAAAAGAAGGGCGCGTGCAGGAAACTGCGCGCGCCTTTTTCGTTGTCTGGTTGAATTTTAGATGCGTCCGTCAGGTAGCTTAATCTGTGCAACCTGTTCCGCGATAGGATCATTTGACAGCGGATGCACATCTGAACTGTAACGTTCTGGGTCGCCCAATGGTGTCCATTCGCCGCCCTTGTAAATCTCTAGCCCTTCGAACTTGGCTTTGTAATCCATCTTGCGACTACCGGGCACCCAATAGCCCAAATAGACATAGGGCAATTCAAGTTCGCGGGCGATATCGATGTGATCAAGGATGATGTAGGTGCCAAGCGATAGCTTCTCGAGCGCAGGGTCGAAGAAGGAATAAACCATTGATAACCCGTCATCCAAAATATCGGTTAGACACACAGCCTGTAGCTTGCGGTCATGCGAATATTCGATAAGGCGTGATCGGATCGGCGTTTCTTCGACCATGGCGGCAAATTCGAACATATCCATGTCCGCCATGCCACCGGTTGCGTGACGACCATCTAGGTACTCACGAAACAGATCGTATTGTTCTTCGGTTGCCCAAGGCGACGTTGCGCGACGGTCCAGATGTGCGCCGCGTTTGCTGACGCGACGTTGACTCCGTGTTGGGTTGAACTTTGACACGTCAATCCGCGCAGACATACAGGCCGAACATTCCGCGCAAGACGGACGGTAAAGCACGTTCTGTGATCGACGAAACCCTTGTTTTGAAAGGGAATCGTTTAGCTTTGTCGCGGTATCGCCTTGCAATGCAGTGAACAGCTTCCTTTCCATCCGGCCCTCAAGGTAAGGGCAGGGCTGCGGTGCAGTCACATAGAACTGCGGTGCAATGGGAAGCGTGTGGCGCATGAGGTCATCCGGGTAATATGTCAAGAAAGCTTAACAATCCATTTTCGATAGGCCAAGCCCTTGTTTCCTATTTGGCAACAACACTTTTGGGCAGGCGAAAACGATTATAGCGGACGACGCTAAGCGTAACGGTTCATTGCATACGTGCCGAGCAGATAGTCAGTCAACCCTCTGGATTCGCGCGAAACCAACATCAGGATCACTGAAATAAGCTGAAGTGGCGCAATACAAACGCTGACCGAATAGCCGAATGTATGTGCAAATGCCGTGCCGGATGACAGCGGGCGACCATAGTGATCGCGTAGCGTGATACCGACCATGCGCATGCCCCACGTCGCCGACCCGTTTGCGATTGTGAACCAACGATAAAGAAATCCGATCAGCAACATCAGGGCTGGAAAGAAGAAGACGCCAGTAAAAGCGGTAAAGGGAAGCACAAGCACGCAAATCACGCCGATGATGACCATATCAAATAGCCACGCGATGCCGCGCTTTAACGTGACGCCAGAAAACGCGTCTGAGGTGGGATAATAAGGAGAATCTGTCATGGGAATGCTCTGGGTTTTAATGAAGGGGCAGGCGACCCTAAATGTTAGGGTCGCCTGTTTGCCAACAAATTAGTTGGCTGGCTCGGGTAGTGCGTCGTCGTCGGTCGCCTTGGCGCGTTCGTTCATGAACTGATCAAACTCGGCCTTGTCTTTGGCTTCGCGCAGACGTTTCAAGAAGGCTTCGAAATTGTCTTGTTCTTCTTCAAGCCGACGCAGCGTTTCATATTTATAGGCGTCAAATGCGCTGTTGCCGCTGGAATTGCGCATGTGGCGACGGTGGGATTTGTGACTGCAAGATTTGTTAAACATGCGTTTGCTCCAGATCATATAGGCAAGAAGGGCGAGGCCAATCGGCCAGACAAAGATGAAGCCCAGAACCATTGCAGCGATCCAGGCGCCTTTGCCACGCTCATCTAGCCAGGCTTCGGCACGGGCGAAAAACCCAAGGTGATGGGTTTGTCCCATCGGCGACTGGGTTGTGGCGGTGTTCATAGTGGGCTCCTTTGAGTATCAGTTAGGTTATGTGAATGCCTTTCACATGACTTGATATCGGAACCCGAAGTGTGAACTTCAAGAGTTTATGTAAATGTTTTTTACATTAATGCATTTTACATCGTAAAATCAGCTACCTGCGCGTTGGAAATTTCTAATAAACGCTCTGGCGCGATCGGAAAAATATGACGAGGCGTCCCGGCAGCCCCCCAGATTTCGCCAAATTCAGATAGTCTTGGGTCCATAAACGCGCGGATCTGGTTCAGATGCCCAACAGGTGCAACGCCACCGATGGCAAAGCCAGTTTGCGCCCGGATCATCGCAGCGTCTGCCTTGCCCAAGGCCTCGCCCGCAACGACGCTCGCCTTTGCCGCGTCCACCTTGTTGCTGCCTGCTGTGATAAACAAAATTGCCTGTCCCGAGGTTTCCCCAGCAAAAATCACAGATTTGGCGATTTGATCGACGTGGCAGTCAGCAGCATCAGCGGCTTGTTGCGCGGTACGTGTCTCAGTTCCCATTTCAAGCGGGGTAATATCCAAACCGGAGTCATGCAGCGCACGAATGACGCGTTTCAGGCTTTTGCTCATGATCTTCATGTCCTTTTTGGGTCACTCTAGCGTGCGGGTTCTGATTGACCAGACCGCTGCGCAAGGTAACTGTGACATATGTCTTTTGTTGATCGTCTCACCCGTTGTCCGCGCCCCTATGATGTTGATCGGGGGCAAGATGCGCTTACTTATTTGTCGGATTTGCCGCCGGCTTTGGTGCCTTTGATTGAAGGTACGGCAGGGTGCAGCCCTTATTTGGCGGGGCTGTTACAGGCCGAGGCGGAATGGATCGTTCCCGCGTTGCATGAACCGGAAGGTGCCGTTGATGCAATTCTGGTAGAGCTTCCTGATGTAAGTTTGGACGCGCTGCCCGCGCATCTACGTCAATGCAAACGGCGCATCGCGCTGATCACAGCTTTGGCTGACCTTGGCGGTGTCTGGCCGCTTGAGGTGGTGACGCAAGTATTAACCGATTTCGCGGATGCTGCAGTGCAAGCGGCTTTGGTCCGATTGGTCGAGGCCGAAGTCACGCGCGGTAAGCTCCCTAGTGACGGTGATCCGGCGCAAGCTGGTGGGATGTTCGCATTGGCCATGGGAAAAATGGGCGCGGGCGAATTGAACTATTCGTCCGATATTGATCTGATTTGCCTGTTCGATGAAACCCGATTTGATCCCGACGACTATCACGAAATCCGTGCCAGCTTTATCCGGGTGACACGACGAATGGCTGCGATGCTGTCAGATGTTCGTGGGGGCGGGTATGTGTTTCGGACCGATCTGCGCTTGCGGCCCGATGCGTCAGCGACCCCGGTTTGTCTATCGATGGAAGCCGCCGAACGTTACTATGAAAGTGTGGGCCGGACATGGGAGCGTGCCGCCTATATCAAGGCGCGCGCTTGCGCGGGCGATGTCGACGCCGGTGGTAGATTCTTAGATACACTGCGCCCATTTGTCTGGCGCAAGCATTTGGATTTCGCCGCGATCCAAGACGCCCATGATATGCGTCTAAAGATCCGTGACCACAAAGGACTGCACGGAAAACTTGTGCTTGAAGGGCACAATATGAAGTTAGGGCGCGGCGGTATCCGCGAGATCGAGTTCTTTACGCAAACGCGCCAACTGATTGCAGGTGGGCGTGACCCGTCACTGCGCGTGCGCGGAACACGGGACGGGCTGAATAGGCTGTCGGCAGCTAATTGGCTGCCTGAAGATGATGCTGTAACACTATACGATCATTATAAATATCATCGCGAAGTTGAGCATCGATTGCAGATGATCAATGACGCGCAGACCCATCACTTGCCAAATGATGCTGAAGGTTTCGAACGCCTTGCTGCATTCATGGGAACGGAAGTAGATGCGCTACGGTCCGAAATTTCAGATCGTATCGAAGAGGTCCACGCATTAACCGAAGGCTTCTTTGCACCCGATGCAGCGCCAAGCCAGGTCAGCGATTGGGGAGCGGATATTGTTGCGCGTTGGCGCAATTACCCGGCTTTCCGGTCATCCCGCGCCAACGAGATTTTTGAACGGCTCAAGCCTGAAATTTTGGCCCGATTGCAAGAGGCCGCAAAGCCGGACGAGGCTTTGGTCCAGTTCGATGGTTTCTTGTCTGGGCTTCCTGCTGGTGTGCAGTTGTTTTCACTGTTCGAGGCAAATCCTCAACTAACCCAATTGATCGTGGATATCGCTGCGACCGCGCCAGAACTGTCGCAATACCTATCGCGTAACTCTGGCGTATTTGACGCCGTGATCGGCGGCGCGTTCTTTGACCCTTGGCCGGGCAAGGATGGTTTGCAGGCTGACCTGACCGCCACTTTGGATGCTCTCGACGATTACGAAACCCAACTTATCGCTGCGCGCCGTTGGGCAAAGGAATGGCATTTCCGCGTTGGTGTACATTTGCTGCGCGGTTTGATCAGCGCAGAGGTGGCGGGTAGCCAATATGCTGATCTGGCTGGTGCGGTTGTTGCGGGGCTATGGCCAGTCATCGTTGACGAATTTACCAAAAAACACGGGGCGATGCCGGGGCGCGGAGGCGTGGTTCTTGGCATGGGGTCGCTTGGGGCTGGGCGGTTGAACGCGGAATCGGATCTCGACTTGATTATGGTTTATGATGCCCAAGGGATTGAGGCATCGGATGGGCGTCGTCCGCTTGCGACCCGTCCATATTACGCGCGATTGACCCAAGCATTGGTAACCGCGCTTTCGGCGCCCATGTCAGAGGGGCGTTTGTACGAGGTGGATATGCGGTTGCGCCCGTCTGGCAGGCAGGGGCCGGTCGCAACCTCGTTTGAGGCGTTTACAGATTATCAGCGCAACCAAGCCTGGACGTGGGAACATCTGGCGCTGACGCGCGCGCGCGTGATGGCTGGTAATCCAGAGCTGGCGGACGAGATAGAAAACGTCCGCATTGCCGTCTTGGCCGAAAAGGGCAAAGGTGAAACCGTACTTACCGATGTCGCAGACATGCGCCGCCGGATTGCGGCTGCAAAACCTTCGCAAGGTGATTGGGATGCCAAGATTGGCCCCGGTCGCTTGCAGGATATCGAACTGTTCGCACAGACGGCATGTTTGCGTGCTGGGTCGTCGGCACGTGAATTGGACGCGCAATTAGAGGCCGGTGTCGCAGACGGCTGGGTGAGTGCCGCTGACGCGCAGGCGGTAAACGACGCGGCGCGGCTTATGTGGCGCTTACAAGCGGTTGCTCGTTTGTTAACGGGTGGGCCACTGCGCCCTGATGAAGTTGGTGAAGGGGCCAAGCGTTTGATTTTGCGTGAAACAGATTGCAGTGATCTGGCAGAGCTGTCTGACCAGTTGCACGCGCAGGCCGCAGCGGCGGATGCCGTGATTAGCCGGATGTTGGGGGCAGCAGATGACGCGTGATCCAATCGACCCGACTGGCCTGATCCGTGAATCTTTCCGGATTGATGGCATTTCCACCGAAGAGTGCCGGACAATCTTTTTAGAATGGGCGATGGGAATTGGGGCTGATGTTGACGCGAAGGCGGCGATCAGATCGCATCTCGTGACTTATAGCGATATGCCGCAGGACCATCCGATGATCGTTACACTATCTGCAGCATTGGCCGATGTGCGCCCGCCCAAACGCCGTGGCGGTAGGCGAGCGCGCGTTCCTGAATAATCAGCTGGCTTGGAGCTGTGATGCTTCGCGGGCAAGCGCTGTGATGCCAGCCCAATCGCCCGCTTGGACCATATCTTTGGGCGCAACCCAAGATCCACCAACACAAAGAGTGTTGCTTAGGCTTAGGTAATCGTTCGCATTTTTCAGGCTCACGCCGCCAGTCGGGCAGAACTTGACTTGTGGGATCGGAGCACCGATCGCCTTAAGTGCAGGCGCGCCGCCGTTTGCTTCGGCGGGAAAGAATTTTTGCACGCTATAGCCGCGTTCCAGTAGGCGCATCGCCTCGGACGCAGTCGCAATACCGGGCAACAACGGCAGGTCATTGGCTTCGCAAGCGTCTAGCAGTCGGTCGGTTGCGCCGGGTGATACGCCGAATGTTGCACCGGCTTCTTTGGCCGCTTCAACGTCTTTTGGCGTCAGCAATGTGCCAGCGCCAACAACACCGCCGGGCACTGACGCCATCTCGCGGATCGCGTCCAAAGCGGCAGGTGTGCGCAATGTGACTTCAAGGGCAGGTAGGCCGCCAGCGACAAGCGCCCGCGCCAAATCGGCTGCTGTGCTGGCGTCATCAATTACCAAGACAGGTACAACAGGGGCAAGCAGGCAGACTTTGGCGGCGGCGGCAGAGGCTTCTTGTGGGGTCATGTTCCAGACTTTCATCGGTTATTTGGTGCAGCGCGGCGTCGTTGACGCCGCGTCGGGATGCTTATGGGAAATATGTGTCAGCTAGACAACCACTGCGGCGCCTTCAGATGAAAGACCCACGTTGCGGCGGAACACTTCGAACAATTCACGTCCGACGCCATTGCCGTTGCCAGTCAGGTCAGCAATTGCGGGGCTGCGCGTGGTCAGATCCACGCCCAAGACATCAATGGTGCCTTTTGTGGCGTCTAGGCGCACGATGTCGCCATCTTGTATCAGGCTGATTGGGCCGTTATCGGCGGCCTCGGGCGATAGGTGAATTGCTGACGGCACCTTGCCGGACGCGCCAGACATACGACCGTCAGTGACCAGCGCCACCTTCAATCCGCGGTCTTGCAACACGGCAAGCGTTGGTGTCAGGCCATGCAATTCAGGCATGCCGTTCGATTTTGGCCCTTGGAACCGAACCACGATGATTGTGTCTTCGGTAAACTCGCCAGCTTTGAACGCGTCTTTAACGGCCTCTTGGGTGTGGAACACACGGGCAGGGGCTTCGACGATGTGGCGCTCTTTTGCGACGGCAGAGGCTTTGATCACACCACGGCCTAGGTTGCCGACAAGTTGCTTCAACCCACCTTCGGGCTGGAATGGGTCGCTTGCGGGGCGCAGAATTTTTTCGTTCAGCGATTTGCCGGCACCAGCGGAGTAGGTGATCCTACCATCTGTCAATTTGGGTTCTTGCGTATACAAATGCAGCCCGTCACCCGCGACTGTTTTCACGTCATCATGCAACAAGCCAGCGTTCAGCAGCTCACCAATCATAAACCCAAGACCGCCAGCAGCATGGAAGTGGTTCACATCTGCCAGCCCGTTTGGATAAACCTTCGCCATGAGCGGGGTTACATCTGACAAGTCACTAAAGTCCTGCAGATCAAGGATGATGCCAGCCGCACGTGCCATCGCTGGCAGGTGCAACACAAGGTTCGTTGAACCACCGGTGGCCATAAGGCCGACAAGGCCGTTCACAAATGCCTTTTCATCCAAGACATCGCAAACAGGAGTGTATTGGTTGCCCAATGCAGTGATTTCCAGCGCGCGTTCCGTGCCGGCTGTTGTCAGCGCATCGCGCATAGGCGTGTTCGGGTTCACAAAGGATGCGCCGGGTAGGTGTAGACCCATGAACTCCATTAGCATCTGGTTCGTGTTGGCCGTGCCGTAGAAGGTACATGTACCCGGCCCGTGATACGACGCCATTTCAGAGGCCATTAATTCGTCGCGCCCAATTTCGCCGACAGCGAATTTCTGGCGGACTTTGGCTTTTTCGTCGTTCGGCAAACCGGATGTCATCGGACCAGCGGGTAGGAACACACTGGGGATATAGCCAAACGTTGCCGCGGCCATGACAAGACCAGGAACGATTTTATCGCAGACGCCAAGATAGATCGCAGCGTCAAAGACGTTATGCGAAAGACCAACACCTGCAGCCAGCGCAATCACGTCACGCGAAAACAGCGATAGTTCCATACCGGTCTGGCCCTGCGTCACGCCGTCACACATAGCAGGAACGCCGCCTGCAACCTGCGCCGTGCCACCGGCCGCACGCGCAGCTGCGCGGATCAGATTCGGATACAGTTCAAAGGGTTGGTGCGCCGACAACATGTCGTTGTAGGCGGTGATGATTCCGATGTTTGGTGCGCGACCCTCGGCTAATGTGGCCTTGTCTTCGCCCATCGCGGCGTAGGCGTGGGCAAGGTTGCCACAGGCCATATGGGCGCGGCGTGGGCCTTCGGATGCAGCGCGTGCCATATTTTCGAGGTAGGCTTGACGCGTATCTTCAGAACGGGCGCGAATGCGGTCGGTGACCGCGGCGATTTTGGGATGAAGTGGCATTGGCTTCCTCATGACTTTCACTTGGTCGAAGTCTACCATAATCCGTTAGCGCTAACAAGGGCGGGCGTGTCGCGGATGTTTGCTAAAAGTTAGTTACCGTTATCAAAACAGTTATCAATTCTGATTCAGCATGCTAGGCGGCGGACAATTCTAATGCTTTGAAAGTTCAGGAGCGCAAAATGTTTAAACGAATAATCAGTGCCGTCATGTTGATCGCAACAATGGCTGCATGTTCGCTAGCTGGTTCAGGTCCGGACCCGCGCCCTGTTATGGCACGGTCTTACGACCTGACAGCGTTGAATTTTTCGGTGAAGGAGGGGCTGACCGTATCTGAGGATAGCGGATATTATCCCAAGGCAGATATCGTTTGGCGTGGTGATGCGCCCGGTCCGCGTATCCCGCAAATTGCTGCTATGTTTGAAACTGCGGCGCAGCGCAACGAATCCGTTCTTCGTGGCCAAACACCGATCGTTGTTGACATTCAATTGATCCGTTTTCACGGCGTTACTGAGCAGACCCGCGCGACGGTTGGCGGGGTCTATAACATTATCTTTATGATGACTGTGCGTGATGCACGGACAGGCGCGGTGATCGAACCCGCGCGCCGGATCGAGGCTGACTTGCGTGCACCCGGTGGTCGTCGCGCGTTTGAGATGGATCGGAATGGTCGTACACAAAAAGTCGAAGTCACTGACTTTTTGACAGCGACGCTACGAAATCAACTGATCTAAAGACATCTTCCCAAGCGGGGGTAAATAGGAGTAGGAGGTCAGTTATGAACACAACTGACACCTCCCCCGATTTGCCCGTCGTCCGCTTGATCCCCAAGGCCGAAGCCCGCGCTATCCGTCATGGCTTCCCTTGGGTTTATTCAAATGAATTGGTCACCGACCGACGCACCCGTAAACTGGCTGCTGGCACCATTGCGCGGCTCGAAGATGCAAACCGCACGCCCATGGGCATTGTGGCCGTCACCCCAGAATCTAAAATCATTTGCCGTATGCTGGACCAAGATCCGGATGCAGTTATTGATCAGACATGGTTTGCAGCTCGCCTGACGCGCGCGCTATCCCACCGTGAACGCTTGTATGATGCGCCATTCTATCGTCTTATCCACGCCGAGGCAGACGGGCTTCCGGGCGTCGTCATCGACCGTTTTGGTGATGTTGCCGTCGTGCAGCCGAACGCCGCTTGGGCCGATACACTGATCACGCCGCTGGTTGCTGCGCTGCAAGAGGTCACAGGCGTCACCACAGTAATCATGAACGGCACGGGCCGTGCCCGCACATTGGAAGGTCTGGAAGAAAAGACCGAAGTGCTTGTCGGGGAAGCCCCATCAGGACCGATCTCCGTGCCGATGAATGGTGCAACCTACATGGCCGAAGTTATGGGCGGGCAGAAAACGGGGTTGTTCTTTGACCAACGACCGAACCACGCGTTTGCGGCCGGGCTTGCAAAGGATGCACGCGTCCTTGATGTCTTCTCGCATGTTGGTGGGTTCGGTTTGGCTGCTTTGGCTGGCGGTGCAAAATCAGCATTGTCAGTTGACGGTTCAGCCCCAGCACTTGAACTCGCAGAGCAGGGCGCTGCCGCTATGGGCGCATCTGATCGGTTTGAAACCCGTAAGGGCGATGCATTCGATGTGTTGACTGCATTGGCCGAAGAAAGCGCAGAGTTCGACGTTGTCATCTGCGACCCGCCCGCATTTGCGCCAACCCGCAATGCCGCCGAAGCAGGGCTGCGCGCCTATGAACGTGTCGCGCGTTTGGCCGCGCCATTGGTGGCGGACGGCGGATACTTGGTGCTGTGCTCGTGTTCACACGCGGCTGACATCACCAAATTCCGCAATTCATGCTCGCGTGGGATTGGCCGTGCTGGTCGGCGTGGGCAGATTATCTACACGGGCTTTGCCGGCCCAGATCACCCGCAATTGCCACATTTGGCCGAAAGCGGATACCTAAAGGTGGTTGTCTACCGCCTATGAGGGTCATGATAGACGCCTGCGTTCTTTATCCAACAGTCATGCGCGAGGTCGTGCTTGGCTGTGCGGCACAAGGGCTTTTTGAGCCACGGTGGAGCCCGCGCATCTTAGAAGAATGGGCGCGGGCGACGATCAAACTCGGCCCAGAACAAGAAGTCTGGGCGCGGGGTGAAATTGCGACACTCAATGCAAAGTTCCCAAAGGCGAGTGTCAGCTATGACGCTGCAATTGAGGCGCGGTTTTGGCTACCAGACCCCGGCGATATTCACGTGCTTACAGCAGCAGTTGTTGGATCATGTGATGCGATTTTAACGATGAATGCCAAGGACTTTCCTGGCAATATTCTTGCAGAAGAAGACCTGACTCGCCGAGACCCAGATGGGTTCATGCGCCAGATGTTCGAGATAGCCCCGGATAAGGTCCGTAACGTTGCCGATGGCGTATTGGCGGAAGCAAACCGACTGTCAGATCGACCATGGGAGATGCGCGCGCTGATGAAAAAGGCGCGGCTTCCACGCTTTGGCAAGGCATTAGTAGCTTAGCGCCACTTTGCCTCGTTTGCTTCAATTGCGGCGATGCGGAGCGGTGTTTTTGGGTGGCTCATCAACCATGCAGGCGTGGCTGCTCCACGTGCGCCAGTCAGCCCTTCAAGTTTAGCAAAGAGAGATTTTTGCGGTGCCGTGCCGATGCCAGATTTTGTCAGCAGTGCCGATGCATAGGCGTCTGCCTCAAATTCATCCGAACGCGACATTCCCGCAGCGACCAGCCGCATCGCCATCGTCGCCAGCCATGGGCCGATACCCGGAATAAACCGCCCAAGGACCATCGCAAGCGCCGTGCGCATTGCGTTTTGTCCAGAAAAGTCGATCATCCGACGCTTGGCGTGCCCTAAGGCCACATGCCCCAATTCATGGGCAATGACGGATGCCATTTCTTCGGCGCTGACTTTACCCTCGCGGTATTTGTCAAAAAAACCACGCGTGATGAAAATCCGTCCATCCGCGACAGCCAAACCGTTCACGGGTTCGATCTCATAGATGTGCACGCGAATGCGTGCGATATCCAAGGCTTTGGCCATGCGTGCAGTCAATTGGTTGAGAACCGGATCGTCCATTTCGATCGACTTTGCGTCCAGTTCACGCGCGGTGCGCCAGACGGAGAACCGATACATCGCGAGCCCGTAAAGGACCGCCAGCAGAATAGGGGTAAATTTGATCATATCTTAGATATTGGGGGCGGGTTGCAGAATAGCAATGGGGATCAGCGCCCCAATGACTTCATACCTGCTTCGATACCTGACAATGTCATCGGCACCATGCGGTCTGCGCCAAAGATATCTTGGATCATTTGAACGGATTGGGTGTAGCCCCAATAGCGTTCATCCAGCGGGTTGATCCAAAGATGGCTTGGCCATTGGTCGCGTGCGCGGGTCAGCCATGTTTCCCCGGTTTCGGCGTTCCAATGTTCGTTTGCGCCACCTTTGAACGCGATCTCATAGGGCGACATGCTCGCGTCACCCACAAAAATGCATTTGTAGTCAGGACCGTAGGTGCGCAATACGTCCCAAGTTGGCGTCTGGTCATCCCAGCGGCGGGCGTTGTCACGCCACACACCTTCGTACAGGCAGTTGTGAAAGTAGAAATGCTCGAAATGCTTGAATTCGGATTTGGCCGCGCTGAACAGTTCTTCGACAAGCTTGATATGTGGGTCCATGGAGCCACCGATATCTAGGAAAAGCAGGACCTTTACCGCATTCCGGCGTTCCGGTTGGGTCTGCACATCTAGATAGCCGTGTTCAGCAGTGGCGCGGATCGTCCCGTTAAGGTCCAGCTCATCATGTGCGCCATCACGCGCCCACCGACGCAGCCGTTTCAGCGCGACCTTAATATTGCGGGTGCCCAGTTCAACAGTATCATCCAAATTACGAAATTCACGTTTATCCCAGACCTTAACGGCACGTTGATGGCGGCTTTCTTTTTGGCCGATGCGTACGCCTTCGGGATTGTAGCCATATGCGCCAAATGGCGAGGTGCCGGCTGTGCCGACCCATTTGTTGCCGCCCTGATGACGTTCCTTTTGTTCCTCAAGCCGCTTTTTGAGCGTCTCCATCAGCTTGTCAAAGCCACCCATCGCGTCGATTTCAGCCTTCTCAGCCTCGGTCAGGTGCTTTTCAGCCAGTTTTTCCAGCCAATCCGCAGGAATGTCGACGGCGTTCATCACGGCCTCTGGTGGGATCGCGTCCAAGCCTTGAAAGGTCGCAGCAAAGGCGCGGTCGAATTTATCAAGGTTGCGTTCGTCTTTGACCATGATGGTCCGGGCGAGGAAATAAAACGCCTCGATATCATAGGTCGCAAGGCCTGCTTTCATACCCTCAAGAAACGACAGGAATTCGCGCAAGGATACTGGGACCCCTTGATTGCGCAAATTGTCGAAGAAGGGCAAAAACATCGGTTAAACGTAGCTGCGTTCGATAAAGATCAGTATAAACAGCCCGATAAGACCAAAGATGATCGCAAAGACAATCGACCATTGCGCAATGTCTTTGCCAGCGCCACCGCGCAACTTGGCGCGCAAGGCACCCAAAACAGCCCCGAATAGAATTCCGATCAGCGGGTAAATCATGGGTTAGCCCTTTGTTAGCTTGGTGGTTCTTGTGGTCGTAGTGCCGCGATTTCATTAAGCCGATCAATGACCTCGTCACGGCTTCCGAACCCGTAACGCCCCCATGCCAGACTGTCCAGCCGCAGGGCCATGCCTGCGTCAGTGTTACCCTGTATGTCGAGTGCTTCGGCTTTAAACATCATCAATAGCGCCATGAGTGCTGGGTTTTCGTGGCGACGGGCGACGGGGATCGCCTGATCGGTGATGCGTATGGTGGTTTCGGCGTCGCCTGATATCAGCGTGAACGCGGCCATTTGGACCGCTACATGGGCCGCATGAATTTCGGTTGTTCGGCTTTGGGTGTAGGCGCGGTTTGCTGTGTTGAATGAATTCAGCGCCTGTGACGCGTCATTGCCGATTTGTAACCGTCCATAGGCGTAATATGCAAACCCTTCACGCGGTCCACGCCAGCCGATCTGGTTGCCAATGTCGATCGCACGCGCAGCGGCTGCACGACGGTACGCTTCGGTACCTTGTCCGCTAAGCGCAGTTTCCATCGCGTTGATCCATGATCGCGGCGTCAATTTCGCGATCTCGCCACCGCCGCGTTGGCCGCGTGGGTTTAGGCGGGCCAATATGCCGGGTAGGCGGGCCGCGACAGCAGATCGTGACATGCCGCTGCGCAACTCGCGGTCATAGAATACACGCAAAATGAGCATGTCGAAGCCAGTAAGGACCGCATGGATATTATCGTCATTGTAAACGGAATCTGGCAGGCGATACAGATCGTTAAGTGGCCCAAGCCCTTGGGCTAATTCTTCGTGCAGGCAATCGCGCGCTTCTTGCGGGGGGATGCCTGTCGGGATGAAAATGGCCGCATGTTCGCGTTTGGTCAGCGTTCCCCAATTTAGCGCGCCATTGCGACCAGAGCGTTGAAGCTCTGACCAGCTTTGTACGCGCGGAACGACAAAACATGCTGCGTTTGGTGCTGCGCGCTGCATTTGACGCTGTGATACCGTTTCGATGACAATGCTTGCGTTCGGATCGTCTGTGCGACGAATGTCGATCCGCGCCTCTGACCGTAGCCGTGCAAGTAATAGGTCCAAATCGCGCGACATCTGTGTGGGGAACTGCCCGACGGTTCGCACGGTTATGGGCTCTTCAAAGCGGGTAAGTGCAGGAAGCGGCTGACCGCTTTCCATCCGAAACGCCAGATCAAGGAAATCTTGCGCAATTTCTGAATTTGGACGTTGTGGTGGGGTGGGTGTGGCCGTGGCAAAGCTGCGCATCGCCGGAAACTCAAGCAGGGTCGGTGGCGGTCCCTCGGGGACTTGAGTACAAGCTGACAACAAGGCCAGTGCAAAAGCGGCAAAACGTTTCATGCAGGCCTTTGGTATTTGATGAAATTGGTGAGCGTTCCAACCCGGTCATAAAGCTGGCGACCCGTCTGATTGTCATCTTGGGTCATCCAGTAGACATTCGGGGCGCCAGCATTATCAGCGGCTGCATAGACAGCCTCGATCAATTTGCGCCCCACGCCGGTGCCACGCACTGATGGGGCCGCGAACAGATCCTGCAAATAGCATACGTTTTCGACGCGCCAGCAATGGCGGTGAAACAGGTAATGCACCAATCCGACGGGTTCACCGTTTTGCTCGGCGATCAGGCAATTGAAATCATGGCTGTCGTTGCTCAACAGCCGCGCGAATGTCGTGTCATAAACATCTGTTGGTAAAGAGGTTTTGTAGAAAGCTAGGTAGCTTTCCCATAGATTGTCCCAAGCGGGTCGATCCTTAGAGTGGAGCGGTCTGATTACCGTTTCTGTCATCTTTACCTGCTTATAACCTAAATGCGACCATAGCTGTGTTTATGGGCGGTACCAGTAAAATAGCCGTGCGCGACTAACGCCCAGAGCGGGCCATAAACGCAAGTCGTTCAAACAAATGCACGTCTTGTTCATTCTTCAAAAGCGCACCGTGCAGCTTGGGAAGCGCATTTGCGCCATCACGCTTTAGGTCATCAGATGTTAAATCTTCGGCCAATAACAGCTTGAGCCAATCCAGCACTTCTGACGTCGATGGCTTTTTCTTGAGGCCAGCTGTTTCGCGGATTTCGTAAAACTGAGTCAGCGCAGTTGTAAGAAGTGCCTCTTTGATTCCAGGGTGGTGGACCTCGACGATTTGGCGCAGCGTGTCCATGTCTGGAAAACGGATGTAATGGAAAAAGCAGCGGCGCAAAAACGCGTCCGGCAGTTCCTTTTCGTTGTTAGATGTAATGATGATAATCGGCCGATGATTGGCGCGAATGGTTTCGCCGGTTTCGTAGACGTGGAATTCCATCCGATCGAGTTCCTGCAAAAGGTCGTTCGGGAATTCGATGTCGGCTTTGTCGATCTCATCAATCAGTAGAACGGTCCGTTCGGGGGCTGCGAAGGCCTGCCAAAGTTTTCCTTTTTTGATATAATTTGCGACATCGTTCACACGCTCGTCGCCCAATTGGCTGTCACGCAAACGGCTGACTGCGTCATATTCGTACAGGCCTTGTTGTGCCTTGGTTGTGGACTTAATATTCCACTCAATCATAGGCATGTTTAGCGCAGCGCTGACTTGCCGGGCCAGTTCTGTTTTACCTGTGCCGGGTTCGCCCTTAACTAAAAGGGGTCTCTGCAATGTCATGGCAGCATTTACCGCCATATTTAGGTCATCTGTGGCAACGTAAGTGTCGGTACCGGTAAACTGCATCTTCGCGAACCCTTTGATTTGTGTGGTCAACCTAGCAGGTCGCCAGCGATCATCAACATCCCGCCAAAGGATAATTTCAGGGGGTGACAGTGGACGTCCAAGAGAGTAAACCCCGCATAAAATAGGGCAGAGGGAATGCAATTACGGCCCCAATCCTCTGCCACGCCGGAGAATTGATAGGGTATGACGATGAAAGCCGAAACGTTTCTGCCAGAAGACTATATTCCAGCCGATAATGAACCGTTCATGAACGAACGCCAGACGGAATACTTCCGCCGCAAGCTACTTAACTGGAAAGCTGAACTTCTCGAAGACACCCGCGACACTGTCGCAGGGATGAAAGATCAGACACGCAATATTCCCGATGTTGCAGACCGCGCATCCGAAGAAACTGACCGTTCGCTAGAGCTACGCACACGCGACCGCCAGCGCAAACTGGTCACCAAGATTGACGCTGCGCTGCGCCGCATCGACGAAGGTGAATACGGCTACTGCGAAATGACAGGTGAGCCGATTTCGCTTAAGCGCCTAGATGCACGTCCAATCGCTACAATGAGCCTTGAAGCACAAGAACGTCACGAGCGCCGCGAGAAGGTGCACCGCGACGACTAAGGTGCAACATAACGCAAAACGCAATGTCGCCATCATCGGTGGCGGCATCGGTGGCCTTACTGCAGCCTTGGCGTTTGCGCGGCAGGGCGCTGCGGTCAACGTTTACGAACAAGCGCCCGAACTAACCGAGGTTGGCGCAGGGCTGCAAATTACGCCAAATGGAATGCGGGCGCTTTATGCGCTTGGTCTTGAAGCCGCGCTTGATATGAGTGGGGTCAAAGCCAAGGCTGTGATTCCGACGGATGCTTTGTCAGGCCGCGAAATTGCGCGTTTTGATCTGACTTCTCAATCTCCTCCATACCGTTTCTTTCACCGCGCGGCGCTAATTGATCTACTTGCACGGGGGTGCGCCGCGAATGGCGTGACCGTGCAGCTCAATGCGCGGATCACGGATGTACGGCCCGATGGATCGTTTGAAGTCGATGGTATTCGAGTAACGCCAGACCTGACGATTGGTGCTGACGGTGTACGGTCGAACATACGCGGTTTGATCAACAAACCGACAGAGCCTTTCTTTACAGGGCAGGTGGCATGGCGCGCATTGGTCAAGGTCGAAGATGCTGACCCGGTCGCTCGCATCTGGATGGCGCCAGGGCGGCATATGGTGACTTATCCGTTGTCCGGCGGGCGGCTGAACATCGTCGCAGTTCAGCAACGCAGCCAGTGGGCCGAAGAAGGCTGGCATCACCAAGATGACCCGGGCAATCTGCGCCAAGTTTTTGCAGACTGTCACTGGAGCCTGAAATCCATTCTGAGCGATGTTGAAAAGGTGAACCTGTGGGGGCTGTTCCGCCATCCGGTTGCCCAACGCTGGCATGCAGGATCAGTGGCAATACTTGGTGATGCAGCGCACCCGACGCTGCCATTCCTTGCGCAGGGTGCCAACCTTGCCATCGAAGACGCCTATGTGTTTGCGCGTTGCTGTGATGAACACGCCGATCTGTCACAAGGGTTGCAAGCCTATCAAGCAGCGCGGCGCGATCGTGTGGTCAAAGCCGTCAAGGGCGCGAACGCGAATGCGCGAAACTATCATCTTGGCGGCATCCAACGCCTTGTTGCCCACGCTGGGCTGCGCACGATGGGAAAGGTCGCGCCAAACGCGTTCCTCAACCGGATGAGCTGGCTCTATGATTTGGATGTGACGGCTTAGCGCCAGTGATTGTTGGTCATGTAGGTGACGCGCTCAAGCACTTCGAAGCTGCCAAAATCAACGCGGAATACATCGTTTTCAACGCGCATATAGACCCAACCATCACTGACAGGCGGCAGGCCATAATAGCGCGCGTTCATCAGCACGGAATGTTTGCCACGTTCTAAGTAACTGCCGACTTCAACAGGGCTAGGGCGCGGTGCGGTGGATTTGGGAACTGACACGCAATTGGTCCCGGCAACAGCAATACGGCACTGTGCAATAGACATTGATGGGGTCAGGCAGGCCACTAATGTGGCTGCAAACAAGGTTTTTCCGAGCATTTTCAACGCGCTCCTTACAGTTAACCAAATCTGCTCGATTATTGTTTTTTGTCTACTTAGTCGCTTAAGCGGCTAGGTCAACCCATACGGGCACGTGGTCTGACGGCTTTTCCTTGCCGCGCACCTCGGATTCGATCCAGCAATTGTTCAGCAAATCGGCACATTGTGGCGTCAGCAAAAAGTGGTCGATGCGGATGCCGTTGTTCTTTTCCCAAGCGCCCGCTTGGTAATCCCAGAACGAATAATGGCCTGCACCAGATTCGCGCGCGCGGAAGGCTTCGGTAAAGCCAAGGTTCACGATCTGGCGGAATGCCTCACGGCTTTCTAGGCGGAACAATGCGTCATCGCGCCACGTGTCTGGACGGGCGGCGTCTTCGGCTTGGGGGATGATGTTGTAGTCGCCAGCCATCAGGGCAGGGGTTTCCGCTGCCATCAACTCTTGCGCGCGGTTGTATAGCCGTTCCATCCAGCGCAATTTGTAGTCGTATTTCGGGCCGGGGGCGGGGTTGCCGTTTGGCAAGTAAAGCCCGCAAATGCGGATTGCGACATCGCCCACGACGGTTGCTTCGATATAGCGGGCTTCTTCGTCATCGACACCTTCACGTCCAGCGCCAGCGGCGCCCGGCAAGCCGCGTGTCACGTCTTCTAGCGGGAGCTTGGACAGGATCGCGACGCCGTTAAAACCCTTTTGACCATGGGTTTCGACGTTGTACCCTTTGTCTTCTAGGATTTCGCGCGGAAAGTTTTCGTCGATGGATTTGATCTCTTGCAAGATCGCGACATCGGGGTTGGCATCGTCCAACCAGTCAGTCAACGCGTTGATGCGTGCTTTCACGCCGTTGATGTTGAATGTCGCAATTTTCATGGCTGCCCCTCGTTTGGGGCAGTTTTGCCGCAGTAGGCGGCAATGCACAAGCGTTTAGCTTTTGGGTTTGTCGTCAGTACGTACCGGGATGCGTGCCAGGGATGTCATCAGCCCCGGAAAACGTACAGTTTTCCCTTTGGCTTCTGCGCTATTCACATGGGCACGAAAAACCGCAAGCTGCACAAGCATCGCAACAGCGAAAATCGCCAAGGCGATCTCTGTCGGGGTGATCTTCATCAGTTGGTCGAGCATTGTGAGACTCCTCTGTCACCAGACGCTTAGCATATTATGGGTCGCTGCGCAAAAGATTGCGGAAAGCGTCATAATTGGTTCGGCGTCCTTTCAGTGTTGATATAATGGCGAACGCACGCTTTCGGTAGGCCTGCACCCCGAAAAATGCGGTGACCATCGCAATTGTAATACTGGCAGCGGTCAAAACATCGGCAGATCCATAGACCACCGCCCCAAAAGCACCCAGCATCAGGCCGATAATCGTTCCCATGACCAAACGGCTTGGGATTAAGTCATTTTCAAGCTTGGCGATGTCGCTATCCAAATCCCGGATTTGATCGGTCAGGGATTCGGAAATCGCCTCGGCCAAGTCACGGTAGATCATCGAATTCGTTGCGCGTGTGCCGGTAACAAGCCTATTGCGCAGATCGATACGAGATTGGCCAGTCGTGACCGCCTGATCCAACAGATCTGCGATCTCGATCTCGCGGCCGCTCCAATCATCATCTCGTTCATCGCGTTGCGCCTGATCCAAGATCAGCCGAGCCAGCCTTGGATTGTTTTGCATTACATCGAAAACGAAGTGCCGCAGCCACAAGACGAAGCAGCATTCGGGTTTTCGATAACAAAGCGTGCGCCAATCAGCTCTTCAGAAAAATCGATGACGGCGTCAGCTAAAAAGGGCAGGGACACCGCATCAATCACAACGGTTTCGCCATTGTCAGACAGAACCAGATCATCTTCTTTTGGTTCGTCCAAGTCGATTTCATACTGAAAGCCCGAGCATCCGCCGCCTTCAACTGCGATGCGAAGCGCCTTTCCTTGGGACGCAGCCCCGATTTCTGCAAGCCTTTCAAAGGCGCGTGGGGTCACTTTGGGGGGAATCGTCAGCATTTTGCGACCTATTCGTTTGTGTTCATTTGCAATATAGGGATCACAGGCAAGACGGACAAGGCAGGCAAATCTCATGACAGCGTCATATGCAACCGACCCGGAAAATGCGCGTGGGCGGCTTTACCCCGAAGAAGAAAGCTATTTTCGTTCACCTTTTCAACGGGATCGTGACCGGATTATCCACGCATCGGCCTTTCGGCGGCTCAAACATAAGACGCAAGTGTTTATTGAGCATGAAGGCGATTATTTCCGCACCCGTCTGACACATTCGATCGAAGTCGCACAGGTTGCCCGTACGATTGCTGGCACGCTTGGTTTGAACGTGGAATTGACCGAAGCTGTCGCGCTGGCCCATGATCTAGGTCACACGCCCTTTGGTCACACCGGGGAAGAAGCGCTTGATGAATTGATGCAGCCCTACGGTGGTTTTGATCACAATGCGCAGGCGCTGCGGATCGTGACCAGCCTTGAACGACACTATGCTGAATGGGACGGCTTGAACCTGACGTGGGAGACGCTGGAAGGCATCGCCAAACACAATGGCCCGGTAACGGGCGACATTCCTTATGCATTGGCTGCGTATAACGCGCGGCATGATCTTGAATTGCATACGCACGCAAGTGCAGAGGCACAGGTTGCGGCATTGGCTGATGATATTGCCTATAATAACCATGACTTACACGATGGTCTTCGTGCGGAACTTTTCAGCACGGATGATCTTGCAGAGCTGCCGATCTTGTCTGATTGCTTTGCTCGGGTCGATGCAAAGTATCCCGGACTGAACTATTACCGCCGCCGCCACGAAGCGCTGCGTCGGTTCTTTGGAGTGTTGGTCGAAGACGTGATCACGGTCACGCAACGTAATTTGTCGGACCTAAATCCGGCGACAGTGCATGACATTCGCCATGCAGGACGCATGATGGTTCAGTTTTCGCCAGAGCTCTGGACGGACCTAAAAGTCATACGAAAATTCCTGTTTGATCGTATGTATCGCGCCCCGGCGGTTGTGGAAATGCGCGTGGTTGTGACACAAATGATCAACGACCTGTTTCCATTCTTTATGGAAAATTCGGACGAGTTGCCAAAGCAATGGCGCAAGGATGTGGCCGATGCACCTGATCAAATAACATTGGCACGCATCGTTGCTGACTATATTGCAGGCATGACGGATCGGTTCGCGATCCAAGAACATAAACGGTTAATCGGCGGTGAAGTCATTCCGGCGGGGGTAATTGATGGCAATTGAAGTTGAAGCAGGCGCAATGGCGCCAGTAATGGCGTTCGCGCTGGTTGGCGCACTTGGCGTTGGATCACAGTGGCTTGCGTGGCGGTTGCGCATGCCAGCAATCGTGCTGATGTTGGTGGCAGGCGTTCTGGTTGGTCCAGTGGCGGGGGTGTTTGACCCGGCGCGTGATATTGGGCCGCTGATGGGGCCGATTATCTCGATTGCTGTTGCGATCATCCTGTTCGAGGGCGGTCTGACACTAAACTTTCATTCGCTAAGTGACGCTGCCAAAGGCGTGCGGCGATTGGTGTTTGTTGGTGCCCCATTGGGATGGCTGACTTCGACATTGGCGTTGCGCTATGGCGCAGGGCTGTCATGGGAAAGTGCTGCTGTCTTTGGTGGCATCATGATCGTCACGGGCCCCACGGTGATCGCACCGCTGCTACGCACTGCACGGCTTTCCAAACGTCCTGCGGCGCTTTTGCAGTGGGAAGCAATCATCAATGACCCAATCGGTGCGTTGGCGGCTGTTTTCGCGTATGAAGTCGTTTTGGTTTTGAACACCGCTACGACCGTCCAAGCGGCCGTTATGGATTTGGTAATCGGGATCGGCTTTGCAACAATCCTTGGTGTTGCGGCGGGCTACGGCCTTGCGCGTTCATTCAAGCGTGGCTGGGTGCCAGAGTATATGAAGGTGCCAGTGTTGTTTGCGCTGTTGCTGGCAATCTTTGGCGTGTCCGACTACGTGCTTCATGAAAGTGGCCTTTTGGCTGTGACGATCATGGGCATCGTAATCGCGAACGCGAACCTGCCCAGCTACGAAGAACTACGCCGCTTTAAGGAACACGCGACCGTTCTGCTGGTTTCGGGCGTGTTTATCTTGCTCGCTGCTAGCCTTGATTTCGGCGCTTTGCGGCAGCTTGATATGCGGGCAATCGCGTTTGTTTTGGCGGTCGTCTTGGTTGCGCGTCCGCTTACGGTGATGTTGTCCTTGATGGGGTCAGGTGTCCCTTTCAAAGAACAAATCCTTGTCGCGTTTACAGGGCCACGTGGCGTTGTTTTGGTCGCTGTTGCCGGCTTGTTTGGTGATCGATTGATCGGTCTGGGTTTCGAGGATGCCACCCTGATCGGACCGCTCGCATTCGTTCTTGTGGCATTTACCGTTGTGCTGCACGGCTTCACGCTCGCGCCGTTTGCGCGTTGGCTTGGGCTGACGGGGGCAGACGTGCCGGGTGTTGTTGTGATTGGTGGTTCATCTTGGACAACCGCATTTGCCGAAGCCTTGAAAAAGGCCGAGGTCCCAGTGCTGATGACGGATCCCAACTTTGGTAATCTGCGCGGCGCACGGGCTGCGGGAATTCCGACTTTCTCGGGTGATATTCTGTCCGAGGCGGCCGAGCAGCGATTGGAACTGATCAGCTACGCGACACTGGTCGCGGCCACTGATAACGATGCTTATAACACGCTGGTGGCGACCGACCTTGCACCCGAATTTGGTCGCGATTCCGTGTTCCAAGTGATGCGTGCAAAAAGCGATAGCGCACGCCACCAACTGCCGCGTACCTTGGGCGGGCGTAACTTTGGACCAGAGGAAACGCATGCTGGCCTAAACCGGATGATAGCAGAAGGCTGGACCTTCCGGATTACTCGCCTAACCGAAGAATATACGCTCGAAGACTGGCGGACAAAGCGCCCGGGTGCACATCTATTCGCGCGTATTGGTCCAAACGGTGCGATCCGTTTGGTGCGCAAAGACGAAGAGGTCAAAGGTGCGCCGGGCGTGCGCATCATCGCGCTGCGCCCGCCGGGCGAAGAAGAAGGCGAGCAACCGCCCGCTGACGCATGACAGCGCAGGTTACACTGGCCGAGTGCGAAGCCGCGCTTAGCCACGTCATTGATGCGCCAAAAGATGGTGCCATCATAAATGAACTATGCCTGCGTCCCGATGTTGGGGCGCGCGCATTTCCAGACAGTCTAGAGCTAACGGTCGAAAACGGCATTATCGGTGATCGTTGGAAAACGTCACCGTGGCTTCGGCTGCCCGACGGAGCACCCGATCCGAAAATTCAGGTTTCTGTCCTGTCAAAGCGGGTCATGGATTTATGTTGGCGCGATCAGGACAACAAAGATCGACACCCCGGTGATCCACTGGTTGTCGATATGGACCTCGGCATGGAAAACCTACCGGTGGGGACACGCCTAAACGTTGGCAGTGCGGTGATCGAAGTCAGCGTCCAGTTCAACACTGGCTGTGTGAAATGGCGCAACAACTACGGCGCCGAGAGTGTCCGTTGGATCAATCGACGCGCCAACCGCCCGTATCGTTTACGTGGCATCTTATGTTCGATCGTGCAGGACGGTGTTGTTCGTGTCGGTGACCGACTTTTAAAGGCATAGGCCACTATTTTGTAAGCGAGCCAGCCCGTGACAGGTTTTGCTTGCATTGACGCTGCTGGTTACGATGTTAAACCCGCAGAAACTCTGTTTCCGTCCCAAATGGGACCAAAGGACCGCTATGAACCTGTTTGCTGATATCCGTACCCGTGTGATTGCTTGCCTTGATCAGATGGTGACCGAGGGCACGTTGCCCGAAGGTCTGTCCACTGCTGCTGTCGCGGTCGAGCCTCCTCGCGATCCGGCACATGGTGATATGGCAACCAATTCGGCGATGGTTTTGGCAAAGCCAGCAAAAATGAACCCGCGCGCAATCGCAGACGCATTGGCAGCGAAATTGCTGACTGATCCGATGATCACCGTGGCCGAGGTCGCTGGTCCGGGTTTCTTGAACATGCGTCTGGACCCGAGCGTTTGGCAGGGTGTTGTGAAAACAGCGCTGACCGATCCAACTTATGGTCAATCGTCTTTGGGGCAGGGCCAAAAGATGATGGTCGAATACGTATCCGCCAACCCAACAGGCCCACTGCACGTTGGTCACACACGGGGCGCTGTATTTGGCGATGCGCTGGCGCGGTTGCTGGATTACGCGGGCTATGACGTTACCAAAGAATACTACATCAACGATGGCGGCGCGCAGGTCGACGTTCTCGCGCGGTCGGTGTACCTGCGGTATTTGCAAGCCCACGGTCAGGATGTTGAATTCCCCGATGGCACATACCCTGGCGACTATCTGATTCCAGTGGGTGAAGCGCTGAAAGAAAAAGTCGGTGACAAGTTCATCGACAAAGGCGAACAGTTCTGGCTTGAAGAAATCCGTGAATTTGCGACCGCCGCGATGATGGAGCTGATCCGCGAAGATCTGGCCCAGCTGAACGTCACAATGGATAACTTCTTTTCCGAAAAGTCGCTTTATGGCACTGGCTTGATTGAAAAGGCGATTGCCGAATTGGACGCAAAGGGCCTGATTTATCGCGGTGTGCTTGAACCACCAAAAGGCAAAATGCCCGAAGATTGGGAACCACGCGAACAGACGCTGTTCAAATCGACCGAGCATGGCGATGACGTGGACCGGCCTGTACAAAAATCTGATGGTTCCTGGACCTACTTTGCGCCTGATATTGCCTACCACTATGACAAGGTGCAGCGCGGCTTTGATCAGCTGATCGATGTCTTTGGTGCTGACCACGGCGGCTACGTCAAACGGATGAAAGCGGCAGTTTCCGCGCTGTCCGACGGTAAGGTGCCGCTTGATATTAAGCTGACCCAATTGGTGAAGCTGTATAAAAATGGCGAGCCGTTCAAAATGTCAAAACGGGCAGGGACCTTTGTGACCCTGCGCGATGTTGTTGATCAGGTTGGTCCAGACGTGACCCGGTTCCACATGCTGACGCGGAAAAACGACGCGCCGCTTGATTTCGATTTCGACAAAGTTCTTGAGCAATCCAAAGATAACCCAGTGTTCTATGTGAACTATGCATATGCGCGGGTGAATTCTGCAGTGATCAAGGCAAGCGCATTTGCAAAGGTCGACGATGCAACATTGGCAGGCGTGGACCTGTCCGGGCTGACCCACGATGCAGAATTGAACGTGATCAAGAAGCTTGCTGAATGGCCGCGTTTGGTTGAAATCGCGGCCAAAGGGCACGAACCTCACCGGATCGCATTTTACCTCTATGACTTGGCGTCTGATTTCCACGCCTTGTACAACCGTGGCAACGACGAAACAGCGCTACGCTTTGTGCAAGAGAGTGACTCAGACACAACACAGGCGAAAATCGCCCTTATCAGGTCCGTAGCGATTGTTATTTCGCACGGATTGGGTATTCTTGGGGTCACTCCGGCGGAAGAGATGCGCTAACGCACAGACTGCCGGATTGAGCTGATTTAACGGACCCATAAGCCAAAAAGGCGCGGGCAGTGAGGCAGAGATGGCAGTTTATAACGAGGGGTTCGCCCCATCGGGTGACGTATCGCGCACCAATAACATCATGAATTTTGCAGGCGCTGGCCTGTCCTTGGCATTGATCCTTGGGGTTAGTTTCTGGGGCTATAAGCTGATTATGCGCGACGTCAGCGGGATCCCCGTTGTGCGCGCCATGGAAGGCGAGATGCGCGTGCTGCCTGACAATCCGGGGGGCGCTGTTGCGTCGCATACGGGTCTTTCAGTGAACGAAGTTGCCGCATTGGGCGAAGTAGGTGGCCCAGAAGACCGTCTGGTTCTTGCCCCAACGACATCTGGCCTAGCCCAAGAGGATTTGGATGCGCAGCCCGTTGCAGAAGCAGGCGAAATGCGTGCAACTGCAGCTGTTGCCGATCCATCCGCTACATTGGCGAGCGCCGACGTACCTGAACTGGCGACAATGGAAGTCGACGAAATTCTCGCGCTGGCTGATCAAATCGCAGCTGGAGCCGACCCAATTATCGATGAAGAAACGACAACAGCGGATACGATTTCCGCCTCTGTTCCCGGGGTATCTCGTTCCTTGCGTCCAATCATTCGTCCAGCAAGCCTGCGCGTGGTGGCAGCATCGGCACCGGTTCCCGCTGCGCCAGCCGCGACGAATTCGGACGAGGTGGCTGTTAGCACAACAAACTTTGCAGCAGGCACGAACCTTGTGCAGCTTGGCGCCTTCCCGTCGCCTGAACTGGCTGCGACCCAGTGGGCGTTGATCGAGGGGCGCTTTGACACGCTGATCGACGGCAAAGACCGCGTTATCCAAGTAAGCGATCAATCCAGTGGCACATGGTACCGCCTTCGCGCTAGCGGTTTCGCAGATCGTGCTGAAGCCCGTCGTTTTTGCGCGGCTCTAGAAGCTGAAGGCGCTGACTGCATCGCGGTCGTGGTTAACTAAGTGGTCATGAATGCTTCGATTTTTGGGCCAGAAGTGCCCAAAATCACCGCCTTTGAACGCGACTTTTTTCGTGAAGTTCAGCCGCTCGGCTTTATTCTATTCGCGCGAAACATCGAAAATCCAGAACAGTTGCGTCGTTTGACTTGTGATCTGCGTGATGCCGTAGGGCGCGAGGCGCCGATCCTGATCGACCAAGAAGGGGGACGCGTTCAACGAATGCGCAGCCCGTATTGGCGTGAATTTCTACCAGCCTTGGATCAGATGGAACGCGCAAGTGATCCGCTGCGTGCCCATTGGATACGGAATCGCCTGATTGCAGATGATCTACATCGTGTTGGGATAGACGTGAACTGCGCGCCCTTGGCTGACATTGCCGAAGACAGCACGCATCCGTTTTTGCAAAATCGCCTGTATGGGCGTGACGTTGAAACTGTCGTGGCTGCCGCACGCGTTTGTGCTGATGCGCATATTCATGGGGGCGTTTTGCCCGTTCTGAAACACATTCCGGGGCACGGGCGGGCGGCGGTGGATAGCCATCTCAACCTACCGACTGTCACCGCGACGCAAGAAGAGCTGAACGCCAAAGATTTTGCGCCATTCAAAGCGTTGAATGACCTGCCCATGGGGATGAGCGCACATATTGTCTTTACCGCGATTGATCCAAATGGCCCGGCAACCACGTCACCCGCTATGATCAAGGTCATTCGTAACGATATTGGATTCGATGGGCTTTTGATGACAGATGATTTGTCGATGGAGGCATTGTCGGGAACGGTTGCTGACCGTGCTTCTGCGTCGATTGCAGCGGGCTGTGACGTTGTTTTGCACTGCAATGGCGACGCTGCAGAGATGCAGTTGGTGGCCGCAGCCGCTGGCAACATGACAAAGGCCGCGCAAAAACGCGCGGATTTCGCCCTTTCGTTACGCAAGCCGCCCGAAATTGTTGACATCGCGGCGCTGGAGGCCGAACTTGAAGCGCTTTTAGCGTGAGTAGAGATGCAGCAAGATTTAGACCTTCAAGACGATAAGCTGAGCGTTAGCGAACGGGTCGCCGCTGAGGCGTTGATCGTTGACGTTGGCGCGTTTGAAGGCCCGCTTGATTTGCTGCTGACGCTGTCACGCACCCAAAAGGTCGACCTAAGACAGATTTCCATTCTTGCACTGGCGCGACAGTATTTGGCCTTTGTTGAAAAGGCTAAGCAGTTGCGGTTGGAATTAGCTGCCGATTATCTGGTGATGGCGGCTTGGCTTGCGTTTCTAAAATCGCGCCTGCTGTTGCCGCCTGACCCCAAAGAAGAGGGGCCGTCAGGTGAAGAGCTTGCTGCGCACCTCGCGTTCCAGCTCGAGCGATTGCAGGCCATGCGGGAATCCGCGGCCAAGCTAATGGCGCGCGACCAGCTGGGTCGCGATTTCTTTGCGCGCGGGATTACAGAAGACGTCCAACGCGTGCGGCGCGTGAGCTATACCGCGACGTTGTTGGATCTGATGCAGGGCTACGCGCGTATCCGGACACGCGATGATTTCCGGCCGTTTGTGATGGATCGTCAGCACGTTATGACGATGGAACAAGCGTTGGAACGTATGCGCCATCTCATTGGCTTTGCGGGTGATTGGACCGAAATATCTAGCTACTTGCCAGATGGCTGGGATGCTGATCCCCAGCGGCGCCGGTCCACGACCGCAGCAACATTTGCCGCCAGCCTTGAGCTTGCCAAAGAGGGTAAGATCGAAATTCGGCAAGGCGATACCTTTGCCCCAATTCAAATTCGTAAAAAGGCCCCACGTGATGAGTAAGCCCGAGAACGACAGCCTGTTTGAGGCGCCGCCAATGGGCGAACAAGAACGTATGGTAGAGGCGATCATGTTTGCGACGGCTGACCCTGTGACTGTGCAGGAATTGATCGGGCGGATGCCACACGGCTGTGATCCGGCAGAGGCGATTGCGCATCTGCGCAAACGATACGAAGGCCGCGGTGTCAATCTAGTGAAGATCGACAATGCTTGGGCAATTCGGACCGCGCCGGACCTTGGGTTCCTAATGCAAAAGGAAACGGTTGAGACGCGCAAACTATCGCGTGCTGCCATCGAAACACTGGCGATCGTTGCCTATCACCAGCCCGTCACCCGTGCCGAGATCGAAGAAATTCGCGGTGTCGGTGTCAGCAGGGGTACGATTGATCAGTTGATCGAGATGGAATGGATTCGGTTTGGGCGCCGTCGTATGACGCCGGGGCGACCAGTCACCTTTGTTGTGACCCCGACATTCCTAGATCACTTTGGCCTTGAAACGGCTCGTGACCTGCCGGGCCTCAAAGACCTACGTGCCGCTGGTCTGCTCGAAAACCGTCCGCCGCCGGGTACAACCCAACTCACCGAGGCAGAGGACGAAGAACGGGACGAGGATCAAACAGAGCTGTTTGAAGAATGATCAACTTCGTTTATATTAAGGCGCGATCACCGAAAGGGGTGCTGAAATGAACATCGAACGTTTGATCAATATGGGCGTCCGTATGCTGATGAATAAAGGCATAAATAAAGGGATCAACATGGCTGCCAATCGTGGCAAGCGTCACGAAGACATGAGTGGCGAAGAACGCCAATCCGCGCAATCTGCAAATCAGACTATGCAAAAAGCGCGCAGAGGTATGCGTATCATGCGACGCTTTATGCGTTAGATTTAAAGTGCTTAGACAGCTTTAGACCTTGGCCTTGATAGTTTGATTTGATCTCGCGCCCATATAGGGCGTCCGGCATCGCTGCCATATGTTCATAGACCAAGCGGCCAACGACCTGACCGTGTTCAAGCACGAACGGGGCTTCGTGACAGCGGACCTCTAGCACGCCGCGTGAACCGGCACCGCCTGCGTCCGCATAACCAAACCCCGGATCAAAGAATCCGGCGTAGTGGACACGAAATTCGCCAACCATGGCCAGATAGGGTGCCATTTCAGCCGCTTGCATTGGCGGAATGACAATCGATTCGCGGCTGACAAGGATATAGAATGCGCCCGGATCTAGGATGATCCATCCATCATCCGTGTGCACGGGTTCCCAGAAATCAGCAGGATCATAGTGATCAAGCTTTGACAGATCGACCACACCCGTGTGGGGCTTCGCGCGATAGCCAACAAGGTTTCCGTGCTCGGGGCGTAAATCGACAGAGAAACCCAAACCATCAGAGATCACAGGCTCATCTGATACGATCGGAGACTGGGCATGAAGCCGACGCAGATCATCATCGGACATCAGCGTTTTGCCTTGCCGAAAGATAATTTGGTTCAACATTTGACCGGGCTGCGCCACCACTGAAAATGAACGCGGACAGATTTCGACGTAAAGTGGACCGTCATAGCCTTCGGGGACGCGATCAAATTCGACGCCATGATCTGTAATGATCCGTGTGAGCAAATCCAGACGACCAATGGATGATTTCGCACTGGCTGCAGCAGTCATACCCTGGGGCAGGGACAGGCTTTCCATCAAGGGGACGACATAAACGCAGCCTTTTTCCAGAACGGCACCGCCCGTTAGGTCGATCTCGTGCATTTTAAAATCAGCGAGCCGATCTTTTACCTTGCGTGAACGCCCAGCAAGAAAAGATGCACGCACGCGGTAAGCGGTGCTGCCGAGCCGAAGATCGAGTGATGCAGGTTGGATTTGCGCATCTGTAATTGGGGCGGTTGCACCAATATGGCCCTCCGCGATTAGCGAACGAATTTGGTGATCAGCAAGAACGCCGGGTGTTTTCATCGTGGCCCCCGTTAGGATAGCAAAACGCCCGCTGCGCCAAAACGCGAGCGGGCGGTTATGATTGGTCGGGCTAGCAGGACTCGAACCTGCGACCTTCCGTCCCCCAGACGGACGCGCTACCAGGCTGCGCTATAGCCCGACTAGGCGCTTTCATACCCGATATGTTTGTGGGGGCAAGCCCGAAAAGCGACGACATGACTACTGTTTGTGCATCTGGTCGCGCAGCTGTTCAAGACGCGCCAGAAGCGGCACAATCTGTTCGGCGCGGGCCTGAAGCGTTGCGGGATCAGCAAATTGCATTCCGACCAGACGCGCCGGGACAGAAGGGAAATCCGCAGGCAGTGCTGGAATGTCGATGTCGAATGCGGGTTGTTCAGGTGCTGCATCTTCAAAGGGCAGGGCATCTTGCTGTGGTGCGGCTTCGACCTCGACGAATGCAGGTTCTTCAATCTGTTGTGTAGGTGCTGGTGTGGCTTCTACTGGTCCAACGACGGCTTCCTGTACAAGGCTTTTGCCCAGCGTCGCAACGTGCTTCACGCCTTGTTCGCGCAGCAGTTTTTGCGCGCCCTTAATGGTCATCCCATCTTCGTGCAGTAGCTGTTTGATACCACCAAGCAGTTCCATATCGCTTGGGCGATAGTAACGTCGGCTACCGGCACCTTTCACGGGTTTGATCTGGGAGAATTTACTCTCCCAGAATCGCAACACATGGGTTGGGGTATCAAGCCATTCAGCGACTTCGCTGATCGTACGGAAGGCGTCTTTGGCTTTGGCCATAGCTTTAGGACTTGTTTCCTGCTGCAACGCGATCCTTCATAAGATGCGATGGACGGAAGGTTAGAACACGGCGGGGATGAATTGGAACTTCCTCACCTGTTTTAGGGTTACGACCGACGCGCGCGGCTTTCTCGCGAACGGAAAACGTTCCGAAAGAAGAAATCTTCACCGTTTCACCGGACACCAGCGAATCTGAAACATGCGTCAGGACGCTTTCGACCAGATCGGCGCTATCATTGCGGGACAGGCCCACTTGCGAATGGACAGCATCTGCCAAATCCATACGTGTCAAAGTCTTATCTACCATTACACTCCCCCTAAATATTCAATCAGCATAAGCGCGCGTCATTTTCAGAGTCAATAACAAGGGCTTGGCAAAGGGTATTAACCCTTAATTTGCGGCTTACCAGCGCAATACGACCGATCCCCAAGCCAATCCGCCACCGATTGCTTCGGTTACGACAAGGTCTCCGGGTTTGATTTGGCCATTTTTGACCCCAACGGACAGCGCCAAAGGAATCGATGCAGCAGAGGTGTTGCCATGATCCTGAACCGTCACAACGACTCGGTCCATGCCGACGCCTAGCTTTTTGGCAGTCGACTGGATGATACGAATATTCGCCTGATGGGGGACAACCCAATCGACATCATCAGCTGTTAGCCCAACTTTTTCTAATGCTGTGTCAGCTGTTTGAGCCAGCTTTTCGACTGCGTGGCGAAAAAGCTCTGGTCCTTCCATGCGCACGACACCAGTGTTTTGTGTCGCGACACCACCATCGACGTAAAGAAGATCTTTGTAGCGCCCGTCTGAGTTTAGATCGACAGATAGGATGCCACGGTCATCAGTGGTTCCTTTGCCTTCTTCAGCCTCAACGATTAACGCACCTGCACCGTCACCAAACAGCACACATGTTGAACGATCGGTCCAATCCATGATCCGGCTAAAGGTTTCGGCACCGATCACCATAACGCGGTTGGCTTGGCCTGAAGTAATCAGGGCATTTGCGTTGCTCAGCGCATAGATAAAGCCTGCGCAAACGGCCTGCACATCAAAGGCAAACCCAGTGGTATTACCAATTGCGCTTTGCACCATTGTCGCCGCGGACGGGAACGTCATGTCGGCGGTCGAAGTCGCAACGATAATTGCGTCCAAATCCTCGGCTTCCATTTGGGCCATTTCAAGCGCCGCATTCGCAGCTGCAGTGGCCATTTCGGATGTCGTTTGACCTGGAGCAGCAAAGTGACGGCGCTCAATACCAGAGCGGGTTTTGATCCACTCGTCAGATGTATCAAGCGTCTTTTCGAATTCTGCGTTGGGGACGATGCGTTCCGGTAGGTAATGCCCGATTCCCTTAACGACTGCGCGACGTGTCATAGATGTTCAGCCTGTCTTGGTGCCTGGTTTGTCTGAACCAGCTTCTTGGGGGGTATCTTGCGCAAGTGATGCGGCAGATGCAACCCGAGCAGCCAGCTTATCAGAGAAGCCGCTTTGCGCCAGTTGATAAGCAAGGTGAAGTGCAGCTGCGACACCCGTCGCATCGGCAGATCCGTGGCTTTTAATCACTGTCTGGTTCAGGCCCAAAAACACACCGCCATTGACCCGGCGGGGGTCAATGCGTTTACGCAATCGCTTTAGCGATCCACGTGCAAATAACGCGCCTATTATGGACAAAGGCGTTTTCATAAGGCTTTCGCGGAGCAATTCAGAAATCAGCGTCGCGGTACCTTCGCCTGTTTTCAGAGCAACGTTTCCGGTGAACCCATCGGTCACGATAACGTCGACCTTGTCGGATGGCAGGTCTCCGCCTTCGATGAAACCAACGTAGTCATATTCACCAGCTTCGGCGGCTTCGCCGATGATCTCATGCGCGACTTTTAGCTCAGCGCGACCTTTGTGTTCTTCGGTGCCGACGTTAAGCAACCCAACGCGCGGGCGTGCAATTTGAAGACCATTGCGCGCATAAGATGCCCCCATGAGCGCGTAAGTCAGCAAATCGTCTTGGTCAGCGCGAATATCAGCGCCAGCATCCAACATCACATTAAAGCCGGCGGGATTACGTGACGGCCAAAGGCAGGCGATAGCGGGGCGGTTAACACCCTCGGCCTTGCGAAGGCGCAGCATAGACATTGCCATCAACGCGCCTGTGTTCCCACAGCTTACGCAAACAGCAGCCTTACGGTCACGAACGGCCTCAATAGCTGACCACATCGACGTTGCTTTGCCGTGACGCAGTGCTTGGCTTGGTTTGTCGGTCATATTCACAGCATCTTCGGCAGGGCAGATAGTCACCCGGTCAGCGATCTTGTGTTTTTGAACGAGTGGTTCGAGCGTTTCGAGCGGCCCATGCAGCATTGCGCGCGCATTAGCGTTCTTGCTTAGAAATTTGGAAAGGCCAGCAACTACTGTTGCAGGCCCTTTGTCGCCACCCATGGCGTCAACCGACAGCACATGCGATGCGTCAGCAGCCGTCACAGGAGCGGAGTCCGTCAGGCTCTGTGTCATATCAATGTGCCTTCGACGCAGCTTATGCTGCGTCTTCGTCCAGGTCGATTTCTGTTGTGTCTGCGATCACTTCGCGTGTCGCATAGTGGCCGCAAGATGGGCACACGTGGTGTGGGCGCTTCAGCTCACCACAGTTGTCACATTCGTTTGGATTCGCAGCGACCAATGAGTCGTGCGCACGCCGGTTGTTGCGGCGGGATTTGGATACTTTATTCTGCTGGACAGCCATGTCTCAACCCTATGATTGTGGGCCCATGGCCCTGTTTTAGTGCATTCTCGCCGGGTCCTACGCCAAACTGGCAGCCCTGTCGAGAGAGATATAAAAGAGGTCGCGAACATACTGCGATTTCGTATTAGCGCAACCTTTTTTCCTAGTGGCAGCTTAGACGATTATTTGTCCTTGTTTTCAAGGGCTTCTTTTAGCGCCCCTAAACCGGCAAAGGGCTTTGCATCTTCGTCAGTCATTGGTTTTGTGCCGGGCTCTGTAAATACAGTTTGGTCCAAATCGGCATCTTTACTGCGCGGATAGGCTGGCAGCGCAAGCGACAGGGCCTCAATCATGACCTGCGCCACATCAACCGACTCGGGCAGTGGGTCGATGGTATCATCTTCGGGCATTTCCACCTCGGCGGCATCAATGTCCGGCAGGTCAGCCATATAGCGACGCGTCACTTCTTCATCGATGCGGGTGCTGACCGGGTCCAATGTGACGACGCACTCTTGTACCACAGTCGCGCCGATTTTTGCAGTCAGGGACCAGTCGGACTTACCCAGAGGGGTCAGTTCACCTTCAAAGCGTAGTTTCTTGATCGCAATGATTCCCAGCGCATCGGCAACGGCTTTGCGTTCATCAGCAGTCGGATTTAGGTCAAACTGCGTTGCGCGGCGGGTGGTCAGGTCTGCCAAACGCAGGTGTGATGTAGGCAATTGGGCCAAAGCAGCTTCCATTCTTGAACAGTGGCGGGGTGTGATATAGTGGGGATAAAAGGCATAAGACGCCAAAGCAAGAGGGCTGTCATGAGCAGGACTACTGGTAAACTCTATATCGCTGCACGAGTCGCAGGGGTCGCACTGTTTTTGGCTGGCGTATCTGCCTGCACTAAAATCGATAAATTCCATGGCTATGCGCCAACCAACGAAGACCTGACAGAGGTGATGATTGGTCAGACGACCAAAGACGAAGTCATTTCCCGTTTTGGTCCGCCGATGTCCGAAGGCGCACTTGCCAACAACGCTGTGTATTATGCATCCAGTCAGTTCGTTCACTATGGGGCTTTTGCACCAGAGGAAGTGGACCGCCAAATTGTCGCGATCCGCTTTGACGCCAATAACGTGACGCGGGACGTCGCGCGCTACACTTTACAGGATGGCAAGGTTGTCGCGCTTGACCGCCGTGTGACTGAAGATGGCATCAACGATGTGACTGTCCTTGGTCAGCTGCTTGGTGCACTTGGACGGGTTGATGCAGGTGCCTTCTTGGGTGACGAATAATCCCTTAAAATCATTCTCTTGATCTTTAAACGACCTCTGCCTATCTCGCAGGGGTCGTCCTGTTTTGGGCGGCACGTTCTCAGGGCGGGGCGAAATTCCCCACCGGCGGTATGTCCATATGGGCGAGCCCGCGAGCGCAAGGGGTTTCCCCTTGGTCAGCAGATCAGGTGCGATGCCTGAGCCGACGGTCATAGTCCGGATGAAAGAGAATGGAGCAAATCGGGTGCGTTTTCGCGCCCGATCTGTCCTGTTTTGCCTTGGGTCAATCGCAAAACGAAAGGACCGACGCGATGATCCAGATAAAAACCATGAACCGCGGTGCCATTGTTGGCCCGCTATATTTTGTCATCGCGGGGGCGCTATTCGCGGGTTCCAATACTGCGGTGCAAGGGGCAGGGATGGTCTATGGCGTTCCCTCTGCAACAATTGCATTTTGGCAATATGCGCTGGCCAGTATCGCTGTGCTGCCAATAGTGTTGACCGCATCATGGCGCAGTGATCGGCCATTGATGCATCTTCTTAGAGTGGTCTTGGCCGCGATCGGAGTGCAGTTCTGGGTCGCCGGACTGGCGGTTGTGCCAATTTGGCAGGCGGTGGCGCTGATCCTGACCTCGCCATTGTTTGTCACACTCGGGGCAGGGTTGTTCTTGAAAGAACACTTATCGTTGTCGCGTGTTATCGCTGTGTTGGTTGGGGCCGTTGGTGGGGCAATCATCCTCGCGCCATGGAGGGATGCGTTTCAGTGGGCCGCACTCATGCCCGTAGCTGCTGCGGCATTCTGGGCGGGGTCATCGCTTGTTACCAAAGAGCTAACCAAGACCGAGAACGCCGGAACGCTCACGCTCGCGTTGCTGGTATTGCTGGTGCCTGTGAATGGGCTTGCCGCAATGGGTAGCGGTTTCACAGTCACATCCGAGGCGCTATGGCTCGTCGCGCTCGCGGGATTGCTCGTCGCAGGGGCGCAATACCTGCTGGCGCGCGCTTATATGGTGGCTGATGCTGCGTACCTACAGCCGTTTGATCACCTGAAACTGCCACTCAACGTAGCGCTGGGGATCGTATTTTTTGGATTCGAACCACCGGGAATGATGTGGATCGGAGCTGGCGTAATTATCGGGGCCAGCGCGTGGGTGATGCGTGATGAGGCGGGCTGAAATCTTGAAATGTCAGTGATGCTTACCTATATTAGTGGCGTTGTTATAAGGACAAAATAATTATGAAGAACTACCTTTCGTATGCTGTGGCGATTGGCTGTAGCCTAGCATTTGGAACGATACTGCATGCCCAAGACGCTGATGGAACTATCGATTCTATACCCCAGAATGCTTTTTTTGCTCCGTTTGAGATAATTGGAGACCATCCTGAATGTAGCAACGCTGGCGAGACCGCCTATCGTCTGAAGTTGGATGCTGATAATGTCGTATTTCCAGCTGGAACAGCTGATGCGTTGGTGGCTAATAATCAAGTAATATCAGCACCGACGACCGTACCTAGGGTTTGTTATCGCTATGAACGGCGTGGGATGGAGCGCATCCAAATTCGTGTTCCATGCGACGGTGGTTCTTCTGGCCGAGAGCTCGGGCGCATTGAAGAACTGTTCGGCGGTGCAACGCCTCAACTGAAAGTAAGTGCTCAGGTAACGACGTGCCTTTCCATCGAAAACTTTCAAGTATTAGATGGTAGCTGGGAAGCCGAATATATGTTCGGTGGACAGAGCTTTAAGTACGAAGGTTTAGTCGTCGTAGAGGATAGAGATGCTATGTTGTCTAACAACATGCAGGCCAGCATTTCCTATACCCCTCAAGGGCGCACTTTATCTTACGGAATGCCTCTCTATAGCATGATCGCGCGCGCTGATCCTTGGGATGCACACTTGTTTATTGCAGAGACGTCGCTGTTACATTTGCGATTGCGGTGCTTGCCTGTTCCCACAGTTCAGCGTGAAGGCAGACGAGTTTTCACCGATGCCATCTTGGCATTTGTCCCTGTGGGTGAAGACAAAATTTGCCTTGGCAGCGAATGTGACGCACCATCGCTCCCCAACCGTGTAGCACGAACAGCGAATGTTTTGTCGTGTGGCCGAAGTTAAATAATCGCCCTTTGATTACCCATCCGCCTCAAACGTCATCGCAACCCCGTTCATGCAATACCGTAGGCCTGTGGGCTGTGGGCCGTCGGGGAAGACGTGGCCGAGGTGTGCTTCGCAGCGAGCGCAGTGGACTTCGGTGCGTTTCATGAAAAACTTGCGGTCGACGCTTTCGCCGACGGCCTCTGGGCTGATGGGTTGGTAAAAGGATGGCCACCCTGTGCCGCTTTCGAATTTGGCGGATTGATCAAATAGGGGGGCACCACAGCAGACGCAGTTGAAGGTGCCTGGGTCTTTGGGGAAATTGTCATGCGTGCCAGACCGTTCGGTCCCATGTTTGCGTGTCACCTTATAGGCAAGATCAGAGAGCTCTGCGCGCCATTCGGCGTCGGATTTCACAATTTTGTCCATCGGGTTCATAATCCTTTTGCATTCTCACCTTCTAACCTAAGCTGATGCGAGAGGTTCGCCAAGGTGGTCAATGATGACATTTCCGTTCGAAAAGGGGCGTTTAAGGGCTCGGCTTGCTGCTGGGGATGAAGACCTGCGCGCTTGCCAAAGATTACGGCACCAGAGTTTTTTCGGACGTGCGGGGGTCGATGTGGCGCCGCTGGACCCCTTGTTCCAGCATTTGATGATCCTTGACGAGGGTGGGCAGCTGCGTGGGACGCTGCGGTTTCGTGTGTCGCGTACAGGGCATGATCTGAACCAAGGCTATGTTGCAAGACACTATGACCTGCGGCGATGGAGGGATGTCCCGGGACCATTTCTTGAGATCGGCCGTTTCTGCACCGTGCCGGGCGATTTAGATGCTGATTTGCTGCGGATGCTTTGGGGGGCGCTAACGCGCGTTGTGGATTCGCATGGAATCACAATGCTTTTTGGTTGCACAAGTTTTGAAGGAACGGACCCAAGCCGATATGGCGCAGTGTTCCACCGGCTTGCGCGTAACCACCAGGGGCCGGCCGCTTTGCGCCCGGTCCTAAGCGATCCAAACGCCGTCCCATTTGCAAATATCGCAGCCAGTGGGATTGCCCCGATGCCAGCACTATTGAAATCATATCTGTCGCTTGGCGGTTGGGTCGGCGATCACGTGGTGATTGATCACGATATGAATACGCTTCATGTGTTCACTTGCTTAGAGGTAAATGCCATGTCTGCCGCCCGCGTAGCGCGTCTGCGTGCGGTTGCCAGTTGACGACGCCCACGCCGCGCCGTAGCAGGCAATATGGCTAGAGCACCCTTACTCCAAATTTCCGACATCGCGCTGACATTCGGCGGCGATCCTGTATTCGAAGACCTGTCGTTGGTGGTTCAACCCGGTGACCGTGTGGCCCTTGTTGGGCGCAACGGTTCGGGTAAATCCACCTTGATGAAGGTCATGGCCGGTTTGGTCGAGGTCGACAGCGGCACTCGTGTCGCATCGCCCGGCGTACAGGTCGGCTATATGGAGCAGGACCCGACCATGGAAGGGTTCGAGACGCTGGGTGAATACGCTGCCAGCGGGCTGGACCCAGACGAGGCCTACAAGGTCGACATGGTGGCTGAGGGGCTGAAATTCGATCCTGCTGGCAAGGTTGCGACTGCATCAGGGGGGGAACGCCGCCGCGCCGCACTTGCAAAACTAATGGCCGAAGCGCCTGAACTGATGCTTTTGGACGAGCCGACAAACCACTTGGATATCGAAGCGATTGCCTGGCTCGAACAAGAATTGAAATCGACACGCGCTGCATTTGTGTTGATCAGCCACGATAGGGCGTTTTTGCGTGCGCTGACGCGGGCGACGCTTTGGATTGATCGCGGGCAGGTACGTCGCGCCGAAGAAGGTTTCGAGAATTTCGAAGCGTGGCGCGATAAAATCTGGGAAGAAGAAGACCAGCAGCGCCACAAACTGAACCGCAAGATCAAAGCCGAGGCCCGTTGGGCTGTCGAAGGCATTTCCGCACGCCGCAAACGCAACCAAGGCCGCGTTAGGGCCTTACAGGAATTGCGGGCGCAGCGGGCAGGGCAGATCAAACGCCAAGGCACTGCCGCGATGGCCTTTGATGGTGGCAGCACCTCCGGCAAAAAGGTGGTGGAGGCCGTAGGGCTGACCAAATCCTTTGACGGAAAACAGATTGTTAAGGGCTTTGATCTAACCGTGCAGCGCGGTGATCGCATTGCATTTGTTGGTCCGAATGGCGTCGGAAAAACGACACTTATCAAGATGTTATTGGGTCAAGTTGAACCTTACGAAGGCACTGTTAAGCTTGGCACGAACCTAGATATCGCGGTCTTTGATCAAACGCGTGCCGCACTGAACCCTGAGATGACACTATGGGAAAACCTTGCAAATGATCCTGAACTTGGGGTCAGCGGTAAGTCCGACCAGATCATGGTACGCGGCCAGCCAAAACATGTTGTCGGTTACCTAAAAGAATTCTTGTTCGACGAAGCACAGGCACGTGCGCCAGTGCGCGCGCTGTCAGGTGGTGAAAAGGCGCGTTTGCTGCTTGCACGACTGATGGCGCGTGAAAGCAACCTGTTGATCTTGGATGAACCGACTAACGATCTCGATATTGAAACGCTGGATCTGTTGCAGGATATCTTGGGCGATTATGACGGCACTGTTCTGTTAGTGAGCCACGACCGTGATTTCCTTGACCGGGTCGCAACAACGACCATCGCGATGGAAGGGAACGGGCAGGCGGTCGTCTACGCTGGCGGCTGGACCGACTATCGTGACCAGCGGGGCGGTGATTTTACCGAAGCAAAAGAAGCCTCAAAGCCGTTAGCGAAGAAAGAAAAGCAGGCCGAGAAGAAGGCCGCGTCTGGACTGTCATTCACAGAAAAACACCGTCTTGAAGAACTACCGAACGTGATTGATCAACTGACAGCAGAAATTGGCAAGCTCGAAGAGCTGCTGGCTGATCCAGAGCTATTCACCAAGCAACCGGTAAAGTTCCAGAAGGCCACTGACGCGCTCGTCGCGCGGCAAACGGCACTGTCAGATGCAGAAGAGGAATGGCTGACACTAGAAGAGAAGGCGGCTGGCTAGCTGCCTGCTTCTAAGTAGTGGCTGCGCGTGCGATCTCGTCTTGCGACAATCCGTATTTGGCTGCAAATTTGATGCGTGCTCTTACAAGGCGGGGGTCGTCTGGACGCAAGCCTAATGTGCGGATGAATTCGATCCGCTGTTGTTTCTTGAGCGCGTCCCGATCAATCGCAGTACCCATGGCGCGATCGATTACTTCACCGCCGGGGGAGACGTGAAACCATTTTGAGAAATCACGAAAATGATGCTGATTGTGGAGTGTCGTGACATAGCGCTCTACTTTGGTTTTCGGAATGTTCAAATGCGAGGTCATGTGAAACCATTCATACACCATGAACATTAAGACCCCGCCAACCAGAACAATAGCGACAGCGATATCAAAGGCCGCAGGCAAACCCAGCAGAGCAGCGACTGCCCAAACCAGACAAAAGTTAAAGGCGAGCACGGGCCAAGCCACCCAAATAGGAACAAAAAATAGACCATGGTTGGTTGGGAAATCATGATGGCCATAATGTGCCCGATAAAGCAGGTTGAAGGCCCACTGTCTGTTTGGCGGCGGCAGGTGAAAGACAAACCTATGCAGATTGTATTCATTCAGCATCTGCGCGACCAACCCCAATGGGATAAAAAGCCAGACCCACGATGGAGCTTGTGCAATCAATAAGCCGACGCCGACAATCGCAGCAAACGCCATCGCCAACACGCCAGTGTGAGAGAACATCAATTTAAGCCGTGTCATTCTTGCCTCCGATCCCCTACTTGGAATTGGATCGGACGGTTTGAAAAAAAATCAAATCAAACGTAGCGGCACCGTAAGATGAAGCTAAGAATGCGAGCTGCACTATACTTTATGCCCTCCGGCGCCAGTGCCGCATCGGACATCAAACGTCGTAGGGGTAATAAACGAAGTGGTCTATCTTGTGTTGGATGGGACGAATGCCCCACCCAGTTCTTTTTCGTTCGGCTTAGCCGTCGAAGTTGACTTCTTCCATGATCCGCAAGGAAACAGGGCGGTGCGAAGCCAGTTCTTCTAGTTTTACGTCGTCGGCAGTGAACTCGCCCCAACCAGAAACCAGCTCAGACAGCTCTGCGCTTTCAAGCACTGGGTATTCGTAGTTCAGCTCTGCGTAGATGCTCTGAGCTTCTGGAGATACGAGGTATTCCATTAGTTGCAGGGCTTCTTCCCGGTTTGGTGCCGCTTTGGTCATCGCAACACCAGAGATGTTTACGTGTGTGCCGCCGTTCTCAAATGTTGGGAACACGATACGGACAGAGTTTGCCCATTCGGTTTGCTCTGCGTCCTGCAGCATTTTGCCCATGTAGTATGTGTTACCAAGGCTAATGTCGCATTCGCCAGCCCAGATCGCTTTGACCTGTGCGCGGTCGTTGCCTTCTGGTTTGCGTGCAAGGTTTTCACGAACGCCAGCGGCCCATTCAGCTGCACCTTCTTCGCCGTGGTGCGCCACAACAGCAGAGGTCAGAGCAAGGTTGTAGTTGTGAACGCCGGAACGTGTGCAGATGCGGCCTTCCCATTTGTCGGACGCCAGATCTTCGTAAGTTGTGACTTCGCCGTCAGCAACGCGTTCACGTGATGCATAAACGATCCGTGCACGTTTGGTCAGACCAAACCAGCTGTTGTCTTCAGCGCGTAGTGACGCTGGTACTGCTGCTGTCAAAACGTCGCTTTCGACGGGCTGAATTACGCCACCATCAACGATTTGCTGCAAGTTGGCGATATCCACTGTCATCACCAAATCAGCTGGTGAACGATCGCCCTCGGCCTTCAGGCGCTCAACGATACCGCCATCAACGAATGCCAAGTTTACGGCGATTCCTGTGGATTCTGTGAACGCGTCCATAACCGGTTGGATCAGCTCTGGTTGGCGTGTTGTGTAGATGTTCACATCTGCAATGGCGGGGGCTGCAACTGCGGCGCATGCGCTTGCAAGTAGACAAGTACGTAGGGTCATAAAGAGGCTCCATGTTTAATCGGCGCCTATAAATCTGACTATTTTACTTGGGTCAACGCATTTTTGCCTAATTAGGCTTCAACTCGCTCAATTTTGCGGCATCCCACAACGCATCCATTTCAGCTAAGTCACTTTCAGATGGTGATTTTCCTTTGGCCGAGAGCGCGTCTTCGATGGCTTCAAATCTTCTGGTGAATTTTGCGTTCGTACCACGCAAAGCGGCCTCTGGATCAACGCCAAGGTGCCGCCCAAGGTTAGCAACGACGAACAAAAGGTCGCCATATTCTTCTTCGACCTCAGTCTGCGTAAGCGTGTCGCGCGCCTCGACCAGTTCGGCGGCTTCCTCTTTGATTTTGTCGATCACTTGGGTGGTGTCGGGCCAGTCGAACCCAACCCTTGCTGCTCGTTTTTGTAGTTTCATTGCCCGTGTCAGCGCCGGTAGCCCGGCGGCGACCCCGTCCAGCGTGCGCCCTTGCTTCTTGTCCGCGCGTTCGGCGGCTTTGATCTTTTCCCAGTCTGCAGTTTGCTGTTCAGCAGATTTATCACGCGATTCGTCGCCAAATACATGCGGATGGCGTGATACCATTTTGTCAGCGACCGATTTTACGACGCTGTCAAAGGTGAACAATCCTGCCTCGGACCCCATTTGGGTATGGTAAACTGTCTGAAGCAACAGGTCGCCCAACTCGCCTTCGAGGTCAGGCCAATCCTTGCGCGCGATAGCATCCGCGACTTCATAAGATTCTTCGATCGTGTAGGGGGCGATACTGTCGAAGTCTTGTTCAATATCCCAGGGACACCCCGTTTCTGGATCACGCAAGCGACGCATGATTTCAAGCAATCGCGGAAGGCCGCCGTTTGGATCGTGAATTAGGGTGTCGTCAGTCATGTGCGCCTCGCGTTAATTGCGCGAAGGCTAACTAAACGCCAACGCCGCGCCAAGAGGCGCAGCGCGTATTGTTAAGAATGGTCTAATTGGAAGTGGCTGACGGATCAAAATGTTGAGTAATTCAGATTGACTTCCTTTTACGTTTCAGCGCTGTTGCGATTAGCTTTAGCCAAAGGAAACATCGCATGCCTGTTATCAATCGTATCGCTGACTTTACCGACGATATGCAGGGTTGGCGTCGTCATTTGCATGCCCATCCAGAGCTTGCGTTTGACTGCCATGAGACGGCTGCGTTCGTGGTTGAACGCCTGCGTGAGTTTGGTGTTGATGAAATTCACGAAGGGATCGCACAGTCCGGGGTCGTCGCGATTATCAATGGCAACGGGCAGGGGCCGACGATTGCGTTGCGCGCGGACATGGATGCCTTGCCGATGGACGAATTGACTGGGCTCGACCATGCATCGACTGTGAAGGGGAAGATGCATGCCTGCGGTCATGATGGTCACACGACGATGCTTTTGGGGGCGGCCAAATATCTGGCCGAGACTCGCAATTTTGCCGGACGCGTTGCGCTTATTTTTCAGCCCGCCGAAGAAGACGGTGGTGGCGCGGACGTAATGGTGCGCGAAGGGATTATGGACCGTTTTGATATTGACCAAGTTTACGCGCTGCATAATGCGCCGGGTACGCCCGTGGGTGCCTTTTACACGACACCCGGACCTATCTTGGCCGCGGTGGACGAATTTCGGGTGCGGATTGCCGGGAAGGGCGGTCATGCTGCCCAACCCCATGAAACAATTGACCCAATCGTTGCAGGTGTCGCGATTTATAATGCGGTGCAAACAATCGTAAGCAGGAATCACTTTGCTCAGGATGACCTCGTTATTTCGGTGACGCAGTTTCACGCTGGGTCCGCTGACAACGTGATCCCTGAAACAGCCTTAGTTAGCGGCACGGTACGCACCTTTAACCGCGACGTGCAGGCGATGGTGATGAAACGCCTAGAAGAAATCGTTGCCGGTCAGGCGGCCGCATACGGAGTTAAGGCAGATCTACGTTACGAGGTTGGATATCCCGCCACCCTCAACGATCCCGACAAGACGGCATTTGCCGTTGAAGTCGCGCGTGAGATTTCCGCTGACGTGGTCGATGACGGTGGCCGCGAAATGGGTGCCGAAGACTTTGCCTATATGTTGGAAAAGCGCCCCGGTGCCTATTTGTTCATTGGCAATGGCGATACTGCAGGGCTGCATCACCCGAACTATGATTTTGATGATAGCGTCGCGCCCGTTGGTGCGTCATATTTCGCACGACTGGTTGAGCGGGCTTTGCCAATTAGTTGACCGACGCAGTGCCGCAAGAGGAGTGAGTGATGGCATTAGAGGATGCAAAAGGGCAAGCGGATCTGGCCTTTACACGTGCTGATCGCAAAGGTCTGGCATATGAAAACGCATTTGGTGGTGCCGTTTCGTTCCTGCGACGTAGCTATACCAAAGATCTGGATGGCGTTGACCTAGCGGTCACCGGTATTCCATTTGATCAGGCGGTGACGCACCGCCCTGGAACCCGGTTTGGGCCGCGAGCGATCCGCGAGGCGTCATGCCTTCAACCATTTGATCGGCCTTATGGCTGGAATGGCTTTGATCCGCTGTCCGAGTTTTCTATCGTAGATTACGGCGACATGCCGTTTGACTATGCCAACGTTGCAGAGGTGCCAGCACTAATAGCGGCGCATTTCGCCCACATTTTGCATGCGGGGCCGGGGACAGTCGCGCTTGGCGGTGATCATTTCATGACATTGCCAATCTTGCGGGCATATGCTGCGAAATACGGTCCGCTTTCGGTGATCCAGTTTGATGCGCATTCTGACCTTTGGGCCGATGATGATATGAACCGGATCGACCACGGTACATTCATGTATAAGGCAGTAAAACTGGGTTTGGTCGATGTAGAACGATCTGTGCAGATCGGCATTCGCACCGAATGCGAAGATTATCTAGGGATGCAATACATCGATGCCCGGACCTGCCATGAACAGGGGGCAGCAAAGGTTGCTGCGCGGGTCAAAGACATCGTGGGAGCCCATCCAGCCTACATTACCTTTGATATCGACGCGCTTGACCCTGCATTTGCGCCGGGAACAGGAACGCCGGTTTGGGGCGGACTTGCTAGCTGGCAGGCGGCAGCAATACTGCGTGATTTGGCGGGCATTAATATGGTTGGCGGCGATGTTGTCGAAGTGTCACCACCTTATGACACGACCGGTGCGACAGCAGTTGCAGGGGCGCATGTTGCGACAGAGTTATGCTGCCTTGCCCTATGGAATAAACGCGAAGTCTCTTCTGATAATAGATAAGGTGTTAGGTCTAACATGCTGATACGTATAATGACTTTCGTTCTGGTCGTCGTTGCTGGTCTGATGCTTTACGTGCGTTTTGCGCCGACGCGTAGCCAAGACTGGCACAAGATGCCGACATTTTCTGAGCCGGGTGATTATCAAAGCTCGGGAGGTTTCCGCGCGGAACGGAAATTGATAGCGCCTGCAGAAGAAGCCCTGCGCGCTGCCGAACAACGCGCGCTGGCCACACCGCGTACACGTTTGATCGCTGGCAGCGTTGAGGAAGGATTGCTGACGTTTGAGACACGGTCGCTGGTGATGGGCTTTCCTGATTATACAAATGTCGCTGTGCAGGGCGATACATTGGTGATTTCTGGCCACCTACGTTTTGGCAAAGCCGACATGGGTGTGAACAAAGCACGCATTGTTGGGTGGCTAGAAACGCTTGCCCCCTTGACCGAGCCGCTCTGATCGGCCAATCGGGTTCCCATGATAGCATCCGATAAAATTGAACAGATCATTGACCGCTTTCAGTTCCTAGAGGCCAAGATGGCCGATGGCGCTGCGGGAAACGAAATTGCAGCTCTTGGGCGTGAATACGCTGAATTGCGCCCCGTGGTCGAAACTGTCACCGCTTACAAAGATCTGGTTGCACAAATCGCCGACGCCGAGGCGATGTTGTCCGACCCTGAGATGAAGGAACTGGCCGAGGCTGAGTTGCCCGACCTTAAGGCTGCGCTTGAGGCATCAGAACATGATGTTCAGCTGGCGTTGCTTCCCAAAGACGCAGCTGATGCGCGTCCTGCGCTTATCGAAATCCGCCCAGGTACTGGCGGGGATGAGGCGTCGCTATTCGCGGGCGACCTGCTGCGCATGTACCAACGCTACTCTGAAGGTCAGGGATGGAAGTTTGAAATCCTTGAAATGTCCGAGACCGAACTTGGCGGCATCAAAGAAGTTGTCGCACGTGTCGCTGGCGACGGTGTGTTCGCAAAGCTCAAATATGAAAGCGGCGTGCACCGCGTGCAGCGTGTCCCAGAAACCGAAAGTGGGGGGCGTATCCATACCTCTGCTGCGACGGTCGCGGTTTTACCCGAGGCCGAGGATGTCGATGTTCAAATCAATCCCGGTGATCTTCGGATTGATACGATGCGCGCGTCTGGGTCTGGTGGTCAGCACGTGAACACAACTGATTCTGCGGTACGTATCCTTCACATCCCGACAGGTATCATTGTCGTAAGTGCCGAGAAGTCCCAGCACCGGAACCGAGAAATCGCGATGCAGGTGCTAAAGACGCGGCTGTTTGATCTGGAACGCCAGCGCGTTGAAGGTGAACGGTCTGCAGATCGTAAGGCGCAAGTTGGGTCGGGTGACCGATCTGAACGCATCCGTACCTATAACTTCCCACAGGGTCGCATGACGGATCACCGGATCAACCTGACGCTCTACTCACTTGGCCAAATCATGCAGGGCGATCTAGACGAGACTATTTCTGCGCTACAAGCCGACGCGCAGGCGACTCTGCTAGCGGAAATGGGCGCATGACACCCGAACAGCTAACGGCCGAGGCTGCAACCATGCTGAGCGAGGCGGGCATTCTAAATCCGCGCCGCGAGGCACGGCTGCTGTGGCAAGCCGCGTTCCCAAAGCGTTACATTGACTACGACGAACTGACAGACGGAACAACAGCTGTAAAATACATCGACCTTGTTCGTCGCCGGGTCGCGCGCGAGCCATTATCGCATCTGGTTGGGTATCGCGATTTTTACGCACACCGGTTTTTGGTGAGTGCCGATGTTCTTGATCCACGACCAGATACCGAAACTCTTATTGTTACGGCGTTGGAAGATCAGTTCAGCAATGTGCTCGACCTTGGGACAGGTTCGGGATGTATTTTGCTATCACTTATCGTGGCACGTCCGGGCGCAAAAGGCATCGGTGCCGATGTGTCCGTCGAGGCTCTCTCCGTCGCTCAGAAAAATTGTGTAAATCTGGAGTTGGAAACACGTGCGTCATTCATTCAGTCCGATTGGTTTGATGAAATCACAGGGCAATTTGATCTGATCGTTAGTAATCCGCCCTATATCGCGCTTGACGAAATGGATGACTTGCAGCCCGAAGTACGCCTGCACGAACCTCGTATGGCGCTGACTGACGAGGCAGACGGGCTGACCGCCTATCGGATCATTTGCCGCGATGCGCCAGCGTATTTGACGCCGGGCGGGCGTTTGATCGTTGAAATCGGTCCAACCCAAGCAGCGGCCGTGTCAAAGCTGATGTCAGATGCGGGGCTAGTCAACATTCGCGTCGTGCCGGATCTTGACGGCCGCGACCGGGTTGTGGCCAGTGAAATGCCCAAGTAACGATAGAAAACCAGTATTATGGCGTAAAATTGCGCGTGATCGATAATTTATACTTGTCTTGATGCCCCCCACATGTTTATTCAAATGCATCGGACGGTAAGAGGGCCAGTTTGGATCTCCCCCCGATCAGTCGCCAAAACATCGCAAGGCCAAAAAATTGAAACGCGCAAAAGGCGCGACATAGGTCTAGCGCAACGACAGCCAAGGGCTTGAAAGCAAATCAATGAGATCATCGAAGTCACGGTCACGGAACAAGAACCGTAATAACCGGCCCTCGGGCGGGAACATCATTAACCGAGTTTTTGACAGCTCTGGTCCTGATGGCAAGGTGCGCGGCACCCCGCAACAGATCATCGAGAAATACAACCAATTGCATCGTGACGCGCAGTTGTCAGGTGACCGTGTAAACGCGGAAAACTTTGCGCAACACGCAGAGCACTACACACGTATGCTTGCCGAAGCGCAGCGCGAAGTTGATCAGCGCCGTGAGGAGCAAGAAGCCCAGAACCGCGAACGTCAAGCTGAACGTGATCGTGAACGCCAAGAGCGGGTGAAAGCCCAAGAAGCGGCATCAAATGATCCTGCAAAGGCGGAACAGCCACAAACTAGTGGATTTGATCAGCCGGTAATGGACGATGACGACAGCCAAGATAACGGGTTGGTCGAAACGCCAGAAGAAAAGCCAAAACCACGTGCCCGCAAACCGCGCGCACCGCGCAAGCCCAAGGTCGAAACACCGACCGAGACGCCAAATGGTGATAGCGCGCCAGAGGCCGCCGAATAATTAAAAAGCCCTCCGATTTCGGGGGGCTTTTTGTTTACGCCGGGTTGTTTTCCAAACTGCGTGCCAGTGCGCAGAACGCCTCTAGTCCCACTTGTTCGGCCCGTTCGGTTGGTTTGATACCGACGGCGTTTAAGTGGTCTTCAATATCAGGGCTGACGGATTTGAGCGCAGAGCGCAGCATTTTACGCCGCTGATTAAACGCCGCTGCAACGACCTTGTTTAGAACGCCGGGGTCTGCTGGGAACCTCGGCGTGGGCAGGGCGGTAAGGTGGACAACGGCAGAGTTGACTTTGGGCGGCGGGCTGAATGCCTCTGGTGGTAATTCAAGCACGATACGTGGATCGGTACGCCACTGGGCGAGTAGCGCGAGCCGTCCGTAGGCCTTGCTGCCCGGTTCCGCGACAATGCGCTGCGCGACCTCGCGTTGAAACATCAGCGTCAGGCTTTCCCAAAATGGTGGCCATTCAGGCGGGGTCAGCCAGCGTACCAGCAATTCCGTACCAACATTATAGGGCAGGTTCGCTGCAATCTTGATCGGTGCTGTCAGGTGCTCAAGTGGGTTCACATCCAGTGCGTCGCCATTGATGGTCTTCAATCGGCCCGGATAGGCATCGGCGATCTCAGCCAAGGCAGGCATACAACGCGGATCCTTTTCAATGGCGAGGACACGGCGCGCACCCTCGGCCAATAGGCCACGTGTCAAACCTCCCGGTCCCGGTCCGATTTCGAGCACATCAGCGCCAGTCAAGTCACCAGCGAGACGCGCAATCTTTGCGGTAAGATTGAGGTCCAACAGAAAGTTCTGACCAAGCGACTTTTTTGCTGCCAGCTCGTGGGTCGCAATGACGTCTCGCAACGGGGGAAGGTTATCAATCGTGCTCATGTTCTGTTCTTACCGTTGCGTTATACGATGGGGTAGATCAAATTTAGCTAAATTTGATCGCGGCTGTCCGCCATTGTTGCTGCCATTTTGATCGCGGCGATCATCGAGGACGGATCAGCAACGCCTTTGCCAGCGATATCAAATGCTGTGCCATGATCGGGCGACGTGCGGATGAATGGCAAGCCAAGCGTCACATTCACACCGCCAGAGAAATCAATCGTTTTGATCGGGATCAGAGCCTGATCGTGGTACATACAGACGGCAACGTCGTATTTTGCCCGCGCACCCGCATGGAACATCGTATCGGCGGGCCATGGCCCTGTCACATCCATGCCCTGTGCACGCAACGCGGTCAGGACGGGTGAAATCATGTCAATTTCTTCAAGACCCATCTTGCCGTTCTCACCTGCGTGCGGGTTCAGCCCAGCCACCGCGATTCGGGGTGCAGCGATACCAAAGTCGCGGCGTAGTGCAGCATGTGTGATTAACAGCGTATCGGTCAGTAAGGATGCTGTTAGTTGGGTCCGAACCTCAGCCAGTGGAATATGAATGGTTGTGGGCACAACGCGAAGCGCGTCGCATGCCAGCATCATTACAACGCGATCGGTGTCCGCAAGCGCGGCAAGATATTCGGTATGCCCCGGGTAAGGAAATGAAGCCCCGTCGATGAGCGCAGCCTTGTGGATCGGGGCGGTACATAGCGCACGCGCTGCGCCATTGCGTACCAACTGCACGCCATCCGCAATCGCATCGATGACCCCTTGTGCATGGGCGGGATTAGCGACACCCGGCTGAACTGCTGGACCAAAGTCGCGAGCTAAGACAGGCAGGGCGTCTTTGCAGATACCTGCCGTATCAGTGGCGTCAGTTACCGTCTGGAATGGCGTGTTTTCGGGTAGGTGGCGCGGATCACCGATCCAGACCACGGGAATGTCACCGCGTAATGCCTGCCAAGCGGCGACAGCAATTTCCGGACCGATCCCCGCCGGTTCCCCGCAACTGATTGCGATTGGTTTCATCGCGAGATGATCACTGCCGATGCGCGTAGGTCTTCAAGCAACGCATCCGCCAGCCCAGCCAAGCGCTGGCTAGTGATCTGGTTGCGAATTGCATCGGGGTTTGCGTCGCCGTTTTCGGCTTGGTTCCGAGCGCACATCATCAAGAGCACGAGCGTTTGGCCGTTATCACGTGTCAAATTGTAAGAAACCTCACCCGGATCAAGCCGCGCCAATTCAAGCGCGACATCACTGGATATTTCCGAAGGCGCCACGTCAAAGCGATCAAGCCGTTCAGCAGGTTGGTTGCGCGCTACACCATAAAGGTCATCACAGGTATCGATGCTATTCTTGACGCCAATTGCAGTGCGCAGCGCGTCATCAGATTTGCCGCCCGGGATATAGTAGGCGGCGTAGTCGATGCTTGCCGGTGCCTGAACAGGGCGCGCGGCTTCGCGGGTGCCACGTTTTTGGAACAACGCGATAGCGTTAGGGATTTCGATAGGTTCAGTGACTTGGCCGGGTTCAAGATCAAGCAAGATTTGCTGAAGTTGGGGCGGGTAGTTGCTGATCGGAAGCCACCCCAAACGACCACCATTTTCACGTGAGGGCAGTGCCGAAACTTGACGGGCGGCTGCTTCAAAGTCCGCATAGGACCGCATCCGCGAAATCTCAAGAGCGGCTTGGGCCGCTTGCGCGCGCCGCTCTGGTGGTGGGGCGATGATGATCTCGGACAGCAGGACTTCGATTTGCGTTGGGCGGTTGCCTTGGCGTTGCTGCGCGCGCTCAACGTCTGCATCAGTCACGGTGACTTCACGGCTGTATCGTGCACGGATGTAATCACGCCATGCGACGCCGACTTTTACGAAATCGCGCAGTGTCACAAGGTCCACATTGTTCTGAGCCAAAAGGTTAGTGAACTGCGGCAGAGACATATTCGCGCGACCGGCGAACTCTTCCATTGCCGTTTGCAGTGTGGCGTCGTTCAACGTTAGGCCTACGCGTGCCATCTCTTGTTGTTTCAGCCGGTCTTCGATCAAGCCGTTGCGTGCGACTTTGTTTAGATCGCCGGGTGTCCGGAACAATTCAAGCAACCGCATACGCTGGTTCAGCTCGTAACGTGTGATGACTTGATCATTCACCGTAATCACTGGGGCCAGTTGCCCTTGTGCGAATGCAGCAGTGCTGGATGTCAGCGCCCAAGCAAGAATAGCGGCCAAATAGGTAAGTGCGCGCATTGGGTTCCTCGTTATCAAATTCAGTTACGGCAACCTGCCGCAGGGCCCGCCGCCGATCGCCCGGCAGAAAAACCTGTCAAAGAGCCGCTTATCCCATAAGTCGTTGTCGGAGCAACCGTACTGGAAGAAGTATAACGACGCGAGGCCGAAACGTTAATGTTCACACATTCGTTCTTCCAGCCAAGCCCGATCCCAGCCCGCACCGGTCGGTCTGCAGCGACATCGTAGCGCCCATCAAGATCAAGCGTCCACGCCTCGCTAAGCACAAACCCTGCGTCCAAAGTCCATTCTGAAACTGTTCCAGTGCGGTTTTCGACAGTGTCTTTCGCCTGCCAGATATATGCAGCAGCCAATGAAACCTCATCGTTTTGCCATGCGATCCGGCTATCGGTGACGGTGATCCCGGCATTGTCGTCAAACAACCCGCGTGCATCGAGTAAGAAGCCGCCGGGCGTACTGATTTGAGCACCGACCAGCCAGTCAGATTGCAGACCGTCCAAGCCAGATGATTTTGTGAAATCGGTCTGTGCTGTATCGCGGATGACCCGCCCAAATGCCAAGGTCGTCTCAATACCCGATTGACCAAGGCGCGTATAATTTAAGCCAGCGGCGGCTTGCCCACCGGTTTCCACTGCGTCATCCCCGACGAAGCGCGAAACATCGAATAGGTTTCCTTGGTCCAGTTCATTGCGCGTGCTGTCTTCATTGGGGGCCGTCGCGCCATAGGTGTCGGACCACGACAAGCTTAGGGTTGGTTCTAACAAATGGGAGGCGCCAGTTGCAGAATAGGCCACTAACGGCCAACTTAGGCTTGTCTGGACAGATGGTACGACTCGTGAGTCTTCATTCGGGTAGCTGCTATCGTCGGTCACATGATACAGGTCGGCACGCAGCCCACTGCTTGCAGTGACGAGCATGCCACCGTTCAATTGCCAGCTATTCTCCCATGTTCCAAATCCTCCGATGCGGGTGACATCGCGGCCGGCGTCGCCATCGGTGTTGCTATACCGATGTGCGGTATCGACACTGCTGCCTAAGGTTAAGGTGCCGCCAAGACGGGGGTAATGACGGCTTTCAAAACCGGCATCTGCGATGATCGGTGGCAAGGATGCATTTGATTCATCGTCGCGCAGTGTTTGATAGTAGGTCAATCTGCCCTGGGTCAGGGTCGTGTCAGTGACGCGGACAAGAGATATCGCGCTATCCAAACGGTCTTTGTCCGAATATCCGTAATCCAACAGATAGGCCGGATCGCTGACAGCCTCGATATCAAACGACAGCTTGTAGTCGTCGGCCAGATCAAAGTCACCATTGGCGAAGACATAGGACCGATCTTCGTCCTCGAGAGTATCATCGCTGGCTGCCCCGACAATCCGTAGGTCTCCGTTATGGAATGCCTGCCGCAAGACCAGTTCTAGCGTGCGTGTTTCTGGCGACAGATAGGGGGTAAGTGTGACATCGCGGTGATTACCCAGTGTGACAAAGTACGGGATCTTAATACCGGTTCCAAGCTGCGTTGTATTCCGCTGTTCTGGCACCAGAAAGCCTGTTGCACGATCCAAGTTCGGATCGGGCAGGCGCATACGCGGAAGCCAAAGCACCGGTGTATCAAGGATACGCAATGTCGCGTTCTCAAAATAAAGCTGCTGTTCAACGCTGTCATGCACAACTCGTTCCGCCCGGATGGACCAAAGCGGGGGCTTGTCACCGCAGACCTGACATGAGGTCGCGACCGTTTTATAAAGCTGCGAATAGCGACCATCACGCCGATCTATCTGGTTGGCCGCTAATTGCAGTTGTTGGTTTAATACAATGCGTGCACCCTGCAAGATTGCATTTTCCAGCTTAGGATCCATTGCGCCGGAACTTGCTGTGATAATTGTCCCGTCGTCCAAGTGGATTACAATGGGGCCAGTGACGCTCAGCTGATCTGTTGAACGATCATAGATTATTTGCGCCGCCGTCAGTCGGGTGTCTTGATATAAAACCTCGATATTCCCGCTCGCGATGAGCTGCTCATCGTCGGTCACGCGCACGTTATCCGCGACCAAAGTTGCGGCACCTTGGGCACGCGCGAGCTGTGGCAACAATAGGAACAATATAATCGCAAACAGGCGCATCAGCCGTCCTCATTGTGGAGCAATATGCCCCAGCTTAGTCCAATTGCAGCGAGCGGGGGCGCCCAAGCAGCAAGTACAGCAGGCAGCTGCCCGTTTTCACCAAGTAGCTGCGCAAAATTGCGGATAAAGTAGATTACAAACGCGAGCAAGATCGCGAACATGACCATCAGGCCAGTCCGTCCGCCACGCTGATGGCGCAAGGTAAAGGCCGCGCCAATCATAACCATTGCCACCAGAAAGAATGGCAGGGCGATTTCAGAATGAAACCATACAAGATGGCGTTGTGCCGAAAATCCTGCTTTGCGTAGGCGTTCGATAAATGCTGGTAGCTCCCAAATAGGGATCGAAGAGGGCGTACCAAAGCTGTCGCGGATTTGATCTGGTGTAAGCGTCGAGGGGATATCAACTGCCGCTAAGAGCTGCGCTGCGGCCTCGGGTGTTGCTTCATCTTCAAACAACCAGATCTTCGCATCACTCAACGCCCAAAAACCAGGTCGCAGCTTTGCGGTGACAGCATTGATACGGCGTGTTGGCCTGCCGTCGGTGTCAAAGCTGATAAAGGTAACCTCACTGAGTGCCGTACCATCCAAATTTGCACTTTGGGCTTGGATCACAGTCTGCCCGGTATCACCACCTTGCCGCAACCATAGTCCGGACGAACCGATCGCCAATACGGAATCATTTCCACGTAGTGCGCCAGAGCGGGCCTCGTATTCTTTCGAAGTGCTCGCGACGATTGGATTGATAATTCCGACCGCCAAGAGGCCGATCATAAGCGCCACAAGAAGGGGCGCATTAAGCGCCCTTAACGCGGATCGGCCAGCGGCACGGGTCACGACCATCTCGGACGATCGTGATAGGTTCAAAAACAGCGCAATCGCAGAGAGGATCATGATCAGAGGAAGGATTCTGTAAACACCTTGCGGGATGTTGAGCAGCGTCAGCGTGAAGATCGCGCCAAACCCGGCGTCAGCTGATGCATAACGGCGCAGTTGTTCTACAATATCGAGAAACATCATTATGATGAAAAACACTGCAAGAACGCCCAGGAAGGTCGTTAAGAAACGGCGTGCAAAGTATCGGTGAAGGATCATGTCGCCGCCTCGTCACGTGGGCGACGTTTGAACAAGTATGGCTTGGTCGCCCAAAACAGTAAGAACCAGATGATTGCGAAACCGAACAACGACGGAAGGTATGTCGCAAACCAAAGGTTTTCGTCACTGCGGGCCATGTTTAGTCCTGCTGTTTCTACGGCTTTCACCGCAACGATCAAGAATATTGCTGCGATGATCTGCCGCCACACGCCGAAACGACTAAACCCGCCGACCAACAATGTCGAAAACCCGAGCAGGGCTGCTACAGTTCCCAGTAATGACTGGCTAAACCGGTCATGCCCGCGCGAGATCAGTTGCGCCTCTGAGCGACGTGTTTCAGCCATTATGGCCGGAGTTGGATTCAGTAGTTCCCAAGTCGACAAATGTGAATCGCGTCTTCCGCGTTCTTTCGCAGTCCCGATCAGGCTTCCGATATTATAGGCAAAGTCGTCAAATGAAGTAGTCGAAAGGCGTTGGCTGTCGATTTGCAGCGTTTGTACCAAGCCATCCATCATTACCAACTGCGTATCGTCAGCATCATTCACCAAAAAAGCGCGTGTAGCAGTGTAAGTGACATGCCTCACCGGGCTTCTTGTGTCCGACAAAAAGATATCCTGTAATTCGCCAACTGGCGTGATGTTTCGAATATAGAAGGTCACACCGTTAACGGGTTCGATGAATTTTCCTTCGGTCAAAAGCCGCGCAGTGAGGTTCTGAGAAATCTCAACCTGACGCTCGGCAAGCCGCGCAGAGCTGAGCGGCACAAGAAAATGCATTAAGATGGACATCAAAAGGGCGACAACGATGCCAAAGTATAAAACCGGGCGCGCCAGACGAAATGCGGAATACCCAGTCGCTTGGACAACAATCAGTTCGGATTCTGTTGTCATGCGGTTCGTGACATAGACCGAGGCAGCAAATGCAGCCAAGGGCAGCGCCAACCGTATCACGGATGGCAGCGACAAGGCTGTAAATTCAAGAAAAACACCAGCTGATTGGCCGTCTGCGATCAGTTGATCAAACAGCACAACAGCCCGGTTAATCCAATAGATGAGCACCAACACAAGGCTAAAAAAGCCAAACAGAACCATCAATTGTGACAGTAGGTATCTGTCGAACTTTGCCAAATGAGGATCCTTTTATCAGGCGATGTGCTTAATTGCCGGCACGCTAGCCTATCAGCGCGGAGGATTGAACAGCTATCTGGTCATTGTGCTATGCACCAGCTACCTATTGCATAGATGAATATCACCTCAAGGAGTCACCATGACCACGCCAGCGGAAATTCAGTTCAAAGACGTCGATCTTGATGCGGTTGCCACCATCACAGGCAAGCTCGCAGTTTTTGTTGGCGATAATGGTAAACTGGACGCTGGTGCGCGAAAGGTAAACACGCTGACACGCAAAGCTCTGGCACGATTTGTAGAGAGCGAAAAGTTTGAAAAAATGTCCACCGGCGATGTGGCAGCTATCAACTTTCCGGTCGGACTGGCCGCGGAAACAGTGTTGGTCGCAAAGCTTTCTCGCCGCCCTTCGACCGAAAAGGCGCGCAAAGCGGGTGCCAAACTGGCCAAAGCACAAGGTGACGAAGACTTAACGGTACTCGCCGGTAATATCGCACGCGCAGATGAGATCGCGTTGGGCCTTGCGCTGCGTGGTTATAAATTCGACACGCATAAAACGGGTGACAAAACGCCTGCTGGAGCGGTCACATTCATGGTTTCCAATCCTGAAGAAGTCGCTAAATCCGCCGCCCCGATGGCAGCAATTGCCGAAGGTGTGTTTTTTACCCGTGATCTGACGAACGAACCTGCGAATGTTCTGACCACAGATGATTTTGCAGCACGCCTTGCTGCGATGCATGAACTGGGGCTTGAGGTCGAAATCCTGGAAGAAGACGATCTTGAGCGGCTTGGCATGGGCAGTTTGCTATGCGTCGGGCAGGGGTCTGATAGCCCGTCCAAGATCGTTGTGATGTCATGGAACGGTGGTGGAGATGAAGCCCCCTTTGCCTTGGTCGGGAAGGGCGTTGTATTTGATACCGGTGGGATCAGCCTGAAAACCGCCGCTGGCATGGAAGATATGACCATGGACATGGGCGGCGCGGGCGTTGTCGCAGGCGTCATGCGTACGCTGGCGCTGCGGAAGGCCAAAGCCAACGTTGTGGGCCTTGTTGGGCTGGTTGAAAACATGCCATCCGGTAATGCAGTACGTCCCGGTGATGTTGTGAAATCTATGAAAGGTGACACGATCGAAGTCATTAACACGGACGCCGAAGGCCGGTTGGTTCTCGCCGATGTGATGTGGTACGCGCAAGAACGGTTTAAACCCGTTGGCATGATCAACCTTGCAACGCTGACAGGTGCGATCCTTGTTGCGCTTGGGCATGAAAATGCTGGGATGTTCTCTAATTCGGACGAGCTATCAGACTCCTTCATCAAAGCGGCGAGCCTTGAGGGCGAGGGCGCATGGCGGATGCCGATGGGCAAAGCCTATGATGATCTTTTGAAATCCCGCATTGCGGACATGAAGAACATTGGCGGTCGCGTCGCCGGGTCAATTACTGCCGCGCAATTCCTACAACGGTTCGTCAAAGATGACGTACCGTGGTGTCACCTCGATATCGCGGGGGTGGCAAGCGTGAAATCCGAAACAGCGCTTGCCCCTGCGGGCGCGACCGGATGGGGCGTCATGGCGCTAAACCGATTGATTGCAGATAAATTCGAGGGCTGATGTGGGCGCTGCCTATTTCTATCACTTAACCGATAGCCCGCTTGAAGCGACTTTGCCGATGTTGATCGGCAAAGCGCGTGAAGCGGGTTGGCGGGTGCTTGTACGAACGAATAACGATGGCCTGTGCAGGCGGTTGGACGAAGTGCTTTGGCAGGGGCCCGATGATGGTTTTATGCCACACGGGATTGCGGGCGGCCCGCACGATGAGGACCAGCCAGTTCTTTTAGGCGAAGCACCGGCAAATGGATTTGGCTGCTTGATGAGCGTCGCTGGCGCGGAGGTCACCGCCGCAGAAATCAACACGGCTGAACGTACCTGCATTCTGTTCGATGGCTGGGACGAAGCCGCATTGCAACATGCACGCGGTCAGTGGAAGTCACTGACTGACGCTGGCTGCCAAGCACAATACTGGGCCCAAGAAGACGGTCGCTGGACCAAAAAGGCCGAGAAGACGTAGTCTAACCCTTAGAATTCAAAGCTTGGATCGAAATCTTCGGGCAACTCAGTTGGCGCTGGTGTGCATGCCGTGAGTGCGAGCGCAAATAAGATGGCATATTTCATCGGCTTAGGACCAATTGGTTATTGCTAATTTCAATGTGATCAAAGCGGTTAAGATAGGTCATGCCTAGCAATGACATGTCAATCTCGCCACCATTTACCACGGCGTCGACATGTGTGTCTTCGACTTGACCAAGTGTAATGCTGCCGAGCACAACAGGTGCGGTACGGACTTCACCATTCGCGGTCATGGCGTGGCCCCAATAGTTCAGCGTGCTTGGGTCAATGCCAATGCGCTGTGCGTCTTGTTGGGTCAGGACAATCTGGCTTGCGCCCGTATCAACGACAAACCGAAGCGGCACGTTGTTGACTTCAAGCGTGATATAGTAGTGACCATCCCGACTAAGCGGGACTTCTATCCGCCCGTCGGAAAGATACCCCTGACGACCAGTCGTGTCGCGGCTAATGTCCTCCCACAGGCCATATGCACCGATCACACCTAGAAAGATAAACAGCCAGATCGCCGCCTGTTGTAGGGTTTTGTTGAGGTTTTCACGACCAGAAACAATGAATGACCCAGCAATGGCGAGGCCCAGAATGCCCAAGTAAATGGCGCGCATTGTCTGGTCTGTCGTCATGAAAACTCCTTAGCCGCCGATTCCGAAACCACGTAAACCGTCGAGGATGAACTGGACTGCAAGCGCGGCAAGTAGCATGCCCAAGACACGTGTCAGAATGTTTAGCCCCGTTTTGCCCAGTGCGCGTTCGATTGCGTTTGATGCAAGAAACGCCATGAACACGATCAACAAAACTGCAAGGATCACGCCAGCAATCGCAGCAAAATCAGTGGCACCCTGCGCTTGGCCAGCAAGCAAGATGACAGTCGTGATGGCGCCGGGACCAACGATCAGTGGTAATGCGAGCGGAAACACGGAAGGGTCGTCGTGGTGCTCATCAAGCCCTTCAGCTGCGTTATCTTCGCGGCGCGCTTGGCGTTTTTGAAACAGCATCTCAAGCGCGGTTAGGAACAGCAGAATACCACCAGCGATCCGGAAAGCATCCATCGAGATACCGATGAAGCCCAGTACAGCTTCGCCCAGGAGCAAAAAGACCATCATTAAACAGGCAGAGACAACGCAAGCACGTATAGCAATCGCACGGCGCTGCACCGAGGACATACCTTGGGTCATAGCAATAAACACAGGCGCTAAGCCCGGTGGGTCGATGATGATAAACATCGTTGTAAAAGCGGCGATCAACGCGTGAAGTTCTGTCATGTGATCCTTATGGCCGAGGGGTGATCAAATTTCTAGAAATTTGATGCCTCCGGCGGGAGTATTGTTGGCAAGATGATGATGGCGCGCTGCATTAATCATAAATGTTTTGCAGCGCTTCCTTATTGTCGCTTAAGCTTTTTCAGCCTTCTCAAGCTTTTCAAGTGCCGCCATCCACATGGCTTCGGCGCGTTCTAATCCGTCCATGACTTCGGCGTATTTCTTGTTCCATGTTGCCAGTTCGCCTGCTTTGCCTTCTTCGTAAAGCACTGGATCGGCCAGTTTCTTGGCAAGTTTGTCGCGCATCTCGTTGATTTTCTTGACGCGTTCTTCGTTTTTACGGACGTCAGAGCGCAGTGCTTGCATCGCTTCACGCGATGGCTTGGCAGCTTTGACTGGCTTGGGTTTGTCTTTTTCGATTTGCTTTTCAGGTGTGAGCAGCAGTTTGCGATAGGCTTGGAGGTCTTCCTCGTATGGTTTGACGTGTCCGTCTTTGACCAGCCAAAGCCGGTCAGCGACCATCGAAAGAAGGTGCATATCGTGGCTGACGAGGATGACCGCGCCAGAGTATGCGGTCAGCGCTTCAACAAGTGCTTCGCGGCTTTCGATATCAAGGTGGTTCGTCGGCTCATCGAGAATCAGCAGATGTGGTGCCGGCAGAGTGGCAAGTAGCAGCGATAGACGTGCCTTTTGGCCACCGGATAGGCGCCCAACCTCTGTGTCTGCTTGATCAGCGCCAAGGCCAAAGCCCGCAAGCCGCGCGCGCAGCTTAGCTTGCCCTTCGTGGGCGCGTTCGCGGAACAGGTGATCGAGCGGGGTTTCTTCTACCCGCAGCTCGTCTACTTGGTGCTGTGCGAAGAAGCCGATGCGCAGCTTGTTTGACGTCACCATCTTGCCTTTAGCGACTTCAAGCCTGCCCGATAACATTTTGGAAAGAGTGGATTTTCCTTCGCCGTTTCGTCCAAGCAGCGCGATGCGGTCGTCTTGGTCAATGCGGAGGTCAAGATCGCGTAAGATGATGGTTTCGCCATAGCCGACAGCCGCACCTTCGGTCGCGATGATTGGCGGCGAAAGCTCTTCGGGTTCTGGGAAGGTAAACACTGTCCGTGCAGCATCTTCGGGCGCGCGGATGGTCTCCATCTTTTCCAGTGCCTTCACGCGTGACTGCGCTTGTTTAGCTTTGGAGGCTTTCGCTTTGAAACGATCAACAAAGGCCTGCAGGTGGGCACGCTGTGCGTCCTGCTTTTTGGCCGCAGCTGCCTGAACCGCACGGTTTGCCGCCCGCTGTTTGGCAAACATGTCGTACGTACCAGTGTAATAGGTCAGGCCCTTGTCCTCGAGGTGAAGAATGCCGCCAACAGATCGGTTCAACAGTTCGCGGTCGTGGCTGACGATCAGGACAGTGTGCGGGTATTTGACCAGATAGGCCTCGAGCCAGAGCGCGCCTTCGAGATCAAGATAGTTGGTAGGTTCGTCAAGAAGCAGCAGGTCTGGTTCAGAGAACAGGACTGCCGCCAAAGCGACGCGCATGCGCCAGCCGCCTGAAAAGGCAGAGCAGGGCATTTGCTGTTCGTCATGGGTAAACCCCAGACCTTTGAGAATTGTTGCTGCGCGCGCCTCTGCGGACCAGGCGTCGATATCGGCCAGACGGGTTTGGACCTCTGCAATGCGCTCTGGATCTGTCGCTGTTTCAGCTTCGGCCATGAGGGCTTCGCGTTCAGTATCGGCACGCAGAACGGTGTCGATTAGCGACACTTCGTTGCCGGGGACTTCTTGGCTCACGCCGCCGATTTTCCAGCCGCGCGGGATGTTCACATTGCCCGTGTCCAGCACCATTTCGCCGCGGATGATTTTGAACAGCGTCGTTTTGCCAGAACCGTTGCGCCCGACAAGGCCAACCTTGTGGCCCGTGGGGATCGTGACAGTGGCATGTTCGACCAGCGTGCGGCCTTCGACAGAGTATGTGAGATCAGATATTTTAAGCATAAAGCGGCTATGCTTGATCCAAGAGGCAGGGTCAATTGCTGTAATGCAGCTTAGGCGATCAGCCAGCGAAACGCGCGGCGGATAAACGCGGGGGCGTCTTGTGTCACGGGCGTGCCATGCGCCATTAATACCCGTTCGACGGGCCAATCTAAAATCGTCGAAACTGCGTTGCGTGCTGCACGTCTGTTGTACCATGCAAGACGGAATTTCAACGGCACCTGAGGTTCCGCGCCGGTCATCTTATCTATCCGCGCCACGTATGCGCGCCAGCCGGCCAGCAGTTCGGAAGGTATTTGCTGTAAGAAATCAGTGAATAGAACGGTTCCGCTTGTGCGGTGAAAAAACACCACCTCTGTTGTGATGAGGTTCCCGGTCAGGGGTATTTGCGCGATGTCGTCGTGCCATTCGGCTTCAGTGGCTTCGGTTAGATCGGTATCAAAGGAGATGTCTCGACGCTTTTTATGCAATTTTGCGGGGCCGTGGCACTTGGCTTGTGGATATGCGCGGCACCAATCTGACAGAAACACGTGATGTAATGTATTTGGGGCGACGATGTGCGCAACGGTGCCTCGCGCGTCAATTTCGGCCCTTAATGTGTCTGTCAGCGCGACTGGTGACCAAATGAACAGCCCTCCGGTCGCTAACCGAATAACTGCCATCCGCGTTGGATAATGAAAGCCCGCGACATGAACGGTGGGGCCGTTAGTAATCCAGATGTTATCGGCGAATGGCGTGATCATACAGCAAAGTTGATCCAATTTGTCTGATCGGTCAAACGCAACAGCACCTGTCATGAAAACGTCATCGGCGCGTTACCTGAACGTCGTGGATCAGGTTCATGGGGTTTTGAATAACTAACCTGAGGACAATCATGACTTACCGTCTTTGCTGCCTGACTTCTGCTCTGGCTTTGACCGCTGGCATGGCGCATGCCGATGCTTTTAATCGCATTTCTTCTTTTCCAACCCATTTGAATATCGGCGAGGGCGACCAAGCCGTCGAAACCTCGGCCGAGATCATCGCGGCAACTGCCGATGGTATGACGTTGGTTTATACCGACAGCCCATTGGGTGTGATTGGTCGTATCGATATTACTGACCCCGCGAATCCTGCGCCGCTTGGTAATGTTAATGTTGGCGGGGAGCCTACATCGGTTGGTATCTTAGGGAATGCCGCGTTCGTGGGTGTGAATACGTCCGTTAGCTATACTGATCCGTCGGGCAATTTAGCAGTCATCGATATAGCCTCTGGCGAGGAGCTTGCGCGCTGCGAACTCCCCGGACAGCCAGACAGCATTGCGATTGCCAAAGACGGAAGCTTTGTCGCTGTGGCAATTGAAAACGAACGCGACGAAGATTTGGGCGATGGCCGTACAGGGCAATTGCCAGCAGGTGCGCTGAGCTTGGTGCAGATCGCTGATGGGGTTGCTGATTGCGATACGCTGATCAACGTGGACATGACGGGCCTTGCCGAAATCAGCCCAGAAGACCCGGAACCAGAGTTTGTAGACATCAATAACGCAGGTGATGTTGTTGTTACAATGCAAGAAAATAACCACATCGTTGTTGTCGGTCGCGATGGTGCCATCAAAAGCCACTTTAGCGCCGGTACCGTTGATCTGAGCGGGATCGATGCGACGGATGAACGCGCGGCATTATTATTCACTGAAAGCCAATCTGATTTGCCGCGTGAACCCGATGCTGTGAAGTGGGTGGACGAAGACCACTTTGCCACGGCGAACGAAGGTGACATGGATGGCGGAACACGTGGCTGGACCATCTTTCACCGAGACGGAACCGTGGTTTACGACAGTGGTACGAGCTTTGAACATGCAGTCGTGCAGGCGGGACATTACCCCGATAAACGCTCTGATAGCAAAGGCGTAGAGCCAGAGTCGATTGAAACCGCAACGTTCAACGGGACACCCATGGTATTCGTTGGTGCGGAGCGCGCATCGATGGTTGGAGTCTACGATGCGACAGACCTTGCAAACCCGGTGCTAACCCAGCTGCTGCCATCAGGGATCGGGCCTGAAGGCTATGTTTCAATTCCATCGCGTAACCTATTGGTTTCAGCCAACGAAGTGGATTTGATCGAAGATGGCGGCGTACGCAGTCATGTGATGATCTATGAATACTCTGATGCCGCGGCGTCATACCCAATGATCACATCTGCCGGTGCAGACAGCTTGATCGGCTGGGGCGCGCTGTCTGGCTTGGCGGCTGTTGATGACACGACTTTGGTTGCTGTGAATGACAGCTTCTATAGCTATCAACCAACGATCTTTACCATCGACGTGAGCGTGACACCCGCGCAGATTACATCGGCCACGCCGGTGACACGGGGTGTTTATCCTGCGCAAAATCTGGATATGGAAGGGATCGCTTCGGACGGCGACGATGGTTTCTGGGTCGCCTCAGAAGGCCGTATTGACCGTATGGTGCCCCACGCGATCTATCACATTGATGCCGATGGAGTGATCGACGCAGAGATCGGCCTGCCAAACGAACTGTTGGGCGTGCAAAAGCGATTTGGATTTGAGGGGATCACCGTTGTGGGCGATACGCTTTGGATGGCCGTGCAGCGTGAATGGGAAGATGATCCTGCGGGGCTGGTAAAGCTAGTTTCCTATAATCTGGAAACAGAAGAATGGGGCGCTGTTCACTATCCTTTGGAAGCGCCGGAAACAGGCTGGGTCGGGCTGTCCGAAATCGTGGCGCAGGGTGACTATGTCTACCTGATCGAACGTGACAATCAGATCGGTGGCAACGCGGTGGTGAAACAGATTACGCGCGTGTCGCTTGACGAGATGGTTCCAGCGGCACTGGGTGGGGATCTGCACGTGGTCACAAAAGAGGTCGTGCGTGACCTGATCCCTGATCTGACGGCCACTGGTGGTTATGTGCTGGATAAGGTTGAGGGGCTGACATTTACCCCAAATGGCACTGCCTATGTTGTTACAGATAATGACGGTGTCGATGATCATTCCGGCGAGACGATGTTCTTTGCGCTGGAAGGTCTAGATCGGTAAACAATCCCATTCCCAAAATGCGATACAGCCGCCCAGAATGTTGGGCGGCTGTTGCCGTTTATTTATCTGAAAACGAGCCAAGGCGATCCTACCTCTTTTCACGCTGGCCGACGCATGGTAGGGGACGCCACAAAGTAAACCCTATGACATGAAAGACCTGTAAACATGGCTATTCAGCGTACATTCTCGATCATCAAACCAGACGCAACAAAGCGTAACCTAACTGGTAAAATCGCCGCTAAGTTCGAAGAAGCTGGCCTGCGCATCGTCGCATCCAAGCGTATTCAGCTGACACTGGCGCAAGCACAGACATTCTACGGTGTGCACTCTGAGCGTCCTTTCTTTGGCGAACTGTGCGAATTCATGATCTCTGAGCCAATCGTTGTTCAAGTTCTTGAAGGCGAAGACGCAATCGCGAAAAACCGCGAAGTCATGGGCGCAACTAACCCAGCAGACGCTGCAGAAGGCACAATCCGTAAAGAGTTCGCACTGTCTATCGGTGAAAACTCTGTTCACGGTTCTGACGCACCTGAAACAGCTGCTGAAGAAATCGCATTCTTCTTCTCAGGTCTTGAACTGGTTGGTTAATCCGACAGTAGGTTAGGGTTCGCCCAGCCAAGATCTTTTTGGGCCGTCCGCACCGTTTTGGCGCGGGCGGCCTTTTCATTTAGGTTCCGTTCAAGCGCGCGGTAGTTGCGGATGTTCGCATTATACAGCGCATCAAAGATGTCGCCGACCAATGGGATGCTGCCGATTAGGAAATCAAGCAGTGTATTCATACCCATATACACCAAGGCGCCCGGGGTGGCCCCAAGTCGGTGCGCCTGCTTAATCATCCAAGTAGACGGTACAAGCGCCGCAATGTCACCGACAACCGGTACTAAGCCTAAAATGTTATCCAGCCCGACCGAAATATTGGTGCCCGGGATGTAAAATAATGCGTCCATCCGCCAAGCCAATTTACGCAGGCGGGAAAGTTCGTGGTCAATATCCTGTTCTATGTTCATGCTGTTAACATAAACGAATCCGCATCAAATGTGAAGGGTGTTTACTTCGAGTCCGCTGGAACCACACCGATTTGGTTCAAGAACCGCTCCAATTCGGACCGGTCTTCGTCAAAGTTTTGGGATTTTAGCTTGTCGAATTGCTTGCGAAGCGTCTTCTTTTCTTCGCCCTTACAGTCGTTCCATGGCCGCCCTTGAAGCGCCATGTGCAGGACATAGTAACCGATGAAATGGGGGCGGGCTCCGTTTTCAAGCAGCCGTTGATAGGCGGCATCGGCGCCAAGGGCGCGCAACTCTTCTGCGGTTGTTATTCCTGCGGCTGTCAGCGATTTTTCAAACGCTGGGCCGATGTTCTTAATCGTGGTCAATGCGCTCATGGCGCGATTTTACGCGCGCCTTGTGCACATGCCTAGCCTAGATGCTGGCGAAATCGAAAAAGATCTGACGCTGTGGTGCCTGAGGTTGCGGAGCCGGAATTTTGGCGGGCTCCGCCTTTGTTTTCTTAGGGTCTGAATTAGCCATGATAGGTATCCTTTCTCCTTATGGTGGTATCTTAGCAGCGCGTTGCGGCTACGGTACCGGGGAAAAAGTTCTAATATCCGTCACAGCTGTTCAATTACCTATCCTTTCGGGGAGGGGTATTACCCCCTTTGCGTGCTTTACTTTTGCCACCAGGTGGTACGAACCGCTTTGACGTGTCTTTTGCGTTGCCCTTGGGCTTGCCCGCTGGTTTGCCGCCACGTGGTCCGCCGTCCGATTTACCCTTGTATCCGGGCTTTCCACCGTCGGATTTGCCCTTATAGCCGGTCTTTCCGCCGTCAGACTTGCCTTTGTAGCCAGATTTCCCGCCGTCAGACTTGCCCTTGTAAGCAGGCTTGCCGCGCTTTTCGACCAGCGCTTCGCCATGGTCGCGGCGTTCAGGTTTATGGCGTGGTTTACGCTTTGCACTGTAATCATCAGCGGCACCCGGGACCGGCTGGATCGCTGGTACGTCATGCTGTGACGACGGTGGCGGAGCAGGGCGGTCGCGTGGCGCTGTGCGTTTTGGCTTGTCACCATACTCGCGCTTAGGTTTAGTGTCGCGATCACGCTTTGGGCGATCGTCGTAGTCACGTTTTGTTTTGCGTGGGCCGCGTTCGCCAAGCTGCGGTGCACCATCAAGTGCCTTAAGCGTTGCTTGGTTTTCTAGTTTCATGTCGCTGCCGACAGCCTTAAGGAAGCCAGCGACCGCGGGTTCCGAAATCTCTACGAAAGTTTCATTCGGCTGAATCCGGATCGCGCCGATTTCGTTTTTCGTGATATCACCGGCTTTGCAGATCATTGGCAGCAGCCAACGTGCTTCGGCTTTGCCTTCGCGGCCTACATCGACGCTAAACCACTTGGACGGACCAAATGATTTGTGCTCGCGCGGTGCGCGTTCCGGACGTTCGCCACGCTGCGGGCCGTCTTTGTATTCAGATAGGACCTCTGGCGCTGAGTTTTTACCGGCGTATAGCCGCAGATAAGCAGCCGCGATCTTTTCGGCGTCGTGTTCGGCAAGCAGACGTTTGGCAAAGTCTTGTTCGCTTGCAGTGAATTCTTCAGACCAAACCGGATCGGTCAGCAGTCGTTCTTCGTCTTTGGCGTTTACTTCTTCTGCGGTGGGCGGTTCTGCCCATTCAGCTGTCAGTTTACCCCACTTAAGCAGGTTTTCCGCGCGACGCTTCATCTTTGCAGGCACGATAAGTGCTGAAATACCCTTGCGACCGGCACGACCTGTACGGCCCGAACGGTGCAGCAGGGTTTCTGCGTTTGTTGGTAGCTCTGCGTGGATGACTAATTCTAGGTTTGGCAGGTCAATGCCGCGGGCAGCAACGTCTGTCGCAACACAAACCTTTGCGCGGCCATCGCGCATCGCCTGAAGCGCGTGCGAACGTTCATTCTGAGAAAGCTCACCGGAAAGGGCAACAGTCGCAAAGCCACGGTTCGACAGACGTGTCGTTAGGCGCGTTACCATTGCACGTGTGTTCGCAAATACGATTGCGTTTGGCGCATCATAGTAGCGAAGGCAGTTGATGATCGCAGCGTCGATGTCGTGGTTTGCGACGCGAAGCGCACGGTATTCGATGTCGCTGTGCTGCTTTTCTTTGGAAACAGTCGCAACGCGAACGGCGTCACGCTGATATGATTGCGCAAGTTTTGCGATCATTGGGGGCACTGTTGCCGAGAAGAGCAGGGTGCGGCGTGTTTCGGGCGCTTGTTCGAGAATGAATTCCAGATCTTCGCGGAAACCCAAATCAAGCATTTCGTCGGCTTCGTCCAAAACGACAGCCTTGATGTCGCTAAGGTCAATCGTGCCGCGCATGATGTGGTCGCGCAGACGGCCGGGCGTTGCCACGACGATATGTGCACCGCGTTCTAGGCTGCGGCGTTCGTCACGGAAATCCATCCCGCCAACACATGACGCCAGCGTTGCGCCAGCCCCTGCATAAAGCCACTGCAATTCGCGCTTCACCTGTAGCGCCAGTTCGCGTGTCGGTGCGATGACCAACGCGTGCGGACGTCCGGCAGGACCGAATGTGCCGTCCTCTGCAAGGATTGTCGGTCCAATCGCCAAACCAAAGCCAACTGTTTTACCAGAACCTGTCTGTGCAGAGACAAGCAGGTCTTTGCTTTCAAGTTCTGGGTTGGTCACAGCCTCCTGAACGGGGGTCAGGTCGGTGTAGCCCTGTTTGGCTAGTGCATCGGCAAGGGTCTGGATCATCGTGGTCATCGGGGGGCTTTCTGGCGGGTAAGCGTGCGCACTACGCCGATGAAAGCCGTTTGTATAGGGGAAAGACGCTATTAAACGCTGCTTTTCTTAGCCTACGTCAGGGGTTTTGTAGAAACCACGCGTCAATACGTGACTTTAGGGCGTTCCAGATTGCAGGTGCACCACGCTGGACCTTAATGCCAACTCGTGAATGCAGCTGTGCTTGGGTCACATTATACTCGGGCCAAGTGCCGCCATCCGTTTCGAGGTTCGAAATGACAGGCTGTACGCGGTCAATGGATTTCGCAAAGATGGCATCGTCTGTTTGCGCCGCTTCGAATTCATCCCAAAGGGCGCGAAACGCCGCAGCCTGATCGCTGGGCAGCAGACCAAAGATGCGCTCAGCGGCGGCTTGTTCGATAGCTTCCATTTCAGCGGGGTCATGGTCGCCGTGAATAGGATTGTCACCTGCGTCGATCTCAACAATGTCATGGATCAACAGCATTTTGATAACGCGGTCGATATTGACGGGGCGCGTCGCGTGTTCGGCCATGACCATCGCATAAAGCGCGATGTGCCAGCTATGTTCGCCGGAATTTTCACGCCGTGTTCCACAGCAAAGTGTGGTCGCGCGCAGGGTCGATTTCAGCTTATCGGCCTCGATCAAGAACGCGAGCTGCGCGTCGATGCGTTCGGTCACTAGCGTTTAATCCGGCGTGGCATGCTCACGTTTGGTTCTGGCGCTGCAGGGGCAGGGGCTTCAGCCTTGGTTTCGGCTGTGGGTTCTGGTGCTGCTGCAGGCTCTGCCTGCTTTGCGGCAGCCTCTTCTGCGATTTTGGCTTCTTCACGTTCTTTGTCTTCTTCAGACAAGCCTTGAAGAGGTGCTGCTTTGGGCTTCGGGGCATCTTTAAACCCGTTGGCCTTACGCGAATCCAACATCGCACGTGCCCGTTCCTCGGCGCGACGTACCCGCACCGAAGTCAGATAAGTTTCCTGAAGCGTCTGCGAGGACGCTCCAAGAATGTCACCAATGGCATCTACGATTGCGATATCACCAGATGCCTTTTGATCGGCCAGTGCCAGATCAGCGAGTTCGTCAGCGACGCGTTGAACGTAGGATTCTGCCATTGGATTTACCGTGTGTTTTCAGTGAGGCGACGACGTACGTATGTTTTTACGTTGTCGATCATCGGGTCCATGTATGGATCTTCAAAGAAGTGACCCGCGCCTTCCATTTCCGTGTGCGTGACTGTGATACCCTTTTGTTCGTGCAGTTTGTTCACGAGGTTCACGGTATCGGCAGGTGGCGCAACACGGTCATTTGATCCGTTGATGATCAAACCCGAAGACGGGCAGGGCGCAAGGAAGCTAAAGTCATACATGTTCGCAGGTGGGCTGACTGAGATGAACCCAGTGATTTCAGGACGACGCATCAATAGCTGCATTCCGATCCATGCCCCGAACGAGAAACCAGCAACCCAACAGTGCTTTGAGTTGTTGTTCATCGACTGGAGGTAATCGAGTGCAGATGCTGCATCAGAGAGTTCACCAACACCTTGGTCATATTCACCCTGAGAGCGGCCAACGCCACGGAAGTTAAACCGAAGAACAGTGAAACCCATGTTATAAAATGCATAGTGCAGATTATAGACAACCCGGTTGTTCATTGTGCCGCCAAATTGCGGATGCGGATGCAAAACGATTGCAATCGGTGCATCGCGGTCTTTTTGCGGGTGGTAACGCCCTTCTAGGCGTCCTTCGGGTCCGGGAAAGATGACTTCGGGCATATTGATCCGTCGCTGCTGCGGCGCATGAGCATTGTTGACGAAAATGCTCGGGCACCTTAGAAAGATTCTAATCTGGGTGAAGTCCCAAATTGACTGGTCTCGGTGAAGTAATGACGCAGCGCCGTGCCGTCAATAAAATTGCGCGTTTGTATGGGGGAGAGTGATGAAATTAAGTACTAAAGGGCGTTATGCGATGGTTGCGCTGGCTGATCTGGCGCTACAACCAGCAGATACGCTGATCAACCTGACCGAGATTTCAAAGCGTCAAGACATCTCTTTGCCCTATCTTGAGCAGTTGTTTGTGAAGTTGCGTCGCGCCGGTTTGGTGGAATCAGTGCGCGGTCCTGGCGGTGGTTATCGGCTTGCGAAGCCGTCATCAGAAATTCGCGTGTCAGATATTCTGGGTGCTGTCGACGAAACCGTTTCGGCGATGCACAAAGGTGCGGGCGCTTCGGGCGGTGCTTCGGGGTCTCGTGCGCAGTCGCTGACTAATCGTTTGTGGGAAGGGCTGAGCGCACATGTCTATGTGTTTTTGCATCAGGCGCGGCTTTCAGACGTTATTGGTAACGCCTTGGCTCCATGCCCGGCGGTTCCTGCGCTATTCGAAGTTGTTGATGAAGATTGAAGAAGGGGCGCTGCCCCCGGCCTGCGGCCTCCCCCGGAGTAGTTTTGGCAAGATGATGTGATGAGAACCTATCTTGATCATAACGCGACAACGCCTTTGCGGGCCGAAGCGCGCGCGGCGATGATTGCTGCGATGGATGTCGTCGGCAATCCGTCTTCGGTGCATGCTGAAGGGCGTGCTGCCAAGGCTGTGATCGAGAAAGCGCGTCTGCAGGTGGCCGAGGCTGTTGGGGCTTCGGGTGCTGATGTTGTCTTTACCTCTGGCGCGACAGAGGCGGCGGCACTTGCGTTGGCGGGGCGTGGATTGAAGGCGGCGCCGATTGAGCATGATGCGGTGCATGCTTGGATTGATCCGGTGTTGTCAGTTAAGGATGGTATCGTTCAGGTGGATGATCCCGCCCATTCGGTGTTGCAGCTTGCGAATTCGGAAACCGGTATTGTGCAGGCGCTTCCTTCGGGCCTTGCTGTGAGTGACATTACACAAGGGTTTGGCAAGGTCCCATTTGCCTTTTCGTGGTCTGGTGTGCAGATGGTTTTTCTATCGGCGCATAAGTTCGGCGGCCCGACCGGCGTCGGCGCATTGATTTTTCCGGCGGGCACCGATGTGGTTGCCCAAATAAAAGGTGGCGGCCAAGAAATGGGCCGTCGTTCGGGTACTGAGAACGTCATTGCAATTGCTGGAATGGGCGCAGCAGTGACCGCCGCGCAGGCTGACCTTGCGGCCGGAAAGTGGGAACGGGTTGCGGAACTTAGAAATATTCTAGAAAAGGCCATTGAGGCTGACGAAAAGAACACTATTTTTGTCGGGAAAGATGCGAACAGATTACCCAACACCAGTTGTTTTGCGACGCCGGGTTGGAAGGGTGAGACCCAAGTTATGGCGATGGATTTAGCTGGCTTTGCCGTGTCGGCGGGCTCTGCTTGTTCGTCCGGCAAGGTCAAAGTGAGCCGCGTGTTGCGCGCGATTGGCCTTGACGATGATGCCGCAGCAAGTGCGCTACGCGTATCGCTTGGGGTTGAAACAACAGAAGACGAGGTCATGCGCTTTGTGCAGGCCTGGACGAAGAAACGGGCGCGGCTGCGGGCCGCATGAGAGGAAAGTAATATGTCTGCTATCAAAGACGTAGAGGTCAAAGAAGGCGTTGATCAGGAAACTGTCGATGCTGTCTCGAAGCTGTCTGGCACCTATAAATACGGTTGGAACACTGAGATCGAGATGGATTACGCCCCTAAAGGCGTGAACACGGATATCGTGCGTCTGATTTCTGGCAAGAACAATGAACCCGAATGGATGACCGAGTGGCGCCTAGAAGCGTTTGCGCGTTGGGAAAAGATCGAAGAGCCCACATGGGCGATGGTCAGCTACCCAGACATCGATTTCCAAGACATCTATTACTATGCTCGTCCGAAAAGCATGGAAGAAAAACCTAAGTCTTTGGACGAGGTCGATCCCAAGCTGCTGGCGACCTACGAAAAACTGGGCATCCCCCTGAAGGAACAAATGATTCTTGCAGGCGTAGAAGGTGCTGAGAACATGCCAGCCGAGGGCCGTAAGGTCGCTGTTGATGCTGTTTTCGATTCCGTGTCTGTTGGTACTACTTTCCAGAAAGAACTGGAAAAGGCTGGCGTGATCTTCTGTTCAATCTCAGAAGCTATCGAAAAGCACCCTGAGTTGGTCAAGAAGTACCTTGGTACTGTCGTGCCGCCATCTGACAACTTTTACGCTACGCTGAACTCGGCTGTATTCTCGGATGGGTCGTTTGTTTACGTGCCTCCGGGCGTGCGCTGCCCGATGGAACTGTCCACTTACTTCCGTATCAACGCGGAAAACACTGGTCAGTTCGAACGTACACTGATCATCGCCGATAAAGGCAGCTACGTTTCTTATCTAGAAGGCTGTACCGCCCCGAAACGCGACACAGCACAGCTGCACGCTGCCGTGGTTGAGATCATCATCGAAGAAGATGCTGAAGTGAAATACTCGACAGTTCAGAACTGGTATCCCGGTGATGAAAACGGGGTAGGTGGGATTTATAACTTTGTGACCAAGCGTGCCGATTGCCGCGGCGACCGCGCCAAGATCATGTGGACACAGGTTGAGACTGGTTCTGCTGTCACTTGGAAATACCCAAGCTGCATCCTGCGTGGCGACGATTCACAAGGTGAATTCTATTCCATCGCCATCGCAAACAACATGCAACAGGCCGATACGGGCACAAAGATGGTGCATCTTGGCAAAAACACGAAGTCTCGGATCGTGTCCAAGGGGATTTCGGCTGGTAAGGCGCAAAACACCTATCGTGGGCTCGTGTCGATGCACCCCAAAGCAAAAGATTCGCGCAACTATACTCAGTGTGACAGCCTTCTGATCGGTGACAAATGTGGCGCACACACTGTTCCTTACATCGAAGTCAAAAATAACAGCAGCCGTGTTGAGCACGAAGCGACCACATCAAAGGTGGATGACGAGCAACTGTTCTATTGCCGCGCACGTGGTATGGACGAAGAGGAAGCCGTCGCATTGGTCGTTAACGGCTTCTGTAAAGAAGTCCTGCAAGCGCTACCAATGGAATTCGCGATGGAAGCGCAGGCACTTGTCGCGATTTCGTTGGAAGGTTCGGTTGGCTGATCAAATGACATCTACAGCGAAATCACGGGCTGATTTTTTGGTGGGCGCGCTGCGGCTAGCTGAAGAATTGCGCGTTGTCGATGTCGGGGCGAATCCACTAAGTGATCCGCCATATAAACCGCTTTTGGATCGCGGGCTTTGTCATGTCTGGGGGTTTGAGCCTCAGTTCGACGCATTTGACGAGCTGCAAAAAATCAAAGGAACGAACGAAACTTATTTTCCGCATGCCGTGGGTGACGGGAAGCCTCATACTTTGTTTGTTTCTCGGAATAGCGGTTTTACATCGATTTATCCGCTGCACGAAAAAGGCTTTACGACTTTTGGCTTTTGGGGTGCTCGGGCGCGCGACGTAACAGAGCATTCTATTGAGACTGTGCGTTTGGATGATCTACGTGAGCTACCTCAAATTGATTGTCTAAAGATTGACGTTCAGGGCGCGGAGAAAATGATCATTGATAACGCCGCGCGCAAGCTCTCTGAAGCGGTTGTCGTGATTCCAGAAGTACGTTTTAATCAGCTGTATGAAGGTGAGCCGATGTTCGCTGGGCTAGATCTTACGTTGCGCGGGCAGGGATTTATGATGCATAAATTTCTATCGTCAACTTCTCTTCGCGTCGGCAGCACAGTCAAATCGCAACTGCGTGGCGTGGTCTCAAAGAGCCATTTGATTGATGCAGATGCGGTCTATATTCGAGATTTACGTGACCACGAGTCGGTGAGTGACGAACAACTGAAGAAGTTGGCGATATTTGCGGATGATGTGTTCGATAGCCCCGATCTAACGTGCCACTGTCTTGATCGATTAGTCGCGCGCGGCGCTATTTCTGCCAGTACTTTGCGCGACTATGTCGCGATGTTGACGGTGTAACGGTGGCGATATGAGCAAAGTTCATCACGACAAAGTTGCTTGGAAGGCAGTCCAGACCAAAAGCGGCGGGGGGAATCTGCAAGCTTACGGTGGAATGAATTGTGAAGTTGATCGGCGGGATCTTTTTGAGCAACGCCCATTAAGTGCCCCGGCGCGGCCCAGTTCTTGCCGCAGTTTGTTGCGATTAACTCCGCAACGACAGCAGGTTAGGGTGTCTCAAGATGGCGAATATGGGGCAAAAGGATTTCGACGCGCGGATCAAGCGTATCAACAATCCGCGCAACAATTCCTATTACGACCCCGATTTGGGAATGCATATCCCGAAAAAGGTAACGCGCGCCAAGATCGTCAAACCGCCGTCACAAAGCAGTCAGGCGATGTCTGCCATTCTCGTGTCGATGGTTATCGGCGGGGCCGCGATGTTTTGCGCGCAGGTCGTGCGCGTGCGCTATCTGGGAATGACCGGGGGCAATTCGGCGATCACTTTTTCCGATCTTCTGATCGGTCTGTGGATGGTTCTGTTGTTTTCCGCTCTTATGAAACGCCAACAACTGCTTGCTCGTTTTGGACAAATCGCTGGCCTATGTCTCATGCTGGTCGCAGGTCACAACTTTGTTTGGAAATGGCCGGATCTGATGGCCAAAATCTATACGCCAGAGTATGTGGCCGAGATCAAGTCAACGACCACAGCCGGATCAATTCTGTTTCAGGGCAACGTCTTTACGTTCTAACGCGGGCGTTACAATCATCCACATCACACATGTACCTGTCCGCTGGTAAGCAGGCGGTCGTTGGTGATGCGTCATCCAACAATTTTCACCTATTCGCAGCGCGGCCTAACTCGCGCTGCCATACCCCACATGCACTAAAATGTGCTGATACGTCGAAGGAAGAAAAATGCTAGAAATCAAAGGCCTAAAGGTCAAACTTGAAGATGAAGATAAGCAAATCCTGAAGGGGTTGGACCTGACCGTTGAAACCGGCAAGGTTCATGCGATTATGGGGCCAAACGGGTCAGGTAAATCGACTTTGTCTTACGTGCTGTCCGGCAAGGATGGTTATGAGGTCACTGACGGTTCTGCGGAGCTCGAAGGTGAAGATCTGCTGGATATGGAACCAGAAGAGCGTGCTGCGGCTGGTCTTTTCCTCGCATTCCAATACCCGGTCGAAATTCCCGGCGTTGGCAACATGACGTTCCTGCGTACAGCGGTGAACGCACAGCGCAAAGCGCGCGGTGAAGAAGAGCTAAGCGCTGGTGACTTCTTGAAGGAAGTACGTGCGAAGGCGAAAGACCTGAAAATCGACGCGGATATGCTGAAACGTCCAGTTAACGTTGGTTTCTCTGGCGGTGAGAAGAAGCGGAACGAGATTCTGCAGATGGCGATGTTGTCACCTAAGATGTGCATCTTGGATGAAACGGACTCTGGTCTTGACGTTGATGCGATGAAACTTGTTGCAGATGGAGTTAATGCGCTGCGTTCAGAAGGGCGTTCGTTCCTCGTGATCACCCACTACCAGCGTTTGCTAGATCACATTAAGCCCGATGTGGTTCACATCATGGCCGACGGTCGTATCGTGAAAACAGGTGGACCAGAGCTTGCTTTGGAAGTTGAAAACAACGGCTATTCTGACATTTTGGCAGAGGTGTCCTAATGGCCCTAGCTAAACTGAAATCTGATGCGACAGAGGCGCGTCTGGCTGGGGTGACCCTGCCAGAAGGTGCTGCATGGTCGAATGCGGCACGTGCTGATGCGTTAGCACGCGTGCGCCAAATGGGGCTGCCTACAAAGCGCGACGAGTATTGGAAATACACCAACCCGTCCGAGCTGACCGCAGCTGAAGCGCCAAAAGCAGCTGTTTTTCACGCCGGTGAAACACCATTGTTTGATGCTGTTGATCGTTTGAAGATCGTCTTTGTCGACGGTGTTTTTGATGCTGATGCCTCTGACGAATTGACAGGCGAGGGTGTTGAGATTGAACGCCTTGCTGATGCGATGGCAGCAGACATTCACTGGGCAAAAGACCTGTACGGTGTTTTGGAAACGCGTGGTCAGACACCTGTTGAGCGTCCTTTGGCAGCGCTGAACACAGCGCTTGCAACCGACGGTGTGGTGATCCGGGCAACCGGTAAAGTCGCCAAGCCAATTCACCTTGTCTACCTCCATAAGGACGAGACATCAGATGCCGTGCTGCACAACTTGGTTAAAGTAGAGACGGGTGCCGAAGTGACACTGCTTGAAAACGGTCCTGCCGCGGCGCGTTTTTCTGGCTGTCTTGAGGTCGAAGTTGCCGACGGCGGCTCATTCCACCACGTGCGCGCGCAAGGTCGTGATCATGAACGTCGCGCGGTAACTCATTGTTTTGCAAGGGTTGGCGCGGAATCTTCGTTCAAGTCATTTACGCTGACCGTTAACGGTGTGATGACGCGCAACGAATGCGTTCTTGAGATTATCGGCGACGATGCGATTGCACATGTTGCGGGCGTTTGTGTCGGTGATGGCAATGATTTCCACCACGATGATACCGTCTTTATTACACATGATGCATTGAACGGCGAAAGCCGTCAGGTGTTCAAAAAAGTGCTGCGCAATGGTGCGACAGGCGTTTTCCAAGGGAAAATTCTTGTGAAAGAAGGTGCGCAGAAGACTGACGGTTATCAGATCAGCCAATCGCTTTTGTTGGATGATGATGCACAGTTCTTAGCCAAGCCAGAGCTGGAAATCTATGCGGATGACGTGGCTTGTTCACACGGGTCAACATCGGGTGCGATTGATGAAACAGCCCTGTTTTATCTGCGTTCGCGTGGTGTTCCGCAGTACGATGCGCGCAACCTTCTGACGCTTTCGTTTATGGCCGAGGCTTTGGACGAAATTGCTGACCCGACGCTGGCCGAAGAACTGCGCGACCGGCTCGAGGGCTGGCTGGCACGGCGTAGCTGATGGCACTGACTGCCGATATCATCCGGACATGGCGCGCACCGCGCGCTGTGATCCGCGATTTATTGGATCAGGGGCGGCGCGAAGATCGCGCCGTCGCCTTTGTTATGATCGCATGTTTTCTGATCTTCGTGGCGCAATGGCCGCGTCTGTCACGTATCGCGAATGGCTACGAGCCATCGCCGTGGCCGCCTGAGATCAATTTTGAAGGCATGATGACTTACACGTTCTATGCTGTCGTCATCATGCTGCCGCTTGCGCTCTATGGCATGGCTGCGGTTGCGCATTTGATCGCCAAGGCATTTCGTGGGCAAGGCAGCTGGTACTCGGCGCGGCTGTCGTTCTTTTGGGCTTTGCTTACGACGACTCCGCTGTTGCTTTTGCATGGCCTCGTGCGTGGTTTTATCGGGCCGGGAACCCAGTCTATCTTGGTTGGCGCGGTATGGGCATTAGCATTCGCCTATATCTGGATCCAATGCATGATCGCAACGGAACGCGGGCAATGAACCTGACTTTACAAGGCTGGTTGCGCGCTGTCGCGATGACGGTGAACGCGCCCAGCGAAACGGCAGAGCGCGTGCTGCAATACCGTTTCGCAAGGCCTGTATTGGTACAGGCGGCCATCGTTGTCTCAATCGCCAACGTATTGCTGCTTGCAGTGGCATCTATGATGGCGACGGCCACTTCCGAAGCCAACACATTGCAAGTAACGCCCTTCGCACTTGCCCTGTTGATCGCTGGCAGCATGCTTATCTTTGCAACCGCCATATCGCGGGCAGGGATCATGTTTGGCGGTACAGGAAGTTTTGACGGCGCATTAACTATTGTCATTTGGATGCAGGCCGTCGGTCTGACATTTGATGTGGCGCAGATCCTCGTCATGCTAATTAGCCCGTTTTTGGCGGTGTTTGTGGGCATTGGCGCGCTGATGGTGCTTTTGCGATCCATGGTTCACTTTGTGAAAACACTGCACGGGTTTGACAGCCTAGGCAAAGCCGCAGCCGCATTTTTTATCGCCATGATTGGCACAATTTTCGCAGCGGCCATATTGATGGCTCTGCTTGGCATTGCCCCTCTAGGAGAAGCGACATGAGCTTTGATGTGCAAAAAATCCGCGCGGATTTTCCTATTCTGTCACGCGAAGTGAACGGCAAGCCTTTGGTTTACCTTGATAGTGGGGCGTCCGCGCAAAAGCCGCAGGTCGTCATTGACGCTATCACGCGTGGCTATGCCGAAGAATACGCAAACGTGCATCGGGGCCTGCATTTTCTCAGCAACCTCGCGACCGATAAATACGAAGCCGTCCGCGGTACTGTCGCTAAGTTCCTGAATGCACCGTCTGAGGATGACATCATCTTCAATACCGGCACGACCGAAGGCATCAATATGGTCGCCTATTCATGGGCGATGCCGCGTCTGAAGGCCGGTGATGAAATTGTTCTGTCGATCATGGAACACCACGCCAACATCGTGCCATGGCATTTCCTGCGCGAACGACAGGGTGTCGTGATCAAGTGGGTCGATGTGGACGCGAATGGTGACCTTGACCCGCAAAAAGTAATTGATGCAATTGGTCCAAAAACGAAACTGGTTGCAGTGACGCATATGTCTAACGTGCTTGGCACCGTCGTTGATGTAAAAGCAATCACAGCAGGCGCACATGCCAAGGGCGTGCCTGTTTTGGTCGATGGCTCGCAGGCCGCCGTCCACATGCCTGTTGATGTCGCTGATATCGGTTGCGATTTCTATGCGATTACGGGGCATAAACTATATGGTCCCTCGGCATCAGGCGCGATCTATGTGACCCCGGAACGCATGAAAGAAATGCAGCCCTTTATGGGAGGCGGTGACATGATCCGCGAAGTGTCACGCGATGCAGTGACCTATAACGATCCACCCATGATGTTTGAGGCCGGCACACCCGGCATCGTGCAAACCATCGGGATGGGTGTTGCGCTGGAATATATGATGGGCATCGGGATGGAGAACATCGCCGCCTACGAACATGATCTATGTGCCTACGCGCGTACGAAGTTGGACGGGCTGAACTGGCTGAACGTTCAGGGCAAGTCAGCCACCAAAGGCGCGATCTTTTCATTCACGCTCGAAGGTGCCGCACATGCGCACGACATCTCGACCGTGCTTGATAAAAAGGGCGTTGCAGTGCGGGCAGGGACCCACTGTGCCATGCCGCTGATGGAGCACATGGGGGTAGGTGCAACCTGCCGCGCATCATTCGCTATGTACAATACGAAGGATGACGTCGACGTATTGGTCGACGCACTGGAGCTCTGCCGCGAGCTGTTTTCCTAGGTTAGAAAAAATTGGTTGTCTCTGAGGGCGGAATGACTTGCGCCTGCGAGACAGCATCGGTATCAGAACCGCAAGCACCCGTAGCTCAGCTGGATAGAGCGCTGCCCTCCGAAGGCAGAGGCCAGAGGTTCGAATCCTCTCGGGTGCGCCAATTTCTGATTTGCCCAAATATATGCTAAATACGTCACATGATGTAGTTAGAGCTGAGTGCCGTAATATAGAGACACTCAGCGCCGACAGGTTTAGGCATAAGGTCGCCCAGCAACCTAAATAATTTCATCCTCGTCAAAGAGAGGGTCTTCGATGAGTTGTGTTTGAAGGTCTTCGACTGCGCCTTCGACCGCCTCCATGGATTTCACCTTCGCAAGGTGAAACACGGCGTCGCCTTCGTTGACGATTGGCATGACCGCGCGCCCGATTACGATTCCGTTGAAAGGGGCGGTGATTTCCTTTTCGCTTTCACCAAACGGGTCCGCGACAATTGCCATGACATCGCCAGTTTGAACGACATCGCCGTCCGCCTTAAATGTTCTTAAAAGCCCGCCTGCGGGTGCACGTAGCCATTTGCTTGATTGGCAATAGTGGGGTTTAGATTTGGGTTTGGCGATGCCGCGCGCGGGGACCATATTTAGATGACGCAACACACGCATAATGCCTGCCACGCCAGCGCGCACGGACATTTCATCGAACCTAAGCCCTTCGCCTGCTTCGTATAACAGTACATCTTTACCCAACTCTTTTGCCTCACCACGCAAAGATCCTTCACGGAGTGGTGACCGCAAGATCACAGGCGCACCAAAGACTTCGGCAAGTTCCGCTGTGACCGGGTTGTCCGGAGAAATGCGGATTTGTGGAAGGTTGGTGCGATGTATCGCAGCAGAGTGCAGGTCAATGCCAAGGTCAGACCGCGCCACGATCTCGTTTAGGAACAAATGCGCAAGGCGAGAGGCGAGTGAACCACCCGAGCTGCCCGGAAAAGAACGGTTAAGATCGCGACGATCGGGTAGATAGCGCGAGTGGTTGATAAAGCCAAAAGCGTTTACAATCGGGATCGCGATCAGCGTTCCACGAAGAGAAGCAACTTTTATCGTGTTCAGAATGCGTCGTACAATTTCAACGCCAATGACTTCATCGCCGTGAATCCCCGCGCTGACAAAGACGGTTGGTCCATCCATTTTGCCGTGAATGACGTGAACAGACATTGAGACAGGTGTGTGATCCGACAATACACTTACAGGAAGGTCGATCGTCTGCCGAGAGCCAGCCGCAATGGACTGGCCCCCGATTTCGAATGCAGCGCGTTTGGGCATTAACCTTTGCCCTTTGTGCGTGTCGCGCCGGGTTTGGCTGATTTCTCGATGTACTCGATAATCTTGCCTGCAACGTCCAAGCCAGTGGCTTTCTCAACACCTTCGAGACCTGGCGAAGAGTTAACCTCCATCACGACGGGGCCATGATTAGCGCGTAGCATATCAACGCCGCATACATTTAGGCCCATTGATTTCGCAGCGCGAATTGCTGTTGAGCGCTCTTCTGGGGATAGCTTGATAAGCTGAGCCGAACCACCACGGTGCAGGTTAGAACGGAAATCTCCTTCAGCGCCGGTGCGTTTCATCGCTGCGATGACTTTGCCGCCAACAACGATGGCACGGATGTCGGTGCCGCCGGATTCTTTGATGAATTCCTGTAGTAGGATGTTCACACCAGCACCGCGGAACGCCTCGACCACGGATTTTGCAGAACGTTTGGTGTCGGCCAAAACAACACCAATACCCTGCGTGCCTTCTAGTAGCTTGATCACAACAGGTGCGCCACCGGCAAGTTCCAGTACTTCATCGGTCTGCTTTGGATCATGCGCAAATGTCGTTACGGGCAAGCCAATACCATCACGTGCAAGCAATTGCATCGAACGCAGCTTGTCGCGGCTTCGACCAATTGCGACACTTTCGTTCAATGGGTAAACGCCCATCATTTCGAATTGGCGCAGCACAGCCAAGCCATAGAACGTGATCGACGCACCGATCCGCGGGATGACTGCATCATAACCTTCGAGCTTTTCGCCATTATAATACATTTCCGGGCGACGCGATGCGATGTTCATGTAGCAGCGCAGCGTATTGATGATGTGCAGCTCGTGGCCGCGTTCTTCTGCCGCTTCTTTCAGGCGTTTGTGAGAGTAGAGGTTGGCATTCCGTGCCATCATTGCGATTTTCATGGAATAGTCCTTTCAGCCGTTAGGCGTTGCGGGTTTTATCGGTTGTCAAATATGCGCGGCGCGTATGCACAGCGATATTGCGGTGTTTCAATGCAGAGCGCCCAACAATCATCGGGAAGCGCATGTTGCTGCGATCCGTCAGTGACACTGAAATTGGCCATTGTTGTTCGCCGATTTTCAGAGTCGTTCTGATGACGTATCGCTCTTCAGGAATGCCGCTCGTGTTCTTAATGTGCCGTTGGTCATAAAGCGGCGTTTCAACCCAAAGTGAGGGATCTCCATCTGAGACCTGAACTTGAAACCGGACCCATGCTTGGCCGTCTCGTTCGAAGGGTTCGATGTTCTGAGCGTTCAACGCAGACGTACGCGCACCTGTGTCGATTTTTGCCTTTACCCCCGGTAGATCAAGCTGAGGTAGCCCGACAGTTTCGATCCATCCGATTACGGTCAGTTCTGGTTTGGGTTTTTTCACTTTTTTGTTCTGTGTCATTAGATCAGCCATGGCATCATCAATGTTGCAAGGCTAAGGACAAAGAAGAACCCAGCCATATCGGTTACAGTCGTGAGTAGGGGGCCACTTGCCGCGGCAGGGTCTTGGCCCAAGCGTTTCAGCAGCAATGGAACCACGCCGCCGATGGATACAGCAAGCATTGTGTTCAGAGCCAATGCAAGGCCGATAACAAGCCCAAGCGCTGGCTGACCTTTCCAGATCCAAGCGACCAAGCCGATCAAGATGCCAAGGGCGATCCCGTTGATAACACCGACTGTGATCTCTTTGAACCAAACGCGCACGGCGTCGACTGGACGAACAAGCCCAAGTGACAGTTCACGCATCGTCACACCAACTGCTTGGTTGCCTGAACAGCCGGACATATCCGACACCATCGGTAGAAAAATCGCGATAGCAATCACAGCTGTTAGCGTGTCTTCATAGGCCGAAATGACCGAAGCTGCGATGATGTTCAAAACGATGTTCGCGGACAACCAGGCAAGACGGCGACGTGATCGTAGCCAAGTTGGCATAGAACGTAGTTCGTCACCGACAACACCTTGCAGTTTAAGCGTCTCGCTTTCAGAGCGTTCCAGCAATGCTTGGCTCACAGCCGAGCGCGAAACAACACCGACAAGACGCCCGTCACCTTCAACAACTGGAATCCCAAGGAATGGGTGTTCGTTGAAGATATCGTCCAGCGTTTCAAGCTTCGTGTCGACAGTCACAGTCATTGGTTCGACCATGATACTGGTCAAAGCCATTGAACGTTTTGCCGTCAGCAGTCCGCGTAGGGAGACAACGCCCACAGGGCGGCCCTGTGAATCCATGATATATGGGTGCTGGCCACGATAGCGGTCAAAATCGTCATCTTCGCTAGCAAGTTCTTTAAGAACGTTGCCCACTGTCTGTGTATCCGAGAACTTAAAGACCTCAGACATCATCAGGCCACCAGCGGTGTCATCATCGTATTCGACAAGCCGACGCACGTCTTCTGCGTCTTGCGCATCCATTTCGGATAGAATGGCTTCAGCATCCGCATCGCTCATGTCGCCCAAAAGGTCGGCCTGAACGTCGGAATCCAGTTCGTCAAAAATCTCGACCGCGCGGGTTGCTTCGAGCCGCTCGATTAGGTCGGCACCCAACTCATGTGGAGCCTCTTCGACCAGTTCAGCAGCGAGTTCGGGCGAAACAAGTGACAGCACGATATCGCGCTGCTCAGGTGACAACGTCAGTAGCTCGCGCAGCGCCTCGCTGTAGGGCAGCGGATCAAGCAGCGCATTCAATAGTTCAGCATCGCCGCTTTCAGCAGCATCACGCAGCTGTGCTGTTAGGTCGATCTCTTCTTGATATGTATCCTGTTGCATTTCGAATCCATCTCCGTAGTTGACGGGTGTTTAAATAGGCAATATAAGTTTGTCTATAGACAATAAAAAATAACATATGGGGAAACATGTCAGATAAAACAGCTTCTGTCGCGGATATGCTGGCGCGGCTATATGCACAGTCATTTGGGGGAAAAGCATCGGGGCGCTACCGGGTCCCGCAAAAGCTTTTGCGCGAGATGTTTGGCGTAAGAAGGCTATATGCGGACGACATCGAACGCCTGCATCGCACACTGTTTGAGAGGGGTTATCTGCTCATCGACATGGACAGTTTCTACGTGATCATGAGCACGAATTCCTTCGTGAACTACAGACGCCTGAGCCACGACGCGATTAACGAGGTATCAGAGTAGAGCGCTAATCATTCTTCATTTGCGTACTGTAAGTGTTACTTGATTTGGGCAGGATTCAGTCTGGCCCAAATCTATATCACGTTAGCAGCGTTTCAGTCGCAAGTCGCAGCGTGCATATGTGCTGCGATTCGTAAAAACTGGCATCAGTCATCGTGTGCTATAAGTGATATGTTTCGATTTTGGCATGTAATGCTCTGCCCATCGGTGCCAAGGCAAAATTCTTTTCAGTTTCGGTCAGCTTCCACGGTTTTCACCGTTTTTCTACGTTGATTAGTTGTCAGTATCTTTACGTAGCGTAAGTTTTGGTGTTGTAAATGTCTTTTATTACATTGCCTTAAGGGGCGTCGTTGAACTTGACATGCAAAATGTCTCGACCAATGTTTCCGGATTTGTAGCGCCCTGTCTCTTGCCTGCTGTTAGCGCAAACTGTGACGAAAGTCCTATGTTCGCCCCGCAGTAAATGCTTGTCAGTTCACGTTTGTTTGCCTCAAACTTTCTTTGGATCATGGGGGAACGGCACGAAAAACGGCTCGGGGAGGAGCGCGGAGATCGGTGCCGGTCGCCACATTGCATCCAAGATATGGTCGGCTGGCGTCAAAGAACCAGCATCCAACAAGACTAAATCCTTGGGAGGAAACATGACTGATACTTTGAACCGCAGAAAATTCCTGCGTGGCTCCGCTGTTGTGGGCGCTGCGACGTTGGCGACGCCAGCAATCGCACAAAACGCAACCACCACATTAAAGATGCAAGCTGCGTGGGGCGGCGGCATTTTTCTTGAGAACGCGCAGTCTTATGTTGATCGCGTTCATGCGATGGCGGGGGATGCGCTGAAAATTGATCTGCTTGCCGTCGACTCGGTCGTTAAGACAAGCCAGATGCAGGACGCCGTTCACCGTGGCGTGCTGGATGCGGCGCATTACGTGCCCGCATATTGGTATTCGAAATCCAAAACAGCGTCGCTGTTTGGCACTGGTCCATGCTTTGGGTGGTCCAGCCAGGAGGTTCTTGGTTGGGTGAACTACGGCGGCGGCCAAGAGCTGTTCGATGAGCTGATGGGAGAGCTGGGGCTAAACATCGTATCGTTCTTTAACTCACCAATGCCGGCTCAGCCGCTGGGATGGTTCAAAGAACAGATCACCAATGTGTCGCAAATGAACGGGCTGAAATACCGCACCGTGGGGCTTGCCGCTGACGTTCTTCTTGAGATGGGCATGTCTGTTGTGCAGCTACCAGGTGGTGAAATCCAGCCAGCGATGAAATCTGGCCTGATTGACGCGGCCGAGTTCAACAACCCAACCTCTGACCGCGACTTTGGTATGCAGGATGTGTCCAAGGACTATCACCTTGCGTCTTTCCACCAGTCGCAAGAGTTCTTCGAAGTTACGTTCAACAAAGACAAATACAATGGCCTGCCTGCTGAACTGCAAGCGATCTTGAAATATGCGTCTGAGGCTGAGAATTCCAACTTCTACTGGAATAACACCAAACGCTATGCCGACGATCTGCAGACATTGCAGAACGAGCAGGGCGTAAATGTCTGGCGTACGCCTGATGATGTCATGGCGGCGCAGCTGGCTGCTTGGGATGTCGTTGTTGACCGTATCTCGGCCGAAGACCCGTTCTTTGCTCGGGTCATCGAAAGCCAAAAGGCTTATGCCAAGAACGTGATGGGTTATCTGAACCTGAACCAGCCTGACTATAAGCTGGCCTATAATCACTACTTCGCGTGATCCGCATTAAATGACAGGTTCCGGGGGCGTCAAAGGCCCCCGGATCATTGACGGCCTACGGGAGGGCAGTGGTGACTAAATTCGTTCACGCAATAGAAGGGCTTAGCGTTTGGGTCGGCCGTGCATTTGGTTGGTGCATTCTGATCCTGACCTTATCAGTCTCATACGAAGTCTTTATGCGCTATGCCCTTAATTCGCCGACCGTCTGGGCGTTTGATATGATGGTCCAGATGTATGGCGCACTGTTTCTGATGGCGGGACCATACGCGTTGGCGCAAGACAGCCATGTTCGCGGCGACGTGTTGTATCGCCTGTTCTCGGTGAAATGGCAGGCACGGGTCGATTTCGTGCTGTATTTCCTTTTCTTCTTTCCCGGCATTCTGGCGTTATTCTGGTACGGATGGGAGATCGCGTCAGATAGCTGGCGCTATCAAGAAGTTAGCTGGAACAGCCCTGCACGCATCCAAATTTACTTTTTCAAAACTTTGATCCCGCTGGCGGGTGGCCTGTTGCTGTTGCAAGGCGTGGCCGAGCTTGTCCGCTGCTGGAGCGCGATGCGCACTGGTGTCTGGATGGAGCGTCTAGATGACGTGCGTGAGACAGAAGACATGTTGATGCACATGGACGAGGCCAAGATCCCGAACATCGTACCTGCGGATAAATAAGCGACTTCGCTTCAATCGAAAGAACAAAAGATGAGTAATCCCGAAGTCGCCATCCTCATGCTTTGCATGTTTATCCTGCTGGTATTGCTAGGATTTCCAATTGCCTTCACCTTGATCGCAATGGGTGTTGGGTTTGGCTATTACGCCTATTATCAGGGTCCGCCCGAAGTCTTTTCTGACATCTTTAATAACAATATTTTCTACCTGCTGAACCAGAATACCTATTCGGTGATGGAGAACGATACGCTTGTCGCGATCCCGTTGTTTTTGTTCATGGGTTATGTGGTTGAACGAGCTAATATCGTAGATCGTTTGTTCTTTTCATTGTACATGGCGGCGCGCAATTTGCCGGGGTCGCTTGCCATCGCGGCACTGTTGACCTGCGCTGTGTTTTCAACAGCGTCTGGCATCGTTGGGGCGGTTGTCACGTTGATGGGGCTGCTGGCATATCCGGCGATGGCGACGGCGGGATATAACCGCAGTTTTGCCTCTGGCGTGATTTGCGCTGGCGGGACGTTGGGTATCTTGATCCCACCATCGATTATGCTGATCGTATATGCGGCAATCGGTAACTTGTCGCCGCTGCGCCTATATGCGGCAGCAGTGTTTCCGGGCTTGTTGCTAGCCAGCCTTTACATCGTCTACGTCATGGTAAGGGTTTGGCTGAATCCGGGTTTGGCACCTAAGCCGAAACAAGAAGACGTGCCGCCGCGCATGAAAATCTATCTGGATCTACTCATCTCGTTTGTTCCACTGACCGTGCTGATCGCGCTCGTCCTTGGTTCGATCTTGGGTGGTCTTGCCACCCCGGCAGAGGCGGCAGCGATGGGTGCGCTTGGTGGTATGGTGCTTGCAGTTCTTTATCGGTCGATGACTTGGACAAAGCTGAAAGAAAGCGTTTTCCTGACCGCTAAAGCCACCGCTATGGTGTGTTGGCTTTTTGTCGGGTCGTGGACCTTTGCGTCCGTGTTTTCGTACCTTGGCGGTCATGACCTCATCAGCGAATGGGTCATCGGGATGGATCTTACGACGATCCAGTTCTTGATCATGGCTCAGTTGATCATCTTTGTGCTTGGTTGGCCGTTAGAATGGTCCGAGATTTTGATTATCTTCGTGCCAATTTTCTTGCCTCTGCTAGAGCCATTCGGCGTGAACCCATACTTCTTTGCGATGCTCGTTGCGCTGAACCTGCAAACATCATTCTTGACCCCGCCAATGGCGATGTCGGCTTATTATCTCAAGGGCGTTTTAAAGAAGCAGATCGAACTGATCGAAATCTTCAAAGGGATCATGCCTTATCTGGGCATCGTCATCCTGACTATGGTGTTGATGTATATCTTCCCTGGTATCGCACTTTGGTTTCCTGATTATCTGTTTGGTGAATACGTGCCGTGAGACCTGCGCCCTACAGTTTAACCGCAACCGAAGCCGTCGAGGCGATAGCCTCGGGGCAGCTTAGCTCTGTTGATTTGGTAAAGTCGTGCCTCGCGCGGATTGCTGAAACCGATGGTGCGATCCATGCATGGGCCTATCTGGACCCGGATGCCGCATTGGCCCAAGCATCAGAGGCGGACCGCATTCGCAAAGCGGGGCTCGCAATGGGGCCGTTGCATGGTGCCCCTGTTGGGCTAAAGGATATTATCGACACGCGCGATATGCCCACGCAGCGCGGCACCTCGATATACTCGGGTCGCCAAACTGACACGGATGGGCGGATCGTCGAACATCTTCGCGAAGCAGGCGCGGTTATTATGGGCAAGACAGTCACCACGGAATTGGCTTTCGTGCACGCCAACGAAACCCGCAATCCGCATAATCCAGATCACAGCCCGGGAGGGTCGTCGAGTGGTTCGGCGGCTGCAGTTGCCGCGCAACATGTACCGCTTGCGATTGGGACACAAACAAACGGTTCTGTCATCAGGCCAGCGTCATTTTGCGGGACTTTCGGGTTCAAACCAACGCGCGGTGTGATTTCGCGAACAGGAATTTTGCAGACCTCAGTTTCGCTTGATCAGGTTGGTTGCTTTGGCAGGTCGCTTGCGGATGTTGCTTTGCTGACCGATGCAATTAGCGGCGCGGACCAACGCGATCCATGCAGTTTTACACATGCGCGACCAAACATGGGGGCGGGCGCTGTTGCTGACGCCCCGGTGCCACCGCATCTCGCTTGGTTCGATTTACCTTTTAACGACCGTCTTTCGGATGAAGCGCGGGACGGGCTGGGCGCGGTCCTTGACCTACTGGGGTCGCAGGTTAGCCGGATGACAGCTGCTGACACATTATCGAACCTTGTCGCGGTTCAGGCCCGCATTCACGAATACGAAATCTGTCAGCATTTAGCGGCGACATTCGACGCGCATTGGGATGATCTAAGCGATACGTTAAAACCAATCGTGACCAGAGGTCGCCAAATCAGCAAAGCCGAGTATGAAGACGCGTTAAGCGTCAAAGCCTCTGCCGAAGAATTCTTTGCGAACCTGTTCACCGAATTTGACGCCATCATCGCACCTGCCGCGGCGGGCGAGGCGCCGCTGTTTGGCGTGGGGACTGGTGATCCGATTTTTTGTACTTTGTGGACCTTGGCGGGGCTGCCCTGTGTGACGTTACCCTTATTGGTGGGGGCCAATGAGTTGCCGATTGGCGTTCAGCTGATTGGCCCCGCTGAAAAAGACGACCGGCTTTTGCGCACCGCGCGATGGCTACAAATGCAACTGGCGCAAGCCGATTGAACGAAAGGACGACTAGATGTCATATCGCGTTAGGCTTCTTGTGGGCTTGATTGGTACCGCGTTGTTCGTGATCTTTATCGCCGGGCTGTCGCACAGCATCTCAACCGGGTTTGCAGGATTTTCCGGCGGGCTACCGTTTATGATAATCGCAATTGTCGTTTGCTCTGCTGCGCTTTTCGACTTTTGGGATGAATGCGTGCGCAAGAAATGACAAAACCGCGCCTCTGGATCACCCGTCGCTTGTCTGACGCCACGCTTGAACGCGCAGCGCGGGATTATGATGTTGTGATCAATTACGAGGATGAACCCGGCACTGCCGCGCAGATTATCGCCGCAAGCGCGGATTTCGACGCGATTATCCCGTGTCACTCTGAACATTTCAGCGCCGAGGTCGTGGCCCAGTTTTCACCGCGTCTTAAGATCGTCGCGAACCATTCTGTGGGTGTCGATCATTGTGACCTTGATGCGCTAAAGGCACGCGGGATTGCGGTCACGAACACACCAGATGTGTTGTCTGATGCGACTGCTGAACTTGCCATGCTGTTGATGCTAGGCGCGGCACGTCATGCGGTAGCCGGGGATCGTATCGTGCGGACAGGCGCTTGGGATAGTTGGTCACCTGCTTTTATGGTCGGTAAGCAAGTCACGGGTTCGCGTTTGGGAATAATCGGAATGGGCCGTGTGGGGCAGGCATTTGCAGCTAAGGCACGTGGCTTCGGGATGGATATTCACTACTATAACCGCAGTGAACTACCAGCTGACCAAGCGCTGGGGGCCACATATCACAAGTCGATCGAAAGCCTGCTTAGTGTGGCTGACTTCTTGTCGCTGCATTGCCCAGCTACGCCCGAGACCACCGACGTGATGAACGCAGACAGGTTTGCACTGCTTCCCAAAGGGGCAGTCGTCGTTAACACTGCACGTGGGGCGCTGGTGGATGAGAATGCTTTGATGGCGGCGCTCGACAGTGGTCATGTCGCGGCAGCGGGATTGGATTGCTTCAAGGTCGAACCGGGCGGAAACCCTGCGTTTGCGCAGTACGATAACATCTTCATGCTTCCTCATATCGGAAGCGCGACCCGAAAGACCCGCGATGCAATGGGTTTTCGTGCGCTGGATAATCTGGATGCATTCTTTGCAGGGCGCGCACCGGGTGACTTGCTGTAAGGTGAAAGAAGATAGGGGCAGGTGCGGTCTGCCCGTGTAGATGAGTTAAGGTAAGGTTTTGTTGCTGTTTTAGCTATTTCAGGTACGGGGACGCTTAAAGATTTATCCACCCGTGCAACGCGTGTTTGCCAATCACGCCGCGACAATAATCGCGGGATATTTGAGGCAAGGATCAGAGCAGTTTTGAAAGAGCGATAGTCGCATCTGCGCCGTCGCTAATAATCAGACTGGGAGGATCAAATGAGATATTTGTTAAGTGCCGTTGCGGCGACCGCTCTGCTGACGGGTGGTGCGACCGCGCAAAGTAACCTTGAGCTTTTAGGAGAGTTCAAGGTCACCGGAACGAAAGAGCACACCTACATCGACCAAAACGCGCCAGCGGCGGATTCCATCAGGCGTGTGCTCGAAGGGATCAGCCTGCCCGAAGGCTTTTCGATCGAACTATATGCCTTGGTGCCAGACGCCCGCCACATGGCGATGGCACCCCAAGGCACGGTGCTATTTGTAGGGACTAAGAAAGACAAGGTTTGGGCTGTCATGGACCGGGATCGTGACAGGGTCGCGGATGAGGTCAAAGACTTCGCGCCATCACTCGAATTTGACGTCCCAAACGGGGTGACATTCTCGGACGATGGGTTCTTGTTTATTGCGGAACGCAACCGGGTCATGATGTATCCAGCCGCCGAGTTCTTTCATGAAAGCCCGGATGTTGTTGCGGTGCCTATTGTCCCGCAGGGAACGCTTATTCCGGTCGAAGAAGAAAGCTATAACCATACAGCGCGTGTGATTAAAATCGGGCCAGATGATAAGTTGTACATTTCGCTAGGGCAGCCCTTTAACGTCGCGCCGCGTGAGAAGCTTGATCTCTATAATGAGGTCGGCATCGGCGGCATCATTCGGATGAACAGGGATGGCAGTGACCGCGAAGTCTATACCTACGGCGTCCGTAATTCGGTTGGCCATGACTTTCATCCGGTGACCGGTGAACTCTGGTGGACTGATAACCAAGTTGACGGAATGGGGGATGATATTCCACCGGGTGAGATCAACCGGCAAACCGCGGCAGGACAACACTTTGGGCACCCGTGGTATGGTGGTGGTGACACGCGCACCAATGAATACGCGGGCGAAGAGGTGCCAGTAGATGTGGTAATGCCAGCGGTCGCAACGATTGCACATGCGGCCGATCTTGGGATGACCTTCTACACGGGCAACATGTTCCCTGAAAAATATCGCAACGCGATCTTTTCTGCACAGCATGGGTCATGGAACCGGACCACACCGGTCGGCGCGCGCGTGATGGTTACGTTTATCGATGATGACGGCAACGCGACAACAGAGCCGTTCGCGGAAGGCTGGATAGACGAAAACGGTGAATATGACGGTCGCCCGGTCGATGTTGCGATGATGCGCGACGGTTCGATCCTTGTATCTGATGACTTTGCCAACGCGATCTATCGGATCACGTATTCGGAATAAATGTACCCGCCCGGCGGCAAGCGCTGCCGGGCATTTCGCAAGGATTACTCATGACACGCATTCTGTTGGCTTTACTTGTCGCTTTACCTTGGATTGGCACCAGCGTCCTATCCGATGACATCGAAAACGGCCAAAAACTCGCACGTCAATGCTCCGTCTGTCATGGCCGGGAGGGGGTCTCAAATGACCCTGAAGTGCCGATTATCGCCGGACAACACGCATTCTATCTCGAAAAAAGCCTCAAGGATTATCGAAACGGTGCAAGGCAAGACCGCCGCATGACATTGATCGCAGGGCCATTGTCCGACGATCAGATATCGGACCTCGCAGCTTGGTTTGCGTCAATCGAATTTAGTGTGGGACAGCCCTAGATAGAGTGACGAATGGGATCCAGACGCACTAACTCGTTTCGATTCTTATCTTAGGAGTTGAAATGTGCTGTGAATGTCTGCATTTTGATTAAGCGACTTCCTGACACCGCGTTTGCACTTTAAAGCATTAAGTATTTGATTGTAAGCGATAAAGTTGAATTATTTCGACGATGATTCTTTTCTTGTTGTTTCGTCGGCCAGAAGATGACGTAAAACTCCTTTGATTTGCTTCTCTAATTGAGATGAATCAATTTTCGCTAATTTGAAGACCTTACACTGCTTAAAGTTTAGTGCGCTCCGAGCCGCGTGCCAGGGCGATTATTTCTAGAAAAGGATAGGGCTATGAAGAAAACTATCGAAACACGGAATGAAGACAAGCAACCTCTCACCTTTGTTCTGGCCGCTGCTTTGGCAACGACACTTGCATCATCGGTATCAGCGCAAGACGTTTTCTTGAACTCGGATATTGCCGAAGATCGTAACGAAGATCTGCTTGAAGCTATTGAAGATGACGCCGAGCGTGATCTTGACCGGCTTGGTAACGAAGGGCGCCCGCAAGGGTTTACAGGCTCGGTTGCGCTGCGCGGCACCGCCAGCTCTGGCAACACTGACAGCGCCGATTTGGGTATCGGTTCTGACCTGAATTATGTCTGGGGGCCAAATGGCATTGAACTCCAGCTAAGCTATACCTACGGCGAGGACGATGGGACCAAGAATGAAGAGAGCCTTTTCTACGGTCTGGAATACACACGCGATTTCAATCCGCGCCTCTTTGGCTTTGCAAAGCTTCAAGGGTCAATCGATGAGTTTTCGTCATTTGAAAGCGATACGTTTGTGATCCTTGGTGCCGGTTACCGCATCTTCAACGAAGCAAACCGCCAATGGTCGGTGCAGGCCGGACCCGGCTATCGTTTTGCTGAGCTAAGTGACGTGACCTCCGCCGACATCAGCGAAGCGGCCTTTGGCATCTCCTCTGACTACGCCCAGGATTTGACGGAAACCGTGTTCTTGACCAACGATACGGATATTATTGGGTCGGAATCCGACACCGTCGTTTTTAACGATTTGGCGCTGAGCGTTAGAATGGCAGATGGACTTGCGTTGCGGACGAGCGTTCTGACCGAATTCCACTCGGACCCAGAGCCCGGTTTCAAGGACACGGATAATACCTTTGGCCTGTCTTTGGTCTACTCATTTAACTAATTCGCGAATTCTCGTCGCGTGACTACAGGGGGCAGGGTTAACTGCCCCCTTATTTTTTGCGGTTCCGGCCGACTGCTTATCGCGTCAGCCTGACGAGCCAGTCTAAGGACTCGTTCAGCAGATTTTGCATTGCTGTATCAAAAGCAGGAAGGAGGACGGATGGATCGTCGGACCCTGCTGTCGCGGTCGCTGAAAAGCTACGCGTACCAAGAACGGCACGATCATCGTCGCGAACAAGCGTCAGCGTCGCTTTGATTACGACAGAAAAGTTTGTGCTGTCATCTTGTGTAATCGTGGCATGAAATGCGCCAAGGTCGCTTAGCAACATGTAGTCGGGCGTGATCCCTACGTCGTTTAGCACGACGGCACCAAAGCGGCCGGAGTTTGTGAATGATGTTGCCAAAAGCCGTTGGAAATGCACCGGTGCTTCATCCGTCCAACGCACATCAGGAAGGTACTTAACCTCAAGATCAGATGGCTTGATAACGATCCGGTCCGTTGCCAGAGTGCCTGAAGCAGTAGGTGTTTCGATCAAAAGACTTTGGCTGCTGCGGGTCTGGTTTGACTGATCAAATTCTAGGGCGCGGAGTTCGTACACATTAAGTGGAACGGTCGCGTTTTCAACGCTGGTTAGTGCAGCGCAGCCACCCAAGAGAATTGAGGCGCTGAACATGCCGAGGGCGTTTTTCGCATGTTTTATCATTTACTATCTCCTGAACTCTGGAACGTTGCTTCCAAAGAAAAACCGGGCCGGGTCCCGTTGTATACGGGCCGTTAGTCGTTGCAGGTTGTCTACTAAGTCACGTGTTTCACGTGCGAGCCGCGCATATTGGGGCAGGCCGTCTTCGACGAAACTCTGAAACGGTGGACCGATGGCCGACACTGTTTCGTTGATTTGGTCAACGGCGGCGCTTGCGGTGTCGAGTGCTGCGGTGAGTTCTGCAGAAATGTCGGGTATGTCCTCTGCGATGCCGCGCATCGCTTCTTCGAATTGGGCAGCGGCGGACCGCATGTCAGCGATGGCAGGCGCGGCGTCATCATCCAAAATACTGTTCGCGCGTTCGAAAGCTTCATTCGCGGATTGGAAGGTTGTTTCGATTGCGTCAATGGCGTCTTCGAGATCGACCATTGCAGTGTCGATCCTTTCAAGCGTTTGTGCTGCGGCTGCCATCGTCGTCTCAGTTTGGGAGGCGAGGGGAGGGAGTAGCTCTGTCGTCTCTTCGATGTTCTCTAATATGTTGGCAAAATGCGCTTGGTTCTTTTCGTTGGTTAGCACTTCAAGCTGGCGCATAAGGTTCACTGCCTCTGCGATCAAATCGGGGGCCTCGGCTGTCAAGGTTTGCACCATCGACCTTTCTGCTTCGATGATTGAAACTTCTGTCCCGGCCGTGTCGCGAAGCAAAGCGGCTTGTGGACTGCCACCCGCAAGTGAAACGAAGGCAACCCCCGTCAAACCCTGCGATTGCATCTGCGCCTTTGTGTCGGTCTTGATGGGCGTTTCTGATGCAATTTCAATGCGGACGATGACCTTGCTTGGGTCGTCGGGATATAGATCTAGCGAAATAACACGTCCTACAGAAAGGCCGTTGAACTGCACATCCGCCGCCCGGTCGAGCCCAGACACGCTTTCGAACAGAATGTCATAGTGGGCGTATTGCCGATCAACCTCGACCTTTGCGAGCCAGACAAAAAAGCCAAGCGTGCCCAAGATGCCAAATAGGGCGAATACCCCAATGAGGATGTAATTGGCGCGTGTTTCCATCAGCCAGCAACTTTCGTGGCTGGGTTCGTGACGGCCCGGGCGCGGGGGCCGTGGAAGTATTCATGAACCCAAGGATGGTCAATATTTTGCATGTCTTCGATCGTGCCAGTTGCAAGGACTTTTTTCTCGGCCAAAACGGCCACGCGGTTGCAGATGGTGTACAAACTATCGAGGTCATGGGTCACGAAGAAGACAGTCAATCCAAGTGCCTTTTGGAGTTTCAGGATAAGTGTATCAAACGCTGCCGCCCCAATTGGATCAAGGCCGGCGGTTGGTTCGTCAAGAAATACAATCTCTGGATCAAGTGCGAGCGCACGGGCAAGACCCGCGCGTTTACGCATTCCGCCAGAGAGTTCAGACGGATATTTCGTGGCGGCGTTTAGCGGCAGGCCGACCAAGCGGAGTTTGAGATCGGCCAACGCCGCGCGCGTGGCGTCATCAAGATCAAGCTGCTCGCGCATCGGCACTTCGATGTTTTGTCTCACGGTAAGCGATGAAAACAGCGCACCGTCTTGGAACATGACACCCCAGCGCTGTTCAATTTCGCGGCGCATGTTGTCCGGGGCGTTCAACATGTCGCAGCCCAAAACCCGGACGTGTCCGGAGGCGGGTTTCAACAGCCCGACAATTGCGCGCAGCAGAACCGACTTGCCTGCGCCAGAGCCGCCAACCACACCCAGCACCTCACCGCGATGCACATCCAGATCAAGCCCGTCATGGACCGTGTGATCCCCAAAACGGGTCACTAAGCCGCGTACTTCGATGATGGTTTCTTGGGCGTCTGTCATCACAGTCCAACCAGTGCGAAAAAGATAGAAAACAATGCGTCTGCAACGATAACCATAAAGATCGAAAAGACCACGGATTGCGATGTTAAGCGTCCAAGGGATTCAGCATTGCCTTCGACTTTCATCCCTTCATAGCAGCCGATAACACCTATAATCATCGCAAAGAACGGGGCTTTGACCAACCCGATCCAAAAGTGTGTGACCGAGATCGAATCCATCATCCGCGTCTGGAACATGCCGGGCGATACGCCCAATTCAATCCACGACATCACCGCGCCGCCAACGAGACCAGCCATATCGGCAATGAAACCCAAGATCGGCAGCACCAAGATAAGCGCCAGCACACGCGGCGCGACGAGCACTTCGATCGGGTCAAGCCCAAGCGTACGCATCGCGTCAATCTCTTCTCGCATTTTCATCGACCCAATAGAGGCGGTAAACGCCGATCCGGTGCGCCCAGCCACGATGATTGCGGTCAAAAGGATACCGAGTTCGCGCAAGATTGATATGGCGATCAGATCGACGACAAAGACTTCGGCACCGAATTGCCGCAGCTGTGCTGCCCCCTGAAAAGCGAGGACGACACCGATTAAGAACGCCATAAGCGATACGATTGGGATGGCGTTCACGCCAATACTTTGCATGTGGTAAACAAGCGATGTGAACCGCATGCGCCATGGCCTGACTAGCACACCAAAGGTACGTAAAATGACAAGCCCCATAAAACTGAGGATTTCCAGCAGACGCTGAATTTCGTATACTGTTCGCTCGCCTAGCTCTTCGAGCCAAACGAACAAACCGTGAGGTTGCTTTAGAACGAGTGGCTCGTCGACCATAGCAGCCTCGACCGTCGCGATAAGTTCGGCTTGCTCTGGCGTTGCACCGTCAACCGTTGGTTCGCCAGAGGCGGTTCTTGATCGCTTCTTAAGGTCAATCAAAAACCAAGCGCCAGCAGTGTCCAGGATTTTGGTGCTGTGAATGTCAATGCGTTTTGGGTGGCCGGAATTCAGTTCTGCTTTGCTTGCTTCCTGAACTGACGAAAGGGTGCGTATCGTCAACGTCCCGGCAATATGAAGACAGTTTTCATCGTCAAAATGACATGACGCAGTCGGCAAAACACTCATGAAGCCCGCTCAGTTGGCGCGCCAATAATTCTGGCAAGTGGATGTGCGATGGCTATGTTCATGCTACTTTTCTATCCGGCTTGTTCTGAAAATGTATTGATAGAGATCAATTGATTTGACTGGATTATTCTAGCTATAGCACAATTTTTTATACGTTACTGTCACTCGTCTTTAGTATTTGTTTTTGAACGCAACAGGTGCTTGAGATCACCAGTATTGGCGGAGCATCCTTGCGAAACAGGCAATTTCTTTACTAGTCGGCATTGATTGCGATACGCTGAGGCGTGGGTGTGATGGGGGTTACAGTTCTTGAAGTCTAGTATAATTCGGCGCCGTCGCGAGCAATCAGGTCCTTCGGAAACCGAGGCGCGGCTTGACGGTATCTTGCGCGAATTGGTTACAAAGCGCGAGTTTAGTAATCTGAGTACTGATGAGGCGCTTTTATATCTTGTAGAGCGTCTGGCGGATGGGCTCAATGTTTCACGGGTTGGCGTTTGGGAACTCGTAGATAACGGAAGCAGCTTGCATTCGATCTTGATGTGGGATCGGGGTGGTGGACCACATTTCAACAGCCTGCGATTAAACTCGGAAGATGCGGCTAAATACATTGATGCAGTTAAGGGGGACTTTGTCCTAAAGATTAACGACGCCATGAACGATCCGCGCTGTGCGGAACTCGCCCGGGAATATCTGCCCAAAAATAATGTGCGTGCCATGCTTGATTGTCCTATTCGGACTTTCGGTGGTCTGGCTGGGGTCGTCTGCATCGAAGAAACGGGTGCACCACGCGACTGGACGGTGGCAGAGGTCAATTTTGCGTTGGCGGTGTCAGGGCTGATATCTTTGACAATGGAGCATGATCAGCGTCTGAAAGCCGAAAGGTCTGCACGTGCTCATGAAGACCGTCTGCGCGATTACACCAGCTTAGCTACAGATTGGTATTGGGACACTGACGAAGATTTTCGTATGCAACGCGTCTATGGAAACGACGCAAGAGACGGGCAGACACCTGATAGCTTTGTTGAAAAAATTCTCTGGGAGGTTGACCATCTTTCTCCGGTCTTACGTTCGTGGGATTGGCTAAAGGATCGCGTGCGACAAAGAAAACGGATCTACGACTTTGTTGTAGCGTCAACTGATCCATATGGGATGGCGCATTACGCAGAGTTGGCGGGGTTCCCGAAGTATGCTGAAGACGGCAGTTTTATTGGGTACTGGGGAACAGCCAAAGATGTCACCGCTCGCATGCGCCGCGAGATGGAACTTGCACAAAGCGAACAGCGGTATCGGTCCGCTGCGCGAATAGGCGGATTGGGAAGCTGGATTTGGAACGAAATTGAAAACAGATGTAGCTACTGCTCTCCCGAATTCGCCAAGATTTACGGCGTCACTGTAGAGGATTTGCTTGAGAGACTATCTTCGGTAGATGGTGATCTTTCTTGGATCCACCCTGATGACCGCGATCACTATGCCAAACTGATCCGAGAAGCCGTACGTGATCAGACCGGATACGAAACTATCGTCCGTATCGTTCGTGACGATGGCAAAGTTCGTACCTTGCATGAAAACACCGAAGCGGTATTCGATTCCGCCGGTCGCTTTGTGGCAACGTCAGGCGTCGTGCAGGATGTGACGGAACGTATCGAATTGGATGCAAGATTACAGCGCCAAGAGGCGCAGCTTGACAGTATCGTAGCGAATATACCGGGTGCGTTGTACCGCGTAAAAGATGATGCAAATTTTACACCGCTTTATCGAAGTCCAGGGTTTGCACGCCAGTTCCTCTATGGTGATGACTACGGGGAGGAAGGTGAGACTACTGCACTAACACTTCGTCCCGAAGATCGGGCACGGATTAATATGACCCTGCGTGAAAGCACAGCCGAGGGCACCCCATACGAGATGGAATATCCTGTTTTACTTGCAGATGGATCAGAACGATGGGTGTCGGACCGAGGACGACCAGTACAAGCGCTCGACGGTACAATCGAATTCGAGGGGATTATGCTTGACGTAACAGAGCGTCATGCCGCAGAGCAGGCCCTAGCCCACAGTCAAAGGTTGGAGGCAATTGGCCAACTAACTGGTGGTATTGCACATGACTTCAATAACGTGCTCGCCGTTATTCTCGGAAATCTCGATTTGCTGCAGTCGGAAGAAAACATCGCCGGCCAACGCGAACTGATCGATAATGCCATTGCTGCCGTGAACCGGGGCGCCGAATTGAACCGAAACATGCTGGCATTTGCGCGCAAATCTCAATTAAAATTGGAGCCGCTTGATCTCGCTGAGTTGATTAAGAGCGCGGGCGCTTGGATTGGGCGTACCTTGCCAGAAACGATTAGCTTAAAGACCACGTTCCCTGCAGATCTATGGAAGATATCAGGTGATGCGAGCTCAACTGAGAGCGCACTTCTAAACCTGATCCTTAACGCTCGCGATGCGATGCCCGGCGGTGGAGAACTGACGATCAATGCCGGAAATTTCATCCTTACAGAAGATGAGCATGACGATGCGAACGAACTCATTCCCAAAGGTCGTTATGTGGTTTTGACCGTCAGTGATACAGGCGCTGGTATCGCCGAAGATGTGATCGAACGCATCTTTGAACCGTTCTACACCACAAAGCCTATTGGTTCTGGCTCTGGGTTGGGGCTGTCGATGGTGATGGGTTACATGAAGCAGGCGGGCGGACATGTGCGCGTGGAATCTGCAGTGGGGATTGGCACAACGTTTAGCCTGTATTTTAAGGCGGCTTTGGGCTTTGTTGAACGTCAAAATAACGACGACTTACCCACGAACAAACCTGCGAATAAATCGGCTCGTATCTTGGTCGTAGAAGATGACGAAGCCGTCCTTACTGTCATGGTGAAGACGCTGACGAGGGCAGGCTATATGGTGACTTCAGCGACCAGCGGACAAGAAGCCGCCACGCTATTTGAGGCGGACCCGGCTTTCGACCTGCTGATCACGGATGTTGTCATGCCCGGACCAATTCAAGGACCAATGTTGGTCCAATCGTTGCGCAAAACACAACCAGAACTGCCAGTGATAATCATCTCGGGCTACACGGACGAGAACACGCTCTCACCCGATTTCCTTGAGCAGGACGTCATTCGGCTGCAAAAACCAGTAAACAGACAAGATATGATGGCGGCGATCGAGAAGGTTTTGGCAGCGTCCTGAAAATATGTGTGCTTATTGAAGCGGGTGCGTTCCGTGGTACATCGCGATCCTGCTTCGTAGATCACTCGCACCGTCTGTTGCCTTCGCATCAACCGCAACGATGACATCGCCGCCTGTAAACCGGATGCATCAGTAGGAGTGCCGGGTTCGACCTGAGTTACGATTGCACCCTGTGTGACGTCACGCCCAGCGCTTTGGTAAGATCGTGCGGTAGGGTTTAGATCATCACACCAAGTCGTTCACGCTGGACCGTGCCAGTATCAATCAGTTGATCCATCACTATATTTCAGCGCACTGGGGGGATTTTATCGACGTTTCCAACGGTGCGTTTTAGTCGGGTAACATTGCTGTCGGGGTCGAGGCAGGCCCGCATTTCATCGTAATTCAGCGTTTCTTTGACCTCCAAGGCCGCGACAAGGTTTTCTAACTGAGGACGATGGTCGGACAGAATTTTTGATGCCTTCTTCTCCGCTTCTTTGAGGAGGGCGATCACTGCGGCATCGACCTGTGCAGCTGTGGCATCGGCATGGTCACGCGGTTGCGCGATGGTCTGGCCAAGAAACGGGTGATCTTCGGATTGGCGCAGATCAATCGGCCCGAGTTCGCTGGTCATACCCCAACGCGCGACCATGGATCGGGCTAGGTCAGTTGCCCGCCGAATGTCGTCATCAGCACCAGAGCTGACCGTGCCGATCAAAAGCTTTTCAGCTGTGCGTCCTGCGAGAAGCGTCACAATCTGCGTGCGCAGATAGTCTTCGTCGAGCGTGTGCCGTTCAGCTTCGGGAAGCATATGCGTGCCGCCCAAGGCGTGGCCACGTGGAATGATCGTCACTTTGTACAGTGGATCTGCACCGGGCGTAAAATAAGCGACCGCAGTATGGCCTGCTTCGTGAACGGCGAGGCGATGTTTTTCTTCGGGCCGGATTGCAAGTGAACGGACTGTACCCATCATGACTTTATCGCGGGCTTCGCCTAGGTCGTCCGAGGTAATAAAGTCGCCGTTTCGACGTGCGGCGTTGATTGCCGCCTCGTTCAGGAGGTTCTTTAGATCAGCGCCGGAAAACCCGGGTGTGCCGGCAGCCATGACATCCAAGTCACCGGTGTCTTGGAGTGGGAGGTTTCGCGCATGGATATCAAGGATCGCGCGCCGTGCTGTTTTGTCCGGCAGATGCAAAGTGACGTGACGGTCGAACCGTCCGGGCCGCAACAAAGCAGGGTCTAGCACATCGGGCCGGTTGGTCGCGGCGAGAACAACAACCGCCTCTCGACCTGCAAAGCCGTCAAGCTCGGCCAAAATCTGATTTAGCGTTTGCTCTCTCTCGTCATGCCCGCCGCCGAGCCCCGTGCCGCGGGTGCGTCCGATGCTATCAAGTTCATCGATGAAAATGATTGATGGTGCGGCGTTGCGCGCTGCTTCAAACATCTTACGTACTCGGCCAGCCCCAACGCCAACGAAGATTTCGATAAATTCTGAACCAGACGTCGAAAAGAATGGTACATTAGCTTCGCCGGCCAACGCTTTGGCTAGTAGTGTTTTACCGGTGCCCGGCGGTCCGACGAGTAGGACGCCATGAGGCACCTCGGCGCCAACTTTTTCAAACCGTTCAGGCTCACGTAGAAATTCGACGAGTTCTGCGACCTCTTTCTTTGCCTGATCTTGTCCTGCAACATCATCAAAGGTGATTTGTTCGCGCGTTGGGCTGGGTTTGGCAAAGCGCCCGCCCAGTAGACCACCTGTCACGCCGCGCGGTCCACCGGCGATGTTTCCCATCATACGCCGCTGCAGCCACAAATAGCCCCCAAGGATCAAAGCCCAGGGCAGTATATAAGAGAGTATTGACACCTCAGCCGGGGCTTCGGCAATAATCTCAACCCCATGTTGTTCTAATAGTGGCAGTAGCTCGGGATCGTCCTGTGTTGGTGTTACTGCGCGATAGACCTCAGCGGTCTCCGAACCAGTCACACTATTTGTTATGATGATCGCATGCTCATGCAGCTCTGCTGATACGACGACACCGTCACGGATCATTTCTTTGACGGTGCTATATGGAAGGGTGGTTTGGCTCGAATCGGATTCGAGCCAGTAGCCTGAAACGAACATCGCCACCAAAAACCAAGTCAGCAAAAGCCAGACCTGCCATCTTGGGCCGACCGGCCCGTCGTTTTGATCTTGCTGTGTGGTATTGGGCATCGTTTCACATTCTTGTTGGGCTGTGAAAACACTCTGCCAAGTCACGTGAAATTGTCCGTTGACAGAAATCAAGAAGTGAAAGTTTTTTTGGACCAATGCTGGTAGGGCGTTAGGGCGTGCACTAGCGCGATTACAGCATTTGAATCAGGCTGGCTGTACAGAATATGAGCAGGAGCCACATGATCCTTGTCTTAAAGGTTTCGACCGGAGCCTTGGAGAAATATCGCGATCCCAACCAGAGACCAGCAAACATAATTGGCAAAAGCGCCAGACCACGCAGCAACGTTTGCACGTAAAAATAGTCTGCAATCCACAGCATTATCGCCGTAATGATATCGGTAAAAAACAGGTAAGCGATCATCGTCGCCCGCATCATTTTCGTTCCGATCGTCGACGTGCTGAAGAATAGTGCGAGCACCAATCCACTTAGCGCGGTTGCCCCGTTGACGACACCCGCGATACAGCCGGCGATAAATAGGCCGATCGAATTTGTCGAAAGAGGACGTGTTTTCACGAGCAGTAAGGCAGCAGTCGAAAGTAGAACGACGCTATATACGATGAACCGTAGGCTGGTTTCTGAAACGAATGACAGCATATAGACGCCGACAGGCGCACCTAACACACTGGCACCCAACAGAATGACCAGAAAACGTTGGTTGATATCCTTGATAATGCGCGGCGCTTGACTGCTGGACGCGACGATTTCTAGAAGGATGGACAGGGGGACAAGCTGTGAAACGGGAAGCACGGGCAATAGCGCAGCCATAAACACAGTCGAAAAGCCAAAACCGGAATACCCCCGTATAAAGGAGGCGATGAAGACGACACTGCCAACCCAAAGCAGGGTGATTGTCGGCAGGTCTAGCACGGTTTCAATGCGCATCCTGTCTCACTCGTTTTGCTTCTTGGCCAAGTGCTGGTTCTCCCGGTCAATGGACATCAGTTCTCTACAGTATTTGACATTGCCTATGTTGAAACCGAAATCGCGTCTTGATCCCCATCAATTCAACGGCTTCAAAACTCGGTAATGATTGATGTAACAGGGGGAAGTCCATGTGTCGGAGTTTTCCCTGTGAAGTTAAGGAATAGTGAGCATGCCTGAAACAGTCGTATTAACGTGCCTTGCCTGCGGTCAGGGCAATCGTGTTCCAGCCGAAAAGCTGAACTCAGGGCCAAAATGCGCCAAATGCGGCGCGCCGATGTTTGCCGCCAATGTTGCAGAGCTTGATCTCAAGGTGCACGACAAAGCCAGGCGGACGGACCAGTTGCCACTGCTTATAGATTATTGGGCTGAATGGTGCGGACCTTGCAAAATGATGGCGCCGGAATTCGCTAAGGCAGCACAGGCCATTAAGCCTCGCGCGCGGTTTGCGAAGGTAAACACCGAACAGTATCCAGAAATCTCAAGCCGCCTGAACATAAGGGGCATCCCGTTACTCATCCTTTATGCCAATGGCCGCGAAGTCGCCCGTCTTTCCGGAGCACGACCAGCCGCAGATATTGAGGGTTTCGTACGTCAACATCTTTGACAGCGCTTGTGTATATTCGCTCTAGGAAATTACCGAAACCGTTCCATACCCGTTTTTTGTCGCACGAAAAGCTTTCTAGGCGAACCGATCTTCTAACGCGGATAGGCGCTGTAAGATCAAGTTTCGGTTATTGTGCAGGCTGGTAACAGCCTTTGCACATCCTCCAATCTACAAAGTGCAGTCCCTTCGGTCATTACGGTCGCGCTGGCGGCTGCGACACCCCACTGCAAGGTCCGTTGTAACGGTTCGTTGCGCGACATACTAAGTGCCATGGCACCGACAAATGCATCACCCGCCCCGATTTTGCTGCGTACGGACACCTTAGGCGCATGACAGAACAGGTGTTTATCCTTGGTAACTAGAATGGACCCATCAGCGCCACGCCCGGTGACAACTATTTCAGCTACACCACGATCCACCAATCCAGCGGCGAATTCTACGCTCGATTGTACAGTATCAAGAGGGACTCCGGCGGCATCTGCAGCTTCTTTTTGGTCAACACGTAGCAAGTGTAAAGGTTGGGTTGGATGGGCGATCAAATGGGCAAGTGGCAGGCCAGAGGTATCAACGATCAACCGATTGGTCCTATCTGCGATGGCAGCCTGAATCTGCTGCGGAAATTCAACATCAAGTCCCGGGGCGACACTTCCGCTTAACACCACAAGCGCACCGTCTGACGTGGCCTCTGTGATACTGTTGAGTATCTGCACACCATCGTCCGCGCCAAGCGGTTCGGCCAGCAGGCTGAACCGATATTGTTCACTTGTTGTACTATCTGTGACTGCGAGGCTTTGACGCGTGTGCTGTGCGACTTGAACGGGGATAGTTTCAATGCTCTCGGCGTTCAGAAGGTCGATCAGCTGATTTCCTGTCGCACCACCAACCACTATCAGTGCTTGACTACTTCCCCCCAACTGCTTGATGGCGCGCGCAACGTTCACGCCACCGCCGCCCGGATCCATCCTAGGCGGTGGGCAACGCAATTTTGCTCCTGCAATGACCCGATCAATAGATGTAGCCAGATCAATTGAGGGGGCGAGAGTAATGGTCAGAATTTTTGTCATGGTCAAGGCACGATCCCTTAGCTTTGTTTTCGGTCATATGCGCTTTGAAACGTCGTTGATTGAGGGGGATCAATTCTAAGGCACAGAGTTACTTTAGCTTGTCCTAAGGAAATTGCGAAACGTGGATCGGTACAAAAGTAATTGGAGTTGCTCTAGCAGCGCGGCGATTGCGGTGTAGGACGGCCAGAGGAGTTATAGAATGACAGGGTTGCCTCTATTCAAGGATCGCCGCGAGGCTGGACGACGGTTGGCCGCCGCTCTCACTTCGGTCGACCCTAGGAATACAGTTGTTGTAGCCTTGCCGCGCGGGGGTGTTCCCGTTGGAGAAGAGATTTGTAAGGCATTTCATCTCCCACTTGACCTCGTTTTTGTGCGTAAGATCGGTGCGCCAGGGCAACCCGAGCTCGCGATAGGTGCGGTGACTGATGGGGCACACCCAAAAGTAACAGTGAACGAGCGTATAGCTAATTCATTCGGCAGGACACGGGCAGATGTCGAAGCGATGGGGCAGGCGTTGCTGCCTGAAATTGCCCGACGTAGAGAGCTATATATGGAAGGAATTAAACGGCCCGACCTAAAAGGAAAAACACTGATTGTAGTTGATGACGGGGTGGCCACGGGTGCAACTGTCCGGGCTAGCTTGTTGGCATTGCGCGAATCCGGCGCAAGCCACATCATTCTGGCTTTGCCCGTCGCTGCACCTGACAGGCTGTCCGATTTGGCGAATCTCGCCGACCAGACCGTGTGTCTTTATCAGCCAGAGCCGTTCTACGCTGTTGGAGCCGCCTATCAGCGCTTTCCGCAAACATCGGATAGCGAAGTTGTCGCGGCGATGAGGCTCTGCGCAAAATGGCCTGTATCTGAGCTGCAGGCTGCTGAAAGCAGGAAGCGAACATGAGAGTCTTTGCGCTGAATGAAAGTAGCTATCTCGGCAAGCGGATCGCAAAGGCGTTGGGGATTGAATTGTCCGCGTTGGAACACCGTGACTTTTCCGATGGTGAATCCAAAATACGCCCGATGGTGAGCGTGCGCGGGCAGGATGTATTTGTTGTGCAAAGCCTGTTTTCTGGGCCTGACCTTATATGCGGGAATTCATGCGAAAAAGACTGCCCTCAAAGGTTTAGAAATCCTTACAGGACTGAAAAGATACAATAATTCGTGATTAAACGCCCAGCATACGGGCAGTTTAGTGGCGGAGAGACAGGGATTCGAACCCTGGGTGGACTTGCATCCACAACGGTTTTCGAGACCGCCCCGTTCGACCACTCCGGCACCTCTCCGCGGGGGGTGGCGGCGTCCTAATATGGGGGGCGTTTGTGTGCAAGGGCAATTTGTAACGCATGGAGTAAGCATCACAATTTGATGTTGATTGACGTCTTGGAATCTCAGATTGGAGACGTATGGTGACCGCATAAAATCAAGAAAAGGAAAGTGTATTGTCACTATTCAAGACATCCGCGCTGGCACTATGTTTGTTGGCAGCATGTGATCAGACACCGCCAATTGTGGTAGAGGATAATTTGCCCGCTGATGATCCGCGTCAGCAGGCCCTCGTTATAAGCGAATGTGCGATTTATTACGCCGCCGTCGCAAAGCTAGAGCAGACGGGGCAAGCTGCGAATGGTAACCCGACAAAGGATTGCCCGATTGAGGCGCGTGCGAAAGCTGCGGACATCAATCCAATGGTCAGCGTGCCGCCAGTTACACCGGGGTATCCAGAGACGCTGTATGAGCGCATGATCGCACGCGGTATTCCAACGGCGATGGCGGACGATATTTCTAAGTCAAAGGCCTTTTGGGATTTGGTCGCGCAGCGCGATTCAGCCTACGCCAGTTTCTAAGCTGCAACGCAAATAGTCCTTGCGAGGAAATTCACTGCGCAAGGACTGTAATTCCAAACCTAACTACGTATCCACTGTTGGGGTTATGACGAATAAACCATGAGAGCGACGACAAGCGCCTCTGGGCTGGTTTCGTAGAGCCCGATATCGGACTTGAGTTGGATCAGGCGGGCAGGGCGCTCTGACACTGGGATGCGCGCTATATCCATTGCTTCGGTAATATGCGGGCCGCCCTCGTTTGATATGTCGGTCAAAAGCGCGGGGTGGTTGGTTTTGACATAAACCTCGACTTGGCCGCGACGTTGATTATACACCGCATTACCAAGGCCTGTCGAAATGCCCGATATCGGTAGCATGAGCGGATTGCCCAGATGATTTGCCTCGGTGCTGCATCCAGCTAGGGCGGTCAATGTGATCAGAAAACGCCGCATGGGTTTTTCACCTTCTTTTGGGTTGACTTATAGGGGTATTGGTCAGATAAGCCGCCATCCGTACAAGGGTTTTGTGCGGGTATATGCGAAATTACGCCCATTGGGCGCGCTGTTTACAGGCGGCATCAGCCACTAACGCCGGAATGATCCGGGGCCTCAGAGACGCGAAAAACGAAGGAAGATCATATGTTTGCGGTTTTGAAAACCGGCGGCAAGCAATACAAAGTCGCTTCTGGCGACGTGCTCCGCGTAGAAAAGCTGGCAGCTGCTGCTGGCGAAACAGTACAATTCAACGAGATTCTGATGGTTGGCTCCACTGTGGGCGCACCTTTGGTTGAAGGCGCAGGCGTACAAGCCGAAGTCATCGACCAGATCAAAGGTCCAAAGACTATCAATTTCGTAAAGCGTCGTCGTAAGCACTCGTCTGCACGCAAAAAAGGCCACCGTCAGCAACTGACACTGGTACGTATTGGCGATATCCTTGAAAAAGGCGCTGATAAGTCTGGTGTAAAAGCTGCTGTAAACGGCGCTGCGCCTGTTGCTGCTGCACCTGCTGCGAAAAAACCTGCTAAGAAAGCTGCTGCACCGAAGAAGGCTGCTGCGACTACTGGTGGTGACGACCTGACAAAAATCAGCGGTGTTGGTCCCGTGATCGTGAAGAAGTTGCACGCACTTGGCGTGACAACATTTGCACAGATCGCTGCATGGACACCTGAAGAAGTGGCTGACATGGACGAAAAGCTTTCGTTCAAAGGCCGCATCGATCGCGACGAGTGGCTGAAGCAAGCCGCTGAATTCGCTCAAAGCTAAGGAGAGACACCAATGGCACATAAAAAAGCAGGCGGTTCATCCCGTAACGGACGCGACTCAGCTGGTCGTCGTCTTGGCGTTAAGAAATTCGGTGGCGAAGTTGTCATTCCTGGCAACATCATCATGCGTCAGCGCGGCACAAAGATGTGGCCAGGCGCAGGCGTTGGCATGGGCAAGGATCACACGATCTTTGCGACCGTCGAAGGCAACGTACAGTTCCACAAAGGCCTCAAGGGCCGTACCTTTATTTCGGTTCTCCCAGTGGCGGAGGCCGCTGAATAAGCCGATTACCTCAGGTAGCAAATTTCAGGGGATCGGCGATAGCCGGTCCCTTTTTTTATTCATACTCTTGCCACGTTGTTTATTTATACGTGCCTCGGGGTGATCATGTTTTCGAGGAGGGAAAGCAGTGATTCATGAAGAGATTACAGTTCAAGAAACAATAAACGCAGAACGTTTCGTTCTGCGCCCGTGTCGTAAGTCCGATGCCGGGTTGATTGCGATGTATGCGGCCGACGAACGTGTCGCTCGCGGTACGCGCTCTATTCCCCATCCGCTGCCGCCCGGCACAATCGAGGCAATGATTGATCGTGCCGCGCAGCCCGATCGGACAGAGGATATATGGGTCATCGACGGTTCAGAACATGGCCATGCAGAAGCTTTGGGTTTGATCAGCCTTGAGCGCATGGACCGTCAGCAATCCGAGGTGTTCTATTGGATCGCGCCCGCGTTCTGGAATACAGGATTGGCATCAGAGGCCGTTCGCGCCTTGATCGCTGCGAACCCACACCAATCTGAACGCATCTTTGCTGAGGTGTTCCAAGATAACCCGGGTTCAGCACGTGTGCTGACAAATTGCGGTTTTGACTATCTTGGAGATGCAGAGGCGTTTTCTGTGGCGCGCAATGCGACGGTTCCGACGTGGACATATACCCTTAAGGTGGATTAATGACCGTCCCAACTCTGCGGACGCAACGTCTTGTTTTGGGTGAGCTTTGCCGTGCAGACCTTGATAATGTTGTTCGGTATGCTGGGGACTATGATGTCTCGAAGTGGCTCGTACCGGTGTGCCATCCATACACCCAATCAGATGCGGACGCGTTTCTTGAAATGGATCGCCTCGGCCAATTGGGTAGCCTTTGGGTCATCAAGCAAAATGATGCATTCCTTGGGGTCGTTTCTATCGGAAAAGAGCTGGGTTATTGGCTGGGCCAACCTGCATGGGGCCAAGGCATCATGACCGAGGCCGCAGGGGCGGCATTAAGTTCGCATTTTCTTAACAGGGGTGTTGGAAAGGTTTGTTCCAGCTATTTCGTAGGAAATCGCGCCTCTGCCCGTGTGCTTGAAAAGTTAGGGTTCGTTGAAGTTGGGGAGAAGGTCCAGTTTTCTAAAGCGCGGAATGCGAATGTGGCTGCGCGGCTTGTTGAATTAACACGCGCACGGTGGGATCAATCAGATGCATAACCTAACCTACCGCGATCTGTGTGCCGGGGATGCGGATGCATTGCATGCGATTGTCAGCGCTTGAGAAGCGGCGCGCAATAGACTATCGCCACATCTGAACAGCGCGGAAAGCAAAACCTATGAAATTTCTTGATCTAGCGAAGGTCTATATCCGGTCCGGCGCCGGCGGCGGTGGCTGTATTTCTTTCCGACGCGAAAAGTTCATCGAATACGGTGGACCAGATGGTGGCGACGGCGGCAATGGCGGTGATGTCATTGTCGAGGCCGTCGAAGGCCTGAACACTCTGATTGATTTTCGTTATCAGCAGCACTTTTTTGCGGGTAACGGCCAGCACGGTATGGGCAGTCAACGTACCGGTAAAGACGGTGAAGATAAGGTGCTGCGCGTTCCTGTTGGGACCGAGATCATTGACGAGGACGAAGAAACCGTCATCGCTGATTTGACCGAAGTTGGCCAACGTATCGTTATTGCCAAGGGTGGTAACGGTGGTTGGGGGAACTTGCACTTTAAGTCTGCCACGAACCAAGCACCGCGTCGTTCGAATCCGGGCCAAGAAAGCATTGAGCGCACGATTTGGCTACGCCTTAAGCTGATCGCCGATGTGGGCCTGCTTGGTATGCCGAATGCAGGCAAGTCTACCTTCCTCGCTGCGACATCGAACGCACGCCCAAAGGTTGCTGATTATCCGTTCACAACGTTGATCCCTAACCTTGGCGTCGTAGGTATTGACGAGGTGGAATTTGTTGTTGCGGACATCCCCGGCCTGATCGCAGGCGCGTCAGAGGGACGTGGTCTTGGCGATACATTCCTAAGCCACGTCGAACGCTGCGCTGTGCTGTTGCATCTTATCGATGGGACGTCTGGAGATCCTGCCGGCGATTTGACAACGATCATCGGCGAGCTTGAAGCATACGGCGGTGAACTGGCCGAAAAGCCGCGTATCACAGTCCTGAACAAGATCGACGCGCTCGACGAAGAAGAACGTGCGTTCCTTAAAGAAGAGATCGAAGCCGTGGCCGAAGGTCCGGTGCTATTGATGTCTGGTGTTAGCCGAGAGGGTATCCCTGAGGTGCTGCGCGCGCTACGTGCAGAGATTGACGACAACCGTCTGCGTCATCGCAAAGCTGCGGAGGAAGCGGAAGAGGACGCCCCATGGCAACCCTAACCGACGCCAAGCGGCTTGTTGTTAAAATTGGCTCTGCGTTGCTGGTCGACGCAAAGACTGGTGCGCTGCGCCAAGAATGGTTGAAATCCTTAGCCGCTGATGTTGCCCGCATTCGTGAACGTGGCACTGACGTTGTCCTAGTGTCATCCGGATCAATCGCTCTGGGGCGTGGTGTTCTCGGCTTGCCGCCAGCTGCCTTGCCGTTGGAACAATCGCAAGCGGCGGCGGCTGTCGGACAAATTCGACTCGCGCGGGCCTATGAAGAGGTGCTCGCGCTTCACGGTATTATTGCCGGTCAAGTACTGGTTACTCTTGAAGATTCTCATGATCGTCGTCGTTATCTGAATAGTCGTGCGACGATGGAAACGATGCTATCGCTTGGCGTAACACCCATTGTGAACGAAAACGATACGATTGCCACTGACGAGATTCGTTACGGTGATAATGACCGGCTTGCAGCGCAGGTCGCAGTCACAATTGGTGCGGATCAGCTTGTGTTGTTGTCGGACGTTGATGGCCTATATACTGCTAACCCGCGCATCAATAGCGATGCAAAACACCTTGATAATGTTGATAAAATAACGCCGGAAATTGAGGGTATGGCGGGTGACGTCGGCTCTGGGCTTTCCAAGGGCGGAATGATTACCAAAATCATGGCGGCGCGCATGGCGACCGAGGCAGGCTGCGCGATGGCAATTGCATTGGGCACTGAAAACAGCCCGCTGGCTTTGCTCGAAAATGGGGCGCGCACGACTTGGTTTGCGGCGCAGACAGATCCGCAGGTCGCGCGAAAGCGTTGGATCGCGTCGATGAAGCCAGCCGGAAACGTGACGATTGACGATGGTGCGAAGGCCGCGTTGATGCGCGGGAACAGCCTACTGCCAGCCGGTGTAACGCAGGTTTCTGGGCGGTTTGGGCGCGGTGATGTTGTTGCGATTATGGATGCGCTAGGTGTGCAACTGGGGCAGGGATTGACCCGTTATACCGCTGCCGAATCTCGGCAGATACTTGGTCGTCGGTCGCATGACATCGCAACGATACTGGGTTATGAAGGCCGGGCTGCATTGGTGCACCGTGATGATATGGTGCTTTAAGAGGGCAAAAAGATGAACGAGCAAACGCAAATTGCAACGATGATGACCCAAATTGGTGTGGGCGCCCGCGCTGCGGCAACCGTGCTTGCGACTGCTCCGGCTGAGGCAAAGGAAAAGGCGCTGAATGCCGCTGCGGATGCCGTTTGGGAACAACGTGCCGCGATCATCGCTGCGAACAAAAAAGATATGGCATTCGGGGCGGAGAAAGGTCTTTCACCGTCAATGATGGACCGTCTGATGCTGGATGAAGACCGGATTGCCGGTATCGTAACGGGTCTACGCGCTGTTGCGGCACAAGAGGATCCGATTGGCGTCGTGACTGAGGAATGGACACAACCAACGGGCCTGAATATCAAACGCGTCCGTACGCCGATTGGTGTGATCGGTGTGATCTACGAAAGCCGACCCAATGTGACCGCTGATGCAGGTGCGCTTTGCCTGAAATCGGGGAACGCCGTGATTTTGCGTGGTGGTTCCGAAAGCTTTCATTCAAGCCAAGCGATCCACGCGTGTTTGGTTGAGGGTCTAAAGGCTGCTAACTTGCCAGAGACGTCAATTCAGTTGATCCCAACACGCGACCGCGCTGCCGTTTCTGCTATGATTCAGGCAACAGATTACATTGACGTGATTGTACCGCGTGGTGGTAAAGGGCTTGTCGGATTGGTTCAGCGCGAGGCTCGCGTGCCTGTTTTCGCCCACCTTGAAGGGATTTGCCACGTCTACGTGGATGCGAGCGCTGATTTGGAAAAAGCGCGCGCGGTTCTACTGAATGCCAAAACGCGTCGCACCGGGATCTGCGGTTCTGCGGAATGTCTGCTGGTTGATCAGGCGTTTTTTGACAAGCACGGCGATATTCTGACTCGGGACTTGTTGGGCGCGGGTGTCGAAGTGCGGGCAGCTGGTAAGCTCGCTGAAACCGTAGGTACAGTCGCGGCGCAGCCCGACGACTTTGGGCACGAGTTTTTGGATATGATTATCGCTGCCAAAGTGGTCGATGGTATTGATGGTGCAATCGCACATATCCGCGAATTTGGGTCAAATCACACCGACGCTATCATTGCGGAAGATGACAGTGTGGCCGATAAGTTCTTCCGCGAACTTGATAGTGCGATCTTGATGCGGAACGCTTCGACGCAGTTCGCGGATGGCGGTGAATTTGGGATGGGTGCAGAAATTGGTATCGCCACCGGTAAACTTCACGCGCGTGGGCCTGTTGGTGCGGTGCAATTGACCAGCTTTAAATACTTGGTGACAGGTGACGGGACCGTGCGCAGTTAAAACTGCGCAGTTAGTCCCGTATCGCTGGCAGCGAAAGTTAGTTCGCGATCTGCCTCGGCTAAGGCCGTTGGCAGCAGCGCGAACTGCACCTGTGCGGCTGTGTGAACATGTCCGTTTGTGGCGTTGCCGGTGCTGTTCCAAAGGTCCGGGTCAAAGTTAATACGCTTTGCTTTGGCCGTGAAGAACCACGTTTCGCCTTGCTGGGTGATTGTGACTTCGCCGCCCATGGGAAGCGCTGTTTCAAAGCAAAGCAGAACCAAAAGGGCCAGCCGAACACATTGCCGCTGCTGATCGCCTTGGATGTCCCAGTGAAATTTGTTGCGTCCGCCTTGCGAAATTGCGGTCAAGATGCTCTGCACTTCGGTGCTGCTGATCCGCTGGCCTTCGGCTGCGCTACCAAACGCGATGCGGAACAGTTTGATGCGTGCATTCGCATTTTGCACGCTGTCATTTATCAACGCCATTTCCGGGGCGGTGCTGCCATTAGTTAACGATAAAAGCTCGACCCCATTGCCGATTGCCCCAATAGGGCTAATAAGGTCGTGGCAAATACGTGAACCCACAAGCGCGGCCAGATCAGGTTGCATGGCGTGGTCTCCTTTTGGAGGGAAGTTGAATGATCGGCATGAACGCCATTTTAGAACCCGGTATGTTGGTACGCAATCCCGCCCAACCAGATTGGGGCGTTGGACAAGTGCAGTCAAACATTGGCGGAAAAATTACCGTCAACTTTCGAGAAGAGGGCAAGGTTGTCATTGATGGGTCACAGCTTGGGCTCATCCTGGTTGATCGTTGATTAATGTTCCTTGTTTAGACGTAGTGCCACAAAGGTTGTCAAATCGTTAACGCCGCAGTAGAAAACGCGCCCGAGGCCAAAGGCTCTGACACAGGTATCAATGTCTTACCACACACCACAGTTTCAGATTGCGTTGGCAAAATCCCCAGATGAAATCCGGTCTGCACAGCGTTTGCGCTATGACGTGTTTGTGCGTGAACTTGGGGGTGCTGGCGACATGGTTGATCATGATGCCGGGCTTGAGAAAGACCGCTTTGATCCATTTGCCACGCACCTGTTGCTGCGTGATGTGACGCGCCCAAGCGATGATCAGGTTGTGGGTGTTTATCGTCTTTTGACTGAAGAACGCGCGAAAGATGTAGGGCAGTTTTACTGCGAAGATGAATTCGACCTATCGGTTCTAAAACAAAGTGGTAAGCGCTTGCTAGAATTAGGGCGCTCGTGTTTGCATCCGGACTATCGTGGTGGCACGGCTATGATGCACCTTTGGGGTGCGCTGGCCGATTATGGGCGACGCGAAAGCATCGACGTGATGTTCGGTGCAGCGTCATTTCATGGAACCGATATAGATGCATTAGCGGGGCCGCTGAGCCTGCTTCATCACCGTCATTTGGCACCGCCAGAAATGGGTGTCCGCGCAACCGGAGCGAATGCAATTTCTATGGATATGCTGGCAGAGGATCAAATTGATCGTGTTGCCGCTATGCGTGAGACTCCTGCGTTGATCAAGGCGTATTTACGGCTTGGCGGAACTGTGGGCCAAGGCGCGTTTGTCGACCACGCCTTCAACACGGTGGATATTTGTTTGATTTTGGCTGCTGACGCGGTCTCTACTTTGCAGGGTAGTATCTATGGCAAAGGTGAACACCGTGTCTAATGTCTGGACCAGCCAAGATGTACCGCCTCAACTCCACATTGGTTGGGTGGACTGGTTACGTGTCATTGCCCGCGCCGTGCCTTTGATCATTTTGGTTTTTGGCGGGCTTATCGTGCTTTTGCTTGTTAGGCTGTTTGAGCGGCCAATTTGCGGGGTTGGGCGGCCTGTTACGCCCTATATCACGCAATTTGTATGCCGTGGTGCGTTTATCCTGCTTGGTATCCGTTTCAAAAGTGTCGGTTCGCCAATGAAGAGTGGGGGCGCCGTTGTTGCGAACCACGCGTCGTGGCTTGATATTTTCGCGCTTAATGCACGCAAGCGCATCTATTTCGTCGCAAAGCATGAAGTATCCGCCTGGCCGGGCATTGGTTGGCTCGCACGTGCAACAGGTACTTTGTTTATTCGGCGTTCAAGAACAGAAGCCGCCGAGCAGGTTGCAATGTTCAAAGAGCGCTTGGGCGTTGGCCATCGGCTGTTGTTTTTCCCCGAAGGCACATCGACAGACGGCCTGCGCGTGTTGCCGTTTAAGCCAACATTGTTTGCAGCTTTCTTTGACCCAGCGATACGCGATCAAATGGCGCTTCAGCCGGTCACATTGATCTATCAAGCCCCGGAAGGCGAAGATCCGCGGTTTTACGGCTGGTGGGGGGATATGGAATTCGGGCCGCATCTTTTGTCGACATTGGCCGCAAAACGGCAAGGTGGCGTGACCGTAGTCTACCACCCGCCAGTTCAGCTTAGTGATTTTGATGACCGCAAGACGCTTGCAAAAACACTAGAAAATACAGTGCGGGCTGGCCTAGACGGCCATAGCCACACGAAAATCAGCTAGAGCCTTTGCTGGATCGTCAGAGCGCCAAATTTCGTCCCCGATACCGAAGAAATCTGTGTGTGGCGCGAAAGCACGGATCAAATCAGCATCCAATGCGCCTTCTGCGACGACAGGTACTTCGATCATCATTGACCACCATTCGAACAGATCAAGCCCGGCTTGTTCGCCAGCGCCCAGCGGTGATTTCCCAATCGGGCCAAAGCTGACGTAGTCGGCGCCCATTTCACCTGCTGACATGCCTTCATGGCTGGATGTGCCGCAGAATGTGCCAACAATAGCTTCTTCGCCCAGTTCCTTGCGTGTTTTAATCACAGATTTCGCAGCGTCTTGCAGGTGAACGCCATCAAGGCCAAGCCGTTCGACCATCATAATATGGCTGTCGATCACAAGCGCCACATCGCGGGCGTGTGTGATTTCACGCAGAGCGTCCGCTGCTTTGCTGATCCGCGATTCATCTTTGGTGCCAAGTGCCAAGCGCACGCAGGCCACTTCGGTGCTGTCTAGACAGGCGGCCAATTGATCCGGGTAGGTCGATAAATCGAATTCTGAAGGTGTGATCAGGTAGATTTGTGGCTGCTCAGGGGCGTCTGACATGGGCGTATATTCCGAGTTAATCTTGCTTCAGGGCGTTCTATCTGGGTTTGCGACGCTTGGCTATGGCTTCGGTGGGAGGCTGCGCGCATATTCGAGCGCAAGTCCAATGATTTGGCCACGACGTGTATCGTCATCCATGACCTCTTCGGCAACATCAACCATACCGCCCATTTTTCTGCCGGTAAAAGAAAGGGTTGAATACCTTCTATTTCAAGCGCTTTTGGCTCAAGTGACTTGCCGACACGCGCCATGCCGCCGCCGTTGTGAACGCCGCAAACCATATTGCCGTGAATAAGGAAACACAGGCCGCCGAACATCTTTTTTTCGGTCAGCCCAAGCTCATCGACCAATTCTTGGCGCAGCAGTTCTGCATGACCTTCATCATAAGCCATCGGGTTTCCTTGCGTTGTGTTACCTGCCAGCGTATCACGCCAGCCGATATCAAAGGAAGTCCGATGCCAAGCCCTGATCCTCAACCTGCTTTTGTCCTGATCCGCCCGCAGATGGGTGAAAACATTGGTGCTGCCGCACGCGCCATGTGGAACTTTGGTTTGGATCGTATGCGGATCGTTGATCCGCGTGATGGGTGGCCGAACCAAAAGGCTGTAGCGATGGCCAGCGGTGCAGGTCGGTTGCTGGACGAGGCACAGCTTTTTGACGATACCCCAAGTGCCATTGGCGATTGCGACTATGTTTATGCAACAACAGCGCGCCCGCGGGATTTGACCAAGCCGGTTTTGACACCGGAGGCCGCCATGAAAGACGCACGTGAACGGATCGCAGCAGGTGGAAAGGTCGCTGTGATGTTTGGCCCGGAACGTGCTGGCATGGAAAACGATGATATCGCGCGGGCGAATGCGATCATCTCTGTTCCTGTAAATCCAGATTTTGCTTCACTGAACCTTGCGCAATGTGTGCTGTTGACCGGTTATGAATGGCGCCGCGAGGCTGTGCCTACAGAGGCAGTTACAATGAGCGCTGCGGGCGACTGGGCCGAGCAGATCGAGATTGAAAAGTTAAGCGAACACTATGAACAGCGCCTAGAAGATGCTGGGTTCTTTTTCCCGGAACACAAGGCTGCAAGTATGAAAGTGAACCTTCGTAATCTTTGGTCCCGTATGCCGCTGACGCGCGCTGATGTTCAGATGTTGCATGGTGTCATGCGCCAAATGGTTCGATGGAAGGACCGGGGGTAGGTGGATCAAGATCCACCCTACGTGGTCTTGCGTCATACTGCCGCTTGCAGTGGTCCAGTCGCAGCCCTAGTTTCCACCTCAAGACACATCCGGAGGCCATGATGGCAACAAAGCGTTCAATTTTCGAAGAGGTCGGGGATACCCCAAAGCAGGTCGCAGCCCCGGGTGCGATTGATCGTGCCGGGCAGGGTGCCCGTGGCGGTATTCGCCGGTGGCTGTTAGCGCTTTTGGTGATGGTCGTTGTCATGATCGCAGTTGGTGGTCTAACGCGACTAACCGATAGCGGCCTGTCGATTACTGAGTGGAAGCCTGTAACGGGCGCTGTGCCGCCGATGAGCGAGGCCGCTTGGGCGGACGCATTCGCGAAATATCAGCAAATTCCGGAATACCAGTTACAAAACAAAGGTATGTCCTTGTCTGAATTCAAATCCATCTACTGGTGGGAATGGGGGCACCGCCAGCTTGGCCGTTTGATTGGTTTGGTGTGGGCTGTCGGGTTTGTTGTATTAGTTGCAATGCGCAAGGTACCAACTGGCTGGACCGGAAGATTGTTCGGTATTGGCGCGTTGATTGGTGTTCAGGGTGCAATTGGTTGGTGGATGGTGTCCTCTGGTCTTGGTGAGGGCATGCTGGATGTCGCGTCTTACCGTTTGGCAACCCACTTGGGGCTCGCATTTATCATTGTAGGAATGATGATGGTCTATGCGTTGCGTCTAGGGCGTTCGCAAGCTGACCTCCTGCAGGCGCGCCGTAGCGCGGATAAGCGCATGGTGGTCCTGTCGAATGTGTTGGTCGTTATGGCGTTCGTCCAAATTATCCTTGGTGCATTGGTTGCGGGGATTGATGCCGGGCGCGGATATCCTGATTGGCCGTTGATGGCTGGTGGGTTCCTTCCGCCGCAGCCATTCGACATCACTCCGGTCTGGCGGAATTTCTTTGAGAACGACGGGCTGGTGCAGTTCATGCACCGCATGGCTGGGTATGCGCTGTTTGCTTATGGCCTGTTCGTGTTCCTACGCGCGCGCAAATCCGCGAACCGTAAAATCCGCGCGGCATTCCACGGGGTGTTTGGGATGATGTTCCTGCAAATGGTTTTGGGCATCTTTACTGTCATCTATTCTGCGCCATGGCATATCGCGATTGTGCACCAGATCGGTGCGGTTGCCCTTTGGGGTTTGATCCTGCGTGGCCGTTTCTTAGCGCAATATCCTATTTCTCAATCTGTTCGGGGCTAACTTATGACTGCTTATGATGACTTGATGCAATTCCAACGTGAGACCGAAGCCTTAGGTCAGATTGCGGGCCGTCTTGGTTGGGATCAAGAAACGATGATGCCCGAAGGCGCGACACCGCAACGCGCCGAGGAACATGGCGCGATGGCGAATATTCTGCATGCGCGTCGCATTGATCCACGCGTTGGTGAATGGCTGGAAAAAGCAGAGGCAGTTGATGATGTCGCTGCCGCGAACCTGCGCCATATTAAGCGTAGTTTTGAACGTACCGCAAAAGTGCCTGCTGCACTTGCCGCAGAACTGGCCAAAACGACATCGCTCGCACATCGGATTTGGGCCAAGTCTCGCGCCGAAGAAGATGTGGCCGGGTTCCTGCCGATCCTGCAAAAGGTCGTTGACCTGCGCAAAGAAGAAGCGGCGGCGGTTGCGGGCGATACCGATCCTTATGACGCTTTGCTTGATGACTATGAACCCGGTGCGACAGGCGCGAGTTTAAGTGCGATGTTTGATGCGCTGCGTCCACGATTGGTGGCGTTGCGCGCTGCGATTCTTGATAGCGAAGCGCCCGAGGCTTTGTCTGGCAGCTTTGATGAAACCGCCCAATTGGCGTTATCAGAAAAACTGGCGCTGGCTTTTGGCTATACCCTAAACCATGGCCGGATTGATAAAGCGGTGCACCCGTTCTCATCTGGTTCGGGCCTTGATGTGCGGATCACAACACGCACGAATGCCACCGATCCGTTTAACTGCTTCTACTCGACTATTCATGAAGTGGGCCATGCCGCATATGAGCAGGGGATCCACGAACAGCACCTACTGACCCCATTGGGGGCGGGTGTTTCGATGGGCGTTCACGAAAGTCAAAGCCGGATTTACGAAAACCAGTTAGGGCGCAGTCGCGCTTTCACTGGCTGGCTCTATGGGCAAATGCGCGACAGTTTTGGTGACTTTGGCATACCGGATGAAGACGCGTTTTATGCGACGGTAAACCGCGTGAACAATGGGTTCATCCGGACCGACGCTGATGAGGTCCAGTATAACCTGCACGTCTTGCTGCGTTTTGATTTAGAGCGCGCATTGATTTCTGGCGATCTTGCCGTGAATGATCTTGAGGCAGCATGGAACGACCGTTTTGCCGCGGATTTCGGGTTTGCCGTGGATAAACCTTCTAACGGTGTGCTGCAGGATGTGCATTGGTCCGAAGGATTGTTTGGGTATTTTCCAACCTATACACTGGGCAACGTCTATGCCGGTTGCCTTCATGAGGCGCTGCGGACTGCTGTTCCTTCGCTTGATGCGGATCTGGCGCGCGGTGATACATCGGCCGCGACAGGGTGGTTGCGTGAAAACCTACAACAGCATGGCGGGCTGCGCACGCCGATTGATACAATTTCCCATGCGACTGGCGCTGTACCGTCAGAAGCACCGCTTCTTGACTATCTCGAAAAGAAATTTGGCGGCATTTACGGGCTTTAGTCACGCCCTGTGTCTGATTGTACCAATTCAGATGTTATGTGTCGGTACAATGTCTGCAATCCAGACATAAAAAATGGGCCGGAGAGTATCCGGCCCAGTCAGGAAGATGCAAACGTGTCAGGCTTGCCAGAAAGGCTTGGACAGTTCTGCGTGGGCAGTGGACGCATCCAAGCCAATATCGTTGAGTAAGTGTGGTGTTAGGTTCTTAAGGTGGCGTCGCGTCTTGCGCCGCATATCCCATTTCGTCACGGCCACGGCAAAGCGTACCGCCATGCGCGCCACAAGTGGCATGCTAGGTTGGGAGCTAAGTGCGGCGAACTGCGCCGCTGGGAGCGCGTGTGACATATGGAAATTCCCTCAATTGTATTGACACAATATAGCGAAATGCTATAGGTGAATTGATACAAAGTGTTTTTGTGTAGGTCTATAAAATGATTGTATCCGATACAATTTGGCAGCCAAATCTTGCCGAGTCTGGAAAGTCGAAATATCAGGCGCTTGCTCAGGCGATCCGAGAAGGCGTCACGACCGGTCAGTTGTTGCCGGGAGAAAAGCTGCCGCCGGTCCGCGATTTGGCTTACCGCGTCAGTGTGACGCCGGGAACCGTTGCGCGCGCTTACAAGCTGCTGATTGACGAAGGGCATCTGCACGCGGGTGTCGGTCGTGGCACATTCGTTTCGGAGCCCAAGGTTCAGCCAGTGCGTAGCCTGCCATCGGCGGATCGGTTTTTTGATCCTGCGCTAGATCGTGATGGTCAGGCACATCTTCTTAGCCCTAAAATGCCAGACGTCGGGCAGGGCGAAATCATCCGTGCCGCTATGCATGAACTGGCGGATACGACTGCGCCCGACATGTTACTGCGTTATCCGACTCGCGACACCGATCTCCCAGCGCGAGAGGCTTTTGCGGAAACTCTCGACCCAAAGCATATTGGCGCGTTTGATATTCATAACATCGTTGCAAGCCATGGTGGCCAGAACGCAATTTTGATGATTTTACAAAGTGTGCTGGAAGGCGCGAACCCCGTTATCGCCGTTGACGAACTTAGCTATGGTGGGTTTCGGTCAGCCGGAGTTTTGTGCCGCGCCGAGGTTATCGGTATTCCGTGGGACGATGACGGCCCAATGGTTGATGCGCTGGAAGTAGCAATCAGAGAGCATAAAATTCAGGTGTTCTGTACCTCTGCCGAGGTATGTAACCCGACAGTAAAGCAAACGACGCCGAAACGACGTGAACAGATTGCAGCACTTGCGCAGGCGCATGGTGTTCATATCATTGATGATGATTGTTACCGGTTAATGAATACAGAACGTGTCGGCCCAAGTTACCGTGCGCTTTTGCCGGGCTTGGGTTGGTATCTAACGTCACCTTCGAAATCTATCACAGCTGCGCTGCGGATCGGTTTTGCTGTCGCCCCGAAAGGATGGAGCAAGGCGCTGACGCGGACGGCGACGTTTACATCGTTTGGTGTGACGCGGATTGTGACCGATCTTTATACTGCGATCATTCGGCACCCGGATTTGAATGTGATCGTCGATCGCGTAAAGGCGCGTATCAGCGACGATATTCTTGCAGCGGTTCGTATATTGGACGGTTACGATATGCGGTATTCAGAGACGGTTCCGTTCTTATGGCTCGATCTTCCGATGGGTTGGCGGGCAGGAGAGTTCTGTCAGGCGGCCGAGGCCGCTGGTGTCTTGATTAAATCCGCCGATGACTTTGCGTTAAGAGAAAGCAGATCGGTGCACGCTGTGCGAATTGCGGTAAATGGTTTGGTGCCGCACGCCCATTTCGTTCAGGCAATGGAACGTTTGCGTGACTTATTGGATCATCCGCCAGAAAGGATCGCAATTTAATTGGGGTAAAATAATACCTAATTTATAAGTTGTTGTTATTGTTGGCCTTATCATTGTCCTGCGTGCTTGACTGCGTTTGTAACCGCTATATAACGCCCCAATCCGAATGACTGTGGCCTCGTGCCACCCCAAACCTTTGGTGAGATATGAAAACCTTTACCGCTACCCCAGCGGATATCGACAAGAAATGGATCCTGATCGACGCTGAAGGCGTTGTTCTTGGTCGCCTTGCTTCGATCATCGCTATGCGCTTGCGCGGCAAGCACAAACCATCCTTCACACCGCACATGGACATGGGCGACAATGTGATTGTTATCAACGCTGAAAAAATCCAGATGACTGGTAACAAGCGTGATGAGAAATACTACTGGCACACTGGCCACCCAGGTGGGATCAAGTCTAAAACTAAGGCTGAGATCCTCGAGGGTGCACACCCAGAGCGCGTTGTTATGAAAGCTGTTCAGCGCATGCTGCCCGGCGGCAAACTGTCTCGCCAGCAGATGACTCACCTGCGCGTTTTTGCAGGCGAAGAGCACGGCATGGAAGCCCAGAAGCCCGAAGTTCTGGACGTTAAATCCATGAACAAAAAGAACACGAGGACTGCATAATGGCTGATCAAGTGAATTCTCTCGAAGAGCTGGGCCAAGTCGCTGAAGCAGCTGAAGTTGTTGTTGAAGTTGCAGCACCACGCGAGCCTGTTCGTGATGAACTAGGTCGTTCTTATGCAACTGGTAAGCGTAAAGACGCGGTTGCACGCGTTTGGATCAAGCCAGGTTCTGGTAAGGTCACCGTGAACGGCAAAGACATGGACAAATATTTTGCACGTCCAGTTCTGCAAATGATCCTGCGTCAGCCTTTCCAAGTTGCTGGTGTTGTTGATCAATTCGACGTCATGGCAACTGTTGCTGGTGGTGGTCTGTCCGGTCAAGCTGGTGCGGTTAAGCACGGCGTTTCTAAAGCACTGCAGTTGTACGATCCGTCACTGCGCGCTGCTCTGAAAGCTGCTGGCTTCCTGACACGCGATAGCCGCGTTGTTGAACGTAAGAAATACGGTAAGCGCAAAGCGCGTCGTAGCTTCCAGTTCTCTAAGCGTTAATCGCTGCTACATGTTTTCGAAAGGGGCGGTCCAGCGGGCCGCCCTTTTTGCATTGTGTTGGTCCAGATTGCATTGCAGGTTTGGCTGCAGAAAAGGAAGCCCGATGTATATTCCGGCACATTTCAATGAAACTGACTCGGAAGCTGTGCAGGCATTAATAACCGAGTTTCCATTGGCGACTTTGGTGGCGCACACGGATCATGGTTTGGTTGCGAACCATTTTCCATTGATCGCAGTCGGTAAAGATCAATTGGTAGGTCATTTGGCTTTAGCGAATGACTTACATCGTTTGCTGCCAGCCGGATCAGATATTATGGCTATATTTCAATCGGATGACGCCTATATCTCACCTAATTGGTATCCATCAAAGGCCGAGCATCACAAGGCTGTTCCAACATGGAATTACCAAACAGTTCATATCCACGGCAAGATTACGTTTCAGCACGACAACAAATCCAAAATCGCGGCTGTCGGTCGTTTGACACAAAAACATGAACGGGTCGTGAATGGCGTCGATGCTTGGAAGATGTCGGACGCGCCAAAGGAATTCATGGCGGGCATGTTAGACAATATCGTCGCGTTTGAGATCGAGGTTACCAAAGTCTTAGCCAAATCGAAGCTAAGCCAAAATAGATCGTCCGATGACATTGAAAGCGTCGCATCGCAGTTAAATACGGCCGGCAAAGTTGGGCTAAGCCGCAAAATGCAGCCAACTGACAAACAGGCATAAATTCTGCACGTTTTGTCCGCTGATTTGTAAAGCCGATGACTAGATTTCATTTTGGATATTGATCTTTTCCGTGCTTCAGTGAAAGCATCGGTCCATGCTGAGTAAATTCCTCTCTTCTGAAAATGGTCGCGGGCTTTTGATGGTGAGCCCGCCATTTCTTTACGCCATGTTGCTTATGGCGTTCCCATTGATCGCGATCTTCTTGTTCAGCTTTTGGACGCAAGATTTTATGACGCTGGATACGACATTCACGTTGAATAACTACCGCGAAATAGCCGAAAAGCCGATTTATGGCGCACTGCTACAGCGGTCACTGTTCGTGTCGGCGTCGGTCACGGCTGTGACAGTGTTGCTGGCCTTTCCGGTGGCATATTTCCTGTCTTTCCATGTGCGTCCAGATCGCAAGTCGCTCTGGCTGTTCCTGATCACGATTCCCTTTTGGACATCCTATTTGATCCGGGTTTTTCTTTGGAAAGTCATCTTGGGCTATAATGGCGTGATCAACACTGGGCTGATCAATGTGGGGCTGATTGACGAACCACTGACGTTCATTTTGTATAACGTGAATGCTGTGATCATCACGCTTGCGCACGCATTTGCCCCGTTTGCGATCCTGCCCATTTTCGTGGCGCTTGAAAAAATCGACCGCTCGCTGCTTGAGGCTTCGCAAGATCTTGGGGAAAGCAAATTCATGACGTTTATGCGTATCACGCTACCACTGGCGATGCCGGGTGTGGTTGGTGCGGTGTTGATCGTCTTTATCCCGACCATCGGGGATTACGTAACACCAGAGCTGATGGGTGGTGCTGGTGGTAAGCTGATTGCGAATATGATCCAGACGCAGTTTTTGGCACTGAATAACGCGCCACTCGGCGCCGCGCTGGCTATTGTCGCAATGTTGTGTGTCACAGCGATCAGCTTGACCTTTGTGTTAATCAACCGTCGCTGGCTAAAGGGGCGTTCATGAGCCTTCGTATCTATGCCATCGCTTATCTGATCTTTCTTTATGCGCCGATCATCTTGCTGCCGATCTTTGCGTTCAACGACGCAACGATTATTGCGTTTCCACTAAGTGGCTTTACGACCGATTGGTTCACAGAACTGGCAAGCAACAAATCCCTTCATGCAGCGGTCAAAAACTCTCTCTTCATTGCTTTGGTGTCAGCGGTGACGTCAACAATTCTGGGCGTTTGTGCCGCGCGGGCAGGGGCAATGCATCGTTTTCGGTTCAAGGCGGGGATCATGGGGTTCATCATGTTGCCACTGGTCTTGCCTGAAATCATTGTCGCCGTGTCATTGCTGGTTGTTGTGGTGCAAATCCTTGATCTGGGACTGTCGAATTGGACGATCATCGCGGCGCATGTGCTGATCTGTACGCCGTTTTGTATCGCAATCCTAAATGGTGCGTTCCAAAACCTTGACCCAGCAATGGAAGAAGCAGCGATGGACCTTGGCGAAAGCCGGTTTTCCGCGTTCCGCCTAGTGACCTTGCCGCTTGTGATGCCAGGGATCATTTCGTCGATGCTGATTGCGTTCACGATCTCGCTGGATGAATTCATCATCGCATTCTTCTTATCCGGGTCCAGCCCGACGATGCCCGTCTATATCTGGGGCTTGCTACGCTTTCCTGCATCATTGCCGGTCGTGATGGCGCTTGGAACGATCTTGGTGGCCTTGTCCATCGTGCTTTTGACTATTGCAGAGCTTTTGCGCCGCCGGGGATTGGCCCGTGCAGGTGTGAAAGACGAAGGGGGCTTTCTGTGACCGCTTTGATCACGCTTACGGGCGTTAACAAATACTACGCTGATTACCACGCGTTGCGTGATATCAACCTGACCATCAATGCCGGAGAGTTCTTTTCCCTGCTGGGGCCTTCGGGCTGCGGTAAGACCACGTTGCTGCGCACCATTGCAGGTTTTGAGAGCGTCTCGGACGGTGTTGTGATGATCGGTGGAAAGGACATGGCAGATGTTCCCGCCAACCTGCGGCCCACGAATATGGTGTTTCAGTCTTATGCGATTTTTCCGCATTTGACTGTTGCCGAAAACGTGGCCTTTGGGCTTCGGAAATCGAAAGACCTTGATAAGCCAACAAAGGCGAAGATGGTCGAGGAAGCGCTGACGATGGTTGGTCTTGCTGGCTATGGTAAACGCGCGGCACACGCATTGTCAGGCGGGCAGCGGCAGCGGGTAGCACTGGCGCGCGCCCTGATCTTGAAACCAAAGGTGCTGTTGCTGGACGAGCCGCTTTCAGCCTTGGATAAAAAGATGCGCGAACAGATGCAGGTCGAATTGATCCGGCTGCAGCGTCAGGTCGGGATCACCTTTATTCTGGTTACCCATGACCAAGAAGAAGCGCTAGTTATGTCTGACCGTATCGCAGTTATGTTCGAAGGCGAGATTGGGCAGCTGGCCGACCCCGAAACGCTTTACCGTCGTCCAAATTCTCGACGTGTAGCAAGTTTTATAGGTAAGATGAATTTCTTAGATGCTGAAGTTAAAGCGGTATCTGAGGAGATCGATGTGACAGTTCAGGGGTTAGGCCCACTGAAAATATCGGCGGAACAAGCACCTGAGGAAGTTTCGGTTGGTCCTGCAGTTGCGGGTATTCGCCCCGAGACACTGGGTATTCTGTTTGAAGGCGAAACCACTGATCGTAAGTTGGTCGATGGCGTCGTGGATGAGGTCGTCTATTACGGTGATATGACCTATTACGACGTCCGGGTCGATGGCGTCGCGCAACCGTTGAATATCGCGATGAAGAACCTGATTGGTCGTCCGGTTCTAGATGTTGGCGCCAAGACACGCGTGATTTGGGATGAACGTTCTCTGGTCTTGTTGAAATAGCGATCAGTCGATCACAAACGCATAGCGGATCGCGATTGTCTCTAACCCTGGGTTAAGGGCTTGAGTGTCGCCATTTGACCGGTGATCGTACAGTACCGAAAGCGTCGCTCCGTTATCGAACCTATACCCGAGGCCAAAAGCGGACCGGAAGTGCAGACTGCCACCGAGGTTTTCGCCGCCACCGCGCGCGTAAAGCCCAGGCATCAAAGACGTTTCAATAAAGATAGGGAAGTCACTGAAGTTTTGGCTACTCCACTTTAGCCCACCGCCGACCCAAAGCGCGTTCTCACCAGTCAATGACCCACCAATCGTTGGCTGAAAAGGGCCGAGCCGATTAGGCATATCGTAGCCAAAATAGATTTCGTCGCTTTGTTCTTCTTCCTGAAACACCACCCGCGCTCCTTGGACCGACACACGTGCAGTTGCGTCGTGCTGTTGAAGGCAACCACCTGTTTTGCAATCGTTTAGCCCCATATCGCTAAGGCTGGTGAGAAGAAAAATTAACGCAAGTGTGCCGTCCATCGTCGTAATACCTAATTGTCGGCGTCAAGCAGCCCTAGGCCGCGTAAATAAATACCAATCCCGCTTTCAAGCAGGTCTTCTGGGGCAAAGGGGCTTTTGGTGCCGGGGTTTCCGCGGGCAAATAATTCGACCACGCCGTGCGACAGTGCCCAAATATGGGCGCTGAACATTTGCGGCGGCGGGCGCCGATCTGCGGGAATGTGTTGACTAAGCTCTTCGGCAGCCTTTTCGAGAACGCCCATGGCGCGGGTCGCAACTGCATTCAGTTCAGGTGATCGGTTCATCGAAATGCCGGATTCAAACATCGCGATGTAATGCCCCGGGTGGTTGCGGGCGAAGGTTAAATAGGCGCGACCAGTTGCTTCAAACGCAGCTAGTGCAGAGGGTTGACCGCTGCCATAGGCAGTTTCCATCGCGTCGCCGAACATCTCATAGCCTTGATGTGCTGCCGCTGCGATCAGATCTTCACGGCCTTCAAAGTGCCGATAGACAGCAGCAGGGGTTACACCTGCTTCGCGCGCGGCCTCTGACAGGGTGAAACCGGTCGGCCCGCGCTTTTCGATCAGCGTCAGACAGCCGCTAATCAGTGCCTCGCGCAGATTGCCGTGATGATAACCGCGTTTAGACATTCCAGAGGTCCGGGCCTCCTGCAACTTTGGGGTCAACCTTGCCCAGCGCTTTGGGGTCTTTATGGGTATAGTCCAGCGGGGTCAAAATACTGCGGATCGCGTTGACGCGCGTGCGGCGTTTGTCATCAGACCGCACAATAGTCCACGGGGCAATGTCGGTATGCGTGCGGGTGAGCGTTTCATCAATTGCGTTGCTATAAGCGTCCCATTTTGCCAACCCTTTGACGTCAATTGAGCTGAGCTTCCATTGCTTCAAAGGGTCTTTTTCGCGGTCAAGGAACCGGCGCAATTGCGTTGCCTGCCCAACGTTCAACCAGATTTTGAATACTTTGATGCCCTCACTCGCAAGCATTTGCTCAAATGCAGGCACCTGATGGAACCAGCGCTCGCGTTGTTCCGGGGTGCAAAATCCAAATACGTGCTCAACAACGCCACGGTTATACCAGCTACGGTCAAAAATCGTGATGTGTCCCTTGTGCGGAAGGTGCGCGATATAGCGCTGGAAGTACCATTGTGCCATTTCGACATCGGTCGGTTTGGTAAGGGCTACAACGTTTGCAATCCGAGGGTTCAGGTTCTCGCGCAGGCGTTTGATTGTGCCACCTTTACCTGCCGCGTCACGTCCTTCGAAGACAATCGCAATGCGCTGACCCGTTTCGCGCACCCATGATTGCATACGGACTAATTCGATCTGAAGTGCAGCAAGTGCGTCTTCATATTCGTCTTTGTCCCAGCGTTCATCGTAGGGATAGTCGGGGTTCAAGATATCGGATTTGTTTCCGGATTTGATCGCCGTCCGTACGTCATCTGGCGCGCCTTCGCGATAGAATTGGCTAATGCCACCGTCAAACGGCAAATCCATGATGTGTCTCCCGATATTTCTTCTGGACTACTATGGGCTTAAGCGCAGCCTAGTGCAATCCGGCCCGCGCCGCTGCGCGGTCAATTGCTGCGATCACAGCATCTGGATTGGTTTGCTGCGGCATATGGCCGATGCCATCCAGCCTTGTCAGGTTTGCCGATGGTACAATCTTAATGATTTCTTCGGCATGGATATGGATTGGGACCGTCGTGTCAGCTGTCCCATGCACGATTTCAATCGGTAAGGTCAGCTCTGGATAGCGCTGGGATAATGTCACGACATGCGGGCGCAGCGTGTTGACCTGACGGACATTCGCCCGAAAGCTATCAGGACGCAGTGTGAGGCCTGCACCAATGTATTCGGCATAGCCGGTCGGGGCTGGCTGCGGGGCGAATGTGCTTTCAATCCGGCTATTTACAACGCCACGTGGCACAAGCGCCGAAATCATGGGTACCGTAAATGCGCCGCCCAGCGCACTGCCGTTGACCGTATAGTAGGGCGCGAGTTTTCCGGGCCAGGGCATCGTCACACCAGCCATAGATACAATCCCACTGGCGTTCACCGCGCTTGGTGTATCCAACCCTTCAACTGCCCACGCATAAGAAACAATCCCGCCATAGCTATGGCCAGCGACGATAGGGGCGTTGATCTCAAGAACTTCTGCAGCTGCACGTATCATGCGGGCTTGGTCTTGGGGGCTGTCGCCAACGGTTGCGGTGGCGTGACGTGGTACCCCAGGAACTTGGTCTGTGTAACCAAGGCCGGGCCGATCAAATGCCGTCACCGTGTAACGCGTAGCAAGCTGATCCATCAGGGAAAACGTGAATTCGCGCAAATTGCCACCTGCGCCATGCAGCAACACGACATGCGGACCCTTGCCGGACTGCACGTAGTGAACGCGCTTTCCGTTGATACTTACGAAATCGCCAAGGGGAGGGTGGGTTTGTTCTGCTTTGGTGGTACGACTTTGTGAACTGCAGCCTGACAGTACCGCGCCAAAGCCCAGTGCCATCGTTGCCAGTTTAAGCGTCTTGCGTCCCAATTTTATCCAACTCGAAATGCGTGGTCTGGTAAATCTGGTTAATCCAATTTCCATATAGGAGATGCGCGTGGCTTTTCCAGCGATTAAGCGGTTGTTTCGTTGGGTCATCGTCTGGGTAGTAATTCAGCGGCACATTGATTTCGGTGCCTGCTTCGACGTCCCGATCGTATTCTTGTTTCAATGTCCCGCTGTCGTATTCAAAGTGGTTAAAGATATAAAGCGCACGGTGCGCCGGGTCTTCGACAAGGCAGGGACCAGCCTCATCACTGGTAATCAGAGTTTTTAACCCGTCGGCAGCATCAATTTCATCTTGGCGCATCTCTGTCCAACGGCTGACCGGAATGACGCAGTCATCCGAGAACCCCATCAAATAAGGAGAACTGCTATCCGTCAGATGGTGCCGGAAGCATCCAAAGAGCTTGTGATCGAGGATATGCTTTTTTACGCCATGAAAATAATTGATCATAGCCATGCCGCCCCAGCACACGCCGAAGGTCGAATGCACGTTGGTTTGTGTCCACTCAAACACTTGCTTTAGCTCGTCCCAATAGGTCACATCGGTGAACGGAAGATGCTCTATTGGGGCGCCCGTGATGATGAGCCCGTCAAATTTTTGGTCGGTGACCTCGCTGAATGGCACATAGAATTCGGCCATATGTTCAGCTGCCGTATTCTTGGTCTGGTGTTCGGACATCCGGATCAAGGTCAGTTCGATCTGCAGCGGGGTCGCCCCAATCAACCGCGCGAACTGGTTCTCGGTTTGGATCTTTTTAGGCATCAGGTTCAGCAATGCGATCCGCAGTGGTCGGATATCCTGACGCGCAGCCTGTTCCTCACCCATGACCATAACACCTTCACGCGATAAAACGTCAAAGGCGGGCAGGGCAGAGGGAAGTTTGATGGGCATGATATTGGTCCTAAACAGCAGGGATTAAGAAATAGGCTTCTTAACCGCGCTTCTCAAGTGCATCGGCAATCATGTCGATAAAGTCGTCGGCGGTCTTAACTTTGCCGACGGCATCCATCGGTACAGTGATGCCCCAACGTTCCGCCATCGCGCGATAGCGCGGTTGGCGGTGGGCCAGTGCCTTAGCGAATGCCCAACGTATGAAATCATCGGGGTTTACCTTGTCGGGTGCCACGTTGAATTCTTCGAGATATGCGTTCCAAGTGTTCAGCAAGAACACTGGATCATAGGACATCGGCTTTGGTTCGCGATCAAAACGACGCACCAATTCTGCCGTATGGGCGTCCGAACCTTCGATCCAGACCATCAATGTTTTGGATGCCAGATCAGTCATGATTGGGTCGTTCGGGTCGTCTACGTCAACCCATTCGCAAATCGATCCGCCCGTGTCACAAATGAAATGCGGGTACTGGTACAGGTCATGTGACCGTTCAATAAAGTGCCCGGTGTCATGAAGCGCGGCAATCTCGGCCTGTTGGAATTGGTCTTGGCGGCGCGTGTATTCATCCCACGGCAAACCACCCAGATCAGGATCGCCGGGCTTACCTAGGTAAGACGACATCGGTTTGAGATCGTTGAACGAAATATTCGAGCCAATATAAATACTGTCCGAGCGCAGCAGGTCACGCAGAAACGGAACCTTCATCGCTTCGCGTTTTGCGTTGTCTGCAATCAATTCGCCCATGTAGCGGGTGCCAATGCGGTAATCGATGGAGTAGTGAAACCAATCACCCTGTTCGCGCAGCATGGAAGACAGGTACGTCTTGCCCAAGCCTGACATAGCAAACAGAAGAACACGTTTTTGCGGCGCGTCACGCCACTCGGATGCAGAATTATAGATCATAATGCAGTGGGTAAAGCCGCGCGATATGAAGCACCAGCAGATTTTGAATTTGGTCCGCAATTTTAGGGGCGGTTTGTGCCATTATCGCAAGATAATCAGCGTTTTCATCGTAAGGTAGAATTACGTTTTCCGTCTTTGTGACAATATCACCGAAGTAATTTGAGTAGTTCAGTAAACATTTGGTTAAATATGAAACCAGATGGAGCCCTTAAGAATGGCATATACCGAAAAATTCCAGACGATGGCCAACGCTGCACGAGAGAAGGTCGATGAAGTCAAGCCAGAGGACGTTGATGCGTTGATTGCAGAAGGTGCGATCGCTCTCGATATACGTGACAAAGAGGAGCATGATGCAGGGCACATTCCCGGCGCAATCAACGTCAGTCGCGGCAAGCTCGAGATGAATATTGAAGGCGAAATTAGCGATCTAGACGCTACAATTCTCTGCTATTGCAACGCCTATAACCGTGGCGCGCTATCTGCGGCTACACTGCGGGATATGGGCTATAAGAATGCTAAGTTCATTGCGGGTGGGCTAAATGCCTATCGCAAGCTTGATAAATAAAACAAACGGCAGGGTTATACCCTGCCGCTTTTTTGGTCTTGCTGGTGCCATCTAATCCAGATCGGTCTGGGTGGGTTAACCGCGCCAGATCCATCCGCCACCCAATACACGTGTGCTATCAGGGTCGTAGAAAACGCAGGCTTGCCCCGGTGAAACGCCTTGTTCTGCAACCATCAGTTCGACTTCTGCTTCAGTGTCTGAGATTGGGCGCAGAATAGCATCCGTCGGCGGCCGCGTTGACCGCACCCGGACCATAATGTTCCGTTCCTTCATGTCAGTGAACTTGGTGTCGCCCAGCCAGTTGATCTCGCGGATCGGAACGCGGCGGGTTGCCAGCATTTCGCGTGGACCAACGATGACATGTTTTTTGTCAACGTCGAGTTTGACCACATAAAGCGGATCAGCCAAACCGCCGATACCCAAGCCTCGGCGTTGACCGACAGTATAGTGGATCACACCCTTGTGGGTCCCCAAAACATTGCCTTCGACATCGACGATATCACCAGCCTCGGCAGATCCGGGACGCAGTTTTTCGATCAGCTTTGCGTAGTTCCCGTCGGGGACAAAGCAGATGTCTTGGCTGTCAGGCTTATCCGCAACGCTTAGGCCGTATTTGCTAGCCAGAGCGCGGGTCTCGTCTTTGGACTTCAGGTGTCCAAGCGGAAAACGTAGGTAATCCAGCTGCTCTTGGGTTGTCGAAAACAGGAAATAGCTTTGGTCGCGATTGCTGTCCGCCGCTGAATGAAGCTCTGCTTTGGTGTCGCCCATTTGACGTTGGATATAGTGGCCTGTCGCCATACAATCCGCGTCTAGGTCTTTGGCCGTTTCCAGCAGATCCTTGAATTTCACACGTTCGTTACAGCGAATGCATGGAACGGGCGTCGCACCTGCAAGGTAGCTATCCGCGAATTCATCAATGACGGCCTCGCGGAATGTGTTTTCGTAATCCAGCACATAGTGTGGAAAACCCATCTCTTCTGCGACACGGCGGGCGTCGTGGATATCACGGCCCGCACAGCACGCGCCTTTTTTGGCCAAGGCCGCACCATGGTCGTAAAGCTGCAGTGTAACGCCAACCACATCATAGCCTTCTTCGGCCAATTGCGCCGCCACAACAGAGCTATCGACGCCGCCAGACATGGCAACGACAACGCGCGTTTGCGCGGGCGGTTTGGCAAAGCCGAGAGAGTTCAGCGGCGAATCAAGGGGCATAGCGTGTCCAATTGAATAGAGTTTGAAGTGAAATATAGGAAAATGCACCGCACTCTCAAGGGGCGGTTATACGTCTCGTTAAGTCCTTTTGGCGATAAACTTCTCCGGGAGTAATCAAAAGGGGTGAACATGTACCTTAGAAAAGTGGAAGGACCACGGTCCGTGACGTTGCCAGATGGGTCCGTGATGACGCGCGCAGACCTACCAAAAGAAAACACGCGCCGCTGGGTTGCGTCACGCAAAGCTGCCGTTGTGCGGGCTGTCGCGTTTGGGCTGATCCTTCGTAAAGAGGCGTTAGAACGATATGCTTTATCTGATGAGGAATTTTCGGAGTGGGAGAACGCCATCGCACAGCATGGTGAGGGAGCCTTGAAGGCGACAGCGCTACAACAGTATAGGCAACCTTAGGTTGAATGACCATAGGAAAGTGCGTGGTAACGGGTGGTTAACCATTCCGTGTTTAGGTTAACAAGACAAACGATAGAGCGGAGAACCCCAAATGCGTGTCTTGCTGGTCGAAGATGACCCAACAACATCGAAAAGCATCGAGCTGATGCTGACTCATGCCAACCTAAACGTTTACGCAACTGATCTAGGGGAAGAGGGGATCGATCTTGCTAAGCTATACGATTACGATCTGATCCTGCTTGACCTGAACCTACCGGACATGAACGGTTACGAGGTCCTGCGTCAGTTGCGCCTTAGCCGTATTGATACGCCAATCCTTATTTTATCTGGCGATGATGGTACGGAAAGTAAGTTGAAAGGTTTTGGTTTCGGGGCAGATGACTATCTGACGAAACCGTTCCATCGCGAAGAATTGGTTGCGCGTATTCACGCAATCATCCGGCGTTCAAAAGGTCATGCTCAGTCCATTATCACAACTGGGCAGATTGATGTGAACCTCGATGCAAAGACTGTTAGCGTGGCGGGCAGCACCGTGCACCTCACCGGAAAAGAATATCAGATGCTCGAACTTCTTAGTTTGCGTAAGGGAACGACACTCACAAAAGAGATGTTTCTTAACCATCTTTATGGCGGCATGGACGAACCTGAACTAAAAATCATTGATGTGTTCATCTGTAAGTTGCGCAAGAAGCTAAGCGAAGCGACGGCTGGTGAAAATTACATCGAGACTGTCTGGGGCCGTGGCTATGTTTTGCGCGATCCTGAACCAATGGCACAGTCAGAGCCGATTGCAGTCAGCGCGTAACACGCGCTACTGTTTTACCCGTTTACGGCTGGCAGCCTTATTTGCAGAAGGGGCATAGGCTCTGGACGGCGCAGATTTGGTTGCCTAAGAATTGCACCGTTCGCCAACGCGCGTTGGCTGTGAAATTCCCGGGGGCTTACGTGGTACAAGAAACGCATACTCAGCAGCATAAGGCGGCGCTTTTGCCCGTTGAAAAATTGACTGCTGAGCAAGCTAAAAACGAACTGTCTTGGCTGGCTGAACAAATACATGCAGCCAATACCGCGTACCACCGTGATGACACGCCTGAGATTTCGGATGCCGAGTACGACCGCCTACGGCAACGAAATCAGGCGATCGAGGAAGCGTTTCCTGATCTTAAGCGCGCCGACAGTCCAACCGAGCAAGTCGGTGGCGCTATTGCTGAAGGCTTTGGAAAGGTACAGCATGTCGTGCGCATGTTGTCCCTTGGCAATGCGTTCAGCGATGAAGACGTCACCGATTTCGATGCGCGTATTCGCAAGTATTTGGGATTGGGCGCTGAGGCGCCGCTTGTGTATACAGCCGAGCCGAAGATCGACGGCCTTTCTCTTTCATTACGATACGAAAACGGGAAATTGGTTCAGGCCGCGACACGTGGCGATGGGGCGGTTGGTGAGAACGTAACTGCGAACGCCAAAACGATTTCCGATATCCCGCAACAAATTGATAATGCACCAGAAGTTCTAGAGGTTCGTGGCGAAGTCTACATGAGCCATGCCGATTTTGAGGCACTGAACCTACGACAAGAAAGCGCTGGGGCTAAGACTTTTGCAAACCCTCGCAACGCTGCAGCGGGTTCTTTGCGCCAACTCGATGCGAGCATCACCAAATCGCGGCCGCTTAGGTTTTTTGCCTACGCTTGGGGCGATCTTTCTGCGCCACTAGGTGACACGCAATCTGGTGCGATTCAGCAATTGTCAGACTTTGGCTTTTCGACCAATGAACTAACAGTAAAATGCGACGGCCCTGAACAAATGATCGCGCATTATCACATGATCGAAGAACAGCGTGCGACGTTGGGCTACGATATTGATGGCGTAGTTTACAAAGTCGATGATCTTGATCTACAGCGCCGGCTCGGGTTCCGGTCAACGACCCCGCGTTGGGCAATTGCGCATAAGTTCCCGGCTGAATTGGCGTGGACCCGGTTAGAGGCGATCGACATTCAGGTCGGTCGCACCGGGGCATTGTCGCCAGTTGCTCGTCTCGCGCCAGTGACTGTCGGCGGAGTCGTGGTTTCCAATGCGACCCTTCACAACGAAGATTATATCGCGGGCCTTGGAGGTGACGGCCAGCCAATTCGTGAAGGTCGTGATATTCGGGTGGGTGACTGGGTGCAGATTTATCGCGCCGGTGATGTGATACCGAAAATCAAAGACGTCGATACTGCCCGTCGTGACGGCGACGCGCAGCGCTATACGTTTCCTGACACTTGTCCTGAATGTGGATCGGCCGCAATTCGTGAAGAAGGTGATGCCGTGCGTCGCTGCACTGGCGGCATTATATGTCCTGCGCAAGCTGTTGAAAAGTTAAAGCATTTTGTGTCTCGCGGTGCATTTGACATCGAAGGTTTGGGGGCCAAGCAGGTCGAGCAGTTTTATTCAGATGGTTGGGTCGAAACCCCAGCGGATATTTTCACTTTACGTGCGCGTTTCGGAAGCGGTCTGCAGCAGCTCAAAAATCGCGAGGGATGGGGCGAAAAAAGCGCAAACAACCTATTCGATGCGATTGATGATAAAAGAAAAATCGGACTTGGACGTTTGATATTTTCGCTTGGCATTAGACATGTCGGTGACAGTTCGGCTGCGTTACTTGCGAACCACTATACCTCTTGGTCGGCATTTGAGACAGCAATGACCACTGCCAAGATTGGTGACGGCCCAGAGTGGGATGAACTGACCGGGATTGACGGTGTTGGCGCGGTGATGGCGACGTCGCTTGTTACGACGATGCAGCAAGATTCAGAACGCGCGTCGATTGACCGTTTGGTTGCTGAACTTGAGGTGCAAGATGCAGTCGCAGCGAGCACCGACAGCCCGGTGGCAGGTAAAACCGTTGTTTTCACGGGTACGCTTGAGAAGATGACCCGTGCCGAAGCAAAGGGCCGGGCCGAGGCCTTGGGCGCCAAGGTTTCTGGATCGGTCAGCGCCAAGACCGACATTCTGGTTGTAGGTCCGGGTGCAGGATCAAAAGCAAAGAAAGCGGCTGATTTGGGGGTTGAGACAATGGACGAAGACGCCTGGCTAGCCCTGATTGGCGACGCATGACGGGCCGGCCAGAGGTTCTTTTCCCGCTCTTTGGCGCATTAACCAAATTGGATGGGATTGGCCCAAAGACGGCCCAGATACTTGATGCCGCGGGGGTAACGAAACCCCGCGATCTGTTGATGACTCTGCCTATGTCGGGCGTTGACCGACATCGCCGGGCGTCAATCCGAGAAGTTGTTGCGCCTGCGGTGGCGACAGTCGAAGTGACTGTCGGCGAACATTATCCCCCAAAAACGCGTGGTCGACCATATCGGGTGAATGTCTCGGATGCGCAGACCTCGTTTCAACTGGTCTTTTTCCACGCTCGAGGGGATTACCTGCAAAAAATCCTTCCGACTGGGCAAAAACGGGTCGTTTCAGGCAAGCTTGAGATATTCGACAGCGTTGCGCAGATGGTCCATCCTGACCACATCGTGACCTTGGAAGAGGCTGAAGAGATCCCGGCGTTTGAACCTGTTTATCCTTTGCATGCTGGCATTACGCAAAAATTATTGTACCGCGCGACGCGGTCTGCTTTGGAAATGGCCGCAGATTTACCAGAATGGATCGACGCAGAGCTGAAAAAGCGTGAAAACTGGCCCGATTGGCATGATGCATTGGTTGCTGTTCATAGTCCAAAGGCCGCCACTGATCTTTCTCCACACGATCCAGGGCGCCAGCGATTGGCCTATGACGAATTGCTTGCGCACCAGATGACGCTCGCGTTGGCGCGTGCGGTGACGAGGCGGGCAAAGGGGCGGCAGTCTAAGGGCACGGGTACGCTTGCGGCGAAGGTCTTGGCGAATTTACCGTATAAACCGACCGGTGCGCAAACGAGGGCCGTTTCGGAAATTAACGCGGATTTGGCGTCGGCATTTCGGATGAATCGTCTTCTTCAGGGCGATGTTGGTGCAGGCAAAACGCTAGTCGCGTTTTTGTCGCTGCTGACTGTGGTCGAAGCTGGCGGGCAAGGCGTCATGATGGCCCCGACAGAGATTTTAGCGCGCCAGCACCTTGAAGGATTGCAGCCACTTGCCGAAAGCGCGGGGATAAGGCTTGAGCTTTTGACCGGGCGGGATAAAGGCGGCGAACGCGCGGCCAAGCTAAGCGCGTTGGCCGATGGAGACATCGCGATTTTGGTTGGGACACATGCGGTGTTCCAAAAAGACGTCGTTTTCAATGATTTGCGCTTGGCCGTCATCGACGAACAGCATCGTTTTGGTGTGGCACAGCGCATGGAGCTTGGTGAAAAAGGTATCGCGACCGACGTGTTGGTTATGACGGCGACACCAATTCCACGGTCGCTGGCCTTGGCGCAATACGGCGATATGGATGTGTCGGTGTTGGATGAAAAGCCGCCCGGACGAACGCCAGTACAGACCGCATTGGTTTCCACATCGCGCATGGATGAAGTGGTTGATAAACTGCGTCACGCGGTCAGCGAAGGGCGACAGGCTTATTGGGTTTGTCCGTTGGTTGAAGAAAGCGAATTTGTCGATATGACCGCCGCCGAGGAGCGGTTCAAACATCTTCGGGCAGCACTAGGCGAAGGTGTCGTCGGGTTGGTCCATGGCCAAATGCCGCCCGCTGAAAAAGACGCCGCCATGGCGCGGTTCGTGTCAGGAGAAACCAAGGTATTGGTCGCCACAACAGTGATTGAGGTCGGGGTGAACGTCCCGAATGCATCAATCATGATGATTGAACGGGCCGAAAGCTTTGGTTTGGCGCAGCTGCACCAGCTACGTGGGCGGGTAGGGCGCGGAGCAGCGGCATCGACATGTTTATTGCTATACCAAGCACCGTTGAGCGAAACCGGCCGACGCCGCCTTGAGATTTTGCGTGAGACCGAAGATGGCTTCAAGATTTCTGAGGAAGACCTTGCCATGCGTGGGGCCGGTGACGTGATCGGAACCGCGCAATCTGGTATACCGCGTTTCAGGATTGCGGATCTTGAACGGCAGGCTGGACTGATGGCGCTTGCCCAAACAGACGCGCGTAAATTGTTAAACGACGATCCAAAACTTGAAACAGAACGTGGGCAGGCGGCCCGAACACTGCTTTGGCTGATGGAACAGGAAAAAGCTATTCGTTTAATATCAGTTGGTTAGCTATTTTGTTCGCAAATGTTCTCAAAAAGTTCTTTACGGAGGGTTAATTCTGTGAGAACAAAGTGGCAACAGAACAAAGGAGCAACAAAATGGCTAAGGAAATCAAAGACGTTATTGTCCGGTCCCGTGACACGATTATCTCTGATGCGCTTGGCGTTGTTGCTTTGATGGTCATGTTGTTTGTCGGATTATCCCTGCCCGGATTAGTCTGACGTGCCTGCGCGACGCGGGTTTGGTTTCCCTCACATTGCACTGTCCCACATACGCAATGCTGAATGACCTGCCTGTCTAATATCCTGAACGGGGTTTTGCCTCTCCCGAAGGAAGTTTGACCGAACCCGTGTCGCGAAAAACCTGCCGCCGCCACTCTGTCCCGGGTGTGCGGCGGTTTTTTATGCGTCTGTCTTAGAAGCCTCGAGTGCATCAAGCGTTGCATCAAACGCAAGTAGAATTGAAGCGTGGCGGTTCTTGTAGTCTTTTGCAGGCTGTAGAACCTCAAGATCGTTGAACGGGGCAGCAGGGACCGCACCGTCGTTCTTGAGCATATCAAATAGCTGATCACGTCCCGCTTTGATCTGCACGGGTGTTAGGCCAACGATATTTGCCCCAACCACCGCCGCTGCCGCCTGACCAAGCGCGCATGCTTTTACGTCTTGGCCGTAGTCGGTGATAACCCCGTCGTCTAGTTGGACATCAACCGTCACCGTCGATCCACAAAGTGGTGCGCGTTTCTTTGCGGTTGCTGTCGGCGTATTGAGCCGGGTCGTCCGCGGCATATCCGCTGCCAACGCCATAATCCGACCGGAATATAGTTTGATCATATCTGTTTCTGCTGACATGGCGTTTGCCCTTCTGAACGGTCCCCCTTAGATAGTCCGAAGACATTCAGTTGCAAAGGGTTTCACCATGTCATTTGATCCAAACAGTTTGAAATACAATGACGCAGGCCTGATCCCCGCGATCGCCCAAGACAGCGTTTCCGGCGAAGTCCTGATGATGGCGTGGATGAATGCCGAATCGGTGGCTAAGACGTTAGAGACTGGTCGTGTGACCTATTGGTCCCGTTCACGCCAAGAATTCTGGATCAAAGGCGAAACAAGTGGGCACACACAGGAACTGGTTGCGTTGAAAATCGACTGTGATCGTGACTGTCTATTGGTAGAGGTCAAGCAGGTCGGCGCGGCCTGTCATACCGGCCGTCGGACCTGTTTCTTTACTGCGGTTGTCGACGGTGAAGAAGTTGTGACTGAAGCGCCTTTAGAGACGTAGGAATGCGCTCCGCGCGGGAGTATTTTTAGCAAGATGATGGGGGAAGTCCGACGAGGCGGCGAATGTCGTCTGGTGTGGCGCCTTCGGCACGATATTTTGATAGCGCTTTTGACTTATCTATCTTTGCCAAACGCTTGCCGCTGTCGTCGGTGATCAGAGGATGGTGGTGATACTTAGGTGTAGGCCATCCCATGATATTTTGAAGAACGACCTGAAACGGTGTTTGTGCCCAAAGATCCATTCCGCGCACGACATGGGTGATACTTTGCAGCGCATCATCGTGAACACAAGCAAGATGATAGGCTGGTTCGCCCGTGTTTTTTCGGATGAGAACAGTGTCACCAATGTCTTTGGTAAGCTGATCTGGAGCGACGTGATGTTTGATCGCGGTGCCCGATGAAAGCTCGACAAACGTCATGGGGTGATCAATTTGGCTTAGGGCTGCGCTGATGTTTAACCTGATCGCATCGCCCGGGCGCGCGTCGTTCATTGAACGGTGGCGACAGGTGCCAGGATAAACCAGACCTTCGACACCGGGCAAAGCTCCAGCGGCTTGGATCTCCCGCCTTGTGCAAGAGCAGGGGAAGACCAATTGGCGCTTCGTGAGTTCTTCAATGACACGGCCATATGCAGCCTTGTGATCTGATTGTCGCCGCACAGGTGGCGGCCAATCTAATCCCATCCAGTGTAGATCGTCATAAATGGCTTGCTCGAACTCGGGTCGGGCGCGGGTGCTGTCAGTGTCTTCAATGCGCAGCAGCGCGGCCCCGCCGTGCTTCGCCGCAACATCCCAAACCGTCAGAGCGGAATAGGCATGCCCCAGATGCAGTGGCCCTGTAGGCGATGGGGCAAACCGCGTGATCATTTACACTGTCTGGGCTAGCCACGCCTGCCAATCTGCCTTGGCGCGATCTGTGTAGCCTTTGTAACGGTCTTTACGGTTGCGACGTCCGTTTTTCGCACCTTCGAGAGGCGGGAACAGGCCGAAATTGACGTTCATAGGTTGGAATGTCTTTGCCTCAGCACCGCCAGTGATATGCGTCACAAGCGCACCCATGGCCGTCGTGTTTGGGACGGCGGGCAGCGCTTTTCCTGTGAGTTCAGCGACCGCAAGACGCCCAGCAAGCAGCCCCATCGCAGCGCTTTCAACATAGCCTTCAACACCAGTAATCTGCCCTGCAAAGCGGATATTCGGGCGCGACCGCAGGCGCATTTGCTCATCAAGTAGTGTTGGTGAGTTGATGAATGTATTCCTATGAATGCCGCCAAGCCGTGCAAACTCAGCGTTCTCAAGCGCAGGAATTGTTTTAAATACAGCCTTTTGTGCGCCGTACTTCATTTTTGTTTGAAACCCAACGATATTGTACAATGTGCCAAGCGCATTGTCGCGACGTAGTTGAACAACCGCATAAGGTTTGTTCTCTGGATCATTGGCGTTGGTTAGGCCGACAGGTTTCATTGGTCCAAAACGAAGCGTCTCACGACCACGTTCAGCCATTACCTCAATCGGCAAGCAGCCGTCGAAATATCCGGCGGTTTCGCCTTCTTTGAACTCGGTCTTCTCGGCGGCAAGAAGCGCGTCGATAAAGGCCTCATACTGGTCTTTAGTCATAGGGCAATTGAGGTAAGCGGTACGCTCTTCCTCGGTCTCGCCTTTATCATAACGGGACTGCATCCACGCGACATCCATGTTGATGCTGTCATGGTAAACAATCGGGGCGATGGCATCAAAGAATGCCAGTGCTTCAGCGCTGGTTTCGGCTTGAATCGCTTCGGCCAGATTTCCAGATGTCAGCGGACCAGTCGCGATGATCCAGTGGCCATCGTCGGGTAGGCTTGTGATTTCATCATATGAAATCGAAATGTTCGGATGCGCTTTGAGTGCCTCGGTCACGCTTTCGGCAAAGGGGTCACGATCAACAGCCAATGCGCCGCCAGCGGGTAGGCGGTATTTATAGGCCGTTTGCATGATCAACCCATCGGCTTGCATCATTTCCCAATGCAACAGCCCGACGGCGTTTTGCTCGTGATCGTCTGAACGAAACGAATTCGAGCAAACCATTTCACCCAAGTTGCCAGTGCGATGTGCAAAGGTTTCGACCTTGGGCCGCATTTCATGAATGACAACCTGCAGCCCTGCATTCGCTGCCTGCCAAGCTGCCTCTGATCCGGCCATACCGCCGCCGATAATGTTTAATGTCTGATCCATGAAGCTGATCTAATCGCGGCTTAGATAAATGAAAAGCCCCGGCAGTGAATGCCGGGGCTAAAATCAAAAACTTCCTCAGGCTAAAAACGATAGCGCTTAGAAGCGATCCAATGAAAACGCGGCGAGATCCATAAACGAACGCGTTTTCGTAAAGGTGCCACCGTTCCCGCCGAAGTCATAGCTCACGTTTAGGCCGACATAAACTTCAGGGTCAGTCGCTGTGTAGTTTGTTGTGCCGTCATTTGCAGTAATGCCAAGGCGACCTAGCTCTGCTTCAACACCAATACCATTTCCGAAGTCATATCCGGCGCTCACAGCGACGTCAGTAACAGTGGCTTCGAGCACGACACCACCAAGTGTGACACCAATAGATGGAGAAAATGCGTCGTAGCTTGCGCCGATTGTGAAGCCCTGAGCGAGCCCAACTTCAAGAGCCATTCCGCCGAACGTATAGTCGTCATTCGCATTGGCTGCCAGGTCGGTCATGCCGTAGTATGCATCAAACGATGTCTTGCCCGATCGCATACCAAATTCCGCGCCAATGACATTTATGTGTTCACTGTGCGCATCAGTCGACTCAGTCGCGACAAAAATACCAAGTGCAGTTGTTGGCGTAGCTTTGTACAAGGCGTGCGCTGTGAAATTGGTCGCATCATAGATGCTCGCTTCGTTGTCGTATGTATCACCGCTGTGGCCGTACAGGCCCAAACTTGCGCCGAGTGTGATTGTAGGCGTAAGAGCAAATTCTGCGGTTCCCTCGAGGCTAGTTTGGTTCGCATCTGAACCGTCACCAGTGAGGAATGCGCTGCCAAGATCTATGGATGCGGCACTGAGGCCTACTGTTTGCGCAAAAACAGGTGTCATGCTCGAACTGATAAGAAGGGTCGTTAGCGTAAGTTTGTAAGTCATGGTTCCTAGGGCCTTTAGGGTAAATATGCCAATCACCTACAGGTTGTTATTCTTAGCTGACAGACTGATCATAAATTCGCGGCGCGGTGTTTCAATTTGATCACAAAAGAACACTCGAAATTGTTCACTTCGAACCGTCCATCTGATTTCCTAGCTTGCACCGCGACGGCGCCGTTGCAGGGTATCGGAAACAGTGATTTTGCTTGCGTGTCGATTTATTGCCCGGAAGACTGCATTATCAATTGAAGATACATCCATCCGCGCCAAAGACTATTAACGGCTACGCTCACCCAAAAATAAGAGGCCCCAGCAGTACGGCAGGGCCTCTTAGGAATTCAGACAAAAGCTATCGAAACTTCAGATTTATGTTGCTGGTGGGAATGTATCAAACAGGCCGTGCTGTTTGAAAGTCGTACCACCTTGTGGGCCAAACGAGAACTCCGCTCCAACTTTGAAGAAGTTTTCGTCGCCGGTGCTACCAAAAGAATCAATGGTCAGGTTCCCAATAGATGCAAAGACCGATGCACCTGGCATTATTTCATACGCTCCGCCGACTTCAATTGTCGATAGGGTGAAGTCTTGGTCGGACAGGTCAACATAGTCAAGTGCAGTGATGACGCTAAAGCCGTTGCCTAGATCGTAGGCCGTATCGACACCTAAAAGCGTAAAATCCGTTCCTTCGGCGTCACCGGTACCTAGGTAACCTCTCAAAGAAGATTGTCCTAAGCTATATGCTGCTTCAATACCGTAAGAGCTGATTTCGTCATCAAAATCTTCAACCTTCTCGCGAGAGTACCAGACGCCGAGTTTTACATCAGTGTTGACGGCAAAAATTCCGTGTACACCTAGACCTGAAACATCTTGGTCAAACTCTGAAGGTGATGTATTTGTTACGTCGACTCCGAACGCCAATTGCGATGTTGCCGCAAACTCAACCCCAGCTTCGAAACGTCTGGAATTTAACACGTCAGCGTCGCCATCAAATCCAGTATGCTCCAAAGAGACCGTACCACCAGAAAATCCCTGTGCTACAGCTCCGGTTGTTGCAGTTGCTAGCAATAGCGCGGAAGCGACTAAAATTCTAATTGTCATTATTATTCTCCGACTTTGTTGTAATAACAAAGGCGTATCTACTGCAGGGTAAAAGTGAACTCCATCTCTTCAGGCGTGTAGCGCAAAATAAGTTTTAGAGATGCTAGAATGCCACGATTAGACGTGGATGCCACATAAACTCGCTTGATTTCATTTCTATCTAAAAATGAAATTATAAAAGAAACCCATATTTATGGGCGACAGATTTAACCGGATATAATTTATTGAGCTTGATTTGGTGGCAAGGAAAAATGCAGTGGTTAGCCCCAACCCGCATCACGACAAAGCCAGAAAAGATAGTTTACTGACTTCCCCTTCACAATCTATCCATCTCGCTCAACGTCACGTGCGCGAGATGGGCATTTAGAAGTTTGGCGCTATAGAGCGTTGGCGAATAAAAGTGAACCATAGCCGGTGGACATAAGGCTGTCTGAATGATCTGCTGACATCCGTCTATCTATGCGCGTGCGCTCGCCTGATTCAAACGTAAATGCCACGCCGAAGGTATTGATAAGCTGGCTACCTTCAAGATCGACACCGCCAATTGTGGCGTCTAGCCAAGCGCCGTCAGCGACTTGGTAGCCTGCGCCCGCTGCAAAAGCGAATACATCAGACGAATCCTTACCCACATTGGTGAGATAACCGCCGATCACGCGGGTCTGGGGATTAACTTGGTAACCTCCATGAAGTCCAAAGAGAGTGCTGTCGATTTCAGTGTTGCCGGTGAAATATGCAAGTGCGAACGAACCGCGGTCGTCGAATCCAGCAGATAGATAGTAGTCTGTGCCGTAATCTTCGATTGAGCTGACAGTAACGACACCGCCAACGTTAAAAATGTTGCCGGTGTTCAGTTCGCTGTATAGCGAAGTGAAACTGTCATCGTTTTCATTAATGATGACATTCACGCCAACACCGAAATCGCCGCTATCGTATTGTCCGTAGGCTTCGTACAAGGTTTCCTCGTAGTCGTCGCCAGAAACGACGCCAAATCCAGCACCTACGAGGATTTCGGGCATGAGCCGATAGCCAGCAGAAAGAAAGATCTGTTGGGATTCAGTATCAAACGCGTTTACTTCGGCATCAAAGGCAGTGCCCACGAAATCACCGTTGAGGATAAAACCGCTGAATTCAAATTCAACTGCGCCATGAAGAATGCCAGCGATTGCGGTATCGTCGTTTGCCTTTGTAAAATGCGTGAAGTCTGAGTTCAGGCCGGCATAGGTCAAACCTTCTGCTGCAACTGCGTTGGCCGCTAGTGCAAAGGTGGAAGTCAACGTAAGTGTGCGAAGCATCTATAAATCCCTCAGTATTTAACGTTGTGCATCGTAGTGGGCGATTATTTTCTCGCAATCAGCCTGCGTCGCTACTCTAAACGAGTGATGCTTAGGAGACGCACTCAACGGTTCCAATTGAACAAAAAACCGCCGACACGAGCGCGTCTCTATATTATTATGCTGGTGGCGCAGAATGCCGCGATCTTATCGCTTAGCCTTCTACTTCACCTTCTTCTTCACCTTGGTCGGCAATCCATGCAACGCTGACCACGGTTTCACCTTTGCCAGTATCGAATACTTTGACTCCGCCAGCGCCGCGTGACCGGAAGGAGATACCCTCAATCGGAACGCGGATAGACTGACCTGTCGACGTTACAAGCATGATTTGATCCGACATCTCGACCGGGAACGATGTCACCAGTGGGCCGCCGCGCATTGCTTTGTCCATTGCTGCAACGCCCATGCCGCCACGTCCGCGAACGGGGTAGTCATGGCTGGACGACAGTTTACCAGAGCCTTTGGCGGTGATTGTTAGGATTAGGTTTTCAGCGGCGGACATCTCAGCATAGCGTTCTTGGCTGATTGCACCTGCGACTACTTCTTCTTCGTCATCCGTTTCCGCATCATCGGCCAAGCCAGCCATTGCACGGCGCATTTTCAGATATGCTGCACGCTCATCGGCCTCGGCCTTGAAGTGGCGAATGATTGACATGGAAACGACCTTATCGTCGCCTTGCAGCTTGATCCCGCGTACACCAACAGAAGCACGTGAGTTAAAGACACGGACATCTGTTGCAGGGAAGCGGATTGCACGACCTGAATCAGTGACCAGCATCACGTCATCATCGTTTGATGCGATACGTGCGTTAATCAGTGTTGTCTCAGCGTGATCATCCTCAAACTTCATCGCGATCTTGCCGTTACGCATAACGTTCGTGAAATCTGACAGTTTGTTCCGGCGGACAGTACCGGCGGAGGTCGCAAAGACGACTTGTAAATCGTCCCATTCGTCCTCAGGGCGGTCAACGGGCATGATCGCCGCGATGGATACACCTTGCGGAATAGGAAGGATGTTAACGATGGCTTTGCCTTTTGCAGTACGGCTGCCAAGCGGCAGGCGCCATGTCTTAAGCTTGTAAACCATTCCGTCTGTCGTAAAGAACAACAGTTGCGTATGCGTGTTGGCCACAAAGAGGGTGGTAACCACGTCCTCTTCTTTGGTCTGCATGGATGACAGACCTTTACCACCACGACGTTGTGCGCGGAAATCGGCAAGAGCTGTACGTTTGATGTAACCGCCAGACGTGACCGTCACGACCATGTCTTCGCGTTCGATCAGATCTTCGTCATCCATGTCGCCAGCCCAGTCGACGACTTCGGTGCGGCGAGGCACAGCAAACTGATCGCGTACTTCGTGCAGCTCATCACGGATGATCTGCATGATGCGATCACGTGAACCCAAAATTTCTAAGTATTCCCTTATCTTACCTGCTAGTTCTTGAAGTTCATCAGTCACTTCTTTGACGCCAATTTGGGTCAAACGCTGAAGGCGCAATTCAAGGATCGCACGCGCCTGTGTTTCGGACAGGTTATATGTGCCGTCTTCGTTGGCAGTGTGGGTCGGATCGTCGATTAGCGCGATATACTCGAGGATCGTTTCAGCTGGCCAACGACGTGTCATCAGTTTTTCACGCGCAGTCGCAGCGTCAGCAGATGAACGGATAGTCGCAACGATTTCATCGATGTTTGTGACGGCAACAGCCAAACCACACAGGATATGCGCGCGTTCACGCGCCTTGCGCAGTTCATATGCGGTGCGTCGCGCAACCACTTCTTCGCGGAAGTCGATAAACGCGGTCAGGAATGCGCGTAGCGTCAGCTGTTCTGGCTTGCCGCCGTTCAGCGCAAGCATGTTACAGCCGAAGTAAGTTTGCATCGGCGTAAAGCGGAACAGCTGGTTCAGAACAACCTCGGCCGTGGCGTCGCGCTTCAGTTCAACAACAACCCGAACACCATTACGGTCAGATTCGTCTTGAACATGTGCAATGCCTTCGATCCGCTTTTCACGGGCGGCTTCGGCGATCTTGTCGATCATCGCGGCCTTGTTCACCTGATAGGGAATTTCGTCGATGACGATTGCGTAGCGATCTTTACGAATTTCTTCGACGTGCGTTTTGGAACGCACAACGACAGAACCACGGCCTTCAAGATAGGCTTTGCGCGCACCGCTGCGGCCCAGAATAATCCCGCCCGTTGGGAAATCAGGGGCAGGGACATATTCGATCAATTGTTCAGATGTCAGGTCTGGTTCGTCAATCAGTGCCAATGTCGCATTGATCACTTCGCCCAAGTTATGAGGCGGAATGTTTGTCGCCATACCAACAGCAATACCGCCGGCACCGTTGACCAGCATGTTTGGAAAACGTGCAGGTAAAACAGTGGGTTCACGGTCTTTGCCGTCGTAGTTGTCTTGAAAATCAACCGTGTCTTTGTCGATATCAGCCAGCAGGAACGCGGCAGGCTTATCCATCCGGACTTCGGTGTAACGCATCGCAGCGGCGCGGTCTCCGTCCATCGAGCCAAAGTTACCTTGTCCATCAAGCAGCTTTAGCGACATAGAGAAATCTTGGGCCATCCGGACCAAAGCGTCATAAATCGCACTGTCACCGTGAGGGTGGTATTTACCCATAACATCGCCAACAGAACGCGCTGATTTCCGGTAAGGTTTGTCCGACGTGTTACCGCTTTCGTTCATACCATAAAGGATGCGGCGGTGTACGGGTTTCAAGCCATCGCGCAAATCTGGGATCGCACGACTTACGATCACGCTCATCGCGTAATCAAGATAGCTGGTTTTCAGCTCGTGCTCGATGGTAACCGCTGGCCCGTCATAAACATAACGTGCTGGCGTGTTTTCGTCATCGTTTTCAGGGGTTTCTGGAGTATCGTTCACGTGGACCGCCTGTTGTTATTCTTACTGCTATATCTCGTTCAGGATACCTTATCAGACACTTGATATAGGGTGCAATGGGCGATGCTGGGTTGGCGAATTGGGGGCGGTTATTGACGCTTAACGTATTGTTTTTATTGCCCAAGTTTCCGCAGAAAATTGGATATTTTTTGTAGTTAAAATGTGGGGCAGGAAATCGCGGTGATTTTCCTGCCCCAAGGCATTATCCAGCGCGTTTAATCATACCGAACAAATCGCGGGGATCATCAGGGTCGGCGATCAGGTCGATATCGACATAGAACGGCGTGTCTTTGATCTGCTTGTGGACATAGCGAAGGGCGCTAAAGTCCTCGATTGCAAAGCCGACACCGTCGAACAGTGTGACCTCTGACGCGGATGTACGGCCCGGCGTTGCGCCTGTGATAACCTGCCAAAGCTCTGTGACCGGGTGGTCTTCGGGCATTTGCTGAATTTCGCCTTCGATACGGGTCTGCGGTGGATATTCAACGAATACGGTTGATCGGGCGACAATATCACGGTGAAGCTCCGTCTTGCCGGGGCAGTCGCCCCCAATTGCGTTGATGTGGACGCCCGCGCCAACCATGTTGTCGGTCAGGATCGTTTGCATATCCTTATCAGCCGTGGCCACTGTGATGACGTCAGCGCCTTGAATGGCTTCTTCTGGGGTCGTGCAGGACGTAATCGTGAACCCAAGATCAGCCAAGTTGGCTGCGCATTTTTTGGTCGCTTCTGGGTCAATATCGTACAAGCGGATATCATTGATACCACAGACCGCCTTGATCGCGAGGCATTGGAATTCTGACTGCGCACCATTACCAATCATGGCCATGGTTTTCGCGTCAGGCGATGCAAGGTGCTTAGTCGCGACGGCAGACATGGCACCTGTGCGCAGGGCGGTCAGTACCGTCATCTCTGAAAACAGGATCGGATAGCCTGTGTAAACATCAGCCAAGACGCCGAACGCTGTCACAGTCTGAAGGCCTTCCTTCATGTTTTTCGGGTGACCGTTTACATACTTGAAACCGTAAAGTTCACCATCAGATGTCGGCATCAGTTCGATCACACCAACGTCTGAATGGCTGCCCAAGCGTGGCGTTTTGTCGAACAATTCCCAACGGGCAAAGTCGTGTTCAATTTCACGCGCCAGATCCGCCATAAAGGTTTCGATACCGATGCTGTGGATCAGTCGCATCATGTTGTCGACGCTTACGAATGGAACCATCGCGAGGTGTGAGGCTTTGAGTGTCATTGGTGGCTCCGGGTTGGTCGATCAAATACGCGGCGACCCAGCAGAGATGCTGTCAGGTCGACCATGAGGTTTGCGGTCTGGCCGCGGTCATCAAGAAACGGGTTAAGCTCAACAAGATCGAGAGAGGTCACGAGACCGGAGTCTGAGAGCATTTCCATGACAAGGTGGCCTTCGCGGACAGTGGCGCCACCTGGAACGGTTGTTCCAACTGCGGGTGCAACAGATGGGTCTAAGAAATCCACATCTAGGGAAACATGCAGCATACCGTTGACGGCATGGACCTTGTCCAAGAACGCCTGCAGCGGGGCGCTGATCCCTTGTTCGTCGATTGTCCGCATATCCACCAGCATCACATCGCCATCGTCAAGGACGGCATGTTCAGCGGCATCAACCGACCGCAAGCCAATCATGCAGATGTTCGCGGGTTCGACGCGCACCGGCAGGGGTGGATAGGCGTCAAAGCCGTCGCGCCCAGTGACATAGCCCACTGGCGTGCCGTGTAAGTTCCCGCTGTCGGTCGTATCAGGCGTATGGATGTCGCTGTGCGCATCCAGCCAAAGCGCAAAAAACGGTCGGTTCTGTTTGGCCGCGTGGGCGGCCATGCCTGCAACAGTTCCGGCCGCAAGTGCATGGTCACCACCCATGAAAATGGGCATCCCCCGTGGCGCTGCTTCTTCAGCGGCGGCCATGAGGGTTTGTGTCCAGCCGACATTTTCGGCCAGCTTATAGACTTGCGGGTTTCGGGCAGGCGCGACTTCTACCGATGCGGGGCGCAGGTTGCCGATGTCTTCGACTGTGTGGCCAAGTTCAGTGATGGCCTCTGAGATGCCAGCGGTTCGGTATGCGTCGGGGCCCATGAGGCAACCACGAACGCGTTTTCCGCAGTCCACCGGTGCCCCAATTAAGATGCAGTGTTTTTGTGTCATCCCAAAATTATTGTCCAAAACAACAGGTGGCGGTAGCGCACAAAACGTGCAAAATGCATCTAAATTGTACAAAGTGAGTGGTCAAATTGGACAAACTGGATACACGGCTTGTCGGGGCGTTGCGTCGAAATGGGCGCGCATCGCTGTCAGAGCTGGCAGCAGAACTGAACGTGACGCGCAGCACCATTCGGACGCGACTTGATCGGCTGGTAGAAGGTGGTGAAATCGTTGGGTTTACCGTTGTCACACGTTCTGACGTGCGGCCAGATCCAGTACGCGGCTTCATGAGCTTGGAGATCGCGGGGCGGGGTGCCGAGAAGATATCAAAAAGCCTAACGCGTATGCCCCAAGTGCAGATGGTTCATTCAACCAATGGCACTTGGGATTTGATCGCAGAAATCGGAACGGCGACGCTCGAAGAATTCGATCAGGTGCTATCTGCTATTCGCCGCCTAGAAGGTGTCACGCGGAGCGAGACAAGCCTTCTTTTGTCGACGCGCCGCTAAGAACTATTGCTGCGATCCAAAATCCGACCAAAACGAAAGAGAAGATCCCGTTCCATGTTGGCATGGAGAGTGTCAGGAATTCCCATGACACTTGATCGCACATGATGACTTTTGGACCTTCGATGGCAAGTAGTCCGGCACCATCAAGGCCATTCAAAAGCCCATTCCCTGTGCAGCTGCTTGGTCCTTCCCACCAGTCGCGTTCTACGCCCATGTGGAAGAAGCCGATGGAGCCTGTTGTTGCGGCCGCCAATGCGCCAAGCGCTGGCAATAACCATCCCCGAATTTTCCATGCCAAAAGCCCGATGACGATCGCGACCACATGCGGCCAGCGTTGCCAAATGCACATCGCACAGGGCGGGTAGCCAAGGAATTGAAATACAAATGCGCCGCCCAATAGCGCGGCAGAACCACCTGCAGCAAATAGCACCATCAGATTACGCGTCATAGCATGCCCACAACCGCGAACCCGCCAAGAAGCAAGACGCAAAACGCAATGAAAACAAGCCCCAAGCGGCGTTCGATAAAGTCACGGATAGGTTCCCCGAATTTCCACAAAAGTGCAGCGACCAAGAAGAACCGCAGCGCACGTGCGATAATGGCGGAAATTACAAAGACTGGGAATGACAGGTGGGTCACGCCTGACGCGATCGTGATGACCTTGAACGGAAAGGGCGTGACGCCCGCAGTGAGCACAGCCCAAGCACCCCATTCATTGTATTTCGCGGCGAATTCTTCGAACGCATGTCCTTTGTGGTAAAAATCAAGAATGGGTTGGCCGATGGTCTCCATCAGTGCAAAGCCAATGTAGTAACCAAAGATACCGCCCAGGACCGAGGCAACGGTCGCGATGCCGGCGATGAGGAATGCACGCGATGGCCGTGCAATGATCATTGGGATCATCAAAACATCTGGCGGTATAGGGAAGAACGAAGATTCGACAAATGCCACGACAGCAAGTGCCCATAAGGCATAGCGCGATTGCGCCAGTGATAACGTCCAATTGTAGAGACCACGCAACATATCCGAACCTTTCAATGTTGTATGCGTTAGGCCATGCCCGCGCAGTGGGGTCAAGCTTGTGCACACACTCGATGCGGGTAAAGTAGCCGTTAATCAACGGGAGATTTGACCATGAAATGGCAAGGACGACGCGGTAGCAGCAATATCGAGGATCGGCGGCGTGGCGGCGGCGCACGTAGCGCAGGCGGAATCGGCGGTGCCGGGGCAATTGTTGTTCTGCTTGTCGGTTGGTACTTTGGTGTGGACGTCAGCCAATTCGTAAACCTCGATGGGGCCGGGCAGGGTAGCGCACAGTCAGCTGAACTAACACCTGCCGATGAACGTGCAGCAGAATTCGTCTCTGTGACATTGGCGGATACCGAAGAAGTCTGGTCCGACATTTTCCGTCAGCAGTTGGGCAAAGTCTATAACGCACCAAGCCTTGTGCTTTTCAAAGGGCAGACGCAATCTGCTTGTGGCGGGGCATCAGCCGCGACTGGACCGTTCTATTGCCCACCTGAGAAAAAGGCGTTTCTTGATACAGCGTTCTTTACAACGCTCGAAGATCGCTTGGGCGCAGGCGGCGATTTCGCGGCAGCCTATGTTGTCGCACATGAGATTGCGCACCACGTGCAAAACGAATTGGGCATTTTGGGGCAAGCAAACCAGATTCGTGCGCGGTCATCTGAAAGAGAATCAAACGCGATCTCTGTTCGGATCGAACTGCAGGCCGATTGTTTCTCGGGCATCTGGGCGCGGGCGGCCGAAGAAAAATTCGGAAGTCTTGAGCGCGGCGACATCGCCGAAGCAATGAACGCAGCAGCCCAAATTGGTGACGACACATTGCAGCGTAATGCCGGTCAGCGCGTACAACCACACACATTTACCCATGGAACAAGCGATCAACGCCAACGCTGGTTTGCCCGTGGCTTCGAAAGCGGCAGCCTTGGTGAATGCGATACTTTCGGGGCGACGCGACTTTAATGACGGAAAATGCATTCGACTGATTGACGTTGCCCGCGGTCCTGTTTAGGAGGTCCGCACTGGCCGATGTGGCGGAATGGTAGACGCAGGGGATTCAAAATCCCCCGATAGCAATATCGTGAGAGTTCGAGTCTCTCCATCGGCACCAGTATCATCCTGAAAAATGTTTGCGTGTAGCAACCATGGCGATACTGTGGTTGCTTTGCGTCGATATACTGACGGAACGGCGTCAAATTCAGGGTATTTGCTTGCGAATCCTATACTTATGGTGTGTTCAGCGCTGGAACTATTGATTGCTGCGTTAAGCGGCTGGTATTCATTTATGAGTTACTGTTCGTGTGACGGACGGGTTTTTTGGTAAGTGGTTTTCTATCGGGATTTCAAACATGACCAAGGCGATCTGCACAACAGAAAGCGCCGCTTTATGGAGCGCGAGCCAGCCGGTAAAGCCGGAGGCAGATGTAGACGTGACGATACCTGAAAAAATCGTACCATGCTTTACCCCAGGCACGGCAATTGCCACGCCAAGAGGCGAGACATTGGTCGAAGATCTGATCGTCGGAACCCGCGTGCTGACCCGTGACAATGGCATAAAGCACATTAGCTGGGTTGGGCATAAGAAGGTCACGACAGAGGACCTAGAGACAACACCAAGCATTCGGCCGATATTTATCAAGGCGGGCGCATTGGGCGACGGTCTGCCCGAACGTGACATGCAGGTATCGCCGTATCATCGCATGTTGGTCGTTTCAGAAATGGCGCAGATGTATTTCGAACAAAACGAAGTGCTGGTCTATGCCAAAGACCTGACCCGGTTAGATGGCGTAAAAATCGCACCGCCGCAGAATATGACCTATATTCACTTTATGTGTGAACACCACGAGGTCGTTCTTTCGAACGGCAGTTGGTCTGAAACCTTCCAGCCTGGTGATTATTCTTTGCGTGGCGTTGATGATGACCAGCGCGAAGAGTTGTTCCGCCTGTTCCCTGAACTTGCGACTATGGAAGGGCTGAAACAATACCGCGCGGCCCGGAAGACGCTGCAGAAAAAAGAAACGAAAGTTCTTTTTAAGTCCTAAGGCGTGCGCCATTCCGCCCAATCTTCTGGGGTGTCCAAATCCAGCAGGGCTTGAGGGCCCAGTTCGACCAAATGCATTTTGTCTTTATGAGCGGCGACGATCTGTGCGGCACCTTCGTCGCCCTTTAGGCTACTGAATTCATCGCGCAAGCTGTGATGAAAGACGATCGGATGGCCGGGTTTTGCGTCTCTGGTCGCACCTCGCCAAATAAGGTTTTCAGGATAGGTTTCTAGGGCGCGAAGCATCGCGACGAAATCGTCTGTATTCAGCGCGACAAGGTCTCCCAAGACAATCATAAAGCCCTGCACACCGTCGGGAAGGCGCGGTATACTCGTCCGTAGGGTCGCGCCGATGCCCTCGTTACTATCGGGGATCGGTATCAACGCTACTGGAAGGTCTGCAACTGCTAGTGCGCGTGGATGATCAAGTGAAGGGACAGCGACATAAACGGGCTGCCCAGCTGCGACTGCCCGTTCACATTGCAGACGAATAAGTGGCTGGTCATTCACTGGCTCCAACAGCTTATCGCGCCCACGCATACGACGTGAGCTGCCCGCCGCAAGAATAAGGATGGGGCAGGTCACGTTGTGCGTTGTATCTTGCGTTTTGCCTTGCGGCATCTGCAATGCCCTTACGGGATAATGCGCGTGTATTTCGTGCCTTCAAGCGTTGCACCAAGACGCAAGCCAGTTTGTGCAAACACGACCGCGATCACTGGTGACAGTGAAGTCGTCGTCTCAGCACGCAGCATTTCGCTTTGGGCGCTGATAGCGTATTCGATGTCAGCACCTGCTGCCCAACCCGGAGATTGACGGAAATCCATCAATGCTTCTTGGGTCATGAAAAACAGGACGTGGCTGTATTGTTGGGCGCCAATCTGCAGGCCCGCGCTGCCTGAGGCGGATGAATAATAGTCGACGGTTGAGTTCCCAATGCGCAGTGCGCCACGCCCAAAAGAACCACCAAGCCCAAGGCCCACTTCGGTGATGAGGGGCATCACCAACATACCCGTTGCACGGCTCGCTAGTTCGCGGGTGCCGGGGTACTGAGAATACATTGCGTTCAGCGTGCTATCGACCCGAGCGTCGATTGTCGCGGGTCCGCTACCGCCGATGCCATTGCTACATGCGCCCAGTGTGGTTGTCGCTAAAGCGCCAAGCGCAAAGCTGCGCCGTGTATAATTGCTCATAATGTTTCCGCCTTATCTGCCTAAAAATCGAAACGTTTGCCGCCTCTTGTGGGCGCAACTATAGGCAAATGAGGTCGGGCTGTCACGCGGTTTAGCTGTTCAACAGCTTGGCCGCTTCGGGGGCGAAATAGGTAAGAACACCGTCACATCCAGCGCGTTTGAATGCTAAAAGGCTTTCCATCATTACTTTTTCACCGTCCAGCCAACCATTTTGTGCAGCAGCCTGTAACATCGCGTATTCGCCGCTAACCTGATAGGCGAAAGTTGGCACACCAAAAGTGTCTTTCACACGTCGACAGATATCCAGATACGGCATTCCCGGTTTGACCATGATCATGTCAGCGCCTTCAGACAGGTCGCGCTCAACAAGGCGCAGCGCTTCGTCTGAGTTGCCCGGGTCCATTTGATAGGTGTTTTTGTCGCCTGTCAGCGCCGAAGAGGCACCAACCGCGTCCCTGAACGGCCCATAAAACGCGGACGCGTATTTCGCGGTGTAGCTTAGGATCGTGACGTTTTGATGCTTTTCTGTCTCTAGTGCCGCGCGGATTGCCGCGATGCGACCGTCCATCATATCAGATGGTCCTAAAATATCAGCGCCGGCATCTGCCTGCGCCAGCGCCATTTTCACAAGCGCTTCGACGGTGCGATCATTGACGATTTCACCATTCTCAACAAAGCCATCGTGACCGTTGATATTGTATGGGTCCAAGGCGATATCCGTCATCACGGCGATATCGGGTGCGGCATCTTTGATGGCGCGGATCGCTTGGTTGGTGAGGTTGTTTGGATCCCATGCCATTGCGCAATCTTCGGTACGGGCCTCCATACCGGTGTAGGGAAATAGGCAAATCGCGGGAATTCCCAGTGATTGTGCCTCGACTGCGGCCTTTGCCACGCGATCTACCGTCTTGCGAGTCACTCCGGGCATGGATGCCACCGGCGTTTCATCGTCTTTCCCGTCCATTACAAATACAGGCCATATCAGGTCGTCCACGCCGAACGAATGTTGGCGTGTCAGTGCACGCAAACTGGCTGATTGGCGATTGCGACGCAGGCGGGTGGCGGGAAAGGGAGCAACGGTAGGTTTCATATCTGGATCTTTCGTATCTCACGCCTTGGTCGCACGGATTTTTCCGCATCACAAGTCTGGGCATCTTCGGATTGTGGCGCTAACGTCCGGGAAAGCCATTTACATCAATAGGATGCTCCCTTGGATTGGAACGACGTCTTTTCGCGAATAGTAAGCCTGCGTACATTTTCAAACCTCTGGTACTGGCTCATGGTCTGTGTGTCGTGGATGATCGCAAGTCATTGGATTCTGGGCATTCCTTTTGATGTGATACAGCGCGCGCGCCGCAAAGGTGATCAGGCGGCGGCCGATTTGGAAAGCCTTACCGATATCAACGTGCGACGGTTGCAGGCGTTATCAAACGAAGGTGGGTTCATCATTGTTGGTTTTATTGCGTTCTTGCTGACCTCGATCGCGATGGCGGGGTTCTACTACAGGATGGAAGTTGCGCAGGGGCTATTCTTTTTGCTGTTTCCGCTCACGATAGCGGGCGGTCTTAGCTTCCACGCCAGTACAAGACTGTTGCAAGATCCACCGCGAGGGACTGAGCTTGCCAAGCGGCTCATGCGGATACGTCTGTGGATCCAATTTATCGCTATGATTTCGGTGTTTTTTTCGGCTGCCTATGGCATGTTCTACAATCTATCGAACCCATTTGGATACTGAGCAGTTGACACCGAAGACCTGCAGGGTAGTTCATCCGGCATGTCCGATCTAAAACACATCACCGTAAGCGGTGCCCCTGAAGGCTATGATGCGCAGCTTATCCTTGCTGAGCTGTCAAAAGGTCAGCCCGTTGTGCATGTCGCGCGCGACGACAAACGCTTGGCCGCAATGCAGGCCGCGCTTTCGTTCTTTGCCCCAGATGTTCCCGTATTCGTATTTCCGGCATGGGATTGCTTGCCATATGACCGTGTGTCGCCCAATGCGGATGTCTCAGCTGCGCGGATGGCGACGCTTGCGGGTCTTGTGCATGGCATGCCTGAGAAATTCGTTTTACTGACCTCGCTTGCGGCCGCGACGCAGCGGGTGCCTGCGCGCAGTCTATTGCGCGAGGCCGCGTTCAAGGCGACTGTCGGTAGCCGCATTGATGAAGATGCGCTGCGTAACTTCCTGGTACGTATGGGTTTTACACAGAGTCCTACAGTGATGGAGCCGGGTGACTACGCCGTGCGTGGGGGTATTATAGATATCTTTCCGCCCGGACAATCGGGGCCGGTTCGGCTTGATCTATTTGGTGATGTTTTGGATGGCGCACGTCGGTTTGATCCGGCCACGCAACGAACCACCGAAAAGCTTACTGAAGTCGAGCTTGCCCCAGTGTCCGAGGTGATCTTGGACGACCCGGCGATCACGCGTTTTCGACAAAACTACCGGATCGAATTCGGCGCCGCTGGAACCGATGACCCATTATATGAGGCCGTGAGTGCGGGGCGTAAACACGCCGGGATCGAACATTGGTTGGGCTTCTTCCAAGAAGACCTAGAAACGCTGTTTGATTATTTGCCGCGTGCAACCGTCACCTTAGACGATCAGATGGCGCCGATGCGTCTGGCCCGCTGGGAAAGCATCGAAGATCAATATGGCACGCGGATGCACGCCCTTAGCCAAAAGGGCCGGATGGATAGCGTTTATAAACCAGCGCCACCTGCCTTGTTGTATATGGATGACACGGCCTGGGACGCAGCCGTTGAAAACCGTCGGGTATTGCAGTTCTCGCCGCTAAAGCAAGCCACGGGGATGGGCGTCATCGATGCAGGCGGACGTATTGGTCGGAATTTTGCGCCGGAACGCCAACAAGAACAAATAAGCCTTTTCAGTTCATTAGCGGACCATGTGAAGGTCAAGCTGAGCGACGGTCCTGTTGTGATTGCCTCTTACTCTGAAGGCGCGCGCGAACGGTTGGAAGGGTTGATCGAAGATGAAGGCATCGCCGAGACCATCCTGATCAACGACTTCAGTCGGGTTGGAAAGTCGGGCGTTCACCTTGCCGTCTGGCCGCTTGATCATGGATTTGAGGCACCTGGCCTTACTGTCATTTCAGAGCAGGACGTTTTGGGTGATCGGCTAATCCGCCAGACCAAACGCAAGCGCCGTGCCGAGAATTTCCTTTCAGAGGCAAACAGCCTTAATCCGGGTGATCTTGTGGTCCATGTTGATCACGGTGTCGGTCGGTTTAAGGGGATGGAGGTCGTCACCGCACTGGGGGCGGCGCACGAATGTCTTCTGCTGGAATATGCCGAAGATTCAAAGCTTTATCTGCCAGTCGAGAACATCGAACTTTTGTCCAAATATGGGCATGATACGGGGCTGCTGGATAAGCTGGGCGGTGGCGCATGGCAGGCCAAGAAAGCCAAGCTCAAGGAACGTATCCGTCAGATTGCGGAACGTCTGATCCGGGTCGCCGCGGAACGTGAACTGCGTACCGCACCAGCAATGGACCCGCCCGAAGGGCTTTGGGATCAATTCCTTGCCCGCTTTCCCTATGTTGAAACGGATGATCAGCTAGCAGCGATTGCTGACGTTCTAGAGGATTTAGCCGCTGGTAAGCCAATGGATCGCCTTATTTGCGGGGACGTTGGTTTCGGTAAGACAGAAGTCGCCATTCGCGCAGCATTTGTCGCCGCGCTTTCCGGTATTCAAGTTGCAATTATCGCGCCAACTACGCTGTTGGCACGCCAGCATTATCAGAACTTTGCAGAACGGTTTCGGGGATTTCCCGTTAATGTCCGACCGCTGTCGCGTTTCGTGTCCGCCAAAGACGCCGCGTTGACGCGTGATGGGATCACCAAAGGAACGGTTGATATTGTCGTTGGTACGCATGCGCTTTTAGCAAAGGGTGTGCGGTTCAAGAACCTTGGCTTATTAGTCATTGATGAAGAACAGAAATTTGGTGTTCAGCACAAAGAACGCCTAAAGCAATTGCGGACCGATGTGCATGTACTGACACTGACCGCGACGCCAATTCCACGGACCTTGCAGCTATCGCTGTCTGGGGTCCGCGATCTGTCGATCATCGGCACGCCACCCATCGATCGGCTTGCGATTCGGACATATGTCAGCGAATTCGATACTGTCACCGTCCGCGAGGCCTTGCTGCGTGAACACTACCGCGGCGGGCAATCCTTTATTGTCGTGCCGCGAATTGCTGACATGCCCGAGATGGAAGAATTCTTGAAAAAGGAAATGCCCGAAGTCTCCTATATCACTGCCACTGGTCAGATGGCTGCGGGTGAGCTGGATGACCGCATGAATGCCTTCTATGACGGTAAATATGATGTCTTGTTGGCGACCACGATCGTTGAATCCGGCCTCGATATTCCGACTGCGAACACAATGATTGTTTGGCGTGCAGATATGTTTGGCCTGTCGCAGCTGTACCAAATTCGCGGACGTGTGGGGCGGTCAAAAACCCGTGCTTATGCCTATCTGACAACAAAGCCACGTCAGAAATTGACCGACACCGCGCAAAAACGTCTACGTGTGCTTGGATCGATTGATAGTCTTGGTGCTGGATTTACACTGGCGTCGCAGGATTTGGATATTCGTGGGGCAGGTAACCTGTTGGGCGAAGAACAATCCGGGCAGATGCGCGAAGTTGGCTATGAGCTGTACCAGCAGATGCTTGAAGACCAGATAGCGGCGATCAAATCCGGGGATGCCGAAGGTATCGTCGACGATGGTCAGTGGGCGCCACAGATCAATCTTGGTGTGCCGGTTCTGATCCCTGAGGAATACGTGCCTGACCTTGATGTCCGGCTTGGCCTGTATCGGCGTCTGTCCGAGCTGACGACTAAGGTTGAACTGGAAGGCTTTGCTGCTGAATTGATTGACCGCTTTGGGAAATTGCCGCGTGAAGTGAATACGCTCATGCTTGTCGTGCGGATCAAGGCGATGTGTAAGCGTGCCGGCATTTCCAAACTTGATGCGGGTCCGAAAGGTGCAACAATCCAGTTCCACAACGACAAATTCGCGTCTCCACAAGGTTTGGTCGAATTCGTGCACGCGCAGGATGGTCAGGCTAAGGTCAAAGACAACAAGATCGTTGTGCTACGTGACTGGACCAAAGAGCGCGACAAAATCCAAGGCGCATTCAACATCGCACGAGAATTGGCGCAGAAACTGGCTGACGAGAAAAAGAAAAAGGCCGGGTAGACCCGACCTTTCTTTTGCGTGCTGAAATCAGAACAAGAGAGCTATTCTTCACCTGGCCGTTTGATCATTGTGGTGAGCCACAGCGCGAGGCTCGCACTGACCAATGCGCCATAGGCCATCGGCATTGGCGTTCCATCAAACAACAGCGCAATAGGTGCCGCGATAACGACCGCACCAACAGTCGCGACAGCTGCAATGACCGATGCCGCGAGCCCTGCGATATGGCCCATTTCCTCCATCGCGAGTGCGTTTAGGTTGCCGATGGTTAGACCAGCTTGGAAGAAATTTCCAGTAACCCAAATAAGATAGGCGCCAAAGCTAAGCCAGTAAGGACCGTTAAGTAGGGTCACAACGATAAGCATAACCGTCAGGGCGATCTGCGCGGTATACATCGATTTGATGATCGCACGCATGCCAAGCCTTACAACAAGGCGCGCATTCAAGACGCTTGCTGATGAGGCAAAGATCGCAATTGCACCAAACCAAAGATGGAAGGTTTCGCCTTGCCCAAAGGTTTGGTCGAATACCTGCTGCGTTGATGAAATGAGCATAAACAACATCCCAAACGTCAGCGTTTGAATAAGGATCGACAGGCGTGCCGTCCGGTGAACGAACATCTCGCGGATGGCGCCGATAATGGCTTTGGCACTCAGTGGACGGCGCTTTTCCGGCGTTAAGGTTTCAGGTTGCCGGATAATCAGCCATGTCATCACAATGGAAGCGAAAAGAACGAAGGCCGCGAAGATACCGCGCCAGCCAAAACCGATGATGATGTAATGCCCCAAGGTCGGCGCAAGCGCCGGAACAATCGAAAAGACGATCATGACAAACGACATGATCCGCGCCATTTCGCGCCCCGAATAGAGGTCGCGCACCAACGCCATCGCAACGACACGGGGGCCAGCAGCGCCAAGGCCCTGCAATACGCGGGCGAATAGCATGATTTCGAGGCTCTGCGCCTGCCATGCCAAAGCGCAGGCAAGGATATAGACGATCGCACCGCCGACCATCACGGGCTTGCGGCCAAACGCATCAGACAATGGGCCGGTGAACATGGTACCAACGCCCATGCCAAGCACGAAACTGGTGACGATCAGTTGCGCACGGTTCATGTTCAGTGGGGTAAGGTCCAGCCCGATTTGGGGCAGGGCAGGCAACATCGCATCAATCGAAAACGCGACAGTTGCGGCAAGCATTGCCATCAGGGCAATGAATTCAGTTTGGGGAAGACGTTTCATAAACTATGTCCAACGAAAAGAGTAATGGCAGCAACGAGTTGCTGTCGGGTAGGCTTCAATGAATGAACGGCGCACCACTAGGGTGCCAAAGCGACCTGATGCTTGTCGTTATTGTGCCAAGCTGGCCGTGGCGGGTTCATGCGTCTTCTTCTAGCTTGTCCATGATCTCGGTAATCACGTTCACCCAGACCTCGGGTGGTTGTGCACCGGGAACCGCGTGCTGCTGGGCCACGATGAACGTCGGGACCGAGTTAACACCCATTTTGCGGCTATGTGCATCACGGGCGCGAATATCGTCGGTATCAGCATCTGAACTCAGCAGCTTTGTGATGGTCGCTGCGTCCATTTCGGCGGTATCCGCGATATCGGCCAAAACCTCGTGGTCGCTGATGTCACGACCTTCGACGAAATAGGCTTTGAACAATAGATCGACAACAAACGTCTGGCGCTGCTCAATACCTGCCCAATGGATAAGTCGGTGGGCATCAATCGTGTTCGGGGTCTTTTTGATGGCGTCAAAGTTAATCAGTGCACCCGATTTTTCGGCGTGTTCAACAACAGGTGCATAGGCGCTAATGGCACCTTCTTTTCCGCCGAATTTGGCTTCTAGGTAGGCGCGCCTATCCATACCTTCGGCAGGCATGTCTGGGTTCAACTGAAACGGATGCCATTCCATGACAAACGGATGATCCGGAAACTGAAGCAGCGCTTTGTCCAAATTGGTCTTACCGATGTAGCACCATGGGCAGATTGGATCCGAAATAATATCTAGCTTGACCATTTGGGTCTCCTGTCACGTCGCATCTGCGGTTTCAATTGTCGACGGCTGAGCATTCTGTACGTCAAAAAACGTACTCTTCGATTTCTGATATCACGTCAGACAATAAGGGCCAGAGCCTAGCGGGAAATAAATTGTGCAAATAAGCACAGGTTTATCTGTGAACTGTGCAGGCGGTGGGGGCAATATATGGCCGTAGTTGCAACGGCTGCGACCTCTGATTAAGAGTGACGGCATGACACAGAACGACCCCAAAAGCCTGATCCGCGTGGCCCATGAAAATGGTGATAGCACGATTGCCCAACCTCTTGATCTGGGCGCGCGCGTGCGTGAATTGCGCAAGGCGCGTGATTGGACGCTAGAGCAGGCTGCCCAGCAGGCCGGATTGGCGCGTTCGACCCTTTCCAAGATTGAAAACGGGCAGATGTCACCGACTTATGATGCTTTGAAAAAGCTCGCGGTTGGGCTTGAGATTTCGGTACCGCAGCTGTTTACGCCGCCATCGAAAGGTCAAGTCAACGGGCGCATGGCAGTGACACGCAATGGCGAAGAAGGCACAAAGATTACAACAACCTACGAACATGCGTTGCTTGCTGAAACGCTTACCACCAAAAAGATGCTGCCTTATCGGGCTCGTGTGCGTGCCCGATCAATGGATGATTTTGACGGCTGGGTACGTCACGACGGTGAAGAATTCTTGTACGTTCTGACTGGGCAAGTTCGGCTTTATACTGAATTCTATGAACCCATCGAACTAAGCCGTGGTGACAACGCCTATTACGATGCTTCAATGGGCCACAATGTGGTGTCTGTCAGTCAGGAAGACGCGACCATTTTGTGGGTCACGTCGCTGAATTAATCACGAAACAGTTTTGGTAGGACCACTGCAGCGATACCTACGGCAACAATCTGCATCACAATGAACATCGGGATATGCGCTGGGTTGATGCCGGCGAAAGTATCGCTGAACCCTCGTGCGATCGTGACAGCAGGGTTTGCGAAGCTTGTCGATGACGTAAACCAATATGCCCCAGTGATATAAAGCGCGACCAAGGTCGGTACGGCCTCGCGGTTAGAACTGATCCCGCCGAAGATCACGAATAATAGGCCAAAGGTCGCGATGATTTCCGAGAACCACTGTGCAATGCCTGTGCGGTCTGTCGACGACACTTGCAGGATCGACATATCGAACATCATATGCGCGGCCCAAACGCCCAAGATCGCGCCGATCACCTGCACGATGACGTAACGGACAGCCTCTTTCGCTGCGATTTCACGGCGTAGGAAAAAGGCCAGTGTCACCGCTGGATTGAAGTGCGCCCCAGAAATTGGCCCAAGCGTTGTGATGATCGCGTAAAGGATACAACCCGTCGCAATCGCATTGGCAAGAAGTGCAATGGCGACATTCCCACCCGACAGCGTGTCGCCCATGATGCCAGAGCCGATGACACCGATCAAAAGGAATGTGGTCCCTAGACCTTCGGCAAATAGCTTACGCATGGTCTTCACCGATCTTGTTTAGCGCTGCCTGAAGGTCATCTTGTGACATGTCTTCAAAAGGTAACGCAATGAACGCGTTCGCGCGCGTTTCCAGCTGGGTATATGCAGTTTCAAATGCCCGGGCCCAATCTTCGGGCGCCGGCGCAGCTGGGTCTTCGACGCCCCAATGTGCACGGACGGGGGCACCTGCCCAATATGGGCATTCTTCGGCTGCGGCAGACCCGCAAAGCGTTATGACGGCATCCATTTTCGGGGCATCGCCACGCGCAAAGTCATCCCAACTTTGCGATGATAGGCCTTCTGTTGGAAAACGTTTTTCGGCCAGCAGTGTTAGGGATTGCGGGTGGACCTTTACAGCAGGATTGAACGGGCAGAGTTACCTGTGCGGAGTACGAGGACATTCATGATGCCCTTCTTTTAATTCCGGCCCCGCCTACGGATCGTATGTAACAAATCCATGACGGCGGGGCCGGAAGCTTAGTCTTCGGAATACCACCAAACGTCTGGTTGCCAACCCGGCCAGTCACCAAATATTGGCATTGTTTCCGGATAATGCAGGTTCTTGGAATGCGCGATGCGGCTGATGTTCCACTGGTAGATCGGGATGACATACCGGCCAGCGGTCAAGGTGCGATCCAATGCTTTTACTGCGGCAACGAAATCGTCTTGGCTTTCTGAAGTGAGCAAACGACCGATCATCGAATCGACGGCAGGTGATTTGACGCCCATCAGGTTACGACCACCGGTCTGGTCAGCGCTTTCAGAACCGTAGTAATTGTATTGCTCATTGCCCGGAGACAACGATACGCCACGACGATAGTAGGTCATGTCAAATTCATAGGCGTCAGTGCGTTCTTTGAATTGCGCACTGTCGGCGACGGTCACCGTAGGTGTGACGCCAATCCGCGCTAGGGATTCCACATACATATCGATGATCGATTGGTTTTCTGACGCGCCTTGGTCCAGCAGGATTTCAAAGGTGAACACGTCACCGGCTTCGTTTTTCATAACGCCATCTTGTACGGTCCAGCCCGCTGCAGCGAGTTGATCCAGCGCTGCTCTCGTACCTGCACGGTTTCGTTCTGAGCCATCAGAAACGGGTAGGCTGTAACCTTCTAAGGTGCCGGGCGTGAGCTCATCCGCAAAGGGTTGGAGGAATTCGGCCACGCGACCTTCGGCCGGACCATGCCCCATACCAAGCGGAGAGTTCGACCAATAGGACGTGATGCGCGGTTGCGCGGATCCCGTCATTGCCTCGTTGATGAATTCAAAGTTGAACGCGTTGATCATCGCGTCGCGAACCCGCCAATCGGCGAACTGCGGTTTACGTGTATTCATGACAAAACCCGTCATGCCGGACGGGCGTTCATGGCCTAAGACTGACAGTACAACATCACCATCTTGTACTGCAGGGAAGTTATATTGGCTTTCCCATCGCGCGACGTTGAATTCCCGGTTTGAATTCACTTCGCCAACCTTAAACGCCTCAAACGCGGCTGTTTCATCGCCAAAGAATTCAAGACGTACTTCGTCGATGTTATTGGTACCGACACGGAAGGGAACGTCAGCGCCCCAGTAGTCAGGATTGCGTTTCAGCGAAACAAACCGTCCCGGTTCAAAGTCATCAATCAGATAAGGGGCCGAGGTGATTGGCACGATGTCAGTCGTGCTTTCGGCAAAGTCTACGCCTTCCCATTGTGCCTTTTTCAGGATTGGGCGCATCCCGGCAAGCAATGCCAATTCGCGGTCTTCGACGTTGAATGTAAACCGGACGGAGCGATCGCCAGTCTGCTCCATAGTTTCGACCTTGGACCAGAACCCCAAATAGCGTGGGTGGCCAATTGTTCCGAGCGTTTCATAAGACCACATCACATCTTCAATTGTGAGCGGGCTACCATCTGAGAATTGCGTGCCTTCGCGAAGGGTAAATTCGACCCATTCGCGATTCGGTCCTGTTTCAACCGATTCGGCCAAAACCCCGTAAAGTGAGAAGGGTTCATCAAGGCTGCGCCCCATAAAGCTTTCGCCCAAAAAGAAGCGTAGCTGCCAAGGAACTGACCCTTTGCGGATGAAGGGATTCAAGCTGTCAAAACTTCCAACCTCGGCAGTTACGATTTGTCCGCCTGTCGGTGCATCGGCATTGGCATAGGGCAGGGACACAAAATCCGGTGGAAGGGCCGGATCGCCATACATAGCTATGCCATTTTGGGGTTCGGCAAAGGCTGTTGTGCCTGCCGTGATCAGCGCCAGAGTCGCTGTCAGACCCCGCCAGCTGCGATGAAAATGCGATGTCATAATTGTGATGCCCCGTTAGTTTGATTTGGTTATTAAAACTGATCGTAAAGCGGCTTTTGTGCGTTTTCAAACTTTTAGCTTGGAGCCGCGCAAGTGATTGCTTATAAAGGAGTCACTGCTCGATAGGTTTCTTGCCTGTATGAAACCTGCCTCAATAACTTCACGCCCGCCTTGTGCGGGCGTTTTTTTATTGGCCATTCTAACAATCGGTGGCCTTTGCAGTTGCAGCATGTAGACTGAGTCGCAACGCAACATCACGGAGCAGATTCCATGTCACTTTCAGGCAAAACCGCCGTCATTACAGGTTCAAATTCAGGTATTGGGCTTGGTGTTGCCCGTGAATTGGCCAAGGCAGGCATTAATGTGGTGCTTAATTCCTACACTGACACCGCCGAAGATCATGCGCTCGCGGCTGAAATCGCAGAACAGACTGGCGTTCAGGCCCGCTATATCCAGGCGGACATGTCAAAGGGCGATGAATGTCGTCGGTTGATCACTGATGCGGGTGGCTGTGATATTTTGGTGAACAATGCGGGCATTCAACACGTCGCCCCGGTTCAAGATTTCCCTGCGGGCAAATGGGACGCGATTATCGCCATTAACCTTAGTTCTGCTTTTCATACGACCGCTGCGGCGATCACAGGGATGCGTGAAAAAGGTTGGGGGCGGATCATCAATATCGCATCGGCCCATGGTCTGACCGCATCGCCTTATAAGTCTGCATATGTGGCAGCCAAGCACGGGATCGTTGGTTTCACCAAGACAATCGGCCTTGAGACGGCACAAGAACCGATCACTTGCAATGCGATCTGTCCGGGGTATGTGCTGACGCCATTGGTCGAAGCGCAAATCCCCGACACGATGAAAGAATACAACATGTCCCGCGAAGACGTGATCAAAAACGTAATGCTAGAGCGACAACCATCGAAGCAATTCGCGACAACTGAACAGCTGGGCGGTACAGCGCTTTACCTGTGTTCGGATGCTGCAGCGCAGGTCACCGGTACAACGATCAGCGTTGACGGCGGCTGGACCGCATTGTGAAGCGGATCAACCTCGCACTTCAAGGTGGGGGCGCACATGGCGCCTTCACATGGGGTGTGCTGTCTCGACTTCTTCAAGAAGAGGATATTGAGATCGCCGCGATCTCGGGTACGTCGGCGGGTGCATTGAATGCGGCTGCGTTGAAATCCGGTTGGGTTACTGGCGGTCGCGAGGGTGCCATCGAGAACCTAGAATGGCTTTGGGGGCAGGTGGGCGCAGTCACGGATCAGCGGTTGTCGGACTGGGTGTCATCCATGTCACCGACCGCGCATATCTGGGCAAAGACGTTGAAATATTCGCCCGCATATGCGGCATTTGATTTCACCACGCGTTTGATGTCGCCATATACTTATGGTCCAGCGATCCGTAATCCTCTTGAGTCCATCGTAAAGCAATTTCACTATGACAAAATCTGCGGTGACAACGGACCTGAGTTGCATATCTGCGCAACCAACGTCCGTTCAGGGAAGATCCGGGTTTTCACGGATACCGAAATTTCACCAGATGTGATCATGGCATCGGCATGCTTGCCGAGCCTATTTCAAGCCGTCGAATTCGAAGACCCAAAAACCGGCAATATCGAAGCATTCTGGGATGGCGGTTACACCGGCAACCCAGCGCTTTTCCCGTTATTTGAAAGGCACTTACCGAACGACGTTCTTATCGTGAATATCAATCCTCTCTATCGCGAAGAGGTGCCATTGGATGTACAGGGCATTCATAACCGCATTAACGAAATCAGCTTTAACAGTTCGTTACTGCGTGAATTGCGCGCCATTGCATTTGTAAAGCGGTTGATCAGCGAAGGCTCAGTGCCAGAGGGCGCGATGAAAAGCGTGCTGGTCCACATGATCGCCGACGATGTTCTAATGAATGAACTGAACGTGGCGACAAAAACCATTCCGACGCCCGTGGTTCTTAGCCGCTTGCGCGAAGCAGGAGAGGTCGCGGCATCGGCGTTCTTGGCCAAGCACAAAGATGACTTAAATAATCAAAGTACCGTCGATCTGGCCGACATGTTTAGCTAATCAGCTTGTAAGCAATTGCCCACATGACAAGTCCAATCAGCACATCCAGAAGCTGCCATGCCTTTGCTGATTGCATAATAGGGGCTAACAGGCGTGCGCCGTAGCCAAGCCCAAAAAAGAAGACGAAGGATGAGGTAACAGCACCAATTCCAAAAGCGAGCTTTTGCGCTGCATCAACGTATTGAACAGAAATCGCGCCGATAAGCCCCAATGTGTCAAGATAGACATGAGGGTTCAGCCATGTCAGTGCTGCAGCCGTCGCAAGCGTTGCCCAAAGCCCCGCTGACTGTCCGGCGATTTGCATGGCATATTCACCCTTGTAGGCGGCCCAAAGGCGCATCGCCCCATAGACGATAAGAAACGCAGCGCCGCCCCAAGTCATGATTTGTGGCAGCAGCGGATATAGCTCTACAATGAAACCAAAGCCCAATACGCCTGCTGCGATCAAAAATGCATCTGACCCGGCGCACAAAAGGCAAAGCCAAAACACATGATTGCGGGCGAGCCCTTGTCTAAGCACGAATGCGTTTTGTGCACCGATGGCAAGGATCAGGCTGAAGCCCGTTGCAAAACCCGTAACTGACGCACCAAACACTTAAGTTGTTTCCTCGGTCAACTCGGCGGTATCCTTTTTGACAGGATACACAAGACCGGCAGAGATCACCAGTTTTGCGGCGTCTTCAACTGACATATCAAGTACTTTGATTTCGCTTTGCGGAAGGAACAGCAAGAACCCAGATGTGGGGTTTGGCGTTGTCGGCAAGAACACGGTGACAATCGGTTCGCCATTGGACAGCTTGGCGTCGATCTCACCTTTTGCATTCGTAGACACAAACGCGATCGCCCAAATGCCTTTGCGCGGGTATTCGACCATACAGGCCTTGTCGAATGACGTGTCGCGCTGTGAAAATACTGTCTCGGCCAATTGTTTGGCCGCATTATAGATCGAACGGACAACCGGCATGCGGTCAACAAAACGTTCGCCTATGCCAAGGAACGACCTACCGATCAGACCTTTACCGACCCAACCCACCATCACGGTGAAGATCAAGAAAATGAAAACCCCGATGCCGCGGACGTTCACGGTGATTTCGTTACCCGGTCCGCGGTTTAGAATTCGGTTAACCAGCTCTTCGGGATGGTAATAATCGGGAACAAATGGCCAAACCCAACTGTCGATCCAGCCGACAACCGTCCAAATTAGCCAAAGCGTCAGCCCAATAGGCGCAACGATGATAAGTCCAGCCAAGAAATTGCTACGAAGTCGCGCGAAAATCCGCAACTTGCCACGGCGCTTAAGGTCGTCATTCGTTGCGTCATTCATTTTTACTATCTCAAATGGCTACGAAGCCACATCTAGGTATTTCGGTTGGTTGTCACAAGCTTACAGTTGCGCCGGCTAACCCAATTTCACCATTTCGATGGCAATTTGGGCAGCCAGCCGCGCATTGTTTCGAACTAATGCAATATTCGCGGTCAATGAACGACCTTCGGTCAGTTCAAAAATTCGCCCCAGTAGGAATGGGGTCACGGCCTTTGCGCTGATGCTTTGCTCATCGGCTTCGGCAAGTGCCTGCGAGATGATCGGCGCGAGCGTTTCGGCCGTGATTTGATCCGCAAGCGGAATGGGGTTTGCCACTAACTGACCACCCTGAAGGCCCATAGCGGTACGTGTTAGCTGCGCCCGCGCGATATCCTCGGCAGTGTCCATACGTAGTGGCGCTGGCAATTCCGACTCTGCGGACCAAAACGCGGGCAATGCGTCTTGACCGTAAGCGATGACTGGGACGCCCAAGGTTTCAAGCACTTCAAACGTCTTTGGCAGATCAAGGATCGCTTTTGCGCCTGCGCCAACGACCGTAACGGGTGTTTGCGCCAGTTCATGCAAATCGGCCGAGATATCAAAGCTAAGTTCTGCGCCACGATGTACGCCACCAATGCCACCTGTCGCAAACACGTGAATGCCAGCCAAATTGGCCGCGATCATCGTTGCAGCAACAGTCGTCGCACCTGTGCCGCCAGTCGCGATACATGCGGCCATGTCGGCTCGTGAAAGCTTTGCCACATCTTGCGCCTGACCAAGGCTGTCTAGCTGATCGGCTTCAAGCCCGACGTGCAGCAGCCCATCAATGACCGCGATGGTTGCCGGTACTGCGCCGGCCTTGCGTACGTCGTCCTCGACCAAACGTGCAGTTTCTACGTTTTGGGGAAAGGGCATGCCATGTGTGATGATCGTGCTTTCAAGCGCGACAATCGGGCGGCCATCAGCACGGGCATGGGCGACTTCTGTGCTGTAGTGAATTGAAATCGTCATAGTGGTGTTTCTCCGGATACGTAGGTCGCGGCAGCATTTAAGGCGCGCGTAAGGGCTGCAGCACGGTCCATGCCTTCTGCTTCTGATGCGATGTGGGCTGCCATAAATGTGTCGCCTGCGCCCGTGACGCGGGTAACCATTACAGCGGGCGGGGTTTGGGTAATGATGTCGCCTTGGGTGCCCTTGGACGCAGATTTGCCGCCATCGGTTACCAGTACACGGTGCGCACCGCGTTTGATTAATGCGGCAGCAGCGCTTGCGCTGTCTTCAAAGGTGGTATGGCAAAGCAGCCCAGCTTCTTCGAGGTTCACGTAAAGTGTCGCTGAAGGATGCCCAAGCAGAGCCAGTAGCCGTTCGGCCTTGCCCGGAGAAGCCGGAGCAACGCGTAGATCCGCAAGTCGAAACAAGTCAGATCCAGCGATTTCTTGCAGCAATTCTTCTGTAAGGTTGCCATCAAGTGCAACGGTCCCAGCATATGGTGTGTCTGCCGTGCCAAGGGCGCCATCGGACATGGGGCGCAAAATCTTATCTCCTGCGGCCTCTAACGAATGCGCGTCAGCGATTGCGGCAATTAGGCCATTGGCACCTTCAACCGCCATATAAACATCCGTTGGCAGATCATCAGACCGATAGATATGGTCACAAACCATACCCATCCGACTTGCCTCTGCGACAAGCTCATCGCCTTCGGCGTCGCGACCAATTGCGGTCAAAAGGGCAGGGGTCATGTCAAAGCGGCGCAGCGTCATTGCGATGTTCATCGCGACACCACCGGGAAGGCGGGTAATACGCCCCGGCACGTCAGAACCCACGCGCATTGAGCTAGCAGTACGGCCAATCACGTCCCACAGGACAGAGCCAATACAAAGAATGTCAGGTGTATGTGTCATGTGCCCGTTCTGACCGAGCTTACAGCGATGCGCAAGCGCCCGTCATAGGCCATCTTTGACCATTTGGTGGATTTTTTGGGCCTTTTCAAAATGATCCAGTTTATGAGTGCGTATCCACCATGTCGCTGCCTCCATCAACAGCTCCGGATCATCATTACGGTTGGCAAAAAACGCATAGAACGATAGTCCAACGCCTTCTCCCTTTTGCGCAATTTTTTGATTGCATACGGTCATGATTTTTTCGCGCAGGGTATCCCTCATTCTGGCACACCGAAGGTCAGATTGGCCCATAATGTTTCCCATACTGCGCCGGTCTGTTCCTGTAGTTCAGTCGTCGGTTCACGTAGGACGACAGCATCAACCATATAGCTATTGCCCGCGCTGACCGGAAAGGTCGCGATACCGTCTTCGTTGGTTTGATAGTAGACAATATTGACTACGCCTGCCTTTGACTTTTCAAAAACCTCGATTTGCACGTTTGCGCGCGGGTCCTCACGATAAAATAGCTGAACAGTGAAACCATCGGAAAGATCGTCAATGTATGGGTTGTTGAGCGCGACCAATTCCGTTTCGAGACCAGTGCGCTGATCGGCACCTTCAGAATGCCCCACACCGATAAGTGTTTTGGAGTAGCGAGAATATACCTCTTTGAACTCAGCTTCGGGCAATCCGCGTTCGCGTTGGCGGCTTAGGACATCGCCTAGATCTTTGTGATCCACGAAATTCTGAAACTTTTCCCAAGTGGCGTAATTCACGGTCGCATTGCGGGCCTGATAGGCAACGATGTTTAGCCCCTCGGCAACGGGTTCTTGGGTTAAGGCAGGGCGATCACCTGCGCGGCCTTCGACGTTGGCGGCGGCGGGGCCTGCGATGATTGCAAAGTGTTCAAACCGCTGCGGAAAAAACACTTGCGTCGTGCCGACAAAGTTCTGCCCATTGACAATATCTGCCTCAAGGCTACCGTCCGCTGGAATCTGATAGGCCACTGGTTCCAGCCAGAATTCATGCGCTGACACGGGTGCGGCCAAGAAAATAAAGAGAAGAGCAAAAATGCGCATAGGGATTTCCTTATCTAACGGGGCAAGGGTTGTGTTTCGTGCCGTGATGTCAAGCGTGCTCACGCTGATTGTGATGTTTGGGACGATGGCGCAGGCACATGAAGTATTCCCGAGCATTCTTGATCTGACCGCTGATGATGGCGTCGTCACGATCGAGATCGAAGTGAACGCCGAAGCAATGCTTGCTGGCGTTGATCTAAGTAGCGTCGAAGACACGGATGCGGCGGCCAATGTCGAAGATTACGACGCTCTACGTGCGCTTTCACCGCAAGAAATTACAGAAAAATTCAGTGTCTACATGCCGCAATTCTTATCTAATTTCACTTTTGAGGCCGACGGCACGCCAGTCACGTTGCGCGATAATGGCACGGTCGTTTTCGCCGCCGAGGATAGCCGTGTTGTGCGTATGACGCGTCTAAGTCTGATCGGCGATTACCCAGTAAGTGCGGAGCGTTTTCAAGTCGGCTGGGATACTGCTTATGGCACGTTGATTGTTCGGCAAAATGGTGTGGCAAATGAACCGTACACCGGAACGGTAGCTGGTGGCGAACTATCCGAGCCATTCCTAATCAGCGGTGGTTCTGCGCAAAGCGGATGGCAAGTCTTTGCGGCCTACATCCCGATTGGCTTCGACCACATCGTGCCAAAAGGCTTGGATCACATCCTGTTCGTGCTTGGTTTGTTTTTCTTGTCGGCGCACATGCGTCCGCTTTTGACGCAAGTCTCGTTATTTACGGTCGCACACACTCTGACGCTTGCTTTGGCCGCGCTTGGGTATGTCGTGCTGCCTGGCAGTATTGTTGAGCCACTTATCGCCGCATCCATCGTGTTCGTTGCAGTCGAGAATATATTCACCAAGGGGCTCAGCCGCTGGCGTCCGTTTGTCGTGTTTGGCTTCGGGCTTTTGCATGGCCTTGGCTTTGCATCGGTGTTGGCTGAATTTGGGCTGCCAGAAAACGCATTCATCCCAGCCCTAATCGGCTTTAATATTGGGGTGGAGGTCGGACAGCTTGCTGTCATCGCAGTTATGTTCCTTTGCGTTTGGCAAGCATTGCGTATTGACCGTGGCGCGAATGAAGTTGGGCAGGGTTTCGCCTTATATGCGGTTATGTTGATTGTGGCGCTTGTGCTTGTTGCGCTGAACCCCATTCCACTCCAAACCCTAATTGAGGGCCCCGTTTGGCTATTTGCCGCGCCATTGGCGATGGTCTTTGTGCTATGCACTGCGTCCATTCACTTTCGCGACCAAATCGATGCATATAGACGCCTTGTCGCTATTCCAGCATCGGTCGCAATCGCCGCAGTTGGCGCGTATTGGTTCATTGAACGGGTCTTTTTATAAGATTTTATGCCTGTTTGCTAAAAATACTCTAACCGAAGGCACCTCAAGGGTTGCCTCTGGCCGAAACCCGAGTTAAAGCGCACGCACTTAATCCCACAGGCGGGGGCGGGTCCAATGGGGAGAAATCCCAAAGGATCCACCGGTTGGCATCACGCTAATTCCCCGCTGAGGTTGAAACCGGAAAAGGAAAAAAGACATGGCTCTTCCTGAGTTCTCCATGCGCCAACTGCTTGAAGCAGGCGTACACTTTGGTCACCAGACCGCACGCTGGAACCCTAAAATGGGTCAGTACATCTACGGCTCTCGTAACGGCATCCACATCATGGACCTGACACAGACTGTTCCAATGTTGGACCAGGCTCTGCAAGTTATCCGTGACACAGTCGCAAAAGGCGGCCGCGTTCTTTTCGTTGGCACAAAGCGTCAAGCTGCAAAGCCAATCATGGAAGCTGCTGAGAAATCTGCGCAGTTCTACATGAACCACCGTTGGTTGGGCGGCACGCTCACTAACTGGCAGACTGTTTCGCAGTCCATCAACCGCCTGAAAGCGATCGACGAAGCGTCGGCAACTGGCTTTGCTGGCCTGACCAAGAAAGAACGTCTTGGCATGGAACGTGAGCAAGGCAAATTGGAAGCATCCCTTGGCGGTATCCGCGAAATGGGCGGCGTTCCTGACCTGATTTTCGTCATCGACGTCAACAAAGAAGATCTGGCAATCGCAGAAGCTAAGAAACTGGGCATCCCTGTGGTAGCTGTTGTTGATACCAACTGCTCACCTGACGGCGTAGACTACGTCATCCCAGGTAACGACGACGCGGCACGCGCCATCGCGCTTTACACCGATCTGGCTGCACGTGCAGCGCTTGACGGTATGTCCGCTCAGCTGGGTGCAGCTGGCGTTGACATGGGCGCAATGGAAGAGTTCGCAGAAGAAGTCGTTGCTGAAGAAGCAGCTGCTGAATAAGCGTCACAAAACGGTCGGGTAGGGGGCTTATTCCCCCTCCCGCAGATCAATGAATTCCGTTTAAGGAGAAGTAACATGGCAATCACCGCTGCAATGGTGAAAGAACTGCGCGACAGCACTGGCGCAGGCATGATGGACGCGAAAAAAGCGCTGACAGAAACTGATGGCGACATGGAAGCTGCGGTTGATTGGCTGCGCACCAAAGGTCTTGCAAAAGCTGCTAAGAAATCCGGCCGTACGGCTGCTGAAGGTCTGGTCGCGGTTGCTGTATCTGGCGGCAAAGGTGTCGCTGTTGAGGTGAACTCGGAAACTGACTTTGTTGCGAAAAACGCTGAATTCCAGAAAATGGTTTCAGGTATCGCAAATGTTGCTTTGGGCGTGTCTGACATTGACGGCCTGAAAGCTGCTGACATGAACGGTAAGTCAGTAGAGCAAACTGTGACTGACGCAGTTGCTGTTATCGGCGAAAACATGTCGGTTCGCCGCATGGCTGCGCTCGAAGGCACATCTGTTGTGACTTACGTGCACAACGCTGCTGCACCTGGCATGGGTAACATCGGTGTTCTTGTTGCGCTGAACGGCGACAACGAAGAATTCGGCCGCCAGGTTGCAATGCACATCGCTGCTGCAAACCCTGCGTCCCTGTCTGAAGCTGATCTTGACCCAGCAGTGGTCGAGAAAGAAAAGCAAGTTCAGATGGACATCGCACGTGAATCTGGCAAGCCAGAAGCTGTGATCGAAAAGATGATCGTTGGCCGTATGAAGAAATACATGGCTGAAATCACTTTGCTGAACCAACAGTTCGTTGTGAACCCAGACCTGACAGTTGCAGATGCAGCCAAAGAAGCTGGCGTGGAAATCACTGGCTACGCCCGTCTTGAAGTTGGCGAAGGCGTCGAAAAAGTCGAAGAAGATTTTGCAGCAGAAGTTGCAAAGCTGAACGGCTAATAGTCTAATCTAATTAGTAATTTAGTGGGGCTCTCTGATCGGTTCAGAGAGCCCCATTTTTTGTCTGAAGAGCTATTTTAACGGTTTCACTAAGGTATAGATGTCCAATCATGCGTTGTGCGTACATTCAAAGTGGATACACAAATATGAGCTCTACAATCATTACAGATACAGACAACCAATATTCTTGGGATAGCATTGAGACCACCTATGACGAATTTGGTCAAATCGCAGATCGCTTAACGGCGTATGACAATGGTCAATATAAATTCGAAATCTTTGATGATGGCGTGCGGTCGAGAACAATTCAGTAGGATGGCTTTGCTCCATGGGAGGCACCAAACGGTGACCCGGGCGCATACGCTTGGGAAAGCATAGAGACATATTACGACACGTCAGGTCAGGTCGAGCATCGCGAGACCGTATATGATAACGGTGTCGTGAAAAATGAATACTATACCGATGGAGTTCGACAGGAGACCGTAAAGCAGGATCTCGAAGATAGCTCTAATTGGGATTCGATTGTCTTCAACTACGACGAAAATGGCAAAATCGCGCAAGCAACTACTCTTTATGACGATGGCTCATCACGCAATGCACAGTATGAAGACGGTACGTTATCGCTCGTTATTCGGATGGACACCGACGACGGTACGGGTGGGGCATATGACTGGGCTGCAAAGATGTACGCCTATGCGCCAGATGGAACGTGGAGATTTCCGCTACAGCGCTCGACAATGGAGACGAAATTTACGTCTTCTTTGACGATGGTGAAAAGGCTGCACGGATCGAAAAAGACGTTGATGGCAGCGATCCGTGGCAATTCCAGGTAACTGAGTATGCTGAGACGGGGCCAGTTGTGACAACCTATGATACTATTGACGAAGTTCCCGATATGTACGCCGACTATCTCGAGCCTATGTATGTCGACAGCATCTAGGGCAACTAAATGTAAATGATGACGCGGCACCGTGCTCGGGAAAAGACACGGTGCCGCTTTGATTAATGCGCGCCCAATTTCGGGACGAGGGCACACAATCATCAGGGGTGCTGATGCTTTCGGGCAAACCCTTGGCACCAGCGTCCGGATTAACCGGCACGGATTGCAGGGCCTTGAAATCGCAAGGGGTTCAATCCGCTGTTCCCAGGCCTAAGGCCACCACTCACGGAACATCTATACTGTGGCAAATGACGTGACGTTACGAAAGTCAGGGAAACCTGACCTCTCGCATTTTTATAACGTTTTCCCTTGCGTCAAAGGAAAGATCGTTAACGTTTCCTGATCCACTGACTTACATTCAGTTCGCCGGCAGTCGACCGATCATGCTCACTTTGGCTCAGCGTCCATGACAAACATCTGGTTATAGAATGCGGCCTTAAGAACGGCCTGAGCGGTGGTTTCCACATCAAGCGCTTCTCTTGCGAGGCGGAGATGTTTTTCTACCGTCGCGGGTGTCAGGCCCAGCAAGACCGCAATGTCCTGTGTTGTCTTACCATCGCCAACCCACTGCAAGACTTCGCGTTGACGTTTCGTCAGGTGACGTTCGCCGGTGTAGGGCAGGGTAAGCAGCTTAAGGTGCATGACGTTGTTCATGACGATAATTTCATCGCCGTGCTTTGCCCAAGTCTGTTCGACCATATCTTGGGTAATCCCGGCACGGGCCGTCAAAGCAATCGCTGCTTTAGTGCGTTCCGAAATTGACCGAAAGCTCACCGTATAACCGGCTGTAACGTTCATTCTTCGATTGAATTCCATAACGCGCAATTCGCTTGGCGTCAGGTTATCAATACGGCCCATTTCCATCATCCAGCGCCAGCTGCATGCGCCATCGTTTGCCAAGGCCCACTTTAGCATCGGCGCGTGATAGTAATAGCCTTCGTCAAAGAAGACCTTCATGTACTCTGGTGTCTGCGACGACAATAGGACCCAATCTTGCGGATCACCAAGAGAGCTCGAAGTGCGATAGCGGGTATAACCGTACATCAACCGATCAAAGCCGTACGCTTCCATCTGTTGAGTATGAAGTTTCCAAAGCTCTTCGACGGAACTCGCGTTGGTCAACCGTGATAGCTGATCAACGAGGCTTCTCATGCTGGCTCTCCCAAATAGTCGGTTAGTGCTTGCATCGCCAGTGGATACCCGGACGCACCAAACCCGCAGATTTGGCCGACACAGACTTTCGAAATATACGAAGTCTGCCGGAACGCTTCACGCGCATGGATGTTCGAAAGGTGTAATTCGATGACAGGTAACATGATACTTGATATGGCATCCATCAACGCCACAGATGTATGTGTATATGCACCAGCGTTCAAGATGACCCCGGCGTGCTTGCCGCGCGCGGCATGAAGCAGGTCGATAAGTACACCTTCGTGGTTGCTTTGCGCAAACTCAATCTCAACATTGAGCTGCTTCGCCTTTGCTTGGCAAAGTTCTTCGACATCATTCAATGTAGTCGGGCCATAAACCTCTGGCTGACGTGTGCCAAGAAGGTTTAGGTTTGGGCCATTTAGGATAAGGATAGTTCGTGTCATATCATTTCTTTATCACTTTTAACCGCTTGGAGAAAAGGGAATTAGTTTCAATAATTCCCGCTTGCTAATCGGTTACGAAAATAGCGGTTTCGGCCGTACTATCGTGATGGCAGAATCCTTTGAAAGGCGGGCCAGGTCTTTTTCATAAAGGTTGGACAGGTGATGACGCTCCCACTCCGACCACGGATCGAAACCCTTGTTTTCTTTGTTGCGCGGAAACCTTTCTTGTATTTCACGGATGTGCTTTGAAGCTTCTGCAATTCCATCGGACAAAACAAGACCTTGAATTTCATCCATTGCACGCGCGGATGCAGAAGGGCGCTGCTTCGAGTCTTTGGGGTTCTTGAATTTCCTTACATCAACATCGCTACCAGCTAGATTTGAAAGAATTTGATTAGCTAGAAGCGGGTCACTTCGAAAATCTTCGAATGTCCAAACATAAATTTGCGCCTCAGGAAAATAGACTTTCACTCTGTCTATGACACCGACCCAGCCCGGCAGTAGTTTGAACACTTTTTCTGTCATGGTTTGCGGGAAAATAAAATCAGGACTGTTCTCTTGAAGGGCTCTAACGTATTCGACGTAAGCAGCAGCGAAAAAATCGGCATAATTGCGTACAGCCAGATGAACTTCGCGAACTGAATATGGAATTTCGCCAGCAGTTACTTTCATGAATGGATCACGAAAGCGATAAAGCTGCCCAAACTTCACGCAATGGCCACAATGCCCTGCAAGGTTCTCATCGCTAAGAATTAACCGGCGTGGTTTTGCCTCTCGGATTGGCGCAAAGAATTCACGCGTGATTTCGCGAAGTTGTTGGTCATTGATTACGGTATTTCTGTGGACGCCTGCGTGCATATAGGCATTGGACTGGCAGGGCACGGTAAATTGCTTGCGCATATGTCGATGGTGGACGTAATACACTCCCTGTTTCTTCATGTAGCCTTTATTTCGATGCAGAATACGCTGCATGAATGTCGACGCAGTCTTGTGGAAGCCGCCATGAATAATTGTGTACGGGGAGCTCACTGTGCCTCTCGCTTTAGACGTCTAAAATTCATGCGGACGACTTTAGCCATATGATCGCGGTTGGTATTAGTGAAGTATTTTTGCAGTGAACCAGAATACCAGGGAAGGGTCCGGCGACGTCGGTATAACTCATAGAACATTGATGGAGTAATTTCACCAAACAACCCCTCAAACATGAGCGGTTTCAGTGCGTCAATCTTGCGTAAGAAGACAGCTGATTTGTGATTTGAGAACCAACATTTGTAAGGTGTTACATTGGGTCCTTGTATACGCTCATAATGCATGCGGTCAGGTGCATAGTAGGGGTCATAGAAGACGCTGACAGGACCGCAACGGTCCAAAGCCCCCTTAGCATCGCTTAATGGTAGCGTCCAATCCTGCCGTCTTCCGATCCAATAGCGTTTTTCCCAAGGGACAAGTTCCGGATCAAGTGTGCTTTGTGGATTGAACGCCAAGACATGAGCGCCGGGTACAAGGGATGCGAAAACAAGAGCAGCAAACGCCCCCATAGAAGAACCCGCAAATACGACCCGTTCATAGCCAGCAAAAAAACCTGTCTCGGCAAGTTGTTCCATTCGAGAGATCAGGGCTGGATCTCGATACCACATCTTGCCATGCGCAAATACACCAAGATGCGAAACGTTGTGGTCCATTGCAAATTTATAGGCCCATGGGCTCCGCTCTGAACTAGAATCCGAAACATTGGAAAGGTTATCGAAGCTAACCAAAAGAACTGGCCGCATCCGTTTAACGAACATCAAGGAATGACGATTTGTTTTCTCAAGGAAGCCGCTACCTGAACCACCAGGAGAAAGCTCTGAGAACCAAAACGGCAAGATCTCAGAACTCGCGTTACCGGCACGCTCTTCTAAGTCATCATTGTCATCGGACGGCGGATTGTCTTGCAATTGGATTAGCCATTTCATCTTGAGTTATGCAAAGGTACGTTTTTCGCGGTAATAAGAAAACCCGAATTTGTGATGGCTTGCTATGGTTTTGGCTAGGTTCCGCCTTTATAAGTCTTAGTTGGCGACGAGGCATTCAAGACACTCAGTACTTGGGTCGGACCAAGTGTTGCCCAAAACAATTTTTGAGGACGTTAGATGGGCGTTGATACGGCACTTGCACTACAATTACTGGAAACGGCACCACTCCTGAAAGGAAAAAAAAATGGAGTGATGCTTGGGCGGCAGGGGCTTCGCCTGAAGCCAAAATGGCGAACTATCACGCGTCGAGCACTGAGGCAGCATGGTCTCTCCACCGATATACCCGGTTATGAACAAGAAGACGGATTTGCCGAAACGTTTCTATCTGCCGTTGGCTTTCCCAAGATGTCGTCGATGGATTTTTCGGACTATGAAGGCTGCGACCATACCCACGACATGAATGAGCCCGTGCCAAAAGCGCTGCGAAGGAAGTTTGATGTAATACTTGACGGTGGCACGCTTGAGCATGTGTTTAACACACCGCAAGCATTAGATAATGTTTTTCATATGTTAAAGGATGATGGAATATTCATTTCTACAAATGGCATGTCGGGCTGGGCAGGCCATGGGTTTTATCAATTTAGTCCAGAATTGGTGTGGCGTTATTGGCAAGATTCGCGTGGATGTGAGGTCAAGACGTGTGCCGCCGTTCCATTCGACCCTACAATGGATGTTATTCAGGTGGACGACACCGGAAAGAGGGGGGCACGATTTAGAGCGAGAGGTCTTATGGGGCGATGGTATTTATACTACGTCATTCAAAAGACAAAGGGAGCAAATCCAACTGAGCGCATTCAGAATGCGCAGCAAGGAGATTATGTCGTTCGGTGGGATAACTCTGAATAGACAGTCAGTCCATTTAAGATCAATAATTTAATAACGATAACCAATATCGAGGTAACACAGCCATGAAGATTGCAGTCGCAGGGTTAGGCTATGTCGGTCTGTCAAACGCAGTATTGCTTGCACAAAAATATAATGTAGCGGCAATTGACGTTGACCAGTCCCGTGTGGCTGCGGTTAACGCTCGGAAATCCTCAATCGAGGACGATGATATCACCGATTTTCTAGCGACAAGAAAGCTGAGTTTATCGGCAACGACCGACCCTAGTATTGCTTACGGTGAAGCTGATTTCGTCATTATCGCGACGCCAACCAACTATGATCCCCGCACCAATCATTTTGACACTTCAAGCGTTGAAGCGGTTGCACGACAAGCTCACGAAATTGCACCCAAGGCTGTCATAATCATCAAATCTACTGTGCCGGTCGGTTTTACTAACCAACTGCGTGAACAGCTTGGTTATGAGAATATTATGTTTTCGCCAGAGTTTTTGCGCGAGGGTAGGGCGCTCTATGACAACTTGCATCCATCGCGGATTGTGGTCGGATCCCATACTGACAACGCGCGCCGATTTGCTAATCTGTTGGTTGAAGGTGCCATTAAGAAAGACATGCCTGTTCTGTTCACGAATTCTACAGAGGCAGAGGCTATAAAATTGTTTTCAAACACATTTTTGGCAATGCGAGTGGCCTATTTTAACGAGTTGGATAGTTACGCCATTGCACACGGTTTAAACTCGCGTGAGGTGATAGAAGGTGTTAGCCTCGATCCACGGATTGGCACGCATTATAATAATCCATCATTCGGTTATGGCGGTTACTGTTTACCTAAAGATACCAAGCAGTTACTGGCCAACTATGATCAAGTACCTCAAAATATCATTGGTGCGATCGTTGAATCCAACCGGACGCGCAAGGATTTTATCGCGGATCAAATTATTGCAAAAATGCCAAAGACAGTTGGTGTTTATCGTTTGGTAATGAAGGCCGGTTCGAGCAACTTCAGAGACAGTTCAATCCAAGGCATTATGAAGCGTATCAAGGCTAAGGGTATTAAATGCATCGTTTACGAGCCGGTTCTAGACGACGACCAGTTCTTTAATAGCCCCGTTGTGAATGATTTGGCGGCGTTTAAATCGGACGCAGACTTGATCCTTGCAAACCGGCAGTCGGCTGACCTCAGCGATGTTGCTGACAAAGTATACACGCGCGATTTATTTGAGGTAGATTAATGCAGAAACGCACAGTTTTGGTGACCGGCGCTGCCGGCTTTATCGGCTTCCATCTTTCAAAGCTTTTGCTTGACGAAGGCTTTGAAGTCGTTGGTTTAGATAGCCACAATGACTATTACGATCCAGCGTTAAAACAGGCCCGTGAAGACCAGTTGCGCGAGCGCGAACTATATACCAGTGTGACGGGCAGGGTAGAAGAGCCAGGCCTCTTGATGGGGCTATTTGAGACACATCGTTTTGACGCAGTCGTCCATTTGGCCGCTCAAGCTGGTGTACGATACTCAATCGACAATCCGCGCGCTTATACCGAAGCTAACTTATTGGGAACATTTGAGTTATTAGAGGCCGCACGTGCGTTTCCACCAAAGCATTTGCTTCTTGCGTCAACGAGTTCGGTTTATGGTGCAAACACCAAAATGCCGTATCGCGAGACAGATCAAGTTGATCACCAAATGTCCTATTATGCGGCCACAAAAAAAGCGACAGAAGCTATGGCTCATAGCTACGCGCATCTGTTTGACATGCCTGTGACGATGTTCCGGTTCTTTACAGTGTATGGGCCCTGGGGCCGCCCAGATATGGCGCCGTATTTGTTCACGAGCGCGATCATGGCAGGAAAGCCGATCAAGGTGTTTAACCACGGTAACATGAAGCGCGACTTTACTTTCGTTGTCGATCTCGTGCGCGGTATTAGATTATTGATCGAGGCAGTACCAGAGCGTCCGAAGGACGGCGTCATTCCGGATGGTGACAGTCTGTCACCAGTTGCTCCGTGGCGAGTTGTAAATGTTGGCAATGGCGAGAGCGTGCAGCTGTTGGATTTTATCGGAGCCATCGAACGTGCGTCGAACCACGTAGCACAAAAACAAATGCTCCCAATGCAGCCCGGCGATGTTCCTGCGACTTGGGCCGACAACAGCTTGCTTCGCAAGCTAACTGGTTACGCACCACAGACCAGCGTTGCTGATGGGGTCGTACAATACGTAAAATGGCACTGCGAATATTACGGTGTGTAACAACTATGATCTGAGCAAGTACCAAAGTTAACATAATACTGATTATGCGAATACGTAATTGTAGCCGCAAAGCTAAAATGTCACCCATCTGCAATTCAGGAATGTCACTCTCGCCCGT